>CAJUNB010000018.1 GCA_910587635.1 uncultured Lachnospiraceae bacterium
GAAGGCAAGCATCATTTAACCTGCATCGGTGCTGTGGCAAGAAAAATGTGCAACATTATTTAT
The DNA here is from genome assembly GCA_910587635.1 of uncultured Lachnospiraceae bacterium. Taxonomy (GTDB): domain Bacteria; phylum Bacillota; class Clostridia; order Lachnospirales; family Lachnospiraceae; genus VSOB01. The sequence goes on from CAJUNB010000018.1 coordinate 64, forward strand.
GCTGTGGTGAAAAATAATCAGCCTTATGTTCCAAAGGCTTAAATCCTTTTCCCTTTCCAGCCTGCCTGACAGCAGGTCCTGTTGTTGTACTCTTTTTTCCTATGATAATTTCTTTTGTTTTTTCAATTATCTACTTGACTTTTAATAGTTGGTCTTTCCGTACTTGGTCTGGAGGCGGTAATACAGAAATTCTACATAATCTGACAGAATCATCAAATTAATATATTTCTCTCAGTTATAATCCTATCAAAAAATATAGTGTTAAATGTGCCGAATGTATATGGGACAGCTATTTGCTGAAAGTATATAATATAATGAGCTGATTGTCAGCAAAATGATGGACATTATTGTCATTTTTTTGTATAGTGACTTTATCAGTGATCGTGTTGCAGAAACCTGTGAGGACTGCGACCTGGAAGGGGCTACTGCGGGACTCCTTTTGCTATGTATGGCAATGGGAGATGCCAAATGGAAGAGAAGAGAACGAAAGTAAAACCATTCATGACATGTAAACAGCAATATAATTTAAATGCGGCGGAATATCATTATAACGCAGTGAATCCTGAATCCCCAATATGTCAAAATTATATAAGTATATGGGATTTCTAGAGAATTGGACAGAATTAGAAATATGTGCGAAAGAAGAATAAGTCCAAAAGTAATTTTTAGTCGCCTACTCTAATGACAATTATGTCATTTATCTGCATAACGCTGGACGTGGATGGCCAGTCAGCCATCTTTTTAAATTCATCAGAATCTGCAATGACTTTTTTCTCTTCTTTTGTACATGGCTCCAGTCTCAGCCCGAAATACGTATCCATCATAGCGGTGAAATGCGCCGATTCGGAGATCAGGTAGCTGTCCCGTATTCCTGCCATGGCAGGAGGGAGATTCAGAGCGATGGTGTCATAATCATCAAAATGACCGATCACACACAATTTCTGCGCAGACGGAAAATTCTCCAGTTGCTCAATCCGGTCAGTCATTCGGGAGACGAGCTGAAATGTCTTTTCATTACTGGATACCATATAGAGATAGCTGATATTGTCGATGAGGGCAAAGTTGAAAACTATCAGTGCAGTGACAGAAATACAGCACCAGGAGAAAAGGCAGCTTTTTCTGTCAGGGGCAGTCGGCTGATAAAGTGCGCCTGCGCCATCGGTTTTGCTTTGTTGTGGCAGGGAGGGAACCGTTTTGTACATATTATCGTAGAAAAGGACTGGCAGCATATAGATCAGGCAAAATCCTGCATACATAAGCATATAGTACCGGACATCCGGGGACAAAAAATAGATCATGGAGCAGGCAAAAGGTATGCAGACAAAACTAAACAGGAGCATCAGAAAAGAAACAGGCTTTTGATACAGCCTGTTTTTCCATATTTGCCATACCAGCAGGAAGAAAAGGAGAAAAAACAGGCAGATATTCAATATTTTATAAAGATTGATCTGTCCCAGAGGGCCAAAAAAGAAATAGGCAAAATCGATAATACAGTTTTTGACGGCTGTTAGAAAAGCCTGAGCGTCAGGAAAGGATATCGTGGAGATACCGTTATATTCGCTGGTTGTTGTATTTTGGAGCCAGGTCAGAGTTTTATTGCAGATAAAATAAAGCAATGTTCCCAGTCCTCCCATAAGGAAAAAACGAAGCCAGTAAGAGAGCAGTTCCCGGATGCTTCTATCGCCAAAAAGAACCTGCATAATCGTCCAGGTAAGAATCAGCATGACCGTATAGGAAACATAAGCCTGGTATGAGCCATAAGAAAAGGCAAGAAATGCGATGCCGACCAGGAATCCCTTTTTGTATTTTATCGTAACAAGTACAGCCAGAGCAGCACAGAGCTGTGCCAGAAAATAGCCGTCCGCCGTATACATATAAGCAAAGGTGCTGGCCACTGTGGGGAAAGAAACAGTCAATGCACATATGAAAAAAATACTTGTCCTTTTTTGCAAAGAAAAGATTTCGGACAGACAGACGCAGGTAAGGGCTAAATAACACAAAGACAAAAGCCCGGTAATCCATTGCAGATCATAGTATGAGCCAATGCTGCAGGAAAGGGTAAGAAAACACCGCCCGAGTTCAATTTTGTTTTGGCTGTCATAGAAATTATAAACAGAATCCCAGGTGAGCAGATGATTTGTCAGGCGAAAGAGATGGATGAGCAGACCGATGCAGAAAGCGCTGCAGAAGGCAAATGCCCAGTTCTTTTTCATTTTATGTTTCAAGGATAAAAAAAAGGTTTCGGGATACATGGGTGGCTCCTTTGGCGTTTTGTCTGAGAAATCCTTTATACAGATTTTTCAGGAAGAATCTCACTTACTATCATGTGCTTGGCACATGTGGGATGCCCATGCGGGCGGGTATCTGTGCATATTATATCGTATTCTTTGTGAAAAAACCACTTTCCGGTAAAAGTTGTCAATTTTTTTAAGATATAGTATAATTCTACTAATTACGTACACCAATATAGGATAGACAATATTGCTGGGGAAAATGCATGCATGCAGATCGTAAAAATAATATCATAGAAATTTATAGTGTCCTGCTGACAGATTGCATCTGTGTCATTCTGTCGTACGTTTTTGCACTCTTATTCCGCTATGGTATGCTGGGAGAGGAACATCACAGGGATACCTATGTACTGGTGTGTGTTTGGATACTTCTGTTCACTGTTTTATATAATACATTGGTGGGCAGTGGGAGGAATTTTCTGCGCAGGGGCTACTTCGTGGAAGTGAAGTCGGTTATAAAACAGATGGCATGTCTGTTTGTGTTCCTTGTATGCAGCCTTTTCTTTTTTAAAGAAGCGGAAAATTTCTCAAGACTTCTGTTTGCTTACTATATGATAATCTATGGGCTGGTCTTATTTGTTGGACACGCTCTTTTAAAAAAAATATTGCGTGCAAGTTACCGGGCGGATAAAGGACATACAAAAGTGATGGTAATCACTGACTCCTACAGCGCGGACAGGCTGATACCGGTGCTTGTATCGGGGACGGAATATGATTGCGAGATATCTGCTGCGGTTATCTGGGACAGAGATATGACAGGGCAGAAAGTCGACGGAATTGATATTATAGCAAACGGGGAGAATGTTATCGATGTATTGAAAAATATGCCCATGGACGAGGTGTTTATCCACTTGCCAGAAGTGGGAAAGACGGCTTTGAAAGAGCTGCTGGAGAGTCTGGAAGCCATGGGAGTGAGCTGCCATTATAATATTGATGTGGCAGGGCTGGATGCGAAGGTACGAAACGTAGGAAAGTTCGGAGAATTCACAGTAGTGACTTATGCGATCCAGCAGATTGATAACAGGCGGGGGATGATAAAACGGCTGATCGATATCATAGGAAGCCTGGCAGGGCTTTTGATTACCGGCATTTTTTATCCATTTGTGGCGCTTATGATCAAGCTGGATTCCAAAGGTCCAGTGGTTTTTTCCCAGATACGAATTGGGAAAAATGGGCGCCGTTTCAAAATCTATAAATTTCGGTCCATGTATACAGATGCAGAGGAACGAAAAAAAGAGCTATCGGCTCAAAATGAAATGCAGGGCCTGATGTTTAAGATAGAAGACGATCCCCGAATTACAAAGGTGGGGAAATTCCTGCGAAAAACAAGTATTGATGAGCTGCCTCAGTTTTTCAATGTGTTAAAAGGAGATATGAGTCTTGTGGGAACAAGACCTCCCACAGAGGATGAATTTGAAAAATATACCCCATACTATAGAAGAAGACTCTGCATGACACCGGGACTTACCGGGCTCTGGCAGGTCAGTGGCAGAAGTAATGTGGAAGATTTTGACGATGTGGTAAAATATGATCTTCACTATATCGATCACTGGTCTTTGAGCCTGGATATTAAAATACTGTTTCAGACAGTGCTTGTGGTGCTGTTTGGAAAAGGAGCGAAATAGAAAATGAATAAAAAGATGAAGAGAAAGATTTTGATTATCGTGGAAAACCTGCCGGTTCCCTTTGATACGCGGGTGTGGCAGGAAGCAACTACTCTGGTAGAGAATGGGTATACCGTTTCCGTCATCTGCCCAAAAGGGAAGGGATATGAAAAAAAATATGAGAGACTGTCAGGGGTGCATATTTACAGACATGATCTGCCGGAAGAAGGAAGCGGTTTCCTTGGATATGTGAAAGAATATGGGACAGCCCTGCGGGAAGAACTGAGGCTTGCCAAACGTGTCTATGAAAAAATCGGCTTTGATGTAATTCATGGATGCAATCCGCCGGATGATATCTATATGATAGCCCGGTTTTTCCGCAAATACGGAGTGAAGTATGTGTTTGATCACCATGATATTTGCCCGGAGCTGTTTGAGGCAAAATTCGGTAAGAGAGGCCTTCTGTACAAAAGTCAGACATGGCTGGAGAGACAGACTTATAAACATGCCGCTTTTGCCTTTGTGACAAATGAATCTTATAAAAAGATCGCTATCAAACGGGGGAAGATGGACCCTGAGAAAGTATATGTATTGCGGAGTGGGCCCAAGCTGGAGCGGCTCAGGATACAGCCGCCGAAGCCGGAACTGAAAGGCGGACGGAAATATATGGTAGGGTATCTGGGGGTGATTGGCAAACAAGAAGGGATTCCCTATTTGCTGGAGGCTGCCCGGTATATTAAAGAAAATTTAAAAAGGGATGATATCTATTATGGCATCGTAGGCGGTGGTACTTCACTGGAGGAAATGAAGTCGCTTTCTGTGCAAATGGGTTTGGATGATATTGTCACATTTACAGGCCGGGCGCCGGATGATGTGATGCTGGACTATCTGAACACGGCGGATATCTGTGTGAATCCCGATGAATACAACGCCATGAATGATAAGTCTACTATGAATAAAGTGCTGGAATATATGGCTCTGGGTAAGCCCATTGTACAGTTTGATCTGACGGAAGGCAGATATTCTGCAAAGGAGGCGTCTCTCTATGCCAGACCTAATGATTCTGTGGATATGGCGAAAAAGATTGTATCCTTACTGGACGATGAGGAAAAAAGAAAGAAAATGTCCGTCTTTGGAAGAAAGCGGATTGTAGAGGAGCTTTCCTGGGAGCATACGAGTAAGGTGCTGCTGGAAGGGTATGAGGCGTTTTTTACGAAGATGGGGAAGTGAAGATTTAAAGTGTCTATTCGTCCGGAAAAAGTGTTTTGGGGAAGTTTTCCGGGAAATATAAATTTTGCAGGCTGATTGTCTGTGAGAAACAAGAGGAGAAATCAAGTGAGAATCAGTATATTTGGTATGGGATATGTGGGGTGTGTGGGCGCGGCCTGTTGTGCGAAATTAGGACATCATGTCATTGGTGTGGATGTGTCGTCTCATAAAGTGGAGTTGATCAATCAGGGACGTCCTACCATCATCGAGAAAGACATTGATGAACTGGTGAAATATGCCCATGCAGAGGGCAGGCTGGAGGCCACAATGGACGCCACATATGCCGTAAATAATTCAGAGATTTCTTTTATCGCAGTAGGGACGCCAAGCAGCAAAGAGGGACATCTGAATCTGGAATATATCTATAAAGTGGCCGGACAGATCGGTGTGGCGATGAAGGATAAGGACGATTTTCATATTGTGGCGATTCGCAGTACAGTCCTTCCGGGAACGAACGGGAAAATCGGAGAGATTATCGAAGAGGCTTCCGGGAAGAAGCGGAACCAGGATTTTACAGTAGTATCCAATCCTGAATTTCTCAGGGAAGGAACGGCCGTGCATGACTATCTGAATCCGCCTCTGACGCTTGTAGGAGCGGACAATGAAATAGCAGTGGACAAGATGCGGGCTCTTTATCGGGATATTCCCGGGGAATTTATTGCCACAGATATCAAGGTGGCGGAAATGATGAAATATATCAACAATACATTTCATGCACTGAAGATTGTATTTGGAAATGAAGTGGGAAACATCTGCAAGGCGTTGGATGTGGACAGTCATAAAGTCATGGAAATTTTCTGCAAGGACAGACAGCTCAATATTTCGCCCTATTATTTCAAACCGGGCTTTGCCTATGGCGGTTCCTGTCTGCCCAAAGATTCCAAAGCATTGCGGACATTGGCGAGGGACTTCTATATCGATGTGCCAGTTATTAATGCGATTGAAGAGAGTAATGAAATCCAGAAAAAGAATGCAGTCAATATTATTGTGGAGAAAGGAAAACGAAAAGTCGGCGTTCTCGGACTGAGTTTCAAAGCTGGTACTGATGACTTGCGGTGCAGCCCTATCGTGGATGTGGTGGAAGCGCTCCTTGGTAAAGGATTTGAACTGCGTATCTACGATAAAAATGTAAAGCTGTCAGAGATCACGGGAACGAACAAAGATTTTATCATGGCGAAGATTCCCCATTTACAACATTTTATATATGACGATCTGGACAGGGTAGTTACAGAGTCAGATGTACTTGTAGTGACAAATAAAGAAGCAGAATTTGATGGTCTGCTGAAAAAATATCCAGGAAAGATTATCGTAGATCTGGTGCGGGCATGGAAAGAAGTGGATTATGCCGGAAACTATGAAGGGATATCCTGGGGCGATATCAATATAAATGTGAAACAAAATGAGAAAATAGAGAAAGATATGGCGGGAACGGAGTTCTGAGCAATGAAAGATTTCAGATGGTATTTCAACCGTTTGCGAGCCATGAGTATCCCGGAGATCCGATGGCGCCTGGAACAGAAACAGGTTGAAAGGGCAGAACGGAAAACATTTGGAAAGCGACAGGTAAAGGTGACAGAGAAGGTCTTCCATAGAGGTAAGGGAGACCTTGCTTTTCATGGAGAGAAGCTTCCGATTGCCAAAATCCGGTGCGAAAACGGATGTGACAAAAACAGAACGCAAAATAATGCGAATACGGGCAGCAAGACACATACAGATAATTTTCGTCAGGATAAAATAATGCTGTCTGACGCGATTTCTCTTCTGGGCGGTTACCACTATGAAGATTATAAAAAGGACTGGCATGCAGGTTTTCAGACGCAGCGGAAATGGCCGCTTATATTTTCTTATGATTTGGATTACAAACAGAGGGATGATATCGGAGATGCCAGGACAAACTGGGAATTAAACAGGCACTTTCAGTTTGCTTTGCTTGCCTGCAACTATTACAGGACAGGAGATACAAAGTATGTAGCAGAACTGTCGGAATTGTTCATGGATTGGAATGAAAAGAATCCATTTTTATACGGTATATCCTGGACAAGTGTCATGGAAGTGGCAATTCGGGATATCAACTGGATATATACGTTGGGCTTTTTGATGGTGGCGGAGCAGAATGCTGAAAAAGAGGCTGGCAGAGATAATGGCATGGGACGTGCCGGTGAGCCGGGCGCACCATTACAAAGAGCACGGGTAATTTCCACACTATGCGATCAGCTCCGTGTCGGGATTATCAATATGACCTGTTATATTTCCCGCCATTATTCCAGATATTCTTCCGCTAACAATCATGTGATTGTAGAAGCGGCGGCGATGGGGCTGGCAGGCATTGTCATGGACTGCTGGGAATGGCTGGAGACTGCCAGTGATATCTTGAGGATAGAGATACCGAGACAGAACTATCAGGACGGCGTGAATAAAGAAGTATCCCTGCACTATCAGTCTTTTTTTATGGAGGCAGTGGGGCTGCTGATACTCGCAATGCAGAAAAATGACATACGTGTCCCGCAAAACTGGCGGAATATATTGACTACAATGAGTCGGTATCTGGCAGATTGCCAGGGAAATTATGGAGAGACTGTTGCATTTGGAGACGATGACGAAGGGAAAATACTAGATTTGGAAGGAATCCAGACTGTTGATAAGATAGGAGGAGAAGAGAGAGACGAAGCTCTAAAGGATGGCAGAGAGAATTGCAGTGGACTGAACCACAGTACAAGAAATTATTATCAGTATGTATTACAATTGATGAGCCTGATTTTACCGGAGCGATATGTAGAGTCAATTTCAGATCAGATCCTTTCCTGCCTTATTTCTTTGGAACAGATAGAGAAGATTTCTGAAAAACCATATTATTACAATCGGAAAAGTATCTGCTATCCTGAAGGCGGCGTCAGTATTTTGCGAAGCGGCGACGGCAGGGCTTTGATCGGTATCGATCATGGACCCCTTGGCTTTGGCAGTATCGCCGCTCATGGTCATGCAGACGCCCTTTCTTTTCAAATGTATCTGGATGGTGAGGAGGTATTTGCGGATCCGGGCACTTATATTTATCACATTGATTTGGAAAATAGAAATGCTTTCCGAAGGACGGAGAACCATAATACCGTTACCGTGAACGGGCAAGATCAGTCTGAAATGCTAGGGGCATTCCTGTGGGGAAAACGGGCGCAGGTAAAGCTACTGAGGCATAATCTGGCGGAACAATCGTATGAAAATTATGTGGAAGCAGAACACGATGGTTATGCGCCGGTAATGCACAGACGCAGATTCGAATTTGACGGGAAAAGGTGTCTGAAAATATATGATACGCTGAGCAGCGGAAAAGAAGAAATAGAATTTCAATCACATTTCCTACTGGGATATGGGTGTAGGGCGGCTGAGAGAGCGATCGGGAATTATGAGATTGTAACAGAGAGAGGAAATAAAGTAGGGATACAGATAACGGGAGAATCATTGAAAATTGCCATAATAGATGGATGGATTTCGAGAGAGTATGGAGTCAGAAAAAGGGTAGAGAAGATACAGGTAAGTGGTAAAGCTAAGAAGGATGTTACTTTGATGACCAAGATAGAGTGGGAGACGTAGATGTGAAGGTGCTGATGATAGGAGCTGGCCGGGATGTGCGGGGCGGGGTGTCTAGTGTGGTAAATAGCTATTATGATGCGGGACTGGATAAGCTGTGCGAGCTGACTTACTTGCCTACGATGGAGGATGGTTCTAAACTGAAGAAACTTTTGGTAGCTGCGAGAGCAAGAGTACGGTTTGAAAAGTTGGTAAAGGAGACAGATATCCTGCATGTGCATATGTCTTCCGACAATAGTTTTTATCGAAAGGCGGTTTTTATCCGAAAGGCTTATAAAGAGAAAAAGAAAATCATTATTCATATGCATGGCAGTACCTTTGATACATTTTATAAAGAGCGGTGTGATGAAAAACAGAAAAAAGAAGTCAGAGATATCTTTGCTATGGCGGATAAAGTGATAGCTTTATCAGAGGATTGGAAAGAGTTTCTGGCACAATATATTTGTAAAGAGGAAAAGATTCAGGTTATTTATAATGCTGTCAAGATACCGGAGCCTTATGAGAAAGATTATTCCAACCAAAAGATGCTTTTTCTTGGCAGACTGGGGCAGCGCAAAGGCACATATGACTTGATTGAGGCGCTTTCCGATATCTTTCAGAAATTCCCGGACGCCCATATGTATTTTGGCGGAGACGGGGAGAGAGAGCAGGCAGAGGCGCTCTGCCGGGAAAAAGGGATTGCTGATAAAGTAACTTTTTTGGGCTGGGTGCGGGATACGGAAAAGGAGAAGTATCTGAAGGAGTGCAGTATTTATGTGCTTCCTACGTATCATGAAGGAATGCCCATGTCCGTCCTGGAGGCGATGGCCTATGGGATGGCGGTGGTGTCTACTTATGTGGGAGGGATTCCTCATATCATTACGGATGGGGAGAACGGACTGCTGTGCGAGGCGGGGAATGTGGACTTGTTAGAATGGAAATTAATAGAGCTTTTAGGTAATGCCGAGATATGTGATGGGATAGGAAGAAAAGCATTTCAAACAACAAAAAAGAACTTTGACATGGGACAAAACATAAAAAAGATTTTGGAAATATATGAGAAGTTATAAAGGATGCAGATTCTGAAAGAGAGGATAAAATGAAATGAATCTGTGGGTAATACTGTGGCTGTTTAGTATCATTATAGGGATGAGAAAAGCAGATCAGGAAAAGATAGGAAATGTTACGGATGGATTGGTCTATAAAAATATGATATCTGTTCGTGGCATTCTGGCAATGGAAATTGTGTTAGGGCATTTTTATGGCAGAGTTTCCAATCCGGGACTGATCGCTGTCAACAACCGTATTGGCGTGTTAGTAGTAGGCATGTTTTTATTTTTGTCTGGCTGGGGACTATGTGAAAGTAGTGTACGAAAAAAAGATTATTTTAGAGGATTTTTAAAGAAGCATTTTGGCAGAATTGTATTGCCAATTTATATCTTATATATTATTCAGATATGTATTTTTCGAGCGGATGGATACAAAATATCTGTAAGAAGTGTCGTAAAGGAAATATTAGGCAGCCAAATCATTTCTTACACAAATTGGTTTATATGGGAACTATTGGTGCTGTATTTTCTTTTTTTTCTATTATATAGAAACCAAAAGAGAACCATAGCAAATTGTATACTTGCATTTGGAATGGTGTTATTTATCGGGGTAGGAAGCTATTTGCAGATTGGTTCTAGGTGGTATGGAAGTATTCTCTGTTTTTTGATGGGGATTCTTTACTCACAGAGACGGGAGTTGGTAAACGCCTGGATGAGACGAAAGTTTTGGATAAAGTTGATTTTCAGCAGCGTTCTGTTTTTATTGAGTCTGATTTTATTTATAAAATTGGAAGAGTCCATATTCGGAAATACGGTATTGATTTGTGTCAGTACATTATTATTTTGCAATTTGATTGTAATGTTATTGACAGTACTTCGAATCAGAAATCCAGTGACTTATTTTCTGGGGGAAATATCTTATGAAATTTTTATTGCTCATGCCGGTATCATGCAATTTTGGAAACAAAAGATGGAAGGAAGCAATGATTTCGTGTACAGCCTGGTTTCAATCATAACGATAATTATTGTTTCTTGGTCAGTGCATGGGATGCTACAATGGGGAAAAGAAAGCCAATCAGAATGTTAAATAAAAAAGAAAAAGGATAACTATGAATATTTTGGTATTAAACTATGAGTTTCCGCCATTAGGTGGGGGCGCCTCTCCGGTGTCCAGAGATATTTCAATTCAGCTGGCCGGGCTTGGCCATAAAGTAACGGTAGTAACAATGGGGTATAAAGGACTGCCGAAATATGAAGAGCTGGGAGGCGTAAAGGTATATCGGGTAAAGTGTTGGCGCAGTCATAAAAGCGCCTGTATGCCGTGGGAACAGTATACTTATCTTTTAGCAGTAAGACAATTTATGAGAAAACATATGCTGACTCATCAATATGATGTTTGCCATACGCATTTCATTATTCCCACGGGAGAAGCAGCATATTGGGTGTATCGGCATTTTCATATTCCCTATGTGATTACGGCTCATGGAAGCGATGTGGAGGGATATAATCAAAAAAAATATATGAAGGTGATGCATGTATTGTTACGCCCTTTTTGGAAAAAAATTGTCCGTAATGCAAAAGGGGTAATTGCCCCGTCTGAATATTTACTGGGATTGATGAAACGGGAAATGAGAACAGGAGATTATACTTTGATTCCCAATGGGCTGGATATTGATAGATATGGGAAGTTATATTTAGAAAATGATGTAAAAGAAAAAAGAATTTTGTTGATGGGACGAATGCAGAAATCTAAAAATATGCAAACAGTGATCAGTGCGTTAGCCAAAGTAAATCTGGGGGACTGGAAAGTTGATATTTTAGGAGATGGTCCCTATAGAGAGGAACTAGAGAAGCTGGTAAAAGATTGTCAGTTGCCCGATACCGTCATATTTCATGGATGGATTGATAATGCAACACGGGAACAATTGTTCTTTTTAAAGAAAGCGTCTATATATATTACAGCAAGTCATTTTGAGAACTGTCCCATGGCGGTGCTGGAGACAATTGCTGCAGGATGCTATCCGCTTTTGTCTGACATACCTTCTCACCGGCAATTTGTAAAGGATGACAGATACTTCTTTGAAATGGACGATGCAAAAGGGTTGGCCCAAAAGATAGAAAAGCTGGTAAGCGACGAGTGGATCTGGAAAAAGGATTGTATTGACATTTCTGATTATGATTGGAGTTTTATCATACGACGGTATGAAGAGATGTTGCTAAAGGCGTGCGGGAAATAGCTTGCGGTATTACAGTAGAGTTGTTATACTTGCCAGATAAAGGAATGAATCAGGATGAAAATAGTCTTTGTTGTGTCAGCGATAAATGGAGGCGGCGCTGAACGGGTAATTACTACACTGGCAAATCGTTATACTTTGCAGGGAGATGATGTAACGATTCTCATGGTGGCGGGAGAAGCAGTGTTATATGAACTGGATGAGCGTATAAAGATTGTTTCTATCGGACAACCATCTAAGGGGAATCCTTTGATACAGTGTAATCGGCTGTTTTCTATGAGAAAATATTTCAGGGCACATAGGGATAGCCGTATCGTGGCATTCAGCACGCGAATCAATATGTTTTCTATCGTGGCATCATTGGGACTGCATATTTCATTGACGGTATCAGAGCGGAATGACCCTCATCGTTTTCGTCCTGTTTGGCTGAGAAATATGGTTTATGAATTGGGTGCGAGTGGAAATACGTATTTTGTATTTCAAACAGCGGATGCAATGCGATGCTTTTCTGAAAAAATACAAAGAAAAAGTGCGGTTATTCCCAATCCACTTCGGGAAAATCTGCCAGAGTCTTTTATGGGAATGCGCGAAAAGAAGATTGTAGCGATAGGCAGGTTGGAACCGCAAAAAAATCATAAATTGCTGATAGAAGCCTTTGCAGAATTTCATCCAAAATTTCCTGAGTACACCCTCCATATTTTTGGTCAGGGAAGTTTGGCGCAGGAATTAAAAACATATGCTCAGACACTGAAATTAAATGAAATGATATTTTTGGAAGGTTTTTGCGATACCGTATTGGAGCGTATCAGAACGTGCGCAATGTATGTGCTGTCCTCTGATTATGAAGGGATTTCCAATTCCCTCATGGAAGCAATGGCGTTAGGACTGCCGAGTATCTCTACGGACTGCCCCATTGGAGGCTCGGCGTTATGTATTCAGGATGGAATAAACGGTTTTCTGGTTCCAGTGGGAGATGCAAAAGCACTTGCAAAGGCAATGGAAAAAATTGCAGGAGACATACAATTATCTGAGAAGATGAGCTGTGAAGCAGTAAAGATCAGAGAAACCTTTGGAGAAACGAAGATTACGGAAAGATGGCGGGAGTTTATAGAGAATCGGAATGGAATCAGGAAATAAATATAGAGTGCTCTATGTAGCGCCCAGATATCATACAAATCAGGTGCCGGTTATAAAAGGCTGGCTGGCAAATGGGCATAAGGTATGTTTTGTCAGTCACTATGCCAGGCAGGGAGAAGATTATACCCATTTAAAACCTATTATTATGGGGTATTCCAAGATATTTCAAATTATATTTGGATTATATAAGAGTTTTTGTGATATTTGTAAAAGAAAAAAGGGAGTAAACCTGTATGAGTTTCAGCTGAAACTTGGATTTCCTCCAATGGGAAAGGCAGCCAGTGTAGTAGAGGATTTCCGGCCTGATTTTGTTATTTTAAGGGAAAGAGCGCTATATAATATTCCGTTTTACCGAGTATGTGTAAAGAAAGGGATCTCCTGTGTCTTATATAACCAGAGTCCTCTGTGGGACAGGCCGGGAAGAGACAGTGGCTTGCTGAGGCAGAGTCTTTTGCATTTTTTCCCTGAGAGGCGTATAACGCCGGTTTTGGGAAATCCGGGACAGAGTACCGAAAAGACAAAAGATGCGTTTTATATTCCGTTTGTGATGGAGCCGTATGCTTCCTGGGAAGAGAAAGAACATTTTCGAAATGATCAGATTCATATAGTCAGTGTGGGAAGATATGAACCAAGGAAACAGATGTTTCTTCTGTTGGAGGCTGTAAAAGAACTGATGAAGAAATATTCTCTGCAATTGACATTTATAGGGGAAGTCATAAATAGCGATCAGGAGAGATATTATAGTAGGCTGACGCAGAGCATAAAGGAATATGGTTTGGAAGAGGATATTGTTTTGTTACGCAATCTCACAAGGGAGCAGGTTTTTTCGGAGTACAAAAAATCGGACCTGTTTGTATTACCAAGTACGAAAGAGAGAGCTTCTGTTTCTCAGCTGGAAGCGATGAGCTGTTCTCTACCGATAATTTGTAGCGATACAAACGGCTCTGCATGTTATGTGGAGCCTGGGGTGAATGGATATCTGTTTCGAGATCTTGACAGGGGAAATCTACAAGAGAACCTGAAATACATGATAGAAAATAGAGAGAGTCTGGAAGAAATGGGAAAGAACAGCTATCGTCTCGTATTGGAACAATATCAGTTTAAAAATTATTTTGACGGATTAATGGAAGTCGTATACGGGAGAGCAGAATGACGCTGAAATCTAAATTAAAAAACAGGAATAGAGAGTATGATATCTGGATATTGTTGGCGGTGTTCGTTGCCGTGCTTGCTATGCTGCGTTATTTTTATGCTCTGCTGGGAGATTATTATACGTTTTTAGATGAATATCCTACCTTTGATGCAGCCGTAGGCTTTTTTAAGACGGGGAAGTTTTATAAATGGGATTTCCATACAGAATCATTGACAGATATAGAGTATTCTAGAGCGTGGCCTCATACGCTTCTGCTGACGCTCTGGTTTCATATATTTGGTATCAGTGTTCCTGCCGGGAAGGCTCTTTCAGCAGTGTTAGGAGTGCTGTTTATTCTTTCCGTTTATTATATTACTTACAAGATTTATGATAATTATTATGTCACTATATTATCATGTCTGTTTTTGCTGGGAAATCCGTCTGTTACTGTTGTATTCAGGCAGATTCGGATGTATAGCCTGTGGATCCTTCTAATGGTCTGGTTTTTGTACTTTGTTTTTATGACTTTAGAAGTAGAGGGAAATTATTCGGGTAAAAATCGTATCAGTGGTTTTTGTAGAAGGAATTTTAATTATCCTTTACAGTATGTCCTTTTAGCTGTCGTATCTCTAATTTTCTGTTATGTGACACATATTAATACTCTTGTGTGTGGAGCGGGTATTATTCTTTTGTTGTTTTATCTGCTTGTTACAAAAAAAGACAAAAGATACGTAGCGGCAGCAGTATGTTTAGGGGCGGGAGCAGCATTATTTGGAATTTTGTGTTTTTTGGTATCGAAGGGGGTAAATATACCTATTGTCCGTATGATATATCTTGTGATAACTTCGGATAATTTTATCGGACAATATGATGAGCAGAATATCAGATATTGGAATTGGTTTAAAAATTTTATGGGAAACAGGGCAATTATGTTTTTTGCCTGTTTATGCGTGATTTTAGCTTTTATTCAAAGAATAAAGAATCGGGATAAGAAGTTTGATTTTTCTCTCTATTCGGTTTTTATTATTTCCAGTTCATTATATTGTTTTATTTATATCTTTAGTCAGTATTATCAGGATAGGTATATTATTTATATTGCTCCTCTTATTGCGATTACAGCGGCATGGGGAATTGTGGAAGCGGTATCTTTTAGAAAGAAGCACTTTTTTCCGGGAGTTATGGCACTTTTCTTTTTTGTTGTAGTTGCATTTCAAATAAAAACAAATTTTAAAGAGATATATAATAGTGATGATATTTGCCATCATAGCCAGGTATATGCTAAAATAAGTAAGGATTCTATTGAAAGCCCTGTTGCCATAGCCGGATATGATTTTCGAGATTATTATGCCGTGCGGGAGTTGGAAGATTATGTGACGACACCGTTTGACAGGGCTCACGATATGGAGATTCTCTATGAGTTTGCCAGAGAGTATCCACAGGGGTATGTGGCAGTGGAGACGGATAAGATATACGGTATCACTGAGTCCATGAGAATTTTCATGCAGAACCATTCAGAACGGATAGCGGGGGATGGAATTGACGAATGGAATATTGATGTGAGCAGGTACCACTTCCTGTATCCGCAAAAAGAGTATCTGGAAATGTTCGAGGGAACGGGATGGGAAAGCGGTTGTGTCACATATTCTTTTAGGCGGATAGGAGAAGATACAGAACTCCGTGTTTCTGTAGATACGTCTCAAATGGCTGAAAATGCAAAGATTCTGTTTCTGAGTTTTGGAATTTTTACAGAAAATCAGGAGAGCCTGCCTCTATGTTTTCAACTCGTATTACCAGAAAATGCTTCGAAAGGTAAGTATCAATATTCTGTAATTGTAGACAAGCCCTGTCTTGCAGTGGAGCTGAAGGATGACTGTGAAGTATACTATAAGGATGAAACCTATAAGGAATTGAAATTGTGGGAAAAATAAGAGACAGATAGGGAGACAATATGTATCGTGTGTCAATCGTAGTACCTGTGTATAACGAAGAGGGCAATGTGGCTGAGCTGCATCGTGAAATTAAAGAAATCTGTGTACAAAATCAATATGAATATGAAATCATTTTTATAGATGATGGCTCTACAGATCAAACTGGAAAAATCTGTAAAACGCTAAAACCGCTCAGATATATTCGAATGCGGCGCAATTCTGGACAAACGGCAGCTATGGATGCAGGGATTAAAGCAGCTAAACTGGATTATATTGTCACAATGGATGGAGACCGGCAGAATGATCCGGCCGATATTCCGGGAATGCTTGATTATCTAGTGGAAAAAGACTATGATGTAGTGTCTGGCTGGCGAAAAAACCGAAAGGATACTTTTATGAAGCGATTTGTCTCCAGAGGGGCAAACTTGCTCCGTTATCTTCTGGTACATGACGGGATTCATGATAGTGGATGTTCCCTGAAAATATATCGCCGGGAGTGTTTTAAGGGAGTCAATTTATATGGAGAACAGCATAGATTTATTCCGGCGATTCTGAAAATCAAAGGATTTACAGTGGGGGAGTATGTGGTGCATCACAGGCCCCGTACATCGGGTAAGACGAAATACAATTGGAAACGGACTTTTAAAGGGTTTGTAGATATGATTTCTGTTTGGTTCTGGAATAAGTATGCTACCAGGCCCCTTCATTTGCTGGGGGGAATCGGTATCGTGTTTCTAATATTGGGAGGATGCTGCGGTATCTGGTCGATCGTACTGTTTTTAGAAGGATATAAAATGTCCAGGAATTTGATGCCTCCCATGCTGACAATATTTTTTGTCATTATTGGGATTTTGATGTTTGTGTTCGGATTGATGAGTGAAATATTGATGAAAATATACTATGGAGTTCATGTGGATACTTCTTACAGTATCAGAGAAGTAATTGAGAATACGGAAACGGATTGATTAAAATCACTTATGGAGAAGATAAAATATAGTATTTTAATTCCAGTTTATAATATTGAATCTTATCTGCCGGAATGTCTGGATTCGGTTGTTGGACAGACATATCCTGATTTTGAAGCAATCGTAATAGACGATGGTTCTACAGACCAAAGTGGCGCTATTTGCGATGTGTATGCTGGGAAAGATAAGAGAATAAAGGTATATCATCAAAAAAATAAAGGGTTGATGATGACAAGAAAGGAAGGTATTTTAAAGGCAAGGGGAGAATATTGTCTTTTTTTGGATTCGGATGATTACTGTGATGCGCATTTGCTGGAAAAAATAGATGGGTTTCTGAAGCAAAATCAATGCGATGTGGTGGTGTTTAATAAATATATACGATATACAAAGAAAGTGAAAAAATGTCCTAGAATAGATATTCCCCAAAAGATATGCAGCAGAGAGACGGCGATTACAAAATTATTTGAAGGTAGCCATTTGTTTTCGATTTTTATAAAAGCTGTAAAACGGGAACTGATTTTAAAGAATTTGGAAGAAATTTATATTCCCATTAATTATTGTGAGGATGTACTGCAGACCTTTCATTTTTTTATGAAAGCGGAAAAGATTGGAATTTTAAATGAGTATCTTTATTATTACAGGATTCGTAAAACCAGTCTGATTCATACGATGTCAGTTTCCAAGATCAGAGAAATACTGGATGCAGAAAGACATATTTTGAATTGTATGCAGACATGTAGTATGAATTTAGAGGCACAGATCAGGGCATATAGAGGATATGTTTTGAACAATTTTATGGAAAATGTATTTAAATTAAATAGTGAACCTGGGGCATATAAAGTCCACATAAAATATTTGCAGGAAATACTTTTGTTAGAAGAATTTCAAAAAATAAATACAGAGACAAATAGGAAAAAAATTAAAGGTTATAATTTTGTCCGGCTGTATCTTTTGATGGCAAGACAGTTTTCCTTGTTGATGACAATCGATAAAGGTCTGTATTTTATAAAATGTATATTGCAGAGAATTAGAAAAGAAAAAGGATTTATCTGAAATGAAAGGATTGTCGTTGGTTTTCAGTATTGTAGTACCGGTATATAATGTTGAGCTATATTTGAAAGAGTGCATTGAAAGTATTATAGAGCAGACTTATTCTGAATGGGAACTTATTCTGATAGATGATGGTTCTACAGACAAGAGCGGTGAAATATGCAGAAGCTACGAGAAACAGGACGAGCGGATTAAGGTGTTTACCAAAACCAATTCAGGACAGGCTGATAGCAGGAATGTGGGAATTGAAAAAGCAACAGGGGATTATCTGTTATTTGTAGACAGTGATGATTTTATTGCCAATGATACTCTGCAAAGGTGCTATGAAAAATGTGTAGAATGGAATCTGCCGGATATTATTTTATCGGAAGGGATGTTTGAGGTCAGAGATGGGATAATGGCAGAAGATCATCAATGGGAGTCGGCAGAGTATCAGGGATTTTCGGGAAGAGAGACACTGCTGAAAACGATGAAGGCAGCACCAAATTGGAGCCCTTGTGGGAAATGTTATCGTTTGGATTTCTGGAAGAAACATGGGTTCCGATTTCCAACCAAGCGGCTGGCGGAAGATTTTGCACTGATAGATAAAGTTGTGCTGGAAGCTGACTGCGCGGTGATGGTGCCTTCCTTTTATTATTATCGCCGTTTCCGGGAAAATTCTACTATGACATCGGTAAACAAAAAATTAAAGTATGATGAGTTGTTGAATCTGATTGACTGGGAGCAGTTTTTACAGGACCGGGAATTGGGTGATGAGTTGACGACAGCTTTTCGAAAAAGATTTGCTGTATTGTATTGCCATGATATCCTGGGAAATCTGTATTTATTTAAAGGAAAGGAACGTAAAGACGTGCTTGTAATGGCGAGGGAGCTGAAATTTTATCTTGCCTATACGGAAGGAACGGAAGAAAGAATGGTAGGTGTAGTGACAAAAATCATAGGCCTGAAAAATACATGTCTGTTGCTTGGCTGGTTGAAGCGATATCGTATGAGAAAAGAGAGGGCAAAGTATTTGCGTTAAGGAAGATAGATGAAAAGAGTTGCATTTGTAATATCTACATTGGGAGAAGGCGGAGCGCAGAGAATACTTTCCAATACAGTGACGAACTTTCCAGACGATTGGGAAATCGATATTATATTGAATGATACGAAAGATATTGTGTTTGATTATAAAGGACATTTGATTGATCTGGGAATAAGGCCTGTGTCTGATAAACAGAATGTATGTTATCAGGGGTATGTATTCCTGCGGAGGATACTCAAATTAAAAAAACTGAAGAAAATCCGAAATTACCGTGCAGTGATCAGTTTTATGGACAGCGCCAATATAGCGAATGTGATCTCGGGAAAACGCTACTGTAAAACGTTGTTGTCAGTTCACTGTAACCTGACGGCTTTTCGGAGAAATCCGGTATATCGTTATATTGTCACGCCTCTTGTAAAAATGTTTTACAGATATGGGGATGTAGTCGTGGGGGTATCAGAGGGGGTAAGCCTTGATTTACGAAAGAATTACAGGATACCATCGAATAAAGTAGTGACGATTGCCAATGGATTTGATGTTGCGTATATTCGCAAGATGTCCAGGGAGCCTATGGAAGCGGCATATAATAATATCCTGAAAGAAATGCCGGTGCTGATTGCAATGGGAAGACTGGAAGAACCAAAAGGATTTTGGCATTTAATCAGAGCGCTTGCAAAGCTGCGGGAAAAAGTATCAAATTTTAAACTTTTTGTTTTAGGGGAAGGCAGCCAGAGAGCATATCTGGAGCGGCTGACGGAAGAACTTGGACTTAGTCAGCATGTGGTATTCTGTGGATTTTGTAATAATCCATTTTCTTTTTTGGCAAAAGCAAAAGCGCTTGTTGTTTCATCGACTCATGAAGGGTTTTCCAATGTGACGGCGGAAGCGCTTTGCCTCGGTGTTCCGGTGGTATCAACGGACATTGATTATGGGCCGAGGGAGATTCTGGCTCCAGACACAGATTTAGAGAAACGGGTGAAAGCAGAACTGGAAATTGCCCGGTGTGGAATTCTTACTCCTATGTGCGATGACGTTATGTATGACAGTAAGCAGCCGTTGACCAGGGAAGAGGAATTGCTGGCAGAAGGAATGGCACTGATGTTATCAGATGAAATATTGTATAAAAAATTGAAAGAAAATATAAAAGGCAGAGCAGAAGAGCTACAAGTGTCACGTATGGTGAATAAATGGCTGGATTTGCTGGAGTGATGAAATGAACAAAGAACCGTTGGTTTCTGTTATCATGGGAGTTTATAATACAAAAATCGAATATTTACGCATTGCAATGGACAGCATATTGCATCAAACTTATCGAAATCTTGAATTTATCATAATAGATGATGCATCAGATCAGTGGTGCGTGGCATTTTTGGAGGAATACAAGCGGGAGCAAGAGGTAAGACATGATGACAGGAGAATCAGACTTTTTCATAATGAGAGGAATAAGGGGCTGACGGTATCGTTGAACATTGCTTTGCGAATGGCAAAAGGAAGTTATATAGCACGCATGGATGCAGATGATATCAGTCTTCCACAGCGCATCAGCAGGCAAATTTCCTATATGGAGTCCCATAAGGATATTGATGTGCTGGCCTGCGGTTCTTTTATATACGGCGGAGAGCCTTTGTTTCCGACAGAAAAAGATTTTACAGATCGGCCAAGGTTTGCGGGGATATATCGAAAATTTGAACAGGAAAGGATGCGGGTTCGACTGTCTTTCGCTAATATAGAATTTACCCATCCGACGGTGGTATTCCGAGCCTCTTTTTTAAAAGAAAATCATTTGTGGTATGATGAAAGCATCCACAAAGCGCAGGACTACAATATGTGGGTTAGGTGCATAGAGAAGGGGAAGCTGGGCTCTTTGCAGGAGGTATTGTTTATATCAAGAGAATTTGGGGAACGGATTGGAAACAGGTATGCTGAAGAACAAAGCAATTATGCAGATGCAACAAAAATAGAATGTTTGAAAAGATTGCTTCCTGAGAGCAGCTTATATGAGCAACAATTGTATACTTGTATGCGCAACATGAAGGCAGTAGGAACCTCAGCAGATAATATAAAATTGATAAAGAGATTAATAAAAGCAAATAATAAAAATGGAATTTATAACAGAAAAATTTATAGAGAGGAAGTTTTTTTCTGGTGGTTACGAAAATCTTTATATCGGCAAAACCAATCAATTGGGAAAAGAATGCTTATTAGTCCATATATTTTTATTAATATATTAAGAGTTGTGATTTTACAAACTTTACGTTACGAAAGAGATTTCATTTATAAAGTGAAAAAAAGAAAGGTATGGGTAGAGAAATTAAAAGTAATGGAGTATTCCTGTAATTAAGAACTAACGCCAATAGAACAAAAAGAAACCTCGTAGTATGATAGAGGTATCATCTTGGTCGGATGAAAAATATCAAATCATACGGAGGTTTCTAACAATGAATGTAACACAGAATGACAGATTAAGGCAAGTAACATCAGACACTTTGATAGTTGGTGTTGATGTAGGCTCACAGACACACTTTTGCAGAGGTTTTGACTGGAGAGGATTTGAACTCTCCCGCAGGGTATTTAAGTTCAGCAACACCGGAATGGGATTCCTCACATTCCTCAGATGGACAGAGGAACTCATGAATAAGACCGGAATGAAAAAGATCATTGTCGGCTGCTGCTGGCTTACTTTCCAGAAGTTTTTACAGGATCAAGGAGTACAGCTTGTAACAGTAAATCCATTTACAGTGAACAGGAGCAAGGAATTAGATGACAACAGTCCTGAAAAAAGTGACCTGAAAGATCCCAAGACAATTGCTATGCTGGTAAAAGATGGACGGTACTCGACTTCATATCTTCCAAGTGGCGTATATGCAGAAATCAGGGAGGCATCGGTCTGCCGGGAGCAGATCATGAAACAGCATGTGAGGCTGTCCAACCAGATACAGGGATGGCTGCAGAAGTTTTTTCCAGAGTATTTTGAGTGTTACGCAGACTGGGATTCAACCAGCGGCCTGATGCTGCTGAAAGAAGTGCCGCTGTCACAGGATATCTTGAAATTGGGTTCAGGAGGGATCAACCAGATATGGCGTGAAGGAAAGGTACGTGGGGCGGGAATAAAGAGGGCGCAGGCCCTGATAGAAGCGGCACAGAACAGTGTAGGGCTGGAATCCGTGGAAGTGGCAAGGCTTGAGATATGGGTTCTTGTGAATGACTACATTCTGAAAGCAGAACAGCTTAAGAGACTGGATGGATATCTGGAAGAGAAAGTAAAGGAAGTACCAAACGTGGAGAAACTGCTCGCCATAAAAGGAGTAGGGCTGAGCACGGTGATCGGCTTTGTTGCAGAGGTGGGCGATATCGGACGTTTCACCGACCCGAAGCAGATACAGAAACTTGCCGGATTGGAGATCGTAAAGAAAAGCTCCGGCAAAAAGAAGGGGCAGCCACGGGTCAGCAAGAGGGGCAGGAGGAAACTGCGCAGGACGATGTATGAATCCGCAAGGTCACTGATTAACTGGAACCGGGCATTTCAGGATCTCTATTACCGGAACAGGGAGAGGAAGCCGCTTGGAGGGATGCAGGCAAAGATAGCGGTAGCCTGCAAGGCAGTCAGGATATTTTATGTGGTATTACAGACAGGCTGTGAGTTTGATGAAGAGAAGTTCCGAAGGGATATCATCAGAGAGGAAGCAGCGTAGGAACAAGGGAATAAAGCACACTGTAACAGATAACGTCCGCCAAGGATTCGATTGGTGCTGGATTACAGGAGTGCTCTCTATAGAAATGACAAAGCAGAGCGAAGCCGTTATAGCATATTTAATAGGGCATGACCCTGGAATGGAGCAGAGACGGCACCCGACTATGGGCAGGCTGGACGAAGGAATTTAGGACCCGCCGGAGACGGAAGGATGCTCCTGTTAGAAATGAGAGGTTAGCAGCCATAGGGAAGAAAGGGAGACAGAATCGCCTTCATAAAAAGGATGACGTTTTGATTTGTGTACTTTTCTGACCGGAAAACGAAGTGCATTGGAACTGCAATGACACAGTTTTCGCCCATTATTGAATGCAGAGTCATAGATGTAACTTTATAGACAATTGTACAGAGAGCTAAAATACAGTCTTTTTTGTGCAAAATAAATAAGAAAGTATAGAGAGTATATAGAATATGATTTATCTGAAAATTAATGGTGCCTGTGGCAACCAGTTTTTTCAATATGCTTTTGCCAGAACGATACAGGAAAAAGTAGGCGGAGAACTGATTATAGATTATCAATATGTACATGAAAATCCTGATTTGTGGACGGGAAGCGACAATTTGTTGCAGAATTTCAATGTCGTTCCTTATCGGTATGTTTCTAAACCCCATAATTTAAAACTTATTTGCTTTTTGTTTATTAATGTCATTAAAAAAATATTTAATTTAAGAACATTTGATAAAAAGACCTATCATTACTATCTATGGATAGCGAAGCATTTGGAGAGATTTGGTATTTATTATTTTGAAACAGCATATTACCCCTTTCATTTTTATCCGAATAAGAATATAATCATACGGGGATACTTTGAATCACCAAAGTATTTTGCAGAAATAGATGATAAGATATGTAATGAGCTGACGCCGAAGCACCCTCTATTGGAACAGAACAGGGAATTGTATGAAGTGATAGCAAAACGCCAGTCCGTATGTATTACAATTAAGCGTCAGGATGTGGAAAATCCAGATATATCGGATGTATACCAGTATGATATAAATTATTTTTACCATGCTATAAATTATATAAACGAAAGAGTACCGGAAGCAGTGTGGGTGATTTTTTCAGATAATGTGGAATGGTGTAGGGAGAATTTTCATCCTGAAGGAGAAGTTTATTATGAGACGGAAGGAAATCCTATTTGGGAGAAAATACGTTTGATGTCATCCTGTAAGCATTTTGTTATTCATAATTCAACATTTAGCTGGTGGGCGCAGCATTTGTCTAAAAATCCAGAAAAGATAGTGATTGCACCAGTGAAATGGATGTTGCGGGAAGACCAACCCATAGATATATACGAAGACAATTGGATATATATGACGAATGACGGAGAGGAGAGAAATTATCATGATTAATGTATTTCAACCATCGCTAGGAAAAGAAGAGGCGAGAGCTGTTGAGAAAGTGTTAGAATCAAACTGGTTGGGAAAAGGAAAAATAACTGATCAGTTCGAAGAAAGTTTTGCAAAACATTTGGGCGTTAAAAAAAGTCAGGTATGTTCGGATAACTGCTGTACAGAAGGTTTGTTTTTGTCTATGGAATTGTTTGATATAGGGGCTGGGGATGAAGTAATTCTTCCTACGTGTAGTTTTGTGGGAGCTGCTAATGCAATACAGAAATGCGGTGCAGAGATTGCATTTTGTGATGTGGACAAGCGAACACAAAATGCAACGGCAGGAGATATTGAGAAGAAGATTACAGCAAAGACAAAGGCAGTGTTGCTGATGCATTATGGTGGAGTGCCTTGTGAAATGGATGAGATCATGCAGATGGCTGATGCTTATCATATAAAGGTGATAGAAGATGCGGCGTGTGGCGTTGCATCCAAATATAAAGGAAAAGCGTTAGGGACAATTGGAGATATGGGAATGTGGTCCTTTGACGCGATGAAGATACTTGTATGTGGCGATGGATCAATGATATATGTAAAAGACGAGGAAATGTTACAAAGAGCTTCTAAACTGTTATATTTTGGCTTAGAAAGTAAGAGTGGCTATTCCAATTCTGTAGATCAAAAGTGGTGGGAATTTGAAATATCATGTTTGGGCCGCAGGAGTATCATGAATGATATAACAGCAGCGATGGCATTGGAGCAATTAAAGAAATTGCCTGGATTTATAGCGAGAAGAAAAGAAATAGCGGAGATGTACACGTTAGGACTGCAGGATGTGGAGTGGTTGGATGTACCGGAGTCTGTGCCAGCAGATTGTGAGTCATCATATTATTTTTATCATATACAATTAAAAAATGGAAAAAGGGATGAACTGGCTAGATACTTGCGGGATAGAGATATTTATACGACGTTCCGTTATTTCCCATTACACAGAGTAAAGTATTATGGGTGTCAAGAAAAATTCAAAAATGCAGATTGGGCGGCTGACAATACGTTATGTTTACCGATTCATCAGGCTTTGAAAGATGAAGAAATAGCTTATGTAATTGAGATGATAATGAATTTTGAGAAAGCATGACGGGAAATGAATGTAAAAAAATGGATTATTAATACATTGCCATATGGATATGTAAAGAAAAAAATATATAGTGTTCCTCCTTTTGGGGAATCAAGTGTTTTATGCCCGGAGATATATAATAAGTTAGGGGAGAGAATAAGTGTATATTATTTGCAGGATAGTTTGTGTACACATACTCCTCAATTTTTAGTCGATGGAAGATTTCCACGAAGGCTTATGTGGGATAGATTTAATAAGGGGCTTCCCATACATTTTTATACACATAAAGATATGGAAAGAACGTCTAATTTATGCCGTAAAAAATATGGAATTTTAAGAGAGTCAGAAGCTATAGTCCCAAAGGATTATGAGTGGGCACTGCATGAAACGGGGCAAATTAGTGAATTTGAAAAGATATTTACACATTCGGCAAAAATTTTGGACAAATATGAAAATGCTGTATTTGCTCCGGCAAATGGAGTTTGGTATGGGACACTTAGAAATGGTGGAGAAATGTCAGAATTCCAATATGAAAATAAAAGCAAAAATATTTCTATGATTTCATCTGACAAAACAATGTGCCCAATGCATTATAAACGTATAGGGATTGCAAGACATTGTATTTCTTCAAGAAAGGTAGATGTATACGGCAATATAAATGGAAATTATATTGCACATAAAGCAGATGCATTGTCTGAATACAGATATAGTATTGCAGTAGAGAATGATATTACGCCATATTATTTTACAGAAAAGATATTAGACTGTTTTGCATCTATGACTGTTCCTATATACATAGGTGCCTTAGAAATCGGAAAATTTTTTAATCTGGATGGCATTATACGAATCTCTCATAAAAGTACAGATGAATTGGATGAAGTTTTAAAACAGTGCTGTGAACAAGACTATTTTGAGCGACTAGGTGCAATTAAAGATAATTATAATCGTGTAAAAGATTTTCTTTGTATAGAAGATTATATAGTCGATAATTATAAAGTTGATTTTTGAGAGGGATAAATAATATGTATAAGATTAAACAATATTTAGAGGATATTTATGAACAAATGCGGCTGAGGCGTACATATTGTCGGTTTGCTAAAAAAAATATTATAAAAATTATTGCAAACAGAGACTATGATAATTTGTTTTTAAGAGAAATTCATTACAATTATATTGTTCATACGGCGGAAGAAATGTATAGGAATATTGCCGATCCAGAATTAAAGGAATGTGTGAATTATATAATAGAAAATGGGCCGGCAATGTATTGTTATAAGACGGCTAAACAAAAACGTTATGATGATGATGACATTTTTTATGATTCCGATAAGGCGTTGTTTTATGCTTATTGGGATAACAAAAAAATGTTTTTTAAACGGTCTCTAAATAATAGAAAAAAAGTGTTAGATTATTTAAATATTTCTTTTTGGGAACAAAGTGATGGTTCTCCTCATCAATATTTATCTAAAGAATTTAGCATAGAGCAAGGGGATGTTGTTTTAGATATTGGTGCTGCTGAAGGAAATTTTACATTATCGATTATCGATCAAATAGAAAAAGCGTATCTATTCGAATGTGAACCAGAATGGCTGGAAGCATTGAAATACACTTTTGCAGACTATAGAGAAAAGATTTGTATTGTTCCTCAATTTGTATCAGATAAAGACCATGAAGATGAGACAACAATTGATGCATTTTGTAAAAAGAACCATTTGGATCAAATCGGTATGATAAAAATGGACATAGAGGGAGCAGAAATTAAAGCTTTAATAGGTGCAAAAGATATGTTACGAGGGAAGCATATAAAGAAATGCGCCATTTGTGTATATCACAATATAGAAGATGCCGATAAAATAGAAAAGTTGTTACATGGATATAGTAAAGCGTATACAGATGGTTATATTATGTCTGCAATATGGCATTTGCATGATTTAAAGTATCCGTATTGGGTGAAGGGTGTTCTCAGAGCAGAATTGAAATAAGGTATAATAATTATGAAGAAAACACTTAATGAAGTGAAAAATCTTTTGCAACAATTTTCTTATATTCTTACAAAAAGACAAAAGAGGTATAGTATTGGTTTGTTTGTATTACTATTGATTGGTGCTATGTTTGAAACATTAGGGATATCTGTAGTAATTCCATTAATGCAGGCGATGCTTCAGCCGGGAGAATTAATGAATCACAATCTAGTTCAACCAGTGTTGGGGCTTTTAAATATTTATAATTCGAAATCTTTAATTATATATTTGTGTGTTGGAACAATAGTAATTTATATTATAAAAAATATATATTTGGTTATGCTTTCCTATCTCAAAGCTAAATTTGCCTGTATGGTGCAGCAGGAGCTGTCAGTGCGTGTGATGAAGTCCTATTTGAAACGAAATTATATATTTTTTACTCAAATTAATTCCAGTGAATTATTACGTGGTGTAGGAGAAGATGTAAATCGAGTGTATAATATGCTCAGTAATAGTTTTAGAATTATGACAGAAGCTTTGACGAGCACAATGATATGTGCGTTCATTGTTTATTCTGATGTTATAATGGCGATCAGTGTCATGATCTTGGCGATAACATGCTTTAGCGTTATTTCTTATTTATTTAAAGATAGAATGAAAAAGATGGGGAGGTTAAGGCAGTATCATGATACAAAAACAAGAAAAATTGCATTTGAGGCTTTTCATGGGATTAAAGAGATATCTATTTTAGAATGTAAAAATTATTTTATAAATAATTATGAAGAATCTTATCAAAAGCAACAAAAAGCCGCAGTGAATGAAACGGTAGCTAATGAGAGCCCAGCGTATATGATAGAAGCAGTGTGTGTGAGTGGTTTAATTGGGGCAGTTGGCTTGAGAATCTTAGGAGGAGACAATATTGAAAATTTAATTCCTCAATTTGCGGCTTTTGCGGTAGCAGCTTTCAGAATACTTCCTTCTATGGCAAGGATTACCAGTGCATATAATTTAATGGTATTTAATAAACCAGGATTTGATACTATTTATAAAAATTTGCATGAAATACAGGAATATGAAAAAAAAGCAAGTTGTGTAGAATCAAGTCTAAAAAATATTTCATTTAAAGAAGCACTTATGTTAAAAGATATTACTTGGAAATATCCAGGTGAAACAGATGAAGTTTTAAAGAATGTAAGTTTAACAATCAATAAAGGAACAGCAATAGGTATTATTGGAGAATCAGGCTCTGGAAAATCAACCTTAATTGATATCTTGCTGGGGTTGTTACAACCTGAGAGTGGAAGCGTGACAATTGATGGGAAAGACATACGAAGTTCTTTTACTCAAAAAAATAAGATAATTAGCTATGTGTCTCAAAGCATTTTTTTATTAGATGATACTTTATTAAGAAATATTGCTTTTGGAATACCAGATGAAGAGATAGATATAAATAAAGTCAATAATGCAGTAGAGTTAGCTCAATTAAAGGCTTTTATTGATACATTGCCAGGAGGGTTAGATACTTTCGTTGGTGAAAGAGGAACGAGATTATCAGGAGGTCAGCGACAAAGAGTTGCAATAGCAAGGGCATTATATCATGATCCTGAAATATTGGTATTAGATGAAGCAACGTCTGCACTTGACAATAAGACTGAAAATGCAGTTATGGAGGCTATTGAAAATTTACAAGGGAAGAAAACATTAATTATTGTGGCTCATAGGTTGACGACAATTGAAAAATGTGATGAGATATATGAAGTCAAGAATAAGAAAATAATTAGAAAAAGATAATATTAATTGTATATAGGTGGGAAGTATATATTGCATATTTCAGATAATCAGAAAAAATTATTTATTATTTTTATTTTAGGAATTTATTGTTTGTTAGGAATGTTACTTATATTTTTAGGAAATAATTCGTCTGCGCAGGAGCGATCGACAGGGGATAGTGTCGTTTTAACTCCCGATAGAGTATTAGCACAAAAAATATTAGGAAATGACCATTGTATAAAGAATATTTCTTTTGAGATATCAACAAATAAAATTAGTAAATCAGCGCAACTTAGCATTTATTTATTGCAAGGGGGGTATGATTTAGAAAGTAATTTAATAAAGGATAAAATATCTTTTCAAGGAGACGAGTTACAGAAATTAACTGAGATATCAGTAGCATTTCCTCATAGTAAGTTGATTTATAATAGGGATTATTATATTGCTTTTTATTTACGGGATATAGATAACCCTGATGCGGCTATCTCGTTTATAACAAATTCCTATGGATATGGTCTGTACTCTGAGGGTGCAGACTATGGGATATCTTTGGCATATGATATAGATTATTATACGGTAAATACCAAGATTTTTTTTGCATGGAAAATCTTATTTATATTTGGAATTACCGCTGTTGCTCTTTGTTTTATCAAGAAAATTCCCTTTTGGAACGCAAGTGCCATTGTCTGTCTTGCTTTTGCATTTGGTATTTATATTAGTGGTTTGCTTAATGTATTAAAGCTAGGGTATTTCTTTATAATAATTTGTACATGTGTAGCTTTTTTAATGTTAGTAAGATTCTTAATACGGTATAAATGGAGTGAAATTAGGTGTATTTGGAGTAATTATGTATGGAAAGGGTTTATTTGCTGGAGTGTTATACTAATTTTCTATTTTTTTATTGACATAGATAAAATTGTTCAATATTGGGATGAATTTGTACATTGGGCAGTTGCCGCTAAAGATATGTATTTATTTGATTCTTTTCCGATGCATGCTAATACAGCAGTTACTTTGGTAAGATATCCTACAATGTATACTGGTTTTCAATATTTATTATTACAAATATATGGAGGTTATTCTGAAGGAATTTTACATTTTGCTAAGCATATGCTTATAATTGTATTTCTTATGAGTTGTTTAGAGAGTGAAAAGAAGCAAAGATGGCCAATTTTATTTATAGCAATTGTTTGTATTGGGCTTCCAGAACTTTTTTTCCCCAGGAAACTTATGAGCAGTATTCTTAACGATGAAATTATTGGTTGTACGTTTGCATATATGATAGTACAACTTAAAAAGATAATAGAAGAATTTTCATATAGCTACATTTTTACATTTATAAGTGGAACTTTATTTTGTATTCTAAGTAAGGATACAGGGCTTATTTGTGCTATTATTTTATTGTGCACTATAGTATGTATGGTTGTTTATATATTTTGGCGTGATCATGTTTGGAGCAAGACTTGGATAATTAGCTCGGTGGCACTTTTGATAACGATTGTACTAGGTGAAACGTCATGGCAAATGTATTTAAAGTTAAAGGAAAATGCTATAACACCATTGGTTAGTATTAATGCGACTGAAAAATCATTGAATACGGTTGCGGCGACCGGATTGGGTAAAAATCAAGTTGTTGAATTTATAACAGGAAAGGCAGAAGCATATAAGTATGAAGTTTTCCCCACATATCTGAAAAAAATATTTTTTTCGGGGGATTATCCAAATATCTTTTTTGCAGTTTCCTTTTTGGGTTGGTTTTTGATTATATGCATACTTTTATTCGTTTTTTTGAGACTAAAAAAGGAAAAGATGACATGGCTAATATTTATATTAATAATGGGAGGGGGAACGATAGCGGCATATGAGCTTTTATATACATTTACATTTCCGGCATCTGATGTAGATACTTTTGTTTCATTAGAACGTTATTTAGCAGCACATTTACTGGCTATTTCTGTATTGGTAATTTGTATTATTCAGGATTTGTTTGAAGAAGGTAAACGATATGGCATATTTCTTTCAGGAATAGGTTTGTGTGTCAGTATTTTGGTGTTGACAGGTTTTTGTTCGAATCATCAAAGTTGGTTAAGGAAGAACAAAGTAATTGATGGTGAAATAGATGAGTCAACAATTGCTAAAGGAGAACTCTTGAGGAAATGGTTGACAGAAGGAGATACATTATATCATATTGCTAAAGTTAATTCAGGGCCAAGATATATGTGTACTCGATATTATTGTATGCCAATCGCGTTTAATTCCAGAGTCAATGGGGGGCGAAAAACATATTATCCAGTAACGGGAGAAACGAGAGAAGCGGATTATCAAGTCAGTGTAAATGATTGGGAAGAGGTATTGGAGAATTATGATTACTTATTTATCGATGAATGCGATAGTAAATTTACAGATAGTTATGGAGAATTATTTGAGGATGTTGATAAAATAGATAATGGTGGATTGTATAAAATAGATAATGAATCTTCTCGGTTATTGCATTATTGCACTACAATTAGCCCTATAGAATAAAAAATAAATACCTTGGAGTGTTAGGAGTATCGGACAGAGTGATAAGGTGAGATGAGAAAAAAAGTATTAATTATTATCCCAGCTTATAATGAAGCTGGGAACATTGAACAAGTAGTAGATAAAGTGATAGAGAATTATCCTCAGTATGATTATATTGTAATCAATGATGCTTCTCGTGATAAAACCCGGGAAACTTGTATTGAAAAGGGCTATCAATTTATAGATCAGCCAATTAACCTCGGCATCGGCGGTACAGTACAGAATGGGTATCAGTATGCTTTGGAAAATGACTATGATATAGCGATACAGATAGATGGAGATGGGCAGCATGATGTGAAATATATTCAAGAAATGGTAGTAAAGCTAGAAAATAAAGAGGCTGATATCGTAATCGGGAGCCGCTTTATAGAAAAAGAGGGCTTTCAATCCTCAAGTATGCGGAGAATGGGGATTTCGATACTCAGTATGATCATATGGTTTCTTACATGGAAACGGGTTAAGGATGTGACAAGTGGATTTCGGGCGGTGAATAGAAGCTTTATAGGCATTTATGCCAAAGATTATCCACAGGACTATCCAGAACCGGAAGCTATTGTTTCAGCTATTATCCGAGGAGGAAAAATTATAGAAGTCCCTGTGATTATGCAGGAGCGTATTTCCGGAGAAAGTTCTATCAATATTACCAAATCTGTTTATTATATGATAAAAGTTGTATTGGCGCTATTTATCTGTCGGATTAGTTTTGGGATCAGGAGAAAATGATATGCTTCCTGCAAGGTTACAATTCACATTGATTATTGCGATTGTTTTTTATTTTATAATGATGTGTATTTTTCTAAAAAATAAAGCTTTATCTTTGAAATATACATTGTTATGGATACTTGCCGGTATTATAATGAGCCTGCTGGTAATCGTACCGGATATTCTTATATATTTGAATCATTTAGTAGGGATTCAAAGTGGGATGCAAAGTAATATGAATGGGCTTTTTATCTGGGCCATTGTTTTTATTGTATGTATTCTATTGTCGCTTACATCAATTGTTTCCAGGCAGAATAACAAGATCAGACAGTTGATACAGACAATTTCCAGGTTGGAGAAAAGAGTAAGGGAGTTGGAGGAAGAGAAAAGAGTGAATGACTAAACGAGAACATACTGTTGGGGGGGAGAAGAAAATCTTGAATATTCTTTATGTTGCGCATGAGAGAAAACTGGGGGGCGCTACTATATCTTTACTTTCTCTGATTGAGGAAATGAAAGCAAAGGGGCATAAAATATACGTAATAGTACCTACTGTGAACTGTCCATTGGCGAAAGAGTTGAGAAAAAGAAGTATCCCTTTTATTACGGTGTTTTTTGGCTGGATTCAAATGCCCTCTTACTGGAATATTGTTCTTAAATACTGTTTTCGACTATTGTATTTCATAGAACCTCTGCAAGTCTGGTATGTGTATTGTATGATGAAGCAAAAAAAAATAGATATTGTGCATACCAATTCCAGTGTTACAGATTTTGGGGCACGGATTGCCCAAAAGCTGTCATGTAAGCATATATGGCATATCAGAGAGTTTGGAGATGCAGATTACAGTCTGGAATATTTAAAGGAAAAGAAAAAAACCTGGGAATACATGAATGCCCATACCGATAAATTTATATTTATTTCAAAGAACCTGTATGAATATTTTAAAGAATACGCAGATGAAAAAAAGAGCCTTATTATTTATAATGGAATATCGGTAGATTATTTTATAGAGAGGAATTATCAGCCCAAAGAAAAAGTGGTGTTTTTGATCTCTGGTAATCTATTAAGAAGCAAAGGGCAGATACTGGTTCTTCAGGCTGCTAATAAGCTTAAGAGAGAAAATGATAAATTTGAAGTATGGATTGCAGGAAGTGAATCCAGTATGGGAGATTCAAAGCGATACACAAAGGAACTACGTACGTATATAAAGCAAAATCTTCACGGGATAGCCACTATGCTGGGGCGAGTAATTGATATGAAGTCTTTGCGGGAAAAGGCGGATGTGGAGATTATAGCCTCCCAGAAAGAGGCTTTTGGAAGAGTAACGATAGAGGCAATGATGGGAGGAATGCCAGTAATTGCTTCTGATTCGGGGGCCAATCCAGAGCTGGTGGAGGATAAAGTAAGTGGATTACTGTATGAATGCGGCAATTATGAAGATTTGGTTATTAAAATGAAGCAATTCCTAGTATTCCCTCAAATGATAGCTGAAATGGGAAGGAAAGCGCAAAAAAAAGCGGTACAGAATTATTCTTTAGAAAAGAATAAGAAAAGAGTAGAATCTGTATATTTTCAGATTATGTTGGAGAAACAATGAAAAAGCCTAGGTTTACGATAATTACTGTATGTTACAATGCGGAAAAATATATTGAAGAGACGATTGCATCTTTATTGAAACAAAAGTTTACAGATTATGAATATATTATTAAAGATGGCAAGTCTTCCGATAGTACGATGAAAATCGTAGAAAATATGCTCGTTCAAAATGATAAAGTATGTATTGTTTCAAAAAGGGATAATGGAATATTTGACGCGATGAATGAAGCGGTCAGTTTGGCGAAAGGTGAGTATCTCTTCTTTTTAAATGCTGGTGATTGCCTTTACAATGATAGAGTATTGCAAAATGTGGATTTATATTTGAAACAAAATCCGATGATTGAGATTGCGTATGGAAACGTTGTTTTACTGGGAAAAGATAGGAAACGATCAAGAACATATAGCAGAATTTGTAGCAAAAGTATATATGCTGTTACTGGTGATTGTATTTGCCATCAAGTAATGTTCACAAAACGGGAACTGTTTGATGAAAAAGAGTTTGACTTAAGCTATAAAGTTTGTTCAGTCAGGGATTGGCAGTTTTATTTTATCAAAAGGAAAAAAAATTTTGGCTGTATGGATTTAACTGTTTCTATATTTAGGGAAGAAGGATTTTGCACGAGCCATATGCAAGAATATGAGGAAGAAACGTTGCGGTGCGTGCAGGAAAATTTTAACAGTGGGATTATATTTGGATATAGAATAATAGCGGGCATGAAAAAGTCAGTTTTTTTGAGAAGAATGTTACGTATTTTTGGGGAAATACTATTCCAAAAATCTAAAAAATATTCGGAATAATGATGTAATAGAGGAGATCTATGAACAAATACATGAATCTGGTGATTAAGTTTATAACAAAATATTTTGTTGATTCCGTATATTGCATTGGATATCGCCAAACGAGGAATTTTTGGGAGGAAACTGTATCAAAATTTCATGTATTAACACCTACATTGCGCTATTGGTATGCGGATCCAATACCAGTTGAAAGAAATGGCAAAATATATGTTTTTGTAGAAAAATACGATCGGTTTAGAAAAAAGGGATATATCGGACTTTCTATATTAAAATCTAATGGACGCCTCAGCCGTCCGAAAACTGTCTTAAAAGCAGATACACATTTATCATTTCCCAATATCATATTTTATAAAAATGAATACTATATGGTTCCCGAAACATCTGAGACAAAAAAGATTGAAATTTTTAAAATGAAAGATTCTTTTTATCATTGGGAGCATTATTACACATTAGATGTGAATGAGAAAATAGTAGATGTTGTTCCATATATAAGGGGCGATGATATATTACTGATTGGAGGGGTATTGAAAGATAAAGATCCTAAATATGTAAAAAGTCAAATTATTTTATTAAATCGGTTAGAAGATGTAGAAAAACTAAGTTATGATATTTCATATACAAGTTCTGAGTATTCTTTAAAAAAGCGCAATGGTGGGAATATTTATAAAAACGGGGGAAATAAATATCGTATTTTGCAGGAAAGTACAAAGGATATATACGGAAAATCATTGATATTGAGTAAAATATTGTATTTGTCTTCTGATGGGATTGAGGAAATAGAGGTTGAACGTAAAGAAGTAAGGGATATTAGTGCTCTCTTGCCGGGATTTTTATATAAAAAAATAGGAATACATACTTATGGCTGCTGTGGAAGAAATTTTGAGGTAATTGATATTTCCGCTGCTAAGGTATCTATTCTACCTTTTATTAGATTTTTGAAAAATGGGATAAAGTAAGGCTAATTATGAAGATATTATATGTAAACGCCGTTTACTGGGGTGGCGGCGCAGAAAAAATAGCTCGCCAATTATACTTTTCAATAAAGGATGAAGAAACGCAGACATATTTTATTGCAGGGAGACACCAAAAGAATGTTCCTAAATTTGTAAGTGTGATCTATAATTCTTTTTTGCAAAGGGCTGCTTCAGCTGTTGCGGGAATTATAAATCATAATATATTATTTGTTACATTTCGTGCACGGAAGCAGATTATTAAATTAATAAAACGGGAAAAAGTTGATATAGTACATTTGCATAATATTCATGGTAATTATTTTGGATTGTATGATTTGCAGAAAATAAGAAAATATTGTCCAAATATTATAATAACGATGCATGATATGTGGCTGTTAACAGGTTGTTGTCCCCATGGAATGTCATGTATGAAATGGCAGAAAACAAAAGATTGCCACGAGTGTTTAGGAAATGAGTATTTACGTAAAGGAACAAAGAGGGCGGCTGTATATCTTAAGTGTAAATCTCATAATTTTTCAAATTTAGGCTATACTTTTGTGTGCCCATCAAAATGGCTAATAGACTGTTGTAGACAGAGTTACTTGAAAAATGAGGATATCCGTTTAATTAATAATGGGATAAATACAAAAATATTTTATCCATGTAACCAGTCTGATATGCGTAAGAAACATAATATACCTTCTGATAAAAACATAATTATGTTTTCTGCTAATAAAATAAACAGTCCGTACAAAGGTTTTGCATATTTACGAGAAGCACTTATGTTCTTAAAAAATAAAGAAGAGTATTGTTTATTACTAGTAGGAAAAAATAAAGCGAATTTATTATTGCCATTTGATACGCTTGTTGTTGATTATGTTAAAGACGAAAATATAATGCGAGAATTGTATGTGGCAGCAGATATTTTTGTTGTACCGAGTATGGCTGATACATCACCGCTTACAGTAATGGAAGCTATGGCGTCAGGGACTCCTGTTGTTGCATTTAAAACAGGTGGAATTCCTGAAATTATTTCTGAGGAAACTGGATGGCTTGCAGAACAAGGCAATAGTAAAGCATTGGCAGAAAAAATAGAACAGGCTTTTCAAAATAAGGAAGAGTTGAATAAAAAAGGGATAAAATGCAGAAGACATATTGAAAAAAATTATTCTGAAGAAGCTATGATAAAAGGATATAGAAATTTGTATATAGAAATATTACAGAAAAACAATGTTAAAAATAATTTGTAGAGGAAAGGGCGATAAGATGCCAGCACCGTTAATTCTTTTTGTATATAACCGAGTCAATCATACAAAGCAAACATTGAAAGCTGTAAGTGAAAATATATTGGCAAAGGATACAGATTTGTTCCTTTTTTCAGATGGAGCAAAGGGAGAAAATGATAGGCTTAAAGTAGCACAGGTTAGAAGATATATAGATGAATTTGAAGAAGATAATGTATTCAAAAATGTGTATATTGAAAAAGCTTCATGTAATAATGGATTGGCCAACTCCATTATAAATGGTGTTTCTAAAGTGATTCGAAAGTATGGGAAAGTTATTGTATTAGAAGACGATTTGGTTACTTCTCCATATTTTTTAAAATTTATGAATGATTGTTTGGATTTTTATGAAGAAAATGATAAAGTGTGGTCTATTGGAGGAGCGACGTATGAGATGAATTCATTAAAAAATTATCCCCATAGTGTGTATGCAATCTGGAGAGGGTCAAGCTGGGGATGGGCTACTTGGGAAGATCGATGGGAGAAAGTTGACTGGAAAATGACGGATTATATCAGCTTTATGAAAGATCGGAAAAGAAAAAAAGTATTTCAGAAAAAATGTGGTGAAGATATTATAATTGGGCTAAAAAAGCAAATGTTGGGCTGGACAGATTCCTGGGCAATTAGATGGTGCTATCAACAATTTAAAGAAGATATGGTATCAATTTGTCCGGTACAGTCTCTTATTAAAAATATAGGATTTGATGGAAGTGGTATTCATTCTGATTCGTATGATCGATTTCATATTTTAATGGAGGTACAGAGATGGCAATATATTTTAGAAAATATAGATGTAGATGAAAGAATAATAAATGAATTTTGTAGATATTATAAACGTACTTTTTTAACAAGAATTTATGATTTTATAACAATAGAAGTAGAGATTATTAAAAGGATTCTAAAATTATAGTAATTCGCTCGTTAATATAATAATGGGAGTATTGAGTTACAAAAAGGAGTAGAATATATGATAGTACATGTATTGCCAGATACAGTATATGGAAACGATTTTATGGATTTTTTAGGCAGGATGTATGATATAGAAAAACATTATTTGTACGTATCTATTGGTGTGGCTAAAACAAAGATTGTTTCTCAAAATAAAAAGTGCTCGTGGGAGTATTTGAGTAAAAACAACATGAGGGAATTTAATCAAAAGGTAAAAAATGCAGATATGTTAATTGTCCATGGCCTTTTTAATCTATTAGTAATATTATGGTTGTTTTTAAATCCTTATCAATTAAAAAAGACTATAATTAGTATTTGGGGAGGTGAGCTATATGATCATAGAGATATAATTGAAAAAAACAATATTGCATATACTAAAAAAATGTTAGACTTTATCAAAGGGCGTATATTTCAAAAGGTTCCTGTGTTTTTAAATGACATGGAAGGGGACTTTGAGTTATTAAAAGAATGGTATCATATTAATGCTATTTCTATACCAGTTCTTTATCCTCCTTCAGTAAACGTAAAAATACTGGAACCTTTATTAAATAAGAAAAAATTTGAAGAAGGAAAAAATAGATTAAAGATTTTGGTGGGAAACAGTGCGACAGAGACAAACTATCATGAAGATATTTTTAAGAAATTAGAAAAATTTAAAATGAAAAATATAGATATTTATTGCCCATTATCATATGGCGATAACTTGTATGCTGATAAGGTGGTTTTTTGTGGTAAAAAACTTTTTGGAGATAAATTTCATGAGATAAGAAAGTTTATGCCTCCAGAAGAGTATATTAAGTTCTTGGCGGAAATAGATATTGCTATATTTAATAATAATAGAAATCAAGCAATGGGAAATATTGCATTACTTGCATATCTTGGAAGTAAAATATATTTAAGGAATGATACAGTTATGTGGAGACAGTATGTAGAAAAGGGTAAGTGTGCGTTTTATTCTGTTGATAATATTGATAATGAAAAGTTTGAAATGTTTTACAGTTATAAAACAGAAAATATAGTCATTAATCAAAATTATTTTAAAGAACAATGGGACGAAGAAAATTTAAAAAAAATATGGGATAGAGTATTTAACTTGCAATTTTAGTATATATGTATTGATATTTCTGGCTTTAAATATTGAATGAAAAGAAATAAATGGGAGACTTATTTATAAATGATAGAATTTAGTATTATTATTCCAATATACAATAGTGAGAAATATATATCAGAAGCGATAGAATCCGTTAAAAAGCAAACGTATGATTCGTGGGAACTAATTTTAATTGATGATGGTTCTACGGATAGAAGTGGAGTTATTTGTGACCAGTATGCAGAAGATCCCCAAATAAAGGTTTTACATTTTGATAATGCTGGACAGACAATGAGCAGAATACGAGGAATAGAAGAAGCCAAAGGGGAATATCTTTTGGTTATTGATAGTGATGATTTTTTAGATAATAACTGTTTAGAAAAAGTGAAAAAGGCAATTAACGCATCAAAATGCGATATGGTACTTTTTGGGTATAGGTTGTTTGGGAATGATAATAAGAATGTCGCGTTTCCCCTTGAGCCTCTAAAAGTATATAATAATATTGACTTGATAAAACAAGTAATTTTATATACTAATCATGGGTTATGTAATAAAGTAGTAAAAACAAAAATAGTACAGTTGGCTGTACCAAGTATGATTACAAGTAGATTAAGTTTAAATGGAGATTATGCACAAATTATTCCTATATTGTGTTATATTAAAAGTGGTTATGTAATGGATGATATATTATATAATTATCGCATCCATAATGCTAGTATTTCTCATAATTTTAAGTTACAACATATAATAGATACAGATTTTGTGACAGAGAATGTGATCCACTTATTAAATCAGTTTAGCATATTGAATAGAGATATGGAGGAGTATGCATATATTGCATACTGTAAAATGATAAGTGGGAGACTCTTTTCGCTATTGTCAGAAAAAAAACTTACAAAAGAAGAATGCCAAATGATACATGAATTAAATATATATAAAAAGATTAAGAAGTTTGAAACTATAAAATACTTAACAATAAAAGATGCTGTAACGTTAAAATTATTTAGAAAAAGATTATATTGGATATTTAGTATATACTTTTGGAGGTCAAATAAATATAAATAAATATAAAGAAAAAGACAATATTGCATATTAGCTGAATTTTATGGGGAGTTGATTTTATGTTAAATATTATTAGAACGTGTGTAGATGTTATTAAAAATAAAATTAACGGAGGGACATTATTTATATTACCAATTCGTAAATTTGGAGAAAAGAATGACAACAAAATAATTTATTTTATTACAGATATATCTAGTATTGGCTCCGGATTGTATTCTTTATATTTAAGTATTATCGATGAGATTACATTTGCTCATTTGATAGGTTGGATACCAGTTATTGATGATACAGCAGGTCTTTTAAGAAAAACCAAAATAAGTTTTAGAAAAGGGAAGAATCCTATCAGTGATTATTTTATGTTAAATAATTCTGTTACAGTGGAAGATGTATTTCAATCGAAATATGTTATTATAAATAGGGATCTTCGCATTAATAGGAAAACATTATTCAGGTTAGCGGGAAAAGAAAAAGAATATGAAATGCTTACGCAGCGGCCAATACCATTTTATGATGAAAGTAGAATTAAATATTACAGGAAGTTAGCTAAAGAAAATTGTATATATAAAGATAAGATTAGACAAGAGCTAGAAAGGGCTTATCAAGATACTATTGGCGATAAAAAGAAAGTTTTAGGCGTTGCTGTACGTGAAGGAAAAATGGGATTTACAGAAAAAAATAGAAAGCTATCAGGAGAAAGTAGACAACCTACGATTCCTGAAATTATTAGCATGGTTAATAAATATAAAGACATTTGGAAATGTAAACATGTATATTTAAGTTGTCAATCAAATGAGATAGTTAATTTGTTTCTAAAAGAATTTGGAGTGGAAAGTGTTTTATATTTAAAAAGAACCAGGTGGCCTCTTGAAGAGTATTTAAAAATATGTAGTATAAATAATGTTAAAGATAGTAAAAAAAAGAATTGGGAGGGTATATGGCAGGAAATAGATATGTCTTATATGAAAGATATGTATATATTATCAAAGTGTAATTCGGTGCTTATTCCGATTAATTGTGGTACAATGGCAGCATTTTTACAAAGTGATGGATACGATAATTTTTATATTATGGAATAAGGTTTAAAAATTATATAATCAATATATAGAAAATAAATGTAAATAGAATCGTATTTTATAATTAAAGCTAAAAAGGTTTGAAGGAAAAATTTAGATGAAGTCTTATAAAGAAGTGGTAGAGAATAGATATGATAATGAAAAATATGATGCGGATTCAATTTTAAAGAATGAATATTCGTTTATCAATCCGGTTGGTTTTTATGGTGAAGTGAAGCTGGCATATGTACTGAAAAGCTTTGTCCTTCAGCTTTGTAAAGATAAGGAATTGAGTAAAATAAAAATTCTAGATGTTGGTTGTGGGATAGGGACAAAGACGAGGTTTTTGGCAGAATTTATAAGAAACCCTACGAATATATACGGAGTCGAATATTCAAAGAATAGATTAGAGTATTGTAAAAAATTAAATCCATATATAAATTATGCGTGGGGCGATATTGTAAAAGAAACTCATGAAAAAGGGGGGGGAATGTTTGACGGGATAATTTCATTTACTGTATTATCTCATTTCTCTACTGATGAAGAAATTGAAAAGGCGTTAAGAAATATTTATTCAAAAATTTTAGATAAGGGTTTGTTTTTATGGGTTGATATTAATGATAAAAGTCATAAACAACACATGCAATACAGTGGTGATTCTTATGGATTTTCTAGTAGAGAAATGGATAGCTATGCAGGGAGGGTGGGTTTCAAGTTGGTAAAAGGTTCGGGATTATTTAAAAAAATACCGTTTATCAATACATCAACTTATTATTTAGCTAATAAAATAAAGAGGATATTCTTATTGGAATTGTTGGATCATCTTTTGATTACGCCTTTGTTCCCCCATGCTTATAATGTAAGAATTTATAGTAAGTAGTGTTAGAGGTTGATTGTTATGGGGAGTTCGAATATGATGGTCTTAGAGGAGGGAGAAGAATATGGCTTGGGATGTATAATGCCTTTAATGATGGTGAAGTAAAGCATTAAAGGATAGTATTTTTATACAAGATTTCCTTTTAAATATCATATCTTTTCAGAATTAATACTATTTTATAATACGAGCTTAATTGTACAAGAAATCAAAATAAAAAAGAAAGTATGGGATATTATGAAAACATTCATTATAGCAGAAATAGGCATCAACCATAACGGAGACATCAGACTTGCAAAAAAATTAATTGATACTGCAGCTGTTGCGGGCTGTGATGCAGTAAAATTTCAGAAGCGCACAGTGGACAAGGTATATACAAGTGATTATTTAGACAGTCCAAGAAAGAGTCCGTGGGGAGAGACACAGCGTGCCCAGAAAGAAGGACTGGAATTTGGAAAAAAAGAGTATGATGAAATAGATAAATATTGCCGTGAAAAAGGAATCGAGTGGTATGCGTCTGCATGGGATATTGATTCTCAGAAATTTTTACAGCAATATGACTGTAAGTATAATAAAGTGGCGTCAGCCATGCTGACAAATGATGATTTGCTGGATGAGATTGCAAAAGAAGGGAAGCATACATTTATTGCTACGGGTATGAGTACATTGGATGAGATAGAGCATGCAGTGGAAATATTTGAGAAGCATGGGTGCCCATATGAATTGATGCATTGTAACAGCACATATCCGATGCCGGCAGAAGATGCAAATCTAAAGCTGATCAAGGTACTTTCAGATATTTATAAATGTAAAGTAGGCTACAGCGGACATGAGGAAGGGACGTTAGTCAGCACCTGTGCCGTGGCGGCGGGGGCTTCTTCTATTGAACGGCATATAACATTGGATAAGAATATGTATGGCTCTGACCAGAAAGCTTCTATTGAGCCTTATGAATTATGCAGATTAGTAAAGGATATCAGAGAAACAGAGAAGATTATGGGTACGGGAGAAAAAGTTCTTACTGCTGCGGAAGAAGAAGTAAAAAAGAAACTCAGAGGATAGAGAATGATTGAATTAATTGTATTCGACATAGACGGTGTGATAGCAGACGGTTCTGTTATTGTTGATTCGAAGGGAAATGAACAAAAAAAGATTAATTTAAAAGATATAGATGCTATCTATGAATTGCATCGCAGGGGATATACATTAGCGGCTATTACAGGAGAAGATAAAGATATTGTAGATTACTTTGAAAAAAGGTTTCCTTGGGATTATTTTTATCGTGGCAATAAAACGAAAAAAGAAACAATGCAGCAAATTGAGCAAAGTACAGGGATCAATCGAAAAAATATTTGTTATATTGGCGATGGAAAATATGATATAGAGCCGCTTATGTATGCGGGACTAGGTATATGCCCTGCTGATGCCATTGATAAAGCGAAAAATGCTGCAGATATTATCTTGCAAAATAATGGAGGAAATGGCTGTATCTGGGAAATGATTTCAATACTGGAAAAGTATGATGATGAGAATTATGCACATAATTATTTTTTCAGACGTTTGGAGGAGCATACTAATATATTTAAGAAACTCGCTTCCGATCAGGAACTGATGGACCGAGCGATAGAAATCGGTGATGAAATTATCGCTATTTTAAAGGGAGAAGGAGCTATCTATTTGTGTGGAAACGGTGGCAGTGCTGCCGATGCGCAACATATTGCTACAGAATTTATCAGTCGTTTCTATCAGGAACGGCCCGGACTTAATGCAGAGGCATTATCTGTCAATACATCGACGCTGACTGCAATTGGAAACGATTACAGTTTTGAACGGGTATTTGCGAGACAGCTGGAGGCAAAAGCAAAACCAGGAGATATGGTGATTGGGATTACCACCAGTGGGACATCCAAAAATGTTTTGGAAGCATTACGATATGCAGAGAAGCAGGGGTTAGTTTCAGTTTTGCTGATGGGAGGATTTGAAGATCCGGAATTGGATGGTATTGCCGATTACATTATAAAAGTTCCTTCTTTGATTACACCCAGGATTCAGGAAGCCCATATTTTTATTGGCCATGTGATTGCAGAGTAT
The DNA here is from genome assembly GCA_910587635.1 of uncultured Lachnospiraceae bacterium. Lineage (GTDB taxonomy): Bacteria > Bacillota > Clostridia > Lachnospirales > Lachnospiraceae > VSOB01. The sequence goes on from CAJUNB010000018.1 coordinate 44,248, forward strand.
GTAGAGTATAAAATGTTTGGAGGAAAAAGAGCAATATGATTAAATTATCAGAATATGTATTTCGATTTTTAGAAGAAAAAGGAGTAAAACATGCATTTATGCTTCCAGGAGGAGGGGCAATGCATCTGGATGATTCTATTGGGAAATCGAAAATAGAATATGTTTGCTTTTTTCACGAACAGGCGGCATCGATTGCGACAGAAGCATATGGGCAGCATACGAATAAACCGGGACTCCTGCTTGTAACATCTGGCCCGGGTTCAACAAATGCAATCACAGGAGTGACGGCAGGCTGGATAGACTCTACACCTATGTTTGTTATTTCAGGACAGTCGAAGCGGGCAGATTTGGTGGGAGATAAGGGAGTCAGGCAGATCGGTTCTCAGGAGGTACAGATCATTCCCATGATAAAGCCTGTTACAAAATATGCAGTGCAGGTATTGGAGCCGACTGAAATCAGATATCATTTAGAACGGGCGTGGTGTGAGTGTGTCAGTGGAAGACCTGGGCCAGTGTGGTTAGATATACCATTAGATGTGCAAGCCGTTATGATAGATGAAAATGCGTTGGAAGGATATATTCCAGAAGTTGTGGAAGAGCCGGATATAACAGAAGCAATTAATAAAACCATCGATTTGTTAAAAAATTCTAAAAAACCTTTGATCTTAGCAGGGAACGGGATTAAATTAGCAGATGCAACTGAATCTTTATATAAAATTATGGAATTGCTTCATTTGCCGGTAGAAACAACCTGGAAAACAATGGATATGTTTGCAGAAGAAGATCCATTATATGTAGGGCATCCTGGTATTATGGGGGACAGAGGAGCAAATTTGATCGTACAGACTGCTGATTTCATATTGTCAGTAGGCTGTCGTTTGGACACAAGTGTTACGGCATTTAATGAAAGAAACTTTGGGAAATGTGCTAAAAAAGTAATTGTCGATATTGATCAAAATGAATTGTCTCGTATGGATATAGAAAAAGAAGAGGCAGTTGTTTGTGATGCTGGTCATTTTTTGAAAAAAATGTTAGAAGCGATCCAAGAGGAGAGAAATTCTGTCTGGACAAAACAGATAGAACAGGAACGGGAAGAATGGCTTTCTTATTGCAAAAATATGAGGGAGAAGTATCCGGTAGTCACTGCAGAACATAAAAGTGCGGAAGGATACGTCAGTGCATATTATTTCACAGATGAGTTATGTAAGTTAATGCGGGAAGATGATGTTATCGTTCCTGAAAGTTCTGGTGGGGCTGGAGAGATCACGTATCAGGCGTTTCAGTTAAAAAAAGGACAGAAGGTGAAGAATGCAGCAGGGCTTGGTTCTATGGGATTTGGACTTCCCTATGCAATTGGTTCCTGTATAGCTAATAATAGAAGGAGGACGATTCTGATCAACGGGGATGGTGCATTCCAGTTAAATATACAGGAATTAGAGACATTGCGGCGCCTGGACCTTCCGGTCAAAATGTTTATATGGAATAATAATGGATATGCCAGTATTCGGGCTATGCAGAGGAATAATTTCGAAGGGCATTATGTAGCCAGTGATGACGCCAGTGGATTGACAATGCCTGACACAAGTAAAGTAGCAGAAGCCTATGGATTTAAAACGTATCGAATTAAAGATAATAAAGAACTGGACAGGCTGTTACCGGAAATTATGGCAGATGATAGTGCAGTATTGTGTGAGTTGATGGTTTTACCGGAAGAGACTGTATCACCCAGAGTAAAAGCAATAGTAGGTGAAAATGGTAAGATGATGTCAGGGCCACTGGAGAAAATGTGGCCGTATGTGGAATAGAGCAAAATGAGTAAAGAGAAGTATCAGTTGTGGAACAGTAAAATCAAATAAGTGGTAAAAGGATAGCGATATATGGAACAAGCCCATGTGGCAGACTGGCAAAACGGGCTATCGGAATGTGGGGGGGGAAAATAAACTTTTATATTGATCGTCTCAGAGATTAAGAAGTTTTTAAAGGGGTTCCGGTAGTTCATTATGAAGAAATCCAAGATGTCGGAAAATATCTTATTATCAATTGTGCATCGACAAATTTTTGGAACATATCCGAATTTCTGTTTGAACAGGGCATAGAAACTGTATATCATGCATTGGAATTACTAAAGGTTGTACCGGAAGATGATAAAACGGCGGATATGCTGGATACGAGACAAATGTATGAGCATTATGTAAATAAAAACAGTGGTAGTATTTACAGGCTATCCATTATTATAACAGAAAAATGTTCATTGTGTTGCAAATTCTGTACAGAATATATGCCATATATTTCAAATGTTACAGATCACTTCGATATTTCAGTATGCGAAAAAGCAGTATTAAATTTGTTAGATTCGATTGGAAGTCTGGAATCGTTGATGATTCAGGGTGGCGAATTGTTCACGCATCCGAAGTGGGCAGATTTTGTGACGTGGTGCACGAGAGAGAGTAGAATCAATAAAGTTATGGTATTGACAAATTCCATGATCATTCCTTCGAATTGGGAAGCTTTGCAAAATGAGAAGTTGCTATTGGCTCTTGACGAATATGGTCAGGTTTCCGGGAAGTTAGAGAGCTTAATTGAAGAAGCAAAGAAACGGAAGATTAATTTACAATATTCAAACATGAGCACTGGTACGATGTGTCGGCTTATCAGTAAATAGAAGAAACAGAAAAGGAACGTAAGGAGAAATTTGAAACATGTCAGATAAAGGATTGCTGGAATATATCAGATGTATTTTTATACAGATGTACCACATCATATTATACAATGAAATATATGCTGTCAAAAGACATGTATAAAGAATCGGATTTTATAGATTTAATTAATTCAGATACCGGTCAATTAAGAAAACAAATTGAAGAAGTTTCTAAGAGAAAATATATTGAATCCTGTAAATATTGTGTCGGGACAAATAATGATAATATGATTACGGTAGGCGAGCAAGTATAAGTTATATGCTGAAGGAGATACGCAATTGTAGATCAGAGTATTGTAATAATTGAAGCGTTTAAAAGGAGGAGAAAATGAAGATAGCAGAAGTGGTTGAAAAATATAAAAATTTGGCAGGAAACTATTATTCTCATATTGATCATGAGGAGATTGCTCAATGCGTAGTAGAAGATTTTAAAAAAGCGTTTGCCAAGAAAAAAATTTTTTTGTATGGAGCAGGCTGCGTCGGACGGGACTTTATATCTCTTTTTCATGAAATGCATATTTCCGTAGAATATGTTGTTGATAAAAATTGGGATAAAATTGGTGAATATAAAGGTGTTGCCGTTAAAGATCCTCAAATTTTGAAAATGGAAGATACCGGGGAAAACAGTCTATTGATTGTAACGTGTGACAGAAAAATTATGCCGGAAATAGTAAATGATTTAGAAAAAATGAATGTTCATTTTCCGCATATTGTCTGTGGTCACGATATTCATATATTATTACAGAGTTCGTGGTGTATGATAAAAGCTGAAAAGGACGGAAAGATTGATTTAAAGAATTGTTATGAATGTACCTGCCTGGATAATACATGTAAATCTTTATGTCGGTATTTAAAGAGACTTAATGGGTACGATGATGAAGAAATGCGGGGGACAGAAAAAGTGGAAATGATAGGTTATTTACTGTCCAATATATGCACTTTAAATTGTAAAAACTGTTGTGAATCAGTTCCTTATATGCCGAAGGAATCAAGGCATTTTGTGCCAGGAAAACAGGTTGTTCGGGATATTGTAAAAATGAGTGCAGCATGCAAATTTTTAATATTACTAGAATTTATCGGTGGCGAGCCTTTTTTGCATCCAGATTTACCCAATATTATCCAGGAGGTTTTAACAATTAAAAATATTGGTATGGTTCATATTTTTACAAACGGAACTGTGTTACCTGGTGATGCATTATGTAAAATTCTCAATGATCCAAGGATTACAGTATATTTATCGAATTATCAGGTTTCTTATCCTGATAAGTTTAAGGTCGAAGTGAACAAAACAGTAGAGAATCTTGAAAAATACGGCGTACAGTATTTTTTCGGAAAAAAACAGAATTGGATGGATTTTGCAAGTTACGAATTGCAGTGTGAGGATGAAGAGAAATTGTCTAAAAAATTCCCTGATTGTTTTTTGCATAATTGTAACAGGCTTATGGAAGGGAAATTATATGTATGTCCTCATCAGTATGCAGGTATTAAGCTTGGTAAACTTGATGAAAAAAATGTGATTGATATTTATAAATATACGGATGAAGAGCTAGCGAAAGAACTGGATAAATTTAAATCTTATTCTTATATTGATGCTTGTAAGTTTTGCGCAATGCCATATGATGCACCTACGGTCCTATCCGGTGAACAATTATAATTGAGGGATGTAATGACAATAGAAGAAAAATATATTGTAGATCAATTTCGAGAAAACTTTGCAAATATTAAAGAGAGAATTGCAATTTATGGAATTGGGAAAAATACGGAATTGATTTTGGATACGTTTCCTGAAGTTCCGATTATTGGATTAATGGATGCTTCTACCAGAGAAGATTTTGTGTTTGGAAAGAAGTTGCTTAATGATTCTGAAGTTGTAGGATATGTTGATATAATTTTAATTGTTGCACGGAAAGCAGTGCAAAGCATTATTTATCCCAGAATCAAAAAATATATAAAATCTGGAATAAGAATAGTTAATATTGAAGGTAATGAAATCTTAGATAAAGAATATTTGCCATGCATGATTCCTGAATGGGAAATCGGAATTGAGGAGATTAAAAAGCAAATAGATCAATATGACTGTATTTCTTTTGATTTGTTTGATACTTTAATTATGCGAAGTTTTTTGATTCCTTCAGATGTTTTTGAAACAGTAATTCGGTGTAATCAAATTCCACAGGCTGAAGAGCTTATAAAGGTTAGAAATCTGGCTGAAAAGGAAGGAAGAGCGTTAAAAAATATTGATGAGATATATGAAGTGATTGAAAGAAAATGTAATATTAACTATTCCGAAAGAGAAAAATTGAAGAATTTGGAATTGGAAATGGAAAAAAGATGTATTGTACCTAGGAAGAGAATGGTGGAGTTATTGGACTATGCAAGAAAACAGGGTAAAAAAATTATTATTCTTTCGGACATGTATTATGGAAAAAAAGAATTGAAATCCATTTGTGAACAGGCAGGTATAGAGGTTTGGGAAAGTGAGATTATTTCATCTTGTGAGATTAAAGCTACGAAGGAAGAGGGCAAAGCATATCAGTATCTAAAAAACTTTACTGGTACAGATTCTATATTGCATATAGGAGACAACAGGATTAACGACTATGAAAGAGCGAAAGCGGCAGGATTGGGCGTGATTCATATATTGAGTGCTTATGAAATGCTAGTACATTCTAGTTTGGCAAGTTTACTTTCTGATACAAATTCGTATGAGAAAAGATGTCTGTTAGCTCTTACAATTGTCAAGATTTTTAATGATCCGTTTGTACTGAATAGTTCTAAGGGAAAGATACACCTGAAGGACTTTAATGAGTTTGGTTATTTTTGGGGAGCTATTTTTTACTGTTTTTTATGTTGGTTGATAGAGCAGGCTGAAACATATGGTATTGAACAGATGCTTCTCCCAGGGAGAGATGGTTATCTGATAGAAAAAGCGTTGCAATTATTTAATCCTAAATTTGATTATAAATATATAGTTGCTTCAAGAAGGGCGTATGAGTTGGCTGTAGTAACGGATATAGAAAAAGTAAAAGAGGTAATTGCTAAGGATTATAAAGGAAGTAAAAAGGATTTATATAAAACAAGATTTCATATCGATATAAGTGACAATGAGGGAACGGAAGAAAAGATAGCAGATTTAATTCTTGCAGAAGCTCTATGTCAAAGAAGATATTTAATTGCATACTTTGAGCAGATGGGAGTTTGTAATAACGATAAAAAACTAAATAGGGGGGGGATAGTTGATTGTGTGGCATCAGGAACGGTTCAGGCTTGTTTAGAGAAGCTACTGGATTGTAGGCTTCAGGGATTCTATTTTGGCATTATGCAACCCCAAAAAGAAAATCTGGATATAATAGGCGCCTTTGGTAAAATAAGTAATTATAATATTAAATCAAGTGTTTTGGAACATTATTTACTGATTGAGAACATGCTGATAGAAAGTGAGAATGGAACTTTTATTGGCTTTTATAATGGAGAGATGATGTTTGAAGATAATATCCCATCGGATAAACTATGTTTTATTCAGGAAGGAATACTTGAATATATTAGACAGGCAAAAAAGATGTTTGGTGATAAAGTATGTGATTTCCCGTTTTGTGATGAAGTTATTTCAGGTATGTTCAACGGAAAAGTGGATGTATCTGAAAGCATAAAAGAAGTATTTTTGTATGATGACAGTTACATAGGAGAAGCAGGTAAGGTAAGAATTTGGGAATAACAAAAAGAGGTTTTTTATGAATCCATTAATAGAAAAGTCAGATGCAGAAGAGATTGTTAAATGCATTCCTTATGAAAAGTTAGAGAAAAAGGTAATATTAATCACAGGTGCAAATGGTTTCTTAGCATCTGCTATTATTGGATTGTTAATACATTTAAATAAATATCATTTAATAAATAAATGTACTATAATTGCGCTATGTCGTAATAGAATGAAGGCCGAGAAAAAGTTTAAAGATTATCTGGGTGATAAGAATTTTTTTCTTTGCATACAGAATGTCGAAGATAAGATTTTATTAAAAAGTCAGGTGGATTTTATAGTTCATGCAGCGAGTAATGCAGTTACCGCTGGCTTTGAGAAGGCACCAGTTGATGTTTTACAGGCTAATATAATTGGAACGTATAACTTGCTTGAGTTTGCACGGACAAAACAGTTAAATGGTTTTTTGTTTTTTAGTAGTGGTTCTGTTTACGGAGAAGCGACAAACAAATGTAGTATTATATCTGAAGAAGATTATTTTGGTTTAGATTTTGGAAATTATCGAAATTGTTATGCGGAGGGAAAGAGAGCAGGAGAGGCTCTATGTAACGCTTATTGGCATCAGTATAATATTCCAGCTAAAATTGTACGAATTAGTCATACGTATGGTCCGGGAATTAATTTGGATGATGGAAGAGTTTTTTCGGATTTTGTAAAATATATATGTCAGAATAAGGCCTTGCTAATTAAAGGCAGTGGAAAGGATATCAGACCTTTTTGTTATATTTCTGATGCAATTATAGCTTTTTTCCTGGTTTTATTAGAGGGAAGAAACGGTGAAGTTTATAACATGGCAAATAGTAAAGAGACAGTAACAATACATGAACTTGCTGAAAAGTTGGTATATGAGGCGTTTCCTGAAAGAAGGCTTGAAATTAAGTACAAAAATAAAGTTTCTAATAATGATGTGAAGAAAATAGAGATTAATATAGATAAACTTTTAAATTTAGGGTGGAATCCTAAAATTGATATTGTTGAAGGATTTCAACGGACAGTAAGAAGCTTTGAGGAGAAAATGATATGAAATTTTCGAAAATACTAATTGAAGATATAGAAAGACGTATAAGTGAAAATAATTCTTTTGATACTATAGTAGAAAGATTAAAAAATGCAAGAAGAATTGGAATATGGGGAACAGGTCTGGCTGGAACTATAATATTTGAAGCGTTGCGGCGGTTTAATATTAATGTAGAATTTTTTATGGATAATGATTTAAAGAGATTGAAAAATTTTGCCTGTAAAGGAAAGAGAATAATAGAAAATATTAGAGATATTCCCTCAGATACATTAGTCATTATAGCATGTAATGTAATTTATGGTGTTCACAATCAGTTAGAAGAAGTCGGCCATAAGGAATATTTATATATAGATCCAGGGGTTATCTATTATCATAGGAAGGATTACGATATTACAGAGGTAATTAAGAAAAATAGTGGGAAAATTAATGAAGTTTATGAAATACTTGCGGATGATGATTCAAGAAAAGTGTATAAAAATGTGTTGCTGCATCGGGCAGTGCATGATTTGAATCTGATATGGGATATATATGATAAAAATCAATATTTTGGAAATAGAGTAATTCGGCAAGCGAAAGGGTGTTTTGTAGATTGTGGAGCATTTCAAGGAGACACACTGCGTCAATTCTTGAAACAAGTTGGGAATCAAAGATATAAGTATTTTGCGTTTGAGGCGGATCATGATAATTACCAGATACTCAAACAATATTGTGAAAAGTATTGTTTGAAAGAGGTGTATCCAATAAATTTAGGGGTATGGAATAAAAAAGAACAATTGTTTTTTCAAAGCAATAGTATAACTGGAGAAGTGGCAGGGAAAATCTCGGATATAGGAAAAGAGGGAATGGCTGTATCAGTTGATTCTATTGATCATGTATTAGCGGATATAGAAACGGATTTTATAAAGATGGATATTGAAGGAGCCGAGATTAAGGCTCTGGAGGGAGCAAAAGAGACTATATTAAAAAATGAGCCTGTATTAGCGATTTCTGCTTATCATGAATTGGAACATTTGTGGGAGATACCAATTTGGATAAAAGAAATTAATAGTAAGTACAGGATTTATTTTGGACATCATATGTGGAACGCGGCAGATACAGTATGTTATGCTTTGGTGAAATAGCAGAAATATTATTAGGTTCAGTTTTAATAAGGAGGAAAAGGTTATGAAATGGAGAAATAAAGGAAAAGAGTTTGACGAAGTTGCTATTATCATATGTAACAACAAAAATAAATACTATTTGTGGGGAGCAGGTGTATTTGGCGTATCATTTTTCGATAATTTTAAAAATAAAATAAATATATTGGGTTTTATAGATTCTGATGTCCAAAAGCAGGCAAAATTAATAAGAAATAAAAGTGTAAATTCACCTGAATTTTTGCGAGAACAGATGGATCAGGATGATAGTATAAAAGTTATTGTTACAAATGGTTGGATAAAAGATTGTTTTGGAAAGTTGAATGATTGGGGAAAATTTTTAAATATAGACTATTTCCATGTAAATGATTTTATGAGTATATACATGTTTTATATGGAAAATAAGGTGTATACTATTTCGGCTAATATTGGAGTTACATCAAAATGTACACTTAAGTGTGAGAAGTGTATGGGCTTAATACCGTATGTAAAAAATCCCCAAAATGTGGAACTGGAAGAAATAAAGCTGGAATTAAAACAATATTTTCAATGGGTGGATTGTTTAGGTGTTTTAGGAATAGGGGGGGGAGATGTCCTGCTGAATCCTAGACTGACGGATATTATAAAATATATAGCAGAGGAATATCTTGAAAATGGAAAAATAGAGGATTTGGAATTATACACAAATGCAATTATTATGCCAAATGAAGACTTATTGGAGTTATGCCAAAAGTACAATATTATTATTCGGTTTTCCGATTATTCAAAAGAGGTACCTAAAAGGCAAAAGATACAGGAATTGATAGAGTTATTGGAGGCAAGACAGATACGGTATGACCATGTAAAATGGGATAATTGGTATGATATAGGATTCCCACAGGAAAGTAATGGATTAATAACAGATGAAGATTTACAAAGACATTATGAGAAGTGTATAACAAAATTATGTACTACAATTTATAAAGGAAAATTGTATTTTTGCAGTGTCCATGCAGGGGCTGTGGGGGCTGGATATTGTGAAGCATATAAAGAAGACAGTTTTAATCTAGCGGAATATAATCCAGACAGAAGAAAAGAATTTATTGAGTTTAATGCGGGTTATTGTGAAAAAGGATATCTTAATTTTTGCAAACGTTGTAATGGTTATCAGAATATAAATACCAGTTACGTACCAGTTGGGAGACAGATAAGAGGAGAGATTTGTTAATGAAATATGGGAATTTAATTCATAACGGTCTTTCGAGAGGAGAAGACAATAGAGTTGTTAATCTGGGTGATGCATTTGAAATTATTGCGATAGATGAGATATATGAAAGAATGGGAATTAGCAGAGACCAGATAGTGGAAATCGATATGTATGAGTTGGACAAGTATGATGGTGAACCAGTGATACTTCCTATCAACTTTATGCTAGCAACACAGAGTATGGGAGTCAATATATTAAAAATGTCTCAAAAAATTATACCGATTTTTTTGGGAGTCACTTTTGCGCAAACTCGTTTTACAAAGGAACAACTTGGAATATTAAAAAATAGCGAACCAATCGGATGCAGAGATGAAAGAACCAAAAATATTTTGTTATCGGGGGGGGTTAAAGCATACTTAGGAGGATGTATTGTATCGACGATAACCCGTAAGTCAAAAAAAAGAAAGCGAAAAGTTGCATTTATAGATGTTCCTTTAAAAGTTCATAAATATATACCAGAAGAAATCAGGAGAGATGGCCTGATTATGCATCATGAGTTTGTAGTTTCCTACGAAGAAATAAGAAAGGATAATTCTTTAAAAAATCGGGCAAGACAGAGGATTGATTTTTATGCTGAGAACATCCGAATGATTGTCACATCAAGATTTCATGCAGCAGTCATTGGTTTAGCGCTGGGTATTCCTGTTATACTAGTTGCAGAAAATAATTTTTATAAATTTAGTTGGTTATCAAAATTGTTACCGTTTTATAATAGTGCTGATGCGGCCTCTATTGACTGGAACCCTAAAGCAGTCAATATTGACGATATAAAAGGAAATATGATTGAGATAGCAATAAGCAGGATCAGGAATGCGAATGCTTTATATAATTTGTCGACTGTTTTGGATAACAGCCTTTCGAATGAGTCAAGGTGTGATGAAAATGCGCTGCTTTATTATAGTGGTGCTATTGATTATATAAAATCTAATTGGAATAAAGATAATGCAATTCATTATAGTTTTTGGGGTATTAATGAAAATGCAAAGCATATTAATGATTTTATAAAACAGAGTTATCCCAGAGCTGTATTGACAAAAATTTATGATGGATTAAGGACAGTGATTTTTGAGGGGATGCAAAGTGAAACGCCAACAAAAGAATCAATGGAAAAAGACAGCTTTTTGTTTGTGACTTCGAATACTGCTGCGAGGGTTGCAGAGGAACTGTTCCGAGAGATTCATAAGAAAAATTATTATTTGTGTCATTTAGAATTTATAAGAGAATAATACAGGCATAGGATTCTTATGCGGGAGGAGAAAGAAGAGAATGGAATGGCATAGGAGTTTATTCGATGTTATTAAGAAAGGTAAGGAAAATGGTTTAGTCTTATATGGAGCTGGGTTTTGGGGCTGTCTGGGCTATGAGTTATTTGCGATGTTTGATCTGGATCCTATTTGTTATTGTGATGATGATCCTGATAAAATTGGAATTGAATATATGGGAAAGCCTGTATATTCCTTAGAAAAATGTGCAGTAGAACATAGGAATGCAGTATTTATTATCTGTGTTGATGACAACGTAAGAGATAGAACAATACGTCAAAAAATGATTCGGAATTTAAAAAAATTTCAATTATATTCTAGTAACAGTGAAATACATTTGGCGTATTATGTATTCCTCTTAGATACTGGAAAACAATTATTTCATAGAAATATAGATTTGAATAGTATAAAAAATGCAGATTACAAATGGACAGAGTTAAATAAAATTGTTATATTGAATCATATGTCAAATTCAGGAAGTTTTTATTTAGAGCAGATTATGGATTTTCATCCCAATATATTATGTCTGCCTCTTTCTGGACCGTTTGAAAGAGTGTACCAGAAAAGATTGAGATATTTGGAAGGCGAAGAGTTATTGATAGAAATTATGGCTCAAATGACAGGATATTTTCATAGTAAATTTGAAGATATATATTGTGTTGGACAACATCATTTTGATGGGTATTGTGTTAATAAAGATGGAAAATTTGTAAAAGAATTACTGATTTCACCAGTACAATTTGCGGTTAAGTTGATGGAACAGTTCAGAGGAGAAAAAGTTATTCGTTTAAAATCGTATGGAAATTTTCTTAAAATACTATTTGCGGCGTATAATAATTGTCTTGCAAGAGGAAAGCAAGATAGTCATTGGCTTTTATATCATATGCACGAAGTCAATTTTTCACCGGATGAAATTATGAAACAATTTAACGAAGGTGAATTTGAAAGAATTGAAAATTTAATTATTATAAGGGAGCCGGTACAGCATTGTTATTCCTGGATAAAGCGGTTTGTTATCCAGCAGAAGAATATTAATGCTGCGGATAAACATTTTTTAAATGTAATAAGGTCAGAACTTGGAGAAACGCTGGAAAAGCGTACGGAATTAAATAATGTTAAAGTTATCAGATTTGAGGATTTAAAAAATAGTTTTATGGGAACAGTACATTCATTATGTAGATGGTTGGATATACCTTTTAATGATTCAATGCTGCAAACAACCACAAATGGACATTTAATATATTTTCCTGCTAACACTAAAGAGGGGGTAAAGTATATTACTGGAGCCGATAAGACAGCAGTAAAAAATAAAATATTTATAGATGTATTTCCGGTTTGGGATGAAGTGAGGCTTAATATGCTGTATGCTAATTTTAAAAATGCCTATGGTTATACATCGGTAGTCCCTAATATAAAATATTTTGAAAAAAAAGATTACGAAATAATAATGGAGCAAAAATTTGAGTTTGTTGATTTGGTAGAGGATTTGTTAGATCGTGATCTTCAAAAAAATCTAAATATTAACAGGGAAGTTTCTGATATATATATGCAATATTATGAGCATGCCAACGATAAAATCGAGTATTATGAATGTATACAACCTGTAGAAGTATGACAGATAAGTGAGCGGAGATAGCAAGCCAGGGAACGATTATATAAATAATTAAGAAGATAAAAAGAGAGAATATGCAAACACAGGGAACAATATTTTGGATAACGGGTCTTTCCGGAGCAGGAAAAACTACGATTGGAAGGATATTTTACGAAGAGTATAGAAAGATAAAAAATAACACTATATTTCTGGATGGTGATGAATTAAGAGAAGTTTTTGGAAATGATTTGGGATATTCGAAGGAAGATCGCTTTCAATGTGCAATGCGTTATGCGCGTATATGCCAAATGCTCGCGGCTCAAGGAATAAATATTGTTATATGCACTATTTCCATGTTTGACAAAGTGCGTATATGGAATCGGGAACATAATGAGAAGTATGTAGAGATCTATGTAAAAGTTCCGATTGCAATATTAAAAAAGAGAGACCAGAAAGGACTATATAGTGGGATTAAATCAGGAATAGCTGATTCTGTTGTTGGAATGGATCTGGAGCTTGAGTTACCAAAGACTCCAGATATTGTTCTTGAAAACAAAGGGAACGTGACCCCAGAGGATCAGGCTAGTATCTTGCTGGAAAAGTTTACTAGTTATTAAGAGTATTTTATTTGGAATTGAGGTAAAGTTAGAAAGATGGTATATTTAGGGACGAAGGCAGAAACATTGGCTCGATTGGAAAATATTTTAGAACATGGCAAAGTGCTTCCGCAAGTTAGTTTTTGTGTGGAAGAATGGCACAAAGCATCTGACAGAGTCTTGGAAATAATAAAGAATAAGTTTGAGGGTAAGAAACTCGTAGTTAGAAGCAGTGCTTTAAATGAAGACTGCCAAAAGGAATCCAAGGCAGGAGAATATGATTCTGTACTGGGTGTAGTTACAGAGGATGAAATTACTAAGGCTGTGGAAAAGGTAATTGATTCATATCATATAGGGGGGGGGCATAACTGGAGATGACCAAATATTGATACAACCAATGCTGGAATCCGTAGATATATGTGGAGTTGCATTTACTGTAGAACCCAATACCGGAGGAAATTATTATGTCATTAATTACGATGATATTACAGGCTCAACATCGTCTATTACATCAGGGAATGCACAGAAAGATAAACTTTTATATGTATTTAAAGGTAAGGAATTTATCAGAGATACTTTTATTTCAAAACTATGTAAGTGCTTGAAAGAGCTAGAGATATTATTTATGCAGCCCAACTTAGATATTGAGTTTGCAATGGTTGGGAATGAATTATTTATACTGCAGGTTAGGTCATTGCATGTAAATGAGAAAATAGCTTCTTTCGAAGAACAGAAGAAATACATGAACGATATCTATCTAAAGATAGAATCTGGAAATAAAGAAAATCCTTTCTTATTTGGCCAAAAACCTGTATATGGTATTATGCCGGATTGGAATCCGGCAGAGATAATTGGCATTCGTCCATTTCCGTTAGCATTATCATTATATAAAGAAATTATAACTGATAATATATGGGCATATCAAAGAGATAACTATGGTTATAGGAATCTTCGCAGCTTTCCCTTGTTAATTGATTTTTATGGATTACCCTATATTGATACCAGGGTTAGCTTTAATTCCTTTATACCAGCAAAATTAAGTGAAAAAACATCTATAAGACTGGTAAATTATTATTTAAAAAAATTAGAAAAGGACCCGTATCTACAGGATAAAATTGAATTTGATATAGCTTTTACATGTTATACTCCTGATATTTTAAAAAGAATGGAGTGTTTAAAGGAAGAAGGGTTTAATGATAATGAAATAACGGAAGTGGTTGAAACATTACGTGATATGACGAATACCATTATAGATAATAAGGAAGGGCTTTGGCGGAAAGACTATAGAAAGATTCATACACTTGAAAAACGATATGAAAAATTTATAAATAGTGATTTAGATAATGTATCAAAAATATATTGGCTGTTAGAAGATTGCAAGAGATATGGGACATTACCATTTGCGGGGTTAGCAAGGGCAGGATTTATTGCGGTACAGCTTTTAAAATCGTTAGTAAATTTACAGGTTTTATCCGGAAAAGAGTATCAAGACTTTATGGGAGAGCTAAATACGATTAGCTCTACGATGAAAAGAGATAAAGAAGAGATGACTATAGATGCATTTATTACAAAATATGGTCATCTAAGGCCAGGGACATATGATATCTGTTCTAAGCGTTATGATGAGGGCAAAGAGATTTATTTTGACTGGAATAAGAGTGAGAAAGAGGGGGCAGGAGGATTTATCACAGAGCAGAAAAATAACGCATTATTTAAACTCTCTTTGGAACAGATGAAAAAATTGAAAGAACTATTAAAAAGTCACGGAATGGCTGATGATATATTAGAATTTTTTGATTTTATAAAGACTGCAATCGAAGGCAGGGAGTATGCCAAATTTGTTTTTACTAAGAGTTTAAGTGAGGCAATTCGTTTATTCGGAGAGTTGGGGAAAGAGTACAATATATCAATAGAAGATTGTGCATATGCTGATATCAAGATAATTTCGCAATTATATGCTTCCAGCATGGATCCTAGAGATGTTTTAATAAATTCTATTCACAGAGGAAAAGAAAAATATCAAATAACAAAGAGTATTATTTTACCTCCAGTCATCTGTAATGCGGATGATATCTATTGCTTTCATGCAATGGATACTCAACCAAATTATGTTACTTTAAAGCAGGCAACGGGTGAGGTTTATTTGATAGAATTAAAGAATCAACAACGTAATTTGGCAGATAAGATAGTATTGATAGAAAGTGCAGATCCAGGATATGATTGGATTTTCTCATATTGTATTGCGGGCTTTATTACAAAATATGGGGGAGCAAATTCGCATATGGCAATACGCGCTAATGAATTGCAGATTCCGGCAGCTATAGGTGTGGGAGAGAAACTATATGAGAAGATAAAGCAGGCCAAAATGGTACAACTAGATGCTTGTAATAGAAGGGTAAATATATTGAAATGAAAAGAGTATTATATACACAACGGGTAGAAATCGTAGAAAGCTATAGAGAGCGTAGAGATTGTGCAGACCAGAACATTTTTAAATTTATTGATGCATGTGGTTATGTACCGATACCGGTTTCAAATGTAATAAAAGATATAGGTCAGTATGTTGATGAGCTGCATCCGTCAGGGATTATATTGACAGGAGGAAATAGCCTGGAAATCTATGGAGGCAATGCTCCCGAAAGGGATTATACGGACGAAGTTTTAATCCAAAAGGCTATTAAAGAAGAGATTCCTTTATTTGGGTTTTGTAGAGGAATGCAATCGATATTACATTATTTTGGGTGTAAGTTATCGCAGATATCAGGGCATGTGGCAATTCGCCATGAACTGACGAATGAGTATGGAGACAAACAATTTCAAACAAACAGCTTTCATAATCAGGGGTGTTTACGAGAAGATATAAAAGCGCCTTTGCAAATAATAGCATATGCAAAAGATGAGGTAGTGGAATGGATTAGACATACAAATATGCCAATAGAAGCAATTATGTGGCATCCGGAAAGAGAAGCCTATTTTAAAGAACGTGATATGAGGATAATTAAGAATTTATTTAGATAGGAGGAAGTTAAATGAAAATAATAATATTAGCTGCTGGTCAGGGGACAAGGCTCAGGCCCCTTACTGATAAATGCCCAAAATGTATGGTCGAAGTCAAGGGAAAAAGTATCATAGACCGTCAGATTGCATCAATGAATAGCTGTGGAATAAACGATGAAGATATTTATATTGTAACTGGATATTGTGGAGCTGTTTTAGAAGAACATTTTAAAGGAAGAGAAATTCATTTTATTTATAATGAAGAATTTGATAAGACAAATATGGTATGTTCACTTATGTGTGCATCTGATGTAATGAAATCGGATGAGGATATTATTGTTTCCTATGGGGATATTATCTATAATGCAGATGTGTTTCAAAAGATTTTGTTGTCAAAGGAACAATTGTCTGTTATCGTAGATGATGGATGGTATGATTATTGGTCTGATAGGTGTGAAAATCCCTTGAGTGATGCAGAATCTCTAATATATGATGAATTGGATAATTTAGTGGAAATCGGACAGAAAACAAATGATTTGTCAAGGGTACAGTCACAGTATATTGGTTTGATGAGATTTCAGAAAGATGGCATTACCAAAGTGCTGAATATTGCAGAAGAAGCGAAGCTTCGCTCATCAGTTGGTAAAAAACTTTGGCGGACAACGAGAACCTATCAGAAAATGTATATGACTGATTTATTACAAGGGCTTATAGATGAGGGAAACAAGTTGAAAGCAGTACATATTAACCGCGGTTGGTATGAAATTGATAATTGTGATGATTTAGGGGTAGTTGAAAAGCAATTGGCAGAATAAGGAGAAAATATTATGAAACATGGTGATTTTACAAAGTTGGCCAAATTTTATGTTGATAGGCCGGGGTATTCATTGGACTTATTGGAGTATGTACGGGATCATATTATGTCGGCGCTCCATTTGGATAGTATAGTAGCTGCAGATGTAGGAGCTGGTACAGGGAAATTGACAGAGAATCTGGCACAGATAGGAGTTACTGGATATGCAGTAGAGCCAAACGATGCTATGAGAAGTGAAGGAATAAAGTTATTCGAAGAAGAAAAAGCATTTGAATGGCTTAAAGGCTCTGCCGAAGAAACGAATTTGCCGGATAATTGTGTTGATTGGGTGCTTATGGGTTCATCTTTTCATTGGACGGATGCTCCCAAGGCTATATCAGAATTTGAAAGAATATTAAAACCGGGGGGTTTTTTTACGGCCATTTGGAATCCAAGAAATATAGAGTCAAGTGAACTACATTTGCAAATTGAAGATGTCGTTTATAAAGAGGTACCTAATATGAAAAGAGTGTCTTCCGGAAAAACGATTACAACAGAGCAGATGCATGGAAAAATCGGGGGGGGTATAAACGTCCTCTGATTTTTATGGAATGTGATCACGAAGAGATCATGACAAAGGAACGGTACATGAATATATGGCGTTCAGTTAATGATATACAAGTTCAGGCGGGAGAAGAAGGATTTAAGAGAATAATAAATAATATAGAGATATTGTTAAAAGATCATAATGAAATAGCAGTGCCTTATAAATCGAGGGCGTGGACAATACAGCTTCTTAGATAGATGAAAGTGCCTTCTTATAAATGCTGCTATTAATTATATACTAAGCGGTTTTTATGAAGGAGGACAAATATGAAAACAAAGTGGGATTATACGAAATTGGCAGAGGCATATTTAAAGAGGCCAGATTATGCGCAAGAAGCAATCGATCAGATGCTCCAGATAGCAGGTGTAAAAAAGGGTGATAAGGTGTGTGACGTAGGAGCCGGTGCAGCCCATCTTACTGTGAAATTAGCGGAATACGGACTGAATGTATTTGCAGTGGAGCCAAATGATAACATGCGCAGTAATGGTATCAGAAAAACGAAAGATTTTCCAAATGTACAATGGTTTGAAGGTGTGGGCGAGCATACAGGGATGGAGACCGGGAAGTTTGATATGGTAACATTTGGTTCTTCCTTTAATGTTTGTGACAGGCAGGAAGCTTTGAAAGAAAGCAGAAGGCTGTTAAAGCAGGGGGGATGGTTTGCATGTATGTGGAATCACAGAGACCTGAATGATCTCCTGCAAAAACAGATTGAGGATATTCTAAAAACAAGTATCAAAGGGTATAATTACGGAACCCGAAGGGAAGATCAGACAGATATCATTAATAGAAGCGGTCTGTTTGGTAAAGTGGTTTATGTTGAAGGTGCTGTAGTTCATCGTATCTCAGCAGAAGACTTTATAGAGGGTTGGCGCTCTCATGGGACAGTTCAAAGACAAGCCGAAGATAAATTCGAAGAAATAATAGAGAAAATAAAATTTTTAATACAATCAAGAGATGAAGATCATATTACAGTTCCCTATACGACTCGAATTTGGATGGCACAGTGTAAGTAAAGTTTATTTATAAGGATTGAAAGATGAAGGTTGTAATACTGGCAGGTGGTATGCAAAGTGCTATAAGCAGTGAAAGAGAAGGAATCCCTAAGCCAATGATAGACATTGGCGGGAAGCCTTTATTGTGGCATATTATGAAGCATTTTTCTGAATATAATTTAAATGAATTTATTATTTGTGGTGGATACCGGGTAGATATGATAAAAGAATACTTTATGGATTTTTATATTTACCAATCAGACATTACAGTAGACCTGCAAGATAATACAATAAAGGTACAGAGAGAGAAAACGGAAGATTGGAAAGTTACAGTGGTAGATACTGGCTTATATGCAACTACAGGACAAAGGGTAAGTCAAATACAACGGTATATAGAAGAGGAAAGTTTTATAGTCACCTATGGAGATTGCTTGAATGATATAGATATTGGCGATATGATAAATGTACACAATTTAAATGAGAAAATAGCTACATTGGCGATGGCAAAACCAACGGGGAGAAATCAGCTAATGCCAATAGGAGAAGACAGGCAACTACATTATGATCAATTAAACAAAATGGTGAATGATGTGTCATGGATTAACGCTAATTGTATGGTTTTTCAAAAAGAAGTGTTTTTTTACTTACAGGGTAATTATGATTTAGAAAAGCAATTATTTATTAAGCTTTCAGAGAAGCAAGAATTAGCAACCTACAAACATAAAGGATATTGGGCTGCAATAGAGACAAAAAGAGATTTAGTTGCAGCAGAAAATCTGTGGAATGCAGGTATTGCACCTTGGTTAAAGGCAGGAAGAACTGATTGAGGATAAAGTATGAAAGTAGTAATTCTGGCAGGAGGGAAAGGAACTCGAATTAGTGAAGAATCCGTTCTGAAGCCTAAACCCATGATTGAGATCGGTGGTAGGCCGATACTCTGGCATATTATGAAAATTTATTCATTTTATGGTTTCCATGAATTTATTATATGCTGCGGCTATAAAGGACAGATGATAAAAGAGTATTTTATCCATTATTATACACATCAGTCTGACAGTACATTCCTATTAAAAGATAAGAAAGTTATCATTCATGAAAATCGTACAGAACCGTGGAAGGTGACGCTTGTGAATACGGGTTTGGATACTTTAACTGCCGGGCGTATCTTAAAAATAAAAGATTATATTGAAGAAGACGAGTTTATGTTGACTTATGGAGATGGTGTAGCTGATGCAAATATACAGGAATTAATAAAGTTTCACCATCAAAATAATAAGATTGTTACGATTACGACGACGCAACCCATGGGTAGATTTGGTGCCATTAAAATTGATAAAGAAACAAATCAGGTGCAGGGATTTAAGGAAAAAGCCAGAGTGGATCAGGCATGGGTGAATGCAGGATTTATGGTAATGAACCGTAGGATATTTGAGTATTTGGGGGATGGGAGTGAGATGCTGGAGGCTAGTCCCTTGGAGGCAGTAGCCAAAGATGGTGAAATGACTGCATACAGGCATGGTGGTTTCTGGTCCCCTATGGATACATTGCGGGATAAGGTATATTTGGAAGAATTGTGGGAATCAGGGAAAGCACCATGGAAGATCTGGGATTGAGAAATTACTCATTGAAAGTAAGCAAACATGAATTATTTAGTTTAGGGTAAGGAAGAAATAAATGTTCGAAAATATGCCGGAACAGGAAGCAAGAAAAGTTATATTACAGCAGGTAAGAGAATACTGTAAAAAATATCATAATAAAAAGAAATGGGAAGATGGAGATCGGATCCCCTATGCATCCAGGGTATATGACAGTGAGGAAATGGTAAACCTGGTAGACAGTTCTTTGGAATTTTGGCTTACTTCCGGGCGATATACCGAGAAATTTGAAAAGGGGCTGTCAGAGTATCTGGGAATTAAATATTGTTCTTTAGTAAATTCGGGTTCTTCTGCAAATCTTCTTGCTTTTATGGCATTGACCTCCCCTTTATTGGGAGAGAGAAAAGTAAAGCGGGGGGACGAAATCATTACGGTAGCAGCAGGATTTCCAACAACAGTAGCGCCGGTCATTCAGTATGGGGCAATCCCTGTATTTATAGATGTTACAATTCCACAGTATAACATAGATGTGGACAAGTTGGAAGGGGCAGTATCGAATAAGACGAAGGCAGTTATGATTGCACACACATTGGGAAATCCTTTTGATTTGAAACAAGTAAAAGAATTCTGTGAAAAACATAATTTATGGCTGATTGAAGATAATTGTGATGCGCTTGGCTCTCAATATGAATTAGGCGGGAAATGGTGCCTAACTGGAACAGTAGGGGATATCGGAACCTCTAGCTTTTATCCGCCACATCACATGACAATGGGAGAAGGAGGCGCAGTTTATACAGATAATCCTTTATTAAACAAAATTATTCGTTCTTTTAGAGACTGGGGAAGAGACTGCATATGTTCTTCGGGGCATGATAATATGTGTGGACACCGGTTTGACAGGCAGTATGGAGAGCTGCCGTTAGGATATGATCATAAATATGTATATTCGCATTTTGGTTATAACCTAAAGGCAACAGATATGCAGGCAGCAATCGGTTGTGCGCAGCTGGAGAAATTTCCTGGCTTTGTAGAACGAAGGAGATATAATTTTAGCAGGCTTTATAACGGATTGTCAGACTTGCAGGATAAGTTGATATTGCCGATTGCATGCGAAAGTTCAAAACCAAGTTGGTTTGGCTTCATGATTACTTGTAAAGAAGGTGTGGACAGGAATCAGCTGGTACAGGGCCTTGAAGGCAAAGGAATTCAAACGAGGATGCTGTTTGCAGGTAATCTGACGAAGCATCCATGCTTTGATGAAATGCGGAAAATTGGTCAGGGATATAGAGTTGCAGGGGGGTTGGAAAATACAGATAGAATTATGAAGGATACATTTTGGATAGGAGTTTACCCGGGAATGACGGATGAGATGGTAGATGAGATGGTAAAAGCAATCTATGAATTGATTTAATTTTAAATTGTATTTTGCAAGTAGTTGTATTATAGGGATAAAAAGATGCTGGATTTTTATAAAAATAAAAAGATTTTAATAACTGGACATACCGGATTCAAAGGGGCTTGGCTATGCAGCGTACTTTTGCAGGCAGGGGCAGAAGTAACAGGATATGCATTGGAGTCTCCTACGACGCCGAGCTTATTTAGTTTGTTGGGCCTTCAAAATTCTATAACTTCTGTTACGGGAGATATACGAGATTTGGAATCTCTTAAAAAAGTATTTTATGAGTATAAGCCAGAAATCGTGATTCATATGGCTGCCCAGCCGATCGTGAGAGAATCTTATAAAGCTCCCGTCTATACCTATGGTGTAAATGTGATGGGTACGGTAAACGTATTGGAGTGCATCCGTTTGACAGATACAGTACGATCGTTTGTGAATGTAACGACGGATAAGGTATATAAAAATAAAGAATGGGAATGGGGATACCGTGAGAATGAAGAGTTAAATGGGTATGACCCATATTCCAACTCAAAATCCTGTTCCGAATTGGTTACAGAGAGTTATAGAAATTCATTTTTTGAAGATAGAAACGTTGTAATTTCTACCATGAGAGCCGGTAATGTGATTGGAGGAGGAGATTTCGCGGCAGATAGAATTATTCCAGACTGTGTGCGTGCAGCAATGGATAATAAGGATATCACAATCAGAAACCCCTATTCTGTCAGACCATTTCAGCATGTTCTGGAGCCCATTATGGTATATCTTTTGGTGGCTAAGATGCAATATGAGAAAAGCGAACTGTCTGGAAGTTATAATATAGGACCGGATGAAAAAGATTGCATTACAACGGGGCAACTGGCAGATTTATTTTGTGAAATATGGTATAAGAAAACTGAAAAAAGGATTCAGTGGATCAATAAGTTTGATGACGGGCCCCATGAAGCAAATTTCTTAAAACTTGACTGTTCTAAAATCAAAACGTGTTTTGGATGGAAACCAATATGGTCGATTGAGGAAGCGTTAGAAAAAACGATTGAGTTATATTATGATTATTGGACGAAGAATGATATAAAAGGCTGTATAGAAAGGCAAATCATGGATTATCTCAAAGAGATAAAATTCTGATTTGACGGGTAGGATTTATAGAATGAACAGATTAAAAAGCGTAAAAGATGTATGGAATAAGTATAATTTTATCCTAACAACTTCTCTGAAACGATGGGGAGTTGTTGTTGTATTATTAACGATACTGGGGGCCATATTCGAAACGATGGGGGTCACCATTATTTTACCATTAGTACAGGTGATGATAGCGCCGGAGGAATTGAGGAAAAATGTGATAGCAGAGCCAATCATTAATTATTTGGGGCTGGATTCTGATGCTGCTTTGATCTGGGCAATAGGAATTGCAGTTATACTGATTTATCTTTTTAAAAATTTATTTCTATTGTTATTGTCATGGGTTAGAGTGAAATACTCCTGTAAAGTACAAAGAGAACTTTCCATAGAAATGATGGATGCTTACATGAAAAGGGGATATGTTTTTTTTTTAAAGGCCAGTACAGGAGAGCTTTTAAGAGGGATGCAAGGAAGTATAGTCAATACGTATAACGCATTGTATCATTGTTTTCGGCTTTTCGCAGAGGCATTGACAATTGCTTTTATTTGTTTGTATATTATGGTATCAGATATTATTATGGCCATGTGCGTGTGTGTGCTTGCGTTTTTATGTTTGTTGATAATTGTTTTTGGATTTCAAAAGTGGATTAGAAAGTGTGGAGAAATAAACTATGTGTATTCGGCTTTGGTAAATAAAACATTGTTGCATACATTCCAGAGTATAAAAGAAGTTCTCGTGATGCAAAGACAGAAATATTTTATTAATTCTTATCGGAAAGAATACATCGAACAACAGAAAGGGATAATCGGGCAGACTGTTGGTACAGAGAGCCCTGCCTATTTGATTGAGGGTGTGTGTGTGGCAGGTCTGATTATTGCTGTTTGCGTAAAAGCTATTAATACGGAGAACGCATCTACTCTTGTGCCACAGCTTGCTGCTTTTGCAGTTGCGGCATTTCGTATTTTACCGTCTCTTGGAAGGATTTCCAGTTATTTTAACCAATTTATGTTCTGCATTCCCGGAATCAATGAAACATATGAAAATTTTCAGGAAGTAAGGGAAAGTGATTCTAATCTTATTTCAAAGTTAAATGATAAGAAAAGAATAGAAAAGATTAGTGGTTTTGAGAAAAAAATGACGATAGCGGAGATTACATGGAAATATCCGAATGCTGAAGAAACAGTATTAGAGGGGATTTCCATGGAAATCAAGAAAGGACAATCTATTGCATTTGTAGGCAAATCTGGTGCGGGAAAAACAACTCTGGCAGATATTATACTTGGACTGTTGCCTCCACAAAAGGGGCGGGTGTTGATTGACGGAGTAGATATTAAAGATATTCCAAAGGAAAGAAGTAGAATAGTGGGATTTGTTCCCCAAACTGTAAATTTATTGGATGATACGGTCAGAAGAAATGTGGCTTTTGGGATTGAGGATTCAGAAATAGATGATGATATGGTATGGACGGCCTTGGAGCAGGCGCAATTAAAAGATACAATAGAAAACAGTGCTAATGGGCTTGATACTAAAATCGGGGAACGGGGAATACGTTTTTCGGGTGGACAGAGACAGCGGTTTGCCATTGCCAGGGCGCTTTATTGTAATCCTGATATTTTAATTTTAGATGAAGCTACGTCTGCATTGGATACAGAGACGGAAACGGCGGTGATGGAGTCAATTGAGGCTTTGCAGGGGCATAAAACGTTAATTATCATAGCACACAGGCTTACGACGATCAGGAATTGTGATGTGATTTATGAAATAGGGAATGGGAAAGCGGTTAGAAAGGCATATAAAGATTTAGTATAGTGTAGATTAAAATGATAAAAATAGGTTAGAGGGGGCATTATTTTGTATCATGTCAATAATAGAGAAACATTGTTACCTAAGTTCATAATTGTTTTTTCAACTGTTATTTGGCTTTTGACAGAAACGTTAAGTGGCCTTCACGCACTTACATCGAATAATATCAGGATAATATGGGCTGTGATAGGTATCATATGTCTGGGCAGTCTGATAAGTAGCTTGAAAAGATTTGGAATAGTTGTAAAAACTACTTCAGGACAGATTAGGAAATATATTTCTGAAATTACGAGGGGAGGGCAATGGTTAGAGTTTATATTAATAAGTGCGTTTTTTGTACTGGCGGCAGGGATGTTTTATCTGGCATATACGATTGTTCCAAATAACTGGGATTCAATGACATATCATTTGGCAAGAGTGGCAAACTGGATTCAGAATACTTCCGTAGAATATTACCCTACCAATATTCCAAGACAGTTATATTATTCATCTTTTACAGAATATTTTATCTTGCACATATGTTTGCTTTTCAGAAATGATCAATTTGTTAATATCGTACAGTGGTGTGGGTATATATTTACGGCGGTGATGATTTATAAAATTATGCGTAAATTAGAAGTGGGGCGAAGCATAGGGTTATTTTCAGCCTTATTGTTCATGATGTGTCCACTCGCAATAGCAGAAAGCGTTACTACGCAGACTGATCTGATAGCAACGATGTGGATTGTCATATTTGCATATTTTATCTTGGCACTTGGACAATCTTCTCTTCCATTATTACATGGAAAGAATATAATAAATGTCGTATTTTGTGCATGTAGTGTTGGATTTGGATGGTTGACAAAGAGCAGTGTCTGTTTTATGATGCCGCTATTGCTAGTATGGTTATTTATAGTTTGTCTGTTTAAAAAAGAAAAATGGAGCGCTATAATTCGCTGTACTTTGTTGGCAGCAGGGATTATTATAATACTCGCGCTTCCGGGATTCATAAGGAATTATAAAAGCACGGGAAATATATTTGCTTATGAACAAATGGCGGGAAATTTATTAGTAAAAACTGCCAATCCAAAATTTTTGTTTTTAAATGCATGTAAAAATCTGACATTGGAAATGGCTGGAACCAAAGAACCTGATCCTGTCTGGGGCGGTACGATGAAGTTGGCAGACATGATGAAAGTTGATATTGAGGATCCGGAAATATCTGCATATCCAGGCTTTGCAGAGGGAAGAAGTTGTACGAAAAGTTATCATCATGATTTGGCCGGAGCTAAAGGATTTATGATAATTTTGTGCTTGGCTGTAATATGTGAAATTGTTAGGCTGCTCATTGGATGGAGAAAGAGAAGAGAAAATGCGAATATCATTGAAAAAACTTATATATATGTTGCTTTATGTTCAGGAATAGCAATGTTTATTTGTATCCGCTGGCAGCCGTGGGGGAATCGGCTGCTACTTCCTGCACTTTCCTTTTTTTCTCTTTTTATTGGTTTTATCATAAGTAAGCTCAGTAAAAACAGGTGTATAGAGATAAGCTTAATTGTTTTGATTTTATTATCTTTACTTCCAGATACTTATGGTTCGGTGAAGAAACAGGCAAAAGATTATGCAAAGCCTGTATGGAATGGAGAAGAACGTTTTAACTTATATTTTGTACATAGAAATTATTATACAGAAGCTTATAAAGAGATTATAAACGAAATATCTTTAGCAGAAGTGGCAGAGATAGGTTTATTATTAGGCGGAGATACGTATGAATATCCTCTGTGGGTGGCTTTAAAGGATGAAAATACAGAAATACATCCTGTAGTATTAGAGAATAATGATGTTATTTGGTACCCTGAATGTATTATAGCAATAGATAGAGAAATCGGTGAGGGAGAGTATATCACCTATGGGAAAAGCAGGTATGAGTGCGTCTGGAATTTTGAAGAAGACAGCAATTATGCAATACTTAAACTGAAAATGTAAGTGTTTATATTATACTAGAAGAAAGTACAGTGAATTTTGCAGTATTTGTTTTAAAGCTAGATATTGCATAATAGTAACACTTATATGGTTTTAGTTGTTATAAATGCTTAATAATGGTATGCTTTATATATTTAGAACGAAATGGACAGAATGAAAAGAGGAAAAATAGGATGCTCATAGACGTGTTTGTATGGATATACATCGTATTTTCTGCATTTTTGCTTGGATTTGCAGGATTGCAGATTTTAAAAAAAATAAATGGATATTTTCAAGAGGAAGCGGATGTATATTTTGTATTTGGAATTTGTCTTTTGACTGTTTATGCAGAATTTTTCAGCCTTTTTCATAAAGTTGGGTTACTGGCGAATATCTTTCTTATCATTCTGGATGCTATTTTTATTTGCTTATTTTGGAGAGATATTTTTTCTATAGTAAAGTTATGGAAAGGACATAAAAGGTCTTTTTGTTATATACTGATCGTAACGATACTCTTAGGACTGGTATTTCTAAAATATGCAAGTGATCCCATAGAGCAATACGATACTTATTTATATCATGCGCAGGCCATCAGGTGGATAGAAGAATATGGCGTTGTACCTGGTCTGGGAAATCTGCATAGCAGATTAGCTTATAATAATTCTATTTTCTCTTTGCAGGCGTTGTTCAGCTTTTCGTTTTTTTTGAGGGGAGGGAGATCACTACATGGTATAAACGGATTTATTTGTCTACTGTTTATGACTTATGCAGTATGCTCCCTAAAAGTTTTGCGTACACATAGGTTTCATACATCTGATTTTTTCAGAGTAGCGTTAGTTTATTATATAGCTTCACAAAAGGATATGATCAGTTCTCCATATTCAGACTTGTTTGCACAGGGAATGATATTGTATATCTTGACCAAATGGATTACAAGGCTTGAAGGGAATAAGATAGATTACAAATATTATATTGATTTATGCCTGATGTGTGTGTTTGCAGTTTCCATAAAGTTATCTGCTGCTATGATTGTACTTTTAGCTTTAGTACCTGCCGCGAGACTTATTCGGGAAAAGAAATGGAATGAAATTGGCGTTTATATGATTTATGGAGTTATTATGATACTTCCTTTTTTGGTGAGAAATGTAATCATTTCAGGCTACCTAATTTATCCGTATCCTGAATTAGATCTTTTTCATCTCGACTGGAAAATGCCAGCATATACATTGGTGTATGACAGAAATGAAATAAAGGTATGGGGGAATGGACTAAAGGATGTCGCCCGGTATAGTGCACCATTCTCGGAGTGGTTCCCTATTTGGAAAGAAGAATTGAACAGACTGCAACTGTTGGAAGTGTATGCTTTCCCTTTTCTGGCAGTAATTTCTTTTAGTATTGGAATTATAAAAGCGTTCAAACAGAAGGTATTGGATTATTTGGAAATTGTGATAGTCATGATGGCGATTGTGTTGTTTTGGCTTTGTGGGGCGCCTGGATTACGATTTGGAGGCACTTTTTTGCTTTTGCTACCTTGTTTTGCGATTGGGAAACTGGCCGAGCGTTTTGATGATAAAATAATAGAAAGCGATTATGAAGTAATGGAATGTCGGGAAGTTCATTTGGGCACAGAACAATTTTATGTACCGATAGAAGGAGACCAAGCGGGATATTACGATTTTCCATCTTCTCCGTATGAGGCGGAATTATTTCTTATTGAAATGCGTGGCAGTAGCCTGAAAGATGGATTTAGAATGAAAAATGAATATAAAGATGCGTTTATTAGAAATGATGGTATTGTCATGGAGGAAAATATATTCAAGTAATATAGGATAGTGTTTTGGGCATATCAAACTTACAACAGAGTCTATTATGCAGTATATTTAAAACTAGAAAAAATATTTAATGAAACTTGGGAAAAGTCATAGATAATGAGTTAAGGTTATTATAGTAACAGAAGGGATGGGTGTTTTTTATTAAGAAACGAATAAATACTGTAATAATAAAATTATGGAAGGGGAGGGAAGATCAGAGCGAGAAAGACAACAATAATTGTAAGGAAATGGGAAAAGAGGAAATTTTAAATGCAAAAAAAGTTGTTTTAGAATATGCGTATCTAAAAAAATACATTATTTATTTATGTATAATATATACAGTTGCAATGAGTGCAATTATAAGAGCTGATTTCAAGTATTATGATGATCTTCTCAGAATTGAAGAAGGATCGAGGCTTTGGGATAATTACAGTAGATATATTTCAAATATTCTTTCAGTTTTTCTCCATGGAATGACTTACTATCTGACGGATATCTCACCATTAACTCAATTTTTAACAATTGTTATGTTAGCTTTGGCAAGTAGCATGGTTATTTCTATTTTTGTTAAAAAAGAGCAAATATGTTTTTTAAAGTATTTTTAATGCGTTCGGTAGAAGGATATGTGGGTACTTCTATATGGCCTATACAATATTTTTGGGGGGGGAGTTTTAGTAATTCATATCAATATTATAGTAATGTTTGGTATGATTTCTGGATGGAATGGAAGATTTTAATTGCTTTAATTATTTTGCATTATGTTTATATTGGGGTAAGAGATTCGAATAGAAATAAGATAATAACGTTTTTAATACTTATATGTTCTGTTATAGGTGGACTGGTTTTAGCATTTGGCTTATATCCGGTGTTACAGTATCCCCTTTTTGAGCCTAGGGGAATGTATGGGTTTGGCGTAATGATTGCATTATTGGCAGTTACCGCTGTGAATACTTGTAGAGATTATTTTGTGAAGCTGATTTGTTTAGGATTATGCTGGTGCTTTTTCGCGTTTTCTTTCACTTATGGGAATGCTCTATCAAAACAAAAAGATATACAGATTTTAGAATTTATCTAGTGATTGATGATTTGAATGATCTTGAAATTATGAGAAGCAATAATACTGTTAAAAGAATTTAATTAAGTGGAAATATAGGATATTCTCCTATTATTAATAATATGTTAGATGGTTTCAAAATATTGAATAAATTAGTTGCTACTACATTTGAAGAAGAGATGACTTGGGATGGGAGATATTTTTATAATTATTTTGGAATAAAGAATATGAAGCCTGAATGGGTATGGGAAGAGGATTATAAACAGTTAGAGTTACCAATTGTTATGGACACGATGTATCATACAATTAAAAGTGATGGAGAACATATTTTAATAGAATTGAAGTAATTTTATGAATTAAACAAGCTAAAAGAATAGGATTAAAAAATGAGTCAGAAAATTAAAGGAAAAGTGTATATAGTACTATTACTTTTTACGGGACTAATATTTATATTAAGCATCCGAGGAATGAGTAGGTTGCTGAAAACGGGAACATTGAATACATTAGAGCCACAAGAACTTTCTTCGATAGAATATACAAACTTAGCAGTAGGAACAGTTGTAGAACAGGAAATAGAACAAATTGAAACTGATGGGAATAAATATAAAAGAGTTTACTTGAATAATATAAAAATTATTTTATCAAATTTAAATAAAGAATCTAGGAAATCTAATCTGCATATTTTGTTCGGCCGAAATAATATTGTTTTACGAGAAATAGAATATTCTCTTGAAGATGTTGTCGAAAATGAATGGATAACGATACCCATTAAAAAAGCAATGGATGCAGGACCTTATTATATAAAAATTTTTATGGATGATTGGGAGGGGAGATAGAAGCCCCGGGCCTGGTTGTGCAAGACAAAGCAAGTGTATTATCGTGGAGCAAAACATTATATATTAATGAAAAAGAATGTGATAAAGGGCTTGTAATTTCATATTCTTATAATGAAATGATTTCGGGAGAGGTTATTGTATATTTAAGTTTTTTATTAGCTGTATTGGCTGGTATTATATTTTGTTATATTGCAAGAACAGATTACTTTTCTCAATATATTACGAAAATAGCTCCAATAGTGGTTTTACTTATGTGTATTCCAATACTTATAGTCAGTATCTATAGCAGACCCTGTGTAGACAATTATAATTATTCACTTATTACGCATGAGGTGATAAAGGCAGGAAATTATAGTTTGATAGATTTATAAAGGCAGCTTGGGAGACAGATAAAGAGTTCTACTTCAGTTGGCAGGGTTTATATACTTCGGCGTTTATTTTGGCTTTGCAACCGGGAATCATAGGTGAGCATTATTATTGTTTTGGAACATTTGGTTTGATTATCTTTATATATACCACTTTGTATATAACAACCAAAATAATAAAAAAGAATTTTATGGATAATTTGTCTGGTTCATGGAGAGCGGGTGTCTTTTTAACAGCAGTTATTTTACAGGGGCTTCCGGTTCCGGGGGGGGAGGGGTTATATTGGTATAATGGCATGATGAATTATATGCCATTTATATTTTTAGCATTTTTAAACAGTGCCTTTATTATAGAATATTATTATTCAGTTGCCTTAAAAAAGAAAGGCATAATATTAGTTATGACATTTTTGTCTTTTATTATTTCAGGAGGAAATCATGTGACTTCATTTTAAAACCTTATGATTTTATTACTGGCTAACATAGTATTATGTTGGAATAAGAAATTTGGAGTATTGATCCCGTTTTTGTCAGCCCTTACGGGATTTATAATTATGTATTGGGCACCAGGGACAGCAATTAGACAATCGGCGTATGAAAATTCATCTATATTAGCAACTATTTTTGAGAGTGCAGGAAAATTATGGGGTAACATGAAGGAATGGACCAATATACAGTATATATGTTATGTTTTGTTGCTTTTAATAATTGGATTTAAAATAGCCGAAAGTGAAAAAACTAAGTATACAATAATTCATCCTGGATTAATCGCCATAATATCTTTAGCTTTATTGGGAGGAATGCTATGCGTACCATATTATGCTATGGGAAATTTTGGAGAAGGTAGAATTGAAAATGTCATATGGGTTTCCTATATGCTATTGACAGCAGTAAATATTATATATTTAACTGTATGGATAATCCAGAGAAAAGGGATTGCTGTTAATAAGAGAAACGTTGCTTTTAATAGTTTCTTTATATTTATTTTATGTATTATACTTGGAATAACAGGTAATGGAAAAGACGGAAATTCTGTAGGCATGTCTGCAATGAATGAATTAATGACAGGCGGTGCCCCTAAATATGCGTGGTATTGTGATGAAAGATATCGTTTGATGAGAGAAAGTGATGAGGAATATATTTATGTAGATAGATTGCCAGAATCTGAGTTATTAAAATTTGATGATTTAAGAGGTAACCCGAATGACTGGAGGAGCTCTATATGGATGCAGTATTATGGTAGATGCGTATTAACAAATGAATAAAAAGGACTTATTATGAAACGAAAGATTATAGTATTATATTTTATATTAGTTTTTATACTTGCTTATTTCTTTGGCAATTCCCCTATAGGCCGTTTCTTTACTTCAAAAGAAACAGCGGGCAAAATAGGGTATCTTTTTTGTATCTGTATACTAGCGTATATGGTACTTTTATTATTGAAAAAATATACGCGTCTATATCAGGTGTTGAGAGGTTGGAGCATATCGGATTGCATTGATCGTTTTCTACATACATTTCAGATAGAAAAACGGGATGTGATATTACTGGCGATAATATTGTTGTCAGGTGCTGTTTTACGTTTTGGAGGTATCAATTGGGGCATTACCAGTATTTTTCAGCCGGATGAGAATAACCTGCTGAATGATACAATTGGAATGGCAATGGCGAAGTATCCCTATCATGGCGTATTTAAATATCCCAATCAGGGAGTTTCCAAGCTGGCAGCAGTGGCTATGATGATATATGCGGCAATAAATGGCGTACAGCTAGATGAGAATACCATTATGTGTTATTTTATCTATCGGGGAGTTGTTGCGCTGTTCAGTACATTGACGATTGTGACGGCTTTTCTGATCGGTAATTATATACAGAAACATTTGGGAGTAATTGTAGCTGCGTTGGTAGCATTTTTTCCCGAGTATGTGTGTTTTGCAAAACAGGTAACGGGTGACAGTACGGGATTTTTCTTCATGACATTGCTTCTACTGGGCAGTCTTATGTATATGGAAAGGAAAACCTGTTTTTGGATTGTTTTTATGTCCTTATCGACAGCCTGTGCGACTATGGAAAAATGGCATGGAGCGGTGGGATGCTTTTACATAGCGCTTGTGGTAATCGTCACGAGGAAGGAATTTAAGGTTATTTTCAAAGAGGGTTGCATCGCCTTTTTTAGTTATATAGCAGGGATGTTTTTAATTGCCCCCAATATGTTGTGGGATATAAAGGATGCAATTGGCGGCATTTTTTATATGTATGAATATGACAGTGATGGATTTACACCTTATGGAGAATTGATGGCGCGTTATATAATGAACCTTAAATATTATATGGGCATTTTGGGCATCTTGGTGCTGTTAATTGGTATTGGATATTTGTTAAAGAAACATTCGAAAGAGTATCTTATTTTATTTTTGGGAATATTCAAATTATTGGCATTGTGTTTTTTGAACAGAGGATTTCCAAGATGGGGATTGGAATTTTATTTTTCTGTTTTGCTAATCATGTCAACAGGGATTTATGCAGTGTTCTCACAGCATACTAAAATTTTAAAATGTGCAGGAGGAATGGCGCTGTGCCTCATTGCTATTTGTTTTTTGTCAGGTAGTATATTGACATATCTGGTGGCAGTCAGAAGCGGGCAGGATACTCGGCTGCTGCAGGAGAGATTTTGCGAGGGAAATGGTATTTTGCGGGAGGAAAGTGTCTTTGACTTTTACACTGGATTTGATCCGGGAGGCATTCGGGATGGCAGGGGGTACGACAGAAGAAATAAACTTTTTACAGCGTTGGGAGATGAGAGTGGGGAACTGTTTTTGTATATGGATGGTATGAAATATGCAGTTGATAATATCGGATACAAAGACTCCCGACAGACGCGTCTGCTAAAGGAATGTTGTCCTTTTGTAGCATCTTTTAAGGGGGAAGTGCCGGATATTTTCGGTGTGCCGACTCGCAGCATTGAAGGAAGCTGGTGCGAAATAGGGCTTATCATACAGCATATTGAGAATGCAGTAAAGGTAGCTAACGGAGCGTATATAGGGCCGGAAATAGAGATATATGATGTAAGTGGCCTTCCGGTATATTCGGAGTAGAGTATGAAGGAGAGCAATATGAAAAAATACATAAATTTTTTATTTATTTGTGGATATAGTATGATAAATGCTATTTTTATCTATTTTCATGAGCCTTGGCGGGATGAAGCGCAGGTATGGCTTTTGGCCCGGGATCTGCCTGTCTGGAAATTGCCTGTTTGGATGTCTTATGAAGGGCATCCCTGCTTGTGGCATTTTATGGTATGTCCCTTTGCTAAATTAGGATTTCCCTATATTACATTGAATATTATTTCTCTTGTAGTGATGGTGGGGGCTGTCACAGTATTGCTGTATAAAGGGCAGTTTCCTGTTTATATAAAATTGGCTATTGTATTTTCGCCGATTTGCATGTATTGGTATCCGGTGGTAGCCCGAAATTATTGTTTGATTGCACTGTTCTTGTTTTTATTGGCGACATATTTTCCTGAAAGGAAGGAACGGCCGTTTCTTTACACGGCATTGATCGCATTGTTAGTACAAACCCATGTGATTATGATTATGACGGCATTTGTCTTAAGTGCCTGCTTTGGAATAGAAGGCTTGCTGGAGATATGGAGAATACACAGAATCGATTCGAAAAGATATGTTGATATTGTAAAGTCAAGGGGGGGGAAGTGGTGTACAGCATTATTGTTGCCATTATTCAGCGCCGCGTTTCTGACTTTCCAGATGATGAATATTCAGAGCAGCAGCCTTTTAGTTATAGATTCTGCTGATTTATTTACGGTAATGAAAAAGATATGGATAACTGCCGTAAAGGGTATACAGAGTGTAATTGGAGGAGGCTCAACCCAGGGGAATATCTTTTTATTTACAGGATTGCTCTTGCTAATTATATTTGCTGTAAAGAAGAAAAACTGTGCGGAAAAATGGACCGCATTTTTTACGATAAG
Organism: uncultured Lachnospiraceae bacterium; assembly: GCA_910587635.1. Taxonomy (GTDB): domain Bacteria; phylum Bacillota; class Clostridia; order Lachnospirales; family Lachnospiraceae; genus VSOB01. Next base: position 78,856 of record CAJUNB010000018.1, read on the forward strand.
CTGTACATTTCTTTTTCAGTTTTGGATGTATGCCATGGCATATCGGTATTCAAAACACAGATTGATCGCGCTTGTGCTGGTAATTATCTGGGGTATGTGGATTAACTGGGAGGATAAAAATAAGATAAATTCATCATTTGGCAGTGTTCTGCATAAGGGATACCAGTATATAGTGGGGCTATTATTAAGTATTGTCTGTATACTGGCTTTGGTTCATGATTATCATACGATAATGGAAGATATCAGTGAACCATATTCAAATGGGAAAGGTGCGGCGGCTTTTATTGAAGAAAATATACAGGACAATGCTGTAATCATGACAGATGCGCAGCCAGAGTGTTCCTCTGTATTTCCTTATCTGGAGAAGAAAGATTTTTTATATGCTCCGAATGGTGACAGATATACCTTTGTAACATGGGATGACCGATACAATATGCAGATGGAATATGATGATTTTATAAAATATGCAGCAGAATTTGATTCTGGTGGAAAACCGATATACTTGATTTCTGCAATGGGACATTCCTGTATAAGAGATGCAGAACGCTTACCAGAGTCTTTTGCACTCCTTTATCAGTCTCCTTACGCGTCACTGAAGGAGGAGGATTACCAAATATATATCTTACGAAAATGAAAGTTGAATATTCATGCAAAAAGTATCTTTTATTCTAACAACCTATAATTGCAGCTCAAATTTAGAAAAAACCATGACCTCCATTTTGATGCAGGATTATCCCTCTATTGAGATCATTATAAAAGATGGTGGCTCTACGGATGGAACAAAGGATTTGATAGAAAAATATAGTAGAGAACTTGGGGAAGGGCTGCTTTGGAAGTCAGAATCAGACAAGGGGCTTTATGATGCGATGAACCAAGGGTATCAGATGTCCACGGGAGATATTGTCGTGTTCTTTAATGATGTTTTAACGCACAGGTCAGTAGTTTCCCATATGGTAAACGCCATTGAGGCCGGAGGCGAAGACTGTATTGGTGCACATGCTGACCTTGTGTATGCGAATGGGGAGAAAGTGATTCGCTACTGGCACATGGGAAAGGGGAAGATCATGCAAGGATGGCTGCCGGGGCATCCTACTCTGTACCTGAAAAGAAAAGTGTATGAGAAATATGGTCTGTTTGATACATCCTATAGGGGCTCGGCGGACTATGAATTTATGATTCGCGTATTGCGTGGAAGGGAAGAAAAGCTTGCTTATGTGCCGGAAATGATCGTCAGTATGTTTTACGGAGGGACAAGCACAAATGGAATAAGTGGATATTTGATGTCATTGCGGGAGGGACATAGGGGGCTGAAAAAGAACGGCGTAAAGTTTGCATTTTTAATTGATATCAAGAGGACGATGCGGGTGTTGGGGCAGTTTAGAAATATAGATAAAATGCTTAATATTTTATAGACTAAAGTTGTGATTTTATAAAAATGAAGGAAGTTCTATATATTTTTCTGTTGTAATTCGCTGCAAATTGATATATAATTAATGAAAAAATAGGATAAAGAAGACTGACACAATGAAAGAAGAAAAAGAATGGATTTTTTAAACGTAATAGAAGCATTTATGAAGCAACAGCAAAAGGAAAATCAGGAGGCTACATCAATTACTTATAAAAGTAAGATATATGCTTTTCACGAATATGTGACGGTGATACTGGAGGCAAGGGATATCAACTTTAGTAGCGTATTGAGTGCAATGCCTTTAGAAAGACTGTTGGAAAGTGTAGCTTATTATGTGAAGATTGGGAATATAAAGTTTAGATCGACAACGGATATTTATTTTACTGTTCTTGGCAACTTTTTTAGATTTATTTCTTTGGAATATGGATGGAATAATATATATTTTCAAAGTAATGAGAACTTTAATCTGTTTAAAGCGGGGTATGAGAATAAAGTAAAGGAACTGGGATTATTGGATTCCAGACTTGAAGAACCAATTAATGAAGATATGGCAAGAAGGATACTGCAACAATGTGAAAATAAAATAAAATCAATTAATATAGAAGATATAATACAAAGAAAGAAGGGGATTTATACAAATTATATATCAGCGCTTATGACAAAATTAGTTTTGATATATGGTTTGAAGAATAATGTGATTAAAAGCTTAAAAAAGGGAGATTATGATGATAGACTAAATAAAATTACTGTTAATGGCTATAAGGTAGCGTTGCCAGACACATTAGCTTTACAGATGAAAGATTACATAGGAATACGAGAGACAATACTGGGCTCTCATGTTTGCGATAGATTGTTTTTTGATTATAATGATTTAGAACGAGAATTAGATAATACAAAAATGTTTGCGATATTGAACAATGTAATGGGAAATAATCAGGCTCGTTCAGTTGCGAAATATGCAATTATTCAAATGATAAGAAATGGAATTCCAGCTCATGTTATTATGGATTTTTCTGGCTACAAAGGAGATGTATTTCAACATTGCCAGGAAAAAGTAGATGAAGAAAAAGGGATTTTGATGATTCGGGAAAAATGTAAAGTATTGGATTCTGGTATTAGAAAAAGTGATTTGTTCGATGATATATAGACAGTTGGTGTGAATGGCGTTTTACATAAGCGATCAATTAGCAATAAAAAACAGAAAGAGAAGAATATAATGTGGAAGAAACTGAAGAAATATTTGCCAAATATCGTGCTATATATTGTGATCGCCCTTGTTATATTTGTAGTGGTAGTTTTAGTGCTTTACAGAAGTGTGATTCTGAATATTATAAAATGTCCAAGTAATACATTGAATGTGTATGTGTCAGAACTTGATACCTATTTAGGAATCGTTTCCGGTGGAATTGCAATTTTTTCTTTATGGGCTCTGGTGATGACTGTTTTCAGCATCACAAAGCTCGGGAATATCAGTAAAACCAGTGATAAGGTCAAAAAAATCAATAAAAGTATGTTATGGCAGCACATGCTGCAGTTGAATTATGCGGGCAGACATCGGTCGGAGACGATCCTGCAGTGTAGACAAGTGCTACATGAAGGGGGGAAGATAAATAAAGAGGTTCGTTTATATGTCATGGATATGCTGATTAAGACATACATAGAAGTATATTCAGATCTGAGGGAAAAACAGTTGACTATTCCAGAAGAAGATAAGAGATATAAGGAGTTTTTGAGAAATATTATACATGATGAGATGCGAAAAGTATTAGAGGCGTGTCAGAAGTTTCGCAGAAAGCAGGAAAATCTGACAGTGAAAAATTTGCAGGCGGATATTTATTTTGAAAAAGGGTGTTTTGAAGGTCTGTGTGGAGACTATGAAAATTCCATTACAGATATTAAAATGGCAATAAACCTAAATGATAGATCTCCCAATTATTACAGCAATCTGGCAGTTTCTCAATGTCTAACGCAAAAAGACGATTATGTGGAAGATGCTGTAAAAAATCTGAAAAAAGCATTGAAATTATCGAATGACCAACTATATAATGCATGGTTTTATAATAAAGCAAATATATTGGACGTGTTTGATGACAGACAGTGGGAGAAAATAGGAGAAAAGATAAAAAAAGAACTGGTAGAAAAAGTATGTGATGGCATGGATTACAGAAGTAAAAAGGTGATGGAGAACAAAAGTAAGATACAATTTACATTTAGTATGGAATAGGATATAATAAAAACGATCAGTTTAACAGGAGGTGGCACAATGAAAAAGATCGTGATTAAATGGAACGTGAAAAAGGTGAAGGATTCCTCCCGCATCGGCATGATGTATTGTTTTAAATCATGCGATGTGAATCAGAATTAATCATCAGAAGAGAAGGCAAAAGATGTCTAATATTAGACATCTTTTGCTTTATAAAGGAGCCTACAGATGGAAAAAGAAATTGACTTAGGCAAAAAGTATTACTTTCCGGAAGAAATAGCAGTAAAAAAAGTAGAAAATATCTATCTGGTTATCTATACGGAGGGCTGCCTGTGGCTGGTATTGGAGGAAGAAGAATTATCCGTATTTCGTGCCTTGCAGGCTGGCTGTGATATTGAGCAATGTTTGGAAAGATTTGATCAGGATGCTGTTATCAGCACAATTACCCAGATTGAAGCAAAGGATTTCGAACATCCGAGAATCATCGATAAAGAAACAAAGAGTCTGTGTATTTATCTGACAAATAACTGCAATGAACGCTGTAAACATTGCTATATGTATGCAGGAAGTGTTAAAATGGAAGAGCTTCCTGTCTGTGAATGGAAGCGAGTTTTGCGGGAGTTTCGGGAATGCGGCGGGGAAGCGGTTACTTTCAGCGGCGGGGAAGTGACGGTATATCCCGGCTATGCGGAAGTGATCCAATTCGCCCATGGGCTGGGTTTATCGGTGACAGTTCTATCCAATGGAATTTCCTGGATTTCAGATGATATTTCCGTTTTAAAGGATTCTATCGATGAAATTCAGATCAGCATTGACGGATACGATAGGCAGTCTTATATGGCAGTCAGAAATTTTGACGGTTTTGAGAAGGCGTTGTCTACGGCAAAAGCCTTTTGTAAAGCTGGCTGCCGGGTTTCGGTTGCAGTGACGCCTCTCATGGAAGGGCTTGATGAATTTATCGATGGATTTAAAACGTTTGCATATAAGCTGCAAGAAGAATTCCCTGATATTTTTATAAAGGTAAGCGCAGAATTACTGGAAGGAAGAGAATTAAAAATCAGTCGGGAAGAAAACAGACAGTATAAGAAGATGCTGAAAGCGATGGTGGAGGAGTTGATGCCAGGCTTTTACGCGGAAACTTTTGTCTTAAATTATCTCGAAAATAATAAAAAAAGGAACTGCGGATTTGGGAATATAACGGTGGCCTCAAACGGAGACGTTTATTGGTGTAACAGAATATTTGAGTTGGAATCAGATTGGAATGTCAGAGACTTTTCCATGCATGAAATTATGGAGAAAGCGCTGCTTGTGAAGGAGTGCATATCAGTAGAAAATTCTACATTATGTAAGCATTGTGAGATCAGGTATATTTGTGGCGGCGGGTGCCGCGTTGATTATCCGGGTATCTTACAGCCATTGTCTTGGCAGAAGGAATGGGAAAATACTTGCACACCAGAGCGAAAGATGGATTTTTATCAAAAAATGATACTTGGCAACGAATATTTTTATCTGGAGTCTGAGTAAATGATACTGCGGGGATGGTATGGACAGAGAATGCATGATCAGAGAATTAGAGAGATGGAGTCATATGCAGGCTGTATCCGGATACGAGGACAGAGCGAGCAGCAAACTGGTAGAGCAGATGCGAAATCTGGACTGTGTAGTGGAAGTAGATAATCTGCATAATGTGATCTGTAAGAGAAAAGGCAGAGACTCTTCCGGAAAGGTTATGATACTGGCACATCTGGATGAGGTAGGGATCCAGATCATACGACAAATCAATAAAAATAAAAAACGCTATTGTTTCAAAACACTTGGCAGTATAAAAAACAGCAGTCTGATAAACGAGACTATTTGCTTTGAAAACGGAGCGATGGGAAAAATATATGAAGAACATCCTGAGAAAAAAGACAGCAAACATACGGAGAATCTGTATATAGAAATTACCGGGGAGACAGATGTCAGCACAGGAGATGTTGGAACATATGCGCCATTTTTCCAGGCTGACGCGGAGTATATTGCAGGTAAGGCACTGGATAACAGGGTGGGATGTTTTATTTTGTATTCTGTATTAAAAGAAAATATAGTGACGCAGGATGACGTTTATTATGTATTCTCAACACAGGAGGAAATTGGTATGAGGGGAGCGAAAGTTGCCGTCTCCCGTCTTATGCCGGATAAAATTATTTCGATTGATCTTTCACCGGTCAGCGAAAGTTCCAGCTTACTTGCGGGAGAAGGCGTGGGAATTAAAGTGTCGGATGGGATCAGTATATCGGACAGAGATTTGGTTAAAAAGTTTATGAATATTGCAGCGGAGAATAAGATTTCCTGTCAAAAAGAAGTGAGTACATATGGCGCGATGGAAACAATATTGATTAATGAAAAGGATTGTGGTTCCAAAAATATTGGTTTAACGCTTGCCTGTATTTCTATGCATACAAAAAATACCAAGGTAAATCTTGACGATATTGAAGCGGCAAGAGAGTTACTTAGCCTCTATCTGCATACTGTTTAATTTTTGAGGATTTGTTTATGGACATGATCGTATGTATCAATTTTATTGAGAGCAGGAAGCATAATGTTTTAACGCTGGAGACTTATACCGGAAAAGTTCCAAAATTAAAAAGCAAATTATTTTCAGGTCCATTGCGAAAGGTTAATATCGATACATTAGACATTGTTGCTAATATGACGCAAATCGAATTAAATCGTTTGCGAAGATTTTTACATGGAAAAGGAAATATACAAATTAATAAATATCAATATTTGATAAACAATGCAAATTTATTTTTACTGTGTGACCAGTTTGTACGGGGCGTTTTTTTTTATAAAGATAAAGAGAAGATTATGCCATTGATTGAAGAAATAAAAGTGGAAAGGGGCGAGGTATCAAAAGAAACTCAGAGTTTTGCGGGCTTGAAACACAAGTGTATTCATAATACTGTTTCTATCGTAACGGATTGCGGTGCGGTGCAGAATGTGGTTTCCGCGGAAATGCGGGCAGTTATGTATATCGATTTAGAGGAGAAGAAATATCAGGCGCGGCTTTTTTTTGAGTATGATAACTTTGAAATTGTGTATGGAGACAGGAATAGGCTGATTGAAGAGTCAGCCAAATATAGAGATTATTCATTTGAACAGGATATCGTGACATTTCTTCGTGACTATGGCTGGCATTATAAAAATAATGATTTTTTTGAATATTGTGGAGAAAATATCAATGAATCCATTCAGGCAATGCAAGAGAAGGGTATAGGCCTGTATACGAACAGACAGAAGCCAATTTCGAGAGGAAACCTTGTGAATTGTTCCATGAATTATGGTATTGACTGGTTTGAATTACATGGGCAGGTTCAGGCCGCAGATAGAAACTATGATCTTAGCAAGATTATTAATTTAACTGGCAGAAAGAAGAATTGGGTAGAGATAGATGGGAATGTCATTTTCCTTCCGGAGTCTTTACAGCATATAGAGTTTCCGGGAACGATAAAATGTGAGAATGATAAATTGAAACTCGACAGGCAGGAGATTCCTGAGGCGTTCTATCTGGCAGGCGTTTTTAAAATTGAAAGAATTGAAAATATAGAAAAACTGTTCTTGTATGAAGATGTTACCCCAAAAATTTGTAATGCAATATACAGAAAACTACGATCTTATCAAAAATCAGGTGTGAAATGGCTTCTGTATTTGTATGAAAATAAGTTTGGCGGATGTCTGGCAGATGATATGGGGCTTGGAAAAACATTCCAGATAATTGCCTATCTGTCAGATCAAAGATTCTCAGAAGCAAAAAGTCTGATCGTTGTTCCGAAGACACTTTTAATTAACTGGAGCAGAGAAATTGAAAAGTTTTCCGATTCCCTGTCCGTTTACGTCTACTATGGAAGTAAAAGAGATTGTGCAATGATAGGTCAAACTCAGGTTGTTTTGACTACTTACGGGACGGTAATCAATGATTTTGAAGCAATCAACCAAATAGATTTTACCAATCTTATTGTTGATGAAGCGCAGACGATAAAGAATAATAAGACAAAAGCCTACCGAATTTTAAATAGAATTTCCGCACGAACCAGAATCGTTTTGACCGGTACACCTCTTGAAAACGGTGCGCGGGAGTTATGCAGTCTGATGAAATTTGTGAATCCCGGTATATTTCCTTCGTTTGAAAAAATTTCGAGTCAGTATGAAGGGGAGGAAAGATTGGTGTCAGCAGTAAAGAGAATGAGTTCTCCGTTTCTTTTAAGAAGAATGAAAGCAGAAGTGTTGTCAGATCTGCCTGTAAGACAGGAGCAGACGATATACTGCCAAATGGAGAACCGTCAGGAGGAATTATATAAAAATATATTAAAAAGTGTACAATATGAAATAGAAAGAAATGCGGGCTGTTATGAAATAAAATCCAATGCCGTTGCTGTGTTAGAAGGGCTGTTATACTTGCAGGAAGTTTGCTGCCATCCGGCGTTACTGCCAAAAGAAATAAACAATAGCCATTGTCTTGAGTCGGCAAAATTAGATTTGCTGAAGGAGCTATTGGAGAAGCTATATGCAGCAGAGCACAAGGTAGTGATATTCAGCAGATTTACAAGGATGCTGAAATTAATAGAAAAATGGTTAAGCAGAGAAAATTATAATTATTTTTATTTAGACGGTAAAACAAAAAAAAGACAAAAGATAGTAGATGAGTTTGAACAGAGCCGGAGAGGTGTTTTTCTGATAAGTCTGAGAACCGGGGGGACCGGGTTGAATCTGATTTCGTCAGATACTGCGATTATTTATGATCCGTGGTGGAATCCGGCGGTAGAGCAACAGGCAGGGGATCGCATATACAGAATCGGACAGAAAAAGGATGTTACTATTTACAAATTGATTGTTGCCGGTACGATAGAGGAGAAAATACAACAATTACAGGATAAGAAAGAGAAGATGGCGATGCAGATATTGGAAAATCAGGACTCCATTGCAGGAATTACAATGGAAAGGTTAAGTGAGTTGCTGACAGAGGAAAGATAGGCACATAATAGGGAATAGGTAATGGAGTGGATTTTACAAATTGTATAAATAATAGATTGGAAATAAAAAGAATATAAAGGAAAAATAAAAATGAAACTTATACTCTTATCCGGTGGTTCTGGCAAGCGGCTCTGGCCCCTGTCCAATGAAGCCCGGTCAAAACAGTTTTTAAAGGTATTACAGGATGAAAAGGGCAATTCAGAATCGATGATTCAGCGTATTTATAAGCAGATTCACAAGAGCTGCCCGGAAGCGGAAGTGATTATCGCATCCAGTGAAGCCCAGAGTGACTCCATCAGACGTCAGCTGGGCAGCCAGGTCGAAAAGGTGGAAGAACCGTCCAGAAGGAATACGTATCCGGCGATTCTCTTATCCGCTACCTATTTGCTGGATAAACGACAGGTGCCGGAAGAGGAAGTCGTTGCAGTGCTGCCGGTGGACACTTATGTGGAACAGGATTATTTTGATAAATTACAGGAGATGGAGCAGGCATTGCTGGATGCGAAGGCCAATATCTGTCTGCTGGGTGTAAAGCCTACGTATCCTTCTGAGAAATACGGCTATATCAGAGGAAGAGAGCTGACTGATAAGTCCTATGGCCTTGTGGCAGACTGTGTTGAAAAGCCTGATTTGCAGACGGCACAGAAACTGATGGAAGAGGGGGCCTTCTGGAGCGGTGGTGTATTTGTATTTCGGCTTGGCTTTCTGAAGAAACTGATACAAAAGGAGATGGGACAAGTCTCTTTTGAACAGCTTTATGCCCGTTATGATGAGCTTCCGAAGAGCAGTTTTGACAATGAAGTCATTGCCAGGACGCAATCCATGGTATTTGTCCGATATGATGGTGAATGGAACGATTTGGGCACCTGGAATACATTGACCGAGCAGATGAAAGAGGCAGACGGGGGGATTGTGATACGGGACGAAAACTGTAAAAACACCCATGTGATTAACGAGCTGGAAATTCCTATCGTAGCTCTTGGGCTGCAGGACACAGTGGTGGTGGCCAGTGCGGATGGCATTCTCGTGAGCAATAAGCATGCCAGTTCTTTTTTAAATCCTTATGTGGAGCAGATTCACAACCGACCGATGTATGAGAAGCGACAGTGGGGAGAGTATAAGGTGCTGAACTTTGCCAAGTGTCATATTGGCAGGGAGTGCTCTTTGACAAAGCATATGCATGTGGAAGCAGGCAGAAGCCTCAGCTATCAGATGCATCATTTGCGGGATGAGGTCTGGACGATTATTGATGGCGAAGGGCAGTTCCTGTTAAATGGCGAAATGCGGAAAGTGACTCGGGGCGAGGTGCTCTATATCAAAAGGGGACAGTGGCATGCCATGGCGTCTAAGGAAGGCATTGACTTCATCGAGGTGCAGCTGGGAACCGATCTGGTGGAAGAGGATATCGAGAGAGGCGCCTGGGATTGGGGTAATATTTTGTAATAAGACAGACAAAAGGCGTCCTATTGTCCATTTGGGGTACGAAAGCGCCATAGAAGGAGACAGTCATTTATGAATCAAAACAATGCAGGTACATGGAAAAAGATCTGTTATATATTTGACAAAAAGCAGAAGCTGAAAGCAGCCCTGCTTTTTCTTGTTATCATAGTAGGCGCTTTCGTAGAGCTGGTGGGAGTCAGTGCGGTGCTTCCTTTTATCAGTGCGGTGTTAAATCCTGATCAGATATTAGAGACACCGATTCTGGGAGATTTGTACAGAGTGCTGGGTTTTGTCGACATCAATGAATATATTGTTTTTCTTGGGGGAGCGATCATCGTAATCTATATTTTGAAAAATATATATGTCTATGTGATGCACAGCATGCAGTATCGTTTTACTTATGAAAACCAGCGCAGGCTTTCTTATAAGATGATGAACTGTTATATGAAGCAGCCCTATCTGTTTCATTTGGACCACAACAGTGCAGAGCTGAGCCGGAATATAAATGAAGATACGGTTTCTTTTTTTGAAGCGATTCTGGCGGGATTGCAGCTTGCTTCGGAAGGCGGTGTCTGCCTGGCATTGCTTTTGTTTCTTCTTTATCAGGATATATCCATCACCCTGGGTATCATTGCATTGGCAGGAGGATTTGGTATCGTTTTTATGAAAGTCTTCAGGAAACGTCTGAAAGCAGCGGGAAAAAGAAGCCGGAATAAGCAGGGAAGTACAAAGCAGGCAGTGCTGGAAGCCCTTGGTGGTGTTAAAGAGATCAAAGTCCTGAACCGGGAGCAGGTATTTGTAGAAAAATATAACGAAGATTATAAAGACTATGCAGAGAGTAATCGTAAATTTAAAGTTTACGGAATGATTCCCAAGCCAGTTATGGAAACAATTTCAATATCGGGGCTTTTACTGATTGTCTGTGTCAAGATAGCATTGGGGACAGAAGCATCTACCTTTATTCCGACGATTTCTGTATTTGCAGTGTCGGCATTTCGAATGCTGCCTTCTGCCAACCGTATGGCGGAATATCTGAGCCGGATTATGTTCAGTAAACCGGCTATCGACGCGATTTATCATGATCTGAAAGAGATCGACAGACTTCTTGAAAACGGGAAAGCGATAGAGGATACGGATGAGATTACGTTTCAAAAGGAAATTATTGTAAAAGATATTTCTTTTCATTATCCGAATACTGAGAAAAATATATTTACCCATGGGAATCTGACAATCCCTAAAAATAAATCCGTTGCATTTATCGGGCCGTCCGGTCAGGGGAAAACGACACTGGCAGATATTATATTGGGGCTCTTGGAACCCCAGGAAGGTGCAGTGCTGGTGGATGGTATGGATATCAGACGGGGGATGCATGCCTGGAATCGGAAACTGGGTTATATTCCCCAGACGATTTCTCTTTTGGATGCTTCTATCAAAGAAAATATTCTATTTGGAATCGACAAAGAACAGATCAATGAGAACAGATTACAGGAGGCACTGCAGGAGGCCCAGTTGAAAGATTTTGTAGATACATTGGAAGAGGGACTGGATACAGTAATCGGGGAGGGAGGTGTGCGGCTTTCTGGCGGTCAAAGACAACGTATTGGAATAGCCAGAGCATTGTATCACAATCCTGAGGTACTTGTGCTGGATGAGGCTACGTCTGCTCTGGACAATGAGACGGAGGCTGCAGTGATGGAGGCCATAGACTATCTGGCAGGGAGTAAGACGCTGATTATTATCGCTCACAGACTGTCTACGATTCAGAACTGTGATCTTGTGTATCAGATAGACGGAGGAGAGATTGTGCAGCAAAGATAATGGGCTCCAGTTTTATTGCCATGATAAATACAAAGACGGGGACAATCTGCAACAATACCCGATTGTAAGAATCGTCCCAATTGAGCCAGAACCATTTACTATCTACGATACAGTAAGAAATGAGGTTTAAAAAAGCATAGCCGCTCCATAGAAAATGAAGGTAATCCAAGCGGAATTCTTTCACGAGAGAAAGTGTCAGTACAATACCAAAGAAAAAAGCGCTGATTCCCCAGGAAGATGGGTAACGGAACATATTGCGGATGACAAAGTCCACATTATCAATAATCGTATTGGCGTCCTTCAGGAAGAAAGAAGCAATAAATAAAAGCACCATTCCAGCGAAAAGGATGGTATATTCTGTAAAAAACGTTATTTTGGCATTTATCTTCAGGAGAAGGTCATGAATGAAATGTAAATACAGCCAGGTACCAATGATAATACAGGCTACAAAAAAGATATTTTTGTTGTTGGCAATAGAAGAAAAGGTGGCTTGCTTTACAGATGCATTCAAGATAACTCTGACATAAAACAGCCACCAGATCTCTGCAATGACGGCAGGCAGAAAAAGAAGAGACAATTGCTTTTTAGTAAATAGCTGTATACTACAGAAACAGATAAGGAAAAATGAGGCGAAGATAATACCGTCTTTTCGCAGCAATGTCAATGCAGTAAAACAGAAAGATATGAGAAACATTGCTTCTTTGTTACCAAGTTCCAGGTGAGATACAAGGAAAGAAGCGGCAAATAAAAAGAATATATATGCCATGCAGTACATATTGGCAAGGACCCAAGAAGATGTGGTAATAAAAGCGGTAGAAGAAGCCAGCAGCAGTGTCAGAAGAAAACTGTATACGGTCGGCTTTGTGCTTGAGGAAAACTTCAGACAATACTGGTAAATTCCATAGAAAAAACAGACCAGTACATTTGATGTCAAAAATGCCTGTAGTTGGAAACACTGATCCAATCCCCAAAAAGAAGTATAAGCGTTCAGCATCGGAAGAAATTGGGAGATATTTGTCAGTGTATAACTGTTATTACCTGCGATATCTTTAAAGTTATTTACGATTGTCAAAGTGTGGCCGTAATTGGTAAAATAAAAAAAGGAGTCATAGCTGACAAAACTGTAAATAAAACCGCTGGAAGCCAGAAAAGCCAGTCCGAGGAAAAGCAGTAAAAAGGGAAAGGCTTCTGGTTGACCTAACTGGGATAATTTTGAAACAGTGGCGTGATGACGGAACGATTCTGCTACTGAAAGAGGAAGTCCGGTGGTGCTATTAGTTTGAAAATGAATAAGAATAAAGGTCAAAAGTAACAGAAAGATACCGATCAGTAATATCGTAAAGAAAAAGGTATAAGGAATTCCAAGCAGCAATAAAATCAAACTGGAAAATGCCCAAAGGCAGCTTCCTATGGGAAAAGAGAATATCATTATCCAGGGCATTGATAAGGTATTTTTTATAATGAGCAAAAAACCAAGACCGATAACGAACAGGAGGATGATGGCAAGCAGTTGCTTAGTCTGATATAAAAATACATTGTCATAAGCGAGTGCATTGAAATAATTCCGGTTCAGAAACATGCTGACCAGAAAAAACAGAAAAGCAGTAATTGAAAAAATCAAGGCGCATTTGAGTGTTTTTTTAGACATTATCATTACCTCCTGCAATGGTGTTATAGTATTCTGATCCCATGACATAGAGGGAATAATCACTTGTCATGACGACGACAAGTGAAGATTGTTTCCACAGGGAATCCGTATTGATATATAGCGTAGGATAGATTTCTTCCTCAAATGAAGGAATCAGTTCTTCCGGGATTTCTTCAGTCACATAATCCATGATGCCGATACAGCTGAATTCGTGGGAAAAGTCAAAATCGTCTCTCATGAGAGAGAGAATTTTCTGGTGGGTCGATTCCGGTATGGGTATTGTTTCTGTTCCCTTGGAATAGAGAGAAAAGAACTTGGCATAAAAACCGGCTGAATCATCGAGAGATACTGTGCGATTTTTCAAAATTGGAAACAGGATATTATCCTGAAACATAAATTCGTCAGAGTAGGAAAATAGATTGCCGGAAAAGGTACCATATCGAAATACCCCTCCGACAGTATCCATATAAAAATCAGGAAACATGACAAGAGAGTTATAAACGATATTAGAAGCACAGGCAAATGTCAATATGGCAATGGTTAGTACGGAGAGAGTTTTTATGTGTTTCCTGTATAAAAACCGGCATAGCAAATAGAAAAGAAACAGAATAAAAATGCCAGCAAAAGCTTCTTTGAACATGAAACCTCCTGAAATACTTGTCAAATTAAATCTCATTAATAACTGCAGAAAAATAAATGTCCTTTCATACCGCTTGTTTTTCTTCTGCGGTTATTATATCATGAATACCAAAGTTAAAAAATAGTATCGTCATATTTTTTCCTTTTCATAAAGATTTAAGAAAAAGGTTATTCTGTATCCTATAGACCGGATGAAATATAATGAATAAAGGCAGGTAAGAACTTTATGCTGAAAACATGGAAAGCAAAAGGATTGCAAAAAAAGGCTGCAGATATATTCGGAATACTGGTGATTCTTTCCGGTATTGGTGTCAGCATCTATATGAATACAGTGGGCCGTTCGCTCTGGTTGGATGAGGCTTATCTGGTCTCTTCTTTGAAAAACCGTTCTCTTTTTCAGCTGACTGCAAGCCCGCTGGACTATATTCAGAGCGCGCCGATTATTTATTTGTATATTGTAAAGATACTGATGATGATCTTTGGAGATTCGGAAGGTGTTCTGCGGTTATTTTCTATTATATCCTATGGTGCGGCGATGGTTCTGACTTATTATGTGTCCAAAAGGCTGTTCCGATGCAAATATCCGATATTGTGTGCGGCGTTTGTGGCTAATATTGATTTTCTGCTGCGGTATTCCAATGTCTTAAAACCCTATGTTTCAGAGGGCGTCTGGGTACTTCTGGTATTCATTGTCTATTATCTGTATCAGGAAAAGAAAATACAGTGGTATACCATGGCAGTTTGCTATATGGTATTTATCTGGGCAGCCAATCCGGTCTGCTTTTTCATCGGCGGCGTGTTGACCTGTGAGTTTGTAACCGGTGTCTTTCAGAAAGAGGGAAAGAGAATCGCAAACAGTATCATAAGCGGTGGGGGTATTTTAGCAAGCTTTGCTGTCTATTATTTTTATTGGCTCAGGTCGGCGGCTACAGATGACTTTATGCAGAATTATTGGCTAAATGACAGATTTCCGCTGTTTCCTGTGAATGGAGAAAATCTGAAGACAGCCTGGAAGCTGATCCGTCGTCTGTTCGGTTCCTGTCATGATGAACTCCGTTTTCTTTTGGCCGCCCTTGTATTGGGAGCATTAATTGCAGGCATCTGGAAGAAAAATAAATATTGTATCGTGGCTTTGATCGGTTTTGCCCTTTCGCTGGTAGCATCTTCTCTATATATGTTTCCCATTGCGGACAGGCTCTGGTGTTTTTCCTTTCCGTTATTTGCCATACTGGCCTTTTACTTTATTGACATGATGCTTGTTTCAGGAGGCGGCAGAAGAGGAGAATTGTTTGCGGTCTTTTTGATGATACTGCTCATATGGACGAATAGCGGGATACTGACTTACAGAAAGGCTGAGGAAGTATACTGGAAAGGAAATGAAGCCAATCCTCTGATTGCCTATGTACAGGAAAATATTCAGGAAGGTGAGAAGGTTTACGTGTTTTATAACAGTATCCCGGTAGTCACCTATAAGAATGGATATGGCGTCAATAAAATCGGGAATGTCACAGAAGACAATATCATCTGGGGCACTAACGTAGTGGCTGAGGCAGATGCAGATTTGATCTTGCAGGAAGAGAAATGTTATATTCTGACGTCTCAGGCGGATGAGGAGACGATAGGGGAGTTTTTACGTATCCTGGGAGAGAATGGGAGCTTGGAGACAGTGCTGGATGTATATGATACAAGGCTGTATTTGTTTGGAAAATAGGATTATTTAGGTGCATATGACAGGTGTTTATCGGGGCAGGCTTCCGGTAATATTTGCTATTATGCTATATCTTCCCCATCAACGCCAGCACCCGAAATGCTGCCTCATCCACCAGACTCTTTCGGAGTCTGTGGGGATAGAAAAATTTCTGCAGTCCATTTTTACTTTGATACAGCTCTAAAAAGCTCCGCCGTTCGGGGCTTATTTTTTTCCCATAAAGGGTATAAAAATCATGGATGCCGTTTCTGATATTGGCACAGTGCCGGTCCATATGTTTTTGCCAGTCCTGATACCGTTTCAGCCCTCCGGCGTCGCCGGAGCTGAAGGTTTGGCCGTGGCGTCTATAGTGAGCCATGGGCTCTTTGTCATAGATGAGGGCGCCGTTCATGCCGGCTACCACCCAGGACATCCAGCAGTCCACCGCTACGGAAGGGGTGAGAGGGCCACTGTCGAAAGCCAGGCGTTTCAGGGCAAGATTAAAGCCCTGCGCCATACCCATGCCGGCCCAGGTACCTGTCATAATGACTTTTGCCAGACTGATTCTGGGCATCTCCTTGGGAGAAATGGAAGGCCTGTCAGGCAGAGTGCTTTGTATGTTTAAGTTTCCGTCGCAGATATAATAGTTGTGGGTATAGAGGACGGGAATTGCTGCGTCATATTTTTCCATATGAGAAACAGCTCGCTCTATTTTGCGGGCGTCCCATACATCGTCCTGATCGCAAAAAAAGTAGTAGTCGGCATCTTCCAGATTGTGATAGATAAAATGAAAATTTTCATGAGGACCTTTATTGGTCCAGTCATAGTCCAGATCATTGAGCAGAATCAGTTCTTTTCCGTCGGGGAAATTTTCCCGATACTGTCTGAGTATTTTTACAGAATTATCTTTTGAGCCATCGTCCCGGACATAGAGTTTTAAATAAGGATAAGTCTGGGCGGCGATACTGTCTAAAAGAGCGGGCAGATAGGGCGCTCCATTGTAGACGGGCATTGTGATAATAACGCGTTCCTTCATATACCTTTCCGCCCTTTCATGAGTCTGAAATAGATACGTTCAATGCCATTTACCATATCCTCATAGGGAAAACTGCGGGGAGGAACATAATCAAAGGCTTTGTCTCCTTTTTTGATGACACGCCGCAATTGCTTTGCCAGTGCTTTGCTGCTGCGGTTCTCAAAGAATAGACAGTTTCCATAGACAACTTCTGTCAGTGCACCGCCGGTGCTGGAAATAATTTTTTTGCCCATCTGGCAGGCTTCCAGTGCACTCAGACCAAATCCCTCGGTGACGGAAGGGACCACCACATAATCTGCCTGCAGGATACAGCGGCACAGATCTTCCCTTTGCAGAGAATCCTGAATCAATACAATATCTTCCAGACCGTGCTTTTGCACGGACGCTATGAATCGTTGACGGAGTTTCACCGGCTCGGCGCCGAGGATAAAACAAAACCGTATCGCTGACAGATCCATTCCACTTTCTTTCAACATATGGATAGCATCCAGATAAATATTGATGCCTTTTGTCTGTCCAGGTCTGCCATAGTACAGGAAAATGCGTTCCTTTTCTCCCAAATGAAAATAATCCCGTAGATTCAAGGAAGATTTTTCTGCAATGGAAATATCCATCTCATTCACGGCATTGTAGACACAGACAACGTTTTTATTTTTACCGCAGTATTTCAAGATATCACGCTTGGTAGCCTGGGAAACTGCATGATAGATATCAAAAGGCTGGCGGCATACAAACTGTTCATAGAGCCAGAAAGCACTGGCATGGATAAGATCTTCCACCCAAAACCAACGGGGCCCCCGGACTTCGTGAACTGTCAGCACAGAGGGTTTATGATATTTCCTGGCGAGCCTGCTGGAGGCAAATGCCGGAGTAAAGATAGAGGCATGTACCACATCACACCAGGCGATATGTTCCTCAATATCTCTGGCGGGTATAAGAGGATGTCCAAACATGGATTTCCACGGAAAGTAGTAGACTTCCATACCTTCTACAGTTTTGTGTCCCAGATATTCTTCTCCCACATTCCGGGCAAGCACCCGTATTTCATGTCCTTTTTTTAAAAGACCCTTCACCATATCATAAAAAATGCGTTCCCCACCACCTACATAGGGGTAGAAATGGGGGAGTACAAAACAGATTTTCATAATGTAGACCATCCTTTGTTGATAAATGCCTGCTATATAGTTTTTGATTGAAAATGTAGTATGCCCAGAATTATCTTAATGCTATCATACTTTAAAAAATAAAACAACGTTGGAGTTTACATGATTTTCCTGATTTGATATACTGATAAAATAAATTGAGACAAAGGCTGTGGTAATTTCCTGCAAATGGGGAAAAGCTATAGAATGTATAATTATTTGCTTTTGCGCAAAGGCTGCGGACATAAGAATTTCTAAATGTTCTAAGAAAGGATGTCAAGATGATAAGGAATCCTCCCGACAAGCTGGATTATTCCTTATCATAAATACGCAATCGGCTGATATTTATCATCCGGGTTAAAATGGTTTTTATATATTAACCAATATAAATAACAGGGGCATAACAGCCCGCATCAGTGTAGAAAGGAAAAACGGAAATTCTATATGGAACAACATATGAAGAATATATGGAATAACTGGAAAGGGCAGAGTATTCTGAAAAAATCGGCGGATATCCTGGGATTTTGTATTATTGTTTCCGGGATTATCGTCAGTATTTTGATGAATTGTGTGGGCAGGACGCTCTGGCTGGATGAGGCGATGCTGGCTTTTTCCTTCAGCAAGCGTTCTTTGCTGGAATTGACAAATGGAGTCTTCGAATGGGACCAGAGCGCGCCTGTACTGTATCTATACTGTGTTAAGATTTTGACCCTTCTATTTGGTAATACGGAGGCTGTGCTGCGGAGCTTTTCTGTTTTTTCCTATATTGTAGTGTTGTTTTTAAGCGGGTATGCGGCAAAAAAGCTGCTGGGTGTCAAGTATCCCATTCTTGTGGCGGCTTTTCTCGCCAATATGAATTTTATTTTAAAATATTCCAACGAGTTTAAACAGTATCTTTCAGAATGTATTTGGGTATTACTCGTCCTTATTCTGTATTATTTTTATAAGGAAAAATCACTTGCCTGGTGGAAAGTAGGGCTTGGATTTATGATTTTTGTGTGGGGAGCGAATCCGGCCTGCTTTTTTATCGGGGGTGTTCTTTTGTATGAATTTTTTTCCGGTATATTTGCGAAGGACAGGCTGTTAATACGCAATAGTATTTTGATAGGAGTCTGTGTTATGGCCAGCTTTGCTTTATATTATTTTTACTGGCTGCGGGGAATTGCACTCAGCGGCAGTATGCAGAGCTACTGGGAAAATGCCAGCTTTCCGCTGATTCCCAGGGGGATTGCAGATCTGAAGCTGGCGCAATCCATGGTGTATGAGATTTTTATCACGTTCCGGGAAGCCCGGATTTTTATAATTGCTTTTGTACTGGCTGCTTTTCTCATCGGTATTTTCTGGGAGAAGAATAAATATTGTACGGTTATTTTTCTGGGATTTTTGGTGACATTGTTTGCTTCTTATATTCATATGTTCCCAATTGCGGACAGGTTGTGGTGTTTTTCTTATCCGATCTTTACCATACTGGCTTTCTATGCTCTGGATAAGATGGCTGTGAGCAGTAAAAAAGGAGAGCTTGTGGCGATCTTTCTTATGTTTACGCTGATGTTGACCAATAACGGTATTCTCGTGTACAGAAATGGGGAAAATGTGTACCAGGCGGGGGAAGAAGCGAATCCGGTCATCGCCTATCTTCAGGAGCATGTAAAAGAAGGAGAAAAAGTATATGTTTACTATCAGAGCATTCCGGTGACAAAGTATAAAATCGGTTATGAGACAGAGCGGATTGGCAATGTGACGGAAGATAATATTATATGGGCAGTGGATACATTGGACAAGGAAGATGCCAGAGAGGATATTGAAAAGGTGCTGGAAGAAGAGAAATGTTATATTCTGGCCTCGCATGCACCGGGAGAGCGTATCAACCCTCTGCTGGATGCGGCAAATGCCAACGGAAGTTTGGAAATCGTCATGAATGAACATGAGACGCCGCTCTATTATTATTGCGCCTCTCCGGAGGACAGTAAAGGTCGGGTTCGTTATGAGCTGATCTCCCAGGAGGAAGAAGGAGATACATGCTATGTGACAGTTCGGGTGGAAAATGTGGGCAGCGCCATTATCAATACAGAATATGACGATGTAAAAGTGGCATGCAAAGAGAGAGAAGAAATCGGCACAAATTTGTGGGGAAATCTTATACCGGGAGCCTATTATGATATGCCATTGCAGTTTGACTGGAACGGGGATACATCGATTTCTCTTCAGCTTCGTAACGGAGAGAAATACTGGTACGAGGAGCTGGGCTGTCAGCCTGTTACGATTACAAAAGGAGAATCGAGATGACATTTACTTCTTATCAGTTCTTTTTATTTTTGCCGACAGCGTTATTGATCTATTTTCTCATTCCTGGAAAGCTGCGGACACTGTGGCTTGTTATGACGAGCTTTGCATTTATCTGGTATTTTAATCCGAAGTATCTACTGGTACTGTTGGTTTCCGCCGGTATTTCCTATGGGACAGCGCTGATTTTGGATCAGATCAATGGTAAGCCAGACAGAGAAGAAGACGGGAAAACAGCTGGCGGGGAAAATAAGGTACAGATATATAAAAAAAAGAAAACCGTGGCTGCGGCAGGGATACTGTCGGTGATCGGTATCCTGATTTTATTTAAGTATATGGATTTTCTGCTGGAGAATATCAATCAGATATTCCATCTGTCAGGAGAGCAGGTAATTGCCAATCCGTTTTCCCTGATTGCGCCGGTGGGTATTGCATATTATACCCTTCAGGTAATCGGCTATATAGTGGATGTCTACCGGGGGAAAATACGGGCAGAGCGAAACATCCTCTGTTATCTCCTCTATGTTGCCTATTTTCCAAAGATCATATCCGGGCCCATCGAACGGGCGGATGCTTTTCTTGAACAGACACATGACTGTAAAAACTGGAAGCTCTGGAACTGGGAACGAATCAGCGCTGGACTGACCCTGATGGTATGGGGATATTTCCAGAAGCTTGTTATTGCGGACAGACTGGCCATTTTTGTAGAAGAAATATTTAAAAATTATATGCAGTACGGGACAATAGAGCTTGTGGCAGGTATTACTCTGTTTTTTATACAGCTCTATGCGGATTTCCTTGGCTATATGAACATTGCCCAAGGTGTGTCAAATATTATGGGATTTACGCTACAGGAAAATTTCAATGCCCCTTATTTTGCAAAGAGCGTACGGGAGTATTGGAGCAGGTGGCATATTTCTTTGAGTACATGGCTGAAAGATTACGTCTATATTCCACTGGGGGGCAACAGAAAAGGCCTACTTAGAAAAAATAGTAATCTGGTTCTGACCTTTCTTGTGAGCGGTCTCTGGCATGGTGCCAGTTGGAGTTTTCTGTTTTGGGGAGGTATCCATGGTATCTATCAGATTGGAGAACATTGGCTGGAGCCTGTAGCCGACAGAGTGAATGAAAAACTGCATACAAGGACAGAATCCTTTGGATATAAATTGATGCAAGTCACTAAGATGTGGGTATTAAATATTTTGGCAATGATTTTTTTTAAATGTGCAACTGCCAGAGATGCTATTGCCTATATTGGGAGGATATTTTCCAAATGGGATCCGTGGGTCATATTTGACGGAAGTCTGTATACCTTTGGTGTGGATGAGAAATATTTTAAGGTAGTAGTTTTGTCTGTTATCTTGTTTTTTATTGTAGACTGGATGAAATATAAAAGAGGAGAGAGAATTGACAGCTGGCTGTCCCGGCAGTGTATCTGGTTCCGTTGGGGATTTTTAATGATGTTGATTTTAGCCTGTGTGGTATTTGGTGCTTATGGGCCGGCCTATGATGCAGGAAACTTTATCTATTTCCAGTTTAATTAGGAGAAAGGATTTATGAAAGGATTAGCGATGAAGCGGGCAGGAATCCTGCTTTGCAAAGTAGTGCTGTTTCTTGGTATATTGGGCTTTTTGTTTCTGCACATCCAGCAGAGACTGAAATTGAATATGGGACACAGGGGTACAGATAATATCACTGGCTTTTATGAAGAAAAGGAAAACTCCGTAGAAGTGCTCTTTGTAGGGGCGAGTACGATGTTCTGTACAATGGATCCTCTCGTATTGTATGAAGATTATGGGATTGCTTCCTACGATTTCGGCAGCTCTGCCCAGCCTTTTGAGCTGAGCTATCTGTTTATGCAGGAAGCATTGAAATATCAGAAACCAAAAGTGATCGGCCTGGAGGTCATCAGTATCTTTAATGAATTTGATGCAAACGATGCGGACCCCTTGAATTACGGTATTACGGATCTGCCTTTTTCAATGGAAAAAGCGGTGGGGCTTGCCGATATGTTCCGAAATGATAAAGGTACAGGACTTTCTTATCTGATTCCGATGGTACAGTACAAGGACCGGTGGAAGGAGCTGACGAGAGAAGATTTTATCAATCCTGCTGTAAATTATACAAAGGGCGCCTATACACCGGACCTGATCTCCGGTGTACCACTGGATTTTTCTTCTTATTATGAGGAAGAGACGTTTACGATACCGGAGCGGAATCTGGAAATTTTTCAGAGGATGGTTACACTTTGTGAGGAAAATAATATAGAGCTTGTACTGTTCAAATCGCCAAGTGTAGGGTGGAATATTGGGCAGACAAAGGCAGTGGCATCTCTGGCTGATCAATATGGGCTTCCCTTTATCGAGTATTATTCTTTGATGGGAGAGCTGGGAATCGATGTGGCAACGGATTTTCGGGACAATACCCATCTAAATCGTTACGGTTCAAAAAAGACTTCCGATCATATGGGGCAGTATTTGACGAAGCAGTATAATCTGACAGATTATCGGGCGATGGACTCAGAAAATTCCTGGGATGTGGCCTTACAGAAACGGGAACATGACAGAACCAATGAAAAAATGAGCAGGACGAACAGCCTGCCGGATTATATGAGTATCATTCCCTATGAAGGGCATACGGTTGTGTTTTCTGTCACAGGAGATGTTTCCAACATGGAAGAATTTGTGAGAAATCTTGCCGATGCCTTTGGCTTGGACGGAGAAAAGCTTTTGCAAGGCGCTTCCTTTGCTGTGAAAGACGGACAGTGTATCAGTGGGCTGATTGGCCCTGAGGATGGTTCGTGGCGATGGGAACAGGGATTCGACACATTGAGACTGACCGGATATAGTATTACTTATAACAGAGAAGTACATGAGCTTGTGGATGACGGACTGACGATACTTGTCTATGACAACGACTGGGAGCAGTTTGTGGATGTGGTGGGATTTGACGCCTATGACCCGGCTCATGGCGTGAGGCCGGAGACGTGATGGGACAGCAGATACGTATCTTACATGTACTTGGGAGACTGGACAGAGGCGGGGCGGAGACGATGGTAATGAATCTATACCGCCTCCTGGATACAGGCCGGATACAATTTGATTTTGTGATCCACACAGATGAGAAATGTGACTATACGGGAGAAATAGAGAGGCTTGGCGGAAAGATCTATTCTGTGAGACCTTTTGGTGTATCTACAGCTCTGGGGTATTGCAGGGAGTGGCGGCAGTTTTTCAGGCAGCATCCAGAGTATCGGGTGATTCACGGACATGTGCGCAGTACCGCATCGTTATATTTGTGGGAAGCGAAAAGAGCAGGGCTTGTAACGATCGCTCACAGTCACAATACTTCTTCTGGCAGAGGCTTTTCCGCTTTTGTAAAAAATATATTGCAGTATCCTCTGCGATTTCAGGCAGATTATCTTTTTGCCTGTTCCAAGCGGGCAGGGATTTGGCTCTATGGGAAACAGGCCTGCGGGAAGACGAATTTTCGTATTCTACGAAATGGTATTGAACCGGAGATTTTTACCTTTGATATAGAAAAGCGGAGAAAGAAACGAAAAGAATTGTTGACAGATTCCCCGGAGATATTGTCGGAACCCCTTGTCTTTTTGCATATCGGCCGCCTGGAGACTCAGAAGAATCATATATTTCTGATAGAAGTTATGAGAGAAATTGTGAAAAAGCGAAAAGACGCTCGGCTATGGCTCTGCGGTGTGGGGCCTTTGGAAGCACAGCTGAAAAAGAACGTCAAAGAAGCGGGACTGGAGAAGCATATACATTTTCTCGGAATGAGAACGGATGTGCCGACGCTGCTGCAGGCTGCGGATGGCATGATTTTTCCGTCCTTATTTGAAGGGCTTCCGGTGACTCTTGTGGAAGCACAGGCGGCAGGTCTTCCTGTGCTGATGTCAGAGAGCATTACGAAAGAAGTGATACTGACAGACTTGGTCAAAACATTGTCTTTGGATGTGGGAGCGGAGAAGTGGGCGCTTCTGGCGTTGGAAATGGCAGGACGATACGCTGATGGTCGTAGCGGGTTACGGATGCGTTATGGAGAGATCATAAGACAGAGTGGTTATGATGCGGCAGAGAATGCGAAAGCGCTGGGCGAGTTTTACGTAGATGTATGGTATCATGCAGAAAAAGACAAAGGCGGAAGAAAAGCGAAAGAAAAAGTTGCTGACAGAGAGGAAAGAAGCGGATAATGAGAAGAAAAAGATTGCTTGTGCTGTGGGCTTCCAGTATTTTGCTGTTGAGCTGTGTTTTACTGCGCAGTTACTGGATGAGTAAGAAGCCGATGACTTCTCAGGATATTGGCTTCGTGGTGGAAGCGGGAGAGAGTCAGGCAAATTTGAAGCTGTGGCATAATTATTATGATAATAAAGAATATCTGTTTCTGCCTGCATTTTGTGGAGATAAACAGAGTGCAGAAATTTCGGCCCGGATTTATACGGACAGAAGCGCTCTGCTGAAATGGGACGGGATAGACGTAAGTGGAGGAGAAGCCCTGACTGGGCTGCCGGCAGGAGAACATATTTTGCAGGCTGGGGGGACAGAGCTTTCAGTTGTTGTCATGCATTCTTCCAAAGTGCCTGCTTTGTTTGTGACGACAAGTTCAGGGAGCCTGTCTTATATAGAAGCAGAAAAGGGAAACGGAGAAGCAGGGCTGTATGAAATGGTGTCTGCGGATGGAAAGGTAGTGGCTGCAGGTCAGATCAGGAAGTTGAAATCCAGAGGAAATTCTACCTTTCTGGAAGATAAAAAGCCCTATCAGATGACCTTGACAGAAGGAGCGGATCTGTTGGGAACGGGAATCCAGGAGAAATATATTCTTCTGGCAAACAGACAGGATCAGTCTCTGCTGCGGGATAGGATCATGTATGATATGGCCGGAGATATGGGACTTGCCTATTCACCGGTGAGCACTTTTCTCGATTTGTATGTGAATGGAGAATACAGAGGTTCCTATCAGTTGTCAGAGAAGGTGGAAACAGGACAGGGCAGAATCGCTATCGATACAGAGACAAAGCGACGGGAAACGGGATTTCTCATTACATTTGAATACGGATTTGAAGACCGTCTTGCAGAGACGGAATATTATTTTACGACGAAAAACGGACAGAACGTAGCAATAAAACGTCCCGCGAATCCTACACAAGAGCAAATGGAATATATTGCCGGTACATTTCAGACGATAGAGGATGAAATCCGCCAGGGTGTTATCGACGAAAATAAGATCGATATCACGAGCCTTGCCAGAAAATACCTGATAGAGGAAATCGGAAAAAATCTGGATGCCATGTATACGAGTCAGTATTTTTATCAGGATGCTGTAAAGTGGCCGGAAGATGATACGATGGAAGATGACGCTGCGGAAGATACGGCAGGGATATCAGGTGCAGAGGGGGGAGACCGTGCCGTAAAGATGTATGCAGGACCAGTATGGGATTATGATAAAACGCTGGGCAATCCTCTGATAGAAAATACCCGGCCTGTGAATTTTCAGGAGCCTCGGGGAATATTCGCCGCCTCTAAACAGAAGGATGCTTCCTGGTGGTATGACCTTTATGAAATACCGGCTTTTCGGGAGAAAATAATAGAGGAATATGAGAAAGTGGCGGTGCCGGCCATTGAGAGAATGCTGGAGGAAAGGATCGATGGCTACCGGGAAGAAATATGGGATTCTGCCTGTATGGATTTTATGCGATGGGATACGTTTGAAGATTTCAAATATGAGGAAGAGCTGGAATTTGCTGTAGAATATGGAGGAGAAATTGAACGTATCAAGGAGTTTCTGCGGCTGCGCAAGGAATTTTTGGATGATATCTGGCTGGAAAGGCGAAAGTACGATCTGATTACCTGTGACCCGGGCGAGGGTACGATGTATGTGACGACATTGGATGCCATAGAGGGCAGGCTCATCAATGAACCGAGAGACCCGAAACGGGAAGGATATCGTTTCGATCACTGGGTACGAAAAGACACAGGAGAAATCTATGATTTTACGGAAGCATACGATGGTATCCCCTTTACGCTGGAGGCTGTTTATGTGGAGGATCATGGAGACTGAGCGGAGATGCAGGAAGAGTAAAGGAAGGACAGGGATATGGAAGAAAAAATAATATCCGGTGCAAAACAGGTTTCCGGTGAGACAATTCGGAAAAATATGTTGTGGAATGTCATCGGTTCCGTCGGGTTTATTGGTGCCCAGTGGATGATGACAATATTAATTGTGCACCTGGCCGGGTATACGGAGGCCGGATATCTTTCTCTGGGGCTCTCTCTGACAAACATCTTTACAAATATTGCCTATTTTTGCATCAGGAATTATCAGGTATCGGATACTGCCGGGAAATACAGCCAGGATATTTATGTGACTCACAGGATACTGGCAACGGCAGTTGCTTTCATATTATACGGCCTGTTTGTCCTGTGTAATGGATACAGTTTCTATGTTACGGCATTTTTATTATTGTTTATGGTATATCGTCTGAATGAGCCATTGGTGGATGTGTTTCATGGTATTGATCAGAGAGCCTGGCGCCTGGATGTGGCCGGGCAGTCTTTTCTGATGCGGGGCATCCTGACACTGGGTATTTTTATTTTACTGGAAAAGCTGACCGGTTCTTTAACGATAACGACATTTGTGATGATTGTGGCGGTGTACAGTATTATTTTGGGTTTTGATATTCCCCGGGCACACAGATGTACGCCTTTTCGACTTCGACTGGAGAGGAACTCTCTTTTTTCTTTGACAAAAGAATGTTTTCCTCTGTTTATCTATGCTGTCTGTCTGAATGCAGTTGTACCGATTCCCCGCTATTTCCTGGAGAGAATCGCAGGAAGCGAGGTGCTTGGGTATTACGGTTCTGTGGCTATTCCGGCCTCTGTGATTCAACTTTTGTCTTCCTATATTTATACGACGTTTACCACATTGTTTTCTGAATATGTTTCCCGAAACGAAAAGAAAAAGTTTATGGCACTCTTCTGGAAGCTGGTGGCGGCTATTTTGGGACTTGTGCTGCTGGCTGTGGCCGGATGCATCCTGTTGGGGGAATGGGTGCTTGTCCTCGTGTTCACAGAAAGCATCAGAGACTATGCCTATCTGTTACTGCCTACGATATTATGTTGTGGGGTGATCGCTCTGATCTGGTTTATGGGGGCTGTTCTGACGATACTCAGAGACAGGAAAGGGCTGTTGCTGGGCGGGATTGCAGGAGCCGCAGCCGCAGCCGTTATTTCCTGGCCGTGTATTTTGAAATGGGGAGTGGACGGTGTCAATATCTCCCTGTTTTTATCCAGTGCGGTGACACTGCTCCTGTTTGGCATCCGATTTGTGTCGTATATGAAAAAATGGCAACCGTGATATTTGCTATTACATCTCCTTCAGTTGTTTGTAGATGTTTTCGGTTCTATGAAGTTCGTATTCAAAATCCCGTCTGTTGTTTTCACTCATATTGCTCAGAATGAGACCTGCAAAAAAGGACTGTATCGCCGCCAGTGTGACGAAGCCGCAAACCACCAGTGTCGGAATCTGGAGTACAAGATGGGTTTCCAGAAACCGAATGAACACCGGAATGAAAAATCCGATAGCCAGCAGCATCAGGCAGGCAGCGATCATGGAAAAGAAAGCAAGAGGTTTATAAGTTTTGAACAGACGCAGAATCATCCTCAGGACACGGAAACCGTCTGAATAGGTATTGAGTTTGGAGACACTGCCATGAGGGCGGTCACGATAGTCCACAATGACATTTTCGATTTGCATATGGTTGTAGACTGCATGGATTGTCATCTCGGTTTCGATTTCAAAGCCCTGGGAAAGCACCGGAAAGGTCTTCACAAAGCAGTAGCCAAATGCCCGATAACCGGTCATAATGTCCTTTATATCGGAGTGGAACAGATGATTGATGCTCCCCCGAACAAGGCTGTTGCCGAAGTTGTGAAAAGGCCGTTTATTCTCGGAAAAATATGTGGAAGAGAGACGGTCCCCTACTACCATATCCGCCTGGTGGTGCAGCACTCTGTCTGTCATTTCCCGGGCGTGCTCCAGCGGATAAGTATCGTCGCCGTCGATCAGGAGATAACAGCAGGCGTCGATTTCCCGGAACATTCGCCGGATAACATTGCCTTTTCCCTGCTGATACTCGTGTTTTACAATAGCGCCTGCCTTTGCGGCAATCTCTGCGGTATCGTCAGAGGAATTGTTGTCATATACATAGACGACAGCTTCCGGCAGAGCATGGCGGGCATCTGTGACGACTTTTTCAATTGTCTGTGCTTCATTATAACAGGGAATCAGGACGGCAATCTTATCTAACATGACTGTATACCTTTCTTTTTTGTTAAATACGGATATCTTCGATAAATCACAAAAATTACAGCAGTCAGGATAGAAATCCAGGCTGTCAGTGTGTAGAAAAGGGGAACACGATACTGAACTGTAATCGTATGGGCATATCCGTCACCATTTAATAATACACGAATCCGATTATTATATCCAGCTTTTATTGTGACAGGCTGGTTATTTTCGTCTGTGGCTTCGTATCCGTTGTAATAGATGACCGGTATTTCAATATACTGCCCTTCGGTTTTGCATGTATACTGAAATGATGTGGTCAATCCATGGCGTTCATTGCCAGTCAGTGTGACCTGGCTTTCATCAGACAGGGTAATATCAGTGGAAATACCGCCATCTGTTGTATTTTTCGGCCGCCATTCATAAGGGTAGACGACGGTATTGTCCCCTTTGGGAATACCGATAATCTTACTCTCATGTCCTACTGTGTAATCTCTGTCAGAATAATAGGCAAAATCCTCGTCCTGAAAACGGGAGACGGAGAGAAAGGAAAGCAGGATGAGAGCAACAAAAAGAGGTCTCTGCCAGTTTTTAAAAAAACGGGAG
Organism: uncultured Lachnospiraceae bacterium; assembly: GCA_910587635.1. Classification (GTDB taxonomy): domain Bacteria; phylum Bacillota; class Clostridia; order Lachnospirales; family Lachnospiraceae; genus VSOB01. Next base: position 108,077 of record CAJUNB010000018.1, read on the forward strand.
CGGAAACAGCAGATACTGCCGCTGATGGCAAAGAGCAGGCTGACCGGTCCCAGCAGGCGCCATGCGAACTGTATATTGGACAGCAATAGATGGAGAGACTGGAGTTTCATCATATGCCATCCCGGGAAATGTCCCGACATCATAAAGGTGAGAAAGACTCCGAGGAGGAACAGATATCCGATAAAGCAGTCCTCTTCCTTTTTTTTCTGTTCCAGGAGCAGATAGCCTAAAGAAATCACGGCGCATACTGCCAGAGGAATGCCCAGCGTAAGTACATGATAGTCTCCGGTGGTCTGTAGGCCCAAAAGGCCGGAGAGATTCAGGGAACATTCCTGATAGGTGGCCATACCAAGTGCATCCATCCAGAGATTTCCATTTTTGTAAAAATCCAGGAACGGTACGAGAAAGCCGATATTCAAAAGAAGACTGAGCAGGGCGGCTTTGGCCAGTTCCAAAATCCGTTTTTCCATAAAAAGAGCTTTGCAATACAGAATGCAAAAAACAGTGCAGAAAATACCTGCCAGGGTGACGCTGAGAATATGAGTTTGCAGCAGGCCGGTCATACCAAGGGCCAGATAGGGCCATTTCTTTCTGTTGCCGATCAGGATATGGTACAGACCGGCAAAGAGCAACGGGAAAAATGTCATTGCCAGAAATTCCCCTACTGCGCCCCGGGCATAAATATTGGTAAAACGATAAGGGCAGCAGCAATATAGTAAAGAAGCAAGAAGCGATGCCGATCTGCTTCCCCCCATCGTTCGGACACAGTGGTAAGTCAGTGCAGCAGTAGCAAGGTTGCATACAATAATCAGGCATTTGAAACTGTCGGCCATGGAGACGCCGACCATACGCAGAAGAGCCGGAAAATATAAAAACAGATTGGGGTACATACAGTTCAGATAGCCGTTGCCGTGTAATGCCTCGGGATAGATAACGACTGGAAACTGCCCGGCGAGCAGACCATCCTTGATGCCTTCAATACGGATTAAATGATAACAAAGATCAATGGCCCATTTCAGTCCGGTATTTAAATAAGGAAGAGAGGCCAGCAGGCCGATACCGATCAGGAATAAAACAAGATAACCTTCCCGGGGGTTTGGGGCTTTTCTATGAAACTGATAGCGCCAGACACAAAAGGCAGTAAAGACAATGAACAGAACAACGATCAAAAAAACAGTATCATGATAGAACTGTTCTTCCGGGATAAGAGCAGCGCTCTGGATTCGAAGGCTGCCGGAGCCACTGTATACGAAGGCAAACTGAAAATCCAGAGAGGTGTGCTCCAGTGTAAAAGAAAACTCCTCATAAGTGAGGGACGGATTCAGATAGTGGACAGAGACAGGAGTACCATTGTCATAGATAACAAGCGCCTCCTGAGAGCTGTCCGTCTGATAGGAGACACCGATTCGGTAGCCGCCCTTGTCCAGCAGATAGCCGGGACTTGTCAGCATTGTACCTGAAAACCCGCTGTCCCCGGTGATAATGACAGCATCGTTGTCCACATCGCCTGCCTGTTTTTTCATATTTTTTCCATTGATTGTAATGGGAGTCCGGCTTTCATCTGATAACAGCAGGAAAGCAACGGAAAGTAATAAAAATAAAAGATAAGAAATCCATTTTCCGGCAACTTGTTTTGTCATATCAATCCTCATATATCTGTTCGAATTTGTGGCACATGGAAAACAGTAACATACCGCACAGGAAAAAAAGTATATAATAGGGGAGTGCATGTAGAAAGTCCGGCCGACCTCGGTACGTATAAGTCACATAAGGAGCCTGAGCGGGCAAGGGGGTGTTGTTATAAGAAAAGGTGCCTGCTTCCTCCGGTCCGATCGTAGAACTGCCGGCATACATTATCAACCCATTCTCCGGGCAGTTGGCAGTACGTATTCTCCACGTATATGTCTGTCCAGGCTCCAGTGGGAGATCCAGAGGGAAGGAAATCCATCGATAATTCATAATATCAGCAATATCAAGAGAAACTGTAGTGACAGGCGTCTGGGCGCTGTTATACAATTCCAGTACGGCGGTACCTTCCTGCGCCTGGCTGCTTTTGATAAACTGGAAGGATATACTTTCCAGGTGCTCTTTGAACGATGTGAATTCTCCGGCTGCCATGGCAGAACCGGAGAGATCAATACTGCCAGTAATACCCCGGTCAAGGGCTGCTCTCTCATAGGAAGTATGGCCCAGCAGACGAAGGGGCCATACGAGAATACAGAGCAAAAAAAGAATTCCGAGAATGATATATGGATAAAAGAAAAATAGATTTCTATATTTTTGTAGTGTCATGATAACCTCCTGAGGTTACGCATTTTTTGGCAGTACGGTATGGCAATACCGAAAAGGGCAGAACCTCAAAATGCTGCGCATTTTTATCGGCAGTACGGTATGGCAATACCGAAAAGGGCAGAACCTCAAAATGCTGCGCATTTTTCGGTCGCTTCGCTCGCCAAATGTCTAAAAACATATCCGCCTATGCAAGCATGGCGGATATATTTTTATCCACTTGGCTCTGCCCTTTGCGTACATTATCCAACATTTCCCGGGAAGTGTCAATTGAGGAAAAAAATGGGATAACGTTGTAATAAAATGGTTAATATGGTAAAATGTACGCGAAAAAGATGAAAACTCAGATTTTATATGCCCATGTTGCGGATGAGGGCTGGGCCATCTGTTCGTAATATATGTTTGAATGAATGGGCATGCTGTATTGTACCCTCAGCGAACGAGGGGAAGAAGCAGCGAGGTAGCAGTATGGATGAAAAAAAGCGGTGGAAGGAAATGGATATTTTGCGGGGCTGGGCAATTCTGATGGTGCTGCTGTATCATTCCATTATTGTCTTCCCATTGAATCTGCATGAAATCCAGTGGTGTAAAACGCTGCATACATTTTTATGGACGGTACAGATGCCGCTTTTTTTTCTGGTGTCCGGTTTTTGTTATTCTTTCCATGGAAATTACAGAGAATATGCACTGCGCAAGTGCAGACGCATACTCGTTCCTCATATTGTATTTTCGGCACTGGATATTTTGCCAAGGCTGATTCCCAATCCCCTTGTTCATGAGCAGATGGACATCGGGGCAGCAGTAGTGGATTTTGTATTTTATGGTGGCAGCGACTGGTTCTTATGGACCTTATTTGTGATCGTTATGGTCTTTCCACTGCTGGAGAAGCTTTTTACCGGCAGTTTGAAAATGAGAAAGGCAGGTATCCTGCTTGTTATTCTGTTCTTTTTGGGGAAACCATATATGACGGATTTTCTGCTGCTCAACATGGTATGTCAGTATCTGCTCTATTTTTTCTCTGGTTTTGGACTGCGGCGCAGAGCGGATAGACTGCGGTCTGCAGGACTGCAGAAACGCAATGTTATACCGGGCTTTTTTAGTATGACAGTATGTTTCGCAGTATTTATCTTTTTCAGTCATAAGCAAATAGGGGAGACATGGGAAATATGCCTGGAATTATTATGTGTATTTGGCAGTTTTCTATTCTTTTTTGGCCTCACGGCTTTTTGCGCGGGCAGGCTGGGGGATTTTGTGGCAGTTTGCGGCAAATGGTCATTGCAGATGTATTTGCTAGATGCTTATGCGCTTGTATTTACCCGAACGGTTCTTGTTTCGATGATGGGACTGGACAATCCGGTCATAATAATTGCTGGTAATTTTCTGCTGGATACCGCGATCGTACTACTGGTATCCCGTTATGTTTTAACAAAAGCAAAGGTATTCAGGTTTCTTTGTGGGATTCCTGAAAAGGTTGGCTAAACTATGCTGTTCAATTCTTATATTTTTATATTCCTGTTTTTGCCACTCAGTCTGGCCGGTTACTTTTTCTGGAATAAAAGTGGAAAGTATGAGTGGGGAAAACTGTGGTTGACAGCCATGTCGCTCTGGTTCTATGCATGGTTCAACGTTAGTTACTTACCGATTATCGTAGTGAGTGTTCTGGGCAATTATGGCCTGTATCGGATATTGCTGGGAAGCAGGGGGCGGGATGAGGTTCGCAAGAGGAATCTGTATCTTACTGTAGCTGGAGTAGCAGCAAACCTGGGTATCTTATTTTATTACAAATATTTTGATTTTTTTCTGGAAAATATCAATGCCATGTTTCATATGGATCTGACTCTGCAGCATGTGCTTCTGCCGCTTGGAATCAGCTTTTTTACGTTTCAGCAGGTGGGATTTTTAGTAGATACTTACAGAGAGGAGACAAAGAATTATTCCTTCATTGATTATGCACTGTTTGTCACTTTTTTCCCTCAGCTGGTAGCGGGTCCCATCGTGACCCATGATGAAATAATCTGTCAGTTTCAGGATTCAAGTAAGAAACGGTGGAATACAGAAAATGCCTCCAGAGGTATGTATGCGTTTGTATGTGGTCTGGGAAAAAAGGTGTTGCTGGCAGATATATTCGGAAAAGCCGTTTCCTGGGGCTTTGCCAATCTGGACAGTATGAACGGTCTGGCAACTCTGTGGATGATGGTTTGTTATATGGTACAGCTTTATTTCGATTTCAGCGGTTACTGCGATATGGCCAGAGGGATTGGATATTTATTTAATATCCATATACCTGTAAACTTTTTTTCTCCTTATAAATCCGTGAATCTTGTGGATTTCTGGAAACGGTGGCACATTACGCTCAACCGTTTTTTTACAAAGTATGTTTATATCCCTTTGGGGGGAAACAGAAAGGGAAAAGTTCGCACATGGATTCATATTTTTATGATCTATCTTGTCAGTGGCATCTGGCACGGGGCCGGTTGGACTTATTTATGCTGGGGCGTTCTTCATGGTATCGTATATGTGCTGACGAGGCAGATGTTTTCTGCCGTGGAACGGATACCGAAGGTACTTGCCTGGTTTTTTAATATGGCTTTCTTTTTGCTTTCTCTTGTGTTTTTCCGTGCGGAAAATCTCGGACAGGCAGTGCTTTTATTACAGAAGATGGTTACGGACAGCTATGGACTTTCAGAAATACCAGAGGCATTTATCCAACAGTTTCAGACGCCGGAATTTTTTTACTGTATGAAGGTACTCCGGCTGGACGGATTTTCCTGTAGTAAGTATATTCTGATGTTTGGCTATATGGCAATTGCCTGGTTTATGCTACTTTGCTGTAAAAACGTTACAGAGAAAACGGAAGATTTCCGGCCCACTTATGGAAAAACGGTCTTTGTGACGATATTGTTTTTATGGTCCGTGGTATCCTTTTCGGAAGTCAGTGCGTTTCTTTACTTTAATTTTTGACAGAGTTTTCATGGTACAGAAGAATTTGATGCGAAAAAGCAGTGAAGGATAGTAAGATGACATACAAAAGATGGTTTATCACTACGGGTATTTCCATGCTGGCAGGTCTGATTGGAATCGGGGGGCTCGTCGTAATCGTAGATCCTTTTTTTCATTATCATGGTCCGATACCGGGGTTTCCCTATCAGATCGATAATCAACTCAGCCAGAATCCGGGAATGGCAGAGCATATGGAATATGACAGTATTATGCTTGGCTCCTCTATGACTGTTAATTTTGAAACGGACTGGTTTGAAGAGGAAATGGGACTGCATATGCTGAAGCTTTCCTACAATGGCGCCTATCCGAAGGATATCAGTAATATTATGGAAAAGGTGGATGCAAACAAAGGAGAGCTCAGGCAGGTTTTCTGGGGTGTGGATCTGGCGTCCTACACCGGAGGGGTGGAAGAGACGAAATATCCTCTGCCGGAATATTTATACAATGAGAGCGTGTGGGACGATGTGAATTACCTGTATAATAAAGGCGTATTGCTGGATTATATTTTGAAACCCGTTGTGGAGAGGGAGCCGACAAACTTAAGCAGTGTGTATTCATCGGAAGAATCTCTGAAGGATTGTTACAGTCGGGAATATGTGCTTGCCAATTATACTGTGCCGGAAAAAAATGACGCTTATTTCCCGGAAGATATGTTCATAGAAGGATTGGAAGCAAATCTGCAGGCCAATATACTGCCGGTGATAGAATCTCATCCCGATACAAAATTTACGATATTTTTTCCGCCCTACAGCGTTCTTTACTGGTATGAATATATCCAGAATAACCAAATGGACGCGGTGATGTATGAATATCGTTACTTTATGGAAAAACTGTTGTTATATGACAATGTGGAACTGTATTTCTTTCCGGGGGAAGAGGAAATTGTCTGTGATCTGGATTTTTATGCGGATACCGGACATTATAATCAGAGTGTCAATAAATATATGAAACAATGTTTTGCCCTTGGGAAATATTACAGGATTACGGAGGATAATCTGGAAGAAGAGCTGCAAAAGCTGAAGGATATGGTAGACGGCTACGATTATGATGCACTTTTGGCAGAAAGAGAGTGAATTGCCGACGCGTAAATTCACGATTGGAGGAAAACAGGATGTTGTTACATTTGGGACTTCTGGCAGTCTGTACTTGGGTACTGCCATTCTGTATGGGAATGCTGCCGGTCCGTTATATGAAGGAAGAGCATAAATCCTTTGGGATGGTATGGTTGTCAGGCTGGATGATGATGTTTGCTGTCTTTGAGGTGCTGGTGGTACCTTTTATCGTACGGGAAGCCTCTTTTTCCATGGCAATACAGTGTTATACGGTCGTCATAGGGATTCTCGCCGTACTCTTTCTTTTTCTGGGACGCAGCACTGTTCCTGCGTGTCTGCGCAAATGGAAAGAAGCCAGGCCAGACTGGGGACAGGCCATGATTATGTTTCTTGTTTTGACCCTGATAATACTTCAGCTTATTTTCGCCTTTTATATGCAGTATCTGGATGGGGACGATTCTTTTTTCGTAGCTACATCTCTTACGAGCCAGCATACGGATACCATGTACCGGTTTACACCGTATTATGGAGCGAATGGAGGTCTGGACATCAGACATGCCCTTTCCCCGGAACCGATTTTTATGGCATGGCTCTCAGAAGTCAGCGGCATTCATGTCACAATCATATGCCATAGCTATATCAGTATCCTGTTTCTGATTCTGATGTACTGTATTTATGGACAGGTAGGCAGTCAGCTGTTTCCGTTGCAGCGAAAGAACCGATGGCTGTTCCTTCTGTTTCTGAATATATGGTATCTTTTTGGTAATGTATCGATCTATGCGGCTGAGAGTTTTGCCTATACAAGAACATGGCAGGGAAAAGCTATGTTTCCGAATCTGATGGTGCCGCTGCTGTTTCTGTGGCTCTTATATATGGCAAAAAACGAGATGGATGTGGGAGAATGGTCGATGCTGTTCGTCATTATTCTCTGTACGGTATTTACTACCAGTACCGGTATTTTTACCGTTCCGATTTTACTGTTGCTGGCAGCGGTTATTATGGCAGTCGTCCAGAAACGGGCCTTTCTCATATTACAGACGGGAGCCTGCCTCGTGCCCAGCCTGTTTTTCGGGCTGCTGTATCTGTTTTTGAAGTAAGTTAGGATGTCAGAGTAGGAGAGAAATACGATGCTGGAAGTTATGAAGACAACACTGAATATCTACCAGAACTACGGCGGCGATAGTATGATGACGTTACTGGTAATGGCGGCCATTTTATATTTATGGGTGTCGGAAGAGCGCAGGGAAGTGAAGATTCTCTTCGTCTATCTTGTGACAGGAATCATTGCGCTGTTCTTCTTTCCGGTGTTTTCCTATATAGCCATTCATTTTTTTCTGGATTCCCAGGTTTACTATCGTCTGCTCTGGCTCGTCCCTATGGGAATGCTTGTGGCCTATGGAGCGGCAAGAGCGGTGAGCCAGATCGAGACAAGAAGAAAAAGAATTATTATGAGCGTTCTTTTTGTGCTTTTCATGGTTCGCGGCGGCAGCCTCATCTATCAAAATCCCATGGTGACGAAAGCGGAGAATCTGTATCATCTGCCCCCGTCTGTCATTGCCGTGGCGGATGTGATGCATGTGGAAGACAGGGATGTGAAAGCGGTTGTGCCTTCAGAGATGCTGCAGTTTATCCGGCAGTACGACGCCAGTATATTACTGGCATACGGAAGGGATGCTCTCGTGGACGGATGGAATAACAATCCTCTGTACGAAGCGATGGAGGCCAATCCGGTCCGTTCCTATGCCATTACAGATTATGCCAAGCAGCAGGGGGTAGAATATATCGTGCTGCGTACGGGAACGCCTGTAGTAGGGACAAATCCTATCAATAAATATGAATTCAGTTATTTAACAACGACGGATAATTATGATATTTATATTTATGACAGGGCGGAATTTGCGGAAGAAAAGAAAAAAGAATACGAATCTCTGATCGATCCGGACAGAGTGGACAATTATACACGTACAGAGTAAAATTATCGGAAGACAGCAAGTCAGGAGGTAGCTATGAAAGAGTTTGACAATACAAAAATTTACTTGATTACAGGAGGTGCAGGATTCATTGGTTTTTATTTATCCAAGCGCCTGTTGGAAAAAGGAGCAAGGGTCATAGGATTCGACAATCTGAACGATTACTATGAAGTGGCCTTAAAGGAAGCCAGGCTTGAGATTTTAAAACAGTTCCCCGGCTATACTTTTGTGAAAGGGGATCTGGCTGACAAAGAGGCAGTATCTTCTGTATTTCAAAAATATACCCCGGACATTGCAGTCAATCTGGGGGCTCAGGCAGGTGTGCGTTACAGTATAGACAATCCCGATGCCTATATTTCTTCCAACCTGATCGGATTCTACAATATACTGGAAGGATGCCGCCATTTCGGGATAGAACATCTTGTATTTGCTTCTTCCAGTTCTGTCTACGGAGGAAATAAAAAGGTACCTTTTTCCACGGAGGATAAAGTGGACGGGCCGGTAAGTCTGTATGCGGCCACAAAAAAGTCCAACGAGCTGATGGCCCACGCTTACAGTAAGCTGTACGGATACCCTGTGACAGGACTTCGCTTTTTCACCGTCTATGGCCCTATGGGAAGGCCGGATATGGCATATTTTAAATTTGCGAAAAAAATAATGAACGGTGAACCTATTCAGGTATACAATAACGGGGATATGCTTCGTGACTTCACTTATATCGATGATATTATTACCGGAGTATATCATATTCTGTGCAATCCGCCTGTGGCTAATGAGGAAGGGATTGCCTATAAGATCTATAATATCGGCAACAATAAACCGGTGAAGCTGATGGATTTCATTACGACGCTGGAAAAGTGTCTGGGCAAAGAAGCAGTCAAGGAATATTATCCGATGCAGCCGGGGGATGTCTATCAGACATATGCGGATGTATCGGAGCTGATGGAGGATTTTGATTTCAGACCGGATACTTCTATTGAAGAAGGGCTTTCAAAGTTTGTGGCTTGGTTTAAGGAGTATTATCAGTAACGGGCAGGGATAAGGATGAAAAGAATATATGGCAGCCTTGCGATGCTGCTTATTTCCGTTTTGTTGCTGATTTCCGGTATGGCGATCTATGGAGGCAGGACGGTGGGGAGCAGTGTGCCGGGAACGAAGCGGTGGCACGAAGAGGAAGGGATAATCTATGTGTCAGTACCGTGTTCCCGGTACAGGCATAAGGATATCAGCTTTTGGTGGAATGAAGACGAGAATAAATATTATCTGTTTTTGCCGTCTTTCTGGCAGGAAGGAATGCGACTGAAAATATGGACGAAAGATGGCGCTTCTCTGGCACTGGACGGGAAAGCGCTTGAAAGCTTTGGCAGGACAAAGGAGCTGACAGAAGGTGTTCATATACTGGAAGTGAACGGGACGGAGTTTTCGCTGGAAGTGATGGTATCTTCCGGTATACCGTCGCTGTTTGTGGAAATGGAAAATGAGAAACGTACGGCCTTGCATGAAGTCCCCTATAAACAACAGTATGGAGGGGATGTACAGTTGATACAGTCCAACGGACAGGTGGAAACGGAAGGACTTATAGAAGGTTTTCGTGTAAGAGGAAATACGTCTGCTGACTGGGTGAAAAAGCCCTATCAGATGACAATGAGCCGGAAAACAGATTTCCTCGGTATGGGAAGTGCCGTGAAGTGGAATTTGCTCAGTAACTGGTCAGATAAGACATTGCTGCGCAACAAGATTACTTATGATATGGCGGCACAGGCCGGGATGGCCTATTCTCCTGAGAGCGGCTTTGTGGATTTGTATCTGAACGGAGACTATCAGGGCTGTTACCAGTTATGTGAAAAAGTAGAGATCGGTTCAGAACGGGTAGATATTCATAACCTGGAGACCTATACACTGTATGAGCCGGAAGACGAAGAGCGGGATCTGGCCATACTGGCAGAGATCTCCAAAGAAGATCCTGAAAAGGCCGGTATTTTACAGTTAGATAATAATATTACTTACAGAGGCTATGATACACAGATAGGCACGGACGATATTACCGGCGGTTATCTGCTGGAAATAGAACGGCCTTCCCGTATCTATGAAAGCGCCAGTTTTTTTATTACCAGGTATGGACAGCCAGTGACAGTGAAGCGGCCCAAGTATGCGGATCGGGCGCAGGTGACATATATTGCCGGCATCTGGCAGACATTTGAAGACGCCCTGCGGGCAGAAGATGGGTACAATCCGGGAACAGGGCTGTATTATACCGATTATATTGACAAGGAGAGCTTTCTGAAAAAATATCTGGTGGAAGAGATTGTCCGCAATTACGATGCTTCTTCCACAAGCCAGTATTTTTATAAGGATACGGACAGTGAAGGGGGAAAGATCTTTGCGGGGCCTGTATGGGACTATGATATGAGCCTTGGCAATCCGATTATGAGCCCTCTCACAAACCAGAACTATATCAGCAGTGTAAGCCCTTATGGTCTGTTTGCAGCGTTGCCTATGGATGACTTTTCTCTGTGGTATCACATGTATGAAAAAGAAGATTTCCGAAAAGGAGTGGCTGAAAAGTATGAAGAAGAGTTTCTGCCGCTTCTGAAGGAGCTGGAGGAGAGCCGTATTGAAATGCTGGCTCGGGAAATAGAAGACAGTGCCCTGATGGACGGTGTACGCTGGCAGAGAAATAAGGGGAAAGATACCGCAGCAAGGGTACAGGAATATCGGGAAAATGTGGAGCAGCTCCGCAGCTTTGTGGAAACAAGGGAACACTATCTGACAGGACTCTGGGTAGAAGGAAGAGAGTCCAGAAAAGTATACCTGGACGGCGGAGATGCAGATATGTACATATCCTATGTGGAAGGGCTGGTAGGAGATGTACTGGAGGAGCCGTTGGCTCCGGTAAAGGAAGGTTACACCTTTGTGAGATGGCTCAACGGTTATACGAAAGAGCCCTATGATTTTACGAAAGTCTATGACGGCAGTGATCTGTATTTTGTAGCAGAATACAAAAACGATGCAGATGGCAGTACGCTGATAGCAGGTGAATGACTTAAGTCATTTTGGAGGAAATTTATGATTCTTTTATTGTGCAGCATCAGTCTTATACTGGGGGCTTTCTGTATACAGAAGGCCAGGCAGGGAATTGGCTTTATAAAGATGTCGGTTTTTACGCTGTGCGGTTTTTTCTTTTTATATACGGTAGTCAGTGCGTTCTTTTTCTGGGCCGATGTGTTCAGCTTTGCAGGAGCGCTGACTGGCTGTATCGTCATCGAAGCGGTACTGGCAGTGGGACTTATGTCCGGTATTTTTGGAGGTGGAAAAGAAACCGGCCTGGAGTCGGAAGATGGTGAGGCGGTCCTGCAGCTGGGACAGGGGAACCCGGAGACAGAGAGCGGGGCGGAACAGATAAACGGTAATGGAAACATGCGTCCGGGCTGGCTGGATATCCGGGTGACTTCCGATCTGCGCAGGTATTGGATTCCTCTTGTGATTTTTCTGATTGCCCTGCCTTTTACATGGAATAAATTTGAGCTGTACAGTATGGGACAGGATCAGGGTACCTACCAGGTAAAGGCTCTGGCGTTGATGGAATACGATACCCATAACTATATGGAAATGAAAGAATTTACAAAGCTGGAGACGGATGAGGAACGTCAGAAATATCTGGACTTCATCTATGGGCAGAATAATCTGTATTTGCCAAGGGTGATCGAAGAGACGGAGACAGATGCTTCCAGGTTCACTAATATTATCGGGACAATCCATGGACTGCCTACTTATTCCGCCCTGCTGGGACTGTGGGGTAAAATCTTTGGCTATCCCAATATGATCGGCGTGCAGACGATTCTGTATCTGTGTCTGATCTTTCTCGTCTATTTTATTGCAGAGAACGTTAAATTAGGAAAGTTCACGGCATTTGGACTCACGCTGCTTACGGCGTCCAGCCCGATTATACTGTGGTGTTCCAAATCGTCTTTAACGGAAGTGGGGCTTGCAGTCATCTTTGCCGTTTTTCTCTATATACTGAGCGGTAAGAGAGAATATGCGAAATATGCCTGGATTCCTCTGGCAGCCTTTGCTTTTTCTCATATCAGTATCTATGTCTTTATGCCCATACTGATTATTGTTCTGTTTTTTATGTATTTTCTCCAGAGGGAGAAAGGCTGGCTTGTATCGGTACTGGGGACTCTGGCGGGGTATCTGGTCAGCGCCTTCTGGTCTTTTGACATAGCGCCTTATTATTCCTATGGAAATTATATTGTACTCTGGAAGATCAGCAAATATCTGATCAATGAAAATAACATTAAGATCGTGATCATCGCCCTGTGCATTTTCCTGGGGACTCTGGCAGTTTTCCTGATGGGAAAAAAGGGAGCGGCTCTTGCGGAGAAAATCGGAGAAAGTGTGGAAAATAGCAGGATATGGTATCAGACCTGCCGCTGGGGAATCCGGCTGCTACTGGTGCTTTCCGGTCTGTTTTTTCTCTACAAAGGTGTCATTACGGCGGAATATACGAGATATTTTGAATATTTGCAAATCAGCACCTTTACTTATATGACGGGTCTGATCCTGATTCCGTTTTTGTATGTATACCTGTTCCTGAAACCGGAGAAGGCACTGCAGGGCAGGACGACGGCATTTCTACTGCTGTTTTTCTACTGTATCATAGCCTATTCTTCTTTTATGAGGCTGGATGTTCTGTTCTATTATTATTATGCCAGATATGTTACGATCTTTTTGAGTGTTGTATTTATTCTGGCAGGGAAACTGCTAGAAGAAGCAGGCGGTATGGGAAGAGGAAAATACTTTGCTCCGGCGGTGCTGTTTCTGGCCTTTCTGACATTTCTACCCTATGATGCAGGGCTTCTGTATCAGAAAGACCACACGAGATGTGAATGGGAAGTGCTGGGAGATGTGTGTGAGGATATTACGCAGGAAGATGCCTTTATCGTAGGGCCGGATGAACAGCAGATCGTATTTATCTTTCCGGTAAAGCTTCTGACAGGATGTGATGTGTACTATGCGGATGAGAATCTGAGGGGACAGATCGGGAAGCTGTCTTTACAGTACAGAAATATCTATTATCTGGACTATGACGATGAGCTGGAAAAGAAAATGGAGGCGGACAGTAACTGGCAGGACGGCGCCCTCAATGTAAAGAAAGTATATACAAACTGGAATCATCTGAGCTATCTGGACTATTTTAATATCACGAATCCGCTGACACCCATACCGCTGAATTATGTGGAATACAGACTGAAACTGTCCATGCACGAAATCAGCCTGAATGTGGACGGGCTGGAGTGAAATGAAATGATTTACATCCTACCGGAAATGCAGTATATCTGATATACTACGTTTGGAAAGATATGAGGTGCAAGTATGAAAAGAAAGACTTCGCAACAGCTCTGCGCATGGTGCTGCGCTGAGCGTACACGCGCCATGCAGCGTGGCTGCATGTGCGCAAATGTGAATACTTGCACCGTACTCTTCACAAAAGTTTTGTGTTTGGAAAGATATGAGGTGCAAGTATGAAACTGATTATTCAAATTCCCTGTCTGAATGAGGCGGAGACACTGGAAATCGCCTTAAATGACCTGCCCAGGCATATCGACGGGATTGATGAAATCGAATATCTGATTATCAACGACGGGAGCCGGGACAATACGGTGGAAGTGGCCCGGAAGTGGGGCGTACATCATATCGTGAGTTTTCCGCAGAACAAAGGGCTCGCCAGAGGGTTTATGGCGGGACTGGATGCGGCGCTGCGTCAGGGGGCGGATATTATTGTCAACACGGATGCGGACAACCAGTATTGTGGAGAAGATATTGGGAAGCTGATACGTCCGATTCTGGACGGGGAAGCGGAAGTGGTGATTGGTGCCAGACCCATTGATTCCACGGAACATTTTTCTCCATTGAAGAAAAAACTGCAGCATCTCGGCAGTTTTGTTGTCAGAAAAGCATCCCGGACGGATATTCCCGATGCGCCCAGTGGCTTTCGGGCATTTAGCAGAGAAGCGGCTATGCATATGAATGTGGTAAATGAATATACGTATACGCTGGAGACAATCGTACAGGCGGGCAGAAACAAGATGGCAATTACATCCGTTCCGATCAGGACGAATCCGGAACTTCGCTCTTCCAGGCTGTTTAAGAGCATGGCAGGTTATATCAAACGTTCCATGCTGACGATCCTGCGGGCATTTATGATGTACAGGCCCCTGTTTTTCTTTACATTAGTAGGGGCAGTGCCTTTTCTCATAGGACTTGGTATCGGCGTTCGGTTTCTCTGTTTTTATTTCACAGTGGGGGGCTCCGGGCATGTACAGTCGCTCATACTGGCCTGTACGCTGATGATTATGGGCTTTATGACATTTATTATCGGTCTCCAGGCGGATGTGATCGCCGCCAACCGGAAAATACTGGAAGATGTCCAGTACCATCTTCGCAGACTGGAGTATGATGGTGTGAAAGAAAAGCAGGAGACGGCAAAGGAGAAAGAGGTAAGGAAGAAAGAATAGCGTAAAAGGAGAAGAGACTGAAAGGGACAGCTGACTAGCGGCAGCTGTCCTCTATCATATCCCGGTACTTTTGGGCTATGACAGTGTAGTCAAAACGGGCGGCAGTCTCCAGAGATGCCCGGGAGAGTTTCTCAGAAAGGGCGGGAGAGTGGATGAGACGGTCAATGTGAGACGCGATCTGCCTACTGTCCCTCTCCTGCGCCAGCAGACCGTTTTCACCATCTGTGATAATATCGGTAATGCCGCCGGAATTGCTTGCGATAACCGGCAGGCCGGAAGCCATAGCTTCCAGTATGACAAGGCCAAAGCCTTCCACATCCCCGTTTTTCGCTGTGACGGAAGGGGCGGCAAACAGATCGGCGGATGCGTAGATGGCCCTCAGGTCAGTATGGGACTTGGGCCCGAGGAAATGTACTTTGTCTTCCAGATGGAGACTGGCTGCGAGGGATTTACACTCTTTTTCCAGGGGGCCGCTTCCTGCAATGACAAGCAGTGCATCTACATATTGCATTGCCTGAATGAGATAGACGGTTCCCTTTTTCTCGGCCAGACGGCCTACGAAGAGGACTACTTTTTTCTCTCCCTGAGAAAAATAGTTTTCCACACGGTTGGCCGGTGTAAAGTAAGAGGTATTGCAACCCATAGGTATTACCTTTGCATCTGTATTTCCGTAGACGGTTTTTAATATATGCCGCAGGTGGGCGGATACCACTGTGACGGCGGACGCTTTCTTCAGGCAGCGTTTTTTCAGCAAATAAAAGACAGAACCGTTCAGCTCTCCCACATCTCCGCCATGCCCGGTGACGATAAAGGGTTTTTTACAGAAAGAGGACAGGATGCCCTGGGGAATGAGCCAGTGGGCATGAATGCAGTGGAACTGTTTCTCATATTTCCGCAGATTCCGATACAGGGCAAGCATCAGAAAAGGAACGAGAAAAATGCGGCTCTTCTTTTCTTTGATGCGGGGAACGATGGCGCCGGGATAACAGAGTGTTTCCCAGGCATGGACGGGGAAATAATGATAACGGATGACAGATATACCTTCCAGTGTTTCCCGGTCTCTGGCACCGATGGCTGCGGGAACGAGTACCGTTACATCGTAATACTTGCTCAGGCCGATACAATAGTCTAAAATGAAACGGGGTTCCGTATCTTCCTCCCATCGGGGAAATGTGGATGCCGTGACAAGAATTTTCTTTTTTTGGTTATTTTTCATAGGTTGCCTCCTGGATATACTGTCATATTATTATTATAATATAAGCCGCTGAAAATTCAAATAGGAAGGAATTATATGTATATAGGAATCATTCTTCATCTGCTCAGCAAAATATCATTTGTGATCGGAAGCTATACGATGCATTTCTTTCTCGGTCGTTTCCTGCCGGAGGCGGAGTATGGTATCGTGGGGACGATTATCACGATAATGAATTTTGAATATATCTTTTTTACCGATGGTGTCAGGCAGGGAATGGCAAAAGCCATTTCCATGGAGAAGTATGAGGAAAGAGATCTGATTCGCACGGGACTTTTGTTTCAGGCGGGGATTGTACTTCTGTTTTTCTGCGGCACTTATCTGGGAGCCCCTGTGATAGCGGGTGCACTGGGAGATGGGACATTGACTCCTTATATTAGAAATCTGGCGTTTCTGCTGCCCTTTACAGGGCTCTATTCTCTGATGCTTGGTATTTTGAATGGACACAAAGAATTCCGGGCAGAGGCTGGCACAGGTATTATTTATCCCATATTAAAACTGAGTGTCATACCGGCGGTACTGTTTTTATTTGAGGATGCGATCTTTGGGACACAGATGGGATTTTTATTTGCGGCCATTTTTATATCTGCCATTTCAGCAGGCAGAGTATGGAAGATCAGGAGCCGTTTCCGTCAGGCGCCGGAGAGAATGGCAAAGATCGATTATGGGAAAACGGCAGCCAGTTATTTACTGCTCTTTGGTGCGACTACTTTTATGATGAATCTGGATACGCTGATTTTAAAAAGGGTATCCGGTGACAATGAGATCGTGGGCTACTATACGGGAGTAGCTAATTTTGCCAAGATTCCCTATTATCTTCTGACAGCCTTTTATACAGTTGTGCTGCCTATCATAACCGGAAACTATATCCAGGGAAAGATGGAAGAGGCGAGAGAAAAGATCGGAGATGTGATGGGGCTGATACTCGGTTTTATTCTTCCTGTCGTCGCCATTGTTTCGGCGGCTTCCGGGCATATTCTGGGGCTCTTTTACAGACCGAGCTACCGGAAAGGAGAAAATGCCCTGGCACTTTTGATTTTTGCCATCGGATTTCTGGGTATGACGCTGATCTTTTCCATGATCCTGTCCGCGGCGGATCAAAAGAAACTGATCGGAGGGATTTCGTTGGGAATGTTGGCCATACAGACGGTTTTGTGCGTGATATTGACAGAAATGTATTCACTGACAGGGACGGCTATGGCTACCCTCATTGCTACCGGACTGGGTATGATAATCTCCGGGGCTGCTACCGGCAAGCTATTCGGCAGGTTCTGGCAAAAAAAACATACGCTGCTTCTTGGGATAAATCTGGCAGCGTATGTTCTCATACTGTTTGGAATGCGCACCGTACAAGTCGGCAATTTTTTCCTGCTTGTTCTGCTGTGCGGTGTTCTCTATATTGTTTTGGCTTCTTTGGGAGCAGTCTGCCTTGGTCTGCACAGGAAACTGCCTCTCTTCCGATAAAGTTTTAAGGACAGCGGTTCTTAGTTGTCAGTATCTTCCTGTGGGGTTATGCCGATAAAGTCTGCAATCCGGGTGGCGATAGCGTTGCGGCCCTCGCTGTTTAAGGTCTTTTTATCTTCCTCCAGATACGTTTCATAATTGGATTCGGTAATCGTGCCAAAGTAATTATCAATAAAGGAGACGCCGCAAGTGACAGCGATATTCTTATAGGCTACCATGTAGTCTGCCAGAGTTCCCTGCCCCAGATTCAGGGTGCTGCCGGGTTGTAACTCCTGATTTTCATCCTCTGCATAATTGAAAAATGGCGAGGATACGATAATGCGGATATGGGGATAGGCCTGCTGAAGCAATCTGACAGACTGGAGCAGACAGCCGCAGCAAGTAGCGGCCATGGCCTCATCGTATGGGCCGGCCAGAATCCTTTCATCTTCGTAATCTTGGGAATCGTACATAATCGTAATCACATCCACAGAGCTCATATCGAGATTTTCCAGCATTTGCACAGTCTCTTTTACAGAACTGTCTTCTTCCCATGTCTGTGCCGTATCTTTCAGCAGTGTATAATCCTCTGTGGAAATACAGTAGGAAATCCAGTAGAGACTGAATACGTCTGTCGGATAAGAGTCATCATAAGTGGCGTTTTTGACAGAGAGGTAAGTATGATCCAGACTGGCATCGTATACTTTTCCTCCGGTGAGGGCTTCCAGGCGCATACCGATACTGTCTTCCTGACCTTTTGTCTTGGCGAGAGAACCGTTTCCGAGAAGCAGGATGGTAGTCACGCCATCGTCCTTTTGCAGAGCCGCCATGGAAGAACTGAGAGGGACAGAAAAGTCTTCTGCTTCCGTATCGAATTCGGATGTATTTTCCGTTGGGTCATATTGAGATTCGCCCCCGGCATTCCATTTGATGAGCTTGAAGGTACCGACAATTGCAATAAGTGCAATGAAAACGAGGAAAGCAATATGGATGTAGAGCGGTGGAATTTTAGAGGCCTGCTTTTGTATCTGCGCATCAGAAAGCTCTTTGTCCTGTGGTCTTGGCTTTTTCCTGCCAGAACTGGCAGTGTTTGCCCGTGGTGTGGACTTACTGATATTTGATGCTTCTCTCGACTTATGCGCTCCTGACCGGTTGCCGGATTTCTGACCGGAACCGGTCTTCTGGGCAGATCCGGAAGGTGGATCAGGTCTCCGTTTTTTGCCGTTTCCCGATCGGGGGTTTGTCGAAGACCCTTTGCCGGAGCGGCGTTTTTCAGTATCCGCATCTCCAGCTTCTAAAAGATCTATCATATCTGCTAAGTCAATCATATCAGATTCTGTTTTTTTCGGTTCTTCTTTCATGTAATCTCCTGTTGGGTGATAGAGTTGATTGGATGTTTAATCGTCATTTAATTTTATTACAGTGACATCATTGATGACCCGAATGGAACCTTCATGAGGAAAACGGGGCATTTCCTGAAATTCTGGGGTAGCTTTCAATGCTTTCTCTTCTTCAGGGGTGACTACCGTAATGTCTTCTCCAAGGCAGTTTTGAAAAAAAGGAAGATAAGCGCGGCTTGTACCATCGAAAACGCGGGGGCCGCTCATTCCCACCATAGGTTCCAGCAAATCTTTTACGGCTTCCATTTTATATGTCTTGCTGAAATCGCCAATGAAGGCCATGGGACGGTGGCTGTCGTAATTCTCGGATTGTTCTATTCTGTCCATTATTTTAATACATAATGCATATGTCTTTTCATAGCGGAAATTCATATTAAAATAGGCGATATTGGAAAGCAGTATATAGTTCCACAGGATCAGCATAGAAGATATGACGCAGATCCACTCCACAGCAGCCTGTTTTTTATGATGCCACAAAGGGCTCACCTTTTCAAACAAAATCAGAACAGAGATAAAGAGAAGACACCAGGCATGCCGCATAAGCATGTGAATATTTACGTCTGCAGAGATCAGATAGAACACATTGACAGAAAGCGGAATACAAAGAATGCAGAACAACAGAAAGAAATTCCGCATGATACTTTTGTATAAACCATGTCTGAAATACAATGTGAAGAAGAAAAAGAACAGCAAAACGATACATACAAGCAGAGCAAACTGCATCCATCTGTTAAATGCCAGTACCTGAGAAGGCTTGAAAAAATCGATAAAATCTCGCATAACCATAAGGATTCTGTCCCGGATATCGGACAGACCCGGAACGGAACTGTTATTGATTCCCTGATAAGAACTGAGCTGTGTATGCTTTACTTTCAGAGTGAGTGTCATGCCGATATAATAGGCCGCCATACCAGAGCCGAGCATGGCGATATAGCGGACAGCCATAATCAGAATAGTTTTGTCCGAATAGTGTTCAGGCTGCAACAGCATCAGAATAAAGTATAGCAGCATCAGAATGAGTGCAAAGGAAAGATAGGACTGATAGATTCCAACACTGCAGCAAAGAAATGCGGCACCTATGGCCCATCCCCATTTCCGGTCTGTGCGGGTGACATAGTACGCTGCCAGTGCACTGAGAAGGCAGCTCAGTAAAAAGGGATCTGCAGCAAACATAAAGGAATAGAGGACCGCCACTGTGGGAAAGGTAACGAAAAGGCCGGCGGAAAGAAAGATGGTCAGCTTACGCTTTATATTGAACATCTGTACGATCACCATGCTTGTGATTCCCGCATAGATCAGTGCCAGGATACCGTTGACTACAGGCATACTAAAATAGGAAGTGATACCGGCCGCATATGTCTGAAGCCAGCGTCCAAGCTCAGGCTTGTCAAAATCCACATAGAGATACCGGATGTCGTCATGATTGTACATGGAATTGGTCAAAATAAACAAATGACAGAGAAAACCTGTCAGGACAGTGCTGAAAAAAGCAGTTTTCTGCTGCGGTGTCAGACGGTTTCTGAACCAGGAAAGATATTCTGACGGACTTTTCAGAGTGAACATAGAAAAACCTCCGGGTATATTTTGGTAAAAACGCAATTTTGCTTTATTATAGTATATTTGCCAATTATTATCAATTCTATTTCTTGTAGATGAGAACAAACGTATGAATCTTTGTCCATATGTTTCTCCTGCTTGCGGATGAATGATTGACATGTTATGATTGTTACGAAAAAGGAAAGGGAATCATGATGAAAAAGAAAATTTCCTGGAAGGATATTTTATTTTTACAGGTTGTTATTATGATTTATACAGGCTCCAGCATTACGGCCAAGTTCGCTGCGGCTCAGGAACTGTTATCTCTGAAATTTTGTCTGTTTTATGGGACAGAAATCATGATTTTAGGCGTCTATGCGGTTCTCTGGCAGCAGATTATCAAAAGGTTCGAACTTTCAGTGGCATATGCAAATCGTGCCATGGTACTCGTCTGGTCTATGGTATGGGCAGTGGCTATTTTCCATGATGAGATTACTGTACAGAATATTTTTGGTGTTTTACTTGTTATAGCAGGTACTGTCATTATCAACACAGATACCAAAAAGGAGGCAGCATGAATCAGTCTTTTTTCATTTATGGCCTTTCGGTAACTGTGGCCTCTGTATCGCAGCTTTTATTGAAAAAGAGTGCTATGAAACAGCATGGCTCCTTTTTGAAAGAATACTGTAATCCTTATGTGATCACGGGGTATGGCATGCTGTTTCTTTCTATGTTTCTGACGATACTGGCATTTCGTGGGATGGAATATAAGAACGGCCCTGTCATTGAGTCATTGGGATATGTGCTGGTCCTCGTTCTTGGCAGAATCTTTTTTCATGAAAAGATAACGGTCAGAAAGCTGACAGGGACGTTGTGTATTCTGGCAGGTATTCTTGTATTTTATTTATAAAAGTTCAGCCAGTGGGCTGAACACACTTTTTTATAGAACACTTCTGCATTTTTCTTGATAAAGATCTCTTTCCTGTGCATCCATATTCGTAAATTCCAAAAAACTGACAGAGAGCTCTTTCAGAGGCTGCCCACAGGCAGGGCAGCTGGTTTTATGGCCGTTCAGCATGTGAATACGATCACAATGTGTACAATAGTGAATATACATCATAGGAAATTCCTCCTGAACCGTAAAGATGCCTTTAATTCTGCCATTCTCGCTTGTAGAAGTCAATGGTTTCCTGAAAAATTTGTACGACAAAAAAACAATAAAAATGATGAAAAAGATCAAAAATTGTTGGGATATGGTGGAATTGGCGGAAAGATATGTTTTTTCTTGAAGTATTGACGCCTTGATGTTATACTGTTACAGAATTGTTACAAATTTGCCAGACAGGAAGTATGCAGAACAAAAGAAAAGGACGGCCCTGGGTGGGCGTTTAGGGATAAAATAAAAAAAGGGAGGAAAAGGGAAAATGCGAAAAGACTTTGATGATGATTTCAGTTTTCTGGATGAACTGGAACCTGTCAAACGTACGAAAGAGAAAAAATCCGGCTCCGGTAAGAAAAAAACCAGAGCCGTTTTAAATCATAAAGAAGAAAGCAAAAAGACAGTTAAAAAAAGTAGTGCCAAGAAAAAGGCCGAGGGAGAAAAAGCAGAGAGTATAAAGGCAAAGCAGTCAAAGGCGCCGAAAGGGGAAAGGCTGACAAAGCCGATGAAGGCCATAAAGTCTGTAAAGCCGGAAAGATCTGTGAAAGCTTCCGCACCGAAGCGGCGCAAAAAGAGAAAAGAAAACATTCTGTTGACCTTTTGGGAGAGCCTGTACGAAAGCGTAATAGAAATGGGAGCAGGAGACAGGATCGTCGTATCTACAGGGATACTTGTGCTGATCATGGCAATTGTTACGGGAAGTATCTATGCCTTTGCGAAAAATGTAGATGATCAGGTGGCGGCTTTTGCGGAATTGGGAGAAGATCTGGGTGCAGTGAGTCTGGTGGGAGAAAGCGGACTGATCGCTGTGACAGATGCTCAGGTAGCGGCGATGAACGCGGAGATACTGGAAGAGTCAGAAGAAACAGAGGAATCAGAGGAGACGGAGGAAAGTGAGGAAGCGGCAGAAAATGAAATCTATCTGAATCTCAATTCTATCCAGAAAGATTTAAAGATCAAGTTTGTTAACCGGGCAGGTGGCAAACTGGTTACCGGTAAAAAGCTGAAGGTCAATGTAAAAGGACCAAACGGCAAAACGACAGAATATGAAGATGATGATAAAGACGGTATTATTTATAAGACAGATCTGGCACCAGGTACTTATGAAGTATCTATTGCGGAGACAGACGAATTGGAGGGCTATGAATACTCCACAACGGCTGTTGTTATTAAAGTAAAGGATAAAATTGAGTATAAGCAGGTAGATGTGTCGGACGAGATCAAGACAGAGGCACAGGTTAACGCAGCCGCAGAGGATACGGCAGTACAGGAAGCAGAAACTGCTCCGGCACTGAAGGACACTGTGGAATGGGTAGAATCTACGAAAACGCCGATAGGATCAGACGGAGAAAGCTCTGACAGCGCCGAATATACGGAAATCGATAAAGAAGATATCCCGGATCCTTCTGCCAGTGCGGGAGGCAGGAAGGTGTTCCGTATGATGTCGTTGGAAGATGATCCGGTGGAAGGTACAGAACCGAGCAATCCCGACGAGTCAAAGGATCCGGCCAATCCCGATCCGGAAAATCCAGATAAGCCAAACACAGAGAATCCCGACAAGCCAAATACAGAGAATCCTGATAAGCCAAAGGATCCGACCAATCCTGATCAGGAGAACCCTGATAAGCCAAATACAGATAAACCAAATCCCGATAAGCCTGACCCGGATACACCAAAGGAGCCGGAAAAGGTAGCAAAAGTGACGAAAGTGACGCTTTCGGGTGCTTCTGATATTGGAATTGGCGGCTCTGTATCTTTGAAAGCTACGGTAGAAGGAGAAAATCTGGCAGACAGTGATAAAGGTGTTAACTGGAGCAGTAGCGACAATGGAATTGCTACAGTAGATGGCTCTGGTAAGGTGACAGGCGTAAAGGCCGGTAAGGTGACGATTACCGCAGTATCTGCCAAGGATAGCAATATAAAAGCCACATGTACCGTGACAGTAAATAAAGCGGCTGTTACGCTTACATTGAATCAGACAGAATTGACACTGAAAGTGGGAACGAGTGGAGATCTCACAGCCAGTGTATCCAGTGGCAGTGTGAACTGGTCTACTGATAATGACAAGATTGCAAAAGTAGAAAACGGAAAAGTGACGGCTGTGGCAGAAGGTACTGCTACCATAAAAGCCGTTTCTACAGAAGATGCCAACGTAAGTGCGTCCTGTAAGGTGACAGTGACAAAGGCCGATGCCATAACAGTGAAACTGGATGCGGAAACGGCGAAAGTATTTACAGAAGATAAAAAGGAACTGAAAGCCACAGTAGAAAATGCAAACGGTGCAGTTACCTATACCTTCACATCAGACAAAACAGACATTGCCAAGGTGGAAGGAAAAGGAGAAGTCGGAACGGTAACGGGCGTGAAAGCAGGAGAGGCAGTCATCACTGTAACGGCGAAGGATGCGGCAGGTGCCACAGCCACGGCCACATGCAAAGTGACAGTGACCCTGAATCCGAGAAAAGATACGACAACGAAGCTGAAAGACAAAGATGGCAATCAGCTCTACATTAAGAACAAAAAGGGTGAATTTGTAGAGGCTGTTTTGGCAGATTACTATACGGCGGATAAATTTTACAAAAAAGCAGAAAATGTAAAGTATGAATATACCGGATGGCAGACCATTGATGGAAAGACTTACTTCTTTGATAAGAATAAAAAGCCTGTAACCGGTGAACAGATTATCCAGGGAGCGAAGTATGTATTTGACAGTACCGGTGCGTTGATTACCAATTCCAGCAATGGCATAATGGGTATTGACGTATCCAAATGGAATGGTACAATTAACTGGACAGCTGTTAAAAATTCCGGTGTCAACTATGTCATCATTCGGTGCGGTTATCGAGGATCTTCCACGGGTGCATTGATTCAGGATCCGAAGTTCAAAGCAAATATACAGGGGGCCACAGCAGCAGGCATCAAAGTGGGTGTATATTTCTTCACCCAGGCTGTCAATGAAGTAGAGGCGGTAGAAGAAGCCTCTATGGTGCTAAATCTTGTAAAAGGACACAAGCTTTCCTATCCTGTTTTCATCGATGTGGAGTCCAGTGGAGGCCGTGCAGACGGACTGGATCGGAATACAAGAACTGCCGTAGTCAGTGCATTTTGCCGGACGATTCAGAACGGTGGTTACAGTGCGGGCGTCTATGCCAATAAGACATGGTTTGAGAGCAAGATGAATGCTTCCGCACTCAGCGGTTATAAGATCTGGCTTGCCCAGTATGCGCCGGCGCCTACTTACAAGGCGACAAGACATGATATATGGCAGTATACGTCCAAAGGAAAAATCAGCGGAATCAGTGGAAATGTTGATTTGAATCTCAGTTATCTGGGATACTAAATACTAAGGTTGATGCGGATTTGTCCGCTTTGTTTTGGAAAAAATGGGGTGAGGGCAGAGTATTCTGCCCTTGTCCTGAAATTAAGAAATTCCTGTTCGGGAAAACCAGAATATATAGTTTTCGGATAGGAAATATTGCGCTTTATGCGCACAGGAGGAAAATGATGAGAACGTATCTGGTAACGGGAGGAGCCGGTTTTATCGGTTCCAATTATATTCATTACATGTTTCGGAAATATGGCAATGAAATTCGTATTATCAATGTGGACTGTCTGACCTATGCAGGAAATCTGGAAAATCTGAAAGAAGTACAGGGACGGGAAAACTATACATTTGTGAAGGCGGACATATGTGAGAAGGAGGCCATCTCCAAAATTTTTGCGGAGAATGATATCGATCGGGTAGTGCATTTCGCGGCAGAGAGCCATGTGGACAGAAGCATTAAAAATCCTGAAGTTTTTATTCAAACCAACGTACTTGGAACGGCTGTCATGCTGAACTGTGCAAAGGCGGCATGGGAAAATGCTGACGGAACATATCAGGAGGGTAAAAAGTTCCTGCATGTTTCCACAGACGAGGTATATGGTTCCCTGGAGGAGGATGGCGGCTATTTTTATGAGACGACACCCTACAGTCCCCGCAGTCCTTATTCTGCCAGCAAAGCTTCTTCGGACATGCTTGTAAAGGCATATATGGAAACGTACAAGTTCCCGGCGAATATTACCAACTGTTCCAATAATTACGGACCTTATCAGTTCCCGGAAAAGCTGATTCCTCTCATCATTAACAATGCCCTGCATGGAAAGAAGCTTCCGGTATACGGAGACGGCAAAAATGTCCGTGACTGGCTCTATGTGGAAGATCATGCGAAAGCCATTGATATGGTGCAGGAAAAAGGCCGTCTGTTTGAGACGTATAATATAGGCGGACACAATGAAAAACAGAATATTGAAATTATTAACATCATAATAGAGACGTTACAGGAGATGCTTCCCGATGATGATCCAAGGAAGCAGCTTGTATCCAAAGATTTGATTACTTATGTGGAAGATCGGAAAGGACATGACAGGCGGTACGCCATTGCCCCGGACAAGATCAAGGCGGAGATCGGTTGGGAACCGGAGACGATGTTCCGGGAGGGTATCCGGCTGACGATCCAGTGGTATTTTGAGCATGAGGACTGGATGAAACATGTAACAAGTGGGGATTATCAGAAATATTACCATGATATGTATGATAAAAAATAAATAAAAAGAGGCAAAAAGAAGGGTTACTGGCTAAGCCTTCTTTCTGTGCGTTAGGAGAAAGGGAAGAGCGCATGAAAGGTATTATTCTTGCAGGGGGTTCGGGAACCCGGCTGTATCCGTTGACAAAGGCGATTTCCAAACAGATTATGCCGGTTTATGACAAGCCGATGATTTATTATCCGCTTTCCACACTGATGCTGGCGGGTATTCGGGAAATTTTGATCATTTCCACTCCTCGGGATATTAAAGTGTTCGAGGAGTTGTTTGGCAGCGGTGAGCAGCTTGGACTGCGTATGGAATATGCGGTACAGGAATATCCAAGAGGGCTGGCGGATGCCTTTATCATCGGCGCAGATTTTATCGGAACAGACAGCGCGGCTCTCGTGCTGGGCGACAACATTTTTTATGGACAGAGTTTTTCGCGGGTGCTGAATACGGCGGCGCAGCGGGAAAAAGGCGCTACGATTTTTGGGTATTATGTGAGAGATCCACGGGAATACGGCGTGGTAGAATTTGACGAAAACGGAAAAGCACTTTCCATCGAAGAGAAGCCGGAGCATCCAAAGAGTAACTACGCCGTGCCGGGGCTGTATTTTTATGACAATGATGTGGTGGAGATTGCCAGGAATGTCAAACCTTCGGCCCGGGGAGAAATAGAGATTACGAGCATCAATAATGAATATTTAAGAAGAGGTACGCTCCATGTGGAAACACTGGGAAGGGGTTTTGCCTGGCTGGATACGGGGAATCACGACTCTCTTCTGGATGCGGCGGATTATGTGGCGGCAGTACAGAAGCGGCAGGGGCTCTATGTATCCTGCATCGAAGAGATCGCATATAAGCGGAAATTTATTACGAGAGAACAGCTGTTGGCGTTGGCTGAGCCTCTGATGAAGACCAATTATGGGAAGTATCTGGTAGAGGTTGCAAATGGACTCTAAGATCAGAAGAATTACAGTTTTCTGTGCGTTTTTGATGGTACTGCTCATTCTGGGGACTGTTGTGGGTATCAATGTCTGGAAAAACCAGGAGATGCTTGCAGGGGTATTCAGTCAGGAGCAGGTATCCGCTGTGACAGAAAGCCCTACCCAGCAGGAGACAGATGAGGCAGCGATAGATTATTCGGCGTTTCTGGGGGATGAGACATTTTTCGACCAGGATAAGTCGGATTATGAAAAACTGATGGAAAATTATGGAAAAAAACTGAATCTATTTGCCACTTCTGTAGAGAAAGATCTGCGGGTGCAGATACTCAATGAAATGGGTGAGCTTGTCACCGGAGAAGAGTTATTTATCACGCTGAATGGAGAGGAATATAAGGATTTGGACCGGGACGGCATCATTTATGTAGGTGATCTGCGTCCAGGAGAGTATGAGGTGGCACTGAAAGAGACGGACAGCTATAAGGTTCCTTCCACACCGGTGACGATCAACGTGAAAGAAACTGTAGAATTTATTCCCATTGACGATATTTCTCTTCTGATTAAGACAGAGGACGAAATCGATGCAGAAAAGGAAGATACAGAAGCCGGGGATGCTGTCGATGACGCAGACAAGACAGAGCTGAAGGATATACAGGGGTCTTCAGAGAACAGAAGCTTTGGCATTGATGTTTCCAAGTGGAACAAAGAGATCGATTGGGAGAAAGCAAAGGCGGCAGGAGTGGAATTTGCAATTATCCGATGTGGGTATCGGGGCTCTGTGACAGGAACGCTTGTGGAAGATCCTTACTTTTACCGCAATATAGAAGGTGCCAAAGCTGCCGGTGTGAAAGTGGGGCTGTATTTCTTCACTCAGGCCACTAATGTAGTGGAAGCTGTGGAAGAGGCCAGTATGGTACTGTGTCTGAATAATGGACAGCCTCTGGATTATCCCATCTTCATTGACACGGAGGGAGCCGGAGGAAACGGCAGGGCGGACGGACTGGACATGGCTACTAGAACGGCTGTCTGTGAGGCTTTCTGTGAAACGATTGCAAATGCAGGGTATCGTGCAGGCATCTATGCTTCAAGAAACTGGTATTATAACAATCTGGATATGACAAAGCTGGATTCCAATGTGATCTGGCTGGCGGAGTACAGAGAATATCCGAAATATACAGGGAAATACGAGATATGGCAGTATACATCCAGTGGCTCTATCGACGGTATTGAAGGAAGAGTTGACTTTAACCTCAGCTTTATGAAATGAAAGCCCCGGGCAGCGGTTGCTCAGTCGGCGGGCTTGCCTGCACGACTGAGCAGACATTGCCCGGGCAAGCCGACATGAGCAAGGAGGGCGAAAGCCCGGATTGGGAATGAGGCGGCGATTGCGAAAGTGCGGAGCACGGAGCAATCGAGCTTTCATGCAAATTATGCAGGAAGAGAGCAAGGAGGGCGAAAGCCCGGATTGGGAATGAGGCGGCGATTGCGAAAGTGCGGAGCACGGAGCAATCGAGCTTTCATGCAAATTATGCAGGAAGAGAGGCACGGAGCATTGTGCAGGATAAGAATAGAAACAGGAGAAAGAAAATGGGAAAAATTACAGTGGAGACATGCGAAATTGAAGGTCTTAAGATTATTACCCCTGCGGTATATGGTGACGCCAGAGGGTATTTCATGGAAACATATCAGTATCAGGATTTCAAAGAAGCAGGCATCGATCAGATATTTGTACAGGACAATCAGTCTTCTTCCAGGAAAGGTGTGCTGCGGGGGCTTCATTTTCAGATCAACTATCCCCAGGATAAGCTGGTGCGTGTCATAAGTGGCGAAGTATACGATGTAGCCGTGGATCTCCGGGAGAATTCTGAAACTTATGGAAAATGGTTTGGTATCCGTCTTTCTGCAGAAAATAAAAAACAGTTTTTTATTCCCAAAAATTTTGCTCATGGGTTTTATGTGTTGTCCGATTATGCGGAGTTTGCCTATAAATGTACAGATTTTTATCATCCAAACGACGAAGGAGGACTTCTCTGGAGTGATCCCGATATCGGTGTAAAATGGCCAATTCAGGAAGGAACAGAGCTGATTATTTCCGATAAGGATAAAGCTTGGCAGGGGATTCGGGCGTACACTGAAGGAAAAACAAAAAAATGAGCAAACATAAATTATCTAAGAGAATGCATATTACTATCGTTTCTGTTGTGGCAATTGTATTTATGATGGTTATTCTACTTCATAAGAATCCTTTTGCCAATCCCGGAGACGAGCTGATTAAAAAATGCATTGCAGCAGTAATTATTATGGTAAGTCTCGTTTTGTATGCGGTACTCTACGAAAAAATAATTGTACTGCCTGCAGAATTGTACCAAAACAGGAAACTGATCTGGAAACTGGCAAAAAATGATTTCAAGACAAGATTTGCCGGTTCTTATCTTGGCATTGTATGGGCGTTTGTGCAGCCGGTGGTAACGATCCTTGTCTATTGGGTTGTATTCGAGAAAGGACTGAATGCCAAAGCAGAGGTTCTGGCCAACGGCGTAGAAGCGCCGTATGTCCTTTGGCTTACGGCAGGTATTGTTCCTTGGTTTTACTTTTCCGAAGCGCTTTCCAATGGAACGACCGCACTGCTGGAATATAATTATCTTGTGAAAAAAGTTGTATTTAAGATCAGCATTTTACCGATCATTAAAATTATTGCGGCCACGTTTATTCATGGCTTTTTTGTGTTATTTATGCTGTTGCTTTTTATGGTACATGGATATTTTCCGGATGCCCACACACTGCAGCTGATTTATTTCAGTTTCTGTCTGTTTGTGTTTGTGTTGGGCATTTCTTATACGACCTGCTCTATTGTTCTGTTCTTTCGGGACCTGACACAGATCATCGGAATCGTACTTCAGGTGGGCATGTGGGCTACGCCGATTCTGTGGAAGCTGAGCATGGTACCTGAACAGTATCAGATATTGTTTAAACTGAATCCTGTTTTTTACATTGTCAATGGCTACCGAAGTGCGCTGCTGGAAAAGACATGGTTTTGGGAAGACTTTTATTCTACGATGTTTTTCTGGATAACAACAGCTGTTATTTTTGGAATCGGCACCCTCATTTTCAAACGCCTAAAGGTACACTTTGCGGATGTGCTTTGAGTGCTGCAAATCTATAAAATCAGGGTTGTTATGTGTTTACACATAAACAGACATGATTTTATGGATTTATAGGGCGAATGCTGCGAGCGAGACGAAGCGAAGCGAAGTCGAGCTGCGGCAGGCGCGCAGCACTCAAATTAGAAATAGCGAAATTACCTGCTGGCAGGATGATTTTCCGGGGAATGTTTTTATAGGGCGAATGCTGCGAGCGCTGCGGCGCTTTTCAAATTCCACAGTAAGAGGAAATTATATGGATCAGAACATTGCGATTCAGGTCAGAGACCTGAATAAAATTTATAAATTGTATGACAGGCCAATGGACAGGCTGAAAGAGGCTCTGGGATTGTCCCGCAAAAAGAGGTATAAGGAACACTATGCCCTGCGGAATATCAATATGGATATCCGTCAGGGAGAGACGGTGGGAATTATCGGGACGAACGGTTCCGGCAAATCCACGATTTTGAAAATTATTACCGGTGTCCTGAATCCCACTTCGGGAAACGTGGAAGTAAACGGCAGGATTTCTGCACTGCTGGAACTGGGTGCCGGCTTCAATATGGAATACAACGGCATTGAGAACATTTACCTGAACGGGACAATGATCGGTTTTTCCAAGGAGGAAATTGATGGAAAGCTGGAAGGCATTTTGGACTTTGCGGATATCGGAGATTATGTCTATCAGCCGGTAAAAACTTACTCCAGCGGTATGTTTGTCCGGCTTGCCTTTGCGGTGGCGATCAATATTGATCCTGAAATATTGATTGTGGACGAGGCCCTCTCTGTAGGAGACGTATTTTTTCAGGCAAAATGCTATCATAAATTCGAAGAATTTAAGAAAATGGGAAAAACGATTCTGTTTGTCAGTCATGACCTGAGCAGTGTGAGTAAATACTGTGACAGAGTGGTACTCTTAAATAGAGGAGAAAAGCTGGCAGAAGGCTCTCCAAAAGAGATGATTGATATTTATAAGCAGGTATTGGTAGGACAGTATGCGATACCCGATGACCATGAGCAGGGAACTAATCTGCTCCACGATGAAGAGATCAGTGCAAGCGCGGCAAGTGCAGCGGGAGTTGGCAATAAAGGAGCAGAAGATGAGAAAACACAGCAGACGGAAATGCTGGAATACGGTACAAAACAGGCATTGATTACAGAGTATTATATTACGGATGACAAGGGGATGCATACGACGGCAGTCTTAAAAGGAAGCGTCTTTTCCGTGCATATGAAGGTGGAATTTTATGAAGATCTGCCGGCGCCGATTTTCGCCTGTTCTCTAAAGAATGCTTTGGGTGTGGAAATTACGGGAACGAATTCCATGGTAGAGAAATCTTTTCTGGAACCGGCACATGCAGGTGAGGTAAAGGAGGCAGTCTTTACCCAGAAAATGAGCCTGCAAGGAGGAGAGTATCTCGTTTCCCTTGGCCTTACCGGCTATGAAGGGGATATATTTGCCGTTTATCACAGACTGTACGATGTGATGAATATTACTGTTATTTCTGACAAAAATACAGTAGGATATTATGATATGGGCTCTCAGGTGACAGTGAGGGATGCATAGAGTATCGAAAAAGGGTTAAAAAGCAGGCTGCAACGGATTTTTACACTGGAGAGAGGTTTTATGATAGGTGTACTAAAGTTCAGGAGGAGAGCATGACAGAAAAAATTGGCGGGATAACAATAGATGACACCTGTTATCCGGGAAAAGATCTGTACTGCGACGGGGAAATCGAAGACAGGATACTGGAAATTGTAAAGAATCATGAACCCGCCGGGTATGGAAAAATCATAGAAGAGGAGAGAAGCTGGCCGGTTCTCTATCATCTTTCCCATCTGCGGGAAAATATTGTAAACTGGATACCGGTACAAAAGACAGATAAGGTACTGGAAGTGGGTTCTGGCTGCGGGGCGATAACAGGAGCGCTGTCTGTTAAGGCAGGAGAAGTGACCTGTGTGGAGCTTTCCAGAAAGAGAAGCCTGATCAATGTCTATCGCCATCCTCAGTGTGATAATGTAACCATAAAACTGGGTAATTTTCAGGATGTGGAACCTGCACTTGACTCTGATTATGATTACATTTTTTTAATTGGTGTATTTGAATATGCAGGAAATTATATCGGCGGCAACGCGCCCTTTGAGACATTTATGGGAATCATGCACAAGCACCTGGCAAAAGGCGGAAGGCTTATCATTGCCATAGAGAACAGGTTTGGTCTGAAATACTGGGCTGGGTGTAAAGAAGATCATCTGGGTACTTATTTTGACAGTATAGAAGGCTATCCCCGCAGCAATGGTGTGCGTACTTTTACACGGAAAGAGCTGGAAGAGATTTGCAAAGTCAATGGAATTTCAGAATACCATTTCTATTATCCTTATCCTGATTATAAATTTATGACGACTGTTTACTCCGATGAGCGACTGCCAAAGATCGGAGAGCTGTCTGATAATATGCGAAATTTTGACAGAGACAGACTACTTTTATTCGATGAGAAAAATGTATTTGACAGTCTGATTCGGGAGGAAATGTTCCCTTCATTTTCCAATTCTTATCTGCTTGTGGTGGGCAGAGAATTGCCTGTTATCTATGCAAAGTTTTCCAATGACAGGGCGCCGGAATATGCCATTCGGACAGAGATACGCCGTTGTGACAGGAATGCCGCCGGAGATGCAGTGGAAAGAGCCGGGAGTGAAGTGGAAAAAGAAAGAAAAGCTCTGGAAGTGCGGAAAATTCCTCTGACGGAAAAGGCACAGGTCCATGTGGGGCGGATAGCAGACACATATCAGGCTTTAGAGAAGGCTTATAGAGGAAGCGGGCTTAAGATAAATCGCTGCAGAATGGACGGGACAGAGGCTGTTTTTGAATATTTGCCGGGACAGACACTGGAGGAGCTGTTGGACCGGGCGCTGGAGGAAGGGGACAGAGAGCGTTTCCTGCAACTGTTTTATCAGTTCCGGGATGTGGTAAAATATCCTGATCATCCTTCTGTCTATCATTATGACCTGATCTTTTCCAATATTATAATTGATGGACCTGTGTGGAATCTGATTGATTATGAATGGGTGTCTGATCAGAAAGTTACACGGGAAGAGCTGATTTTACGGTCACTGTACTGCTATGGAATCGGCGGCGATAAGAGAAAAAAGATCTGTCTGGAGCTGATCAGGCAGGTAAAGGGATGGGAAGAGACAGAAAGGTGGGATGAAATATCCCTGCAGGAGATTGTCCGCAGAGAGAGCGCGTTTCAAAAGCACTGTACCGGGAACCGGATGTCCATGGTGGAAATGCGGGATGCCATCGGCTGTGCCGTTATCCCTGCAGTCTCTTTTGCAGGTGCCTGCAGAGAACAGGAACACCGAAATCGAATACAGATCTATGAGGATTACGGAGACGGTTTTTCAGAAATAAATTCCTGTTTCCTGTTAAATGGTTATGGGGAAAAGGAGCTGCTGTCTATAGAAATTGAAGAAAAACCGGGATTGCAGGCGATTCGTCTGGATCCCTCCTTGGACTATTGTATGGTACGCATGAAATCCTTTCAGGTATGGGGACAATCTTTATCTCTCCGAGACATTAATATAAAATTAAATGGAAAATTAATTTCTGATCAGACCGTTGTCTTTGCTACCCAGGATCCCAATATCGCTGTTTTTCACTTAATGGAAATGAAAAACAGGATACCTGGTCCGGGAGCTTTGAGGGAAGGGAGAGATGGGGCTATCAGAGACATCTGCCTGAAAGTGGAACTGGAAGTAATTCGTATTTCCAGAGAGATGGCAGAGAGTATCGTAGCAGGAATAACAGATAAAAAACAGGGGATTCGCAGAGGAGTGCCATGGTTTCAAAAATAAAAGGTCAGATACAGAAAAAATTAAATAGCATATGTTTTGATAAATACACTGAGGAAGTAGAGCGTCAAATGGACTGCTACAGACAGTGGTATTTACACAATGAGGGATGGAAAAACGCGCGTTATCAAAAGGCAAACTCTGATATTGTGATTTTTGCAGACAGAGATGGTATTGTAGAAGAGAAGGCGGCGGAAGTGGTGGCTGCGTTTTTCAGGGAGCATCCCTGGGTGCAGATTGCCTATGGGGATGAGGACTGTCTGGACGAGAACGGGCGCCGCTGCAACCCATGGTTCAAACCTCAGTGGTCCCCTGACACCCTGGACAGTTTTCAGTATTTCGGCCATTTTTTTGCAGTGCGTAAAGAATTGCTGGTGGAGATGGATCCGTTGCAGGAAAAGGGTGGTTATGCATCTGGTACAGCCCTGCGGGATGGAGAAAATTGTGCGGCAGATCTGGGACTACAGGGCTGGGAAGGCTGTCTGACAGACTGTGGCAGTGAGGACTGCCACAGATTGCTTTTGGCACTGACGAAAAAGGTGACAGAGCGCAGATGGATCAGAGCCAGTGAAGAGGAAAAGGCCATTGCACCGATTGGGAAAGTGCTGATTCACATGAAAAAGGAAAAAGCAGATGCGGAGCGGAAAGAGAAGGAGTTCAGCCTGCCTGCAGTCTTTTATACACAGGCCTGTGCAGCGGAAATTTCGATAATCATTCCTTCGAAAGATAATCCTGAGATACTCCGCACCTGTATTTCTTCGGTAAGGGAGAAAACGCAGCTGGAGACTGCGTCGGGAGCTCGCCTGTCACTGGAAATCATTGTGGTGGACAATGGCAGCAATAATCCCAACAGAGAGAAGATCGAACAGATGGCACAGGAATTTGGTTTTTTTTATCTTTACAGGCCCATGCCTTTTAATTTTTCTACTATGTGTAATCTTGGTGTAGAGCGGGCCAAAGGGGATTTTCTGCTTTTCTTAAATGACGATATGGAAATCATACAGCCTGACTGGCTTTTAAAGCTGTTGGAGAAGGCGTGTCTTTCTCATGCCGGGGCAGTGGGGGCGAAGCTGCTCTATCCTGACAGCGATCTGATTCAACATGCGGGTATCACGAATATAAAGGCGGGACCGGTACACAAACTGCTGAAACATCATGACAAAAAAAGTTATTATCATGGTCAGAACAGGCACATTTATGATATGATAGGGGTAACGGCGGCCTGTCTGCTTGTGGAACGGAAAAAATTCGAGGAAGCAGGACGATTTTTCGAAGGAATGGCTGTTTCCTATAATGATGTGGATTTTTGCTTTACCCTTCACGAGCTTGGGTATTATAATATATTGCGAAATGATGTGACTCTGTACCATCACGAATCTCTGAGCAGGGGCGACGATAATCTTTCCGATGAAAAATGGGTCCGTCTTTTGCAGGAAAAGGATGTGCTGTTTGACAGACATCCGTCTTTGAAGAGCTTCGACCCCTTTTACAGCAGAAATCTGGCGGTTCATTCCAGCCTGTATTATCCCAATTTCATGTATGAATTTGAGAAACGGGACTATTATACACAGGTGAGGGAATGGAAGGGAAAAGAACCGTCCATCTGGGAAAACGGCTGCCTGACTGTCAATGTGGAACATGCCCGGAAAGAAAGAAAGCTGGAATTTACAGAGCGGGACGATGTCTACTGGATAGAGGGCTGGTCCTATGTGCTTGGTATGGACAATTGCCGTTATCAAAGAGAGTTGCTGCTGCACGGGGCGAAAGGAAAGACGTACCGGACGCAGGTCTTGAGCCGTTATCGGGATGACGTGGCAGCTATTTTGCCGGAGCAGACCAATGTAGAGCTTTCCGGCTTTGTATGCAGGATTCCGAAAAGGGTTCTGCCAAAAGACACTTATACGATTGCTATGTTGGCAAAAGACAGGTGTTCTCATCAGAGATTGTATCAAAAAACAGAAAGTCAAATAACATTTTGCTGAAACCGGGAGAAATTATGGGCGGTGCCAATCAGGAAAACCAGTCGGAGCTTTTGGAATATTACCGATTGGCCTATGAAAAAGAAAAGAAAAAAAATACAGACCTGGCCGCAAAACTGGCGCAGGCACAGTCTTTGGCAGAAGAATTGGATTTTAAGCTGAAACGGATTAAAAACAATCCCATCTGGAAACTGACAAAACCTTTGCGGGATGTGATGCACTGGATGATTCGGATGAAGGATCGTGTAGGGCGGCTGGGCAGTCCGAGAGGAATTGCAAGAAAACTGCGTAGTAAGATGATCGAGAAAAGAGCCATGCGCCAGCATGGGAAAGCCAGCTTTCCTACAAAGGAACAGGCAGAGGTCATGGAAAAGACGCGGTTTCCCAAGGATATTACCTTCAGTATTCTTGTGCCTCTTTACAATACCCCAAAACGGTTTCTGACAGAGATGATAGATTCTGTAACAGCGCAGACATACCGGAAATGGGAACTTTGTCTGGCTGACGGTTCTGATACAGAACATGGATATGTGGGAGAAATTTGCAGACAATATGCTGAAAAAGACAGGCGCATCGTATATAAGAAGTTAGAGAGCAATGAGGGCATTTCCGGTAATACCAACGAATGCTACCGTATGGCGACGGGACAGTATATCGCCCTGTTCGATCACGACGATATTTTGCATCCCTGCGTATTATTTGAATATATGAAGGTGATCTGTGAGCAGGATGCGGACTATATCTACTGTGATGAAGCCACCTTTAAAAATGGCGATATTGACAATATGATCACACTGCATTTCAAACCGGATTACGCTATTGACAATCTGCGGGCCAATAATTATATCTGTCATTTCAGCGCGTTTTCCAGAGAGTTACTGGAAGGCACACAGTTATTTCGCTCCGAGTTTGACGGCAGCCAGGACCATGATATGATCCTCCGGCTGACTACCAGAGCGAGAAAAGTGGTCCATGTGCCGAAGCTTTTGTACTATTGGCGTTCCCATAAGGCCAGTGTGGCATCGGATATCAGTGCCAAACTATATTGTATTGAGTCGGCTAAAGGGGCCGTGGCAGATCATCTGCGTACATGCGGACTGGAACATTTTGAAATAACGAGTACGAGGGCATTTGAAACGATTTTCCGTATCAAATACCAGTTGACAGCCTATCCGAAAGTGTCCATTATCATTCCCAATAAAGATCATTATGAAGATCTGAGCAGATGTATTTCTTCTATACTGGATAAATCCACTTATGAAAATTACGAGATTATCGTTGTGGAAAATAACAGTACCTCAAAGGAAATACGGGAGTATTATGAGGAGATCAAAAGGCATCCTAAAATAAAACTGGCAGTGTACGAAGGGGACTTTAATTATTCGAAAATCAATAATTTCGGTGCCTCCTTCGCAGAAGGGGATTTTCTGCTGCTGCTGAACAACGATACAGAAGTGATCACTGTGAACTGGCTGGAGGAACTGCTCATGTATGCACAGCGGGAAGATGTGGGTGCTGTGGGCGCTAAACTGTACTATGAGGACAGAACGATTCAGCATGCGGGTATTGTATTGGAGCTCGGGGCACATCGGACGGCTGGACATTCCCACTACAAGGTGAACATCGAAAATGTAGGATATATGGGAAGACTGTGTTATGCCCAGGATGTATCCGCAGTGACAGGAGCCTGCCTGATGGTACGGAAATGTTATTTTCAGGAGCTGGAAGGATTGGATGAGGGTTTTGCAGTGGCGCTGAATGATGTAGATTTCTGTCTGCGTCTTCGGGAGAAAGGGCTGCTGAATGTATTTACTCCCTTTGCAGAGCTGTATCACTATGAGTCTAAATCGAGAGGGCTGGACGATATGGATGACCGGGCAAGGCGTTATGATGAGGAATGTGCCCGGTTCCGTCAGAAATGGAAAAAGGTACTGGCGGCGGGGGATCCCTACTATAATCCCAATTTTTCCCTGGACAGAAGCGATTTCAGTCTGCGGATATTGTCCTGATGCGGTTTGTCCGTAAGACTGTATGTCTGCATGGCCATATCTGTACAGACCGGAGAGAGTGTGTATTTCAATGTATGTAAACGGCAGGTTCTGCCGTTGCGTTTTATAAAAGAACAGGAGGTATAGTAATGAGTTACAGAGAAGAGTTTCAATTTTGGCTGGAGGATTCTTATTTTGACGAAGAGACCAAAAAAG
Source organism: uncultured Lachnospiraceae bacterium (assembly GCA_910587635.1). Classification (GTDB taxonomy): domain Bacteria; phylum Bacillota; class Clostridia; order Lachnospirales; family Lachnospiraceae; genus VSOB01. The sequence goes on from CAJUNB010000018.1 coordinate 146,381, forward strand.
AGTTGCGGGCAATCCAGGACAACGAAACAGAAGTAGAGGATCGTTTTTACAAAGAGCTGGAGTTCGGTACAGGGGGACTGCGTGGAGTAATCGGAGCAGGTACGAACCGCATGAATATTTACACAGTGAGAAAAGCCACCCAGGGACTTGCCAATTATATCCTGAAAAAGGGAGGCAGAGAAAAAGGAATTGCCATCGCCTATGATTCCCGGTTTATGAGCCCGGAGTTTGCAGATGAAGCGGCGCTTTGCATGGCGGCCAACGGTATCAAGGCCTATGTGTTTGATGCTCTTCGCCCTACACCGGAGCTTTCTTTTGCACTGCGTAAGCTGGGCTGTATCTCCGGTATTGTGGTAACGGCAAGCCACAATCCGCCGGAATACAACGGATATAAAGTATACTGGGAAGACGGCGCCCAGGTGACGGCACCGAAGGACAAAGAAATCATTGCTGAAGTGAAAGCAGTGACCGATTATCATACAGTGAAAACGATGGATAAGAAAGAGGCAAAGCAGGCAGGCCTCTATAAAGTTATTGGAAAAGAGATTGATGATGCCTATATGGTGGAGCTGAAAAAGCAGATTATTCATCCTGAAGTCATCGCAGAGATGGCAGACGATATCAAGATCGTCTATACACCTTTTAATGGTACTGGCAATGTGCCGGTGAGACGGATACTGTCTGAGCTTGGATTCAAACATGTGTATGTAGTGCCGGAACAGGAGATGCCGGATCCGAAGTTTACGACACTGGAATATCCCAACCCGGAAGACCCCAAGGCGTTCACACTGGCTTTGAAGCTTGCCAAAGAGAAAGATGCAGATATCGTACTGGCAACAGATCCGGATGCGGACCGTCTCGGTATCTATGCAAAGGATACGAAGACCGGAGAATATGTGCCTTTTACAGGAAATATGTCCGGTATGCTCATTGCGGAATACATTTTGCGGGAGCGCCGAACTATGAAAACGATGCCTGAAAATCCGGCTCTCGTGACGACGATCGTAACGACAAATATGGCAAAGGCCATTACGGACGCTTATCAGGTAAAATGTATCGAAGTTTTGACCGGTTTTAAATTTATCGGCGAACAGATTAAGCTGTTTGAAGAGACCGGCTGCAATAATTATGTATTTGGACTGGAAGAGAGCTATGGCTGTCTGGCAGGAACCCATGCCCGGGACAAGGATGCGGTTGTGGCAGTGATGTGTCTGTGCGAGGCGGCTGCCTGGTATAAGAAGCAGGGCATTACTTTGTGGGATCAGATGATCAATCTGTACAAACAGTTTGGCTATTATAAAGAGAGCCAGTATGCTATTACTCTGAAGGGAATCGACGGATCCAGACAGATCGCAGAGATTATGGATCGGCTGAGAAGTAATCCGCCCAAAGAATTTGGCGATCTGCGAGTCACTACACTCCGCGACTATGAAAGCGGCAAGGTGACGGATATGGCAAGCGGCGCTCAGTCCGATACAGGGCTGCCGAAGTCCAATGTACTGTACTTCGATCTGACGAATGATTCCTGGTGCTGTGCAAGGCCTTCAGGAACGGAGCCCAAGATAAAATTCTATATGGGTGTGAAAGGAAACAGCCTGGAAGATGCCCAGGAGAAAGTGAACGCCCTTACGGCTGTGTTGAAAGAAAAACTGGATGAAGGAAAATAAAGACGGGATTACATCGGTATGAAGAAATTAATTGATCAGATTTTGAAATTCGGAGTGGTGGGGTTTATCGCCTTTTTCATTGATTTTGGGATTTTTAAACTGCTTTCCAGTGTATTTGGCGTATACTATCTGGTTGCCAATTTTTTTGGATTCACGATTGCATTGATCTTTAATTACGTAGCCAGTATGACTTTTGTGTTTGAAAGAAAGGAAAATGCGGACAGGAAGGCTGAGTTTCTGATTTTCACAGTGCTGAGTGTGGTTGGACTGGGGCTGAATGAGCTCATTATCTATGTATGTATTGAAGAAATTTATCTGCATATTCCGGCTTTGACGGCACTTATGAGCAGGCAGTGGGCGGAAACTTTTGGAAAAATTGTTGCCACAGGCATTGTTATGGTTTATAATTTCATAACGAGAAAAATTTTCCTGGAAAAGAAAGAGTGACCGACGATATGGCGAAGCAGAGAACATATAGGCATGAATATAAGTTCCTGATCGATGAGCGGGACAAGGCAAAGCTGTATGATCGAATCAAAAATCTGATCCCGTTGGATGCCCATGTGGGAGAATGCGGTAGTTACTGGATTCGCAGTGTCTATTTTGATGATTATAGAGACAGTTGTTTTCATCAGAATGAAGATGGCATCAACGAAAGAGCAAAATACAGAATCAGAATTTATAATGTATCCGGTGAAAAAATACAGTTGGAGCGTAAAAGTAAAAAGAACGGTATGACTAATAAAGAAAATGCAGTTCTGACAAGGGAGCAGTGTGATACATTGCTTGCCGGGCGTCCCCTTCCTATGGGGACGCCGCAGGCAGAGCAATATCCAGAAGTTCTGCGGCAGTTTTTGGTTTTGATGCTGACAAAGGGGATGCGTGCCAAGACTATCGTGGAGTATGAAAGGATTCCCTTTGTATATCAGAACGGAAATGTCAGGATCACTTTTGACAGTAACATAACATCTTCTCTTCAGACAGATCGTTTTTTTGAGAAAGACACGCTGCGTTATCCGGTGCTTGCCAGAGGGCAGTTGCTAATGGAAGTAAAATTTGACGAATATCTTCCCACATTTATCAGAAATCATATGGAAATCGGAAGATTGCAGCAGACAAGCTTTTCCAAATATTATTTAGGAAGGAAATACACCGTTTCTGGTGCAGGAGGTAGATTGCAATGAGCTTTAAAGACATCATTAAAAGATCAGTATTAGAGAGCTTTACAAAGAGTAATCTGACGACAACAACCGTTTGCGTGACATTGGGAATTACGATCCTCATTGCATTGTATATTTTTATCGTGTATTATCTTTCTACAAGGAAGACATTCTATAATAAGACATTCAACGTATCTCTGGCGGCCATTGCGGTCATTACGGCCAGTATTATTCTGGCGATGCAGTCCAACCTGGCGATTTCCCTCGGTATGGTGGGAGCTCTTTCTATCGTGCGTTTCCGTACGGCTGTAAAGGATCCCAAAGATCTTGTATTTTTATTCTGGTCCATCAGTGTGGGTATTATATGCGGCGCAGGGCTCTACGAGATCGCAGTGATCTCTTCCCTCATCGTAACGATCGGTCTGTTTGCGCTGGAGCTGACACCGGTGGGGACTGCCAACGGTATCCTTGTCGTAAACTGTGACAGTCTGGATGCAGAAAAGCAGATTATGGAAATCGTAAGAAAACAGTGCAGGCGCCCTTCCGTAAAATCCAGAAATGCTTCCATAGCCGGGGTGGATTTTGTCATTGAATGTAAGGCAAAAGAACCTTCTGATATGATGAAAGCTCTCCAGGCACTGAAAGGGGTATCTGGAGTGTCTCTGATGGAGCATGATGGAGAAGTAAATTTTTAGGATTGTGGAATAAATAAGTGGTCCAATACCCCGCAGGCTGCTGCGGGGTATTTCATCATTCTATGAGAAATTGCAGAGCAAAGTCTCATAGAATGATGAAATGGATGCGGACCTGTCCGCTTTGTTATATCGTACCGGACCACGCAACAGGAGTGGAGGAATGGCAATTTTTACATTGGCCAATCTGAAAAAGGCATATCGGTATGGCAGGAAAAATGGATTCCTGCCTGCATTTTATGCTGCGGTAGAACGGACTTTTTATCAAAAAGAGCGTTATGAAAAAAGGATATTGCAACCGGAAGAGAGAAGAGCCCAGGAAGAGACGCTGTGGGAACACAGAGAAATGTTCAGTATTCTCGTGCCTGCTTATGATACACAGATCGGACATTTTCATGAGATGATAGATTCTGTTCTGCGTCAGACTTACCCTGTATTTGAATTGATCATTGCTGATGCAAGTCCTTCGGATAAACTGAAAGAAGAGTTGAAATACTATAAGGACAGCCGGATCATTTATAAAAAACTGGCGAAAAACAGAGGGATTTCAGAAAATACAAATGAGGCGCTGCAATGGGCGAAAGGGAGTTATATCTGTCTGTTGGATCATGATGATGTTCTGGAGGCGGACGCCCTCTATCGAATGATGGAGGCCATTGAGAGGGAAAGAAAGCAGAGCAGGAGACTTCCCTGGATACTTTATTCTGATGAGGATAAGGGAGACGGAGAAATGTCCCTGTTCTATGAACCTCACAGAAAGATGAAGTTTAATCTGGATTTGCTTTTGAGCAATAATTATATTTGTCATTTTCTTGTTATGAAAGCGGAGCTGATGAAAGAGCTGGGATTTCGGAAAGAATTTGACGGTGCCCAGGATCACGATCTGGTACTTCGGGCAGTAGGCAGACTGGGACTTTCCGGGGAAGGAATCATCCATGTGCCCTGTGTACTCTATCATTGGCGATGTCATACCCGGTCTACGGCGCTGAATCCTCAGAGTAAGATGTATGCTTATGAAGCGGGAAGGCGGGCTGTGGAAGACTTCTGCAGGCAGCAGGGATGGAAAGCAGAGGTAATCCACACAAGACACCTGGGGTACTTCCGGGTGGCATATGAGGGAGAGATTCTGCAGCAGCGCAGTGATTTGGCGGCGGTGGGCGGCAGCTTTCTGACCAGAGGCAGAATCGCAGGCGGCGCCTATACAGAAGAAGGAGAAATATTGTACCGGGGGCTGCCAAAGCAGTTCAGCGGCTATATGCATCGGGCTATTTTACAGCAGGATGTATTCGCAGTAGATATCAGGCATATACAGGTGCGAGAAGAATTGATTCCGCTGTTAAAAGATATAGAGAAAAAAGAAAAAGATGTGGCGGTTGCCAGTCTCATGTTTGGCAGGGAGGCGGCTGCCCGGGGATATCGTATTCTCTGGGATCCTGTTATCAAAATCATGAGACAGACTTCCAGCCGATAAAAAGAGTGATAAAAACACAGTAATACAGGAGAGAATAATGGGGAGAGAGACAGTTCAGAAAAAGGCTGAAAGAGAAATTCCGGCCACTGTAATCATACCGAATCTGAACGGTATGGGATATCTGGAAAATTGCCTGCAATCTCTGTATGCCTGTGAGAGTTCGTCATTTCCGGTTATAATCATAGACAATGGTTCTACAGATGAGAGTGTCTCTTTTATAAAGAAGAGATATCCACAGGTACAATTGATCTGTTTTTCGGAAAACAGAGGTTTCTGCAGTGCCGTCAATGCGGGGATTACCGCTGCCCGAACTCCCTATGTGATTCTACTGAATAATGATACGACTGTAGAGAGACATTTTGTTACCAGATTGACAGAGGCAGTGAGCAGAAAGCCGTATTATTTTTCGGTGAGTGCAAAAATGGTATCTATGGCGGATAGAGATATCATAGATGACGCGGGGGACTATTATTGTGCTTTCGGATGGGCGTTTGCCAGGGGGAAAGGGAAAAAGGCAGCGGGCTATAGCAGGCCCTGTAATATATTTGCTGCCTGTGGAGGAGCGGCAATCTACCGAAGAGATATACTTCTGGAGCTGGGACTGTTCGATGAAGCCCATTTTGCTTATCTGGAGGATATTGATGTCGGTTGGCGGGCACGTATCCGGGGATACAGAAACCGGTTTGAACCGAAAGCAGTAGTACATCATGCAGGAAGTGGTTTTTCCGGTTCCCGGTACAATGAATTCAAGATCAGACTTTCCTCCAGAAACAGCGTTTACCTCATTGGAAAAAACATGCCACCTGTTCAGATTTTATTCAATTTTCCCTTTTTACTGTGTGGTTTTTTGATAAAATATATTTTTTTTGTAAAAAAAGGGTACGGGAATATATACAGAGAAGGGTTGAAAAAAGGATGGAAAATGTGTATGTCAGAAGCAGGAAAAGCCCGTAAAATCAGGTTTTCCTGGAAATATTTTCCTCAGTATATGCGGCTGGAGGGAGAAATGCTGTACAATCTGTTTGTCCGCAGATTGTTTAGTTAAGAAAAGTTTAAGTTGTTTTTTATGTAATATTATTGTAATATGTTATGTGGACAGGAAAGCCGGTGTACTGTTATGATTAAAGATAATCAGAAATACTTTAACAGATTACATTTGTTGATGGATGCCCTTATTGTGGCATGTTCTTATATACTGGCATGGTACTTAAGATTTGAAAGTATATTTGCTTCAAAAAGACAGGGGATAGGTGTTCTCGGCAGAGAGACTTACTTTTATGCCCTTTATTTTATTGTGCCGGCCTATATTATACTATATTATTTCTTCAATATGTACACGTCAAAACGGACGTCCAGGAAGAAATATGAAGTATATGGTATTTTGAAATCCAATACAGTGGGAGTTCTTCTTTTTCTCGTTGTACTGTATGTAATCAATCAGCCGAACTTCTCCCGTACGATGATAGTTATCTTTTATATCATCAATATCGTACTGACGACACTGAGCAGGCAAATACTACGTAATGCCCTTCATTATTTTCGACGGAAGGGATATAACCTGAAATATATACTTCTGGTAGGTTATTCCAGAGCTGCAGAGGAATACATTACCCGTATTAACGCAAACCCTCAATGGGGGTATGTGGTTAGAGGGGTGTTGGATGACAGAGTGCCGAGAGGAACACTGTACAAAGGTGTTAAAGTATTGGGACGGATTGATAATCTGACGATTATTCTTCCTGAAAATAAGCTGGATGAAATTGCCATCACTCTTGCTCTTGAGGATTACGGCAGACTGGAAGAAATTGTCGATTTATGTGAGAAGTCAGGTGTGCATACTAAATTTATACCGGACTATAACAGCCTGATTCCGAGCAGACCTTATACGGAAGATCTGATGGGTCTACCGGTCATTAATATTCGGTATGTACCGCTGACAAATACACTGAATCTTATATTGAAAAGGTGTGTGGATATCATCGGTTCGGTATTGGGACTTATTATTGTTTCGCCGATTATGATCCTCACTGCGGCAGCAGTAAAGCTGTCCAGCCCAGGACCGATTATTTTCAAGCAGGAGAGAATCGGCCTTCATAATAAGCCTTTTTGGATGTATAAATTCAGGACTATGGAAATACAGAAGGAATCTTCTGAGAAAAAAGCATGGACTGTTAGAAATGATCCACGGGTAACAAAAATAGGAAAATTTCTGCGCAGGACAAGCTTGGATGAATTTCCGCAGTTGTACAATATACTGCGTGGCGATATGAGCCTCGTGGGTCCCAGGCCGGAACGGCCGCTTTTTGTAGAAAAATTCAGGGAAGAGATTCCTCGTTATATGATTAAGCATCAGGTACGTCCAGGGCTGACCGGTTGGGCGCAGATCAATGGATATCGGGGAGATACTTCTATTCGGAAACGGATAGACTATGATATATTTTATATTGAAAACTGGACAATGGGACTGGACTTTAAGATCATGTTTTTAACGATATTCAAAGGTTTTATCAATAAAAATGCATATTAGCGTACATGCGAATGACAAGGGGAGATAAAAAAGATGGCAACAAAGAATGGGAAGAATTCCAGAGACAGGAGGGATTCCACTGCGAGACCTTCCACACGACGGCCCTCCTCTGACAGATCATCTGTAAGGCGGCCTGCGTCTGACAGACCATCTGCAAGACGGGCTTCATCTGACAGATATACTGAATACGAAGCAACATCCAGACGAGCAGGTTCATCTGCAAGACGGACTTCCTCCGGTAATTCTTCTGCCAGGCGCCCCATGCCTGAACGGTCTACGACGAGGAGATCTTCCTATAACAGATATGAGGAAGAAAGAGGGTTGTCTAAAAGATCTGCTGGGAGGAGACCTTCTGGTAAAAAGATGTCTGCCAAGAAAAAGGCGGCAAAGAGACGTAAGAGGATAATGCTGTTTGCGGCCGAAATTATTTTGCTCATAGTGATGCTTGGTTTTCTCTATACTGTTCTGAAAACAGAGCGTGTAGACAGAATTAAGATCGACGAAGGCAGTATTGTCATGGAGATGAACGAAAATGTGGAAAATAATGAAGTTATGCAAGGATATCGAAACATAGCTTTGTTTGGTGTGGATTCCCGGGAAGGCTCTCTTGGCAAAGGAACAAGAAGTGATACGATCATTATCGCATCTATCAATCAGGACACAGGAGACGTAAAGCTTGTCTCTGTTTTCCGTGATACGTATCTGAACCTTGGAAATGATAATTATAATAAATGTAATGCGGCGTATGCAAAGGGCGGACCGGAACAGGCAATTATGATGCTGAATAAGAATCTGGACATGAATATTACAGATTATGTTACGGTAGGATTTGACGGTCTGATCGAAGTAATCGATGCTCTGGGGGGTGTGGATATAAACGTCACAGAGAGCGAAATCCATTATCTGAACGACTATCAGATCAGTATGGTAGGAACCACAAAGGACGGTATCAACTTTACCGCTACGGAAGGTACAGATTATACACCGGTAACTCATTCCGGTATGCAGACGCTGAATGGCCTGCAGGCTACAGCTTATTGCCGTATCCGTTATATTGGAAACGATTTTCAGCGTGCGCAACGTCAGCGGGATGTCATTATGGCGATCGCGGAAAAAGCCAAAGGAGCCAGTGCATCTGAGCTGAATGATATTGCCAACGGCGTAGTGGATAACATTTCCACATCCCTTGATATCAGTGAAATTCTGGGAGTGCTGAAGGATGTAGGAAAGTACAGTGTTGTCGCTAATGACGGATTCCCGTTTGAACAGTACCGGGCTACGGGCAGAGTCGGCAGCAAGGGAAGCTGCGTTATTCCGCAGGATCTGGCTAAAAATGTAGAAGAGCTCCATAAATTCCTGTTTGATGTAGACAATTATGAAGTGTCTTCGGAGGTGAAAGAGTTTAGTGATAAGGTAGCCAATGATACCGGAAAATATGCCAATACTGCAGCAGATGAATTTGCAAAAAAGGATACGAATGAACCGGCGGATGCTTCAGGAGCAGATGATGCAGATACTGCTGGTGTACCTGCTGATGGGGATGACACAGGCGGTACTGAAATCAATGGTTTGGAAATGGAAGAAGCCGGTGAACTGGAAGATATCGTAATCAATGAAGTAGCTGCAACACAGTGACAGGAAGCATAAAAAATAAAAACAAGTAACGGAAGGGGCCGGTTTCTGGTCCCTTTTTCGAAATTTGGAATGATAACCCATATCCAGATAAGATATCTGAATGAGCAAAGGAATATGATATGAAACCGATAGTGGATGTCATGATACCTACCAAAAAACCGAAAAAAGAATTTCTTATTCTGCTGGACAGACTGGAGAGGCAGAGCGTCAAACCGAACCGAATTATTATGATGAATACAGGGGAAAAGTATTTAAAGGGAGAGTGTTCTCAGGAAGCGCTTTTGCGGAAATATACGAATTTGGAAATTTACCATATTTCTGAAAATGAGTTTGATCATGGAAATACAAGAAACGAAGGAATCCGAAAATCGAAAGCGCCATTCTTTGTTTGTATGACGCAGGATGCTGTCCCTGCAGATGAATATTTGCTGGAGCGTTTGCTGGAGCCGCTCATCGCCGGGAAGGCAGCAGTCAGCTATGCCAGGCAGCTTCCAAAAGAGGACTGCAATCCCGTGGAACGATTTGTAAAAAGTTTCAACTATCCTGACAAATCCAGACTAAAGAGCAGGAGGGATCTGGACTCGCTGGGAATCAAGACATTTTTCTGCTCCAATGCATGTGCCGCTTACAACAGAACGATTTTTGAGGAATCTGGAGGATTTATCCGTCATACGATTTTTAATGAAGATATGATTTATGCGGCAGGAATCATATCTTCAGGTGGGAAGATTGCCTATACGGCCAAGGCTCTCGTCTGTCATTCTCATAATTATTCCTGGCAGGATAATTTTCGCAGGAACTTTGATCTGGGTGTTTCTCAGGCGGATCATCCTGAAATATTCGGAGGCGTGAAATCGGAATCGGAAGGAGTACGCCTTGTCAGGGAGACAATGCAATATCTGAAAAAAACTGGAAATAAAAGGCTGATTCCCTCTATGCTTTGGGGATGCGGCTGGAAACTGGCAGGATACAGGCTGGGGAAAATGTATAAAAAGCTGCCTGGCTGGTTTATTTTAAAATGCAGCATGAATCGAAGCTATTGGCAGGGGATGAGAGAAAGGTAGGGAACATCATGTGTGGTATCGTAGGATATATCGGCAAACAACAGGCGGCACCTGTCATATTGGACGGACTTGCCAGACTGGAATACAGAGGATATGATTCCGCCGGAATGGCAGTATTTGACGGAGCAACTGTAAATGTGACTAAGGCAGTAGGCAGGCTGAAAGTGTTGGAAGAGTTGACACACGGAGGGGAGACAATGCCGGGCTTCGTGGGAATCGGCCATACGAGATGGGCTACTCATGGCGCACCCAATGATGTAAATTCTCATCCACATTTTAATAAGGATAAGACAATTACAGTCGTACACAATGGTATTATTGAAAATTATATTACCTTGCGTAACAGACTGATTAAAAAAGGTTATGAGTTTCAGTCGGAGACGGATACGGAAGTAGTGGCACAGATGCTGGATCGTTACTACAATGGGAATCCACTGGAGACAATCTTGAAGGTGCTTCACAGAATCGAAGGTTCCTATGCTCTGGGCATTCTTTTTTCCGATCATCCGGGAGAAATCTTTGCAGTGAGAAAAGGAAGCCCCCTTGTAGTGGGACAGAGCAAGGATGGTTGCTTTATTGCCTCCGATGTGCCGGCGATTCTAAGATATACCCGGACCGTATATTTCGTAGAGGAACAGGAAATTGTTCGTCTGGAAGCGGACCATATGCATTTTTATACGATGGATGAGGAAGAGATCGAGAAAGAACCTACAAGAATCGAATGGGACGCGGATGCAGCAGAAAAGGCCGGCTATGAGCATTTTATGCTGAAAGAAATGTATGAACAGCCAAAGACGGTGACGGACACACTCGTTCCCCGAATTAAAAAAGACAAGATAGAAATCGAAGAACTGGGACTTGAGGATGAGAAAATCAAGGCAGTAAAGAAGATTCACATTGTTGCCTGTGGTTCGGCATATCATGCCGGTGTGACTGGTAAGTATGTACTGGAAGGTCTGGCAAGGATTCCTGTGGAAGTGGATCTGGCTTCGGAATTTCGTTATCGGGATCCGATTTTGGAAGAGGGAGCCATGGTGATTGCTATCAGCCAGTCCGGTGAGACGGCAGACACTCTTGCTGCTGTCAGAGAAGCAAAGAAAAGAGACTTTCAGGTGCTTGGCATTGTCAATGTAGTGGGCAGTTCCATTGCCAGAGAAGCGGATAATGTCATGTATACATGGGCCGGACCGGAGATTGCAGTGGCCACAACGAAAGCCTACAGCGCGCAGCTCATAGCGCTGTATCTGCTTGCTGTAAAGTTTGCTTCTGCCAAGAAGACAATAGATGAGAAGACATATCAGGTGCTTCTGCGAGATCTGAAAAGACTTCCCGATCAGATCGAGCTTTTGTTAAATAGTAAGGAAAGAGTACAGCATTTTGCCAATCGATATATTGGAGCCAGAGACGTATTTTTCATCGGCAGAGGAATCGATTATGCGATTTCATTGGAAGGTTCGCTGAAATTAAAAGAAATTTCCTATATCCATTCAGAGGCATATGCCGCCGGGGAACTGAAACACGGGACGATATCTTTGATAGAGGAAGGGACTCTCGTGGCTGCTGTATCCACGCAGCCCCAGCTTTACCAGAAAACGATCAGCAATATGGTGGAGGTAAAAGCAAGGGGAGCATTCCTGCTCGCAGTGACCAATGAAGGGAACAAAGAGATCGAAAAGGTATCGGATTATGTCATTTATATACCGGAAACCAATCCTTATTTTACCAATTCTCTTGCCATCATTCCTCTGCAACTATTTGGATATTATGTGGCCGTTGGCAAAGGATGCGATGTGGATAAGCCAAGGAATCTGGCTAAATCAGTGACGGTAGAATAACGATCTTATTTTTTATAAAAAATGCATAATTTAATCACATTTTGGACACAAATGCCCGGTATACTGGGATTCATAAAAAGGAAACACAGAAAAGAGGTAATGCATATGTATGGAAATAATTATCCTAATGACTTTGATGATAATATAAATAATACCCAGGGCATTTACAGCAGCTATCAAAATGTTCCTCCTGTTCCGCCAGTGCCGGAGAAAAAAAAGAAAGAGCATAAACTGTTGAAAAAGCTGGCGATAGCAGCCGGCGTGGGAATGTGCTTTGGCGTGTTTGCCGGAGCGGGATTTTACTCGGTGAAATCTACGGCAGAATTGCTTGGAATCGGGCAGCAGGAAAAGTCAGCAGTAGAAACGCAGGCACCTGTACAACAGCAGGGAGACATCGAAAGCAGTAATGTGGTATCTACAAATAATGCCAATGCTGTTACAACTGTGACAACAGATGTAACCGGTGTGGTAAAACAGGCCATGCCTTCTATTGTGGCGATCACTAATATGTATACAGAGGAATATAATTTCTTCGGACAGAAAATGGAAAGCCCCAATGAAGCCAGTGGTTCTGGTATTATCGTAGGAGAAAATGATACGGAATTGCTGGTTGTGACAAATCAGCATGTCATCGCAGGCGCGGATGAATTGAGTGTACAGTTTATAGATGGCGAACAGGTGAAGGCGAAAGTAAAAGGATACGATTCTGAAAAAGATCTGGCAGTTATTGCGGTTGCCCTTGATGAGATCAAGAGTTCTACAAGAGAGCAGATTGTCATTGCCTCTCTGGGAGATTCGGATAACCTGACAGTAGGTGAACCTGCCATTGCTATCGGAAATGCACTCGGTTATGGACAGTCCGTTACAACGGGCGTGATCAGTGCGCTCGATCGGGAATTGGGGGACAGCAGCAATAAGCTGATTCAGACAGATGCCGCTATCAATCCGGGAAATTCCGGCGGAGCATTATTAAATGTAAGTGGTGAAGTGATCGGTATCAATTCCAATAAAATCGGTGGTACTGTAGTGGAAGGTATGGGTTATGCTATCCCGATCTCTTCTGCAAAGCCTATCATAGAAGATCTGATGTCTAAGACGACGAAGGGAGAACCAGTGGCTGAGAAGGATAAAGCATATCTCGGGATATCCGGCGTCAATGTGACAGAGGAAGTATCTCAGGTGTACGGTATGCCAAAAGGAGTATATGTAGGCCAGGTATATGAAGGAACAGCTGCTGAGAGGGCAGGACTTGTAAAAGGCGATATTATTACAAAGTTTGACGGAAGCAGCGTGTCTTCTATGGAAGAGCTGCAATCAATGATGGATTATTATGCGGCCGGTTCAGAAGTGGAACTTACGATACAGCAGGGAAGTCCCAATGGATACCAGGAGAAAAAGGTGACAATTATATTGGGCTCCAAAGCTGAGGCAGATATAGGGTAATAATTGATTTGCCATAGAGAATTGAGAATCTATAATATAATATATACAGATACTCGCCCGAATGGGCATCTGACATATGTGAAGCACATAATATAATAAATGGGGGTGACAACCCCCATTTATTATATCATGGTTAAACCTTTCGCACTTTCTTCGATAAGAAATTACGGTTTTTCTCTGTACTTATTCTGTGTCGGTACCATTCCAGTCCACATCATATTCTTTTTCTACATAAAAATTGTAGAGCATATGGTCTTCCGGGCTAAAGGTGAGACTGTAAGAGTATTCCAAACCATATTGAAGCATACCATTATCAAATGCAGTGAAATCCGGGAACATCTCGTGTGCTTTTTCCTCAGATATTTCTCCCACGGGTACACCGTTGAAGGTAACTACAGACCGCTCTTCCGGTGTAGCGCTTACCATGGAAAATTCCAGCCGGGCGATGGTAGCCTCTCCCAGTTTTACAGTCTCTTCATCTGTGGCCATGGAAATATGTGCAAAAATGGTATCAGAGATCCAGATAGAAGCACCAGAATAATAGGAATTGGGCTCCAGATCTGTCTCCGGGTCTACTTCGTAAGTGGTGATATCAGAGACACCACCGCTGCCCATTTCCGATACGGTGATGTTAAGCCCCTGGTCCAGTAACGCCTGGACAGTAGTCTCTCCCACCCGGATTTCTACGTCGTTAATGGTGATTGGGTAGAGAGTCTCTGACGGTTCTTCCGCTTCCGGTTCTTTGGACTGGCCGCAGCCAGTTATGAGTACGATGCCGAACAGAATGGCAAGTACAGTTGCAAGATGTTTTTTCATGATAACCTCCTTTATGTATTATATCATGTGCTCCACACATGTGGGATGCCCGTTCGGGCGGAATTTCTCTGTTATTATACCACAAAATAAAGTTGATAGGAAGTATTGTAAGAGAATGCAAGTTGTAAATCTGGTGGAGAAGTTCCTGTAACTATGTTATAATAAAAAACCAAAGAATCAGAAAAACAAGCAAATAATATAGTTCAGGACGTGAGTTTCCTTGTCCACTTAGAGTACAGATAAATAATGTATGAAAACATATTTTTATAGTGGAGATTAATCATGAATAAGAAGATACAGCGGATATTAAATATTATCATGAGTTGCTTTGTAGGCGTGTTCATTGGTTCAGGGCTATATAGATACTGGCATTTCCGAAAATATCCAGAGTTATATTTTATACAGTCTGCCCCTTGGTATACCAGTATTATAGTGCAGGGGTTACTTACGCTTATACTATTAGCAATTTGTATGATAATAAAGGTCATTTTAATGGAAAAGATAGAAATGATGAAAAAAATTATATTGATTTTAGGAATTGTTTTTCTGACTTTGGCATTTATAGGTGGATTCTATGTAATTGATAATTATGGAGAAGTAAATGCTGGATATGAATGGTTATCAGGCGGCCGAAGCCATCCGTAATATGGATAATTCGTCAAAGTCAAGTATACCGATAGTTGCAATGACAGCAAATTAGGGCAAATTGTATATTTGTTCAGGTAAAATCCCCTTTGGCAGATGATATTTCAGGTAAATCTTGCAGATACCGAGTTGCATGAGCAGACTTGACAAAAACAGAATATATTATATAATGGAAGACGGTTTAAACAAATTCAGCGGATATGGCGGAATTGGCAGACGCGCCAGATTTAGGTTCTGGTGGGAGACCGTGCAGGTTCAAGTCCTGTTATCCGCAGGGAAAAGAGCGCTTAAAACGGGCGTTCTTTTTTTATGTGTTGCATTTTGTGTTGCATAGTTTAGAAAAATGCTCGTTTGCAATATTATTCATCCGAGAAAATTGGTCAGACAAGGCGTGCTGAATAGATGCTCAGTAATGCCTAAGTGATGATGTAAAGAAGGAAACAAAACGAGAATTTATCTCTATCTATTACTAAGCTGGCTGATTTATTTGAGATTGAAAAGAATACGATTGCTCTCGCAAAAGGTAATGTTTCAATTGCATCAAAGGTTCACGCTGATGGCCTTGGTTATAACAATTTTCCATCAGGCAATGCAGTATAAGCTGTTTGAGTATTTAAGAAACTTGGACGATACAGATGGATTAAATCAACAGATTTTTGTCAGAACGCACTCAAGCAATACTTCTGCCGTTGCAGGTTTAAATAACATGTTTATAAAAATGGGACAACAATTAAAGCAGAGGCAAAAGTTCATCTCACAAAAACTTATACACGTATGACAAAGAGCGCTCTTATAAGCGCTCTTTGTTTTATACAGATGCACTCAGGAAATCCCATCGAGATCAAATTTATTTTCTGTAGTCTGAGGCTCTATTATTTCAAGATTTGTAAACAAACCCTCGTAGCCCTGATATTCTTGCTTTGACGTATCAGAAGTATTGGAATTATCATTTTCATAGACAACCCGCATATTCTTCAAACTGCTTACGTAGTCAGGAGTAGCCCAATAGGAGCCATTGTAATAAATAACATTTCCGGTGGCAATGGCATTGACCAGTGTGGAGGAGGAAGTGGTACCGTAGTCGGCCCATCCGGCCTGAGCGGAAGGGGTTGTATTTTGATAGAAATTGTTACAGGTTCCGTCAGCATTGAATGTAAAAGTAAATACATCTGTCTGCAGGGCAGCGATTCTCATTTCTCCAGTGGGTTCACAATAATACCACTGATCGGATACTTTAATCCATCCAGTGTTTCGATATCCGTCTTCTTTGAAATAATACCATTTGTTATCGATAATTTTCCAGCTTCCCACGGGCTTTGTTCCATCATCATTTAGATACCAATAGCCGCGCACATCTTCCTGCCATACTCCCGCATGTACTGTCAGCGGTACACTTGCCAGTATGAATACACATACAAGGGAGATAAATAGTTTTTTTCTCATCGTAATTCACACTCCTTTATAGATTTCTAAATTATATAGAATTAATGTTTTATTAAATAAAGCTATCATATTTTGGTAGAAATAGCAACACAGGAATGTCCTTTCCTTTAGGATAAAATACGGACTGAGGCGGCCAGGCAGGGGCATTTAAGTTTAGAAAATGTTCACTTGTAGTAGTGAGTGGGATGCTATATAATAAATTAGATATATCCTCAGTGGATAAGAATAGGATAAAAGGAGAACGTATATGTCAGACCTTTATGATAACGATGAAATAGAGAAGGACGAAAAACGGGAAGAGGAAATGCCGGAAAGCAGAGCGGATGATACCGAGAGCAGCAAAGGCCGGGACAGCTCTTCTTCAGACAGTGATTCCGATGGCGAGGATTTCCATAAAGATAAAAAAGAAAGCGAATATGAGGATGTCTGTTTTATCTGCAGACGGCCGGAGAGTAAAACAGGTAAAATGTTTAAGTTACCTAATAATATTTCCGTATGCAATGATTGTATGCATAAAACGATGGATACTGTCAGCCAGTTTGATTATCAGGGGATGCTAAATAATACCCCTTTTGAAAATATGAATAAAAACGGCAAGGGATTTCCGAATATCAGTTTTGTAAACATAGCTGATCTTCAGGGGGAAGGCGGGATTCCCAATAAGCAGAAGCTGAAAAAAAGAAGCGAAAAAAAGAGGGAAAAGCCGGTATTAGATATTAAAAATATTCCAGCCCCCCATCGTATTAAGGCGCAGCTGGACGATTATATAGTAGGACAGGAACATGCGAAAAAGGTCATTTCTGTTGCTGTATACAATCACTATAAAAGAGTGGCCACCGATACGATGGATGAAATCGAAATAGAAAAATCCAACATGCTGATGATAGGCCCTACGGGCTGTGGTAAGACGTATCTTGTCAGAACATTGGCAAAGCTTCTGGATGTACCACTGGCGATTGCAGATGCTACCTCACTGACTGAAGCGGGATATATTGGTGATGATATTGAGAGCGTGGTTTCGAAACTGTTGGCTGCTGCAGAGAATGATGTGGAGCGGGCCGAGAAAGGGATTATTTTCATAGATGAGATTGATAAGATTGCAAAGAAAAAAAATACCACATCCAGAGATGTGAGTGGGGAGTCAGTACAGCAGGGAATGCTCCGTCTTCTGGAAGGAGCTGACGTGGAAGTGCCTGTGGGAGCCAACAGCAAAAATGCCATGGTGCCTCTTGCTACAGTCAATACGAGGAATATACTGTTTATCTGTGGCGGCGCCTTTCCCGATCTGGAGGAAATTATCAAGCAGCGGCTGAATAAGCAGACGTCCATTGGCTTCAATGCGGAATTAAAAGATAAGTACGATAAAGATAAAAATATTCTGCGCAAGGTGACAGTAGAAGATTTACGGAAATTTGGTATGATACCGGAATTTTTAGGCAGACTTCCGATTTTATACACATTGGAAGGCCTGACAAAAGAAATGATGGTCAGTATTTTAAGAGAACCGAAAAATGCTATATTGAAACAGTATCAAAAGCTGCTTGCCCTGGATGAAGTAAAGCTGGAGTTTGATGATGGTGCTCTGGAGGCGATTGCAGAAAAGGCAATGAAAAAGGATACCGGAGCCAGAGCTTTGCGGGCGATTATTGAGGAGTTCATGCTGGATATTATGTATGAGATACCGAAAGATGACAATATCGGCAGGGTAACAATCACAAAAGAATATATCGAAGGGACGGGGGGACCTGTCATTGATATCCGAAAAAACGGATACACGCTGGAAGAGATGGACAATATGCGCAAAATAGAATCATAAGGCGGAGAAAAGAAGATACAGACAGGGCGCCATTCCAACGGGGATGACGCCCTGTAAAAGTCATTGCTGTCGTCCAAAGGACGGGTTTCTTATAATTCTATTTCTTCCAGGTCATCAGGGACATACAGATTCCCGGAAAAGACCCGTTTTCCTTCTGCTGTATACAGTTCCCGGCGACGGGAAATATTTTCATCTTCCGTATGGTAGAGTAACAGATTTCTCACATGTAACTGCTGCGCTATGCGGCAGGCATCCAGTACAGTGGAGTGGTGCTTTTCATAGGGCCGGAACTGATCGGCCTGAGAGTAGAGACAGAAAGCCTCGTGCAGGAGCCATTTACTGTCTTGGGCATATTCCTGTTCTGATTTATTGAAAGGCTCATCCCCACAGCATGTCAGCTTTTCTTCCTCGGAGAGATACATAGTGAATCCATACTGCTTTGCTTTTGTGGAGTGAATATTGAAAAAGCGAACTCTGTGTCCTATGACAGTGTACTCGTCTCCGTCAGATAAGGGGATGAGATATAACCTATTGCCAATAAAGCTTATTTCTTTTTTCTTCAACAGTTTGCAAGCCATATCATACAGAAGTTCTGTCAATTCTCTGTGGGCATAGATTGTGACATTTCCGTCATAATTTCCCCGCAGCATGGACTGGCAGATAAGCCGAATCATCCAGAGAATTCCCATGATATGATCCAGATGCCTGTGGGTGACAAAGATCGTTTTAATATTCCTCCAGTCGATACCGGCATATTTCAGCTGGCGGAGCAGCGTATTCCCGCCGCCGCCGTCAACTAAGAAATATTGGTTGCTTTCGCTCAGTATAAAGCAGGTATTATAGCATTCTGTGACTGTTGCATGGCCGGTTCCGAGCATTGTAAGTTTCAATATTCCATCGCCTTTTCTTCCCCGTTCATAACACGAAGTGCACTCTGGGCCAGAGCGAGGAGTTCATCTTCTCCCGGATATACAGTAACAGGGGCAATCCATCCGGCTTTCTTTTTCAGGGCTTCCACGACATATTTGTCATAGGCGATGCCGCCGGTAATGATGATCTGATCTACTTTTCCTTCCAGAACACATGCCATGGAACCCATATCCTTTGCGACCTGAAGAATGAAGGCATCCAGGATCAGTTTTGCTTTTTCATTTCCTTCTTCCACCATCTTGTCTACATTGCGCATATCGTTGGTGCCAAGATATGCATTGAAGCCGCCATTTCCCACGACCTTTTTGTAGACTTCTGCCTCTGTATATTTGCCTGAGAAGCACATTTTAATCAGAGCGCCATTGGGTACACCACCGGCTCTTTCAGGAGAGAAAGCGCCGTCGCCGTCCAATGCATTGAATACATCGATGACTTTACCGGCTCTGTGAGCGCCTACAGAGACGCCGCCGCCCATGTGAACAACGATCAGATTCATAGAATCATAAGCTTTGCCGGTTTCCTTTGCATACCGCTTGGCTACTGCTTTCTGGTTCAGTGCGTGGAAAATGCTGACTCTGGGCAGTTCTGGTACACCGGAATATCTTGCTTCGGGAACCAGCTCATCTACGACCACCGGGTCTGCGATATAGGAAGGAACACCGATGGAATCTGCGATTTCCCGGGCAAGGATGCCGCCCAGATTGGAAGCATGCTGTCCCTGGACACCGGCTTTCAGATCCTCCAGCAGAGCATCCGTAACAGGATAGGTACCACCGGAAATTGGCTTTAGCATACCTCCTCTGCCTACTACCACTTGCAGGGAATGGATATCAAAATCTTTCTGTTTTAACAGATCGACAATAATATCTTTGCGGAAATCTTTCTGGTCCACGATGGAAGCGTAACTTGCGATTTCTTCTGTAGAGTGACGGAGTGTTTCTTCAAACAGCAGGGTTTCATCTTCAAAAACACCGATTTTGGTAGAGGTGGAACCCGGATTGATAATTAAACTTTTAACAGACATATCCTTACCTCATTTCTGCGCTTTTGCGCTCTGTTTATTGATTGTTTTTCATATATTCGGCTACCACTGCACCGAGTACAAGGGAATTTACTTTCACTTCGAATGTATCGGAACGGGAAGTGAGGATAACAGGTGCCTTTGTACCGGTGAGTATATTACCGTTTACTGCATCTGCGGTATGTACCAGCGCTTTGTATACGAGATTGCCTGCATGGATGTCCGGGAAGAGAAGAATATCGGCATCTCCCTGGATTGCCCGATCTGTTGCTGCTTTGTGCTTTGCAGCATCGGCATCAATGGCCAGATCGAGAGAAAGAGGACCATCTACAATGCAGCCGGTGATTTTGCCGTCTTTGTTCATTTGAGTCAGTTCTGCGGCCTCTACGGTAACGGGCATTTTGGGATTGACTACTTCCACAGCGGCCAGAGGTGCTACCTTCGGGTTGTCGATACCGCAGGCTTTTACGACAGGAAGGGTATTGTTTATGATGTTGACCTTGTCCTCCAGTGAAGGATAGGGAATAAATGCCACATCTGTCAGGAAGAGCAGATGATCGATCCCTTTGATATCGAAAACGCACACGTGAGAAAGAGCATTTCCTGTACGAAGGCCCACTTCCTTATTCAGTACACTCTTTAAGAAGTCTTTTGTGTTAATGATCCCTTTCATATACATGTCTGCAACGCCGTCCCGGACAAGCTTGACTGCTGCCAGAGATGCTTCGATGTCATCTTTGATGTCAACGATCTCAAAATCAGAAATGTCCACCTTGTCTTCCTTGGCCACAGCTTCGATTTTGTCCCTGTCACCGACGAGAATGGCATCCGCAATGTTACGGTCTTTTGCGGCTCTTACGGCCTCCAGAACAGCAGAGTCCTGTGCCACTGCCACAGATACTTTTTTCATGTCAAATTGTGATACTTTCGCTACTAAATCTTCAAAAGTTTTGCTCATTTGGTACACCTCTTATAATAGTTTTTTAAATGATTTATCCTCCATAAGAAATAGAAGAAATGTTCGTTAAAATAATAACACTTATAATAGGAAAGGTCAAGGCGCAGGGGCGGTGAGAGTGCAAGAATTATGAAAAAATAACAGACCGTTGGAAAAGCGAGGGAAAGGTTGAATTATTCGGACAAATCTGTTAAAATGTAGCACGTCAGTATATAATAAAGAGACAGATAAGCAGCGCTATTCTTTGGATATGGAAAAGCAAGGAACGCGATAGGAGTCAGTATCATATGAATATTGTACAGAAAATATTTGGGACGCACAGTGAGCGGGAACTGAAGAGAATCGAACCATTGGTAAAACAGATCGAAGATTTCCGGGATTCCATGCAGGCTCTTTCCGATGAGGAGCTGAAGGGGAAAACAAAGGAATTTAAAAAGCGTCTGAGCGAGGGCGAAACTCTGGATGATCTATTGCCGGAGGCATATGCGGTGGTCAGAGAAGCGGCCAGACGTGTGTTAAATATGGAACATTTCAGAGTACAGCTGATTGGTGGTATTATTTTGCATCAGGGACGTATTTCCGAGATGAAGACCGGGGAAGGAAAGACACTGGTGTCAACTCTGCCTGCCTATTTAAATGCATTGGAAGGGAAGGGAGTCCATGTTGTCACTGTCAACGATTATCTGGCCAAACGTGATGCGGAGTGGATGGGACAAGTACATGAGTTTCTGGGCATGCGGGTAGGCGTTGTGCTGAATTCCATGAAGCCGGATGAAAGGAGAGAAGCCTACGGCTGCGATATCACTTATGTGACGAATAATGAGCTCGGTTTTGATTACCTGCGGGACAATATGGTGATCTATAAAGAGCAGCTCGTTCTTCGTGATCTGCACTTTGCCATTATCGATGAGGTGGATTCGGTGCTCATTGACGAGGCCCGGACGCCCCTTATTATTTCCGGCCAGAGCGGTAAGTCCACAAAGCTGTATGAAGCCTGCGATATTCTGGCAAGACAGATGACCCGCGGTGCAGATGTGGAAGATCTGTCCAAAATAGATGCCATTATGGGGATTGAGCAGGAGGAGAGCGGCGATTTCATTGTCAATGAAAAGGACAAGGTAGTGAACCTGACTGCGGATGGTGTTTCCAAAGTGGAGAAATTCTTCCAGATTGAAAACCTGGCGGACCCGGACAATCTGGAGATCCAGCACAATATTATACTGGCGCTGCGTGCCCACAATCTGATGTTCCGGGATCAGGATTATGTGGTAAAGGACGATCAGGTACTGATCGTAGATGAGTTTACGGGACGTATTATGCCGGGGCGGCGGTATTCCGATGGTTTACATCAGGCCATTGAGGCAAAAGAGCATGTAAAGGTAAAACGGGAAAGCAAGACACTGGCCACGATTACTTTCCAGAATTTCTTTAATAAATTCGAGAAAAAAGCGGGTATGACCGGTACGGCGCTGACGGAGGAAAAGGAGTTCAGAGATATTTATGGTATGGATGTTATTGAGATCCCTACCAATATGCCGATACAGAGAAAAGATCTGCAGGATGCGGTTTATAAAACGAGAAAAGAAAAGCTGCGTGCCATCGTACGGGCAGTCAAAGAGGCTCATGAAAAGGGACAGCCCATTTTAGTGGGTACGATAACTATCGAAGCTTCGGAAGAGCTGAGTCGCCTGCTGAGAAAAGAAGGGATCGAGCACAAGGTGCTGAATGCCAAGTTTCATGAGCTGGAAGCGGAGATCGTGGCGGATGCGGGAATCCACGGAGCCGTTACCATTGCCACCAATATGGCGGGACGTGGTACGGATATTAAGCTGGATGAGGAAGCCAAGGCAGCAGGAGGCCTGAAGATTATCGGTACAGAGCGCCATGAGTCAAGGCGTATTGACAATCAGCTCAGAGGGCGAAGCGGTCGTCAGGGGGATCCGGGAGAATCGAAATTTTATATTTCCCTGGAAGATGATCTGATGCGTCTGTTCGGTTCGGAGCGTCTGATCAATATGTTCAATGCCCTGGGCATCCCGGAAGATCAGGAGATCGAACACAGGACACTGACCGGGGCGATCGAGACTGCCCAGAAGAAAATAGAGAGCAACAATTTTGGCATCCGTAAAAATCTGCTGGAATATGATCAGGTTATGAACGAGCAGAGAGAGATCATCTACGCAGAGCGCCGCAGGGTGCTGGACGGTGAGAGCATGCGGGATGTCATCTATAAGATGATTACAGACATCGTGGAAAATACAGTGGACATGTGTATCGGTGACGATATGGATTCTGACGACTGGGATATGCCGGAATTAAATACACTGCTGCTTCCCGTGATTCCGTTGCAGGTCATCAACAGAGGACGGATTGAGAAGCTTCAGAAGAACAGCCTGAAGCATCAGCTGAAGGAAGAGGCAGTGAAACTGTATGAGAGCAAGGAAGCGGAGTTTCCGGAGACAGAGGCGATCCGTGAGCTGGAACGTGTCGTACTGTTGAAAGTCATTGACAGACGCTGGATGGATCATATCGATGATATGGATCAGCTCCGTCAGGGTATCGGTCTGCAGGCCTATGGACAGAGAGATCCTCTGGTAGAATATAAGATGAACGGCTATGAGATGTTTGACAGCATGACCGGCAGTATTTGTGAGGAGACAGTAAAGCTGCTGTTCCATGTCCGGGTAGAGCAGAAGGTGGAAAGAGAGCAGGTAGCAAAAGTAACAGGAACTAATAAGGATGATTCCGTGCAGAAAGGGCCGGTAAAGCGGGAGAGCGCCAAAGTATATCCCAACGATCCCTGCCCTTGCGGAAGCGGTAAAAAATATAAACAGTGCTGCGGCAGAAAGTAGGTGACGTTAATTGGTAGAATTGGATCAGATGAAAACGGAATTACAGGCATACGAGACACCATTGGCGGAAGTGAGGGATTCACTTTAACCTGGCTGACAGGGAAAAGCGAATCGAAGAATTGGAGCGGGAGATGGAAGCTCCCGGGTTCTGGGATGACCCGGACTATTCCAACCAGAAAATGAAAGAATTAAAATCTCTGAAGGATGTGGTGGAGACATGCAATGGTCTCTCCTCTCAATATGAGGATATTGAAACACTCATTGAAATGGGATATGAGATGGAAGATGAGGAAATCGTATCTGAGACGAGGCAGGAGCTGGATGCTTTTATTGCCAGATTTGAAGAGATCAGAATCAGTACATTACTCTCCGGAGAATACGATAAAAATAATGCCATTCTCAAGCTGAATGCAGGAGCAGGTGGCACGGAGAGCTGTGACTGGGCAGGAATGCTCTATCGTATGTATACAAGATGGGCAGAAAAGAAAGGGTTTCAGACGGAAGTCCTCGATTATCTGGATGGAGATGAGGCGGGTATCAAATCCGTTACCTTCCAGGTGAACGGAGAAAATGCATATGGTTACCTGAAATCAGAAAAAGGAGTTCATCGTCTTGTGCGGATCTCTCCGTTTAATGCCCAGGGGAAACGACAGACTTCTTTTGTGTCGTTGGATGTTATGCCGGATATTGAAGAAGATTTGGATGTGGAAGTAAATGAAGAAGATCTGCGTATCGATACGTATCG
Organism: uncultured Lachnospiraceae bacterium; assembly: GCA_910587635.1. Taxonomy (GTDB): domain Bacteria; phylum Bacillota; class Clostridia; order Lachnospirales; family Lachnospiraceae; genus VSOB01. Next base: position 171,101 of record CAJUNB010000018.1, read on the forward strand.
AAGCAGTGGTGCAGGAGGACAGCATATCAATAAGACTTCTTCGGCGATAAGGATTACCCATCTTCCCACCGGCATTGTCGTACAGTGCCAGAATGAGAGAAGTCAGCACATGAATAAAGATAAGGCAATGCAGATGTTGAAGGCCAAGCTGTACATGCTCAAGCAGGAAGAAAATGCCCAGAAACTTTCGGGCATCCGAGGTGAGGTCAAGGAGATCGGATGGGGTAATCAGATTCGTTCTTATGTGATGCAGCCTTATACGATGGTGAAAGATCACAGAACCGGTGCAGAGAGCGGTAATGTGGATGCAGTGATGGATGGAGCGTTGGATTCTTTTATCAATGCGTATTTGAAATGGATTAATTCCGACGGAGGAGAGAGAAAAGAATAATGGGTAAAAGCTGTCATATTTGCGATTTGCATATGGCAGTTTTTATTATAAATACATATTTAATATAAACTCTCCTTGCTTTAACAGTGACGTTAGGATTACTTGGAAATATAATAAAATAAGTAATTTTTAAAAGGGGGTATCGATTTATGAGGAAACATAGGATGATAATTAACTGCCTTGAAAAGGATGGCGGAGATTAAAAAGATAGAATGAATATAATAATGTAAAATAAAAAGAGGACGCGAAACCGTTTTTGTTTCGTGTCCTCTTTTTCGGTTCACAGGCTATATTCCACAGTGGGACGATAAAGGTAAGTCTGGAGCTGACGATTTGCATTGTAGGTGACGATGTAGCAGTCGTTTGGCTGTTCTTCGGTCTGGTGGTCAGCTACCACTGCGTCCAGAACGGCCGCGAAATTGAAAGAACCGGAAATACCGGATTTCCGCTGTCTGGAGCGATTGTGCTCTCTTTTTACCTTTGGAACACCGGAAATAATCTGAACCGGATACACTTTGAAATCAAGAAATCCATTTGCTGCAATAATCCCTCCTTGGCTGCATATTCCAACAGTGTCTTTTATATTACTGTTTTGAATGTTTCTATCTATTATATCGGCAGAATAGGAGGAAAATTTTACTGTTAATTTAAATAAAATATAAAAATATTCAGAAAATTATATTCTATTGCTGGGAATCTGACTTTTTCTGATGCATCATGGTTTCATATTCTCTCAGTGCCTTTAGCGCCTCATTGCTCTGAGGAATGAGTATGAGCATATTGAATATGGTCATCAAGCCTATTCCAATATCACCCAGATCCCATACGAAAGTATAGGCGGCCAGCCCACCGATAAAGAGCATGATGAGAGCCAGAATTTTATAGAGTGTCTGTGAGAGCCAGTTGTCTCCAAACAGATAGGCCACATTGGACCTGGCATAAAAAAGGATACCGATAAATGTGGAAAAGCTAAACAACCAGAGGGTTGCTGCGATAAAGATCATACCAAATTTCCCCAGATGATACTGCATGGCAGTCTGAAGAAGTTCCATGCCGCTTAAGGATTCCATCATTTCTCTGGGGGCCAGAAGCATAATCATGGCGGTGCAGCTACATATGATGATGGTATCAATAAAAACGCCCAACGCTTGTAAAAGTCCTGCTTTGACCGGATGATTGGTTCCTGCTGCAGCGGCGGCACAGGGAGCAGAGCCGGAACCGGCTTCATTGGAAAAGAGCCCACGTTTGACACCATTCATCAATACGGCTCCAAAGCCACCGGAAACCATCTGGCGAATGCCAAAAGCTTCTTCGAATATCTGACCAAAGACAGAGGGAAGGAGTGTGGCATTTTTTACGATAATAAACAGCGTTATGATAAAATAGCAGCTTGCCATGATGGGAACGAGAACGTCCAACACCTTCACAGTGGCATTCTTACGCAAGACGATGACAGCTGCAAGAATCGTCAGTACAATTGTTGAATAAAGAGGCGGAATCTGAAAGGCATTTTGGAAGGAAGAAGAGACAGAATTACTGATAACCTGGCTGATACCGCACCAACATATCAGACCGGAAATGGCGAATAAGATGGCGATAACACTGCGTCCTTTTGGGGTCTTTTTTTTATTCTGAATAAAGTCATGTATATAATAAGCGGGCCCGCCGCGGTAACCGCCATAAAGAGGATCTTTTTCTTTGTGGAGCTGTGCAAGCGTTGCTTCTGTGAAAGCAGTAGAAGAACCAATCAGCGCAGTAATCCACATCCAAAATACGGCACCGGCACCTCCGGCGGAAATGGCAGCAACTACGCCCACCAGATTACCCATTCCTACGCGGGTGGCAGTGGAAACAATCAGTGCCTGCAGACCGGAAATAGCATGTCCGTTTTCTTGACTGCGTTTTTCCGCAGTGACACGAAGCATTTCAGGAAAAAGGCGAAGGGGGAGAAATCTTGTCCGTATGGTAAAAAAAATACCTGCCGGAATGAGAATCAGAACGAGTAGAGAGAGTCCCATATTTTGTCCTCCTGGAAGAGGAATGTAAATCAGATCTCCCCAGAGCAGCTGGTAAACAGTAGTGATAATATTCATAGTGTTCTCCTTTGTGAAATGGATGCCTGCTGTTTAGACAATCTGTTTGTAATATGAAATCAGTATACAATAAACGGGAATGCTTGTAAAATTATTCTTATTTGAGTTAAAACAGGATGGAGGGCTCACGGGATGAAAGGACACGTGTTAACAAAAGAGAAAATAAAGAAATTCAGAGAATATCTGAAAAACGAAGAAAGGGAATATGCCACTATTGAAAAGTACATACGGGAAATGGGTGCTTTTCATATGTGGCTGGAACACCGACCTGTCACAAAGGAGATTGTTGTAGACTGGAAAGAAAGTCTGCAGGAAAAATATGCTCCTGTTACAGTCAATGCTAAAATTTCTGCTCTGAATATTTTTTTCAGGTTTATGGGATGGGAGGAATGCAGAGTGAAATTTTTACGCATTCAGAGGCAGATATTTCGGGAACAGGCAAAGGAATTGACAAAGGTAGAATATGAGCGCCTGTTGTACGTCGCCCGAAAAGCAGGAAAGGAGAGGCTGGCCCTTTTAATGGAGACGATCTGCGCTACCGGTATCCGGGTCAGTGAAGTGCCATATATTACAATAGAAGCGGTCAGAGAAAAAAGGGCAGAAGTAGTGCTGAAAGGCAAGATACGGGTGATATTTCTGCCGGAAAAGCTGTGCCGAAAGCTGCGTAGATACGCAAAAGAACAGAAAATAGTTTCTGGTGAGATTTTCCTGACAAAAAGCGGGAAGGGACTTTCAAGACGACAGATATGGAGAGAAATGAAGGCGCTGTGTAAGGAGGCAGGGGTGGAGCAGACCAAAGTATTTCCCCACAACCTGAGACATTTATTTGCCACTTCTTTTTATAAAATATGCAAGGATGTTGTCAGGCTGGCCGATGTATTGGGACACAGTTGCGTGGAAACCACAAGAATCTATCTGCTGACCGCAGGAAAGGAACATGCACGGCAGCTGGAACAAACCGGGCTGGTCATATGAAATATAAGACGGAATGAATATTCTGACCACAATCCTATGATAAAAAACATGTAACATGTTCAGTATATCATAGCTCATTTTTATATTCCAATTGTAATTTCAATTTCAAAGCATGAAAGATAAGGTCACGATAAATCATTTTTGTGACCTTTCTTTTTTCATGTCCTTTCTTAAGAATTAATTGTAAAACAATAAAAACTTTTTCCTGTCGCCAACCGAATCTGCAGAAATTTTGTCTGCTTTGTGGTCAGAATATTCAATCTGTCAATTGCGCAGAAGAGAATAAGGAGTGAGCATGGTGTCTGTATTGTGGGAAGAACGGAAAGAAGAAATAACATTGGAATTAATAGATGGATTTTTGGACGATCTGGACAAAAAGGGGCGGGGAAAAGGTTCGCTGCAAAATTATCGAAGGATATTGACAGAGCTGTACAGATATTTGCCGGAGGAAAAGACAATCGGAAGAGAAACGGGAATGGACTGGAAAACTTATCTGGAAGAACAGGGGTTACAATCTGCCACAGTAAACACGTATATGTCTGTGTGGAACAGTTTCCTTCAATATCTGGGCCATAGGGAGTGGCAGATAAACGCTTTTGGACGAAAGACAGAAAAGGTACAGCCTGAGCTCAGCCGGAGGGAATATTTGCGTCTGCTGTCCGCAGCAAAACAAATGGAAAAGGAGAAAGTGTATCTTTTAATCAAGACACTTGGTGGAGCGGGGATGCGGATACAGGAGCTCTCCCAGCTTACGGTGGATGCGGTGGAACAGGGTGTGGTAGAGCTGACATATCATAATGCGAAGAAGCGGCGGATACTTCGGCTTCCGGAGGGACTGCGAAAGGAACTGTTGGATTTTACCCGACGGGAGGGGAGGACATGGGGCGTTGTGTTTTGTTCCCAGGATGGGGCACCCATGTCCCGTACAAGTGTCAATTACTGTATCAATTCTGTAAGCCGCGAGGCACAGGTGCCGGAGGAAAAGGCTAACCCCAGATGTCTGTGGAAGATGTATCAGGAAACCTGTAGGAGAATCCGTTGCAATGTAGATGTTCTGGTAGAGCAATCCTATCAGAGAATGATGGAAGAAGAGCAGCTTTTGACAGGTTGGAAAATTTAAGTTTACAAATGCAAATCACTATAGTATAATCAATGCACTGAACACTATCTTGTTCAGTGTCTTTTTTTATCATATGGGAAAGTTTATTGAACTTTCCGTCTTTTTATCAATCAATTTTTTCACACTGTATTTTCCCGGGAAGAACAAACGAAAAGAACAGGAGGATTTTATGAAGCTGAAAAACAGAATAGTGCCTATTTTGTGCACAGCCATAATGGCAGTTTCTTTCATGCACCCTTTTTTCGGGAAAATAGTCCATGCGGAAAACGAAGCGTTGTTATTATTGGAAGAAACGGAAACAAAGCTGGGAGAAACAGAATTGAAGAAAACAAAAACAGAACCGGAAAAAAGCGGCACGGAGAACGATCATCTGACGACGGAAGAAAAAGAGGAAGTAGAGAAGATATCCGGTGAAGAGGAAAATGGAGGCGATAAACCGGAGACTGAAGAAGACGAAAAAACCGAAGGTAAAGAGTCGGAAGACGCAGAAGGGGAGAAAGATGCAGGAGCCGGGAAACTGGAAGAGTCAGAATCTGTGAAAGAAGATGCCGAGGAATTGGAAGAGTCAGAATCTGTGAAAGAAGATGCCGAGGAATTGGAAGAGTCAGAATCTGTGAAAGAAGATGCCGAGGGATTGGAAGAATCGGAACCAGTGGAAGAAGATAACGGAGAATTGGAAGAATCGGAACCAGTGGAGGAAGATATCAATGAACCGGAAAAGATAGAGACCCAGGAATGGGAAGTCCGACATCCTGTGGTCAGGGCCGGGATGATGAAAAGCAGGCGTGCGCTGCCTGAGACGATGCAGGAGGGAGAGATGAGCACCTTTTATGGCACGGGCAGCGTACAGATTGTGGAAATCCCTGTTCCGGGTATTTACAGAATCGAAGCGGCGGGCAATGCGGCCAGCGTGGGAGGCAGTTGTACAAAGGGAAGTATCGCGCTGAAAAAGGGACAAAAGCTGTACCTGTATGTTGCCAACGGACAGTATAACGGGACGACAAGCAGTGGAGGCAACGGCGGGACAACAACAGGGGATGACAGGAACACACATACAATGGCAGCCGGCGGAGCGGCTACGGATATACGTCTGGGCGGAACACAGTCCTCGCACAGGATTATGGTGGCCGGTGGTGGCGGCGGTTCCGGGTATTCCAACTGCGCCGGTGCACAGGCACTCAATACGGAAGCAGGAAACGGGAATGCTTCCGGGGCGGGCTCGGGAAGTACCTCTGCTTCCACCGATAAAAGAAGATCATTATCCGGAGGCGGAGGCGGAGGTTATTATGGAGGCAAAATAACGACAGATAACAGCGAAGTCTATTATCCGAAGGCAAATGCCCACATTGGAACAAGTTATATCAGTCCGAGTTTTACCAATACGTCGCATAATGTAGCTGCGAACGGCGGCAGTGGATATTGTAAAATCAAATTGGAAAGAATCAGTCTCTCTTTAGAAGTATCCGCACCTTCCGGCTGGACTAATGAGGATATTACAATAACGGCGAAAGTAAAGGAGGAAGGAGAGGGGCTGCCGGATCGGTACCTTTCCTGGGAACAGGATGAGGAAGGAAATGATATCTGGACAAATGAGACAACTTACACGGTTTCTGAAAACGGGACATATACATGTAAAATCCGTGATGTGGAAGGGACACAGACGCAATGGCCGATAGAGATTTCTCAGATAGACAAACAAAAGCCAATAGCAGAATTTACCACTGATATAGCTGAGTGGACAACATCGGATATTACGTTGCAGGTGGAAGGAGACGATATGCCTGCTACTGACAAATATGGGAAATCCGGTCTGCAAAGCAAGGCTTATTTGTGGGGACAGATGGATCGTTCCGGTAAGATTAACTGGGAAATAGCAGATAACAGTAATACAGAAGGGACAGATGCGGAGAATGCGGATACAACAGACGACTTAAAGGAGGCGTGGACAGACCGGACTTCCTATAGAATAACAGAGAATGGAACTTATGTATGTAAGATCAGGGACAAAGCAGGGAATATGGCAGAGTTCCGCACAGAGATCAAAAATATAGACCGGACCCCGCCTCAGGTCACATACAGTAAGCCGGGTAACTGGTATGCAGGAAGTACAAAAATTATTCTGGAAGCGAAAGATCTGCAGCCGGACGGAAGTGAAGGATGTGGTCTGGCAAAAGAGCCCTATTCGAAAGACGGAATTACCTTTGACAGTTCACCGGAGTTTCTGGTCAACGGAGAAGGAATATACAGTATCTGGGTGAAAGACGCTCTTGGAAATATAAAGGAGACGAAACTACACTTATCCTATGACAGAAAAGAGGACAAAAAGGAAGACGATGAAAGCGAAGGAAAGAAAGATTCTGGTGGAGGCGGAGAAAAAGAAGTAGACAACATCGCGATAGAACCGTTACCGGAAACAGAGTTGGAAAAGCCGGAGGAGACATCTTCAGGGGAGGATATAGGAATGACACAATACAGTGAAAATACAGCAGATACAGACCGGACAGTCATAAGAAAAACGACAGAAATTCCGCCTATGTCTCCCCTCCTGGAGACACCTGCCAAGGCAGAGAAAAAAATGAAAAAGCTTCCTGCGCTGGAAGAGAAAAAAGAGGAGGAAATATCTTCTGCATTACAGGAACAGGAGAAACCGGAAAAGAAAAAGATCAACTGGAAGAAGACAGTATTGTATTCTGTCTGGATGGCGGTGGTACTGTGTGGTGTTTTATGGCTCCTCTTCTGTCTGATTTTTGAACATGTGACAGTATACAGAAAGGATGATACGGGAAAATACCAGAAGATAGGCCGGTGTGCCATTATTAGAAAGAAGGATTTTAAACAGGTCAATCTGATACATCTGATGAAAAAAGAAGAGGAAAGGGATTATAAAGTTCGTTTTGCGGGAATATTTGTATTGCTGAACAAGAAAGAGAAAGTTTTGCTCCGTACTTACCAGGGAGTAGAGCTGCGGAATGTGGCTAAAGAAATTGAAATATTGTCTTGCAATTGTTAAATTCATGTGCTAACATATCATACAAAGAAAAATGCAGTGAAGGAGACTCTTGTTACAGAAAACGACAGGAATGCAGCGTCACCGACTGAGAGCGCCGCTCGTGGGAAGTAATACAGGGAACACTCTGGAGCAGATATCCTGAAAACGGATGCTAGTAGGGATGTACGCAGGCACGCGTTATGTGCGATGAGAGGATAAGGCGGAGACACATTTTGTTGGAAATGTCGGCTTATCAATGCGGGTGGCACCGCGGGTAATTATTAATTTCCCGTCCCGGAATACAGTAATGTATTCCGGGACGTTTTTTTGCACACGGGGCAGAGGGGAAGATGCTGCTGACGCAGTCTGCCCCGGCGCAGCGAGTATGGGAAAATTCCCATACTCGATTGTGAGCAATGGGCAAAGGGAAATGTTTTTACATTTCCATCCGGCGAACGCCACAGAAGCGAGGAAAACCGGTACGGCTTTACGGGCATGGAGATTCGCTGTCCGCCATAGTCAGAGAGGAGATATTATGAACAGAGAGAACATTTACAGAAGTATGACAATAGGAGAAATCCAGGAAAAAGATATCGGGAAGACGATCCGGGCAGCAGGCTGGGTGGAAAACATAAGAGATCATGGAGGTGTTTCTTTTATTGATCTGCGTGATATGTACGGTGTGCTCCAGGTGGTACTACGGGATACCGGCCTTCTGAAAGGGATTACGAAAGAGAACTGTATTACTGTAGAGGGTATGATTGAAAAAAGAGACGAAGAGACATACAATCCGAAGATTCCCACCGGAACGATCGAACTGGAAGCGAAAGTGATTACTGTGCTTGGAAAAGTATATGAGCAGCTGCCTTTTGAGATAATGACCTCCAGGGAGACGAGAGAAGATGTCCGTTTGAAGTACAGATATCTGGATTTGCGAAATGCTAAAGTGAGAGACAATATGATTTTCCGCTCTAAAGTCATCAGTTTCCTGCGGGAAAAGATGACTTCCATGGGATTCCTGGAAATCCAGACGCCGATTTTATGCGCTTCCTCGCCGGAAGGAGCCAGAGACTATATCGTACCGTCCCGGAAATGGAAAGGCAAATTTTATGCGCTTCCCCAGGCGCCTCAGCAGTATAAGCAGCTGCTGATGGTATCGGGATTTGATAAATATTTCCAGATCGCCCCCTGTTTCAGGGATGAGGATGCCAGAGCAGACCGGTCTCCGGGAGAATTTTATCAGCTGGATTTTGAGATGAGCTTTGCTACACAGGAAGACGTGTTCCGGGCGGGAGAAGAGGTATTGACGGCGGCATTTGAAAAGTTTGCGCCGGAAGGGGCGAGTATTACCCCGGCCCCATACCCGGTCATCACTTACCGGCAGGCCATGCTGGAATTTGGTACGGACAAACCGGATCTGCGCAACCCGCTGCGGATTGTGGACGTAACGGACTTCTTCCAGAAATGTACCTTCAAGCCTTTTTTAAAGCGGACGGTCAGAGCGATCAAAGTGCACGCAGAGATGTCAAAAGGATTTCATGAAAAATTACTGGATTACGCAGTTTCTCTTGGAATGGGAGGTCTGGGCTATCTGGAAGTGGGAGAGGATATGTCCTATAAGGGACCTATTGATAAATTTATCCCGGAAGAGTATAAAAAGGAGCTGACTGAGCTGGCAGGGCTTACAACGGGAGATACGATTTTTTTCATTGCAGATAAGGAAGAGAGGGCGAACTATTATGCCGGCCATATTCGGAACGAGCTGGGCAGCAGGCTGGATCTGATCGAAAAAAATGCCTTTCGCTTCTGCTATGTCAATGATTTTCCCATGTATGAGCTGGACCCTGAGACAAAGCAGCTCACATTTACCCACAATCCTTTTTCCATGCCACAGGGGGGACTGAAGGCGCTGGAAGAGCAGGACCCTCTGACAATTCTGGCATATCAGTATGATATTGTATGCAATGGTGTGGAGCTCTCTTCAGGCGCGGTGCGTAACCATGATATCGCCATTATGAAAAAGGCGTTTGCGCTGGCAGGCTATGAGGAAGAGACACTGAAAAAGAAGTTCGGCGCTCTGTACCAGGCGTTTCAGTTCGGTGCCCCGCCCCATGCAGGGATGGCGCCGGGGGTAGACCGGATGATTATGCTGCTCCGGGGAGAGGATAATATCAGAGAAGTGATTGCCTTCCCCATGAACGGCAATGCCCAGGACCTGATGTGCGGTGCGCCGGGGGACGTGACGGAGCAGCAGCTCCGGGAAGTACACATCAAAGTGAGAGACTGATGGGATTGGACAGAAAATCTGCCAGAGGCGAAAAAAAGAATAGAGAAAACATCGGAGCCAGTGAACGGAAATGAGACGACAGAAGATATCGGAGACAGAGCAATAAAAGCAGAAAAGGACTGGCTGATAGGGAGGAAAAATGACAAATATCATTTCGGACGAAACAATAGATTATGTGGCAATTCTGGCAAAGCTGGAGCTTTCGGAAGAAGAAAAGCAGCAGGCGAAAGAGGATATGGGGAAGATGCTGGACTATATCGACAAGTTAAATGAGCTGGATACGACAAATGTGGAGCCGATGTCCCATGTATTCCCGGCGGAAAATGTGTTCCGGGAAGATGTGGTGACAAACGGAGATATGCGGGAAGAGATGCTGAGCGGCGCGCCTGGTGAAAAAGATGGTATGTTTATGGCGCCGCGGACATTTGAGTAGGAGGATTTCCATGAAACTGACACATATGACGGCTGTGGAACTGGGAACAGCAATCAGGGAGAAAAAGGTGACTGTAGAAGAGGCCGTGCAGGCGGTCTTTGACGTCATCGAAGAAAAGGAAGAAAGACTGAACTGTTATGTGACGCTGGACAGGGAGGGAGCCTTCAGAAAGGCAAAAGAGATCCAGAGTAGAATAGACCGGGGAGAGCTGACAGGGCCTCTGGCAGGTGTTCCTGTGGCGATCAAGGACAATATGTGCACGAAAGGGATGCTGACTACCTGCTCTTCCCGGATTCTCAGAAACTTTGTTCCTACTTACAGCGCGGAGGCTGTTTTGCGTCTGGAAGAGGCCGGGGCCGTCATTCTCGGGAAGACAAATATGGATGAATTCGCCATGGGTTCCACCACGGAGACTTCCGCCTTTGGCCCTACGAGAAACCCGTGGAATGAGGGGCATGTGCCGGGAGGTTCCTCCGGCGGTTCCGCTGCGGCAGTGGCGGCGGAAGAGTGTTTCCTGGCGCTGGGTTCCGATACGGGGGGCTCTATCCGACAACCCGCTTCTTTCTGCGGCGTTGTAGGGATGAAACCCACTTATGGAACGGTGTCCCGGTACGGGCTGATTGCCTATGGGTCTTCTCTTGACCAGATCGGGCCCATTTGCAAGGACGTGACGGACTGTGCAGTTTTACTGGAGACGATCGCTTCCTATGATAACAAAGATTCCACTTCGATCAAAAGAGACGATTTGGACTTTACATCGGCGTTGACGGAGGGTGTCGCAGGGATGAAGATCGGCATACCCAGGGGCTATTTTGCCAGGGGGATTGCACCGGATGTCAGTAAAGCCGTCCTGGAAGCGGCGGATGTATGGAAGCAAAGTGGGGCCGAAGTGGAAGAATTCGATCTGAGCCTTGTGGAATATGCCATCCCTACCTACTATACGATAGCGGCGGCGGAGGCCAGTTCCAATCTGGAGCGGTTTGACGGCATCAAATACGGCTATCGGGCGCAGGATTTCCAGGGACTCCACGATATGTATAAAAGGACCCGTTCCCAGGGATTTGGCGAAGAGGTAAAACGGAGAATTATGTTGGGCTCTTTTGTACTCAGTTCCGGCTATTATGATGCCTATTATCTGAAGGCACTGCGGGTAAAGGCACTGATTAAAAAGGCTTTTGACGAGGCTTTTGCCAGATATGATTTGATACTGGGACCGGCGGCGCCCACGACGGCGCCTGAGCTTGGTAAGAGTTTGCAGGATCCGATTAAAATGTACCTGAGCGATGTCTATACGATATCTGTCAATCTGGCGGGACTGCCGGGCATGACGCTGCCCTGTGGATTTGACGGGAGCGGCCTGCCTATCGGAGTGCAGCTGATCGGAGACTGCTTCGAAGAGAAAAAACTGATACGGGCGGCCTATACTTATGAAAAGGCAAGAGGACCTTTAGGCAGATGCGGGGAGGTGAAATAGATGGCAAAGCAATATGAAACGGTGATCGGGCTGGAAGTACATGTGGAACTGGCGACAAAAACAAAAATATTCTGCGGATGCTCTACGGCTTTCGGAGGAGCGCCCAATACCCATACGTGTCCGGTCTGCACCGGTATGCCCGGTTCTCTGCCGGTACTGAACAGGCAGGTGCTGGAGTATGCGGTAGCGGTAGGGCTGGCAACAAACTGTGATATTACCAGATACTGCAAATTTGACAGAAAAAATTATTTCTATCCTGATAATCCGCAGAACTATCAGATTTCACAGCTCTATCTTCCCATTTGCAGAAATGGCTGGGTGGAAATCGAGACCGGGGAAGGGAAGAAACGGGTAGGCATCCATGAAATCCATATGGAAGAGGATGCAGGTAAGCTGATTCATGACGAGTGGGAGGACTGTTCCCTTGTGGACTATAACCGTTCCGGCGTGCCCCTGATCGAGATCGTTTCCGAGCCGGATATGAGAAGCGCAGAAGAGGTCATTGCCTATCTGGAAAAGCTCAGGCTGCTGATACAGTATCTGGGCGCTTCTGACTGTAAGCTGCAGGAAGGTTCCATGCGCGCGGATGTAAATCTGTCTGTGAGGGAAATGGGAGCAGAGCGGTATGGTACGAGAACAGAGATGAAAAATCTCAATTCCTTCAAGGCTATCATGCGGGCGATAGAAGGAGAGCGGGCAAGGCAGATCGATCTGCTGGAAGAGGGAGAAGACGTGATACAGGAGACACGGCGATGGGACGATACGAAGGGTGCATCCTATGCCATGCGTTCCAAAGAGGATGCCCAGGACTACCGGTATTTTCCCGATCCCGATCTGACCCCTGTGCGTATCAGTGATGAATGGCTGGAGGGACGGAGAGCGGCTCTGCCGGAATTTCGGACAGAGAAAATGAAAAGATACCGGGAAGAATACGAGATTCCCGATTATGATATCGAGATTATCACAGGTTCCAAGCACCTGGCGGATATTTTCGAGGAGACGGTAGCTATCTGTAAGGAACCGAAGAAAGTGTCCAACTGGCTGATGGGAGAGACGATGCGGCTTTTAAAGGAGCAGGGCAGGGAGCCGGAAGATATTGTCTTTTCACCGGGACATCTGGCAGAGCTCATTGCCATGACGGATGCCCGGGAGATCAATGGGACAGTGGCCAAGGAAGTATTTGAAGTCATGTTTGCAGAGGATATTGACCCGAGACAGTATGTGGAAGAAAAGGGACTGCAGACGGTGAACGATGCGGGCGCTCTGCAAAAGACGCTGGAAGAGGTCATCGCAAACAATCCCCAGTCCGTAGCGGATTACCGGGGCGGTAAGGAAAAGGCTCTTGGCTTTCTGGTAGGGCAGACGATGAAGGCTATGAAAGGGAAGGCGGATCCGGGGCTGGTAAATCAGATGCTGCGGGAAATGCTGGGATGAGAGGGCCGGGAGGTGGCAGCACAATGGATCCGGCGCAAGCTGCAAAAGAAGGATGTAACTGACTTTATTATTATTCAGGGGACAGGGGGAATCGGAAAATCTACGCTCATGAAGCATTTGTTTATTAATGAACTGGAGCAGAAATCTTTGATACCTGTTTTTCTGGAATTGAAAGATATCAATGACTTGGAAAAGAATTATGAGATCAATGATATTGGAATTTTTTGATAACAGTGGGTAATAGAATAGAGAGAATGAAGAAACGCTGTTTGCGGAAGAGTGCCGCGAACAGCGTTTTGCATATCGTTGTTGTATTCTGAAAAAGCTGACACAGTTTGTAAAAATAATGTTTTTAATATATAGAACATAAATATGTAATTTAGTTAAATTACATATTGACATGGTCAGTAAAAAGGAGGTATCGTTATAATGTAATTTAATTCAATTACTAAAAAAGGAGACCCAATGGAATCGGTATCTTTACACGAGATTATACAATTCACGCTGGGTAAAAATCCTACGCGAATAAAAGAGCAGGTTGATGAATTGTATACACCAGAGGATTTTGAGAAGGATTTAAACTGTATGAATGCAACAAAAGAGGGTGCGGGCTGCATTATAAATTTGATAAAATCAAAATGTTCTCCTATTTCGGAACAGACAGAAGCGAAGTGTATTACATCCAATTTTTTGAGATGCGATTTTGATACCGGAAAAATTTACCCATGGTATTTATGCTATCAGTTTAATGAAGGGAAGGCCTTTGAACAACAGATAGAGATGTACCATCAGGGGACAACCTTGAGTGTCAAGAAATTGAATATAAAGACTATTGGAGAGTTAAAAATTGTTTTGCCGGATATGGAAAAGCAACGGACAATAGGTAATTTATACAGGCAGTCAATTATACAAAATGATTTAATGATAAAGCAGGCAGAGAATGTAAAAAAATTTATGATGACGTTGATACGCAGGATGGAGGAAATTTAGCTATGGCTGAAGGGAAAGATTTATTACAGGTATTGTGGAGTGGTGCAGATGTACTCAGAGGGAAAATGGACGCAAATGAGTACAAGACGTATCTTTTAGGATTGGTTTTTTATAAATATTTGTCCGATTCGTATTTGGCGAAGGTGTATGATCTCATCATGGATCAAAATCCAGATAGTCTTGAAGAAGCACAGTGCGTGTATGAAGACGCAATGAAATCAGATGATGCGGAAGAATTACTGAGTGAAATAAAAGAATCAAAGCATTATACGCTTGATCCTGATATGACGTATATAAGCATATTAGATGCGGCTAAAAATAATTCTTTTAACAGAGAAAAACTGCAGGCGGCTTTTAATCGTATAGAGGAATCCGATGAATTATTCAATGGCCTATTTGCGGATGTAGATCTATATTCTAATCGGCTTGGCACTGGTGACCAGAAGCAGAGTGCTACAATTGCAGAAGTTATCAAAGTATTGGATGGCGTGGACATTATCCATACGGAAGGAGATGTTCTTGGTAACGCATATGAGTACCTGATCGGTCAATTTGCGTCTGAAACAGGGAAAAAGGCTGGAGAATTTTATACGCCGCATGGTCCCGCGCAGATCCTTTGCAGGATTGGCATATCCGGTCAGGAAGGGAAAAAGGGATTACAGGTATATGATCCGTGTATGGGATCCGGCTCGTTGATGCTTAGTTGCAGAAATTATTCAAAAGAGCCGGACTATATTAAATACTATGGTCAGGAGCTCATGCCGTCAACTTATAACCTGGCGCGTATGAATATGTTTTTGCACGGAGTCTTGCCTGAAAACCAGCACTTGCGTAATGGGGATACTCTTGATGCTGACTGGCCGACAGATGAAGAGACAGAGTTTGATGTTGTAACGATGAATCCCCCCTATTCGGCAAAATGGTCTGCCGCAGAAGGATTCAAGCAGGATGAGCGGTTTATGGACTATGAGGGTAAGCTGGCCCCTAAGTCAAAAGCAGATTATGCTTTTTTATTACATGGGTTCTATCATCTAAAGCAGACAGGTACCATGGCGATTGTTCTTCCTCATGGTGTTTTATTCAGGGGAGCGGCAGAAGGGGCAATCAGGGAGACGCTCCTCAAGAATGGTTCAATATATGCTGTTATAGGGCTTCCGTCAAATATGTTTTATAATACTTCCATTCCAACCTGCATTGTGGTATTGAAAAAGCATAGGGAAGGGCGAGATGTATTATTTATTGATGCGTCTAAGCTGTATGAAAAAGAAAAGAAGCAGAATGTTATGCATGCGGAGCATATCGACAGAGTGCTGGAGTTGTATATTGCTAGGAAACCAGTTGATAAGGTGGCTTATCTTGCCTCTTTTGAGGACATCAAAGCGAATGACTATAATCTGAATATTCCCAGATATGTAGATACCAGCGAGGAAGAACCAGAAGTGGATCTCAGACAGCTTTCCGCATCTATCAGGGAGACAAACAGGGCTATCAAGGAGGGAAATGAAGCTTTGTTGGAAATGCTTGGAGAATTGACCTTTGCAGATACTGAAACGAAGGATGTCGTTGAGGAATTTATCAGTGTTCTTAAGGAGGTGTGATTGTGGGTGATACACCGAAGATAAGGTTTAAGGGATTTGCGGATGCTTGGGAACAGCGGAAGCTTTCTGATTTTACTTGGGCTTCTGGGAAACGTAATAAAGAGGACTTGAATTTGGAGCCTTATGCAATTACAAATGAACATGGTTTTATTCCTCAAAATAAAGCACATGATGAATTTGGGTATATGAAGAATACTGACAGAAAAGCATACAATATTGTTACTCCAAATTCATTTGCATATAACCCCGCAAGAATAAATGTAGGTTCTATCGGATACTATGAAGGTACAGAAAATGTAATAGTTAGCTCACTCTATGAAGTTTTTCAAACAGCTGATTATGTTGATAATAAATTCCTTTGGCACTGGTTTAAGTCGGATGAATTCTCTAAATGGATAGGGCGCCTTCAAGAAGGTAGTGTGCGTTTGTATTTTTATTATGATAAGCTATGCGAATGTCAAATACTTATGCCATCTGTTGCTGAACAGAAGAAGATTGCAACATCATTAGATCACCTAGATTATCTTATTACCCTTCACCATCGTAAGTGTGACGAGATAAAAGAATTGAAAAAATATATGTTGCAAAAAATGTTCCCTCAAAATGGAGAGAAAATTCCAGAGATCCGGTTTGAAGGATTTACGGGTACTTGGGAACAGTGTAAGCTGGGAGAGATTACAGACATATTGTCGGCATCTCGAGTTCATAAAGAGGAATGGAAAACAGAAGGTGTGCCTTTTTTTAGGTCTAGTGATGTAATGGCTGCATTTAAAAGGACAAAAAATGACAAGGTTTTTATTTCACAGGAGTTATATGAAAAGCTGTCAGCAATATCAGGGAAACCTCAACAGGGGGATATATTCATTACTGGTGGTGGAAGTATTGGAACGCCTTATATTGTGCCTAATAATGAGCCTTTGTATTCAAAGGACGCTGATTTGATTTGGGTAAAAAAAAGTAAAAAACATGATCCGTTTTATTTGTATTCTTATTTTATTTCACCGATTTTTCGAGAATATTTATTGAGTATATCCCAAACTGGAACAATAGCTCATTACACAATAGAACAGGTAAAGAAAACGCCGGTATTTTTTCCATCTTTGGAGGAGCAGCAAAAAATTGGAGTATATTTCTCCGACCTCGACCACCTCATCACTCTTCACCAGCATAAGTGTGATACATTAAAAGAAGTAAAGAAGTTCATGCTGCAGAATATGTTTCCACAGAAAGGATAGTTTATGGCAGAATTAGAATCCGTAATGGAAAAGAGATTGATTGACCAGCTTTGCTGTGATGAGTCTCAATGGACTTACAGACCTGATATCAGAACAGAAGAACAGTTATGGAATAATTTTAAATATATCCTGGAGCAGAATAACAAAGCGAAACTTAATGACGTTCCTCTCAGCGATTCCGAGTTTGCAAAGATTAAGAATGATTTATCCCACGCTTCCTTCTATGATGCCGGGAAATGGATGATAGGAGAAAATGGCAGGGTATATGTCCATGTCCAGCGTGGGAATGAAACATTGCATCTAATGGTGATGAATAATGAGCATGTGGCTGGGGGATCAAGTGTATACGAGGTTATCAATCAATACCAGGCTTTTAAGTTAGACGGTGAGGAGGATGGCAGGGATAGGCGTTTTGATGTGACACTTCTGATCAACGGGATTCCACTCATTCATATCGAGTTAAAAAACAAAGAACATTCCTATATGGATGCTTACCGACAGATTAAAAAATATATTGCGGAGGATAAGTTCCATGGCATTTTTTCAAATGTTCAGATGTTCGTTGTGAGCAATGCCGTTGATACGAAGTATTTTTCCGCTGCAAGAGATACGGAACTGAATAAGAAGTTTATGACAGGATGGCTTGATGAGGAGAATCATCCTGTCTGTGATTATATTGCATTTGCGAAAGCAGTCCTTAAGATACCGGAAGCGCATGAAATGATTGCCAGGTACACGATTCTTGATAATGATAAGAAGAAACTTTTAATATTGCGCCCATACCAGATTCATGCGATTGAAGCTATGAGGACGGCTTCAAAACAGGGTGAATCCGGATTTATCTGGCATACGACAGGTTCCGGGAAAACAATGACTTCTTATAAAGCTACAAGAAATCTGTTGATGGACATTCCAGCAATTGAGAAAACGGTATTCCTCATTGACAGGAAGGATCTGGATATGCAGACGAAAATGGCATTTCAGTCCTATGCGGATAACGATACGATTGATGTGGATGATACGGATTATGTTGATTCACTCATAGAAAAAATGGCGGATGAAAACCGCCAGATGATAGTGACCACTCGTCAGAAAATGCAGATTATGGTAAATCGGCGATTAAAGGAAGGGACTAAGCGGTACGATAAAATTAAGTCATTAAAGGTTGCTTTTGTGGTTGATGAATGCCATAGAGCCGTGACGCCCCAAACCAAAAGAGACCTTGAAAAATTTTTTAACAATTCATTGTGGTATGGTTTTACGGGGACACCTATTTTTGAAGAAAACAGATATGAGCAGAAAGGCGATTTGCCACAAACGACAGAGCAGATGTATGGGAAATGCCTGCATAGTTATACCATTAAAGAGGCCATCCACGATGAGGCAGTTTTAGGGTTCATGGTTGAGAACCTTGGGGCGAAAGATTTAAGTGAGGATGAGGCCAAAAAGGTATATGAAACCGAAGAACATATGCGGAAAGTGTTGAATGTTATATTAAATCAGTCTTACGATAAGTTTGGCATGAACAATGGCAGAGGCAGAACCTATGAGGCGATTTTAACAACCAATTCGATTGGGAGAGCACAGAAATATTATGATTTGTTGAAGAAAGTGAAAGAAGGAGAGGACGAGTTAAAGATCAGTGATACAGTACAAAAGGCGCTGCCGGATTTTCCCAAGTTTGCCATAACCTATTCGCTGTCGGAAAATGAGGAGGCCTCCACTGTCAATCAGAATAAAATGAAGGAGGCGTTAAGAGATTATTATGAAATGTTTGGCAGCAGTTATCGGATCGATGCCATTAATGCCTATAACAATAATCTAAATGAGCGTCTGGCAAGAAAAGAGAAGAGGTATCTGGATCGTAGCCAGCAGCTTGATTTGGTGATTGTAGTAGACCGGCTTTTGACCGGGTTTGATGCTCCGTGTCTGTCTACGTTGTTTATTGACAGACAGCCTATGGCTCCGCAGAATATCATTCAGGCATTTTCCCGTACAAACAGACTTTTTGATTACGCTAAACGGTACGGGCAGATTGTGACATTTCAGGCTCCAAAAGAGTATAAAAATGCAATTAATAGTGCGCTTAAGCTATATTCGCGCGGCGGTGACGGAAATCCTATTGCAGAGGATTGGGATGATGTAAAATCATCTTTTTCCATATCCCTTAAAGCTATTCGCAATCTGGCGCAGACACCCGAAAATATAGTAAGGCTGTCACGAAAACAAAAAAAGGCATTTGTGAATCTTTTCAGGGCGCTGGATCACGATTTTGCACACCTAAAATCATTTTCCGTATATGAACCGCATATACTGGACGAGTACAGCTTTTCCGAAGGGGAATATGAAAATTATGCGGCGATGTATAAAAATGTGATGGAAGAACTGAAAAAGCCGGATGATAATCCTGATGCTGACAAAGATTCTGTATGGGATGATTATGATTTGGTGGCCTATAGCAAACTGCGAATAGATTTTGAGTATATAGTAGAATTACTACAGGGCGTTGTGGAGTCCTTAGATCAGCCAGAGAATGATTTTGGCGAGACTGAATTTAGGACCAGAATAAGGACTATTAAAGAGATTATAGAAGAATTTGCAGGTGATAATCCCAAGCTGAGTGCATTGCTTATACAGGTTGTAGATGAAATTGAAAAAGACAAAGAAAGATTTTTGGGACAGGATATTTCCGTTATCATCAATCAGATGCGCTATGCTGCTATTGATACCGAAATCAGGAAATATGCTGAAAAATGGTATTTGGATTTTGAAGATGTAAAGTATGAAGCATTTCATTTCAAGGATGGTGAACTTGCAAATGCCAATAAATTGAAAGATAGTGCAGACTATGCGACTTATAAGGAAGAAACAGAAGATGCTCTGACTAAAATCAAATTCAGGAAGCAGATAATTGATGAGTTCAAGAATGTTCTTATGCCGGAGATTGCTCCATTAATTGATTGAAGGACATGACATATCATAAGGTCGCTGAAGTCATATGATTTCAGCGACCTTGTTGCATTTTTTTGATGAATAAGATGTAAATTTGAGAAAAAATCTCAAATTATGTTTACAAAAAGAATAATTTGCGTATAATTATAGATAAAGTATGGAGGTAGAAACTATGTTATGCCAGTTTAGTGTGAAAAATTATAAAAGTATTCGGGAAGAGATGACTTTTGATATGCAGGCAACAGCTATCATGGAGCATAGGGATAGAATTATTAAAACGGAAGATGGAGAAAGCTTTTTGCCGGTATCAGTGATTTACGGCCCGAATGGAGGCGGTAAATCCAATGTATTGGAAGTGCTGCATACACTGGACGCAAAAGTGTTAAGACCCTTGTGCGCGACTTGCGATAAGACAGAGTGTGAATACAAGGCAAGGAAGATTCCGGTAGAGCCCTTTGCTTTTTCAGAAGAAATAAGAAAGGAGCCAACAGAGTTTGAAGTGTTCTTTAGGACGGACATCGCAGAATACCGGTATATCCTTCATGTGAAGCAGGATATTGTTGCTTATGAGAGTCTGGACCGGATTAGACTAGATACCGGAAGACGTTCGGCACTCTTTGTAAGAAACGGGAATGAAGTTGAGTTGAAGGGGGTGTTTGGTAAAATCAAAATCAGCGAAGAAATTTCGGAAGGCTTGCCTTTATTGTCCTATTTGGGAATTACTTATAAAAAGAACGAGGTGATTTCCGATGTGATTGAATGGTTTGAGGAGTCCATTGACTTTTTGAATTATGGAAGTCCAAGACAGGAATTGCGAACAGCCATAGCTAAGACAGATGAGGTAAAAAAACTTGTGCTTGATATGATTCGTGAAATGGATTTGGATATAGAAGATTTTCGTGTTGAAGAAAAGGAAGAAAATCGTATAGAAGTTTATACAAAGCACACTGTAAATGAATATAGTACGGAATTAACTTTAGCGGAGGAATCCAGTGGAACAAAAAAGTTATTTGGATTACTGCCCTTTATCGCAAGAAGTCTTGTTCTTGGAAAAACCTTGATGATTGATGAGCTGGATGCAAAAATTCATCCGGTTTTGTTGCGATATATCATTATGCTGTTCAATAATATGGAGGTTAACAAGAAAGGTGCACAGCTTATTTTTACTTCGCATGATTTGTCTACAATGAATAATGATATATTCCGCCGGGATGAAATCTGGTTCGTAGCAAAGGGAAGGGATCAGAATTCTAAACTTTATTCCTTAGTAGAATTTAAAAATTCGAAAGGCAAATCTGTTCGCATGGATGCAAAATATGACAAACAATATCTGGAGGGTAAGTATGGCGCAGATCCATATCTGAAAAAGATTATAGATTGGAGTGATGTCAATGCCTAAGAAAGCTGGGACTGTTCAGTGGAGGAAACAGAGGCGCAAAGAGTATCTGGAGAAAAAGGAATATCGTTATTATATCTTCTGTGAGGGTGAGCAAACGGAGCCGCTTTATTTTGAAGGGTTTAAGCGGCTGATAGAGGATAATCCGATTTATAAGGATATGGTCTTGATTGAAATTGAGCCTTGCGCCGCAGAAACGATGCGGGTAATTGGTATGGCAGAAAGATATGTCCGTAAAAAGGGGATTGTAAGAGGGCAGATATGGTGTGTGTATGATAAAGACAGTTTCCCGACAAAGGATTTTAACGGCGTGGCAAAGCGAGTGGACAAATTGAATCTGGGAAATCCAGAATTACAATATCATGCTTCATGGAGCAATGAGTGTATTGAATTTTGGTTCATTTTGCATTTTGCTTACTATACTTCAAACAATCATAGATCTGAGTATGTTAAGTTTTTGAATGATAAGTTCAGAGAATTGGGGATTGGGAAGTATCAGAAGAATATGAAGGATATATTTCGTATTCTGATGGAGAAAGGGAACCCAAAGCTGGCGATACAGTATGCAAAAAGGATTATAGAGGAGAACAAGGGGAAAACGCCTGCAGCCATTGCGCCAGGGACGAAGGTGTATGAGCTGGTGGAGGAACTGGTGAAGTATTTGCCGGAGAATACTGGTACTAAGTTTCTATAGAAAAAAGAAATGACACATTTACATGATAGTCATGGAAAGCATTTAGTCATTTTGGTGGACGATCAGTCACATGAGCTGGTAGCTATGGGTATTTTAGAAATATAGAAAGCTGTCCATATGCAGGATACCCGGAGATGGAAATTTAATGAATAGTTATAAGAAAGCTGCTGCTTATAAATGAAACAGCTTTCAGTTCTGCGGATTCCCATTGAATCCGCTTTGATTTTGTAATATCATAATAAAAAGAAGGAGGGAAAAATATGGATCAGACGTTTATAGAAGTATTAGTGGCAAGAAACAGGAATATGGCAGCAGCTGTTATGAAAGTGGTATGTGCAATTCTGGCTGCGTTTTCTCTTCTCATGGTGCCCTCTTCCCTGGTGTTTTTGCTTGCGGTTGCGATATTTGGCGTTGCTGCCTATTATAGTTATCTGCAGGAATGGATTGAATATGAGTACAGTTATGTGAGTGGGGAGCTGACGGTGGACAAGATCATGGCCCGTAGCAGGAGGAAGTCCATGGCGGATTATCCAGTGGAAAAGATCGAGGTGGCGGCTCCGGAAGGTTCTTATCACCTGGATGGGTATCAGGGAAGAGATTGTGAGGTAAAGGATTATAGCAGCAGGAAGACAAATACCTTTATCATTTATTATGAGGGACAGAAAAAGCTCATTCTGGATGCGGACAGAGGGCTGATGGAAGCGCTTCGCAGCACTGCGCCCAGCAGAATATTTTTAACTTAATATACCAGTTGACTTTTATAAAACAGAAAAAGCATTTCCACATTGACAAAGAGGAAACAAGCTGATAAACTTTTCAAAATATATTGACAACAAACGATTATATTACAGGAGGATGGAAAGATGGGTCAGATAATTGGCGAGGGTATTACATTTGATGATGTATTGCTGGTACCGGGTTATTCGCAGGTGATTCCGAATCAGGTGGATTTGTCCACATGGCTGACAAAGAGTATCCGTTTGAATATTCCCATGATGAGTGCGGGTATGGATACGGTGACAGAGCATCGCATGGCCATTGCCATGGCAAGGCAGGGCGGAATCGGCGTCATTCATAAGAACATGTCTATCGCAGAGCAGGCAGAAGAAGTAGACAAGGTAAAACGTTCTGAAAACGGTGTCATTACAGATCCATTTTCTCTGACTCCAGAGCATACATTGGCGGATGCAGATGCGCTGATGGGGAAATTCCGTATTTCCGGCGTGCCGATTACAGAAGGAAAAAAGCTGGTAGGGATTATTACGAACCGGGATTTGAAATTTGAGACAGATTATACACAGAAAATAAAAGAGTGTATGACTTCAGAAGGACTGATTACGGCACGAGAGGGTATTACACTGGAAGAGGCAAAGGATATTCTTGGGAAGGCCAGAAAAGAGAAACTTCCCATTGTGGATGATGCGTTCAATCTGAAAGGATTGATTACGATCAAGGATATCGAAAAGACGATTAAATATCCACTGGCGGCCAAGGACGGCCAGGGCAGGCTGCTCTGTGGCGCCGGCGTAGGGATTACGGCCAATGTACTGGAGAGAGTGGAGGCGCTGATCAATGCCAAGGTAGACATTGTCGTACTGGACAGCGCTCATGGGCATTCTGAGAATGTACTGCATTGCCTGCGGATGATCAAGGATGCCTACCCGGATTTGCAGGTAATTGCCGGCAATGTGGCGACGAGCGAAGGGACCAGGGCATTGATTGAAGCGGGAGCAGATGCCGTGAAGGTGGGTATCGGCCCGGGCTCCATATGCACTACCCGTATCGTGGCAGGCATCGGCGTGCCGCAGATTACCGCGATCATGGATTCCTATCAGGTGGCAAAAGAGTATGGCGTGCCGATTATTGCGGATGGAGGTATCAAATATTCCGGTGACATGACAAAGGCGATCGCGGCAGGGGGCAATGTATGTATGATGGGAAGTATCTTTGCAGGCTGCGATGAGAGTCCGGGAACATTTGAGCTGTTCCAGGGCAGGAAGTATAAAGTTTACCGTGGTATGGGTTCTATCGCTGCCATGGAAAACGGCAGCAAAGACCGTTACTTCCAGTCAGATGCCAGAAAGCTTGTGCCCGAAGGCGTGGAAGGCAGAGTGGCGTATAAAGGTACGGTAGAGGACACAGTATTTCAGCTGATGGGTGGCCTGCGTTCCGGTATGGGCTATTGCGGAACAGGAAGCATCGAAGAGCTGAAGGAGAACGGCAGATTTGTTAAGATTTCTGCCGCTGCTCTGAGAGAGAGCCATCCTCATGATATCCATATTACAAAAGAGGCGCCCAATTACAGTGTGGATGAGTAAGAAAATACAGGCATACAAATACCCCGTTTAATAACGGGGTATTAAATTACGGTTTTTATCAGGGTACTGTTTGCAGAGTCTCTGTAGTCCGTCACCGCATACTGGAATAATTACATACGCTTTCCCGGATTTCCAGCCGGACACCGATCAGATTATGCACGAAATAGTTGTCCATTCCTTTTTCGATTTTTTCTATGAGACGGTCCACGGACACGTATCCGATCTGCTTGTCCTGGATGCTGACTGTCGTCAGAGTGGGACTGAAATAGCGGGCGATGGGCATGTTGTCAAAACTGATGACAGACACGTCTTTCGGTACTCTGTAATGAGAATATTTCAGGGCGTTTACGATGCCGATTGCCATGACGTCATTGGAAATAATGAGCAGAGAAGGAAGCTCCGGCGTTTTTTTGATAATGGCACACATATCTTCATAGGCGCCGTCTGTAGTACATTTTGTGGAAAAAATATTTTTTCTGATGATAGGAAGTCCTGCTTCCCGCATACCCTGACAAAATCCTTCATAACGTTCATCGAAATTGTGGATGTGGATTTTGCTGCGTACAAAGCCGATATTCCGGTGTTCCATATGGCAGGCGTATCGGACAGCCTGTTTGATACCGTCGATATTATCCATCAGAATACAGTCATAGTCTTCTCCCGCGAACCAGTTGTCGATCATGACGAGAGGTTTGCCAAGATCCCGATACAGGGCCGCATCTTCGGAATCAATCTCTGTGGCAAGAACGAGTATACCGCAGACATTGGACATATTGACACTGGAAATAAATTCCCGGAACTGCGTCTTGGAATCATAGCGGATGATATCTGCGAAATATCCATAGTAGCCGGCC
Source organism: uncultured Lachnospiraceae bacterium (assembly GCA_910587635.1). Lineage (GTDB taxonomy): Bacteria > Bacillota > Clostridia > Lachnospirales > Lachnospiraceae > VSOB01. The sequence goes on from CAJUNB010000018.1 coordinate 196,334, forward strand.
CTCTCCTGGATGGCAGACATCAGCGTCACAAAGAAATGGGTTTCTGCGATGACATTTCCATTTTTCACATGGATAAAAAACAGGATTCGGCCCTTTTTCTTTTCTTTCTCTTCAGGAGACTGTGAACTGGCGTATTTCAGCTCAAAGATTTTTTTTCTTTTGGATTCACTCACACCGCCTTTATTGTTGAGGGCCATGGAAACAGCCGCCGGCGTTATGTGCAAAATCTCCGCTATTTCTTTGTTCCGCATTTTTTCTTTGCCCATTCCTGTTCTATAGGAAATTGCTCCGCATTTGCCTATAGAACCAATTCAAGATTTTCCAGAATTTTCCAAAGTTGCTGTAGCGAATATAATTCTACCAGTTACCGCTTCATAATTCAAGAGCATATACGCTGTCCCGGCAGGGATGTACAGCCCTTCATAGTGTTTGAGCATGTAGGTTTCCCGGGACTGTGTCATATAGACCGCCACGGGCCCGTCCAGGCCGAGAAGGAAAGTGTCTCCCGGATGGGAGATCGGTTCGGAGCGGCGTGTCACGACACCGCCTGCAGGTATGATATATTCTCCCATATCCATATAATCATTGCTTACGGAATACTTCATTAAAATGGGACGGGTATCCCCGTGGATAACTTTTAATTTTCTTTCTTCTGTAATATGATAGATCAGTTTCTTCTCTCGAAGAAGTTCCCCGTTTTCCGGCCACTGACCCATCTGATCGATGGAGCCGTATCGCAGTGGCGCGAGGAAGTCATCGGTGGGGCCATCGAAATCCTGAGGGTTGTATCCGAAGATCTTTTTCGGGCCGTTTACATCCGTAGGGAATTCCTGAGATTCTACGATTTTCGGTGCAATCACTGCCAATACTTTAACTTTTTCTTCTCCGAAATTGTAGGCAGAATGGAGAACGCCTTTGGGAATCAGGAGGGCTTCTCCTTCTTTAACTTCGATACAGCTTCCGGTGGCCGGATTGAATTGGGTGATCGTTCCTTCCAGTACAAAATAGGCCTCATCTCCGGGGTGATAGTCCGGTGGGTTGAAAAATCCTCCCGGTCCGATTTCCATACTGCAGACAGTCAGCGTGTCTGAACTGTAGTACATATAGTTCAGATCACTGTAATCCAGGCCAAAATCAGGATAAATAAACTGACCGATGTTGGAAGAATCTATATAGATCGGTTTTGTTTTCACTCCCTCTGTAAAGGGATGATTTCCAAAGATTGCTTTTGCTTTATGATTCATCGTATATAACCTCCTATTTGTTTTATTGTTCTATGATCCCATGTGTTGCTGATAATCATGATAATCAGAAGGGCGCCGTATACAAATTGCTTGAAATAAGCATTTACATTCATAATGTTCAGACCACTGGACAGCATCTGGATAGCCAGTGTTGCCAGGAAGATGCCGGTCACTTTCCCAAAACCGCCTTTCGGGTTTACGCCTCCCAGGACACAGACTAAAATACTCTGCATAATATAAGTGCTGCCATAGTCTGCATTGGCCGTATTGGTCCTTGCCAGAATGATAAAGCCGGAAATGGCGGCCAAAATGCCGCTGATTCCATAGGATGCGAGAATCATTCGTTCCCGGTTCAGACCGGAATATTCATAGGCCTTTGCATTGGTGCCAAGCATGTAGAGTTTTACACCGAAGGAAGACTTTTGGATCGTCAGAAACATAATAAGTACAAATCCGATAAATATCAGTGCCGGAATCGGTATGGTGCCTGCCAGATAACCGTTTCCTATTTTTTTCATTCCCTGCGGGAAGTCATAGAGGGCGGAGCCTTTCGTAATGACGATGCCAATACCCCCATAGAAGGACATCGTTCCAAGGGTTGCCAGTATGGGGGGTACACCGGCAAAGGAAATAAGGCAGCCGTTGAGAAGGCCCGCCAGGGCACCGATCAGGAGCCCTAACAGGAAGGCGCCAAGCAGTATTAGTGTTTCCACGCCGGTTTTTGGAGATTCGCCGACTGTTTGGTGTAGAAAGACTCCCAGAATGATTGCTGTCAGGTTCGCAGTGCTCACGATGGACAGATCGCAGCCTCCTGTGAGCATTGCCATGGACATTGCCAGGGCGAAGAGGCCGAATTCAGGTATCTGAAACAGCATAGACTGGAGATTGGCGCCGGAAAAAAAGACGCCGGGAAGTCGGATACCCATGACGATAGCCACGAGAAAGATTATGGCAAGCAGTTTCCAGGCAGTTCCTGTAAAAATTTTCTGTATCGAGAGTTTCATCGTTGTCCACCTGCTTTCTGTATGTGCAGTCTGCTGAGATTCTTTTTCTTATTCTGAAAAGCGGAGATCGTCACACTGCAAATGATGAGAAGTCCGAGGACGGCCCGCTGCCAGTATGTAGAAATACCGATCATAATCAGGGAATTGGAAATAACGGTTATCATGAATACACCCAGAAGCGTACCCCGTACGGTTCCCCTGCCTCCGGTAATATTTGTTCCGCCAAGGACAACGGCAGCGATAATTGTCAGCTCAGTGCCGATGACGTCGAAAGGATTGGAAGTACGCACAAGGCATGTGTGAGTGAGCCCCGCTATTCCTGCCACGCAGCCGGCAAAACAGTATATGAACAACTGAATCAGCCCTACGGAAAAACCAACCCGCTGTGCAGCGGTTATATTGCCGCCTACTGCGAATACGCCACGTCCCAGCATCGTATGGTTCAAAATAAACCAGGCAGTAACGGCCACTGCGATTAGGAGCAAAAAAGCTGCCGGTAGAGAAGATTTACCTACCTGAGCGGGGACGGTGAGCAGACTGCTTTTGGAAAAAGCAGTAAAGCCTTTTGGCAGATTCATAATAGCTTTTGAGCCGATAAAGGTGAGCAGGAGACCGCTGATGATATTGGAAGTCCCAAGGGTAGCGATAAAAGTGGGAATTTTAAATACATGGATGAACAGCGCATTCAGAGCCCCCAGTCCGATACCCATAAGAGCTGCAGTGAGCATGGGAAGTATCACATTTCCCTCATATCCGATTGCCTGAAAGAGAATCGTAGTTGTATACATGGAAAAGGCACCGATAACCGGAAAGGAAATGTCAATTCCCCCGGAAATCAGGACTGTCATTGCACCTATGGCAAAGATTCCGTCCACGATGCTGCTGCGCAGCATATCGATCAGATTATAGGCTGTAAGGAACTGCGGATTGATCAGAGAAATTATAACGATGACAATGCCCATGACAATGAGCAGCATGGTTTCATTTCTTTGTTTTTTCATCTCTTACCTCCTACCTGATAAGTTCAGCGTACAGAGTGCTGTCCGTATAGTCGCTGCTTTTATATTCCTGCTGGATTTTTCCGTTTTTCATCATGAGAAATCTTCTGCAATTTGTCAGAATCTCGTCTGGATCGTCAGAGATGAGAATGACAGCCATTCCCTCTTTGGCCACCTGCTGTATCAGCAGACTGATCTCCATTTTGGAGCCGATATCCACACCGACGGTTGGGCAGTTCAGAATCAGAAGCTTTGGATTGGACATCAGATTTCTGGCCAGAACGACTTTCTGCTGATTGCCGCCTGACAGGGTAGAAACGGGATTTTCCGGTTCCTGGGTTTTGATGTGCAGATGTTCTACCCAATGAGCGGCCTGTTTCCCGGCTTCCGGTTTTTGAAACATCCCATTTTGACTCACTTTTTTTATGGATTGTAATACGATATTTCCGGTAATGGACTGTTCCATAAACAGCGCTTCTGTCAGGCGGTCTTCCGGTACATAGGAAATGTGGTTGGCCAGTCCCTGCGCCGCACTTCGAACGGTGATTTCTTTTCCTTCTATACGGATGGTACCTGTGTCTGCGGGCAGCAGTCCGTAGATCGCCTTCGCCAGTTCTGTACGGCCCGAACCGAGCAGTCCGGTGATTCCCAACACTTCTCCCGGATAGACCTGAAAGGATATATTTTTAAAATATCCTTCCAGTCCCAGATTTTCTACTTCCAGGAGCGGGGAAGAGGACTGGACTTTTCCGGCCAGAGACTTTTCCTGGTATTCTTTTCCGGTCATATAGTAGACAAGTTTTTTCTTGTCAAAATCACTTATAGGACCATCGATTACGTTTTTTCCATTGCTCAGGATGCTGATACGGTCACAGATATCAAACATCTCGTCCAGTTTGTGACTTACAAACAAAATGGAAATTCCCTGTTCCTTTAAACTGCGGATCACCTTGAACAGTTCTTTGACTTCTTTGCCTGTGAGCGCGGATGTAGGTTCATCGAATACAATGATTTTTGCATTATTTAAAATAGCTCTGGCGATTGCTACCAGCTGTTTGTTTGCCACGGACAGATCTTCCACAATGGCATGCAGTGGTATATCTGCCCCCAGTTTTTCCAGTGCCTGTCCTGCGATTGTCATCATTTCTTTTCTACGGACTATTTTTCTGCGATTGACTACCATCGTATTGACTGCAATATTTTCATACACTGTCAGATTGGGAAATACAGAAAAGTCCTGGTAGACGATCTGGATACCTTCCCGGATAGCTTCTCGCAATTGCATCTGGGCATGCTCTTTCCCGTTTAAGAAAATACTGCCCTGATCCGGTCTGTAAAACCCGGAAATGATTTTAATCAAGGTAGACTTTCCACAGCCGTTTTCTCCGGCGAGACAGAGCACTTCCCCGGCAAAGACCTGAAGATAAATATCCTGAAGAGCTTTTACGCCGCCAAAGGATTTATAAATCCCCTTTAATTCCAACAGGCATTCTGACATGGTTTCTCCTTTCCGGGATAAGGAAGGCCGCATACGCTATGGTCTCTGGCCTTCCGTCTCATCCCTTTCCTGCATTTCACTATGGGAGGTGTCTCCACACAGTTTTGCAGTCTTGTAAGTTTGTTGCCCCGTCAGAGCGCTGCGGGGATTGTATACTCAGATCAGAATGGGTACTGGGACATTGTTTCCGCAGTGGCCTCCTCCACATCATCGCCATAGATTACATTTCCGTTCATGGTAATGGAATGATAGCCGTTGTAACCAAGATCTGTTCCTTCCTCGATGGTTTCTCCTTCCAGTGCCAGCAGTGCCGCTTTGTTCAATGCGTAACCGGCACCTGCAGGATCCCAGAAAGTAGTGGCTGTCAATGCGCCGCTTTCCAGATAGTCTCCGGATACGGATACGATACAGGTACCGATAGCTGAAACGCTTCCGTTCAGTTCCATTTCGTCGATAGCAAGTCCTACACCCTGGGTACCGGACATGGAAGAGACAAGGATTCCCTTCAGTTGAGGATAGGTCTTTACAAGTTCCTGAAATTTATCATGTCCCGTCTGGGTGTCGTCGTTTTCCTCGATTTTGTCCACTACCAGTTCCATATTCGGATAGGCTTCTTTCTGACGTGCTACCGCCGCTTCCATCCATTCGTTGTGGGATTTGGAAGTCAGGAAGCCCACAGTTGTAGCATACTGGCCCTCTTCGCCCATTGCCTCTGCAAGCAGATCCATCATATGACTTCCGTAAGAAGCGTTGTCAAAAGCTTCCACATCATAGTCCACGTTTTCCATGCCGGCTGCCTCATGGGAGATAACGATTATACCGGCTTCTCTTGCTTTCTGGCAGACCGGTTCCAGTGTTTCAACAGATACGGGAACGACTGTGATCGCATCCACACCCTGTGCGATCAGATCTTCCATGATTTTTACCTGTTCGGAGGCGTCTGCTGTTTCAGGTCCCACCATAAAACATTCCACGTTGTCATACTCTTCATTTATCTGATCCAGACCAAGCTGCTGTCTCTGGTACCATGCGGTTCCCAGCTGTTTTACCAGGTTGGCTATTTTATATGTTTTTCCATTTTCCGAAACGGCTTCTGTAGCCGGTACGCTCTCTTCTTCTGCGGCGCTTGCTGCGGCAGATGTATTTTCGGCAGCCGGGGCGGAGGCTTCTTCCTGGGCGGTATCCGTGTTGCCGCATGCTGTAAGTCCGATGATCAGAATCATACTCAGTAAAATTCCCCATACTTTTTTCATTGTTTATCCTCCTTGTAATAATTAATTTTAATTAATTTCTTTGTTCTGTTAAGAAATGTCGACTATTCTTAGATGTAAAAATAGTAACATGACTATCCATATATGACAATACAGTAACCTAAAAACACATTTTTTTCTGCATATTTGACAGTTTTTGTGCATGAAAATTGAGTATTCTTACAAATTAACTTAATTTATGAGATTAATTTGTAATTAAAAATTAAGTTAAAGAAGAACGTAATACATAGTGGAAACATATGAAAAGAATAGAGTGCTTATTGACATCGGTACGAAATCGTACTACAATCTACAGTACGATTTCGTACTGATTCTGTGACCTTGTTCACTGAGGAGGAAAATGAAAGACAAAACAAAAAGGATGGAATAGAGCGTATGAAAGAAATGTGGAGCGAAGATACGTCTAAAGCATTGAAACGTTGTAATTATCTGTTTGGGGAGATCGACAGAGTCTATCATGAGATATCGCTGAAACTGGGATTATCTGACAGTGCCATGAAAATTTTATATACGATCTGTGACAACGGGAGCAGGTGTTTACTGCAGAACGTATGCCGTCAGTCCGGTCTCAGTAAACAAACGGTCAATTCAGCTCTTCGCAAGCTGGAAACGGAAGGATTTGTATACCTGGAATCGGTGAGTTCTAAAAATAAAAGGGTCTGTTTGACGGAAACAGGAAAGCGTCTGGGAGAGCGGACGGCAGGTCGGCTCATAGAAGCTGAAAATGCTATATTTGCCTCCTGGTCCCAGGAAGATGTGGAAAAATACCTGTCACTGACGGAGATGTTTTTAAAGGATCTGGAGAATAGAGCAAAAAATATGTGAGGAGGATAATTTACAGAAAACAAGAGGAAAAGAATTCTGTAAATGATGGTAGGACAGATGAAAAAAAGAATTCAATTATCAGACCATTTTGATTATAGGAGGTTATTGCGGTTTACATTTCCCTCTGTTATTATGCTTGTTTTTACGTCCATATATGGGGTGGTAGATGGATTTTTCGTGTCCAATTTTGCCGGAAAGACACCCTTTGCCGCTGTGAATTTTATTATGCCACTGTTGTTGATTCTGGGTTGTGTAGGTTTTATGTTCGGTACCGGCGGCAGCGCCCTTATTGCCAAGACGATGGGAGAGGGACGGAAAGAAAGGGCGCAGGAAATCTTTTCTATGATTGTCTATGTGTCGATTGTATCCGGTATCGTACTGGCACTGCTTGGCTTTGTATTTCTCAGGCCGATGGGACGGCTGATGGGTGCACAGGGGCAGTTATTGGAAGACAGTATTGTCTATGGAAGAATCATTTTGGCAGCTCTGCCTTTTTATGTCTTACAGTATGAGTTTCAATGCCTGTTTGCAACGGCACAGAAGCCGGGACTGGGGCTGAGGGTAACAGTGGCATCTGGAATGACGAATATTGTTCTGGACGGTATTTTTGTGGCGATATTTCACTGGGGCCTGGAAGGCGCAGCAGCTGCAACGGCGTTGAGTCAGTTCGTGGGAGGTGTGATACCCCTCCTGTATTTCGGACGTGAAAACAGTAGTCTTTTACAGCTTGTGAAATGCGGATTTGATGGCAAAGCGTTACTCAGGGTATGTGCCAATGGCTCTTCCGAATTGATAAGCAATATTTCCATGTCGTTGGTGAGTATGCTCTATAATATACAGCTGATGAAATATGCAGGGGAGAACGGGATCGCCGCATATGGAGTCCTGATGTATGTCAGTATGATATTCCAGGCCGTATTTCTCGGATATTCGGTAGGTGCGGCACCGGTGATCGGCTATCATTATGGTGCAGGGAACTATGAAGAACTGAAAGGACTTAAGAAAAAGAGCTTTCTGCTGATCGGCGTCTTTTCTGTGTTGATGTTTACAGCGGGAGAGACACTGGCTAGGCCTCTGTCCTGGCTGTTCGTAGGCTATGCTCCTGAACTTTTGGAGATGACAGCGCATGCATTTATGATTTTTTCCTTTTCTTTTTTATGTTCGGGGTTTACGATATACGGTTCTTCTTTTTTTACGGCATTGGGAGATGGATTTACTTCTGCGCTGATTTCTTTTTTGCACGTTTTTGCATTTCAGTGTACAGCAGTCTTGCTTTTTCCCGTCATCTGGAAACTGGACGGTATATGGGTTTCGATTCCTGCAGCGGAGGCAATGGCTACGGCGGTGACGGTTTTGTTTCTGGCGGAGAAAAAGAAAAGATATCATTATTGACAGAGACAGGTGCAATAATGCCCCGGATATGCTATATCCGGGGCGATTTGCTGATATATGATTTTTAAATGCGGATAGTGTTAATCTTCAACGGGGGTTTTGTTGTCCGTCAGTCCAACGATATATTCCATACTTACATGATAATACTGTGCCAGACGAATGAGATGGCGAACCGGCAGCTCACTGGCGCCCCGCTCATAACGGGCGTACATAGTCTGTGAGGTTCCTAAAAGGTCTGCTATATTTTGCTGTGTTTTATCATGGTCCTCACGTAGATCCCGTATCCTGAGCTTATAATTCATTCTCTATCACCTGTCAGGATAAATGTAGCATAGAAAAATTGACAGATAATGAATTAGTAAACATGTTTACTAGGAAAATATTCAACCTTACTGACAGAAATGGTCAAACAAAGGTTTTATCATAAATTCTGGAATAGCTGAAGTTCCAGAGTATTGTTTCCCTGTTTCAGGGAATCATCTATAATGTCGCTTTCAATAACGAGAAAAGGTTTCCCTGAGAGCTGAAAAATATCTCGAAGACGGGCGGAATCTGTAATCTGATGTTCGCATCCCTGCCTGCAAAAATAGGTCCCTTCCGGCAGGATGTGGAGGCGGTTGTCTGTACAGTCGGCATAATTTTCCACCTGAATAAAAATATATTTGTTGACAGACCCGTTTTCATCATAGCGGTACATAATACCGGAAGGATAACTGGCTGTCATGCCGAGAAGCTGGGCCAACATGAAGAGACGAAGTATTCTCTGACTGTAATTTTCAAGGGCATCTTCCGTGAAAGGAGCCGTAAGGACTGCTCTGCTGGCAATATTACGTTGATAGAACTCTTCTTTTTCTTCTTGAGGCTCTTCTGAAAGTTCCTGACTGGAAAGGGCATCAGGAGCATCTGTAGAGTCAGAAGCTGAAGAAAATGCCACAGTGCCGGAAGACTTTTCTTTGTTATCAGAGACGGTTTCACTGCTGTCAAGAGCAGTATTGCCATCGGAAGTGTCAGCCGTAACATCAGAAATGACGACCGACTGTTCTCGGACAGGCACAGACTTGCCGTCCAGGGACTGAAGAGCGGCCTGAACCCCTGCCAGGCGTTTCCTGATATCCAGAATCTTCTGTTCTGCCAGGAGCTTACCGTCGTATAGAAGTCCCTGTAGATTGAAATTTCCGTGTCCATCCCCGTATTTTTCAAAATCCCGCAATGGGATTCCCAGTTCGATACACAGACTGATAGCGTCCAGAAGATAGAGCTGATCTTCCGTATAGTATCGATAGTTCGTTTTTTTATTAATAAATGCGGGGCGTAAAACCCCGATCCGATCATAGTATCGGAGTGATTTGATACTGACTCCTTTTCTTTTGGCAACAGTGCCGATAGACAGATAGCCTTTCATAGACCCTCCTGTAAACTCTATGTGACAACTCTACCCTCATGAAACGGTTTTAGTATAGCATATCTGGAAAAGTTGTGCTATACTTTTTATGGTGCAGATGCGGTTCTTTTTATATCGCAGAAGTGTGCGAAGCGCATTTTTGATGTAATGGAGTGTGGGAGATGTCTGGTATTTTATATGATGCGAGAAAGATCAAAGCATATGAGGCTCTTTTAGAGCTGTGTGAGCTGGCAGGAGAGACACAGGGCTGGGGCGATGCTCTCTGGGAGGAACTGTTACACGATGAGGAACTGATGGAGGAAATGGTCTATTATCTGGAGCACCATAATCTTTTGGGGAAAGCTTCCTGTGAAGGCTATACGCTGATAGATCTTTTCGTCTGGGAAATGGACATTTACAACCTGATTGCCGACTCAGGAAAAAATACGGCGAGCTGCAACAAAGAAACGATGGTACTGCGGGCATTCCGTACGATGACAGAGATGAAAAAGGACCCGATACATTATAAGAAACGTCTGTCGGAAGGATTTGGAATGGATAAATATTTGTAAGGAGTCAGAGGATGACAAGGTTTGAATTTACAATAAAGCTGCGTAAGGCACTTTCCGGCAGAGTAAATCATGTTATCGTAAACGATAATGTGGCATATTATGAAAATTATATTGACGCGGAGATGAAGAAGGGGCGGAAGGAAAAAGAAATACTGGAAGAACTGGGAGATCCCAGGCTGATCGCCAAAACAATTATCGATACCGCGAAAGAAAGCGACAGAGATTCTGCCAATGAAAAAGAAGGAACGTTTTCAGACAGATTTTTTGGCGGCAGATTTGCCCGGCTTCCTTCCTGGCTGTTTTGGATTGTATTTCTTCTTATTTTTATAATTATTTTCAAATTGGTAGGTATTATGTTGGGGGTGTTGCTGCCGCTCCTCCTTCCGGTGCTGCTTGTTTATTATCTCGTACGGTATTTCCGGAAAAGGTGAGAAAAATGGATATTGTGATAAGAGCTTATGAAGAAAAGGATTTGCCTGAGATGATCGGGATTTGGAATGAAGTGGTAGAGGAGGGGATTGCCTTCCCTCAGGAAGAGCCGCTGGATAAAAGAGCGGGGAGATCGTTTTTCGCCTCTCAGACTTATTGCGGGGTTGCGGAAGAGACCGGTAACGGCAGTATTTTCGGATTGTATATTCTGCATCCCAACAATGTGGGACGATGTGGGCATATATGCAATGCAAGTTATGCGGTCAGCTCAAAACGAAGGGGGATGCATATTGGCGAAAGACTGGTGTTGGACTGCCTTGTCCAGGGGAAAAAGCACGGGTTCGGGGTACTGCAGTTCAATGCTGTCGTTTCTACTAATATTCATGCAAGGCATCTTTATGAGCGGCTTGGTTTTGTCCAGTTGGGAACGATTCCGAAAGGATTTCGGAAAAAGGACGGACAGTATGAAGACATATGTCCGTACTATCATGAACTGTAGCAGAGGCTCTATTATATATTCCACTATTTTCCATTTTTGGTATTGCATATTTTTTAATTTCTCACACATACTATCAGCGTAACCAATATGATTCAGGAGGAATGCAATATGTCTAAAAATGATTACAACCAGAATGAAAAGCAGAACTATCAGAACGGAACAAATCAGTCTCAGGATAAGTCAAACAATTGTTCTAACAGCACAAACAGCACGAACAACAGCCAGAAAAACAGCCAGAACAGCCAGAAGAACAACTACTAAGTATAGCCCGGCATATGCCGGGGTACATATCTTTATGTGCAGACGTAATTCCATTCATACATGGAATATAAGAGCCCGTCCGATATTTATGTAACGGAGCATGTAAACATGCCTTTATTATAAATGTCGTCCGGGATTTTTTTCGTAAATAATGTTTGACACTTCCCCCTTTTGGACTTTAAAATACACATATGAGAAAATTTGAACTGATCGTGCCCTGCCATTTTGGGCTTGAGGCACCATTGAAAAGAGAAATAACAGACTTGGGATATGATATTACATCGGTGGAGAACGGGCGTGTTACGTTCTTTGGAGATGAAGAAGGCTGCGTTCGGGCAAATATGTTTCTGCGGACGGCAGAGAGGGTTTTGATTAAGATTGGCAGCTTTCATGCGGAGACGTATGAGGAACTGTTTCAGGGAATCAGGGCATTGCCTTGGGAAGAGTATATTCCGAAGGATGGAAAATTCTGGGTGACAAAGGCGGCCAGTGTAAAAAGTGCTCTTTTCAGTCCTTCCGATATCCAGTCCATTGTAAAAAAGGCGATGGTAGAGAGACTCCGGGATATCTATCATATCAACTGGTTTGAGGAGGACGGTGCACCGTTTCCCGTCCGTGTCTTTTTGCTGAAAGACGAAGTTACAGTGGGGCTGGATACGACGGGAGAGTCTCTGCATAAGCGGGGATACCGGAAGCTGACGGCCAAGGCGCCTATTGCGGAAAATCTGGCAGCGGCGCTGATTATGCTGACTCCGTGGAAAGGAGATAGAATACTGGTAGATCCTTTCTGTGGCAGTGGAACGATACCGATTGAAGCGGCGATGATGGCAGCGAATATAGCACCGGGTATGAACCGGCGCTTTACAGCGCAGCAGTGGGAACATGTCGTAGGAACGGAAAACTGGCAGGATGCGTTGGAAGAGGCCCGGGAACAGATTGATTATGGCCTGGAAACCGATATCCAGGGATATGATATTGATGATGAAATGGTGACGATTGCCAGAGCCAATGCGAAACTGGCAGGCGTGGAAGGGATGATTCATTTTCAGAAACGGGACGTAGCAGATTTGAGTCACCCAAAGAAATATGGATTTCTGATTACGAATCCCCCTTATGGTGAACGGCTGGAGGAAAAAGCGTTACCGGGGCTCTACCGGATGCTGGGGGAACGATATGGAAGGCTGGATGCCTGGTCTCTCTACGTGATTACTTCCTATGAGAGAGCAGAAGCAGAAATCGGAAGGAAAGCAGATAAGAACCGGAAAATTTATAACGGTATGAAAAAGACTTATTACTATCAGTTTCTGGGTCCCAGGCCAACGGGAAAAAACAGGCGGGAGAAATAATGCAGGAAAAATTGTGGAAGGTGATGCTTGTATACAGTATTTTATTTTCTGCGGCTGCGATGTATGTCATGCTCTATTTTTCGGCTACAAAGACGATAGTCATAGCAGAGGAAACGACGCCGGGGCATATAGAAAGCGAAGTACAGGGGGATAAGATGATAGAAAGCCCTCTGTTTTTTCGGGAAGAAGGCGCAGAGGAAGGAATCAGAGTTCCTCTTCCTCCAGAAATACGGGCCGATGATATTGTCATAGAAAACCGGTATATAGAGCACGGTATTTATATTATATTGACAGGGTCATATCGGGATTTTTATGTAAACAATGTCTTGATCGGGAAAGATCCGAAAGTCATCGGGGGGACCGTAGGAGAAGAGGCAGGTGTGACAAGGCTGCAACTGCAGTTGACAGAGCCTTGTGAACAGGAATATATATTCGAGAACGGGATGTTGTACCTGACTTTTACATCTCCTGGTAATCTGTATGATAAGATACTTGTACTGGACATTACTGGCGGCAGTGGTGCGGGAAATGGAAAAGGCGATGTATTGGAGGCGGATATTATCCTGGAACTGTCTGAGAAGATCACAGAGAAACTGAAAGATTCGGATATCCATGTCTATTGTACAAGGACAGATGACAGAGAAGTAACAGAGGAAGAAAAAATTAAGTTTGTAAATGATTTACAGGCGGATATGCTTATCAGTATCCGAACGGTGGCAAAAGAAAACAGTGACAGTGTAGCAGGGATACAGGCCGTTTATAACAGGACTTATTTTATACCTTATTTTGGAAATACGGAATTGGCGGATATGCTTGTGCGCTATGCCTGTGTGACTTCCGGGTGTGTGGCAAACGGTTTGTACGAAGCGGAGAGTGATGATATCTTATTACAGCGTATGCAGATACCTGCAGCAGCGATTGTAGTTGACTGTTTGACAAATAAAAAAGAAGTGCAGCTGCTTTCTTCCGAAGAACATAAGGAAAAACTGGCAGAAGGGATTGCAGAGGGAATTGTAGCTGCATTTGCAGAGAAAGACAAAAGCCATTAGGAGATAAAGATGAAAGAGAAAGTGATCTTTGCCACAGGCAATGAAGATAAAATGAAAGAAATACGAATGATACTTGCCGATGTAGATGTGGAAGTCCTCTCTTTAAAAGAGGCTGGTATTGTTTTGGAAGTGGAAGAGAACGGGGCATCTTTTGGGGAAAATGCCATGATAAAAGCAAGAGCCTGTGCGAAACAGACAGACAAGGCAGTGTTAGCAGATGATTCGGGTCTTGTGATCGATTATCTGAACGGAGAACCTGGTATACATTCTGCCAGATATATGGGTACTGATACTTCTTATCGTATAAAAAATCAAAATCTGATAGAGCGGCTGGATGGAGTTTCGGAGGAAAAGAGAACGGCCAGGTTTGTCTGTGCCATTGCTGCGGTACTTCCGGGGGGAACAGAACTGCTCGTGGAAGGAGCGATGGAAGGCAGAATTGGATATGAGGAGAAAGGGGACAACGGATTTGGATATGATCCGATCTTTTATGTGCCGGAATACGGCTGTACCAGTGCGCAGATGGACCCAGAGCAGAAAAATGCGGCGAGCCACAGAGGAAGGGCGTTGGAAAAGATGAAAGATAGAATGATTTCTCTCGGTGTCTGGAAGAGTGTCAGATAGCGGCAGGGCAGTTTGGCTGTGATGGGTGGATATGGAATGAAGATAATGATAATAAGTGATACACATGGGAAACATGAAAATTTCATTGAGCTGATGGAACAAACAGACCGGCCGGATATGGTAATCCACTGTGGGGATGTGGAAGGGGGAGAATATGTTATCAGTGAATGTGCGGGCTGCCCGGTAGAGATGGTAGCCGGTAACAATGATTTTTTCAGTATGCTTCCGAGGGAGAGGGAATTTTACATCGGGGATTATAAAGTGTGGCTGACGCACGGACATTCCTATCATGTGTCGATGGAGAACACGACGATTAAAAGAGAAGCCGTAGCAAAAGAAGTGGATATTGTCATTTATGGACATACCCACAGACCTGTGATAGAGAAGGAGAAAGAGATCATTGCCATCAATCCGGGGAGCCTCTCTTATCCAAGGCAGGAAGGACGCAGGCCGTCCTATGTGATGATGGAGTTAGATCAGAATGGAAAAGCACATTTTACTCTGCATTTCCTGCATCAGGAATCGGTGAATGCGGGGAAGGTGATAAGGGATAAGTGAAGAAGGTGAAAGATTACAGGACGGGAGAAGACACAGAAGCAGAAAAACGGTTGACATTAGATATGGCATATTATATAATATATTTCGCGTCATAAAGTGATATGGCTTCAGGTAATATAAATAAGCATAATACGGGGTGTGGCTCAGCTTGGCTAGAGCGCCTGGTTTGGGACCAGGAGGTCGCAGGTTCGAATCCTGTCACCCCGATGGTAAAACCCTTGATTTTTCAAGGGTTTTTATTTATGCGCAGCCCGCGGAGAAGCGTATTGCACTGAAGTGCACCGTTTGCGCTCGGCGAATTGCGTGTGCACGATTCTTTTTTGATTTAGGCATATCTATATTAAGTAGATTCCCGGCACAAATAATTTTTCATATCTGCCTTTTCCAAGTTCAGCAGTTTTGCTTTTTTGTCGATACCACCGGCATATCCGGTCAGACTTCCGTCTGTTCCCACAACTCTGTGGCACGGAATGAGAATAGAAATTTTATTATGTCCTACAGCGCCTCCTACAGCCTGCGGGGACATATGGGGCAGCCCCTGTTTTTCTGCAACAATTTTTGCGATTTCTCCATAGGTCATGGTTTTGCCGTAGGGAATGTTCCGCAAAATTTCCCATACGGCTATCTGAAAGGGAGAACCGATCATATGGAGCGGTGGCATAAAATCCGGCTCTTTTCCGCTAAAATATATGGTAAGCCAGTGTTTTACATCTTCGAAAACAGGGAGCTCTTTTTCTTCATGCTTCGGATCAAGATGATGGGCATAATATTTTTGACCGTCAAACCAGAGCCCTGTCAATCCTGCCTGGTCTGCCGCGAGGAGGATGTTTCCGATTGGTGAATCATAATGGCTGATATATTGCATATCTGCCTCCTGTATCTAAAAATTATTTTCTGGTTTGTTCCCTTTGTTCATTGAGAAGTATTATAATTTTATCATGAAAAAGAGAAAAATAATAGATGAGGAGAGATGATAGCTGTAGTTATATTTTGTTGTTTTAGTATCTTAGAATTTATTAAATCAGTTTTCATTGTCTGGGCAGCGCGAAGCCGTATGGCTGCGCAGGGAGCTTGACCGGGCAATATCTTCCAGATAAAACGCCATTTTCAGCAAAAGGGCATCTTCGGAGTCATCCATATTCTGTGGCAGGAGAGAACGTATTTTTTTCAGGCGGTAGTTGATGGTATTCCGGTGGGTGAACATGGTGCTGGCGGTGTCGAGGATACTTTCGTTGCAGCGATAGTAAACTTTCAGTGTATCAAAAAGTTGTGTTCCGTTTTCCATATCAAATAATTTAAGGATACCGATGGACTCCCGGTAAATATGCTGGAGGATGTCCGGGTTCGCGATGGAATAGACGAGCCGCCGCACGCCGAAATCCCGGAAGAAAAAATAGTCTTTGCCGACCAGCCGGGCATGTTCCAGAGCACGGACCGCATTTTGGTAGCTGTATTTTAAATTTTTCAGAGAAGTGACCTGCTCTCCGATGCCGATGATAGGGTGTGTGGGCGAGGGCACACTGCCGGGAGCCTTTTGCAGCTTGCTGCTGGACAGGAAATTTTTTAAAAAATCTATAATCGTTTCTTCGAGGCAGTCATGGACGATCAGTACATGGCTGTCTTCTTGTAAAAAGAGGTGATGGCTGATCTGTAGAGAATCCAGATGATTGCGAATATTGATGGTGGAAATGGCATGGCTGATGAGCAGTACGTGCCAAAAACCACTGTCAGGGAAACTATGGGCCTCCAGTTTGGCATATTGTTCCAGAGAGAGGGGGCGGCCTTCCATAAGATTGGAGAAAAGCCTGGTTATGGCATTTTCCAGATAATTCTTCATAAAAATACGGTTGCACATATCCTGAGAGATGTCTGCGATATGGACTTCCCAGGGCATGCTGAACAGAGGAAAGTTGTGCTGATTGCACAAGTCATAGACTTCCTGGGGAATTTGGTTTGCCTGAATATATTTTCCGGTATTGATGATCAGGGCGGAGCTGGGAGAGGCGATGAGGGACTTTACCAGGTTGGTAAGGTTGGATGTATCATTTTTCTGGTCCATGCCGGTAGTAATAATCAGTTCATTGCTCCGTATGAAAGAAATATTACCAATGTCTTCCACGTAGTGCACCCAGGAAATTGGTGCAGAGAGGCCCTTTTCTCCGGCCAGTAATTTTAATTTGTATTGTTTTTTAAATTCATGGTACAGATTACTTAAAAGTGATTGCATCGCTGTAAATATCCTTTCGCTCAGATAGAAAATCTGTTCCTATAGAACAAAAATATAAATGTGCAGCTCTCGGAGAGGAATACTTTTTTTATCATACTAAATTTTTTGATTGTGCGTCAAGCACAAACCGGAGGGAAATTATTGTGAGTGGTATGCATTGTTTGAGAATGGGAGAAATGATATTCTGATCATAACACTTTACTGTGATGAATCACAAAGGAGGAAGAGATATGAGAAAAAGAGGACTGAGTTTGCTTCTGACAGCGGCTATACTGACCGGCACATTGACCGGTTGTGGAAATTCGGGGGGGGTAATGCGACAGACGCTGGACAGAGCGTACCTGCGGCTGCGATAGACCCGAATAAGATTGCCGTTGTGGCAATGGGAGATTATCTTGTGCAGGATTGGGATCCGGCGATTTCCTACGGTGTAGATCCCCGTGTGCTTTGCAATGTGTATGAGACATTGCTGACGAGCAATCCTGACGGAACTTATAATAATGTCCTGGCGACAGAGTGTGAGGGGAGCGAAGACGGCCTCACATGGACATTCAAGCTGAGAGAGAATGTCAAATTCCAGGACGGAACAGACTTTAACGCAGATGCTGTGAAATATGCGATTGACAGAACGATTGCCATGGATAAGGGCGGCGCCTATATCTGGGGGCCGGTAAAGGAAATCAAAGTAATTGATGATTATACAGTGGAATTTTCCTTAAATTATCCGGTAGATCTTCGGGAGATCGTATCCTGCCAGTATGCTGCTTTTATTTATGCCCCGTCGGCGGGGGAAGATCTGGAAGAATCTTCCGCATGGTTCTATGAATGCAATATGTGCGGAACCGGACCCTATACACTGCAGGAGTTTTCCAGCGGCAGCCATCTGATTCTGAAAAAGTTCGACGATTACTGGAAGGGTTGGGAAGGCAACCATATCGAGCAGATCGTCTTTAAATCTGCGGAAGAATCCACGACGAGGCGGCAGATGATAGAAGGCGGAGAGGCGGATCTGGCGTTTGATATCGTTGCCAGCGATGCGGAAGCGATGGCGGACAATGCCAATCTGTCCATAGAAGTGACAGAGACGGAAAAGAATCTGCAGTGCTTTTTGAACGTGGAGGCAGGACCGTTCACGGATAAAAAGGTGAGACAGGCCATCGCCTATTCTTTCCCTTATCAGGATGTGATCGACTATGTACAGTACGGGAAATACGCTACGCTGCCTGTGGATGTGATAGCGCCGGCTACCCTTATCGGCGTGACAGAGTCCATTCCCTATACATACGATATGGACAAGGCAAAAGCACTTCTGGAAGAGGCGGGGATGGCGGAAGGATTTGAGATTACCGCCTCCTATCACAACATTGATGAAGATACGAAAAAAGTGCTGGAGCTCTGGAAATCGGAGCTGGCAAAACTGAATGTGACACTGAACATCGAAACAAATTCCTGGGAGGTGGTATATAACAAGGCAAAGAGCAGCAACCCGGAAGAAAGAGACGATATCTTTGTGGCAAAGACATTTGCAGATACCAATACTTCCTACGGCCCTTACAGCACCTGCGTGGAGTCAGGTGCAGGATGGAATTTCTCGGGCATCAAGAACCCGGAATATGATGAAAAAATCGAAGCAGCCTATCAGGCGGCAGCTTTTGATCAGAAGGAATACATTACCCAGATGCAGGAAGTGGGAGCCGAAATCGCAGATGATTGCTTCCAGATGAATCTCTATGATTTTTCCCAGATTACGGCTGTGAGCAATAACTTCCATGGCTTTACGATGAACCCGGCTTACCAGGGAGCGGTTCCCTTCTATGATTGTTATAAGGGAAATTGACTGAAAAGGCAGCAGCCCTGTCTGTAAGGAGACTGATGAAATGATAAAATACATTATAAAACGATTGCTGCTCGGTATTCTCGTATTGTTTGGGGTGACAGTGATCACCTTCAGCATCACCCATCTGCTGCCCTCCGACCCGGCGAGGAGCTGGGCGGGAGCAAAGGCAACGGAAGAGCAGGTGGAGGCGGCCCGGATTGAGCTGGGACTGGACCGGCCGGTACATGAGCAGTTTTTGAAATATCTTGCGGATCTGTCCCATGGCGATCTGGGAGTCTCTTATACGACGAGACGCCCCATCACCACAGAAATGTCAGAGGCGATCCCCGCCACACTGGAGCTCGTATTCTACGCCATCTTTATCGGCGTACTGTCCGGTGTGGTCATGGGTGTCCTGGCGGCGAAGTACAAGAACCGGCTGCTAGATCATCTGGTGAGACTGTTTGCCATCGGCTCGGCCTCTATCCCTTCTTTCGTGTTTGCCATGGTATTGCAGCTGATCTTTTTTCAGAAGCTGCATTTACTGCCTCTGGGCGGCAGGCTGAGCACGACGGCTTCGATCTTTTATACGATACCCCATATCACCGGATGGCTGACCATTGACAGCCTTCTGGTGGGGAATTTTGCCCTGTTCAAGGATGCGTTGATTCATCTGATTTTGCCGGCAATTCCCATCGCCGTATATCCTGCGGGGACAGTGGCCAGGATGACCCGCTCCAGCCTGGTAGAAGTTTTAAATGAAGATTATATTATGGCTGCCAGATCTTACGGTATGAAGGAAGGGAAAGTGCTCTGGAAATGTGCGCTGAAAAATACCGTTGGAACGACGGCAACCGTTACGGCTCTTTCTATCGGCTATACGCTGGTAGGAACTTTCCTCGTGGAATCTATCTTCGGATGGCCGGGTATCGGAAAATTCATGTCGGATTCTGTCACATCACTGAACTATCCGGCGATCATGGGCGCCACGCTATTTTCTACAGTGGCATATCTGATTCTGAATCTGATTGCCGATATCATTGTGGCACTGGATCCCCGTGTCCGAATATAGTGGAGGAGAAAACTATGCTGAATAGAGAAATATTACGTTCCAAATGGAAGGAACTGAAACTTTCCATGTATCTGTTAAACAGAAACATGCTGACAAGAATTTCCATTATTTTACTGATACTGTTGATTGTAAGCGCTTTCCTGGCACCTGTGATTTCTCCTCATCCCCAGGATGCCCAAAACGCCACGAATCCTGAGATTTCCCTCCAGGGACCGAGCCAGGAGCATCTGTTTGGTACGGACGAACTGGGGAGAGACATTTTGAGCAAGACTATTTATGGTATTCGGATTTCCTTAAGTTCCGCACTGATCACCGTCTTCTTTGCCATGGTGATCGGGACACTGCTGGGGGCAGTTGCCGGAACGGTGGGAGGGGTTCTGGATGAGATCATTATGCGGATTACCGATATTTTTCTGAGCTTTCCGTCCCTGCTGCTGGCCATTGTGATTTCGGCTTTTCTCGAGCCGTCCCTGCAGCATGCCCAGATGGCCATGGTAATCTCCTGGTGGCCCTGGTATACAAGGATTATGAGGGGCGAAGCGATTTCCATAAAGGAGCGGCAGTATATCAAGGCGGCGGATACGATCGGAACGCCCAGAGTGGTTTCGATTTTCAAACATATCATTCCCAACGGCCTGTCGCCCATTATCATCCAGGCGTCTCAGGATATGGGAGCGGTGGTTCTGACAGTGGCCAGTCTTGGATTTTTGGGGCTTGGGGCGCAGCCGCCCACACCGGAATGGGGACTTATGGTGAGTACGAGTAAAAGCTATTTTATGAATGCCTGGTGGTACACGGTATTCCCCGGCGCTGCCATTTTCATTACGGTGCTGATCTTTAATGTGATCGGGGATGGGTTGCGGGAAGTTCTGGATCCCAAGACGAGAAAAATATAGGGAGCATTCAATCATGGAAAAATTTTTGGAAATAAAATACTTAAAAATAAAGTACAAGACGCTGGATGAAGAAAAAACGGTGCTGGATATAGAACATCTGGAAATCGAAAAGGGGACGACTTTTGGACTCGTAGGGGAGAGCGGAGCGGGAAAGACTGTGCTGGCACAGACGATTCTGGGACTGCTGCCCACGCCGCCGGGGGTCATAGAGTCCGGGGAAATCTGGATGGACGGAGAAAACCTTCTGACAAAGAGTATGAAAGAAATGGAAACTCTCAGAGGTTCTAAAATGGCGATGATCTTTCAGGATCCGTTGTCCTGTTTAAATCCGGTATTTACCGTAAAGCAGCAGATGATGAATGTAGTAAATGCCCATAAGAAGGTGTCAAAGGCGGAGGCGGAAAAGCTGATTTCTGATATGGTCAGGAAAGTGAAACTCCCGGACCCGGAAAGGACAGTGGAGAAATATCCCCATGAGCTTTCCGGCGGCCAGAGGCAGCGTATTATCATTGCCATGGCGCTGCTGTGTGGGGCGGAATTTCTGATTGCAGATGAGCCTACCCGTAATCTGGATGTGACGATACAGGCGGGGATTTTGAAACTGATCAGTGAGCTGCAGGAAGAATTTCAGGTGACGGTATTGTTTATCGCCAACAATCTGGGGCTGGTCTCTGCGGTCTGCGACAGGGCGGCTATCCTGCGGGAAGGAAAAATTCTGGAGCAGGTGAGTGCAAAGCGGCTTCTGGAAGAGGCGAAAGCGCCCTATACAAAACAACTGATCGGCGCTATCACACCGGATGGCAGTGGGACTCATCATGCCTATAATGCCTCGGACGTGATACTGGATGTCAAAAACCTAAAGAAATATTTCCCGGTAAAGAACGAGTTTTTCAGTAAGAAAGGGCTTTCTGTCAAGGCGGTGGACGATGTTTCCCTGACGATTGCGAGAAAAGAGACGCTGGGAATCGTGGGAGAATCCGGCTGTGGGAAATCCACTCTTGTCAATACGATCATGCTGCTCCACAAGCCTACATCGGGAGAAGTTACCATGTTCGGAAAGGACATCAACCATATCAGCGGGAAAGAGCTGCGGGAGCTGAGAAAACAGGTACAGATCGTATTTCAGGATCCGTTCTGGTCCATGGACCCCAGATGGCTCGTAAAGGATATCATCGGGGAGCCTGTCCGGGTCCATGAGAAATTTTCCATGGACGAATATGTAAGGACGGTACAGGAAATGGCGGAACTGGTAGGATTGGAAAAGGAGGATGTTTTCAAATATCCTCATGAATTTTCAGGAGGCCAGAGGCAGAGAATCGCCATTGCAAGAGCCCTTTCCGTCAGGCCGAAACTGATTATTCTGGATGAGCCTACTTCGGCTATCGATGTGATGTCCCAGGCGCAGATTTTGAAACTGCTGGATGAGCTGAAGGAGAGTATGAAACTTTCCTATATCATTATTTCCCATGATATGAGCGTGGTGAACTATATGGCGGATAATATTATCGTCATGTATCTGGGGAAGATCGTGGAACAGGGAGCTGCGGACAGGATTTTTAAGGATCCAAAGCACCCCTATACAAAGGCGCTGTTTGATGCCATACCGGATATCCATACGAACAGCATCGACGAGTTGGCGATTATCACCGGGGAGGTTCCCAGTGCGATCAATCCGCCCCGGGGATGCAGGTTCCATCCCAGATGTGAATGTTGCATGGAGCGGTGTAAGACAGAGAATCCTGAAATGAGGGAGGTGGACGGCAGACTGGTAGGATGCCATTTGTATGAATAAAAAGATGGTGCACGGTTATATCCGTATCTTTATCAGTGCGGTCATGTGGGGATTGATACCGGTGTTTACCCGGCTGTTGTATGCTGCTGGCTATAAACCGTTGGAGGTTGCGTCGATACGGGCATACATAGGAGCGTTTCTGGCAGGACTTGCTCTGGTTCTCTCCGGGGAACTGAGAAGGTTTCGGATAAAGGATGGAGGATTCTATCTCTTTTATGGGCTGTTTGCCATATCGGGTGCATTTTTGTTTTACGCTCTGTCCATGAGCATGTTATCAACGGCGATGGCAGCAGTGCTTTTATATACAGGGCCGGCCTTTGTCATCGTATTGAGCCGCTTGCTCTACCGGATAAAGATCACACCGGTTAAGCTGTTTTCTCTGTTGCTGACGATCGCAGGATGTGCCCTCGTTGTGAGGATCTATGATTTCACCAGCTTTCGGGCAAGCCTGGGAGGCATTCTTATCGGCCTGTTGTCGGGCCTGTGTTATTCTATTACTACAGTGCTTGCGGTAAAGGGGAGAGAAAAGTATTCCGGGAAAATGAACAGCTGGCTCATTCTTGTCTTTGGCATGCTTCCGTTTCTGTTTGTCTCCCCGCCGGGGAAAGTGCAGGTGCCGGAAGTGGAGCAGTGGATTCTGCTTTTTGGGATTGCCGTCTGCTGTAGTGTCTTTCCCTATACGATCTATCTGTCCGCCATGGGTGAGGGACTGGACGGCGGCCTGGCCAGCATTATCGCCACAGTGGAGCCTGTGGCGGCCACGCTGTTTGGCTGTCTGTTTTTTCGGGATACTCTGGAATGGCTGCAGGTGTGCGGAATCGTAGTCGTTATACTGGGAGTGGTGCTTCCTCTTTATGGAGAAACGGCATCGAAAAAACAAAATACCAAGATGGATACGGGGCCGGTAGAAGTAAGGGCCGGCTAGGCAGAAAATATCGACTCCATGGAAAATATCGGTTGGCAAAAGATAAGATTATGAAAACCATGTGGGAGATAAGGCTATGATAGAAAAGATACAGAAATTTATAAAAGAAAAGGGACTGAACATTTATGACATAGCTGTCATGACAGAGAGTGGATTGCAGTGGGCATATTGTCAGCCATGTAATCCCTGCAATGAGAATTATTCCATCACCAAACTGTTTATTGCCACTGCAGTAGGGATTCTGTATGACAGGGAAGAGGTCGGACTGGACGAGAGGCTGACAGATCTCCTGAAAGGGCAGTTGCATTTTTCATACGATACCATATGGGACAAAGTGACAGTCCGACACGCCCTTCGGCATATGACGGGACTGGAAGAGGGGACGCTGGATATTGACCGTGACGACATCCGTGACTATGAAACAAAAGATTTCCTGGAATACGTTTTCGGGTATCCTCCCACAAAGGAGCCGGGAACACACTATCAGTACACAGACGTATCCCATTATCTTCTGTCAAGAGTCATTACCGCTCTGACAGGAGAGGCTGCGGATGTCCTGATCGGAGACGAAATAGCGCAGCCCCTTGCTTTTCGTCAGATGAGCTTTTGCAGGTGCCCGCTGCACTATACGATAGGAGGAACCGGCTCTTATATGCGGGCCGCGGATGTGGTAAAGCTGGGCTGGCTCTATCTGAATGACGGCGTATATGAAGGAAAGAGGATTTTGTCCCAGGATTGGGTGGAGCTGACTGAAAAAGAAGAATATATGGATGTCGGCTGTCTGTATGATACGAGTTTTATCGGAAAGAGTGGTATGAACGGCCAGATGGTGATGTACAGCAGGAGAAAAAATGTGGCCGTTGCCTGGCACGGATATGAACCCGAGGAAAAAGACCGAGAGATGATACCTTTTATCGAGAGTTTATAAAAGGGGCTAAGATTTGAGTTTTCCCGTTTTTTCCGGGTAGACGATATTACACGGTTTTACAAAAATGTCTTTTTCACGGTGCATTTCATTGATATATTTTATAAAACCGTGGATATTTCGGGCCCCGGAAAAAATGGGAAATCCAAAAGCCAAGAGCCTTGTATTTTGGCCTGTTATCCAGTATAATGAAATAAGATTCCGGGCGTGTCAGCGCGTTTGTATAGCGGACGCCCGTAAGAGAAAATATTTGGATTGGAGGAAAGCGCCATGTACAATGATGTAATTGAAAAAATGTTGGAGTTTAACAAAAGTTTCGTAGAGAACAAAACGTATAATCATTTTCTTACAGATAAATTTCCTGATAAGAAAATTGCTATTTTGGCTTGTATGGATACCCGGTTGACGCAGCTTCTGACAGCGGCTCTGGGATTGAAAAACGGTGATGCTAAGATTATCAAAAATGCGGGTGCACAGCTGATCGGTCCCTATGATTCTGTTATGAAAAGTCTCCTGATTGCTGTCTATGAGCTGGGCGCAACAGATATTCTCGTAATCGGTCATGATGACTGCGGCGTCAGAGGGTTGAAAGGAGAAGAACTGATTGAGCTGATGAAGGAGAGAGGCATCTCCGAAGAAGCGATTGAAATGGCAGGAAAAGGCTGCGATCTGAAACAGTGGCTGAACGGTTTTGAGGATATCGATGAGTCTGTCAGCTCCGCTGTACGCCAGATTAAAGAGTTCCCTTTGTTCCCGGCGGAGATTCGAGTTTATGGTTTTGTGATGGATCCTGCTACCGGTGCCATGAGAGAGGCAAAGGAAGTCTAAGGTTTCGGAAACAGAAAAGGAAAAAGCAATACAGAATATATAAAGTGCTTATGATACTTGTGAGAAAAGGCGGTCCTGAGGCCGCCTTTTTCATTCTATAGGAAATCGCTTCGCAATTCCCCATAGAACAAAAATTTTTATAATTAAATAGCTTTTTCACTCACAGATGATGGACACTTTTTCTATAACGCTGTAATTCTTCTTCACTGACATTTCCTATGATTTCATCGAGAAACGCTAGCAGTTTTGCCCTGTCATTTGGCAGTTGCCCATGAAACTGGTACGCATTGGAAGCTCCCATTGCCGCAAAGATGGTAGGTATCTGCAAATTTTCAATGAGTGTCCGTACCTCTTTGTATTTTTCAAGTTCGCCTTCCTCATGCCAGTTCCCATGCTGTATTTCTACAAAAAGCTCTGAATCGGGATAAACTGTAAGCATATTTGCTCCGATGAGCGTGGGATGTATCTGATTGCATATATCAGCCGTCAATTTTGCTCCGATTTCTCCACGACCTGCCCCAGAAATGCTCACCAAGTAAAAAAAACTGTAATGAATGCCTGCTGCATCTAATCTCTGGCATTGCTTTATGATGTCAGTAGAGGTATATCCCTTGTTCATAAACCGCAGGGCTTCGTCATCGCCCGTTTCTATGCCGATTGTCAAACCGTCATATCCCATAGTCCGCAGTTTGGCAAGTTCTCTATCGGTTTTTGGGGTAATATCTGTAATCCTTGCAAACGAGCCGATAGACTTTACGGACGGAAGATACTTGTGGATGAGTTCTGCAATCGCAATTAGTTTGTCATAGGACAAAACGAAGGGGTTAGCTCCTGTCAGAAACACTCGGTTGATACGTCTGCTGTTCCAACTTTTAATTTCCCTTTTAACCTCCTGTAAATCACATTCAATATCTTCCAGAGGGGACATTCTGAATTTGAAGGGCAAATCATGATACAAAGTACAAAATTTGCATTTATGATGCGTACAGCCTGACGTTACTTCTAATAAAAGTGATGCCGTTTCATATGGCGGGCGCCAAATTGTTCCTGTGTAGTGCATAAATATTTCTCCTTTCCTCGTTCCTGCACTGTTTCCTGTGCTTATAGGTATACTCGCATGGTGCTTTCTGTAGTTTATACCAATTATACTTTTGTACAACAATTTTACAAGTACGGTACTTTTTTGTAGTACAATATATTAGAGCGGTACATTGATTTATGAGGAAAGGCATGTTATACTATTCCAGAAAGGGGCGGTAGGAATGAAAAAAAGTACATTGGCTGTTGAACGCTGCAAAACAGTTTCTACCATACAAAAGATTTTAGGCGGTAAATGGAAAATAGAAATCATTTATTACATTGCCTTTCAGGATATACACCGTTTTGGAGAGCTTCGCAGACATATCGGTGAGATTACGGAATCAAGTCTGACAAAGCAGCTTCGGGAGCTGGAAGCCGACGGCTTTATTACCCGTTATGACTACAAAGAAGTCCCTCCTCGTGTGGAGTATAACCTTACTGATTTGGGAAAAAGTTTCATCCCCGTTTTTGAACACATAAAACAATGGGGAGACGAAAACCTTACTGTATAAACAAGATTCCATATGAGCGCAAACTCTCATAACACAGGAGATTACTCTGTAATTCCCCATGGAATAAGAATATTGATCTCCCTGCGGCGGATTAGAAATATGTTGCTGAAGGTCACTGCTCCAACGCGGCGGGCAGGAGAAGATAAATTTCCCTACTCGATTCGTTTGTTACCTTTCCATAGGGTTTCATGCCATTTCACATAAAAACAGAAAAATTCTGCCGATATAAGGAATGAGAGGATTTTTCTCTGCCCGCTGAAGGCGGGGGCGGAAAATATCATCATATCATCAGAAAGGCGGGCATCCGTATGGGCGAGGGAATTTATGTAAACTGTATGACAAAGGCTTTTGCCGGTTATGTAAAAGCTTATGAGGCAAAACAGCAGACGAAGCAGGGCGGACTGTTCCGCAGTGCCGCAGAAAAGATCGCAGAGCGTGCCGCAGAGGCTTCAGACAGGGCAGCGGATAGGGCAGAAGTGGAAGGAACGAATAGGGATACGGCGCCGGCAACAGAAAGCAGGGCGGTACTTTCCGTGGAAGATATGACAATGGAGGAATATAAGCAGTACATTTCCGACAAGATTTCCCAGATTCCCATTCATCCATCCCAGGCGGGATGGCAGTGGCATATCGATATTACGGAGGCGGGATTTGAGGCGATGAAAAATGACCCGGCATATGAAAAATATGTCCTGGATACCATCCGGGCCAATTTTTCGTTTCAGGATCCTTTTGGCAGCCGTACCTACTCTATTTTGCATTTTGGGGCGACAAAGGAAGAGGCCCGCGGAGAGATTATGAGCTATGACAGTCCGGCTATTCCCCACAGGAGAGAAAAGAGTTTTTGGGAGAGGCGTATGGAACGTAGCAGAATGTATCAGAAACAGTTTGAAAAGTTACAGCAAAAGCGGGCACTTGCGAGAAAATGGGGCTTGCCGGAGCCGGTATCGCTGGATATGGATACATTGTTGAAAATATTGCACAGCAGTGAATAAATGGAAATAGAGGCATGGAAAAGAGGTAGTCGGTTAATATCGATTTAGCCCCTGATTCTGAAGAAAGGAATAGGTGAAAAATCCGTAAATACAGATATTCTATGATGACTGTAGGGCGAAAGGCTTGAAAATAAGCTTTTCGCCCTTGCTTTATATATCTATCGGTTGTGGATGGACATGTGAAGTTTTTTATTAAAATTATGTTCAGCCCGCGCCATTCGCAAAATCGTGCCTGCGGCACTTTCCACTGCTAACGCAGCTCCTTTTGCTCATGAACGGGCGCTCCCTCAGTGAGAACCGATGAATGAAAATTCGTGCAAGCACGCTTTTCACCCATACGCTTCTCACTGGCTGAACTTTTAAAATAAAATTTAAATAACTTTTCACTGGATGCGATACGATAGAGTTGTCTAGAAACTATAAACCACATTTTCTTTTGTAGAAAATTGTTTTGTAATTGCGCAAAAAAGATTCTTTTATAAATTTCCCGAACCATTTTGCCAGTTGGGATATCTAATAGGTATAACAGCCCAAAAGTCCGGACGGGCAAAGGAGATACTATATGAACACACTAATTAGAAAAGCACAGCACCAGGATGAGGAGAGTTTCGTTACTTTGATGGAGAGCAATGCAAAAGACATGTATAAAATTGCCTATGCCATTCTTTCCAATAATGAGGATGTAGCAGACGCGATTCAGGACACGATTTTATCCTGTTGGGAAAAATTACATACACTCAAGCAGGAAGAATACTTTAAAACATGGATGACCAAAATCCTGATGAATCATTGCAATAGGATTCTGAGAAAGAAACGCAGACTTGTACCGACGGATACGGTGTTTGACATACAGTGTGGAGAGGAATGCTCCGGTTATAAAAATGCAGAGTGGCAGGAAATGTTGCAGTGCATCGATGAAAAATACCGTATTGTTCTTGTTCTGTATTACGGAGAAGGATTTAAGGTAAGAGAAATCAGTGAAATTCTTCAGGAAAGTGAAAGTGCTGTAAAACGTCGGCTCGTAGGTGCCAGAAAGCGTATGGAACAGATGTATTATCCTGAAAAACGGAGGGATAGCAAATGAATATAGATAAAAAATTAAGATCAGTTTTTACAGAAGATACAGAACTCCCTGAAATCGTTACAGAAAAGTCCAATGCGGCATACGAACAGATACGCAGGAAATGCAGAAAGGACGAAAGAAAGATGAAAAATCACCATAAAGTATCACATAAGAACGAAAAAAAATCTAGGAGAAGACATTTTCCCATTTGGGCAAAGACGGTTTCGGCTGCGGCCGCAGTTTTGCTGCTTACGCTATGTATCTGTGTTGCCAATCCGGTTTTGGCTGCAAAGATGCCTATATTGGGGCGGATTTTTGAAATGCTCTCGAAGAGCACCAGCTACCCGGGGGATTATACGCAGTATGCAGAGCCTTTACAGGAAGACGAAATATTGTCTGCGGAAACGGAACAGGGGGCAGAAGATAATACAGAAAAGGGGCTTTTCTCTCAGACGGTAAATGGGGTGACAGTCACACTGTCAGAAGTGTACTGTAATGAGGAAAGTCTGAGTATTTCCATGCTTGTGGAAGGACCGGAACCTTTTGCGAACAAGATCATGAAAGACATGGATGGGAATCAGACATTGTCTCTGGATGCAGTGAGCAAGTTTTCTTTTCAACCACAGCCCTATGTGGGAGACCGTACAGTGGAAGGCACTTTTTTGGATGAAAAAACATTCGCCGGTATCTGGCGTATTGATCTGCAAGGTGTTTTACAGGATGTGTCTGAAATAAACAGAATTGTGGAAGAGGCAAAACAGAAGGGACAGGAAATAGCTGTGGATGAGGAGGTCATGTCATATATGAAGCAACTGGAGCTCCCGGAGCAGTTCACAGTGGAAATCGAGCTGGAAAAAGTGATAGGTGATCTGGCGGAAGCGGAAGCGATTGACTGGGGCATGAGTGCAGAGGAGGTGGAAGCATTAAGTGATGAGGAATTTGGGAAACTTTATGAACAGAAAATGCAGGAGTATGGTATGGATCAGTATCCCAATAAGGCGGAACAGTATTGGTTTGAAGGACCGTGGAAATTTACGGTGCCGGTATCACTGAATGACACTGGAAGCAAAACGATTACGATAAATGATATATCGGAAACGGGAGTGGGTATGAAAGAGATTGCCGTTACCCCCTTTGAAATCCGCCTGGATTATGAGGAAGGCGGACTGGATTGCATACCGATTGTACTGGATGCAGAGGGAAAAGAAATGGAAAGCGCCGGAGATTCTGTTTCAGTGATACCCGTTGCAGATCATGATATTTCCAGTATTACTGTATATTTATGCGAGTTTGAACAGTGGAAAGGAGAGATTATAAGTCACAGAGAGACGGGGGATTATCAGCAGTATCTGGAGAAATATGCGATTTATACAAAGTCTATAGAACTGACATAACAAATTTTCCCAAAAAAATTTGCCAAAAGCTATCATTTTTCGTTACTTTGTTGTATAATCTTTCTATAGCATTTAATATAGGAGGGCAGTTTTATGGCAAAAGAAATGATTGCAATGCTTCTTGCCGGCGGTCAGGGGTCCCGGCTGTATGCGTTGACAGAGAAGCTTGCAAAACCGGCGGTTCCATTTGGCGGAAAATATCGGATTATTGATTTTCCGCTGTCCAACTGTGTTAATTCAGGAATTGATACGGTAGGCATTTTGACACAGTATCAGCCACTGGTACTGAATGAGTATATTGGAAATGGCCAGCCTTGGGATCTGGACCGGCTTTATGGAGGCGTGCATGTCCTGCCGCCTTATCAGAAGGCAAGTGGCTCCGATTGGTACAAAGGGACCGCCAATGCAATCTATCAAAATATTTCATTTATTGAGCGGTATGATCCTCAGTATGTTATTATTCTCTCCGGGGATCAGATTTGTAAGCAGGATTACAGCGATTTCCTCAAATTCCATAAAGAAAAAGAGGCCGAATTTAGTGTGGCAGTCATGGAAGTTCCCTGGGAGGAAGCTTCCCGCTTTGGATTGATGGTAGCAGGTGAGGATGACAGAATAACAGAGTTCCAGGAGAAGCCGAAGAATCCTAAATCTAACCTGGCATCGATGGGAATCTACATATTTAACTGGGACATTCTGAAAAAATATCTGGAGGAAGACGAAGCGGATCCCGGTTCAGAAAATGACTTCGGTAACAATATTATTCCAAATCTTCTCCGGGATAACAGACGGATGTACGCATATCATTTTGATGGATACTGGAAGGATGTAGGAACAATTACTTCTCTGTGGGAAGCAAATATGGAGGTGCTGGATCCGGAGCACAGCGGTATCAACCTGTTTGACGGCAACTGGAAAATCTATAGCCGTAACAGCGGCATGACCGGCCATAAGATCAGTACAGGGGCGGTAGTGGAAAATTCCATGATTACAGACGGTTGTCGCGTCCAGGGTACTGTAAAGCATTCCATTCTCTTTGCCGGTGTCAAAGTGGAAAAGGGAGCTGTCGTTGAGGATGCTGTCGTCATGGGGGGCACAGTGATCAAGTCCGGCGCCGTTGTGAAGCATTGTATTGTAGCGGAGAATGTAACGATTGAAGAAAATGCCGTTGTAGGTGCGATGCCTTCTGAAAATGAAAATGGTGTTGCAACTGTTGGTGCGGGTGTAACGATTGGTAAAAATGCGAAAATCGGCCCGAAAGCCATGATAAATAAAAATGTAGAAGGTGGTGAAGAGCAATGGTAAATTCAAATAAAAGTGCCCTTGGCATTATTTTTCCAAACAGTTATGATGCACTGGTTCCAGAACTGGTCAATGTGCGCCTGATGGCATCGATTCCGTTTGCAAGCCGTTACCGCCTGATTGATTTTATTCTGTCCGGGATGGCAAATTGCGGAATTAACAATATTTCCGTTATGGTAAGTAACAATTACCATTCGCTGATGGACCACCTGGATTCAGGTAGAGAGTGGGATCTCGTTCGGAAAAACGGAGGTCTTCATATATTTCCGCCTTTTGCAGAGAAGGAATCCAAACCCTATACGGGACGTGTAGGCGCGTTGGCAGGTATTTTAGATTTCCTGAGGGATCAGAAAGAGAAATATGTATTTATTACAGATACGAATGTAGTGGTAAATTTTGATTTCAAAGCAATGATCAATGCCCATATCGAGAGTGGTGCGGATGTGACTGTGGCATACAATGAACAGAAACTCCCGGACAGTATACTGAAATCTCAGTCTAATGACAAGGGCTTCTATTATACACTTGGAATCAAGGATGGCAGGATTACGAAAATATATGTAAATTCAAAAGAAGCCGGTGTTCAGAATTTCTCCATGAATATTACGCTGATTGACAGGGAGCTGTTGATTGCTCTGATCAGTGAAGCGTTCATTCTTGGGCAGGAGTATTTTGAGCGGGATGTGCTTTTGCAGAATGTGGATAAGCTGAATATGAGAGCTTACAAATATGACGGATATGTGGCTCGTATCAGTGATATGAAGAGTTATTTCGATGAGAATATGAAGCTTCTGGACGATTATAATCTGGATGCTCTTTTCTCCGGTTCACCGATCTATACAAAGATTCGTGATGACAATCCTACCAGATATATCGAAGGGGCGAAAGTGCAAAATGTCATGGTAGCTGATGGCTGTGTGATCGAAGGGGAAGTAGAGAACAGTGTCATATTCCGTGGAGTCAAAGTGGCAAAGGGGGCGAAAGTAAAAAATTGCGTCCTTATGCAGAGTACGGTAGTAGAGGCCGGTGCAAAAGTAGAATACCTGATTGCAGATAAAAATGTTACAGTTACGGCTGGAAAGGAGATCAGAGGAACTGATACATTCCCTGTATATATCGGTAAATTCCAGACAGTCTGATGGCTGGTGACAAAGAAACAGGCAGTCCCAGACGGGGGGAAGGAGCTGCCTGTTTTTTATTATTCTATAGGAAATGTCATTTCATTTATGACAGAAAATATCTCTTTCATAACATTTCTATTGATTGTTTCGGGACATTTTCCGAAGTATACAATAAGAAATAAAATAACTTGACACATGCAACTGTCAGAGGTTAATTATAAGTTCAGAATGCCGATATATCTATCAGAAGTTTTTTTGTTCATGAGGGTAGATTATTGTGTAGGCTGGTCACGAAGGCATGAAAGGAGTTTGACATGAAAATTGCAGAAAAAAATGGATTTTTTTCGATTTCATTTGGCGCTATGGATAGTGCGAGGAATGAAAACGGGACACAGGGGAAAGCACGAAATAAAGGATTGTCGGTATTTGCCGGAGATTTGAGACAGAATACGGAGACTGCAATCGAGAGAAAACGGAAAGAGATCAGGGAAAAGGCCGTAAAAGTATTACAGGATAAGTTCGACAGTGATACAAAGTGGTCGGAAAATATCGAGGAAAGCAAAGAGAGAATTCAGGGAGCCTGGGATACCATAAAGGAAGCCAAGGATAATATCGCTCAGGTAAATGAGCATATTGAAAATGCAGAGGATATGGATCAGGGGACATATCTGGGCTATCAGAAATATATTGCAGAACAAAACAGGGTCATGCAGGAAGCTCAGAATACAATAACGGGAGAGAATGCAGGTATCCGCAGTGCAAAACAGGATAAGCTGGGCGAAAGATATCGGATGACGGATGCGGTAGTGGCAGAAGAAAAGATTTTTGCGGCAGGCTCCGATGAGATTCAGGGCATGTTGCGTCAGGAAGCCCAGGAACATATCGACGAGATGTATGCAGAGAATATCGAAAAGGCTCAGGAGCAGAAAGAAAAGAAGGAAGAAGAACAGGAAAGACTGGATGCAATCAAAGAAAAAGGCGAGCAGATTCAGGAGCAGGTGGAAGCTGCGAAAGAAAATGCAAAAGAAGAACAGGTGGAGAGTTCGGAAGAAGCCAACGAGACGATTGCAGAGACCAATGTGGATGAGGAACTGCGTAAAGTGCAAGAAGAAGGAGAGCTTCTGGAAGAAGAACTGAAAGGACTTATGGTAGATACAAAGCTTTGATAAAGAGTATATAAATAAGAAAATGGGTAATGTAAAACACTGTTAAAATATTACTTGACAAAATGAGTGGAACCGTATAAAATATCACTGTTACGGCAGATAGGCTGTGACAGTGATATGTGCGTTTAGCTCAGCTGGATAGAGCGTTTGGCTACGGACCAAAAGGTCGGGGGTTCGAATCCTCTAACGCACGGCAGTGTAGAATAGCGGAAATGCTGGTTAAGACAGTGTTTCCGCTGTTTTTGTCGTATAGGAAAGTTATTTGAGCGAAAAAAGGAGAAAGTTATGCAGATGGAGATAAGCTATGGATATGATTTTCCACAGGAAATCGGGCAGTTGTTCTCAGAGTATACGGAAATGTTAATAGAAGGGGACAGTACCTTTCGGGATTATCTGGCGGTTCAGAATTATGAAGAAGAACTGGCGCATCTGGAGAGGAAATACGGCCCTCCCTTTGGACGGCTGTATCTGGCGTGGTGCGGAGGAGAGCCCTCAGGCTGTATCGGTCTGCGAAAAATAGATGAGAAAAACTGTGAGATGAAAAGGCTCTATGTGAGGCCGAAATTCAGGGGAAACCATATCGGCAACAGGCTGGTCAGTCAGATCATTGCCGATGCCAGAGAAATCGGATATTCTCATATGCTGCTGGATACGCTTCCGTTTTTACAGGAGGCGGTTTATCTTTACAGAGCGTTTGGATTTTATGAGACAGAAAGTTATAATAACAGTCCTATGGACAACTCCATCTATATGAAGTTGGATCTTTGATGGTACACTAGAGAGAAATCCACGGGCTGTTCCAGAGATTCGGCTGTGTCGTATAGTGAGGGATGACAACACAGAAAAGAGTCAGTAAGAGTCCTCCCGCTAAAAACAAAATCATTCCTCCCATCATAAGGGGACGGCACCATTTCCTGAAAAAGTCAGTGAGTGTATTGTTTTCCCAGAGACCAAAAATTTTTTCCAGAAAAGCAGCTAGATTATGGAAGCCCAATGTAATAAAATACATGAACGGTATGAGCATAGGCATAATATAGCGCCCCTGAGGCTGATAGTCACTTGTATAAGAATAATAGATACAAAGTCCCATCGTAATGAGCACAGGTATCAGCATGGCAATATGAAACAGAGACCGGGAAATGGTCTCGTAGCGCGGAGAGTGCTGTTTCAAATCAGGGCTGTAGGATGGAGCTTTGGGATGAGAAGAAGGTTTCCGTATATATCGGAACGGAATGAGGCAAAAAATCCATCCAAACCAGTAGATGCGGTAATACCAGATATAGAGAAAAGGTAAAGTGGGTATCGTCATAGGACCAAATCTTGCCACAAAGCTGTTCCAGAGGAAATAGAAGAAATCCGTATGCAAGAGCATGTCAGACAGAGAGACGCCGGAACCGGCTACTGTCACTCTTGTGGCCGGATTGTACTGGGGCAGCGCCGTACGAATTGCATTTTCTGTTCTGGCTTTCAATCCCAGGAAATCTCCGTTGTGGATAACGTAATTGCGTAGAAACCACCAGCCGATGCCAAGCAGAACGATAGCCGAGATGAAAAGGCCTCTTTTCAGAAGGGGTTTCCAGTTGAAAGAAAGCTTTTGGCCATCCTGGCTTTCCAGATGAGAAAAGACGAAAATCAGGATGGCTGTGACAATGAGGCCGTAGGCGTTATAGTAGGAAAGTGCACAACAAATAATGCCGATGCAGAGTGTGATACAGTCGGAGAATCGCCAGTGGGATTTCCAGCCGGAGACAGAGGCATATAGAATAATAGCACCGGCCATGGATGCCATGGAATCTGTGTTGACATAAGAATGCAGAAAAAGATTCTGTGGAAGAAACATAATAAGCAGGCAAAACAACCAGCCGGTTATTTCATCAGAAAAAAGCAAAGAAGCCAGTTTTCGTACATAGACTGCCATGATGACACCGAACAGGACGTTGACGAGGCGGGCGCAAAGAAGCAGAGTGAGATTGTCTGTAGTGAACGGAGATAAAAGCCGCATCAGCATACCCTGTATCATGTAGGGTAAAATCGGCTGGAAAGCATAGGAGCCTCCATACCCACCGATGGCTACTTCAAACTCTTCTCCTGTAGGTAATTTTCCATAATTGCAAATGAACTGGGCCACTTTGAAACGGTTTACTTCATCTGGTGGATCGCCAAATGGCTGCAGAAGTGTAAATGTGAGGATGGAAAAGAGAACTGCAACAAAAAACAGAAGATGAGGATGGACGATTTTTTTCAGTTTCTCCATGAAAGAGTCCCCTTTCTTTTCCGTAAGCAGCGGAAATAGCTGCATATATGTTCTGCAGACTGTCAGTACAGTATAGCATAGGGAAAACAGAGTGCGCAAGAAATACTGGAAGTATCCGAAAAAAGAGGGTGATATATCAGAATGGGTATGATATAATGTCCACGAAAGCAATGAGCAGTGTGGAAACAAGGAAGCGAAGCTTCAGAAGGGTACAGGGAAAATTGCAGGAAACGGATGGAGCGAAAATTTTTAATAGCACTGTGAAGCAGGTGAGACAGGCAGCTGCAAAGTAAATGAGATAATGTAGACGATATTATGTAAGGAGTCTAAAATATGGCGGAATCAGAAAAGACGGAACTAAACGAAAAAGAAGTCGTATCTAAAAATTTTATTGAACAGATCATCGATAAGGATTTGGCAGAAGGGGTCTACGACAGCGTATGTACCCGTTTTCCCCCGGAGCCGAACGGATATCTCCATATCGGGCATGCAAAAAGCATCCTGTTAAATTATGGACTGGCACAGAAATATAACGGCAAATTTCATATGCGGTTTGACGATACGAATCCGACAAAGGAGCGGGCGGAATTTGTAGATTCTATCAAGGCGGATATCAAGTGGCTTGGAGCGGATTGGGAAGACAGGCTGTACTTTGCTTCGGATTATTTCGGACAGATGTATGAAGCTGCTGTGAAGCTGATTCAAAAGGGAAAGGCGTATGTATCCGATCTGTCTGCGGAAGAAATCAGGGAATACAGAGGTACGCTGACGGAGCCGGGGAGAGAAGACCCGGGGAGCGGCCGGAGCGTGGAAGAGAATTTGAAGCTGTTTGAGGAAATGAAAGAGGGCGTCCATGCAGACGGTTCGAAAGTGCTTCGGGCCAGAATTGATATGGCATCTCCTAATATGAACATGCGGGATCCGGTTATTTACCGGGTAGCTCATATGACCCATCACAATACGGGGGATAAATGGTGTATTTATCCGATGTATGACTTTGCCCATCCGATAGAGGATGCCATAGAGGGGATTACTCATTCGATCTGTACACTGGAGTTTGAAGATCACAGACCATTGTATGACTGGGTGGTCAGGGAGCTGGAATATCCTCATCCGCCAAAACAAATTGAGTTTGCCAAGCTGTACCTGACCAATGTGGTTACGGGAAAGCGTTATATTAAAAAGCTGGTAGAGGAGGGTATCGTAGACGGCTGGGATGATCCACGGCTTGTCTCCATTGCGGCGCTGCGCCGCAGAGGCTTTACGCCGAAATCGATACAGAGATTTGTAGAACTGTGTGGTGTCTCCAAGAGCAATTCTTCCGTAGACTATGCAATGCTGGAATACTGTATCCGGGAAGATCTGAAAATGGAGCGGCCCCGGATGATGGCGGTATTGGATCCGGTGAAGCTGATTATCGATAATTACCCGGAAGGGGAAAGCGAGCTTCTGGAAGTTGCCAATAATCTGGAGAATGAGGCGCTGGGATTTCGGCAGGTGCCTTTCGGAAGAGAACTCTATATCGAGAGGGATGATTTCATGGAAGAGCCGCCCAGAAAATATTTCCGTATGTTTCCGGGCAATGAAGTACGACTGATGCATGCTTATTTTGTGAAGTGTACAGGATGCGTTAAAGATGAAAGTGGCAAGATTGTGGAAGTGCACTGCACCTATGACCCGGAGACGAAATGCGGCAGTGGTTTTACGGGCCGGAAAGTAAAGGGGACGATTCACTGGGTACCGGCCAGAGAAGCCGTGCAGGCACAGGTCAGATTGTACGAAAATATAATAGAGGAGGAAAAAGGGGTCTATAATGAGGACGGAAGCCTGAATTTAAATCCCAATTCTCTGAAAGTGATGGAGAACTGTTATCTGGAGCCGGCACTGCAAAAGGCACAGCCGGAAGAAAGTTTTCAGTTCGTACGGCAGGGCTTTTTCTGTGTGGATTATAAAGATTCAAAAGAAGGGGCGCCGGTCTTTAACAGGATCGTATCATTGAAAAGTTCTTATGTGTTGCCAAAACAGGAGGAAAAGAAATGACAGATGTTTCAGTAAAAGCAGGGGGATATCCGGCTGATGAAGAGTTTATTTTTCTGAAAAATTATACTTGTCCCGTCTGTGGGAAAGAGGTAAAGAATCCTACAGTGAAGTCGTCCAAAGCCAGACTGGTAGGTTCAGACCCGGATTTGCGCCCTGTCTACGAGATTATTGATTCCTTGAAATATGATGTAGTAATGTGTAATCATTGTGGTTATGCTGCACTGGAGAGATATTTCAATACAGTAACGCAGATACAGAAGCAGCTGATACAGACAAAGATCTGTCCCGCCTATAAGGCGAAGGAATGGAGTCCCACGTTTTCCTATGAGGATGCCTTTTTCCGTTACAGAATGGCGCTGGCAAATTCCATTGCAAAGCAGGCGCCGGACAGTGAAAGGGCCTATGTGGCGTTGAAATCTGCGTGGGTGCTTCGAAGCTGGCGTAAGAGTCTGGGTAAAGAGGAAGCAGTCAAACAGGAGAAACTGGCAAAGCAGGAAGATGATCTGCTGAAAAATGCAAAAGAAGGATTCCAGCAGGCGAATATGAAAGAGGACTATCCGATCTGCGGTATGGATGAGGCGACAGTGGATTATCTTGTGGCGGCGTTGTCTGCCCACTGTGGAGAATATGAGGCAGCAGTGAAGCTTCTGTCCGGTGTCATTGCCAACCGGGAAGTAGGAGCCAGGGTAAAGGAGCGGGCCAGAGATTTAAAGGATGATATCGTAAAAAAAGCAAAAAAGCAGGGCTGAGATTGAAGGCATAATGCCCAACTCTGATTTGAGGGATAAAATGAAAGATCTGGTTATGG
The DNA here is from genome assembly GCA_910587635.1 of uncultured Lachnospiraceae bacterium. GTDB lineage: Bacteria > Bacillota > Clostridia > Lachnospirales > Lachnospiraceae > VSOB01. Next base: position 235,498 of record CAJUNB010000018.1, read on the forward strand.
AACTTGACAGCAGAGGTATCAGGCCTTTATATGAACAGATTTATAACTATATCAAAGAGGAGATTCGGTCAGGGAAGCTTTTATATCAGGAAAAGCTTCCTTCCACCAGATCTCTGGCAGAGTATCTGCAAGTATCAAGAAGTACAGTGGATTTGGCTTACGAACAGCTTTTATCGGAAGGATACATTGAGTCCCGGCCGTATAAAGGCTTTTTTGTTTGCCAGGTGGAAGAGTTGTACGATCTGAAAGATGCCATGGAAAGGGGAGAAGAGCGGACAGAGGATGGGCAGGCACGATTTCAGTATGACTTTTCGCCCAATATTGTAGAGCTGAGCAGTTTTCCTTTCGGTACATGGAAAAAGATTACGAAAGAAACTTTGACGGATGACAGAAAAGAAATGTTCGCATTGGGACATCCCCAGGGGGACATCCAGCTGCGCAGGACGATCTGCCATTACCTTCATACTTCCAGAGGGGTGAACTGCCTGCCGGAGCAGATCATAGTGGGGGCCGGGAATGATTATCTGTTATTGCTACTGGAAAAAATACTGGGCAGGCATAGAAGTGTAGCTTTGGAAAATCCGACTTATAAACGGGCCTATCAGATATTTGATTCTTTTGCGTATCAGGTCAGAACCATTCCGATGGATAGGAATGGGATAAGCGTGGATGCGTTGGAGCGAAGCGGAGCAGATCTGGCATATGTGATGCCGTCCCATCAGTTTCCCACGGGTATTGTGATGCCTATCGGGAGGCGGCTGGAGCTGCTCAGATGGGCTGCCGGACAGGAGGGACGCTATCTGATTGAAGATGATTATGACAGTGAATTCCGGTATCGGGGCAAACCGATTCCGTCCCTGCAGGCTTCTGACCGGATGGGGAAAGTCATCTATATCGGTACTTTTTCCAAAGCTATCGCCCCGGCGATTCGCATCAGTTATATGGTGTTACCGGGTGAGCTGCTCGAATGCTACAGGCAAAATTACAGATTTTTTTCGTCTACTGTGTCCCGTATCGATCAGTCGATTCTGGATGTATTTATACGGGAAGGAGCATTTGAACGGCATCTGAATAAGATGAGAAAGATATATAAAAGCAGGCATGACTGTCTCTTATCCGCCTGCAAACGCTATCTGAAAAATATTACCATATCGGGAGAAAACGCAGGACTACATTTATTATTACATTATCGGGGGAAAAGAGCAGAAGAGGAACTGATACGTCTGGCATCAGAAAGGGGCGTCAGAGTATATGGCGTGTCCGAAACCTATATCGGAAGACTGCCAGAGAACTGGCAGCCTACATTGATATTAGGGTATGCCGGATTGGATGAAAAGGATATCGAATCCGGTGTCCGGATTTTGTCAGATTGCATCTAAAGAACCGTCGCTGTCATCATCGTCGAAAAACTCTTCTACAGTGGTGCCGGAGGCGTTCTTTTTGCTATCGTCTGAATCGTCAGTGCCTTCCTTGTCTGCGTTTAAAGACACATAGGAACGCTCTGAAGAAGCCATGTCATCATCCTGATCGGAATCATCGTCCAGATCTTCGTAATCATCCTCCTCTGCAGGGGAGGATTCTTTATTTTTGATAAAATAAAATGCGCCTGCAACAGCAGCTCCGATCATAGAGACAAAAAGAAGAAATTTTCCAAATTTCTTGGCCATATTTTTACTCCTTTCACTTTAGTATGAGTGCACACAGCATTTAAAATATAATACAGGCTGTAGCTTGACTCTATTATAATATTATTTTATGAAAATGAAAAGAGAATATGCAGAATATTTTGGAAGCACCTTCCAATTGCTGCCTGAAAAGAGCAATTCATTTGCGTTTCCCCGTTTTATCAAATGGATGATATTCCCTCGATTTTACAAAAGTATATCATTCACACACCGAAAAAAAGTACATTCTTATCAATTTGTATGCCATTTTCGGACAGGATTTGTCCGCATATGGCATACAAATTTCAAGAAATGTCTTTTTCACGGTGCATTTCATTGATATATCTTTGTAAAACCGCGGTTTTCCCGAAATCTTGAAAAAACGTGGAAATGCAAAGCAATTAAGTCTTGAAGACAGGGGTTTTCTGTGATAAGATAGATATCGACTCAATTAGTCAATTTTAGTCAATTACCAAAGAGGAGCGCTGCCTATCATGAATGAAAAATTTTTTGATTTGAAAAAAGAAAAACAGGACAGAATGATCAATGCGGCGTTGAAACTTTTCGCAGAAAACGGGTACCGGAGGGCGAGTACGGATGAGATGGTAAAGGAAGCCGGTATCAGTAAGGGGCTTTTGTTCCATTATTTTACAAGTAAAGCGGGACTCTATGAGTTTATCTGTGATTACAGTGTGAAGTTTGTCATTATGGAGATGTCTTCTACGGTGGGGAAGGAAGAGAAAGACTATTTTCGGCTTCGTCTGCAGATTGAAAAGGCGAAGATGACAGCGATGAAAAATTTTCCTTATATACAGCTGTTTCTGTTACAGATGGAAAAGGAGACATCAAAAGAAGCGCTGGAAGTAATGCAGCCGGCGGCTCAGGCCTTACGTTCGGCCTACGACGATATTTATCAAAAAGCGGATTTTGGAATGTTGGAAGAGATTTCGGTGGAACGGCTTGCTAAAATTGTAGATTATACATTGAATGGATTACTGGAGGAACTGCTCAGGAAATCATCATTTTCGCCGGATACATATTATGCTGAAGTTTCCCAGTATTTAAAGGAACTGGAAAGAATGTGCCGGTATTGACGGAAAAACGCAGCCATCTGATTTTATGTCGGCGTAATAAATGAACAGACCTCTGGAAGTTGGATCTGCATCTGACGAGAGAGGTCGTTTTTATTGGCAGAGTTGAAAATATATTGGTAAAGGCGGAAGGATAACGGAAAGGAGCAGAGAGAAGAGGTGGAAAAAGTTTTGGAAGAAAAGAGCCGGTGTTGCGGTTGTGGCGCCTGTATGGATAGCTGCCCCTTTGGGGCGATCTGGATGAAAGAAGATGGAGAGGGATTTCTGTATCCCCAGATAGATGTGGAGAAATGTACAGATTGTGGGCGGTGCCGGGAAGTATGCCCTATAGGAAAGGCGATCGGAGTAGACGGGGAATATGGCAAACAGGGAAAGCAGTCGGACAACGGCGGACAAGGCCGTGTTTTTCTCGGTGTGAGGGCGAAGGAAGACAAGATTCGTTTTGAATCTTCTTCAGGGGGCGTATTTCCTGTTTTGGCAGAATATGTTCTCTCTAAAGGGGGAGTTGTATTTGGGGCCGTTATGGAAAAAGGAGGCAGAGTCGTTCACAGGGATATATATTCTGCTTCCGAACTGGCAGCAATGCAGAAAACGAAATATGTCCAGAGCGATCTGAAAGGATGTTTTCGGAAAGTGAAGAGGTATTTGGAGGAAGGGAGGCGGGTGCTTTTTTCCGGTACCCCATGCCAGTGCCAGGCCGTGAAACTGTACATAGGAAATGAGGCGGAGAACCTCCTGCTGGCTGATCTGGTCTGTTATGGGGTGCCTTCTCCGGGAATCTGGAAAAAGTATGTGCGGGAGTTGGAAAAAAAGTATGGCGGAGTTTTTGCCGGATTTTCTTTCCGGGATAAGCGAAAAAAAGACAATGGACATACAATGGCTCTTCAGATTCGGGAGAAGGAGTATACCTGGCCTATGAATCAGGATGCTTATTGCCGACTCTACTTTCGGAACGCTATCCTCCGACCTTCCTGTCATTTCTGTGATTTCTGCAGGCCGGAGCGGGAGAGTGACCTGACAATGGGAGATTTCTGGGGAATCGAAAAAGTCAGACCGGACATGGATGATGGAATGGGGACTTCTCTCGTTATTTTGCACAGTGAGAAGGCAAGAAAGGTATGGGAAGAGATAAAAGAAGCATTTCACTATTTCCAGTGTGGCAGGGAAGATATTTTACAGCCCAGACTGTGCAGACCTACACCTGTGTCAGGACGAAGGAAATACTTTATGATGCTAAATCGTTTTTTGTCAGTGCATCTGGCGGAAAAAATACTGAGATAGGACAAAGCGCTGTCAAAGCGAGCAGATAAATGGACCCAATAATGAGCAATCTGTAAAATGGAGGGATTTGAGATGAACGGATATGTACTGACAGAAGAAAAGCTGGCGGCATTTGAAGCGTATTTGAGAAAGGAAGAGCATGAGAAGGCAACGATTGAAAAATATATACGCAATGTACAGTTCTTTGCCCGGTGGCTGGAAGGTAAAGCGGTAACAAAAGAGACTGTGGCCGAATGGAAATCATTTCTGCAAAAAGAAAAATATGCCCCTGGAACTATTAATGCGAAGCTGTCCTCACTGAACAGCTTTTTTTGTTTTGCTCATCTGGAAAAATTTAGGGTAAAATTTCTCCATATTCAGCGTCCCATGTTTCGGGAGGATTCTAAAGACCTGCTCCGGGCAGAGTATGAAAGGCTGCTTCGGGCAGCCAGACAAACAGGCGATAAGAGGCTGGAACTTGTGATGAAAACGATGGGAGCAACAGGTATCCGGGTCAGTGAACTGGCCTATATCACTGTGGAAGCGGCCAGGAGAGGGCGGACTACTATAAAGCTGAAAGGAAAGATACGGGTCATTTTGTTACCGGAAAAATTGTGCCGGGAACTGTTGAAGTATGTGAAAAAATGCAGGATTGCAACCGGTGAGATCTTTCTGACAAAAAACGGAAAAAGCCTGTCGAGAAGACAGATTTGGAGAGAGATGAAAAAATTGTGCAGATATGCAAAGGTAGAGGACTCCAAGGTATATCCTCATAACCTGCGCCATTTTTTTGCCACAATGTTTTATAAAGCAACAAAAGACATCGTAAAACTGGCGGATGTACTGGGCCACAGTTCTATCGGTAATACAAGGATTTATCTGCTGACGACAGGAAAAGAACATGCAAGACAGATAAGCCAGCTGAATCTGGTCATATAGGCAGAACCAGTATATTGATAGTAGACAGAATCTGCATTCCGACAACATATTTTTACCATATTTTACCATATTATATGTGAAGTATAGCATATCTGATGTCCCGGATTCAATATATTTTTTGGAAACGGCAAGTTTGATATGGCTTTACTGATTTACCTCTCTAATTTGAGGTATACTTAGCAGAGTCGCAAGTTCCTCCTTTCTGCGACTCTGAAAAACATATCTAAATTCACTTTTCCGAAAACTTTTCCTGTAACAGGTCTTTAGATTTCTCCGATTTTCCACATGATAGTCGTATCGGTTTTTCTTTGAAACACACATATGTTGTCGGAATGCAGATTCTGTCCACAAATTGAAATGGAGAGACAGACTGACACAAATACACTGTGGAAAGGCGAGATGAAAGTATCTATGGAAGAACTGCTGAGAGAAGAATATATGACACTTGATATGATAGATGGTTATCTGGAATATCTGTCCGGGAAAGGCCGGGGCAAGTCTTCCCTGGAAAGCTATCGCAGGATTCTGATAAAGCTTTATGACTATCTGTCAGGAGAAGCCATAGGGGCGGAAACGGGAGCTGCATGGAAAGCGTATCTTGAAAGGCAGGGGCTTTTACCTGCTACAGTGGACAACAGAATCTCTATCTGGAACAGCTTTATGAAGTATCTTGGACACCGGGAATGGCAGATTGAGGATTTCTATCGGGAGAAAGGCAGTGTACAGCCAGAACTGAGCAGAACAGAATATTTAAGACTTTTGTCTGCCGCCAAGCAAATGGGAAAAGAAAAGGCCTATTTACTGATCAAGACACTTGGCGGGGCAGGGATGCGGATTCAGGAATTGTCTTAGCTCACGGTGGAAGCGGTCAGAAGAGGGATGGTGGAACTGGAATATCATAATTCCCGACAAAAAAGAGTGCTGTATCTACCGGAAGGATTGCGCCGGGAGCTGATTGATTATGTGGAGAGAGAAGGGATTTTGGAAGGAGCTGTATTTTGCTCTTCCTGCGGAGAGCCTATGGCCCGGTCCAATATCAATTATTATATCAGGTCAGTGAGCCGTGAGGCCAGAATAGGAGAGAAGAAAGCCACTCCCAGATGTCTGTGGAAAATGTATCAGAACACCTGTCTGGGAATTCGTTCCAATATTTCCGTGCTGATCGAGCAGGCATATCAGCGTATGGTGGAAGAAGAGCAGCTAGTTACCGGGTGGAATGCATGAGTAGGGAAGAGGAAGACCGGAAAATGCAAAGACCGGCAAAGGAGAAATCCGATCGTCAGAGAGCCCTGGAGGAGTGTCTCAGGCGGATCATATTGCGTCTGTTCCGTGCACTCATTGCTCCGAAAGAAAAAAAGTCAGATCTGGGCGGCAGTGCCGGATCGAAGAGGAGGAACATGGTGAGACGTCTTATACGAAGGCTATTGTTTATCATTTTTGCTATTATGATACTGATTTTTGGTTTGTGTCATTTACTGTCCGATGAACTGGAAGTGACTTTTTATCACTTGTATTCATCTAAAATGACGGGGGCGGAAAATGCACGAATCGTAGTTTTGGCCGATTTACATAACAGAGAGTTCGGCGATGGAAATGCCGATCTGATAGCAAAAATCGCTGTCCTGAAACCAGATCTGATTATTATGGCAGGGGATATGGTCGATTTGGAGTTACTTTACCTTACGGCTCCGTTATTGGTTCCGGCAGTGTGGGAAAGAGGCGGGATGTCTTTTTCTTGGTATCTGTAGTTACTGTTTTGTTCTGTATGCCACAGACAATACGATCTACTATCCCTATACGATGACAGCCTGCTGTCTTGTTCCCATGGCATATCGGCTGGATGAGCTGTCGGACCGCGCATTTAACAGGCATTGTATCAGGTGGAGCGGGAGTGAACAAGCGGAATGTTCCTGTAAAGAGGAGACGGATACCGGGAGATGATGTGTTGTGAAAGAAAAAAGAAAGAAAGTCTGTTTTGCTGCATCCTGTGGAGGACATTTGGAAGAACTTTTGATGTTACGCCCTCTGATGGACAGGTATGATAGTTTTATTGTTACGGAAAAGGCGGCATATGAGGTGGCTATAGAAGGCATCAGATATTACTATTTAATGCAGGTGAATCGGCGGGAGTGGTCATGTTTTCCGAGATTGATCGTAAATTCTTTTCGTTCGCTGTGGCTCTGTCTGAAAGAGAGACCGGATGTGATCGTCTGTACCGGTGTCCTTGCAACGATACCGCTGTGTCTGCTGGGCAAACTGTTCGGAAAAAAGCTGATCTATATTGAGACGTTTGCAAAGGTCAGAACACCTACGCTGACCGGCAGATTTCTCTATCGGTTTGCAGATCGATTTTATATTCACTGGCCGGAATTGCAGGCGTATTATCCAAAGGCCATATATTCCGGTGGGAGTATTTTGAGGTGATAAAATGATATTTGTGACAGTTGGCTCTCAGAAATTTCAGTTCAACCGCCTGTTAAAAAAGGTGGACCAGATGGCCGGAAATGGTGTGATTACCGAAGAAGTCTGTATACAGACGGGAGTCAGTGATTATATTCCCGGTCATTGCAGACATCGGCCTTTTTACAATCGGAACGTGTTGAGTGAAATGATCGGAAGTTGATGGAACAGTTTCATGAGATGAATCTGATCTATGCCTGTCCCGAGGTAGACCAGTTAGAGGAGGCGCTGCAGGAGATCAGAAACCATCGGTTCGATGTATATCATTCCAACACAGGAGCATTTATTTCAGCCCTGGACAGGGATATCTGTTCCCTATAAGCAGAGCCTGTTGGCGATGGGGGAGATGACAGGATTCAACCTGGCAGGCCTGGGGAGAGGGAGCAAAGTACAAGCATGAAAATTCTGTTGATTGGTCCCAGTGAAACGAAGGCTCGGGGCGGTATGTCTGAAGTCATCCGGGGAATACGGGATAGCGAATTGCTGGGCAATGAGTTTGAAATTGACAGTTTTCCTTCTTACATAGACGGCAGCCTGCCTGTTCGGCTATTGTACTGTTTTTATGCTTATTTTCGTTTTATGGTGTGTTATAGAAAATATGATTTGTTTCATATCCATACGGCGGAGCGGGGCAGTACCTTCCGTAAAAATTTTTATCTGAAAAAGATAAAAAAAGCAGGGAAGAGAGCAATTATACACATCCATGGAGCAGAGTATCTGCGTTTTTATGACGGACTGAACAGGAGAAGAAAACGGATTGTAGATCGTTTTTTCCACCGGGCGGACTTGGTATTGACGCTGTCAGACAGCTGGAGAAGAGAGCTTTTGACTCGCTTTCCCATAAAAATGTGTCGGATATTGTACAATGGTGTCGATACTGTCGGGTTGCAGGAGGCATATACAGAAGTAGAGGAACATCGTCATTCTTTTCTGATGCTTGGGAGGCTGGGAAGAAGAAAGGGTGCCCTGGATCTGGTAAATGCAGTGGAAAGGGCGGTTCTGCATAATCCGGCGCTGACAGTCTGTATGGCTGGAGATGGTCAGGTAGAAAAAGTTCGTTCCTTTGTTCGGGAAAAGGGACTGGAAGGACATATTTTGATACCTGGCTGGATCGATGGGAAAGAAAAAATGCACTATTTAAGAAATGCTTTAACGATAGTTCTGCCTTCTTATGATGAGGGATTGCTGCGTTGCAGCAACGATGTGGAAATGCTCAGAGATATGTCCCGGAAAAACAGGGAAAAAGCGGAAGATAAATTCAGCATCCGGCAGATGCACAGACAGCTGGCAGAGTATTATCGACAGATGATGGAATGAAACGGGAGGCGAAGAGAAACCGGATGAACAGGATAGATCTGGAAAAACCGATGATCAGCGTCATCATACCGGTATACAATGGAGCGCCTTACATCGGAAAGTGTCTGGATTCCGTAGGGGCACAAACCTATCCTAACATAGAAATCATCGTTGTGGATGACGGTTCTACGGATGACAGCGGGAGAATATGTGACACTCGTCTGTTAAAAGAGGAGCGGCTGCATGTAATACATTTTCTGGTAAACCGGGGACCCTCTGCGGCCAGAAACGAAGGGATTCGCACAGCGAAAGGAACCTATGTGGCCTTTGTAGATGCCGATGATTATGTAGAACCGGACCTGCTGGAGAAGCTGTATTGCAGTTTGCTGGAAAATGGGGCGGATATGAGTGCCTGTGGGGCGGATGGACTGAAACTGAAAGAAGGTCCGGCAGGTGTGTATTCGGGAGCAGAGGCAGTCTGTTGCCTGGCGAAAGGGGGCCCTTTTAACCATGTACCCTGGGGCAAGCTCTATCGGACGGAATTTGTAGAACAATATTTCTTTGACGAAACGGTTTTTTATGGAGAGGACCTGCTGTTTCTTTATCAGATATTGAAAAAAGCGAACAGAGTGAGTTATATACCGGATATATTGTACCACTATGTAAGCAGAGAAGGGAGCCAGGTACAGAGTGGGATCAATGAGCGGAAATGTACAGCGCTACCTGTCAATGATTTCGTCTGTGAAGACGCTGCTGTGAGTTTCCCGGAGGCAGTAGAGGGTTTCCGGCAGTTGGCTCTGGAGACAAACAGATGTCTGGCTGTACTGGCGGCCAGGAAAGGTATACTGGGAGAAGGGGTTTTTAAATATCTGAAAAGACTTCAGAGAAATACAAGGCGTCATTTCAGCTGGAAGGCGTTGGCGCTCTGCCCGGAGAAAAAGTGGGTGTTGACAGCGTTGCTGCTGTATATGAATGCAGGGGCTTTCTGGGCAGTTACCCGTACTTGTCAGGAGATAAAGCGATTATGGAGCAGGTGAGAAGAGAGTGGGAGAGGCCTGTGATCAGCGTCATTGTACCGGTGTACAATGTAATGCCATATATTGAGCGATGCCTGGAATCCATAGCGGCACAGACCTGGCCGTATATGGAAGTGATCATTGTGGATGACAGTTCCACAGACGGTAGTGGCAGAATCTGTGATTTGTGGGGAGAACAGGATAAACGTCTGGAAATCGTACATTTACCTGAGAACCGAGGGCTTTCTGCCGCCAGAAATGAAGGGGTTGCCAGGGCAGGGGGAGCGTTTATCACCTTTATAGATTCTGATGATTATGTGGAACCTGATTTGTTGGAAAAGTTGTATTACAGTTTGCATAGAGAAGAAGCAGATATCAGTATTTGTGGAACCGATGGTATAGCAGGTAGAAATACGCCTGCTGTGGTGTATTCCAGGGAGGAGACAATTCATTGCCTGGCGCGGCGGTCTCCCTTTCTCTGGACAGCCTGGGGCAAGCTCTTCCCAACGGCGCTTGTGAAGGCGCATCCTTTTGAGGAACGTGCCGTTTGCTGTGAAGATCTGCTATTTTTTTATGAGATATGGAAACATGTTGAGAAAGTCAGTTATATACCGGATAAGTTGTATCACTATGTGCAGAGAAAGGACAGTCTGATCAATCGGCCTATTGACAGCAAAAGGTGTATCGTGCTCTCTGTGCTTGACGATATTTGCAGAGATGCTGCCATGAACTTTCCGGAGATAGCGTATGAGTTTGAGCAGATAGCTATGGATACTGGTGTGCGTCTGGCTATGGAAGCTCTGGAAGCGAGGACGGCAGAGGGAGAGCTCTTACCGTATCTGAAAAGGTTTCAGGAGAGTGTCCGGCGTCATTTCAGCCTGTCTGTTTTAAGGCATTGTCCGTCGTTTAAAAGTATGACAGCGCAGTTGTCGTTGTATCTGGACATAACGGTTTTCCGGGTTCTGGCCATCACCTTTCAGGGGATGAAAGTGTTGCAGGCAAAGTGGGATCAGACAAAGAAAGGACAGGGGACAGGGACATAAGATCGGCCAGGGGAACGGAGTGATGGAATCTGATGAGGAGAGCGGATAGCGGAGAAAGTACGGCAAAAAATGTAAAATTTACGGTGCTCAGTGAGCTTGTGTTGGCCGGACTCAAGTTTGTATCCCGGCGGGTATTCGTACTCCTTCTGGGAAAAGAATATCTGGGTCTCAACGGACTTTTTACAGATATTCTTTCCATGCTTTCTCTGGCGGAGCTGGGTTTTGGTGTTTCCATTACATACAGTCTCTATGGACCTGTTGCCCGGGAGGACAGAGAGCTGATAAAATCTCTGATTCGGCTGTACCGGCGTATCTATCAGGGAGTCAGCCTTGTTGTCCTGGCGGTGGGAGTGTCGTTGACTCCTTTTCTGCCTTTTTTTGTCAGAGAAATGCCAGCAGATATTCCAAACATCTCTCTGATCTATATTCTGAACGTGGTAAATGCCAGCGTTTCTTATCTTTTCACTTATAAATCCACTCTTTTATATGTATATCAGAAAAAATATATAGATGGTATGATACGGGCCATAGTGACATTATTTGCTACTGTGGTTCAGATCGTGACACTGATGCTGACCGGAAATTATGTATATTATCTGTATCTTTCTATTGGAGCTACGCTGATACAGAATATCGTTATTTCTATCAAGGCGGACAAGCGATATCCTTATCTGAAGGAAAAAAAGGTATCTCCGTTGCCCGGAACAATCCTGCAGGACATCCGGCGGAATGTGAGCGCCATGATCCTTCATCGTATCGGCTCAGTGGCGGTATTTGGCACAGACAATTTCTTGATTGCAAAGTTCGTTGGTATTGTAACCACCGGGCTGTACTCCAATTATATGATGATACGGGGATTTTTAAATGTTGTGATCAATGCATTGTTCAGTGGTATCACACCTGTCATGGGAAAACTGAATGCCACTGAAACGAAAGTACAAAAACAAGAGGCCTTTCGTCGTCTCAACTTTTTCGCAGCCTGGCTGCTGGGCTGGATGAGTATCTGCCTGTTCTGGCTCTACGATCCTTTTATTCATATCTGGCTGGGGGGGAGGTTATCTGTTACCCAGACCGGTAGTATTTCTGATCGTGGTGAACTTTTATGTGACTGGTATGCGCATTCCGGTAGCAAATACGAGGAGTGCCATGGGATTGTTCTGGGACGAGCGCTACAAAGCGATTCTGGAGGCCCTGGCCAATCTGATCGTCTCTGTGATACTGGCAAAGAGATGGGGGATTCTGGGCATTGTTGCCGGTACACTGATCAGTACGGTGGCATTTCCTTTCTGGATTGAACCGACAGGGCTCTACCGATATGGCCTGAAGCAGAGCTGCAGTGAGTATTTCAGACACTATTTCCTTCGTCTGCTTGTGACAGTTTTTGCGGGAATTTTGACAGGGATACTGTGCGGGGGAACAGGAGGGACTGTTTTGGGCTTTTTTGTAAAAGGAGTGATATGCCTCTGTGTTCCGAACATAGTCTTTTTGGCCGTTTACCGGCGTACACCGGAATTTCTCTTTCTCAAAAGTCTGATAGGAAAAAATCGTCGTCAAACAAAATAAATTCTTATGTTTCGTGCCAGGTATCTGATTTTGATTCAAAATAAAATATTTTCTTGACAAAATCAATATAATTGATATAATGAACATATGAACATCTATTCATATATAAAAGTATAGCAGAAGGAGATGATTATTTGCAGGAAGAGAACGTAACGATAGAACAGTGTGAATGCCTTCATGTGCATGAAGCGTTGAAAAACCGGATTCTGAATGAAATACCGGAAGAGGGAAAACTGAGTGACCTGGCTTCGTTTTTTAAAGTATTCGGTGATGTGACGAGAGTCCGTATCCTGTATGCCCTGCTCTGCTCGGAAATGTGTGTCTGCGATCTGGCGCAGGTGTTGGATATGACCCAGTCTGCCATATCCCATCAGCTCAGGACTTTAAAGCAGATGGCTCTCGTAAAGAACAGACGGGTAGGAAAGACAGTATTTTATTCTCTGTCTGACAGCCATATTTCCATGATATTGAGTCAGGGGATGGAACATATTGAGGAATAGCAGACAAAAATAGGATATTACGAATTTATTTTAGAAAGAGAGGAAATGAAAATGATTAAAACATATATATTGGAAGATTTGGATTGTGCGCATTGTGCAGGGCTGATTGAGGGAGAAGTGGCGAAGCTGGATGGAGTGACAAAGAGTACAGTGACACTTCTGACACAGAAACTTGTGGTGGATATTGCAGATGCCCAGGCCGGTTCTCTGACAAAAGCCGTGAAAAAGATCGTGAAAAAATATGAGCCGGACGTAACAGTGGTGGAGAAATAGAGGTGATCGGTGGTGACTAAAAAATTAAAAAAGAGGCTGTACCGGATACTGGCAGGAGGGATTCTGTTTGCGGGAGCAGTCCTCATAGAGCAGGCATGGGGCAGTATATACCCCAATCTGGGACTTATCGTCTTTCTGGCGGCCTTTCTTGTGAGTGGCGGAGATGTAATAAAGAAAGCGGCCATGAATATTACAAGAGGCCATGTATTTGATGAGAATTTCCTGATGACCATTGCCACGGTGGGAGCTTTCCTTGTAGGAGAATATCCTGAGGGCTGTGCTGTCATGCTGTTTTATCAGGTAGGGGAATGGTTCCAGGCCTATGCAGTTCATAAATCCCGCAGATCCATTCGGGAACTGATGGACATCCGGCCGGATTACGCCAATGTCTTAAGGGGGACAGAGCCGGAGGCAGTATCACCTGAAGAAGTAAAGCCGGGAGAATTGATCGTCGTGAAACCGGGCGAGAGGATTCCGCTGGACGGCACCGTGGAAAAAGGAACGACGATGCTGGATACGATGGCGCTGACGGGAGAAAGCCTGCCCCGGGAAGCCGGGGAAGGGGATACGGTCATCAGTGGCTGTGTCAATCAGTCCGGGGTCATAGAGGTGCGGGTTACAAAAGGGTTTGGGGAATCTACTGTGTCCAAGATTTTGGAACTGGTGGAAAACGCGAGCAGCCGGAAATCGGAGAGTGAAAATTTTATTTCTAAATTTGCCAGATATTATACGCCTGTTGTAGTAGTGCTTGCCCTGCTGCTGGCAGTGGTTCCTCCGGTACTGTCTGGCGGAGACTGGAATATATGGATCTACAGAGCCTTGTCATTTCTCGTAGTATCCTGTCCCTGTGCGCTTGTGATCTCTATACCTCTCAGCTTTTTTGGAGGTCTGGGCGGTGCCAGCAAAGCAGGGGTCCTGATCAAAGGAAGCAATTATCTGGAGGCGCTTTCCAGGGCGGAGATTCTGGTCATGGACAAAACAGGTACTTTGACGAAAGGGAATTTTGCAGTGAGCCGGATTGTGCCTGCAGTAGAGGAAAAGGGCGCAGAAGAGAAACTTCTGGAGCTGACTGCCTGTGCGGAAAGCGGTTCTAATCATCCCATTTCCCGGTCATTGTTGCAGGCTTATGGAAAGGAAATTGACAGAAGCAGAATATCTGATCTGGAAGATTTGGCCGGGTTTGGCGTCATTGCAATTATTGACGGAAAAAAGATTGTGGCCGGTAATTTGCGGCATATGGAGCAAAACGGGATATCCTGCGTCCAGGCACAAGAGGTGGGTACGGTAGTCTATACAGCCTGTGATGGAAAGTATCTGGGGTATATTGTCATTGCGGATGAGATCAGGGCCGACGCGAAAGAAGCTGTTCAGAAACTGAAGATGTGCGGCATCACAGAGACCGTTATGCTGACCGGGGACAGGAAGGAAACAGCGGAGGCGGTGGCAAAGGAAATCGGCATTGAAAGGGTATATGCGGAGCTGCTTCCCGGTGATAAAGTGGACAAAATGGAAGAGTTACTTCAGAAAAAATCCGCAGGAGGCAAGCTTGTATTCGTGGGAGACGGTATGAACGATGCGCCGGTACTGGCCCGTTCCGATATCGGCATTGCCATGGGCGGACTCGGCAGCGATGCGGCGATCGAAGCTGCGGACATTGTCATCATGACAGATGAACCGTCCAAGATCGCCAGGGCTATAGAGATCTCCCGCAGGACTCTTACCATCGTAAAGCAGAATACAGTATTTGCTATCGGTGTCAAAGTGCTGATTCTCATACTGGCAGCCTGTGGTGTCGCTTCTATGTGGGCGGCAGTGTTCGGTGATGTGGGCGTGGCGGTGATTGCGATTCTGAATGCCATGCGGGCGCTGAAAGCGTAAAGGGAATATTCGAAATCTGCAGAGCAGGCCGTATTTTTATGGCAGAGATGCTAATATAAAATGTGGATTGATAGTCCGCTTGTGTGCGATGGGCATGCAAGCGGAATTTTTGTGTCAGGCCACATCGACTGCAAGTGGGGAAGCGCTTGCTATTTATTATAACGTGCATATAATAGATAGGAAGGGAGCAGTCAACAAGTAAAAAAGATCAGTTGAAAGCAGACGAGTTAGATGAAAAAGCAAACATTTCAGATCGCATTAACCCCAAAAGAACTAAACGAGATGGCGGGACGATATCATTTTGACGGAGAAGCCCTGCCACAGATAGAAGCGTTATATCGGACGGTGCTCCCTCTGCTTCGGACAGAGGCAGTGTATCGGCTGCTACAGAACGGTAAATTGGCTTCCCTGCACATGCCTTTTACCGATGTCTGCGCCTGCGCTGTAACACTGGGGGCGGGAATTGACCGCCTGCAGGAACTCTACAGTGAGGTGGGGGCAGTGTGGGAAAACTATATATTGGAATGCATTGGAAATACGTTATTGGAGAAGGCATATGAAAAGCTGGGCGCATTGATATGGCAGGAGACGGGACTATACCTGAACGAATATCGGTTTCCCGGTTCGGAGATGCCCATAGAGACGGTGAAAGAAATTTTACAGGAATTGTCAGAGGGAAAAGCGTCCTCTATCGTTTATAATGAAGTATATACGCTGCAGCCAAAAAAGAGCGTAGTGTTTCTTGGCATTTTAGGAGAAAGGAAGGGAGAATGCAGCGTCTGCAACGGCTGTGGCAGGATGGAATGTGAATACCGGAAAAGAAGTGTACACAGAAAAGACGAGGAGGCCTTCCGAAAATCGGAAAATTACAGCTACGGCTATCAGAGGATATTTGGCGTAGTGGAAAAAGGAGAGGAGAAATGATACAACTCTACTGTGGAGATGGTAAAGGCAAAACAACGGCAGCCACAGGAGCAGCAGTCAGGGCAGTCGGCCGGGGCCGAAAGGCCATATTTGCCCAATTTATGAAGGGGCAGGAAAGCGGAGAAATCAAAGTGCTGAATGAGCTGGCCGGGATACGGGTACTGCGCAGCGGCGAAGAGTTTCCTTTCTATACCCGTATGACGGAAAGGGAAAAGGAACGGCTGACGGAGATTCATAATCGTATATTAAAAGAAATCCTGAAAGCGCTGGAGAGAAAAGAAGCGGATTTCGTTGTCTTGGATGAGATCACTCATGGGTGCAGATTTCAGGTGCTCGATGAGCGACTATTGGAACGGATACTGGACTATGGGAAGGGAGAAGCTGTGGAAATTGTGTTGACAGGCAGGGGCCCCTCAGAGAGACTGCTGGAAGCGAGCGATTATATTTCAGAAATTGCATGTATCAGACATCCCTATGAAAAAGGAATAAGGGCGAGAGGCGGCGTAGAGTTGTAGGATGACCGGAACTTTTGCAGTTGCCTTTTCAGGACAGGCTTTCCTGCCTGAAAACTGCACAAAAACAGACGCTATTTTCTCATCTACTCTGTTTCGATAAAGTATTCCCTGTTAAAAGTGTAAAAAAATAATTAAAAAAAAGAAAATTCATGTTGCTTTTTAACGAAGATTGTATTATTATATTTATAACTTCATTGGAGAAATAAATAGAAATAAGGTGAATTATGAATGTAGTATTTGGGGCAGATATCGGTGGGACAGATATTAAGTTGGGGATGTTCCAGGAGGACGGCAGGCTTTTGTCGAAGTGGCTCATACCTACGAGGATGGAGGACAATGGACGGCTGATCTTTGATGATATCGCCAGTGAAATAAAAAATAAGATGCAGGAGAAATCGGTGTCTTCTCAATGTGTTCTTGGAATCGGATGCGGGTTCCCGGCACCGGTCGACAATCGTTCTTTTGTCAGGAACTGTGTGAATCTGGGAATTAAAGATATTTATCCTGGTAAAGAGATGGAAAAGAGGATGCCGGGACTTATTGTCAGGATTGGAAATGATGCCAATATTGCCGCCCTGGGTGAAATGTGGCAGGGAAGCGGACAGGGGAGGCGGAATCTGCTTCTTGTCACTCTGGGTACAGGAGTGGGAAGCGGCATTGTCATAGATGGGAAAATTGTAAGCGGCCGACATGGCATTGCTGGAGAGATCGGACATTTCATGGTAGACCCGCTGGAGACAGAGCATTGTTCCTGTGGCGGGACGGGGCATCTGAATCAGATCGCTTCCGTACCGGGTATTTTACACTATGCCAGAAAATTTTTGCAGGAGGATAAGCGGCCGTCCGTGCTTCGGGAAAAAGAAGATTTTGACGGTGCAGATTTGACTGATGCTGCAAAAGAGGGAGATGCCATTGCAATGAAAACATTGGACTATTGTATGGGGCATCTGGCCAGGGGACTGGCGATAGCAGCCCACATCATAGACCCGGATATTTTTCTCATAGGCGGTGGCATGGCCAAGGCAGGACAGCTGCTCATAGATGTGATTCAGAAACATTATGTGGCAAATCACTATCTGACGAAAGAAGAGACGCAGATCAGGCTGGCTTCTCTCGGCAATGATGCCGGTATCTATGGTGCCGCAAAGATGATTATCGATGCCTAGATGGCGGGAAATGGTGGCAGACAATATGTTATGGCGAAAGCGATGACGGACAGAGATGCTCGCAGAAATAAATATGAGAAAAGCGGGCAGGATAGAAAAGAGGATACAAAATGCTTATTACAGCAAAAGACATTATTTATACAGAAGTGGAAATGCCGGAAGACCTGTTTGTCAATGAGCCGGTGGATATCACAGATGAGACAATCCGGGAAAGAATGAAAAAGGTATATAGTGCCATGGAATGGGAGAGTCTGGACACATTGGTGATCTACGCGGACAGAGAACACTATGGAAATTTCAAATATCTCTGCGGTTTTGCGCCCCGGTTTGAAGAGGCTCTGTTGATTGTCCACAGATCTGGACAGAATTATCTGATGCTTGGGAATGAAATGCTTGGAATGGCAGCTCATAGCCGTATCATGGCAGAAGCGGTACATACACCCCATTTTTCCCTGCCCAATCAGCCAATGACAGAGGTGGCATTTGCTGAAATACTTGGCAGAGTGGGAATTGTACCGGAAAGCCATTTGGGTGTTGCAGGGTGGAAGATGTTCACAGGCTCTACAGAGGATACAAAACAGCTCTATGATGTGCCTTTCTATATAGTAGATGGGCTTAAGAAGCTGGTTACGGAAAAAGGGCAGATCAGAAATGCAACGGATATTTTTATCCATCCCGGCTATGGAGTCAGAACGAAGGTAAATGCCAATGAGATCGCCTATTTTGAATATGGCGCATCTCTCGCTTCCAGCAGAGTGTTTCACACACTGAACAGGGCAGCGGCAGAAATGACAGAAATGGACATCGCGGAGGGGCTGGCAGCTTTTGGACAGCCGGTCACAGTACAGACGATCTGTGCCGGAGAAGACAGATTTCAAAATGCCGTTGTACAGCCGAGAGACAGAAAGATATGTACAGGAGATGCTATCAGTGCCACAGTCGGTCTGTGCGGCGGTCTGACATCGAGGAAGGCCGTAATGGCGAATGGGCCACAAGACCTGCGAAAAGAAGATAAAGAGTATGTGGAGGAAATGGTGAAACCCTATTTTGCTGCTGCTGCCACATGGTATTCTTCCATATGTGTGGGTAAGAAGGCAGGAGAACTGTATGATTTAATCGAACAATGCGTTCCGAAATCCACGTATGGATGGACATTGAATCCGGGGCATCTTACCGGGGAAGAGGAATGGTTGTCCTCTCCCGTTTATCCTGGCAGTGATATCATTCTGGAGAGTGGAGAAATGTTACAGATGGACATCATTTTGAGCAGAAAAGGATGCAAAGGAGCCAATGCAGAGGACGGTATTGTAATCGCCGACGCATCCTTGAGAAAGCAGTTAAAAGAACAGTACCCGAAAGTGTGGGAGCGCATGCAGGCCAGACGGGTATATATGACAGAAAAGTTAAATATTCCACTGCATCCTGACGTATTACCGTTGTCCAACACGGCAGGATATTTCAGACCATATATTTTAAACCATGAGAAGGCTATGAAGATGCTGGCGGTTTCTGAAGGATAATCCGGGACACAGGAGAGAGAAGCAGAGAAAAGCAATGCAGAGAAAACAGTGGAAGAACAGGATGTGCAGGCGCACGGAATGTTTAGAGAGTGATAAGAAGAGGAAATACTCTTTTTATAGATACTACAAACAAATTTTATGGAGGGAAACGAATGAAAAAACTTGTAGCATTATTATTGATTGCATCCATGGTAGCCACATTGACTGCCTGTGGATCCTCAGGAAACAACAATGCATCATCAGAGAAACCTGCCAGCCAGGACAGTGCGGCAGAAGAGACCGGTGCCGATGAGGCAGCGCCCGCAGAAGAAGCAGCGGCAGAAGAAGAGGCACCTGCTGCAGACGGAGAAGAATTTACGATAGGTATCGCTTTTGCAAATGAGAATGGGGCAAGGTGGCACTATGATGAGAAGTTCATGGTAGAAACGATTGAAGCAGCTGGTGGAAAAGCACTGGTGCAGTGGGCTAACTATGATCAGACGAAACAGGAAAACCAGGTGGACAATCTGATTACCCAGGGTGTAGACGCGATGATTCTGATCGCAGTTTCTTCCAACATGTCTTCTACAGTAGAGAAGATCAAGGCCGAAGGCATTCCGGTAGTATGTTATGACAACTTTGTGCTGGACGCGCCTTTGGATGCTTATCTGGACAGAGATAATGTAGAAGCGGGCCGTATCCAGATGCAGGCAGCGATGGACGCTATCGGCGGTAAAGGTAAGATTGCCATTATTCACGGCGAGCCTACCTCCAGCGTTGTACTGGGTATGAAAGAAGGATATGACGAAATACTGGCAGATTATCCTGATGTAGAAGTGGTTTTAGAGCAGTATTGTGAAAGTTACAGTGCAGAAAAAGCATTGAAATATGCAGAAAATGCATTATCCGCAAACAATGACGACATCCAGGCTATCGTTTGTACGGCAGACGTACTGTCACTGGGTATCCTTCCCGCACTGGAGTCTGCGGGGCTGGCAGGAAAGGTATTCCTGACAGGCATGGACTGTGAAGTGGCAGCAATGCAGGCAGTCAACAAAGGTTATATCGGCCTGGATATCTGGACAGAGATCGATGTATGCGCAACAGAAGCAGCCAAGGCAGCGATCGCTCTTGTAAAAGGGGAAGAAGTGGCGTATGACGAGATGGTGGACAACGGTGAGTATCAGGTGCCTAAAAAGTTTGTCCCGATCGTAGGCGTAACAAAAGACAATATTGAGGAATGGGCGACAGAAATTGCTCCTGAAGGCTGGATTACAATGGAAGAGATTCAGAGTGAAGAGTAATTGAGGAAAGATAAAATGCCGCAGGATGTGCTTCTGCGGCATTTCTCCTAAACATTCATGTAAACTTGAGATTTTACAATAAATCGATCAGGGAATTGCCGTGCAATCCCTGAGGACAACAGGTATGGAGAACAAAATATATGAGTGAAGAAAGACAAAATGCAATACTCAGGATACATAATCTGACAAAAGAATTTCCCGGAGTAAAAGCAGTGTCGGAAGCGAATCTGGAAATATTCGGAGGAGAGATTCATTCGATCGTAGGAGGAAACGGTGCAGGGAAATCCACACTGATGAAAATGTTGGCAGGCGTATATGCCCACAATACTTTCACCGGGACGATTGAGCTGGCAGGTGAGACGTGTGAGTTCAAGACGATATTGGATGCCCAGAGCAAGGGAATCGTTATGATTCCCCAGGATCTGAATATGCTGGAAGAACTGAGTGTGGCTGAGAATCTTTTCATGAACAAATACCCGATGCGAAGAGGATTCATCGATTATCACAAGATGTATGAGGAATCTCAGAAGATTATCGAAGATTTCGGGTTGGATGTGGAGCCGCAGACAAAGGTAAAGGAAATCGGTATTGCCCAGAAACAGCTGCTTGTCATTGCGAGAGCCATGTACAATGATGTGAAGGTGCTTCTTTTGGATGAACCGACTGCCACACTGTCGGATAAAGAATGCAAGATTCTGTTTGCCAAGACAAAGGAACTGAAAAGGAGGGGGATTGCCTGCATCTATATTTCTCACCGTCTGGAAGAAGTAAAGGAGATATCGGATATCATTACCGTTATGAGAGACGGGCATATCGTGGGGACAGCGCCCAATGTAGATATGGATGAGAAGCGTATTGTATCTCTTATGGTAGGACGTAAAGTGGACGAAGTCTATCCGGCTCATGACAGGACACCTGGAGAAGTCATTCTTTCTGTCAAAAATGTAACGATTATGGATCAGAAAGTTCCAGACAAAAAGATTGTGGATCATGTATCCTTCGATCTGCGCAGGGGCGAGATTCTCTCTATGTATGGCCTGGTAGGGGCCGGGCGGAGTGAGACTGCACTGGCGATTATCGGAGGCTTTAACGGAGAGGTGACCTGTGAACAGGAATTGAAAGGAAAGCCCATCTATGTAACTTCTCCCGGAAAGGCAAACCGGTATAAAATAGGATATCTGCCGGAAGACCGGAAAAAGCAGGGCGTTGTGGACATTGCCAGCGTAGGTCGTAACATTACCATGTCCTCACTGGAATATCTGTCCAAACTGGGTTTCCTGGATAAGGACAAAGAACGGGATGTGATTGCCGACGTCATTAAGAGGCTGGCCATAAAGACCCCTTCCCCGGAGACACTGGTACGTAATATGAGCGGCGGCAACGCTCAGAAATGTGTACTTGGCAGATGGATTGCAGCAGAATCTGAAATTCTGATTCTGGATGAGGCGACCCAGGGGATCGATGTGGAGGCAAAGACCCAGATCTATTATATTATGGATGAATTAGCCAAAAAGGGAAAATCCATTTTGTTCATTTCATCTGACCTTTCTGAAGTTATGGGAATATCTGACCGCATACTGACAATGAGACATGGCAAGGTAGTCAATATTACGGATGGAAAGAGTGCAGATAAGAACCAGATTTTATGGGAAGCTACTGTTGGAAGTAAAGACGGGGATGAGGAGGCCTTAGATGGATAAAACAAAGAAACATATTATAAAACGGGCAGCTACCTGCATAGCGCTGATTCTGATGCTCTGCCTGTTCAATCAATTGACAAATCACGCATTTTTTTCACAGAGAAACCTGACGATGCTGTTGAAGCAGGCATCGGTACTGATGATACTTACATCGAGTCTGATGCTTCTGTTGATAGAAACCAATATTGATTTAAGCGGCGGTGCGGGCGTTTACCTGTCCGGTGTTATCTGCGCACTTCTGATTGTGAAGGCGGGCTGGGGGATTGTTCCCGCTATTGCCGTCACTATCGTAGTAGGTGTTCTCATGGGGGCACTGAACGGATTTTTCATCGGTAAAGTGGGGCTTCCGGCGTTTATCGTTACACTGGCAGCACAGCAGATCTTTCGAGGTACCGGATATGTTATGACAGACTGCGCCACCATCGGTCCTATGCCGAAGGGATTTACAGCTATCAGTGAAAGCTTTATTCCGCCCATGGTGTCCGTCATTGTTATTGCGGTCATTTTTGCAGTGTTTGCATTTGTGAATCTGCGTAACTATAAAAAGATGGGGAAATATTACGGGACAAAGGGACACCTGATAGAAAACTTATTGCTTGCGGTGATTGTCGGTGTTGTAGCCGTCTGGGTATTTTACGGATATAAGGGAATTCCCATGGCTGCGGTGATTGCCAGCCTGATAGCATTTATGTCCTATATTATCTCTACAAAGACGGCGTTTGGCCGTAAAATATTCCTGATCGGCGGAAACAAAGAAGCCTCCCGCCTGGCAGGTATCAACCTGGAAGGTATTGTTTTCCGCTCTTATCTGTATGAAGGTCTCATGTATGGAATCGGTGGTATCGTACTCACGGCGAGACTGGGCGGCGCAGCTTCTACCGGCGGCAATTTGCTGGAACTGGATGCAGTAGCTGCCGCATGTATCGGCGGTGTCAGCATGAGCGGCGGTGCAGGAAGTATTACGGGATGTGTAAGTGGTGTGTTGATTCTGACAGCCATTGACAATGTAATGAGTCTTATGAATATTTCGTCCTATTTACAGATGGTAATCAAAGGGATTATCCTTCTCTTTGCAGTCTGCCTGGATCTTTACACAAATAAAGCCAAATTTAAGTTTAAATTAAAAAATAAGTAACAAAAAGTAAGAAGCGATTATGAAACAGAAATATGAGGTAAGAACTATGAAAATAGCAGAAGGTATGTTTTATCATGAGGCAAACTCCTTTAATCCTTCCATGGTGAGGAAAGAGGATTTTGTATATGAAGAAGGGCAGAGCGTTATAGACAGAATGTTTGCCACATCCGTATTTCAGGAAGAAGGTGTGGAGATCGTTCCTCTGATCTATGCCAACACTCTCCCCAACGGTATCTGTTCCAAGGAAGCCTATGATTTCTATTCAGACAGGATCATAGAGCTGCTGGAGCAGAATCAGGATGTGGATGGTGTAATGCTCCATCTGCACGGAAGTCTGGAAGTGGAAGAAATCGGTTCCGGTGAATATGACCTGATAAAGAGAATACGAGGGCTATTGGGGGATGAGGTTGTAATCGGGCTGGCGTTGGATGCCCATGCCAATAACCATCCGAAGCTGGCCTCCATGGTCAATGTCATCCGTAATTACCGGACGATTCCCCATACAGATCAGGATGTGACAGAACAGACTGTTGCCAGACATGTGATTGACTGTATTAAAAATAATAAAAGAACAGTACCACAGTACGTACGGATGCCTTACGCTATCCACCCTGAGAAAGCCACAATGGCCACATGGCCTCTGTCAGAGATCTATGAGAGACTCTGGGAACTGGAAAAAAGAAAGGAAGTTTCCGTTGCCTCTCTCGGTATCGGCATGGTCTGGTGTGACTGTGAGACAATGGCTTCCAATATTGTCGTCACCCCTTCCGAAGAGTGTTATACGCAGGAATGTGCGAAAATTGCGCAGGAACTGGCAGACTATGTGTACGGTCTCAGAGACAGCTTCGAGTTTGAGCAGGTCCCTATGGATCCCCATGAAGGTGTGAAATTCTCTGTACAGTATCCTGAGTCTCCGGTCTATGTGTCAGACTCCGGCGATAATACAACAGGAGGCGCTGTGGGAGATCATACCATTATCCTCAGAGAATATCTGAAACTGAGAGATTTTCGTGGCAGAAAGGTACTTGTCACTTCCATCTGGGATGAAAATGCAGTTGCCGAATGTTTAAAACATAAAGAAGGTGATGAGATCACTCTGTCGATAGGACATGATTATGATGAAAATACAAAGGCAGTCCAGGTGACAGGCACGATCAAAAAGATCGGTAAACTTCTTGGCTATATGGGATGTGAACACGATGCCACAGGCGTTGCCGTGACCATTTCTACCCCAAATGTGGACTTTGTCATTATCGACCGTCCGGGTTCCTTTATTTCAGTAGGACATTTTACAGAAGGAGCCGGGCTTGATCTGGAAGAATATCAGGTAATTGTTGTAAAACAGGGTTATCTGTTTGCAGAATTGCGGAAACTGGCGAAGCTGGCAATCCTGGCGCTCACGCCGGGAGGAACTCATCAGCTCATTGAAAATCTGGAATACCATAAGATCATTCCGCCGGTATATCCGCTGCACATCACAAAAAAAGAATAGGAAGAGAGACTATGAAACATAAAATTATAGAGAAAAAAGTATCTCCCGAACTGTGGAACCGGCCGATTCCCATCTGCCCGGAAGAGATTCCCCATCTCGGGAAGGAAGATTATGAGCAGAGGCTGGAACGTCTCTGGAATATGCCTCAGGCGAAGGACCTCGAAACGATCATCGTATATGGCGACAGAGAACATTATTCCAATATCGAATATTTTACAAGCTATGATCCCAGATGGGAAGAGAGTCTACTCCTCCTGCCAAAAGGGGGAAAACCTTCTATATTAGTGGGAAATGAAGGCATCGGATATGTGCCGAAGGTGCCCCTGGATATCGACGTGGTACTCTATCAGACACTGAGCCTGATGGGACAGCCCAATGATAAGAGCTCTGCTCTTGCAGATATTTTCCGGGAGAAGATTTCCTGGCAGGGAGGAAAGGTGGGCATTATCGGATTCAAAGCCTATGACCGTTCCAAGCACACATTAGAGGGTATCGTAACGGATCTCCCTTACTATATGGTAGAGACACTGTGCCAGATCGTGCCGAAGGATGCTCTTGTCAATGCCACAGGGCTGATGGCCGACTGTGAGTATGGGTTGAAACATCATCTATCTGCAAAAGAAATCGTTATTTTTGAGGCTGCGGGCACAAGAGTCTCCAGAGGTATCCTGAATTGTCTGCGCACGATGAAACCGGGCATGACGGAAGTGGAAGCTGGTATGCAGTGTCAGTTTACCGGCAGCCCCGGCAATATGCATCCCAATATCAACTTTGGAGAGAAAAATGTTGCGCTGGGACTGAACAGCCCTACGGAATGGACTCATCTGGAATATGGAAGTCCCGCCGGAGTGGGATATGGTCTGCGGGGAAGTCTTGTACATAAATGTGGTATGTATATAAGGGACAAGGCCGATCTGCCGGAGGACAGAGCCGGTTATGTAGACGAATTTGCCGTTCCCTATTTTGAGAATGTGGTATCCTGGTATGAAATGATGAAGATCGGTACCTCCTGCGGGGATATCTATGATATGGTGGACAGGGAACTGGGACTGGAGGCCTGGGGATGTACTTTAAATCCCGGTCATCTGACCCATACAGATGAATGGACCAATTCTCCTATCTATCGTGGAAGCAATATTCCGGTTCGGTCAGGTATGGCATTCCAGTGCGATTATACAGTAACGAAAAAAGAGCCGTTTATGAGTGCTCATATGGAAGACGGACTCGTAATTGCGGACAGTGAACTGAGAGATGCTGTGGCACAGCTGTCTCCGAGCTGCTGGGAGAGAATCCTGAACAGAAGGGAATTTATCAGGGGTGAGCTGGGAATAAAGCTTCCTGAGGAGGTACTGCCTCTTTCAGACCTGAGCTGCGTATTTTTCCCATATATGGCAGATACCAGCATCGTCCTGGCCTGTGAATGACAGATAAAAAGACAGCATAAGAACACAAATCCCGGGATCTGTTAAGGTGCCGGGATTTGTGTTCTTCTTACTGTTCAGAAATCCAATTGCCTTTTTTGCGAGAATTTACTCTTTTTTCTGACAGATATAATTCAGACATGGTATAATATACTCAAGAATCCAGCCGCTACGCGTCTGTCGCACTACGTGCTTGTGATTCTTTCGTTACCATATCAGGTGAAATCGAATGCGTACTGTGAAGCACATAATATTATATAATAACAAGATCTCGCCCGAATGGGCATCAGTTTAGATTTTTTAGGGGGGGGTATTGCCCCAATACAGTCAATCAGTGAGGATAACATGCAGAGTCAAAACCAACAGAATATAAAGTTCAATAATACAAAGCTGGTATTAAAGATTATAAAAGACAATTATAACGCTGATATTTCCCGGGCGGATATTGCGAAAATAACACACATGAGCGCTACCAGTATTTCCCGTATAGTAGATATTCTGATTTCAGAGAGTCTCGTTAAGGAAGGGGCATATGTTAATTCCGACAGAGTGGGAAGGAAAGGCACAGGGCTGAAGGCAAATGATGACGGTCTGATTACGGCAGGTGTCTCCATTGACTCCGACAACGTGAGTATGTGTATTATGGATTTTTCGGACAGGATTATTGCTTCCAGAACGATTGCACTGGAATACCGCCCCTACGAACCGGAGGAAATTTTGAATCTGATTGGCTCCATGTACCGTTTCCTCTGTCTGGAAATTCCCTATGCAAAAGAGCAGATCGAGTCTGTGGGAATCTCCTGTATTGGTAATATTGATTATAAAAAAAATATCATTTATTTTGCGCCGCAGTTTGGCTGGAGTAATATCGATTTTGGAGAGCGGGCAGGACATATATTTCAAAAGCCGATATTCATGGAAAATGATATAAAAGCGGCTATTATGAGCCTCGTTCACCAGGAGAAAAAATATTTAAAGGAAGATGTGACTTACTTGTCTATCGGAACCGGTGTGGGCTCTGCCACAATGTTTCAGGGAAAGATAGCCCGTGGAAATAACAATGCCTTTGGGGAGGTAGGGCATGTGATCATACAGCCGAAAGGGCGGAAGTGTGACTGTGGACAGAGAGGCTGTGTACAGACGACACTGACACGTAACAGTCTGATCGAAGAATGCAGGGAAGAGGGTCATAATATTACAAGGGTAGAACAGATCTATGAACTGTATCGTTCCAAAACGGACTGGACCGTGAAATTGATTGATAAAACTGCCGGAGATCTGGCTGTGTTGATCAGGAATCTTGTCTATATGTACAATACGAATTACATATTAATAGGTGGTGCCATGATTATGGATTTTCCAGAGTTATTTGAGCTGGCAAAGGAGAAGCTGACGGGTTTGATTCATACCAATCTCCTGTCTGATTTGAATATTATCCGGGTAAAGACAAGAAACAACAGTATGGCTGGCGCCGCCTTTATTGCCCAGGCTAACAGTATGCATGAGAGACTTCTGGAAATGGTTTGACCATCGTTTTTCAGAACTGTTTGAATAATCTGAAAATTGACACGATTATTCTCATATGAGAAGATGAAAAAAAGGAAAGATACGGGTATGCAGATGAGGGCGTATACCGTGGGAAAGGAGAAATTTATGAATGCATATATTGGTCATGAGAGCCAGATGCGGGGTGTGGAAGAACATCGGCTTGTAGGAGGCAAGGGAGACGGCATGCGGCTTTTGCTTGTCAGGAACGGAAAAGGGCTGGAGTTTACCGTCTGTGCAGACAGGTGTGCGGATATTTCCAGACTGAGCTTCAGAGGTATCAATATGGGATACTTCAGTGCCTGTGGCTATGTGGCACCTGCCTATTATGACGGCGTGGGAGACGGGTTTCTGAAATCTTTTTACAGCGGTTTTCTGACTACATGCGGTTTGACGGCAGTGGGCTCTCCATGTGAGGACGATGGGGAGAAGCTTCCGCTGCATGGCACAGTCTCTAATATTCCGGCAGAGCATATCTACTGGGAGATGGATGAAAAAGAAATTCGTATTCATGCAAAGGTGACGGACGAGAGACTGTTTTCTCATAAGATGGTATTGAATCGGACGCTCGTCTGCTCTCTGGAAGAAAATAAAATAACGGTCAAAGATACGATTACAAACCGGGGAGACAAAGAGTGTCCGGCTATGATTCTGTATCACATGAATATGGGGTATCCGCTTCTCAGTGAAAAGTCGATTGTTAAGATTCCTTCTGTCAAGGTGATGCCGAGAAATGACAGGGCGGCAGAAGATCTGGATACATGGGATAAGATGCTCACGCCGCAGCCACAGTTCGAGGAGCAGTGTTACTATCACAGTTTTGATAAAAAAGGAGCAGCCAGCATCTATAACCCGGATATTCAGCAGGGGCTGGAAATTACATTTGATGCAGACAGCCTGAAATTTTTCACGGAGTGGAAGATGATGGGTGTACGTGACTATGTGCTCGGTCTGGAGCCCGGTAACTGCACACCGGATGGACGGGACAGAGTGAGAGAAGCAGGTGATCTGACAATATTACAGCCGGGAGAGAGCCTGCACTATGAAGTGAATGTAGCTATGCTGACAGAGCTGTAACGGAATTGGCAGAGCATAGGAGGGCGAGACGAAGAAAGGACTATTTTCTAATTTTCAAATAAGAGGTGACAGATGAAGATTCAGACGATCGATATCGTGGGACTGGGCGCCCTTGGTGTCATGTATGCGGACTTTTTTACGAAGAAGTTGGGAAAGGAGCAGGTGCGCGTACTGGCGGATGGAGAAAGAATCGAGAGATATCAAAAGAGTGGGATTACGTTCAACGGAGAACGGTGTGATTTTAACTATGCAGACGCGGCCAAAGAGAGTCGGCCCTCCCAGCTGCTGATGTTTGCAGTAAAATATGGAGCACTGGAAGAGGCCATGGAAGAAGTGGCACATCTGGTAGGGAAAGATACGATTCTGATTTCTGTACTCAATGGGATCCAGAGCGAAGAGGATCTTGGGAACAGGTTTGGTATGGAAAAGGTAGTACACTGTATCGCACAGAAAATGGCGGCCCTGAAAGAAGGAAATGCAGCTATATGCAATAGCCGTGGAGAACTAGCCATTGGCATATTACATAATGGAAGAGCAGAGAATCTGTCTGCCGTCAGAGCGTTTTTTGAAGAAACCGGATTTGCCCACTGCTGCCCGGAAGATATGGAGCACGCTATGTGGGGAAAACTTCTTTGCAATGTGGGGGTAAATCAGACCGTTTCTCTCTGTCGGGGTACTTACCGCAGTGTGCAGCAGGAAGGAAAAGAACGGGAAATGATGAAAAGTGCCATGCGGGAAACGATTCTCGTGGCAAATGCGGAAGGGGTAGGCCTGTCTGAAACAGATCTGGAAAATTGGGTGGGTGTAATCGATACGCTGGACCCGGACGGTGAGCCTTCCATGCGGCAGGACAGTAAGGCTGGCAGGAAAACAGAAGTGGCACTTTTCGCCGGGACGATCTGCCGTCTTGGGAGAAAACATGGTATTGCCACACCGGTCAATGACATGTTTCTGGAAAAGATAGAGTCTGTCTGATGGGAAAGTCTGCCTGGATAGGTGCTATGTGACACGAGAAAGAGGCAGAGATGTCTGTAGGAGGGGCACATAATATATCAGGGAAAGGGTAATACTCATCCGTAGGTGATAACGATGAAAAAGAAAAGACCGGAACATATCGGAATCATCCCGGATGGGAACCGTCGTTGGGCGTTGGCTCATGGGATGGAAAAGCAGGATGGTTATGCCTTTGGACTGAAGCCGGGTCTGCAGCTTTTACAGTTGGCAAAAGCAGAAGGCATCAGAGAGATCACATATTATGGATTTACGATGGATAACTGTAAAAGACCGGGAGAGCAGCTTGCAGCATTCAGCCGGGCCTGTGTAGAGGCAGTGGAGCTTCTGGCAGCTGACGGAGCCGAGCTGCTCGTTCTGGGTAACAGGGAGTCCAAGTGTTTTCCACGGGAGCTTCTGCCCTATACGGAGCGGACAAAGGTGGGAGAAGGAGGTATCCGGGTAAATTTCCTCGTGAACTATGGCTGGCAGTGGGATCTGGCTCAAATACAGAAAGACGGGAAACCTCATTCCAGAGAGGTTTCCCGTATTGATCTTGTCATCCGGTGGGGCGGTATGCGGCGGCTTTCGGGATTTTTGCCGATACAGACTGTCTATGCGGATTTTTATGTGGAAGAGAAGCTGTGGCCTGATTTTGAAGCACAGGATTTGGAACGGGCGCTCGTCTGGTATGGAAGGCAGGACGTGACGCTGGGAGGATAGATCAGAAAGGCAGTGTGCCAAACGGCAGAAGGACATCAGAGAAGGCAGAAAAGAGAGTATGCGGCTTGGCAGACAGATGATACTCTGTGACAGAAGAAAAGGAGTCGGAAATGAAATTTGCAATTTTAGCAGCGGGAAATATCGCCAACTGCATGGCGGAGGCGATATCAGGTATTGATAAAATAGAGAAATATGCAGTGGCCTGCCGGGAATTGTCCAGGGCAAAGGCGTTTGCAGAGAAATGGGGATTTACCAGGGCATATGGTTCTTATGAAGAAATGCTGGAAGACCCTGAAGTAGAGCTTGTCTATGTGGCTTCTCCTCATTCTCATCATTATGTGCACACAAAAATGTGTCTGGAGCATGGAAAGCATGTGCTTGTAGAAAAGGCATTTACAGTCAATGCCATACAGGCCCGGGAACTGATCGAGATGGCAGAGGAAAAAGGACTGCTCCTGACGGAGGCGATCTGGACGAGATATATGCCAAGCAGAAAGATGATTGATGATCTCGTGGAAAGCGGCGTTATCGGCAAGGTGACGTCACTGACTGCAAATCTTGGCTACGTATTGCCCCATGTGGAACGTCTGCAAAAACCGGAGCTTGCAGGAGGAGCTCTTCTGGACCTGGGGGTTTATCCTATTAATTTTGCCATGATGGTATTTCATGAGTCAGTGGAAAAAGTAACTTCCTGCGCGGTTATGTCGCCTCTTGGGATAGACTGGACAAACAGCATTACGCTGACATTTTCCAGCGGCGTTATGGCGGTTCTGCACAGTAATATGTTGGCGCAGACCGATCGGCAGGGTGTGATCAACGGTGAGAAAGGGTATCTCGAAGTACAGAATATTAATAATTGTGAAGAAATCCGTGTATTTGACCTGGACAGGAAGATGACTGCCTCCTACCATGTCCCGGAACAGATCAATGGTTATGAGTATGAAGTTCTTGCCTGTATAGAGGCGATAGAAGCGGGGAAGACGGAATGCAGAGAAATGCCTCACAGTGAGACATTGCGGGTTATGGAACTGATGGATGATATCCGAAGAGAGTGGGGGATGAAGTTTCCCTGTGAATAAAAATTCTGTTTCATAGAAAATTTGGCAAATATATACATAAGCTGGAAAAACAGGATTGAGGAAAGGTGGAAAAGCGTATATAATATAAAATAAGATGTTGGATACCAATCTGTTGATATCCACATTTGTTTTTGTGCAGAGATTTCTGTACAATATTTTGATTAAAAATACGTGGGAGAGATAGGTATGAGCAAGGCGGGCAGAGAGGAACAGATTAAAAGTCGGGAAAAAACAGGGGCAGGCAATTATATGGCAGAAATGAAGATATCGCCGATTTGGTCGATCCGTGCCAGGATTCTTATGATGAGTATGGCGGCGATCGTGATCGTAAGTATGTTGCAAATTTTCATTTTTAGCAGCATGTCCAGGAAGCAGTTTAAGGATATGGTAGTATGCTATATGGATGATCTGGCGAATTCCTATGGAAAGACAATGAATATCCGGGTTTCGGATCTGGAAAAGGAAGGAAAGCAGCCGGATACAGCCTTCTGGGAAGAGATGGTAGGCGGTGTAAATATTATGGATCTGGATGGTTCCTATGCCTACATCGTGGACAGCAACGGAATCATGTGTTATCACCCGACAGCGGACAAAATCGGTAATCCAGTGGAAAATGAAGCGGTGAATGGGGCTGTAGCACAGATACAGTCGGGGAATATTCCGAAGGAAACCGTTTCTGTCAAGTATGAGTATAACGGAGATAAGAAATATGCGGCATACAGTACGATGGAGGACGGTTCTTACATATTTGTCATAACAGCAGATGAAGATGCTGCCATGAAATCTTCCGGCGGCAGCATGAAGTCATCGGATGAAATCATCTGGACCAGTGTTTTCTGGGGCGGTATTACGATGTTCATCTGTATGTTCGTTGCTTTTTTACTCTGCGATATTATGATCAGGCCGCTGCGCCGTATTGCAGAGATTACGATGAAGTTCGCAGGGCTGGATTTCAGGGCGGATCAGAGCCAGAGAAAACTGAGTGCCAGAAAAGATGAGATCGGTGCCATAAGCCGTGCGGTTGATATTTTGCGGGAGCAGCTTTCCGGGGTCATTGGCAGGATCGAAGAACACAGTGGTACAGTAATGGAGACGGCTCATATGCTGAACGGAGATACAGATTCGATTTCCAGTGCAGTGGAGCAGGTGGATCAGGCTGTACAGGATATGGCGGAAGGGGCCACTGCCCAGGCGGAAGAGACCCAGAAGGCGACAGAAAATATCGTTCTGATGGGAAGCATGATCGAAGAAAACAATCTGGAGATGGAAGACCTTCACAGGACTGCGGAGAGTATGTATACATCCAGTGAGGTGGCGGCAGAAACACTGGATACGATGAACGAAGTAAATCGGAAAGCCCAAGAGGCGATCGATTTGATCTATGAACAGACCAATACTACGAATGAATCTGTAATTAAGATTAAAGCAGCAATCACCTTGATTACATCCATTGCGGAAGAGACAAATCTGCTGTCGCTGAATGCGGCAATCGAGGCTGCCAGAGCCGGGGAACAGGGCAGAGGATTTGCCGTTGTGGCGGAACAGATTCAGAAACTTGCAGAAGAATCCAATGAATCTGCAAAGCAGATCGGCCAGATTATAGCATTGCTGATGTCTGATTCGGAGAAGGCAGTACAGACGATGGCGGAAGTCAAACAGGTCATGGAAGATCAGAATGAAAATGTAGGTACAACAAAGGACCGGTTTGCAGAAATGCATGAAGGCATTGCGAAGACAATAGAGGGAATCCGCAGTATTGCAGAGAAGATGGAGAAAATAGACAGTACCCGAATCAGTGTGGTGGATATCGTGCAGAATCTCACATCTCTTGCAGAAGAGAATGCGGCGGGGACCGAGGAAACTTCCGCTTCTGTAACAGAGGTAGGTGAGCATATGTCACGGATTGCACAGACGGCAGGAGAGCTGAGACAGATAGCGGACGGTCTCCAGAAGGAGATGGAAGTATTTCTCCTTTAGTGGAAAGTAAAGATTTGGGTGTCAGAAGCCAGGAGAAAAAAGGCTTTTGATACCTGATTTTTAAAGGAAATAACAGATGGACGGTAGATTTTTTGATGACCGGAGAATTGCGAAAGGGTATGCGAAAGACAGACCCTTTTTGCATACTCAGGTCATAGATATGGTGAAAAAAGAATGTATTGGTTCCAGAATATTTCAAAACGGTCTGGATGTGGGCTGCGGCGCCGGTCTGTCTACAAGAGCACTGAAGGCGCTTTGCAACGAAGTAACCGGAATCGATATTTCCGGTGAAATGATCGAGGAAGCAAAGACGCTGTATACAGAGCCTGGCTATGCTTTCAGGAAAGGCAGTGGAGAAGCAATTCCATTTCCTGATGTATCTGTGGATATCATAAGCGGGGCCGGTATGATAAACTGGACGGACAGAAATGCTTTTCTGATAAGTGCGGGAAGGGTACTGGAAAAGAGGGGGATTTTATTTCTCTATGATTTCTGGATTTCAGACCGGATGGTGGAAAACGATGTTTATTCTCTGTGGTGGCATGACAGCTACAGAAAAAATTTTCCAGTGGCGTCAGGGAAGAAGGAAATGCCCTGGTGGAGCGATGAAGATGTGACGTCCTATGGATTTCGGACGGTGAAGCAGACTTCTTTTTATTTGAAATGGGGATTTACAAAAGAGGAATTTATCCGGTTTATGATGCTGCAAAGCGATGTGAATGCACAGATCGGAAAGGAAGGGAAGACGAGAGAGGCGATAGAGGACTGGTTTGCAACTACGCTTACTCCGGTCTTTCAAAGAGAAAGGGAATTTGGAGTTTTTGAGGGCTATTATTGGCTCTATGAAAAAATCTGACAGAAAGGAAAATCCTGGATGGAAGCGAGGAATATTTTAGAACAGGTGAAAAACGGTCAGCTCTCAGTAAAAGAAGCGGAACGATATTTCAAAAGAGAGCCTTTTGAAGAGCTGGGATATGCCAAACTGGACTCCCATAGGGAAATACGTTCCGGGTTTCCTGAAGTCATTTATTGCAGTGGGAAAATGGATGATTTTCTTGTCTCTATCTATAAAAGAATGTATGAAAAAAATGGCGAAGTATTTGGGACGAGGGCAGATGAGCGCCAGTCTGAAATAATAAGGGGCGTATTGCCGGGGGTTAGTTATGACAGAGTCTCCCGGATTTTAAAAATAGAAAAACCGGGTAAAGAGCGAATCGGGAAGATCACAGTATGTACCGCGGGGACAGCGGATGTGCCGGTGGCGGAAGAGGCGGCCCAGACGGCAGAGTATTTCGGCAGCCGTGTGGAGCGAATTTATGACGTAGGTGTCAGTGGGCTTCACAGGCTGCTCTCCAGGCTGGATGAAATCCAGGAGGCGAACTGTGTCATTGCAGTAGCGGGCATGGAAGGGGCACTGGCCAGCGTCATAGGCGGGCTCGTGAGCAATCCGGTGATCGCCGTGCCTACTTCTGTAGGGTACGGTGCCAATATGCACGGCCTGTCGGCTCTTCTTACGATGATCAATTCCTGTGCCAACGGAGTTGCCACAGTAAATATAGACAATGGTTATGGGGCGGGATATCTGGCGACACAGATCAACCGGCTGGCAGTAAAAGGATATGAAAAAAACAGAATGTCTGAACAGACAAAAGGGGCAGAGAAACAGGAAAGGACGGATAACAGCGGATGACAGAACCGGTAATGAGAAAGCTGGAAATGTTAAAGAAGTATCTGGAAGGACTGGACAGTGTGGCAGTGGCCTTTTCCGGGGGTGTGGATTCGGCTTTTTTGTTAAAAACTGCCCATGATGTGCTGGGAGAGAAAGCGGTGGCGGTAACGGCCAGATCCTGTCTCTTTCCGGAGAGGGAGCTGGAAGAGGCAAAGGAGTTCTGCCGGAAGGAAAATATCCGGCATTTTATTTTTGATGCGGAACAACTGAAGACAGAAGCGTTTTGCAGTAATCCAAAGAACAGGTGTTATCTGTGTAAGAAATATCTGTTTGAGGAAATATTGAAGATCGCTTCGAAGGCAGGGCTGGCAGCAGTAGCGGAAGGCTCGAATGTGGATGATGAAGGGGATTACAGACCGGGTATGACTGCCGTGGCGGAGCTGGGCATCACAAACCCGCTGCGGTATGCCCGGATGACGAAGGAAGATATCAGGCGGCTTTCCAGAATGATGGGGCTCTCTACATGGGACAAGCGGTCTTATGCCTGTCTTGCTTCCCGCTTTGTCTATGGGGAGCAGATTACGGAAGAAAAGCTGTCCATGGTAGATAAGGCAGAGCAGCTTTTGCTGGAACTGGGCTTTCGGCAGTTCCGGGTGCGTATCCACGGCAGGATGGCCCGGATAGAGGTGGAACCATCCCAGTTTGACAGGTTGATGGAGGAAGATGTGCGGGAAAGACTGGTAACGAGTCTGAAGCAGTATGGGTTTTCTTATGTGACTCTGGATTTGCAGGGATATCGCACGGGCAGTATGAATGAGGTGCTGTGAATAAGGACAATGAGGACCAGAGGCAAAAGACATTGTCCACTGAGGGTAGGAAAGGATAAAATATGGCAAAAACATTATATTTGGAGTGCAATGCAGGAATAAGCGGAGATATGACAGTGGCTGCACTGCTGGATCTGGGAGCCAGCCAGGAAGTTCTGCAGGAGGTACTGAAGAGTATTCCGGTGAATGGATTTTCTGTGGAAATCGGACGGGTAAAAAAGGCGGGTATCGACTGCTGTGACTTCCGGGTCATATTGGATCATGAGCATGAGAATCATGATCATGATATGGAATATCTGCACGGGCACAGTCATGAGCACAGTCACGGGCATGGACATCATCATGAGCACAGAGGGATGGCCGAGATCAGAGAGATACTGGCGGCATGCCAGATGACAAAGCGGGCGAGACAGATCGGAGAAAAAATTTTTGAGATTCTTGCAGAATCTGAAGGGAAGGCGCACAACGTACCTGTAGAAGAGGTACATTTTCATGAAGTGGGTGCAGTGGACTCTGTTGTTGACATTGTGTCGGCAGCAGTCTGTCTGGATAATCTGGGGATCGAGGAAGTCATTGTGCCCAGTCTGTGTGAGGGCAAAGGGACAGTCAGATGTCAGCACGGTATTCTGCCGATACCGGTGCCTGCAGTTGCCAATATTTTATCTGCCTATCGGATACGGACGGAGTTGCTGGATGCAAAGGGTGAGTTTGTGACGCCTACAGGGGCGGCGATCGTGGCCGCCGTCAGGACAGGGGACAGACTTCCCGGGGAATTTACGATTCGAAAAGTGGGAATGGGTGCAGGAAAGCGCAGTTATGAGTGTCCCAGCATTCTGCGGGCGATGATCA
The DNA here is from genome assembly GCA_910587635.1 of uncultured Lachnospiraceae bacterium. Lineage (GTDB taxonomy): Bacteria > Bacillota > Clostridia > Lachnospirales > Lachnospiraceae > VSOB01. Next base: position 272,373 of record CAJUNB010000018.1, read on the forward strand.
TAGAAAAAGCAGTTGATGAAAAGGAGACATTCCAGAGAGATACGATCTATAAGCTGGAGACGAATATCGATGACAGCACAGGAGAGATGCTGGGGTATGTCATGGAGAAGCTCCTGGAAGCGGGTGCCAGGGATGTACACTATATACCGGTCTATATGAAAAAGAACAGACCTGCATGGCAGCTCAATGTGATCTGTACCAGAGAAGCGATAGAGCGAATGGAGCAGATTATTTTCTCGGAAACGACTACGATCGGTATCCGACGGTCAGAGATGGAGCGAAGTGTACTGGCAAGAGAGCAGATCACTGTAGGGACTCCCTACGGGAAAGCGACAGTGAAGGTCTGTAGATCATCCAGGGGAGAGAGGAGATATCCTGAATATGACAGTGTTGTCGCTATTTGTAAAGAGAGCGGGCTGTCTTTTGGAGAAGCATACGAACTGGTAAAAGAGGCGGGAATTATAAAACGTTAAAAAGGAGAAATTATTATGCATATGGCAGACGCTTTGATCACACCTGCAGTAGCTGGCGGAATGTATGCCTGTTCCGGTGCGGCGATGTGTTACTCTGTGAAAAAGATAAAAGGACTGGAAGAGCCGGAGAAAATACCGGTCATGGGTGTTATGGGCGCCTTTGTGTTTGCGGCGCAGATGATTAACTTTACGATACCGGGGACGGGCTCTTCGGGGCATCTGTGCGGCGGGGTACTTATGTCAGCCGTACTTGGGCCGGAGGCAGGGTTTCTGACGATGATAGGTGTGTTGCTGGTACAGTGCCTTCTGTTTGCGGACGGCGGTCTGTTAGCGCTTGGCGCTAACATATGGAATATGGCATTCTATGGCTGCTTTATCGGGGGGCTGCTTATCTGGAAATGTACGATGAAGAGGGGGATGTCCAGGAAAAAAGTGATAGCGGCTTCCTTTGTGGGATGTATCCTGACTTTGCAGCTGGGCGCTTTTTCGGTGGTGCTGGAGACGATGATATCCGGTGTAACACAGCTGCCCCCGGGAATTTTCCTGGCAGCGATGCAGCCGATACATCTTGCTATCGGTCTTGTGGAAGGGGGCATCACAGCGGCTGTCTTACTCTTTTTGTATGAGATGAGGCCAGAGCTTTTATGGGGATACAACGGACGGACAGCGATGGAAAAGGCAGGAGGCAGTGGAGAAAGAGAGCAGACAGCCTACAGGAAAAAAGCGGCCCGGCTCTCTGCCTGGCAGACAGTGGGGGTGTTGGCGGTGAGCGCTCTTGTGATTGGCGGTCTGTTGTCTCAGGCTGCTTCTGCCTACCCGGACGGGCTGGAGTGGTCGATCGAGCGAACTACCGGCAGAGAGGAAATTTCTGCTTCGGGAGATATATATGAAGCGGCGGCCGATGTGCAGGAGGCTGCGGCGTTGTTTCCCGATTATGGCTTCCGGGAGAGCGGATCTGCTGTGGGAACTTCTTTCTCCGGGGTTATCGGCGGTATTACCGTAATTGGTCTGTGTGTTATCTGCTGTTACGCATTGCGATTTTTCAGAAAGAGGCGGTGACATGGACAGACTGCAGACAGCGATAACAGCGCTGCATGAAGCGGATGCAGAATCTGGCAGGCGTAAATCGCGAAGCAGGCTGACTCCTGTGGCACGCCTGATCGTATGCATCGGTTTTCTCGGAGTGACAGTATCCTTTGACAAATACAATATAGCAGGACTGCTCAGTATGTCTCTGTATTTAATTGTGACAGGTATCTGGGAGGAGATCTCTCTGTGGAAAGGATTTTCCCGGTTAAAATATATTTTTGCAGTCCTTTTGTTGTTGGGGATTGCCAACATATTTTATGACAGAAATGTCATAATGTTTCTTGGCGGCATACCGATAACAGGGGGAATGCTGTCTTTCGTAACTTTATTTCTAAAAGGGGCCTTTGCCGTGTATGGGGCCTATTTTCTGCTGCTTACGGTGGGGATAGACCGCCTCTGTATGGCGCTGCGAAAATTGAAGGTGCCCAGGATGATGGTAACGGTATTGCTGCTGACATACCGGTATCTTATTGTCCTGCTGAAAGAGGCACAGCGGATGATGCAGGCCTATGAGCTGCGTTCTTTCCGGCACAGGGGCATTCACATAAGAGCCTGGGGGGATTTTCCGGGGCTGCTTTTGCTCAGAAGTATGGATCGGGCTTTACAGATATATGACAGTATGTTGCTGCGGGGATATGACGGAGAGTTTCTGTATGAAATGACAGAGAGAAAAGCTGGATGGACAATCAGTGTTTTGTATATGGCAGGGTGGCTTGCCCTGTTTGCTCTGCTGCGCAGCGTGCCGGTGTTTGCATTGGTGGGAAAACTGTTTTTATAAGGGTGCCCCTTGCCATTTTATGATTTTTGGACATCCTGATAAAAACAATCATTTACAGGACGGATTTTTGTGAAAAAGGAGTGAAAACGCCAGTATGTCGGAGATCAGAGTGGAACAGTTATCATATGCCTATGATGGAAACAGAGAAGTGCTGTCTGATGTGAGTTTTTCGGTGGAACCATCCGAAACGATTGGACTGATCGGCGCCAACGGCGCCGGGAAATCCACACTCCTGAAAATATTGGTGGGTCTTTTGGGGAAATATCGGGGACAGGCGGAAATGGGCGGCCTGCCTGTGGAAAAGAAACACTTGCGGCAGATACGGGCGAAGACCGGCTATGTGTTCCAGGATTCGGAAAGTCAGCTGTTTCTCTCCACCGTATATGAGGATGTGGCATTCGGTCCCCGCAATTATGGTTATGATGAGGAAGAAGTGGACAGGCGGGTCATGGCGGCGCTGGAACAGGTACATATCGGATATCTGAAAGACAGACAGATATATCGGATGAGTGGGGGACAGAAGAAGCTGGCGGCCATTGCCACGGTACTTTCCCTTACACCGGAGATCATCCTGCTGGATGAGCCTTCTATCGCATTGGACCCGAGGAACAGGAAAAATCTGATTCAGATCATAGGGGAGATGGAAGGAACGAAAATTATCGCTTCTCATGATCTGGATATGATTCTGGATACATGTGAGAGGACAATCCTGCTGGCGGGAGGAAAAATTATCAGGGAGGGCAGAACAGAAGACATTCTGACAGATGAAGCATTGTTGACGGCGAATGGATTGGAGCTGCCGTTGTCGCTGGGGAAGAGGAACTGAACAATAACTGAACTAAATGATTGAAATAGATGGAGATAAATGTTATAGTTAAGATACTCACTTTAGGAGAAAGATGAATATATACACAAAATTTTATGATTTTATGGCTGAAATAATTCGGCTTCTGGAAGATCATACGAATGAGGATTTTATGCAAAAAGAGTATCGTCGTATGATACTTGATGTATTAAAAGCGACACTTATTATAGTACCTTCCTTTTCTACCGGAAACTTTGATTTCCGGCAGGTCATGGGGGAATGCAGGCAGTATGACTGTGGTGTCATTTGGCTCAACTGTTGTGGAGCAATGCATCTGGAAGATGCGAAAAAAAGCAATTTTAAGGATATTGGTTATTTGCAGTTTTCGGGGAAATTAACCGACAGTATCGGCAGTATGTCTATCGAAAGGCAAAACAGATGTGATAAAAAAACATGTAAGGAAAATTGCCTGTTTGTTTGTGAAATTCCATTGTCGGAGTAGAAATGTCTGGAAGGAGGGAGCTATATGATTTTACAAAAGAAATATTTTGATGAGTTAAAAATGTATTTGGGAGAGGAAGCAGAGGAGGAGCATGCCAATGCTTTGCTGAAACAGATTGATGATGAATTGCTATATGAAACGATACGTTGCTTTGAAAGAAAAAAGAAAGATGAACTAAAACAGTATTTATTGATAGGCGACAGGTATCGTAATCTCTTTTCGGACTTTATAGAAGAAAAAAAGAAGAAAAAGTATTTTTCTCTTGCGCTCCTGATAGGAGAATTTAATGGCATTATAAAAACATTGGAAAAACTGTTGTCTTTCTTATTTGGAAAAGATGAAAACAGACAGACTTTGACGGGTTTGTGTGCCTCCAGAAATTATATCAAAGAAATACTTTTACTGATATACAGAAATCCTGATATTAGGCACAAAGATTTATCAGATAAGATCGGAATCAGGAAAACATACCTGAACGAATTAATAAAATTACTGGAGCCCACCGGAAGTATCAACAAGTATGCCTATGGAAAATGTACTTATTATGAACTGACGCTGGAAGGAAGGCGTTATGTAGAAGAATATTTAAAGGACAGTGAAGCGGATAAAAGGGAGACGTTTTTGAATAAGAATTCAGACAGTCCGATTTATCAGAGTAAACTTCATGTGTTACCAAGACTGGAAACAAAAACCGGATTGGAAAACACAAAAGAAAGATCAGAACCAGGCAGCAAGATATTTAGTTGTTATTTTATAAAAACCGATGACAAGATAAAAATGTGGGGGTAATTTATCAATGGATGAAATATTGGAAAAATTAAAGCAATATCTGAATTCTTTGGAGCAATGTAAGATCGACTGGGAAAAGTTAAAGGAGGATGGCTATAATATCAGTAGCACTGATGAACACGGTGAATTGTGGTTCAATGCAGTGGGAACGTTAAGAACTTTTCTGAAAAGGATGACGCTGGATGCGTGTAGAAAGGGATTGAAAAGTGAAATATTAGAATATGCGTGGCTGGATGATGTGATAAAGTATGCGAATGATACGTTGGAATATTATCGTTCTCTGGCAGGGCTGCGGGAAATCGATGAGAGAAGCAGTGAAGTTGCATGTAACTTTCTGACTCTTGCCTTTGAAAATTATGTGGTGAGAGTCAATAAGGATTTTCTGAAAACCTGTCAGCAATTTGAAATAGAAGAAAAAGATATGCTGAAAATACTGAAGATGCTCGACCGGTTGGCTGATTTCTATGTTTCTAATTGCTATAGCTGTAGTATCATTAAAAAAGATTTTAAACATGAAAGCGATCTGAGTGATGCTGCCTGCGAGAAGTTCACAGACTTGGTGGAGAAGAACTATATGGAAATAAAAATGAATCTGATTTATAACAGGTTATGCTATCTGCAGGAGAATCGTTGACGAACTGTGATAGTATTTCGAAGTTACGGCTGCCCCGCCCGTGGATTTCCGGATCGGAATTCCCGGTCGGGGTATTTTTTCACTTGACATATACCCCTATAGGGTATATTATTTTTTGTAGAAATTTAATTGTGTATCTCATCGAATGCCTATGTTCGCTGGGGACAATGATGGATACTATGTGCGAAGAAGGAGAAAAGGATGGAAAACCAATGCTGTCATAAAACAAAAGAACGGTCGGAGGCAGAATATAAAAGTCTGATTAACAGGCTGAACCGAATCGAAGGACAGGTGAGAGGTATCCGGGGGATGGTGGAAAGAGATGTTTATTGTACCGATATTCTGATACAGGTATCCGCCGTGAATGCCGCGCTCAATGCTTTTAACAAAGAACTGCTGGAAAACCATATCCGCTCCTGTGTGGCGAGGGATATGCGGGAAGGCAAGGAAGAGACGATCGAGGAATTGATTATGACGTTGCAGAAGATGATGAAATGAGCGAAAGGGAAGCGTGATAAAGAATCGTATGGATGGATACACTGATAATAGTGGTAAATCCTGACAAAAGGAGGTATCGATGAAACAGTATACAGTGACGGGAATGAGTTGTGCAGCTTGCAGTACCCGGGTGGAAAAGGCGGTGTCCAAAGTATCGGGAGTGACATCCTGTTCGGTCAGTCTGTTGACAAATTCCATGGGAGTAGAGGGAGAAGTATCGCCGGAGGCGGTGATCGCTGCTGTGGAAAATGCAGGCTATGGGGCGTCTCCGAAGGAAGAAAAAGGAAAAGAAGCACAGGGGAGCCGTACAGATGAAAAGGAGGACCTGCTCAGAGACAGAGATACTCCTGAGTTGAAAAAGAGACTATACAGTTCAATTGGATTTTTGCTTGTACTGATGTATTTTTCCATGGGACATATGATGTGGAACTGGCCGGTTCCCTCTTTCTTTGCGAAAAATCATGTGGCCCTTGGTCTGCTGCAGTTATTGCTGACCGGGATTGTCATGGTGATCAATCAGAAATTTTTTATAAGTGGATGTAAAAGTGTGCTTCATGGGGCGCCCAATATGGATACACTGGTAGCTCTTGGCGCAGGCGCCGCTTTTGTGTACAGTACGTATGCCCTGTTTGCCATGTCAGACGCTCAGGTGAGAGGCGACATGGGGGCAGTTATGGCTCTGATGGATGAGTTTTATTTTGAGTCGGCGGCAATGATATTGACATTGATTACGGTAGGAAAGATGCTGGAGGCCAGGTCTAAAGGGAAGACGACGGACGCGCTGAAAGGCCTGATGAAACTGGCGCCTAAAACAGCCGTTATTCTGGACGGGGAAAAAGAACGGGAAGTACCGGTGGAACAGGTCAAAAAAGGAGATATTTTCGTCGTCCGTCCGGGAGAGAATATACCGGTAGACGGTATTGTCACAGAGGGCAGCAGTGCAGTGAACGAATCTGCTCTGACAGGGGAAAGCATCCCGGTGGATAAGGAAACGGGAGATATGGTTTCGGCGGCTACGGTAAATCAGTCGGGATTTCTTCGGTGCGAAGCTACCCGGGTGGGAGAGGATACCACACTGTCCCAGATCATTCAGATGGTCAGTGATGCTGCCGCCACGAAGGCGCCCATTGCGAAAGTGGCAGATAAGGTATCCGGCATTTTTGTGCCGGCGGTAATCGTCATAGCGCTTGTTACGATAGTGGGATGGATGCTGGCAGGTGAGGGGATCGGATTTGCTCTGGCAAGAGGAATTTCCGTATTGGTGATAAGCTGTCCCTGCGCCCTGGGATTGGCGACGCCGGTGGCGATTATGGTGGGCAACGGTGTGGGGGCAAAGAATGGCATTTTATTTAAATCGGCTGTGTCTCTGGAAGAAGCAGGCAAAGTGACGATGATAGCCCTGGATAAGACCGGAACGATTACTGCCGGTGTGCCGGAAGTGACAGATATGATACCGGCTGAAGGAGTCAGCGAATCGGAGCTTTTGCGGCTTGCTTATATACTGGAACGAAAGAGTGAACATCCTCTGGCAAAAGCTGTTTTGCAAAAAGCGGAAGCGGAAGGGCTTGCGGCAGAAGAAGTTACGGAGTTCCGGGCACTTCCGGGAAATGGACTGACAGCTGTCCTGAATGGAACTGTGCTGTCAGGAGGAAACGAATCCTTTATTAAAAAAGTGACATATTTGTCAGATAAGACAGTAGAACTGGCGGATTCTCTGGCAGGAGAAGGGAAGACTCCTCTGTATTTTGCAAAAGGGGAAAGATTTCTGGGAATCATTGCTGTGGCGGATGTCATCAAGGAAGACAGTCCCCGTGCCATCCGTGAGCTGCAGAATATGGGCATACGTGTGGTTATGCTGACCGGAGACAATGAGCGGACGGCAAAGGCTATCGGCAGACAGGCAGGCGTGGATGAAGTGATCGCCGGTGTACTTCCCGAGGGGAAGGAAAGCGTGATCCGTCGACTGAAAGAGCAGGGCAGGACTGCTATGGTAGGAGACGGTATCAATGATGCTCCTGCGTTGACAAGAGCGGATATCGGTATTGCCATTGGGGCAGGAACGGATGTCGCCATAGATGCGGCAGATGTGGTATTGATGAAGAGCAGACTTTTGGATGTCCCGGCGGCGATCCGGCTGAGCCGTGCCGCACTGAGAAATATCCATGAAAATCTGTTTTGGGCATTTTTCTATAATGTAATCGGAATTCCGCTGGCGGCGGGTGTCTGGATACCGATATTTGGCTGGAAATTAAATCCCATGTTTGCGGCAGCGGCAATGAGTCTGTCCAGCTTCTGTGTGGTGACGAACGCACTGCGATTGAATCTGTTGCGAATATATGACGGAAGCAGGGACAGAAGGATACAGGAAAAGAGAGCAAAAAAAGATCAGAATGATAGTGAAAAGGAGGAAAACAGAATGGAAAAAACAATGAAAATCGAAGGGATGATGTGTCCTCACTGTGAGGCAACGGTAAAGAAGGCTCTGGAGGAACTGGAAGGAGTGACAGCTGCGACAGTCAGCCATGAGGCAGGAACGGCTGTGGTGTCCATGGAGCAGGAAGTGGCAGATGATGTCTTGAAGAAAACTGTGGAAGATAAGGGGTATCAGGTGGTAGGATAGAAATAATTTACAAAATTTTACAAATTATTTAAAATAATTTAGCAATAACAACAATTGACATTCAAAGAAGCCGGTGATAAACTAACGGCTATAAAAGCGAAGGCGCTGTGGAATATCCGCAGCGCCTTTTCTTTTCTTCCACAGGAGATTGCTTTGCAATTACCTGTAGAAGAAAAATAATATGCGCAATTCTCTTTTATACATTGGCCGGCACAGAGGGAGTGACCTGCAGTAGCTCCAAAACCATTGAGGAGGAAAAATTATGACAGAAGAAATGATAAGCGTTGTAAACAGCGAGGTGTTTGGTGTCTGGTTTCTGATTGGAGCCGCACTTGTGTTTTGGATGCAGGCAGGCTTCGCTATGGTGGAAGCCGGTTTTACGAGAGCCAAGAATACGGGTAATATTCTGATGAAAAACCTGATGGATTTTTGTATCGGGACTGTTGTTTTTATCCTGATCGGGTTCAGTCTGCTGCTGGGAGAGGATATGATGGGACTGATCGGCAGACCGGGTTTTACGATTTTTACAGATTATGCACAGTTCGACTGGTCAAATTTTGTATTTAATCTGGTATTCTGTGCTACCACTGCGACGATTGTGTCGGGTGCCATGGCGGAGCGGACGAAATTTTTATCCTATTGTATTTATTCGGCTGTGATTTCCGCTGTGATTTATCCCATCGAAGCGCATTGGATCTGGGGAGGCGGATGGCTGTCCCAAATGGGATTCCATGATTTCGCAGGTTCCTGTGCCATTCATATGGTAGGCGGTATCTCCGCTCTGATCGGAGCTGCCATACTGGGTCCCCGTATCGGCAAATTCAGCAGAGGCAAAGAAGGAAAGATTACGAAAGTGAACGCATTTCCCGGACATAACCTGCCCATAGGATGCCTCGGCGTATTTATTCTGTGGCTTGGCTGGTATGGATTCAACGGTGCGGCTGCCACTAGTGTGGAGCAGCTGGCTTCCATAACGCTGACAACAACAGTGGCCCCCGCCATTGCTACGGTAGTCTGCATGATCTTTACTTGGATCAAATATGGCAAACCGGATGTGTCCATGTGTCTGAATGCTTCTCTGGCCGGGCTTGTGGCGATTACGGCGCCCTGTGATGTGACGGACTGTCTTGGTGCAGTCATCATCGGAGCGGTTTCGGGATTACTGGTAGTGTTCGGTGTCTGGTTTCTGGATTATAAGCTGCGGGTGGATGATCCGGTGGGCGCCGTTGCGGTACATTGCCTGAATGGTATCTGGGGAACGATTGCAGTGGGACTGTTTGCTACGACGACAGCTCCGGGAAATGACAGTATTACAGGTCTTTTCTATGGAGGAGGTTTCACACAGCTGGGAATTCAGCTGACCGGTTTCGCCGCAGTGGCGCTGTGGACGGCTGTGACGATCACGATCGCTTTTCTGATTATCAAGGCATGTGTGGGTCTGCGGGTAACGGAAGAGGAAGAGATCGTCGGTCTGGATGCAAAAGAGCATGGCCTGGCTTCCGCTTATTCGGGCTTCAGCATTATGGATGTTTCCAACTCCATGACAATGGAAATCAATGAGAATACAGATCTGGGAACGGATGACTATGACAGCGCTTCCGAAGTACAGAGAGCGGCAGCCGTACCTGTTGTAGCGATGCCGGATACAAACAGCGGTATCTACAAGGTAGCGGTGATTGCCAAACTGCAACGGTATGATAAGCTGAAAAAGGCTATGAATCAGCTGGGCGTTACTGGCATGACGGTAACACAGGTCATGGGCTGCGGTATCCAGAAAGGCGCAGGAGAAATGTACCGTGGCGTGGAGATGGACGCTACCCTGCTGCCCAAGGTGAAGATAGAAGTGGTAGTCAGCAAGATACCGGTGGAGACTGTAGTGGAAGCAGCTAAGAAAGCCCTTTATACAGGGCACATCGGAGACGGCAAGATATTTGTATACAATGTGGCCAGAGTCGTCAAAATCCGAACAGGAGAAGAGGATTATGCGGCACTGCAGGATGTGGAATAGCAGGACAAAGATCATTTGACTGTGTGAATATGAGGAAAAGGACTGGCGCCCTGGCGATGAAAAATCCCGGGACGACGGTCCCTTTTTGATATAAGGGCGGGGAAATAGATTGCCTGAAACATGGCCTTAAACTATAATAGATATATAAATTTATATTAATTATGAGCTGATGAAAAAGGCGGTTATCATGATACAGGATATGGAAAAACTGGAAGATAAGATAGGAGAGATAGAATAGATGTCAGTATTTAATGAAGATACCAGAGTGAAGATACCAGCTACGATTCAATTATTAAGGCTCAACTATAACTATCAGTCGCTGAAGACAGATGATATTGATATAGATTTCAATACAAAGATTTTTGTAAACAGGTTTAAACCTGCGCTTGAAGCAATCAATGACAGAAAGTTTTCTTATGATGAGATTAAGAGCATTATTACAGACATTCACAATGTCCTAAAAAATAACGATTTGGGAAAAGAATTTTATAATTGGCTCATAGATCCTAAAGACAAGGTGAAGTTGATTGATTTTGAGGATATTACCAAGAATGATTTTGCAGTTGTGGATGAACTGTCATTTGGCGTGGTAGAGGGAACAGAAGAAGGCTCCTTCAGACCGGATATCAATATTTTGCTTAACGGTATGCCACTGGCATTTCTGGAAGTAAAAAAGCCAAATAATGATGGCGGCATACAGAAAGAATTTGACAGGATGATAAATAAGAGGTTGCAGAATCCAGACTATAGGAAATTTTTCAATCTGATTCAGGTTGTCTCTTTTTCTAATAATATGGAGTACGAAGAAGATGACGATGCCGAGGATGTGAAGGCGGGTTCATTCTATACAACACCAAACGGAAATAATACCAGGTTTTCGTTTTTTAGGGAAGATAATGAGCAGTATCATATCACCTATCCCTACAAAGATATTGATATGGATACAATCAAATATGTAATGAGAGACTGCGGTTATCAGCCAGCGGAAACGGATACGCCGGAGTTTGCTGAGAACTTAAAGACAACGACCCCATGTAATCGCTTTGTGACTTCTGTATTCGATAAGGAAAGATTTTTGTATTTCCTGCAGTATGGAATTATGTTTATAAGTAGCCAGATTCCAGAGAAGCACATTATGCGTTATCCTCAGTTTTTTGCTGCCAGAAAAATCATTGAACGCTTAGAATCGGGCGGCAGGGGCGGCATTATCTGGCATACACAAGGCTCCGGGAAAACAGCTATAGCAGCTTTCTCTAACCGCGTTATCAGGGACTATTATGATAAGAAAGATACCAGCACCAGATTTTTCTTTGTAGTGGACAGGCTTGATCTGCTTACACAAGCCAGTATTGAGTTTGCCAACAGAGGACTGAAAACGGTAAATTGTGAGGACAAGGCGGATTTTACAAAAGAGCTGAACAAGACGCTTTCAACGAATGCAGGCAGTAAAGCTATTGGTGAGATTTGTGTGGTGAACATCCAGAAATTTGAGGGAAAGATGCCGGAAGCGAAAAATGATTACAGGGCAAGGGTACAAAGAATCTTTTTTGTCGATGAAGCTCACAGAAGTTATTCATCCACAGGGGAGTTTTTCAAAAATCTTATGACCTGTGATTTGGATGCCATTTATATTGCGCTTACCGGTACACCTCTTCTGTCAAAGAAAGAGCGTTCCAATTTGAAATTCGGTGACTATATTCACAAATACTTTTATGATAAGTCAGTAGCTGATGGATATACACTTAGAATTAAAAAAGAAAATATTGATACTGTAGCTAAATCAGAAATCAAAAAGAATCTGGAAATAGAGGACAGACAGCTTGACGAGAAAGATGTGTATGAATCAGATGCCTATGTAAAAGCCCTGGGAGCTTTTATTGAAAGGGATTTTATCAATTTCAGGCTTCAGAACACAGATACATCTATTGGCGGCATGATTGTTTGCAGGACAAATCCACAGGCGAAAAAGGTGCATCAGTGGTTCAAAGACAATTCCAAGCTGAATACCGGACTTGTTATCACAGATACGGATGATCCGAAGCAAAAGAAGATAAATCATAATAATCAAGTGGACTTTAGAGAGACACTTGCTCCAGATATTTTAGTCGTGAACTTTATGCTTACCACGGGCTATGATGTGAAGCGCCTTAAAAAGATGTATCTTTTACGAGGGCCACATGCGCAGTCGCTTTTGCAGACGATTTCCAGAGTAAACAGACCCTATAAATCTCCAAATGGAAAAATCTATAAATACGGATATATCGTTGACTTTGTGGATATAGAACAGGAGTATGATAAGACGATAGAAGCCTATATAAAGGAACTGGAAGCAGACCTCAATGAGAACGGGGAAAATGAAGGTTCTCTTGCCGGCCTGGTTGTTGATAAAGAGGACATCAACAGGAAATATCACAAGTATGTAGATGAGTTAGAAGATATTATTTCTACGGATAATTTGGAGCGTTTTTCAAAGCAGCTTACTTTTTACAATAAAGAAACACTGCTTAAAATCAGGAGACTTTTAAACGGTATCAAAGAGTGCCAGACAGAATTTATTCTTTCAAGAGCAATGGACTATGCGGCACAGATTGATTCCGATAAGAATAAGAAGCTCCTGAGATCAACACAGGAAAGAATTGATTTTATAAATCTTTCTCAAAATACCGTTGATATGATGGACGTTATTTCCAATGAAGAAGTAGTGGAGATTCTATATGAATTTATAAAAGTGAAAATCATCATTATGGATCTGGGGCAGATGACGCAGGATAATCCTAAATTTCAGAGATTTTCAAAGGTTGTCAGGGATATTCAAAATGAGATAAAGAAGAACAAAAATAAAGGCGATATTAAAATCAGAAAACTGGATGAGCTTTTGCAGAAGATTTTCAATGATTTATCCATTTCAGACTTGAACGATCTGGATTCCATCACCGATGAACTTTTGGAAGCTCTTGAAAGAGCAAGAAATATCAACTATGAAAATGAGCGGTTATCGAAGATTTACGGCGGAAATTATGCTTTTGTGAAAACCTACCAAGACGCCATAGAAACCTATCCGACCGATAAGTCAGAGATAGAGCAAACATTGGTGATTATTTATAATGCTATAGAGGATGCTTTAGATAAAGAAATTGTAACGGTTCAGGGAAGAAAGAACTTTACCGATTCCATAAAATCAAAGGCTACAAAGCCGCTTTTGAAAGAAAAGTTATACGAGAAAATAAAAGGATTTTATGCACAGTTACTGAATGATTTATATACAAATATACAGTTATTTAAGTAAGGAGAATTACAATGTCGGATATTTTTGCATTAGAAAACAAAATAAAACAGATGATTGATGAAATGAAAGGACTTTGCCAGACGAACGGATTATCCAATCAGGCAGGTGAAGAGGTTGTGATCACTTCTGTTTTCCTTTATAAATTCCTGAATGATAAATTCATGGCCAATATGAAAGATTTTGCAAATGATATGGACATGAGTACGGAAAAAATTTTACAGGATGAAAATATGCTGGCCGGATTTTATGATACCTATCCACAGGACGTAGCTTTTAAATATGAAGATACAATTGAATGCTTGATTAATAAAGTCGGGAACAATAATTTTTATAAGCTTTTTGATAATGCGTTAGAGAGGATTTCCAATTATCCGGCGAATGAAGAATTTAGCATTGATACGGCGGATGGCGGAAGAAAGCCACTGTTTACCAGAGTGACTGAGAATGTAGAAGCGTCCAGGAGAAATAATTTTGCTAAGAATATCTTTGGTATTATCAGTCAGGACAAGTTTGACTTCGGAGAAGCTTTTAAGAATAACTTTGATTTCTATAGCGCTGTCTTTGAGCATCTGATAAAGGACTATAACGTTGCCAGCGGCGTATACGCGGAGTATTTCACGCCGCAGGCGATTTCTGCTATTATTGCAAAAATTCTGGCAGAGATGTCACCGGTAGAAGATAAGATATATGATGTATACGACCCGTCAGCAGGCTCTGGCTCACTGGTGCTTCACCTTGCAAATGCGTTAGGGAAAGGGAGCTTCGGAGATAAAGCACAGGTTTACACACAGGATATTTCCGGCAAGTCATCCAGATTTCTCAGGACAAATATGCTGCTGAATGGTCTCACAAATAGTTTGGATAATATTATTGAAGGAGACACACTGGAAACACCGGCACATTATAAAATAGCGCATGATCCGAGTTCAGGGGTAAAGCAGTTTGATTATATTACATCAAATCCACCATTTAAAATGGACTTTTCCTCTACCCGAAATACCATTGAACAGAAGTGGGAGGATTCAGAGCTCAGGGATGGAATCAAGAGATTTTTCGCAGGAGTACCCAAGATCCCCAATAAAAAGAAGGAATCAATGGGAGTATATCTGTGCTTTATCCAGCATATTCTGTGGAGCTTAAAAGAAGACGGAAAGGCAGCTATCGTAGTACCGACAGGATTTATTACAGCGCAATCCGGTATTGAGAAGACAGTACGACAGACAATCGTAGATAAGCACTGGCTGAAAGGTGTAATCTCTATGCCTTCCAATATTTTTGCCAATACGGGAACGAGTGTTTCGGTTCTTTTTATTGATAAATCAAATAAAGCGGGAAACATTATGCTTATAGATGCATCCAAGCTGGGCGAAAAGAGGAAAGAAGGAAAGAACCAGAAGACAGTTTTGCGTTCCAATGAAATAGAGAAGATCGAGGATACATTTATCAATCAGGAAGTTGTGGAGGATTTTAGTGTTTCCGTTACCTATGAACAGATTGCCGAGAAAAATTATTCTCTGTCGGCCGGGCAATATTTTGAAGTGAAAATTGAGTTTGTGGAGCTGTCGCAAGAGGCGTTTGAGCAGAGAATGACGGCGTATGCGGACAGGCTGGAAAAGTTGTTTGCTGAGGGAAAAGCTCTTGAGAGTGAAATTGAAAAGAGGTTGGGGGAGTTGAAGTATGAGTAAAGGGAAATTTATAGATATAGTTCAGGCAGAGAAAGGATTTCTTCGAGGCCCATTTGGAAGTGCATTAAAAAAATCTTTATTTGTTCCAAAAGGCGAAGATACTTATAAAATATATGAGCAGGGAGTTGTTCTTCAGCAAGATAAAAGTTTAGGGGAATATCATATTTCCAAACAATATTTCAATGAATCGCTGAAAAGGTTTGAGGTTAAATCAGGGGATTTTTTAGTATCATGCTCAGGAGTTAATTATGGAGCAATTTATCAACTAAAAGGTGAAATTGAAAAAGGTATAATAAATCAAGCATTATTGAGAATTAGATTAAATCATGATATCGTAGATGACAATTATTTCGTGTATTATTTTAAGACATATATAGTTAAAAAAATTATAGGTGGTACTGGAGATTCAACGATTCCTAATTTTCCCCCAATGTCTGTAGTAAAGGGTATAGATATTGAATTGCCAAATATAGAAAAGCAGAGAAAAATAGGACAAATGTTAGCATGTTTTGATGATAAAGTTGATAATAACATTGCTCTTATTCAAGAATTAGAATCCATGGCAAAAACCATTTATGATTATTGGTTTTTACAGTTTGAATTTCCCAATAAAGATGGAAAACCTTACAAATCTTCCGGTGGGAAAATGGTTTGGAATGAAGAATTAAAGAGAGAGATTCCAGAGGGGTGGAGCGTAGGGAGATTGAATCAATTTATTAAACAAGATAAAGGCGGCGATTGGGGAAAGGAATTTCCAGAAGGAAATTATATAGAAAAAGTTACATGTTTAAGAGGCGCGGATTTCCCGGCAATATGTGGAGCTGCTAAATTGGAAGCTCCTGATAGATTCATTAATAAGAAAAATATGTTTAAAACGTTAAAAAAAGGGGATCTAATTATAGAAATTTCAGGCGGGAGTCCAACACAATCTACAGGAAGGATTTGCTACATAAATACAAATGTTCTAAATAGATTTAAAAATAAATTAATTACATCAAATTTTTGTAAAGCAATCAATTTAATAGATGAGGATTTTATGTATTGGTTTTATAGTTTGTGGAGTAAATTATATGATAGTGGAGTGTTTTTTCTATATGAAGGGAAAACTACAGGAATTAAAAATCTTTTATTTGAAATGCTTTGTAGAGATTATCCAATAATAATACCTATCACAGATGTAATAAAAAAATATAATAAGAAAATAGAAAAATTGTATGATGAAATTCAACAAAAATTATTAGAAAATGCAGAACTTTTGTCTTTGCGTGATTTTCTTTTACCGTTGTTGATGAATGGACAAGTAGGTTTTAAAGATTAAGGTGTACATGTTGAAACGATTGTTACGTATAAAAAGATACAGGAGTATATCAAAAAGGAATATGCTGCAGAAATAAGGATAACTTATGAAAAAAGTATATTGAAAGACATTTCTGCATATGTTATAATGCCGATAGGCAAAAAGAAATGAAAGTCCACGTTGACGAAGGAATGAATCCCCAAACCGTATTGCAGTACAGTCTGGGGATTCTTCTTTACTTTTATACTGGCAAAGCACCCAGTAGGTTATTTGTTGCTCTTGTTATCACTGTCTAACCATTTGATGATATAGTGGCAAGCTATACCAGCCGCAACAGTGAATAAAAAAGAAATGAAAAAATCCAACGCTGACACCTCCTCCCTGTTGCCGGGTGTCGGTGAGCAACACAGAAATCATAACATATTATTAGATGTTCTTCTATCTATTTTCTTCTTCATTTTTTCCATTTTTTCAATAAACCCAGAAGACTGCAATTTTGCAAAAATATCAATGAAACATTCTTTGCCCTTACTTCGTCTAATAAGTAGAATAGAAGAACGCAAAGGAGATAAAACAGTAATGGACAATTTAGTGAAGCGTGCACAGAAAAGAGACGCGGATGCCTTTACGGAGCTGATGCAGTCCCAGATGCAGAATATGTACAAGGCTGCACGGGCGCTTCTCCGAAACGATGAGGATGTGGCGGATGTGATATCCGATACGATCCTCACATGCTGGGAAAAGCTGGAACAATTGAAAAAGGCGGAATTTTTCCGGACATGGATGACCAGGATTCTCATCAATAAATGTAAGGATATGCTGAGAGAGAAAAAGAAGCTGTATCCTCTGGAGGAAGCGGGAGAAGTCCCGGATTCCTTTCGGGAATACGAAAATATAGAATGGCTGGAGACGATGAAAAGTCTGGATGAAAAATACAGGCTGATTATGATTTTATACTATGTAAACGGCCTGAAAACCGCGGAAATTGCAGAGGTATTACATATGCCTGCCGGTACGGTGCGTACCCGGCTTTCCAGAGGGCGGAGTCAGATCACATCGGTGTATGAGACAAAAACAGGAGGTGAGCGTTAATATGGGAAAAAAAGATATCATTCAAAATCTGCAGAGAGAGATTGTGATTCCTGATATCGTACAGAGAAAAGCCGATCTCGCCTTCCGACAGATAAAAAGAGAGAGTGCAAAAGAGAAAAGTACCGAAAGGGAGAAGATGGATAAAAAGGATAGAAAAAAAGAATACAAAAAAACGGATAACAGAAAGGACTGCCAAAAAGAGATGAAACGTTCGTTAAAAAGAAGAAGGAAAAAGACTGTGTGGACTATACTGGCGGCGGCATTGCTGCTTCTGGGAACGATGACTGCCTGTGCAGCAGCCTATATCCACTGGAGCAAAGGTATGGAAGAGGAGCTGCATGCCACGCCGGAGAAAAAGATAATTTTAGAAGAGGAAAAAATGGTGTCCGACATTTCCGAGACCAGTGTGACAGATGCCGGTGTTACCATCACGCCGATTCTCAGTGTGACAGACAGCCAGTTCTCCCGGATGGCCTTTCGGATCAGCGGATATGATCTGCCGGAGGGCGTGGAGCCGGGATTTGAATGGATAACCATAGACGGTGTGGAAACCGTTTCCTCGGGCGGCAGCTTTTATAATGGCATGCACAGAGATGAAGAGGGAGAATGGAAATATGATGACGGTTCTGATTTGAAAGAGAACGGAAATGGCGGATGGATAGAAAGATATGTGGCGGATGACGGGACAATGGAATATGACCTGTACCTGGTAGGCAGAAGTGATCAAAGTCTGATCGGTCAGAAGATGCATCTGGAATTTCAGAATCTGGGAACAGTGGAGAAGGCGGCGTTTACGCCTGATATTACAGGTACGTGGGCATTTGATATCGAATTGAAAGGAAGCGAGGAAACGAGAAGCCTGACGCTGAATGCGCCTTTGGGAGAGAGCGGCGCCGCAGTGGCATCCGCAGAGATCACGCCCATATCGATTCATGTCGTATACCATTTTGGCGCTCAGGAGATAGAAGTGGAGGCGGACGATGCAACTACAGGAGAAAAATTTACGACCACCATGTATGAGGAACCTCCTGCCCTTACCGGTGTGAGGCTGAAGGACGGAACGCTTCTGACGGGTATCATGGGAGCCGGCTGGATGGGCTGGGATAAGGAAACGGAAAACGTCTATGAATCCTGCCAGATGACGAATCACATTCTGGACACAGAGCAGGTGGATGCCTTGCTGTTTATAAAAAGTCTGCCGGACACGGACAGAGAACTGACGGAGGAAGATCTGTATATCGTACCGATAGAGGAAGAATAGGTCAGAAAGAGAATCCCCGCAGATAGCAGGCTCCAAACGGGCTGCCTGACTTTAACGGATGTTAGGAAGATGGAATACCCCGCAGCAAAGCTGTGGGGTATTGGTATGTTCATTGAAAGCCAGGATAAAATATGTTATTGTAAGGGCAATGAAAAAGATTCTGCTAATGATATCATCTGCCTGCATCGGGACAGTGACCGGCATCTGTAAGTAAGGCGAATACCGGCAAGAAAGGGACTGCATCTATGGCTTATTTAAAGACAAGTACACTGCCAATGGACAAAAACATAGAGATTGGTTCGGATAGGACCTGTATCCATAATATATCTGATTATATTGGCAGAATAGAACGATATATTTATGCAAGAAGAGATAGAGAATATTTTTCTGTTTATCGGGGAGAACCTTGTATTTATCCTACCCCGTGCCGTCCCGGACTTTTTCGTAGTGATGCTCTTACGGAAAATAAATATTTTGAAAAAAATTTATTCGATGCCATGCGGCAGAGCAGGCTGACGGACGAAAAGTGTTATCTGGACAATGCCATTGATGCCCAGCATGGAGAATTTCCCAGCAGGCTGCTGGATGTCTCTTACAATTGCCTGATTGCCCTGTATTTTGCTGTGACACCTTATTATCATAAAAAGGAAGAGGAACTGGACGGAGAAGACGGTATGGTGTTTGTTTTCTTTATGGATGAAATATTCAGTCCCAGCGCCCAGAACATCAACGATAACTATAATGCGATTATCAACCGGGACCGGGAGTGGACACAGTCTCCTTTGTTTCGGAAAAACCATAAATTTATTGACCATATTAAATTAGGGCCCCGTATCATTGCACAGCAGGGAGCTTTTATCCTTTTTCAGGGAGATGTGGCGGAAGATCTTCCCCAGGGAATGTATTATGGTATTCGTATTCCGGGCGGAGCGAAAAAACTCCTCCGAGAACAGCTCAACCGATTGTTTGGCATCCACACAGGAAGTATTTATCCTGAGACGATCAATCTGGTGAAAGACCTTACCCGCAAGAGCGGCTGGATCAATACGCAGCCTTATTCCTGCGAAAATGAACTGCACTATACACTCCGGCAAATGGAAAGAGAACTGGATTATTATCTGTATTATGTGGTTTCCCGGAAAATGGAGCAGGACAGGAAATCGGAGGCAGACAGGGAAAATGGCGAGCAGCTTCAGAATATCCTGGGGCATGTGGAGGGCGTTATTAACAGCTATCGGGAGGGGCTCATTTATTTTATGCAGGATCGTCATCTGTGTAAGGAAGATACGATTGAAGAACTCCGGCTGCAGGCTGTGCTTTCTGACTACAACAGGCAGTTGCAGGCGTTTACTGAACGCTTGGCGGCCTATGGCTGCGGAAGGCTTGCCTGGGAAGTATTGAAACTATAGGATTTGGTGAAATGACGGAAACAGATGGGAGGAAACACGATGCAGGGCAACGTGCAAAAATACGAACTGGTAGATCAGGTCAAAAATTCTGTCAATCAACTGCTAAAGAACTGGGAGATGTTGCAGGAAGAAGAATGGGGGGTGACACCAGAAACACAGCTGTTGTTGGAACGGCTGGCATGTGGTGAGAAAAATTACTTCTGTAATTCGGTTTCCATGGATATGACCCAGCCTGATGACGGACAGCAGATTCTCTTTGGTGTGTGCAGGAATCCTTTTGATGATTTTCTGTCCATGGCTGAATCAGAAATCTGTGAATTGATTCGAAAGGCAGATAAAAGTAAGAATCAAATGGTGCTTCATCTGGCCGTCTTTGTAGGCAGCATGAAGGACCGCATATGTGTAGAGGAGCAATTCAACCGCAGAGCGTGTCAAACCATTCGGAATAAAATCAATAAAATGCCGGGAATCGGTAAAAGAATTCGCTCTTTGCACTGTACCTGTATTCTGATTCGGGATTATCCTCAAAAGACAGTGAAACTCAAACAACTGAAGCGTTTTGAAATGATACCGGAGCCACCGGTTGGCAGAGCGCTGAATCAGGAAAGGTCATGGGAGGATAGAGAGAATACCGCTGCAGGGGATGCTGTGCCTCTGATTCAGTCCATCGCGTTTACTTCCGACTTATATCAGCTGGTTGACCTGTATAATCTAATCGGTGAGCCGCTTTTTCAGAACAATGTCCGCTTTGGAATCGAGGAAGAGATGGGAGTCGATCAGTCCATTCGCCGGACACTGTCAGAGGAGCCGGAGATGTTCTGGTTCAAAAACAATGGGGTGACGTTATTGATAGAAGAGGACTGTGGGCCTTTAAGAATCGGGGAGGAACTGGTCCTTGGAAATATCGGGCCCGGAAAGGCGCCAAACTTTTCCATAGTGAACGGAGCCCAGACGATAACGACGGCGGCCCGCTATTTTTATAAACTGGAGCATGAAAAAGAGTGTGCCAAAGGCGATGGCGGAAAATATGCGGGTATTCAGGAGCAGATCGATCGCGCCAGGCGTATGTCCCGGGTATTGGTACGGGTGATCTGTGTCACTGCAAATGGGGACAGGGAACGGGCAAATGAGCTTGCAAAGTCGATCAGTGTGGCGTTAAACCGGCAAAAGCCTATCCATATCGAAGATATTGCTTTCACTTCCCCTGCCGTTTCCAAGCTGGCGGATTATCTGCATCGTATGTTGCCTTCTGAAACGAACGCTTTTCGGCTTGTCAGGCGGGGAGAAGCTGTGGGGACAAACAGATGTATGGAGCTGGTGGAATTTGCCAGAGCCAGAATGGCCTGTGTGGGGATGCCGGGAACGGCCAGAGCCAAAGGGACCAATGAGTTGCTGCGGCTTAACAATCAGGAAGACGGAACGTTGCGGTTTGTCTATCGGGAGCTTTTTGCAGATGACTGGCAGGATGCTGAGGGGGAGGCGGAACGCGCCGTTTTCCAGAGAGATTACGGGGCGGTGTGGTTTGCGCACCAGGTGGCATTGGCGTACGAATGGCGTCGCAAAGATTTTCATACAGGCAGCCCGGAGTTTTTTATCATACTGAACAATGGGAAGTGGTATTTTACGGCTCTTTTCCTTCAGGTGCTCAATCGGTTTCAGACGGATTATTCCCATTTTTCGTTGGATTATGAGAGCATTTACGACAGAATACCGGAGGCAATGGAGCGGTTTGCCGATATTGTATTGTATCTATGTCAATGTGGTGACAGTGACGAAGTGGAACTGGGTTCTAACCTGTTCAAGAAAGAAACGCTGTACAGACAGCTGCTTCAGGGATTCCAAACAGGCTTTACGGCGGAGAATGCGAACGCACGGGAGCAGATCAATCAGCAGGTGCAGGAATTTGCCGATTTGTTTGGCGTGGAGCTTTCCCGGGAGGACGTTTCTTCCAGAGAAGAAAACGGACAGTCCAGTTACATAGTCCTGCAAGACAGCAAAGTGCAGGTAAAAAATGACGCTCAGGCTCTTGTACAGATCACGGAATATATTTTGAATACTTATTCTGTTCCGGCTGAGCTGGAAGAAGTGTGTAGTCCCTGGCTGACAGCGAAATCTGCGGTTGTCAAGACGGGTTTTGGATATTTCCGTGGTTCTCCCCGGGCGATTCGGACAAAAACGCACAGCTTCTGGGTGGGAACGAGCTCCAACACGATCGCAAAATGTCGTCAACTTAAAACGCTGTGTCAATTGGCTGGCGTGGGGAAGGGCGAAATTCTCTGGGTGAAAAAGGGGAAGACAGAGTTTGCCTCCGGGAGTTAAACGGTGAATAAGAAACTCAAAATGCAGAGACCTTGACGTGGGAGAGGAAATGGAACAGGATAATCTTGGAAACAAAGAAACAAAGAATATAGATTATGGCCGGAACCAGGGAGAATTTTTATGACCAGCTGAAACAGTATAGGAAAAAGAGGGGGTGAAAAATTTTTCACCCCCTCCACTTTTTACATTCCTGTAAATTTATTCTATTTTCCCCACCCGATATTCCCCGGCATTTCCCACGGCCTCTTCGATCAGCATATCGGGAATCTCTCTGTCCAGAAATAATTCTATGTATTCTGTCGCTCCTTCTTCCCTTTGGAATACCACATTCGTAACATGATCCAGCTGCTGCAGTGCCTCTTTTATCTTGGTACGGCACATATCGCAGCCGATGCCGTCCACATAGACGGCTATGTAATCCATCCGTACCTTTCGAAAAAAATACATCCCCTACCTGATAACAGGGGCAGGGACCGGAATCGGGCTCTGCGCAGTTCGCTGCCTGCAATTCCGGGTAGAGCTTTTTGTCGATGACAGTTACTTTTAATTTGACAGGATTCTTCTACAAAGGGATCCCGTTCCAACAATACATCCATTATGATATTGGTATCACACATGATTTTCATATTTTGACAATCGCTCCTCTCTTAAAAAAATCCTTATCTATATCGGAAGGAGCGTCTTTTAGCATCCCGCGGATGGAATCTACTGCAGAGATCTGGGGATTTACCACTACTCTTTTCTTTTGGCGTAACAGGGAATTATGCTGTAGTTTTCTGTTTCCAATATATGTATTAGCCTTATAAATGTAATTTGTGATGAGTACCTGTCAAAATGCAAAAGGGAAATCAAATTCTTCCCCTACTGAGAGGAACCCTTCCGGCGCCTCTATAACTGTAAAACTTGCGCCGTTCCATCCGTTGATTTTTATGATTCCCTTTACAATTCTGGTATCTGCATCATTCGATGTGAAAGACAATTCTCCATTTCCATTGTCAACAAAGACTCCTTTTATTTCCCCCAGTCTGTAAATGGAGATAACAGCTTCATCGTCTCCCGACACTCCCTGCCGGGTAATCAGAGAACTGTAGATGCTGCCTGTCCCCTGATTGTCTACAAAGAAACCGTACTTTGCCGGTTTTTCCGGCATGATGAAGGACTCGCCTTTTATCTTCGCCAACTCATTAGCAAGAACATAAGCCCTGTTTCTGGTAATCTCTTCTAGAAAAGAGTTTTCAAGTAGAGGATATATGCTGCCGTTTTCTTCGCTGAGTCCGATGTTCTCAAAGACCGCCTCTTCTTTCATGTCATTCCAATTCCTTTGATCTGCAAGGATATTCTCCTTTGTCTGCTGATCAGCTGAATTACTGAATCTGCTCCACAGGTTATTTAATTCCGTATCCCATATTACGTAAAGCCACTTAGATGATACATTCATTTCGCCTTGACTTTGAGCTTCCTCAGCCAGCAGATTGTACTTCTGAATAACCGTCTCAACATTCTCCAGCTCTTTTTGCAGGGAAGTTGAACTTGATACCACATAGTCAATATCCGCCCTGATATCCTCCGAATAGTCATATGTAAAATCCACTTCAAGTTCATCATTCAATTCGGTTTCGTTGTTTGCTTCTTGCTCTGCTTTTGGGGACGAGTTCTCTGTTGCCGAATTTTCTGAAGGGACTTCTTCGGTTTGTTCTTCCTTGGCAGACGTCCCTTTTTCTGTTTCGTTGCTTTCTGGTAAGGTTGGTCTTTGTGTCTGGGTTGCTTTCTGCGCCTGTGATGACTGCTCGCTGTTCCCACCGGACGAACACGCCACAAGAGAAAACATGAGACAAGTCACAAGAAAAATAGTTGCGACTTTTTTCATGATGATAGGTTTCCTTTCGCTGGTAGATTCATCAAAAAGCTTAGCTTTTTAACTCCGTCACATTATACTCGCAATAGACTGGATTTTCAATATTGTTTGCGCATCACATATTATTAGTGACAATAATCTATCCATGTAGAATAGAAAACGCTCCAACGATTTTGTGTCCTCGTTAGAGCGATTCTATCATATTTACTTTGCTCGGAATAGCGTGGGTGGCTGTCTGTATCAGTTCTCTTTACTATGTTTCTTTACCGTACATGAGCATTATCAGGCGGAATGAAACAGAGGGTGGCAATCGCCAGAGCGTTTGCCAGTGAATCGGATATTTTGCTGATGGATGAACCCTTTGGCGCCCTGGATGCCCAGACGAGATACCAGATGGAGGAAGAGATCTTAAGACTCTGGGAGGAAGAGCGGCGGACGGTTGTCTTTGTAGCGAATAATATAGAGGAAGCAGTCTATCTGGGAGACCGGATCGTTCTGCTGGAAGGAGAGCCCGGGACAATCACAAAAGAGTATATCCCGGATATACCCCGGCCGAGAACTTACACGGACAGAAAGTTTCTGGAGCTTCGCAATGAAATCGCATATGATTTTACGCTTGTATTATAGGAGGAACGCCTGTGAAACGAAGTTTCACAATTCAGATGCGTTCCGACGAACTGGCAGGTGACGAGAAGCGGCGCGTGCCGTTACATATAAAATTACTGGAGCCTACTTCCGGCAACATCTTTATAGACGGAGAGGAGGCGGACCCCCAAAAGCACAATCTGTCTTTTGTGTTTCAGGAGCAGTCCGCTTTCCCGTGGCTGACAGTGGAAGAAAATATCCGGTTCGGACAGGAAACAAAGAAACGGCCGAAGCAGGAGATAGTCCAAGTCACAGAATATATACTGGATATGCTGGGGCTGAAAGAGAGTCGGAATCAGTATCCCCATGAACTGTCAACGAGTACGGGACAGAGAATTGTAATCGGAAGAAGCTTTGCCATGAAGCCAGATCTGCTGCTGATGGATGAGCCGTACGGCCAGATGGATTTGAAACTTCGTTATTATCTGGAAGATGAAGTGATCAAGCTCTGGCAGGCTACTAAGAGTACAGTCCTGTTTATCACCCACAATATAGAAGAGGCGGTCTATCTGGCGGACCGTTGCCTGATTCTGTCCCAGAAACTGACGACGGTGAAAGAAGAAGTGGTAATTGACATGCCCATCCCAGGGATGTGACATCCAAAGAATTTATTGATCTGAGGGAATATATTATAAGTCAGATCAGGTGGTGGTAAAAATGTTTTATATGCGGAGAATTCTGCGATGCAGGATTCTTTTTTCGTTGTGTGGAATTTGGGCGACAAGAGGCCGACCAACAATAAAAACAAGCTTCTTGCCGCCCGAATCCCTATAGAGAAAAACCCGGATAGGAATTCTGTAGCGGGAGAAACTAAATTCTGGTATACTGTCTATAAATAGATAAAAAGGAGCAACTGATGGCGATCAATAGAGCGATGCGGGCAGCCCTTCATGTGTTGGCCTATCCTGAGGTGGATATTAAAAAGACATATTTGGTGGAACGGGAAATAAAAAAGCTCACTGCACGCCGCTTGAAAAATCCGTCATTGTACCATATTTGGGAGCATAAAATCTTTTGCGGTGATCATGAGGTACCTGTGCGCATATTCATGCCGGACAATCGGCGCAGAGACTGTATCCTTCTTTTTTTTCATGGTGGAGGCTGGGTAACGGGGACTGTGGACAGCTACAGTGCAGTCTGTGCGGATATGGCGAATATGACAGGATGCCTGGTGGCTTCTGTGGATTATTTGCTTGCACCGGAACATCGATTTCCGGCCGGACTGGAGGACTGTTATGCAGTCGCAAGGGAGCTTTTTTTAAACAGAGAGCTGATGGAGGCGTTGGATATTGTTCTCATCGGCGACAGTGCAGGGGGAAATCTGGCAGCTGCGGTATCTCTCATGGCGCGGGACCGGGGAGAATTTCTTCCCGGAAGACAGATTTTGATCTATCCGGCTGTGGGGAACGACTACTCGGAAAATTCGCCCTATCCTTCTGTACATGAAAACGGTACGGGCTATTTGCTGACAGCGAAACGGGTACAGGATTATCTTGCTCTATACCGCTCTTCAGAAGAGGATTTGAAAAATCCATACTTTGCACCTTTACAGGCAACAAGCTTTGCAGAGCAGCCGGACACATTGCTGATCACGGCGCAGTATTGCCCTCTGCGAGACGAGGGTGAGACATACGGACAGAAACTGCGTGATGAAGGGGGATATGTGGAAATACACAGGATACCGGATGTATTGCATGGTTACTTTTCACTTCCTGTCCGATATGGCCCGGTGAAACAGACTTATGAGATTATCAATCGTTTTCTGGAGGGAGACAATGCATAGGAGAAGTTTTCAGCCCTGGTGGACACTGGATAATGCTGCAAAAATATTTCCGTCCACAAGTTCCTCTCATAATTCAAAAGTGTTTCGGTTTGTCTGTGAATTGCAGGAGCCGGTAGAGCCTCTTATTTTACAGGCAGCACTGGATAAAACGATAGAACGGTTTCCCATGTACCGATCAGTTATGAAACGGGGATGGTTCTGGTATTATCTGGAGGACAGCAGTCTTCCGGCGAAAGTGCATCCAGAGGATACCCCGCCCTGCTATCCGATTTATCCGTCTGTGCGGCGAAGTCTGCTTTTTCGTGTTTTATATTATCGCAGGCGAATCAATCTGGAAGTTCATCATTCTCTGTCAGACGGGACAGGGGCCATGAAGTTTCTGTGTGCGCTTGTCTATGAATATCTGCTGGCACGTTATCCTGATGAATTTACCCAGTCTTTTCCCGGGCTGCCTTATGATGCATCTCTATGGCAGAAGCAAATGGACAGTTTTCAGAAATATTATGAAAAGCCAAAGAGACGTCAGAAAGACCGTGTGCCGACGGCATATCGGTTACGAAGCAGGCGTCTGCCGAGAAATCGAATTGCCGTACTGGAGGGACGGATACCTCTGGATAAGGTGCTGGCCTGTGCCCGTGAGCGGGATGTGACATTGACAGAACTCATGACGGCGATATTTATGCGGGCTATTTATGAAGGGATGCGGGTACGGGATCGGAAGAAACCGGTAGTAATTACGGTGCCTGTCAATCTGAGAAATTATTTTCCGTCGGAATCTGACAGAAATTTTTTTGCCACATTGAATGTAGGCTATGATTTCAGCAGTCAGGAGGACAGCCTGGACGCCGTTTTGGCACAGGTCAGACACAGTTTTCGAACGAGTCTGACTCAGGAACGTATGCGGGACCATATGAATGCGTTATGCGCTCTGGAACACAATATTCCTCTGCGCCTTGTGCCGCTTCCTATAAAAGATGTGGTACTGCGTATTGCAAATATAGTAGTTTCCCGAAAAGCGACAGCCTCTTTTTCGAATGTGGGAAGGACAGCCATGCCGACAGGGATGGAAAAATTCATCCGTCAGTTCAGTGTATATATCTGTGCCGGTGTCCTGCAGGCCTGTTCCTGTTCTTTTAACGGACATTATGTAGTCAGTTTTGCAAGTCCGTTCCGTACTCATGAAGTAGAGCGTATCTTTTTCCGGGAACTGACACAGTTGGGTCTGGATGTTGTGTTGACTACAAACTTTTCGGCAGATGGAGAGGTGAATTAGAAATGCTTTACTGTGAAAAATGCAAAGTACATTTGACTGGTTCTGCACAGCGCTGTCCTCTCTGCCAGGGTAAACTGTCCGGTAAATCGGAGGAAGATTCTTATCCGAGGCTTTCAGACAGGAGAAAACCGTACTGGCTGGCAATGCGGCTGGCGGGCCTCATAACGGTCATTGTTTTGGTGGTTTGTATGGCAGTGGATTTCAGCTTCCCGGAAGGAGGGCGGTGGAGCTTTCTTGCTGCCGCAGGATTGGCGAGTTTATGGTTAGTGATCGGTGTCGCTGTCAGGAAGGGAAAAAATCCTATGAAGTCAATTGTATGGCTACTGGGTGTCGTATCAGTGCTGGCGTTTGTCTGGGACTGGCGTATCGGCTTTGCCGGATGGTCCGTCAATTATGTCCTGCCGATCTTGATTCCCTGTATGCAGGCTGCGGTGCTGATCGTAGCGTGGATATTGCGTCTGCGTCCGTCGGATTACCTGCTGTATCTGACAATATGTGTATTCGCAGGCTTCCTTCCGCTGGTGCTGCTTTTGTGCGGAGCACTGCGGGTCATCTATCCGTCAGTTATCTGCGTCAGTGTCAGTGCGGTGCTTCTGGCCGCCATGATTCTGTTTCGGGGAGCTGCGCTGAAAGATGAGATTGTGCGCCGGATGCACGTTTAATGACATGAGGAGGGGCCCGCTGCAAGCGGGAAGAGTCCTGATGTCCCAGAAAGGCAGACAGCAGGAACGTAGATTGACATGAGGAGGGGCCCGCTGCAAGCGGGAAGAGTCCTGATGTCCCAGAAAGGCAGACAGCAGGAAAGTAAATTGACATGAGGAGGGGCCCGGATCACTTGAAATACAGATGGATTGTACCGGATCGTGAAAACAGAGAAGATTTTAAAGTAATCGAATATATGATCGAAGGCGCCGATAAGATCTATCAGTATGCCCTGGAGAAAGCGCCGAAGCTGTCGCGGGAGATGAATATACATGGGCCGTCCGGCGAGAAACGGGACAGGAAGAAAATCCTTGCCAATTGTTTTGCCGGATGTATCGCTGAAAGCATCCTGATTTTTCGGTTAAATACCTATGCAAGGGAGCGTCAGGTATATATACAGGCCAGACCGACAGTATTTGATAAAGACAGAGATGAAGATCAGGTAGATATACTTGTCTGGAATAGGGAGAATGATAAAATACCAGCGGTTTCCATAGAGGTGCGGTCTTCCTATGGAGCAGTACAGAATAATCGAAAACGGTATCGGGAGTGGTTTTCTATTGTAGGATTCTATACTTCGGAAAATAAGGGGCGGGAACTGGTAAAAGATTACTATGTCACGGTTATCTTTAATTTTCCTCAGAAAGATATGTATGAAAAGATGATGAACAGAAGACCGATACATCTTCAGCTGGCGGCAGGCTGTGACAGTGAGTTTCTGAAAGCGCACGGGACAATCGACAGTCTGAAAAATAAGGGAGCCAAATACAGGGTGGTCAGGCCGCTGCTGGCAGGATTTCCTGTAGATCTGGTTATGGATCAGATGTTTGAGAGGCTCGGTTGGCAGGAAAAGGAATAAAATCAGGCTGTACGATTTACGGCATAAAAATGGCTGCTGTCGCGATTCTTTTTTACAGGAGGACTCTAAGTGAAACAAGGGAAGACGGAAATACTGGAAGGTGAGCCGGGGGATAAAAAAACAGAAGAGCCTGAAGTGTATGAACTGAACTGGCCGGGGAAACGGCAGGCAAAGGAGGAGGCTCTGGAGAAAATCGTCGGTAAAACACTGAAAGTTGTCCCGGGAGAAGGGAAAGACGAGGATACGACACAGAACCTCTATATCGAGGGAGATAATCTGGAAGCATTGAAGCTGCTCAGGAAGGACTATGAGAGTGCGATTAAGCTCATTTACATAGATCCGCCCTACAACACAGGCAGCGATTTTTTATATAAAGATTCCTTTGGCATGCATGCCAACTGGCTGAATATGATCTACCCGAGACTTGCCGCTGCCAGGGAGCTGCTGCGGGAAGACGGGGCGATTTTTATATCAATAGATGATAATGAAGTGACGAACCTGATCAAAGTATGTGATGAAATATTTGGGGAGGAGTATCATGTGGCCAGTTTTCCCTGGCGGAAAAGGACAGCCAAGTCGGACGTGCCCTTTGGCGTTTCCCAGGACTATGAGCAGGTGATCTGTTATGCAAAGAGCAGTCAGTTCCGGGCCAGTATCGAGGGAAAAAAGCGGAAATACTATACGACGGAAGATTATCCCGGCAGGCCCTGGAGAATCCATGATCTGACAAAGCAGACGACGGCAGGAGAGCGACCAAACAGTTACTTTACCATCGTAAATCCGAAAAACGGAAAGGAATATCCGGCCAACCCCAATGCCACATGGCGGATTACAGCAGAAACTTTTGATACCTACTATCGCGCTGGCAGAATCGTATTTCCGGGAGACTATGATTTCCTGAAAATATCCAGGCCCGTCCTCCGTTACTGGGAAGAGGATGACAGAAAAAAGGCCGGAGAGAATTTCGGCAGGATTTCCGTCAGCACCCATCTGCCCGGCGAGGTGGGGATGTCAAAGGATGGGACAAAGGAAATTACCGCACTTTTTGGCGCGAAGGTCTTCCATTTTCCCAAACCGGTTTCTTTGATGAAATATATTCTTTCCATGATAAACTGCAGGGACGCCATCGTGCTGGACTTTTTTTCCGGTTCGGCTTCCATGGCTCACGCCGTGATGGAAAAGAATGCAGAAGATAGCGGTTCCCGGAGATTTATCATGGTACAGCTCCCTGAAAAATGTGACGAAAAGTCAGAGGCATATAAAATGGGCTATGAGACAATCTGCGAAGTGGGAAAGGAGCGTATCCGGCGGGCCGGAGAGCAGATCGGAAAGAAATGGCCGGAAGTGGATGTGGGGTTTGTGGTGAAGAAGGTGGAGAAAGAGAAAGAGTAAATGGTTACAGGGGAATTAAAAAATAAGATTGATGCACTTTGGGATATCTTTGCTGCGGGTGGACTGGTGAAT
The DNA here is from genome assembly GCA_910587635.1 of uncultured Lachnospiraceae bacterium. Lineage (GTDB taxonomy): Bacteria > Bacillota > Clostridia > Lachnospirales > Lachnospiraceae > VSOB01. Next base: position 303,499 of record CAJUNB010000018.1, read on the forward strand.
CCTCTGGAAGTGATTGAACAGATAACCTATCTGATGTTTATACATGATCTGGATGAAGCAGACAATAGGAGAGCAAAGGATAGCGCTGTGCTGGAACTTCCTTTTCAAAGTATTTTTTCGGAAGAGGTAAAGATTGGTGGCAATAATGTAAGCGGCACACAGCTTAAATGGTCTGTATTTCGTGATTTTCCGGCAGATAAAATGTATCGTATCATGCAGGAGTGGGTGTTCCCGTTTATCAAAGGGTTGCATAGTGATAAAGACAGTGCTTATTCGAAATATATGGATGATGCCATTTTCAAGCTTCCAACCCCTTTGCTGCTATCCAAAGTAGTGGATTCTCTGGATGAAATCTATAAGCTCGTGGATGAAATGCAGACGCTGGATAGGGCAGAAGATGCGAAAGGCGATGAAAAAAGAGATGTAAAAGGTGATGTATACGAATATCTTCTGTCAAAGATTGCACAGTCTGGTCGGAATGGACAGTTTCGTACGCCAAGGCATATCATTCAGATGATGGTGGAATTGATGGCTCCGTCTGTAGAGGAAATCATATGTGACCCTGCCTGTGGGACATCTGGATTTTTAGTCGCTTCCGGGGAATATTTAAGAAAAAAGTGCAAAAGGGAGATTCTTTTTGACAGACAGAAAAAAGATCATTATATGAATCATATGTTTCATGGATATGATATGGACCGTACGATGCTCCGTATCGGTGCCATGAATATGATGACTCATGGGATCGATAATCCTTGTATTGAATACAGGGACAGTTTATCCGATCAGAATAGTGAAAGGGACAAATATTCTCTTGTATTGGCAAATCCTCCTTTTAAAGGGAGCCTCGATGCGGAATCCGTATCTGGCGATCTGCTGAAAGTATGTAAAACGAAAAAGACAGAGTTATTGTTTCTGGCGTTGTTTTTGCGGATATTAAAAATCGGAGGCAGATGTGCCTGTATCGTTCCTGATGGTGTTTTATTTGGCTCTTCGACAGCGCATAAGGCGATCAGAAAAGAGATCGTGGAAAATCATAGGCTGGAGGCGGTGATTTCAATGCCAGCCGGGGTATTCAAACCCTATGCAGGAGTTTCCACAGCAGTTCTTATTTTTACAAAGACAGAACATGGAGGAACCGATCAGGTATGGTTTTATGATATGACTGCCGATGGACTTAGTCTGGATGATAAAAGGAGTCCTATACCAGAAAACGATATCCCGGATATTATCAAAAGATTTAGAAATCCAGATAAAGAGGCAGATCGAAAGCGTACCGAAAAATCTTTTCTGGTTCCCAAACAGGAGATCGTAGAAAATGAATATGATCTCAGCATTAACAAATATAAAGAAATCGAATATATTCCGGTAGAATATCCCCCTACCTCTGAAATGATAGCTGATATCAGGGCACTTGAAGGACAGATCGGGCGGGATCTAGATGAACTGGAAAAACTGTTGGAATTATAGGGGGTGTGGTTTATGCTGCCAACAAAAGAAGAGGCGGAAAAGCTTTTGGCAGAAGCAGAGAAGTGTAATCCGGGGCCATGGGGAAATCATAGCCGTGTTGCGGCTCATTGCGCCGAAAAAATCGCACGGGAATGTGATGGTTTGGATGCGGACAAGGCATATATTTTGGGACTGTTACACGATATCGGACGAAAGTTTGGCGTAAGGCATCTGGGACATGTATCAGACGGTTATTTGTATATGCTGTCTTTGGGGTATGATGAAGTGGCAAAAATATGTCTGACGCATTCTTTCAACGGAGGAACTGTGGATGGGTATATCGGGAAATTTGACACCACTGCTGAGGAACTGAAAGTCATCCAGGATGCTTTGAAAACGACTGTAATGGATGAATATGATAAACTGATTCAGCTATGTGATTCGATCGCCGGTTCGGAAAGTGTGTTGGATATAGAAGAGAGAATGGCTGATGTAAAAGAACGGTATGGTGCCTATCCTCAGGAAAAATGGGATACCAATTTAAAACTGAAAGCGTATTTTGAAGAAAAGATGGGAAAGAGTATTTATATTGTGGTGGATAAAGAGCATTTTAGAATATGGAGAGACAAATTCGGATTTGATGAGGTTGGTATATGGCAGAAAGAATAATAGGTCTGGTATGCTGCTTACTATGTGCATTTCCTTTCTTTGTTATCGGTATTTATAATAAAGATAGCAGAGAGCCGATACACTTTTGGAGTGGAGATGTCTCGTTAAAAAATAAGGTTAAGGACGTAAAAGGCTATAATACGGAAATGTCTAGATTATATAAAAAGGGTGCATTATTTTTCTTATTGATTGGGACTTTATTTGCAGTCTTTCCTGTTATCGGTGCTATTTTATTGATATTTGGCTGTCCGGTTGGAATTTATTTGGCGTATCGGGTTTATAAGGGAATCTTGGAAAGATATTCGTAGCATACCGTATTCAGGATAATTCCAAATGCATTGCTATTGCTCCTGATACATTTTATACATTGGATGCGGTGAAAGAAGAGCCTGCATAATTAGACTTGTGTGAGAATGAAAAGATGGAAAAGGTGAGATTAGAAGAGGTAAGTAAAAAGAGAAGCTCAAACCTGGCGCAAAAGGATGTGGAGGGTTTGAATGGTGATTATCCAATATACGGTGCAGCAGGATATATTGGAAATGTTGATTTTTATCATCAGGAAGATGACTATGTCGCTGTCGTGAAAGACGGAGCAGGGATTGGAAGGACAATGTTTTTACCGGCAAAATCATCCGTAATCGGAACATTGCAATACATAATTCCCGAAAAGAATGTTCTTCCCAAGTATTTATATTATGCGGTAAAAAATATGAAGTTGGCAAAGTATTATACTGGGGCAACAATACCTCATATCTACTATAAAGATTATAAAAAAGAGACTTTTTGGCTACGGGGTATACCTGAGCAAAAGCAGATTGTAACTATTCTCGAAAAAGTGGAAAAGGTTATCAACGAATTTAAAGAGCTAAAAAATAGATTAGATGATCTGGTTCAATATCGATTTGTCGAGATGTTTGGGGATCCGGAAACGAATTTATTAAATTGGGGAAGGGTTACTGTAGGGGAATTAATTTTGAAGTGTGAATCCGGTTGGAGTGGTAATGGTAAGCAAAAGACCAAAATGCCTGGTGAAATAGCAGTTCTAAAAGTTAGTTCTGTAACCAAAGGATATTTTATTCCAGAGGAATGTAAAGTTCTAGAAGATCAAGAAAATATTAAAAAGTTAGTTTATCCTCAAAGCGGTGATTTGCTTTTTAGCAGGGCAAATACGAAGGAAATGGTTGGAGCATCAGCAGTTATCAAAGAAGATTTTCCAGAGCTTATCTTGCCAGATAAGTTGTGGAAAATTCGATTTAAAGAGATGACTAATGTGTTTTATATGAAACAAGTACTTAGTAGCAAAGCTATCAGAAAAAAAATTTCTGCTGTTTCAACAGGTACAAGTGGTTCAATGTATAATGTTTCGATGGAGAAATTTCGTGGAATTCAAATTCCGGTACCTCCCCTAAAATTACAAAACCAATTCGCAACCTTCGTCCACCAGATCGACAAATCTAAAGTTAGCATACAAAAGGCATTGGATAAAACACAAACTCTTTTGGATAGTCTTATGCAACAATATTTTGGATAGAGGAGAAGTAATAGTGGAAAAGAGAAGAATATATCATGGAAGTTTACAGATTGTTAAGGAACCGGAGATTAGGATTACCAAATTTCATAAAGATTTTTACTATGGATTTTATTGTACCCTTTATAAAGAGCAGGCAAAGCGATGGGCGACACGTTTTGGGAACGATGGTTATATCAGCGTATACGAGTATAGTGAAAATCCCGGGTTGAAGATATTGAAATTTGAAATGATGACAGAAGAGTGGTTGGATTTCATAGTGAATTGCCGTTTGGGGAAGGCGCATACCTATGATGTGGTAGAAGGACCAATGGCCGATGATACTATTTTTAATTATGTGCAGGGATTTATAGATGGTAAAATATCCAGAAATGCTTTTTGGGAGTTAGCGAAATTTAAATATCCAACCCATCAGATTAGTTTCCATACAATAGCTGCACTTCAAACGCTAAACTTTATTGGAGGGAAAAACGTATATGGAAAAGAATAACAGTGCATTATTTTTCACATGTAGTTTAGTGGAGTTTATTGGAAGAGAGACAAAAAACAAAAGACAGGATATCTTGAATTATCTTGGAAAAGAAGAGGTATCAAGGATTTTTAAATATGCAGATGTGTTCCATTGTGAGCCGATTGAAAAAGTAGCAGAGGATTTTATTGAAAGGAATTCCATTGTACAAGGGGAATTTGACAATGTGGCAGCTTGTAAATATACAGTGCCAGACTATTGGGATATTGGAGAAGTTTTTGAACGTTTGATAGAGGATATTTATAAAGAGGCAGAAGTTATAAAAGGAATTTTTGAAATATATCAATCCTGGATAGCAGATAAAATCCTGAATTTTAATTCAGATCTTTACTATCAGTCCAGAGAATATATTGCCATATGCTACAGGGAAGGAAAAATAATATGATATACTCTTGACAAAAAGGAGTATTTTAATGGAAACAACAATTTATGATATCTTGAATGATATGTCAGAAAGCCTCAGTATTTCTCAAATGAAAAAATTGCAGGAGGTTTTGATATTCAGGTTAGAATCAGAACGGACAATAGAGTCAGATAAAACAGATAATAACAGTTATTTGGATATGTTTATAACTGCCAAGCAGATTGAAGGCTGTTCCGAGCGTACTCTGCAGTATTACCGGGTCACAGTGAAGCATATGCTGCAAAATATAGAAACTCCAATTAGAAAAATTACAACGGATGAAATCCGGCATTACCTGGTAGATTATCAGAAAAGAAATAATTGTAGCAAAATTACTGTGGACAATGTCAGAAGAAATATTTCCAGTTTCTTTTCCTGGTTGGAAGAGGAAGATTATATTTTAAAAAGTCCTATGCGTCGTATCCACAAGATTAAGGTAAAGCAACAGGTAAAAGATATTATTTCTGATGAAGCGATTGAACATTTAAGGGACAGCTGCAAATGTATCAGAGATTTAGCAATGATTGATTTACTGTATTCCACAGGTATTCGGGTTGGCGAGCTTGTTAATCTAAATATTTCTGATGTGAATTTCGAGGCTAGAGAATGTGTTGTATTTGGGAAAGGAAATAAAGAACGTAAAGTTTATTTTGATGCTAAGGCTAAATTGCATTTGCAAAATTATTTGTGTAGTCGTACAGATAGTAATCCGGCGTTGTTTGTTACATTGGATGATCCTTATGATCGGCTGAAAATAAGCGGTGTGGAAATACGTTTGAGAGAGCTTGGCAGGAGACTGCACCTGGATAAAATACATCCGCATAAGTTCCGTCGCACTATGGCAACGAGAGCTATTGACAAAGGAATGCCCATTGAACAAGTGCAGAAGATATTGGGGCATTCTCAAATCGACACTACTATGCGGTATGCTATAGTGAACCAGACAAATGTGAAAACGTCTCATCAAAAATATATTGCATAAAACGAATATTTTAGATTATGAAAGAGAAATGTGCTATGGATTATGCAATTCTGAGTAATGATAAGAATTATACAGTGTTTCGATTTGGAAATAAGGTTATTCGGTTTAAAGTGCCAAATTCATTAGAGAAATATACTGCAGTAAAAGAGTGGGATAATGGATATTTGGTTGTCATGGCAAAATACAGTCATAATACAGATTGTGAAGAAGAATATATAGATTTGGTACCGATATTAGAAAATTTATATATTTTGCCAAACAATTTTTTAAAAGGAATTAAGGAGGTAAGGATAGAAAATGACGAATATTATTAAGATTGCTGATGAAGCAGATCTGATTGTGAATGGGTATGCATTTACAAAATGTGATATCGGATATTGAATTTGAATAGTCCTAATCATGCATTGGTGATTTCAGAGGATGGAGAAATGCTGGAGACTACAATGGATGATATAGAGATAGAAATAGTTAAGGATTATTATGTAAAAAATAGAAAGTAATCGTGATACTGTAGGAGAAAGACAAATTCGGATTTGACGACTTTCGGGATTGTTTGATCAGTGTTTGAATTTTACATGAGTGTGTAAATATTATTGTTAATTTGGGAGTAAGAATGGAAGATTTTATTGAAGGGATTCAAGATTTAAGATATTTAGACTGGGTGAATAAAAAAATATCTGTCGGTACGCCGGGAGGTTTTCTGAAAGCATACGAAGAGAAAGATGGGAAGCGAATCTATTATAAAATGTCAAACTATGACAGCTATCGCGGAATATTTGGACATGAATGTGTAAATGAATTGATTGTGTCAAGACTGTTGGAAATATTACAAATTCCACATTTAAATTATCAACTTGTTTTTGCAAAATTGAGTATTGGGGGACAGGAAACACAGGGATACATCACGAAATCCATTAATTTCAGAAAGAGAAACGAAAAGAAAACGGCCTTTGATACTTATTATGAATTGTATTGTGAGAAAAAAGAGAGTCCGTTTGAATTTGCCAAGCGAATGGGATGGGAACAATATGTGTATCAAATGATAATTACAGACTTTTTGATCTGTAACAGAGACCGTCATGGAGCTAATATAGAAATATTGCTGGACGAAAAAGAAAAGGCAAGGCCTGTACCGTTATTTGATCATGGGTTATCATTATTATTTTCATGTTACGATAATTTAGAAAGCATACGTAAATTTGATATCATGGAAGACAGAGTGGTAAATAATTTTATCGGGTCGAAGTCACTGGAATATAACTTAAGGTTTATTCCAAAAGGAGAAAATTTTTTTGCAGGAGAGTTAAAAGCAAAAGATAAAGAAAAAATATTAAAAAATCTGGATGGGATATTGCCGAAAGAACACTTGGAAAAAATCTGGGAGATGATTTGGGAAAGGTGGAAGAAGTATGTTGAAGTTTGCAATTAAAAATGCTTATTATGATGGAAAAATTGTTGGATATTTATACTACAATGAAGAATGCCAGGAATATGAGATTGAAATACCAAAAATGGTAAGGAGTTTCGAAGCTCCCTTTATTATTTCAGATTTTATCAAAAACGGACAATTTAAAATAGGAAAAGAATGGAGTTATCGATGGGTGAGCCAGCGGGTCATCCCCCCGGAAAGACAGAATATAGGGCAAATTTTAAAAGCAAATCATATGAAAGAATATAACGAGTTTAGTTTTTTACTAAAAAATGAAGGAAGATGCTGCCAGGATGAGTGCTATATTGAGAAAGTGAATGATTGATGGGCTTTTATTTGAAAATTGTAAAGACAAATATTCGGAAATTTTAGGAATTGAGAGATATGAGAGTTAAATTAGGAGAGTTAACAAAAATCCAAACAGGAAAATTGGATGCCAATGCTTCTTCCCCGGACGGAGAATATCCATTTTTTACTTGTTCAAAAGAAACCTCCAGAATAGCAACATATTCATATGATTGTGAATGTGTTCTTGTGGCAGGCAATGGAGATCTGAATGTCAAATATTATAGTGGTAAATTTGATGCATATCAGCGAACGTACATAATTGAAAATAACAGTGACGGGAAATTATTTATACCATATTTATACTACTTTATGTGCAGATATGTTGAGGAACTCAGAAGACAAGCAGTTGGTGGAGTTATAAAGTATATTAAGCTCGGTAATTTGACGGAAGCATTGATTGAACTTCCCGACATTGAAATGCAAAAGCAGATTGTAACTATTCTCGAAAGAGTGGAAAAGGTTATCAACGAATTTAAAGAGCTAAAAAATAGATTAGATGATCTGGTTCAATATCGATTTGTCGAGATGTTTGGGGATCCGGTAGCTAATTCGAAGGGATGGGAACAATTTCCACTTTATGAGGTAACAGAAAAAATTGGATCAGGAGCGACACCCAGAGGCGGTAAAGAGAGTTATCAAAGTGAAGGGATAACGTTGATTCGGAGTATGAATGTATATGATAGATATTTTGAATATAAAGAATTGGCGCATATAACAGATCAGCAGGCAAAACAGCTTGATAATGTGGCTGTAAAAGAAAATGATGTGTTTATTAATATTACAGGGGCTTCTATTGCACGTTCCTGTATTGTACCCAAGGGGATACTTCCGGCGAGAGTAAATCAGCATGTTTCAATTATTAGATGTATTACGAGGCGCTTGAATCCGGTATTTGCTAATAATATGTTTGTCAATAATAGCTTTAAAAGAAAACTATTAGCTATTGGGGAAGCAAATGGTGCCACAAGACAAGCGATAACAAAACAACAATTAGAAACAATTTTGGTTATAATGCCTCCCCTAAAATTACAAAACCAATTCGCAACCTTCGTCCACCAGATCGACAAATCTAAAGTTGCATAAGTGATAAAACATTCAAATTGTCAATAAGGAGGAAGTATCTTATGACAACCAATTTTGATTATCTGAAAAAGGAGCCCCAATTTTCTGCATTTGCAGATGTTGCAATCTCTGCAGAAAAAATAATCTTGTTAGACCCTGAGGCAAGTATTTTAAATAGCCGCCGGGCGATGGAATTTGCTTTGAAGTGGATGTATTCAGTGGACGAAGCGTTGGAGATGCCATATCAGGATAATTTACAGAGCCTTATGAATGCTGAAGAATACAGGCAGATAATTGGGCAGGATCTTTGGAAGAGGATGGACTATATACGGTGTAGTGGCAATCGTGTCGCTCATACGAATCAGAAACTGGGCAGAGATGAAGCGATGCTCTGTCTTGAGAATCTTTTTATCTATTTGGATTTTGTAGCGTATTGCTATTCAGATAAATATGAGGAACATGATTTTAATAAAAGTATTATTAAGGCAAGGATAGACAGAGCAAAACAGTCCAGAAGGGATGAAGCGGCAGTTAAAGAAAAGCTTGTGCAGAAGCAGGATGAATTAGCGCAAAAGGATCTGGATTTGCAGACTCTTATGAAAGAAAATGCAGCTTTAAAAACAGAATTGTCAGCAAGACGACAGGAACAACAGATTACTTATGTTCCGAAGCCGCTGGACTTTTCAGAATTTAAAACGAGAAAGCTTTATATTGACTCTATGCTGGCAGAAGCAGGGTGGACAGAAGGAAAGGACTGGATAAATGAAGTAGAGATTCTGGGAATGCCCAATAAGTCAGGGATAGGTTATGCAGATTACATTCTCTACGATAACACTCACAGGCCGCTTGCTATCGTGGAAGCGAAACGTACTTGTGTGGATGTTTCCAAAGGACGTCAGCAGGCAAAATTGTATGCCGATTCGTTAGAGCAGAAATATAAACGTAGGCCGATAATTTTCTTGACCAACGGTTTTGAGACACATATCATTGACGGGTGGTATCCCGAGAGAAAATGTGCTGTCATTTATTCCAGAAGGGATTTAGAGAAATGGTTTAACCTCATAACCATGCGCACAAGTTTAAACTATATCACTGTGAATAAAAAGATTGCAGGCCGTTATTATCAGGAGGCTGCGATTAAAGCAGTCTGTAATAGCTTTGGTCAGAAAAACAGAAGAAAGGCCTTACTTGTCATGGCCACCGGTTCCGGTAAGACCAGGACAGTCATAGCGCTGTGCGATGTATTGTTGCAGGCAGGGTGGATAAAAAATATTCTTTTCCTTGCCGACAGAAATTCACTGGTGACTCAGGCCAAGAGAAATTTTGTAAATCTGCTTCCTGATCTTTCCTGTACCAATTTAGTGGAAGAAAAAGATAACTGCAATGCCCATTGTGTGCTTTCCACTTATCAGACGATGATGAATTGTATCGATACGGTAAATGACAGAGAGGGAAGGGTGTTTACCTGTGGGCATTTTGATCTGGTGATCTGTGATGAGGCGCACCGATCTATCTATAATAAATACAAAGATATTTTTTCGTATTTTGATGCGCCGCTTGTGGGCCTTACGGCCACACCAAAAGATGAAATCGATAAAAATACGTATAAACTATTCGAACTGGACGAGGGAATACCTACTTATGGATATGATCTGGCACAGGCTGTGAAAGACGGCTATCTGGTAGACTATATCTCTGTAGAATCCAGACTGAAGTTTATGGAACAGGGAATCGTCTACGATGAGCTTTCGGAAGCAGAGAAAGAAGTATATGAATATACTTTTAGAGATGAGATGGAAGAATTACCGGAAACGATTGGTCCATCAGCATTAAATACATGGATTTTTAATAAAGACACGATACGTCAGGTGTTGGATATACTGATGATGGACGGTATAAAGATTGATTATGGGCAAAAGCTTGGCAAAACGATTATATTTGCAAAGAATCATGATCATGCAAAAAAAATTCTCGAAGTGTTCCATGAAGAGTATCCTCATTTTCCGGATTTTGCAGAGATTATCGACAATTATATGACTTATGCGCAGAACGCAATCGATGAGTTTTCCGATCCGAAGAAAATGCCTCAGATTGCCATATCCGTAGACATGCTGGATACCGGAATTGATATACCGGAGATTTTGAATCTTGTATTTTTTAAAAAAGTTTTGAGCAAGTCTAAATTTTGGCAAATGATAGGGCGGGGAACCAGACTCTGTCCGGCTTTGCTGGACGGCGGGGATAAGAAAAAGTTTTACATATTTGATTTCTGCGGGAACTTTGAATTTTTCCGCATGAACAAAGGAAAAGCTGTGCCAAATACGATGGCTTTGCAAGGAGCGGTATTCCATCTGAAATTTGAAATATCTTATAAACTTCAGGATGTAAATTATCAGGTAGACAGGCTGATTGCATACAGAAATGCGCTTGTTAAGCAGATGAGTGAAAAAGTCCGGGAGCTTTCGAGGGATAATTTTTCTGTGCGCCAGCATTTAAAGTATGTGGATTTATATTCTTCGGAGGCAAATTATCAATGTCTTACCTTTGAAGATACATTGGTTGTAAAAGAGGAGTTGGCACCGCTTATTTTACCGGATGGCGATGAGGCAAGTGCCGTGCGCTTTGACGCGTTACTCTATGGGATAGAGCTTGCCAGCTTGCTGGGAAGAAAATACACGAAGGCCCGGAGAGATCTGATAAATCGAGTCTCGGGAATCGCAGGCGTTGCAAGTATTCCTGAGATACAGACACAGACAGATTTGATTCACAAGATTTTGGATACAGATTACATAGAGAATGCCGGTATTGATGAGTTCGAAGAAATCCGGGAAAAATTGCGTGGTCTGATGAAATATATTCCAAAAGACATAAAAAAATATGAAACAGATTTTACAGACGAACTTCTTTCTGTTCAATGGAAAGAGGCGGCGTTGGAGAATGACGAACTAAAGAATTATAAGGCAAAAGCGGAGTATTATATCAGGCAGAACAAAGATCATATCGCCATTGCCAAACTCAGAAGCAATCAACCGCTCACCGGCTCAGATGTGAAAACACTGGAAGAGATTCTCTGGAAAGAAATAGGAACAAAACAGGACTATGAAAGGGAGATTGGTGAAAAGCCGTTGGGTGAGTTTGTGAGGGAAATTGTAGGACTCGATATGAATGCAGCCAAAGAAGCATTTTCCGAATACCTGACAAGTACGGATTTAGACAGCAGGCAAATCTATTTTGTCAATCAGATTGTAGAATACATTGTCCACAACGGAATGCTGAAAGACCTCTCTATATTGCAGGAAGCTCCGTTCACCGATCGGGGAAGTGTTGCGGAAGTATTTTCAGATTTGACCGTCTGGAGAGGCATCAGAAAGGTGATTGATCGTATCAACGCCAATACCGTGGCGTAGTGCAAAGATGTTTCTTTCCCATCACTCCTGCAAACACTCTCTCAGACTCTCCAACAGCCTCTCTGCAATAGGAGTAAATACCTGATATTTTTTCCAGATTAAATACAGTTTTGTCTCAAGCCTTGGCGTGAGCGGTCAAAATACAAGGCCGCTGCCGGAGCTTGTATCGATCAGATGTTCAAAAGTTAAAAGATAACCCAGACCCTCTTTGACAAAGAGGGAGCCATTGTAGGACAGCCGAAAAGAATCTTCCAGTGGATGCTCCCTTTTTTGTCAGAGATTATTATGATTACTATAAAACATCCCGTGGATATCATGCCCGTTCTCTGAATTCCAATGGGGCTGGAATAAAATCGGCTGTATGTCCTTTTTGAATCAGCCGATTCTCTGTTATAATGAGGAAATCCGCAGCGCTGTACTGGTGATTCACGGAGAAAAGGCGCACTCCTGTTATTTTAGCCGGGATGCTTTTCAAAAACTGACAGGCGATAACAAAGAACTGCTGATCATTCCGGGCGCCGTACACACCGATCTGTACGACCGGATGGAGGTGATTCCATTTGACAAGATGGAGCAGTTTTTCAGAGACAATCTGCAATAATTGATATGATAGATCATCCTGGAAGGATAAATATAGCGGAATTTCCTGCGGTTTTTGAGGCTTTTGGGGCATCCAATGCATGTGACAATCTAATGAAAATGTGAAATAATAGAATCGTTCATTTTGAAGGGGGAGAAAATGATTTCTGCAATTTATAATAGACGAAGTATCAGAAAATTTTTGAATACACCAATATTAAAACAGGATATCGTAGAGATAATTCAAAGTGGAATAAAAGTTCCTTCTTCTAAGAATAGACAACCATGGAAATTCGTTGTGATGCAAGGCAGGGAAAAAGAAGAAATGCTGGATGTTTTTTGACAGGGGATCTCAAGAGAAGAAAATGAAAGTACACTGTTGCCACAGAGCAGACAACACATTGCCGCGGCAAAATGCACTGCCAATATAATGGTAGATGCTTCGATAATCGTGCTCGTTGTTAATACGTTGGGGGAAAAGATTCGTTCCAGTGTGGAGGATATTGGGCAGTACGATAGGAGACTGTGGAAAAAAGAGATACAGGGATTGTACAGGCAGGAAAGGAAGGCTATATGGTGAAAAAGTTTAAATCTTATTTTGTACTGTTCGTAGCGCTGTGCCTTATGATGGCACTGGTCGCCTGCGGCAGCAGTAAAAGCCAGGAGAGTAAAGATACAGTGGTACAGCAGCCGGACGTCGATGGAAATGAATGACCCGGATGCCAGGCCGGAAATCGGGAGCGAGACGATCTCTCTGGAAGGATACTCCACATTGTATATCGGTTATCCTAATATGGAGCAAGGTTTTCATTGTATATTGTGTGCATAGTGTTTAAAAATAAAGGGAAATAGGCACTATATACACAAATAGGGATAAAATGGTATATAGTGTTATGAAGGACTGACTTTTGAAATGAGTGTTTTGGAAGTCAGTTTTTACTTGTTTTAAGAGTTGTAATTGTAAAGGGTAATAGATTTTGTTATAATATGGAATAATGTTGTAGAAATAATTATTATGGAAGAATATGGGTAAATGGTAGTCTATGAAAAATTGTAATATTCATTTTTTACCAGCTAAAGCGGGGGATTGCTTTGTATTAGAGTTTTCTAATAGAGAATGCATTATTATTGATTGTGGTTTTAAATCTACCTATAAAAAAGAACTTAGACCTCTCTTGATTGAGTTGCAAAAAAAGGGATGCAAAGTTATTCTGTTGATAATTACGCATACAGATCAAGATCATATTGAAGGCGCTATTGCGTTTTTGCAGGAAAACGGAAAGGCAAACAATCCCAATATTATCCAGGTAGAGAATATATGGTTTAATGGCTTTTTCAATACTTTATTGAGACGGTCAGAATTTATGGATAGAGTAAGAGGACTAACAGATATACAGAAGAGGGAAAAGGAAAGGGTTTTAAAAGAATTTTTACTTCAGATACCAGGCGAAGAAGGAGAAATTTCGGCCATACAAAGTATAAGTTTTGAGGAATTATGCTTGAATAATGGATATTCTCTCAATACTCAATTTACTGATAAGGTAGTAAAACGTATTGAAAATAAAAAAAAGCAAATTTTAAAGCATACGATCCATATAGGAGCATGTCAGGTTATAGTATTATCTCCAACGGAAAAAGAATTAGATAAACTGGCAGATAAACTAAACCTGGAAATGATAAGAAATTTTGGAGTGGATTATTCTATGAATCAGGACTCACAGTTTATGAAGCTTTTGGAGTTGCTTATGGAGCTTGAAAGAGAGAATATGGATGGAAATGAGGAGATAGCGGCTATGGGGGATTGCTTGGAAAGTTGGATTGGAACTTCTACTATGGCACCTGTGAATGAGATTAACAGAGCCTCCATTGTGGTAGAAATTATTTATAATGATTTGAGGCTCTTATTTACTGGTGATTCTGACAGTATACTCTGGAGTCAATATTTAGAAAAGAATTATCATGTGATTAAGCTATCGCACCATGGAACGGCCAGTCCAAATCAAAAACTGTTGGATAGTACACATGGTGATATCTTGATGGTTTCTAGCGATGGAGGCTATAACAAGCGGCATCCTGAAGATGAGATGCTTGCTAAAGCTATTTTAAAAGGAAATAAGAAGTTGTATTTTAATTATGAAATTCGCCAGAAGGAGAAATTGGAAAAACTTCAGAAAGCGTATGGATTTCAATGTTTCTTTGGTAAGAGAAAAATAGAATTGTAGGTCGTGGGGAATGGAAAAATATATTGTTAAGATAAAGAGTTATTATAAAAATCAAGTTGCGCAGTATGGAACGGGGATAGTGATTTCAGAAAACTTAATTTTAACTGCTAGTCATATTTTATGTGGAGACCGTTATACTGTTGAAATTGATGGGAAGGAGGTAGAAGCAGAACTTCATATAACAGAAGGGAGTGGGGCAACTCTACAATCCCAAACCCATTTTTCTGAGTATTGTTCGATTTTTTCTAATGAAGAAATTTTAGATGAGGATTCCAAGTGGGCGGTCAGAGGATATATTGGTGAGTTACAGGCAGAGCATGAAGTATCTGGAATAGGATTTGGTAAAAGCTGCAAAGCAGAGATATGGGATAAAACACTTTTACATATTGAAAGTGGAGAGGCAGGAGATTATAGAGGAATGTCAGGCTCTCCTGTATTTTGTGACGAGAGAATTGTGGGAATTTTGCAGATGCAGGGATCTAACCGAAAAGGAGAACTGGGAATAAGAATGTCTTCTATAGAAACTCTTTTGCGGTTATTGCCAGATAAAAGCATAAAGAAAAATGAATATTTGTTAAAGATTCAAGAGTCTTTAAATCAATATACAAGACAGCAGATTGAAAAGAATCTGCAAAGCAAAAAATATATTCCAGACATTTTTGTCGAAGAACGGGATTATAAAGAGAAGATTCGTTTTTTTGCGGATCCATGTTTATTTTTATCAAAAGTAATTGCGGAGGTTGTGCAGTTGGATTTTCAGAAGATTAACTTACTTTTGATAAAAAGTGGGATGAATAGAATTGATTTTACTAAATTTAAATCCCAGGGTGTTTGGGATGAGTTAGAAACCATAGCGGAAGAAATGGAAGAAACCTTAAAAAAAGCGGTTAAAAAGATAAAAAAATTGGAAAAAGAAGGTTATCAAAAAGATATACCTTTGGATGAATTTTATAATACATCAAAGAATTTGTTAAATCAATCTATTGCATTTGAGTTGGATAAATATGCGGATTGTGTGGAATTTATTAATAAAAAATATGTTTTATTAACGAAAAACGCAGGACAGGGAAAAACAAATTTTGTATGCGATTTTACAAATAATTTTCTTTTAAAAAAAGGATTCCTGGTTTTATATTATAATGCTTATGATTTCCATGATGACCCTATGCATTATATAGAGAGGCAATTGTGTATTGATGGACGTTTTTCATTGAGATATGTCCATAAAGTGTTAATGCAGCGATGGGTTCAAACCAAAAGACCATTGATGATAGTGATTGATGGATTGAATGAAAATATAGCGATTAATAATTTTGGACAAGTAATGAGAGACTTTTTGGAAAAATGTGAGACCTACCCTTATATTAAAGTGTTAATGACAACAAGAAATGAATTTCTTCAGGAACGCTTTTCTATGATAGAAACTGGCAGATATCAGAAACGCTTTAAGCAAATAGATATGTGGGGGAGGGATAATGATTTTAAAGAACGGATTTTCAGAGGATATTTATCATATTTTAATATTACTATTAGGGAAGATACACTTTCTGAACGAGCTTATGATTTGTTGACAAAAGATGTGCTTTTATTAAGATTTTTCTGCGAAGTGCATGAACACCAGCAGCAAATATACTTATATGATGTTTATAAGTACCGGGTATTTCAGAAGTATGTGGAAAAGAAAGAAAAAGAATATAGAGGAAACGAAATTCGGTTAAATCAGGGGAATGACCTTCATTCATTACTAAATAAAATTGTACAATATATGCTGGAAAATAATAATTATTTTCATGTTCCTACAAGAATTTTTGATAAAGATGAAGAGAAGCTTTTAATAAAAATGCTGAATAATGAGGTGATTTTTAAAGATGAATTAGTAGAAAAAGTTGGCTTTTTGGAAAAAAAGAGTATGTCGATAAGTTTTACATTTGATGAATTTCGCGATTTTTGTATTACAAACTATCTGTTGGAAAATTATGGAGAAGAAAAATCATTTTTGCAATTCTGGAACGAAATGAATAGAGGAAACTCTACAATATGTGAAGGCGTACAAAAATATGTTTTTTATTTATCAAAATCTGATTATCAGGATGCTTTGGAACCTGTAATAAAAAAGCTCCCTGAGTATGAAGAATTATATTGGAATTATATATGGGGTGTGGAAGATTGCTATCTATCACAATATGATGTGGAATTGTGGAAAAAACAGGTGTTACAAAAGGGAAAATATAGAAAACGAGTAATACATGAATTATTTATGAGATATGATTGTGATTTTTACCGCACAATGAATATTTGTGTATTATTAGGGTTGATGGATGGATTATCAAAGGATATTGGAGAATATCGGGCTTTTATTCGTGAGATGTTTGGAGTGCGGAAAGAGGATAAGTATTGGCTTTATCATCAGGAACACCAGGTGGTGTATCATTATAATGATTTGGTTGAGGAGTTAGAGTCTGTATGTGGAAAAGAGAGGAATAAGCCATATAGGGAGCATTTTAAATTGACAGTTTATTTATATGGGTTATACCGATCTGGCACCATGGAATTATGGAAAAGATTTTATAAAGCAGATCCCGATAATGCCAGGGAGATATTAAAAGAAACGAACTTACATAAAAGCAAAATCATTCAAAGTAATGTCAAAGATATATTAGTAGAACTTATAAACAGTCAAAAAAAGAACAAGGATGACAAACTGCAGATACTTTATGATGAGAATTCATACCATCATTGTAATGAGAATTATTTTATGAAAGTATTTTCGTTCGATTTGGGAAATCAAGTTGACTAGAGGTGTAGATATGAAAATATTTATAAGAAAAGAGGATTATTACTGCAAAGTTTATGAGACTTATTCGTTAGAAAAGTTTAGGAAAGAATTATATAAACACTTGGATATGAGAAAAAAATCTTTTGCAGATCAATATACGAAAAAGATTGTTATGGATTTCTTTCGATATGCCAAAGATCTGAAAAAGGAGTATTTGAACTTTTATGCTCAAGAGTATGATAACTTTCAAAATTTTTTATTTCAAAAAGAATTATGGAACCGGGAAGAAACGGAAAAATTAAATTTAAATAAAAATCAGACTATCTTATTGTTAAGGCCATTTCTTTGTGATTACAACGCAAAAAATTTTGTTGATTATGATGAGGGATTACAAATATTGAATCAGATGTTGGAGGAAATTAATTTATGAAAATCAGGCGTGATTTTGTGACAAACAGTTCATCTACATCGTTTATTATATCAACTAAAGAGGAATGGAATAAAAATAATTTTATGAATGCAGTTGGAGCTGTAGGGAAAACCCCTATGAATCAGGTTTTCTCTCGATTGTTTGAGGCAATTAACCGCAACAAAGAAGATATATTGGTATATATGAAAGAATACAACAGTGATTTAAGGGACATAGGAGAATTTCTGGAAAAAGAAGGGTACTCAAAAAGTGTTGCAAAACAAGTAGAAGAGATGCTCCAAAAAGGGAGAAAGGTTTATTATGGAAAACTGAGTTCAGATGGTGATAATTTTGCGGAAGTATACTTTTGTATGGAAAGTTTTGTTGTGTGTGAGGATGATATTTATTTTAACGGAAGCATAGGGGGATGGTAAAGGTGGGAGATGTCCTGATACGAAAATATCCGGAAAGTAATTATATGGTATATTTTGATAGAGAGAGCGGAATGTTTGTCCGGATAAGTATGTCAGATCAGGAACCTTTTTGGAATGTGAATGGTCCGGAACTTGTAGATATTTCTATTACAAATTATTGCGAAAAAGGTTGTGGATTTTGTTATAGGGCATCGAATCCTTCTGGAAATCATATGCAATTACAAGAATATAGCCGATTGATGGCTCAGGCGAAAGAGGCTGGAGTGCTGCAGGTAGCATTGGGAGGAGGTAATCCTAATCAGCATCCGGATTTCATAAATATTTTAAAAGTAACCAGGGAATATGGAATGGTTCCTTCTTATACTACAAATGGACAGGGCATGACAGAGGATATCTATATTGCTACAAAAAAGTATTGTGGCGCATTGGCCGTTAGCTGGTACGAGCCGCATATAGAGGATTGTGCCGTAATTGAAGAATGCGAAAAATTGGGAATTAAGATAAACATTCATTTTTTGTTAAATCTGCAGACATTAGAGGCTGCTATTCAGTTATTGTCAAAAGAAACAGAACTGTTGCGAAAAGTTAATGCAGTTATTTTTCTGAATTATAAACCAATCCATAGTGATGAGAAGTGGTGTCTGAAAGAAAATGAATTAATGAAAAGATTATTATTTTTAGTAAAAGAATGCAAAGAATGTAAAGTGGGATTTGACAGTTGTATGATTTCTTATCTAACGGATTTGGAAAAAGAGTTATATTTAGAGACAATAGAATTTTGTGAAGCTGCCAGATTTTCAGCTTTTATTGCAGAAGATTCCATCCTCTATCCCTGTTCTTTCATGAGAGATACTCAAATATCGGGTATTAATTTGCGGGAAGCTACGTTAAAAGAAGGATGGCAGAAGGCAGATATATTCGTCAGTATGAGGAAAAAACTAAGGGAACCAGGGACACAGAAATATCCTATTGACAGATGCAGAGAGTGTGAAAAATATTTATTTTGTCATGGTGGCTGTCAGGTGTTTAATATTAACAGATGTAGAAAGGGATAAAAGTGTAAAATGGAAGAAGAAATTATTTGTGAAGCAAGGGAAAGGAATTTAAAAATATCGATTGTAAAAGGGATTCTTTCTAATGGTCTTGAGTTAAAAAGGAAATTTAACAAAAAAGAGCTGGCTGATTATTTTTGCTTTAGGCAAAGTGATCTGTTTTATTATGATACGGTTTTCTTTGATATAGAAGGTGAAAATTATTATTTAAAAGAAAAAATGCAAAATTGGATACAGAATGTAATCACTCGTCATACACAGGCAAAAGGGTATTTGGAGGAAGCCCAGGTGTTTTTCGAGAAAAACTTTGGACACTTTGAAGATGAATATGAAAAGAGTAATCGCTTCAACTTTGATTTTTCTATATTAAATGAAATGTACGAAAAACAGTTAAAATCAGTGGTTCCAATTATTCACTGGGGGAGATTGCCAATATTGCCGGAGTATTTGATGATTAATAGTGGGAGAATTCCGGAAAAAGGAATAGAGGAATTTTATGATCATTATCACATGCTTCAAGCTTTGAGGAGAGATATTTTAGGGAAGGGTGTAACGATGGATATAAAAGGTGATTTGACATTAGACAAAAGATTAACGTTTAAAGTTTATAATAGACGCTGGGGACACGCTGATACATATGGGATAACCAGAACGGTTGAAGGTTGGAATGTTAGCCACATTACTAATGGAAAAAGTGAAAAGGATGGAGATGGAACTTTAATTGCAAATTTGAATCACGATAGCATTTTTTTCCCGGAAGAAGGGGTAAAATATGCATTGAGCAAATTATGGGAACAGGCAGAAGATGGAGAACTGACGTTGTCGGAGTTACAGAAACGGTTACAGCAGGTGGCAGACTGGATTTCAATAGTGGAAAAAGCAGTTGGGGAAGGGCAGCCAGACTGGGTTGGATACTACTAAAAACTTTTTATGTATATAGTGACTGCACTATATAGGAGATGATATGTTTATGAAAGAAAGTCAGAATACAGAATGGAAAGAATCTTGGAGAGATGAGTATTTAAAATGGATCTGTGGTTTTGCCAATGCACAGGGTGGTAGAATATATATTGGAACGAATGATGATGGGACGGTAATTGGAGTTTTAGATAGCAAAAAGCTGTTAGAAGACATTCCTAATAAAGTCAGGGATACTCTGGGTATCATTGTAGAAGTAAATTTGCTGACACAAAATGAGAAAGATTACATTGAAATATGTGTTAATCCTAGCAGTTATCCGGTAAACTTCAAGGGAGAGTACCATTATCGAAGTGGTAGTACAAAACAATTGCTGCGGGGAGCTGCATTGACAGAGTTTTTGCTGTCAAAAACAGGATATAAATGGGATGCTGTCCCGGTAGATGGAGTAAACGTTGAAGATTTAGATAAAGAGAGTTTTGATATTTTTCGTCGAGAAGCCTTGCACAGTGGGAGAATGACAGAAGACGACCTTAACATGAATAACGAACAGCTTTTGGACAGCCTTGGTCTGGTTGAAAATGGAAAGCTAAAAAGAGCAGCAATCTTATTGTTTCATCGTAATCCGGAGAAGTGGGTAACAGGTGCTTATATCAAAATTGGATATTTTGGTGAAGGTTCAGATCTACGCTATCAAGATGAAATTCATGGTTCATTGTTTATGCAGGCGGATCGTGTCATAGAATTGATTTATCTTAAGTATATGAAGGCAGTTATATCGTATGATAATGTTACAAGAGTTGAAACGTATCCTCTCCCAAAGGCGGCTGTGAGGGAAGCTGTGTACAATGCCATTATCCATTCTAATTATGCCGCACTGATACCGATACAGATCCGAATTCATGAAGATGCAGTATATATTAGTAATGACTGCATTTTTCCGATTGGCTGGACGGTAGAGACATTGATGGAGCGTCATCGTTCTGTACCATACAATCCCAATATAGCCAATGGATTTTTTCGTGCAGGTTATGTTGAGACATGGGGGCGCGGAATAGAGAAAATATGTGAAGCATGTAAAATTCATGGGGTGCCAATGCCAGAATATACGTTGCATTTAGAAGATATTATGGTAAAATTTACCTCATTAAAACAGTCTAAAGTGCCAAAACAGCCAGATGGCACTTTAAATGGCACTTTAAATGGCACTTTAGAAGAAAATATATTATTAGTTATAGGACAAAGACCTAATATAACACAATCACAGATTGCCCTAATTGTAGATTGTTCAGAAAGAAAAGTGAAGCGGATCATGAAAGATTTGACTGAGAAAGGCATTATTGAACGTGTTGGGGGACGCAAAATGGGGAAATGGATTAAAAAATAAGGTATGAAGAAAAAAATTCCATTGAATCAAATAATCTATCTCCCGGATTATTTTGTAGGGAACATAGCTCAGTCATTTCAAAAAGAAGATTTAGAAATTTTATATTGGGATTTTGGTAAAGAAGTAAATGAAACTGTAAAATTACAGATAGAGCAGTTATTAAATCATGCTGTAAAAACAATCAAAGACAAAGAAGAGAGACGAAACAGGTACTTGCTTCCGTTAAAGTATCTGTTTTGTTATGCTGAAAATTCAGGTCTTCAGGATATTCTAAAAATCGAGGCGGACGAAGAAGAGGAATTTACCTCGTTTTTGAGAATGCAGATAGCAGAACTTAATATAAACTCCAAAAGCTTTATTGCTTTCTGTAGAAAGACTTTATTTCTGGAAGCGAAAGGAATAAATTGGGAAGCTTATGTCTGGTATGTGGCGAAGTTAAATATTGCTCATGAAAGATACAGTCTTAGCAGCACAATAGAAAGCTTTTCTTTTTTAGATATTCGACTGGAAGATAATCGAAAGGTGTTGCAGGAATATATGAAATATCTTTTTACGGTTACAAATTTGAATCTGGGTACAATACGTATAAAACAGACATATATAAAAGAATTTCTTAAACATTTAGAAGAGCAGGAAAAAGCAATTACAGCGATAGATGTTAGTCTCCTAAAAGAATACTTTGATAAACTGAGCATGCAGAGAATCGGCCCTCAAAGCTATAATAATAAGGTTCGGGCAGTTACGATATTTCTTCAATATCTGCAGATGAAAGATTATATAAATCATTTCACAATACCTATTCTATTTTATAAAAAGAAAAGTTATCCTAAAAATCGTGAGATTAAGGACTTGGATAAAAAGCTAGATTTGCTAATGTTTAAACTTCCAGAGTTTCCTGAACAGCTGCATATTATGAGTCTGATTCTACTGTATACAGGTATTGATAAGGGAAAGCTGTTCTTGCTGAGAAATGCAGATTTTTACTGCGAGAATGAAGATAGCTGGATGAAGGTACCAGGTACGAACAGGAGTGTTCCTATACCGGATATCCTGCATTTGCTGGTTTTAAGGTATTCAGAAAAGAATCGTATAGATATAGAGAGACTGCTTTTTCTAAAACGGGATAAGAAATATACAGCAAGAAGTTTTGAAAAGTCAATTACGAGACAATGCCTGAAGTCCGGCATATTGGATGGAGAATATGTATTCAAAGGGAACGGATACCAAAAGGAATTATGTAAAGCTCTTTATCGAAACGGCACTTCAATCCAGGCAATCCGGGAGCACATGGGCTATTCTACAGATGAAACCGTAAAGAACTATATCGGATGGGTTGATGAGAAAGTGGATGAGAAGTCGGACGAATTTTTCAAGCAGGAAGAAAACAGTTTGGGAGAGATGTTATTAATGGCTAAGTACGATAAGATGAATGAAGCGAACCGGCGGGAAAGTGAGAAAAAGATGCAACTTGCCATTGCTGAGATTCGTAGAACCGCATCAGAGGGGAATGCGATATCAGTATCTGACCTTTCCAGAAATACAGGGTTGTCGAAAGGATTTTTTTATAAGAATGAGCAAGTGAGAAATATATTAAATGAAGAGAAAGAAAAACAGGATCAGGGAACACTTGCTCGAATAAAGAGAGAGGTGCGAGATAAAAGCCTAGAGAAACAGGTAGAGTTATATCAAAGGGAAATAAAGAGGCTGTCAGATGAAAATGAAAATCTGAAGAAAGAGAACCAAAAGTTGCTTCGAGCGTTGAATAAGTTGCAAAAGGAATATTCAAAATGATCAGGGGATACTGTGTAGGAAGAGAAGAATAAGACTTGGAGAAGAATTGAGTTTTTACATACAAAATAGAAGAAAGTGTATATAGCGTTAAAATATTGATAAATAAAGAAAAATCTATCATGATGCAAGTTTTCACATCCGATCTGGTGGGGAGAAGCTCCCCGGATTATGAGCACTTATGTGGAAAGCTATGATTTTGACGGTATTACCGTCATACCGTTCTGCACGTCAGGCAGCAGCGGGATGGGAGAGAGTGGTGATAATCTGGCGCAGCTTGCCGGGAGCGGTACATGGCTTGCCGGAGAGCGGTTTAGTGGAAGTGTGTCGGAGGAAGAGTTGAAAGAGTGGATAGAGAGTTTGCAGGAATGATCATTTTTACCAGGAACAGTAGAATTGATAGGATAAAGGAGCCGCACAGGCTCTTTTATTTTATAGTTGTATATGTTATAACATATTAAAACATCTATCTGATTGACAGTAGAAATAAAAAGGAAACTTTTTTGTCACACAGATGAAGGAGCGGTGTCTAATCAGGTAGGAGGGAAAATCTATGAATAAAAAAGCAAATGAAGAATTACAGGCTTTGGTTGGAAAAGCCACAGCAGGGGATAAAAAAGCCCTTGAAACCCTTGTCACAGATGCGCAGGACATTGTATTCAATTTATCTTTACGAATGCTTGGTACATTTGCAGATGCGGAGGATGCCACTCAGGACATTTTACTAAAAATGATCACACATCTGTCTTCTTTTAGAGGTGACAGCTCGTTTACAACATGGGTATTCAGGATTGCGGTCAATCACCTGAAAAATTACAAAAAGCATATGTTTGCCCGCTATCCGTTGCGTTTTGAGTATTATGGAGATGATATAGAAAACGGGAAAATACAAGATGTACCAGATTTAACGCAAAATGTGGAAAGGGATATTCTGGCAGAAGAGCTGAAAATGTCTTGTACTAATGTGATGTTGCAATGTCTTGATAAGGAAAGCAGATGCATTTTCATTTTGGGAACGATGTTTAAAATTGACAGCCGTGTTGCAGGGGATATTTTGGAAATGACGCCGGAAGCGTATCGTCAGCGGCTTTCACGGATACGGAAAAAGATGGCGGATTTTCTTGGGCAGTATTGTGGAGAATATGGCAGCGGCAGATGCAAATGTAAAGACAGGATGAATTATGCAATACAAAACCATAGGATAAACCCATTGCGGCTCGATTATATGACAGCTACTGAAATACCCATGGAGACCATCTGTGCTGTGAAAGATGCTATGGAAGAGATTGACGATTTATCACAGGATTTTTCGTTTTGCAAACCTTATCAATCTCCCGAACGCATGAAACACCTGATAATGGAATTGTTAAATTCCGCACAGTTTTCCATTATCCAGAAATCATAAAGGAGATAAAAAATTATGAATACGCAGATCATAATAGATTACTTATCGGCATTGAATACGCATAACAATCGTGAGTGGTATCATGCGAACAAAGAAGATTAGAAAATGCAAATACGGAGTTTGAAGGACTATTGAAGGCTTTGATACTGGAAATCGGAAAGTTTGACAGCAGCATATTACACAACAATCCGAAAGATCTTACCTTCAAAATCGTAAGAGATACCCGTTTCAGCCATGATAAATCACCTTATAATCCTGCATTTCGCGCCCATATTTCTTCGAAAGGGAAGCTCCCTGTCCCTGTCGGATATTACCTTATGATAAAGCCGGACAACCAGTCTTTTTTAGGCGGAGGTTTGTTTGCAGACATGTTCAAAGATGCTACAGCGATGGTACGGGATTCTATTGTTCGAAATGCGGAGGAATGGGAAACGATTATCCATGCGCCGGAGTTTGTAAAATATTTTACTGTACAGGGAACGGCACTGAAGAATGTTCCTGCGGGGTATGAGAAAGAACATCCGCAGGCGGAATATTTAAAATATAAGAGTTGGTACCTGGAATATCCGATAAAAGATGAAGAACTGTATGATGCAGAAACATTTCTTGTAAAGGCAGCGGAGATTTTCCGAATCATGAAACCGTTTAATGATTATCTGAACAAAGCGCTTATGGGTTTTCAGATGCCGACAAGGTAACGGAACAGGATTATTCCAATGCGATTGAGGGCAACTCTCTGACCCTTCGTGAAACGGACATGGTGCTACGGGGATAAACGATTGTTCGGAAGCCACTGAAAGACCATATGGAGGCTGTTGTGACCGTGGTGTCTATAAAAAGAGTTCCGGTGAAAACTATGGGGGCAAGGCACGAACCTGTGCAGCCATATTTGCTACAACCTGAGATGGAGCAATTGCCGAAATCCTATAGAAACAGTACAGAGCATATAACCGGGATGATGGGACTGCATGACGGGACAGACTTTAAGGAAATGTTTCAAAAGCAGATTAGCGATATGAAACTGTTGGGACAGAAAAAGGCGGCGGCATATTACCAATACTGTATGCAGAAAAATTGATGCTTTTTCAAGTAAGCAGTGATGTTTTTCAAAAAGATATAGAAGAAGAATATAGCTTGCGCCCGCCAACAGCAACCGAACTGCTGAAAAAAACGGTTTGATATATCGGGAAGCTATAGCTAGTGACGCAAGAATATCTGATAATGGTGCTTATCTCATTCTTGCAGTTTTTATGAAACTGGTGGTGTAGAATCGGCTTTGGCATGGTACAATTTATTTATTTTTCTGATTAAGAAAGAAGATTTCGGCCATCGGCAGATAAGGGATATTAAGATATCGGATACCCAGTAGTGTATTATGAAATTACATAATGATGGAAAAGGGTATGACACTATCACAAGCTAAACTGGTTGATGTTGTGCCAAACGATTCCCAAAAGTGTATCGCCATGACGGAGGGAATTTACCAAAGTCTGCAAAATATTTTACCAGACGCAGGAAAGTGAACATTTAGCAGGAATGGTTTTCTGTCGAAGTAATAGGAAACAGCGGAATAAGGAGGAAACGAAAAATGTATGAGTTGGTACAAGTCAGTGAGAAATGCTATTACATAAACTGTCCGGCAAAGATCGGTGTCTATGTGGCGGACAAAGCTCATATCTATCTGGTTGACAGTGGGAATGACAAGGATGCAGGACGGAAGGTCAGGCAGATACTGGATATGAACGGCTGGCATCTGACGGCAATATTGAATACTCACTCCAATGCAGACCACATCGGCGGAAACATATACCTGCAGGGTCAGACAGGATGTAAAGCTTATTCCGGTGGCATAGAGGCAGCATTTACAAAGCACCCGGTATTGGAACCGTCTTTCCTTTACGGCGGTTATCCCTGTAAGGATTTGAGGCACAAGTTTCTGATGGCACAGGAGAGCAGTGTGACGGATTTTTCAGATGAAAGTTTCCCGAAGGAGATTGAGGTGATACCCTTGCCGGGTCATTTCTTTGACATGGTGGGATTCCGTATGCCGGACAATGTGGTATTTCTTGCGGACTGCATCAGCAGCAGGGAGACGCTGGATAAATATGCCGTTTCTTTCATTTATGACGTGGAGGCATATCTGAAAACACTGGATATGGTGGAGGGAATGGAGGCGGCTATGTTTGTTCCCGCCCATGCGGAAGCCTCTGCCGATATAAGGGAACTTGTCCGTTACAACAGGGATAAGGTACGTGAGGTGGCGGACAGGATTCTATCCATCTGTGGGAAGCCTATATGCTTTGAGAGGATTCTGCAGGAATTGTTCAAAGGTTACGGGCTTGCCATGAATTTTGAGCAGTATGTGCTGGTGGGCAGCACAGTGCGTTCCTATCTCTCGTGGCTGAAAGATACCGGGAAGATGGCGGCTGAATTTCAGGATAGTATGTTGCTCTGGCAAAGAGTATAGTGTTAATGGCTTGTGAGGCTTATCGGAAAAGGACTGGAAGCCTATATGCAGCGTCAGTGGAAGTAACAGTATGGTGTATTTTTACATAGTCAGGCATGGGCAGACGTTATTTCGGAAGAGGCCATGATGACGCCTGAGTAGAAAATGCCGTATGAACTGCTTGGCGGACGGGAAGCGCATATGAGAAATGTGATGGACAACTTTAATTCTGCCGGGGATTATCTGGAGGGAGGTGAAGGCCGGTATGGGATTTGACCGGGGAAGTTAGGCGGAATGTACTTATGGGGCAATTAACCGCTCGGACTTATTACGGGGGAGCGGGTGCGGCTCTGACTGACAGAGGAGCTGCCGTAAGAAAGAAATGGAGGACTGAAGGAAATGGGCATTAACGGAATAGGAACAGCGGGATATCCGCTGACAGGATACACGGCGTGGAAGACAGGAAGAAGTGCGGAATCCGGGACTGTGGGATTCATGGAAACGGTGGAAGAAAAGGCGGCGCAGGGAAAGGCAGTCGACCAGGATGAGAAAGCCTTTGAGATGGTCGGCCCGAATGCCCCGCAGGAAGTGAAGGATGCGTGGATGGAGGCGGCGAAAGAAGTAAATGCGAATGGCATGGGAATCCGGGGCAACGGAATGATGAGCCATATATCGCAGATGATGGTGCAGCGGCTTAATAAACAGCTTAAGGGTGAAACGGAAAATTTTGACATCCTTGGAAGCACAGTGGAATCTGCGGTCCAGGCAACGAAAAAGGCGCTGTACGATTTGGAGCATCCCGTAGTATATACATCCAGGAGCATAGAGGTTCAGCAGGCACGCATCAAGGAAGGGGAATTTTACAGAGCGTTTTTGGAGAAGCTAGGAATAGACTGCTCGGCAGAAAAACCGATAATAATGGGGGACATTTGGAGATGAGTATAAATGGAATAGGGGTGGGCTATCCCGCATGGCGTGATATGGGAAAGGCACAGAGGCATGGTTCGGGAACGGGCTTTGCAGACCGGATGGCGGATGCAGATGGGGCGGGGAGCAGTTCTCTCGTAAGAAACAGTGTCAGGACAGCGGGGCAGATTTCAGGGCTGGGTGCATACCATGCATCAGCGGCATCCAGAGTACGCAGTGTAAAGCCTGACTACGATACATACGAATCCGAGAATTACAGGATTGTGCCGGACAATCAGGCTGGCTGTTTTGATATCTACAATAAGCAGGGCGAACGGCTCGGTGCCTTTGATTATTCTGACATCAAAGTAAGGCAGGACAGCCAGACAGGAAAGCAGTTCCTTATCTCGGAGCATGGAACTATGAGTTATGATGCTATGGTTTTGGATGGCGAGCTGAAAGATGCCCTGCAGGATGTCATGGGCATGGAAACGCTGGGAACGGAGAAATTGTCAGGGTTTGCCTTAAAGACCCATTCCGGAACTGGTATACAGTACCTGGTGCGGGATGGCGAGGAAGGCCGTGGGGGAAAAATCCTTTTGCAGAGCGAGGCGGACAGGGAAAGGTATGAGGCGCTTGCAGAGACCTACTTCAATAAATATCCCAACTTGATTCATGATAAGAATGCCGCTTACATATGGGCCGATCTGGAGATAAAAGGGCTGGCGCAGCACACGAATAATGGGATTGTCTCTATGGGCTTTAACGGGATGTCCTATAATGACAATGCAGATTATAAGAATAATTGGAGCGTCCTGTTTTCAGGAGATACCTATAAGGCGGTTTTCGACTGGCTGCAGAATAACAGGGGAAGCATCCCGGAAATGCAGAAATTCGCCATATGGCAGGATGTGTTTCAGAACATTGGCAGTCATTATGAACGGGTATGGTCTGATGAAGAAGAAAAGCAGGGGTATCTGAATAACTGATCCACGGTTGCGTATATCCGATAGGCCGCAGACCGACAAGGCAAGCATCCCCAGCGCTCCGACAAATCAGTGAGGGGGGACTGAAATGGATATAACAGGATGCTCTGTTATACTTTTAAAAGTTAAAATAGTAAATGGAGAAATGTTAGGTTATTTTACCCTTGCATCTAAGCCATTAACGTTTCGTGGCGAAACGGTAAATAATACCACAAAAAGAAAGGGTTTACGTGATAGTCTGCAAAATCTGCGAATCAAAATTGTTTGCCAATATGAGAATTACGAATCAGACCCACCATGATAATTTCGGAAAAGATTGCTATGGAAGCTACAGAGCGAAGGGCAATGACTGGATGTATGGTTTGTGCCGCAACACCAGCTATTTGGGCTGAGATAAGACAAAAGCCCTGTTCTACACTTTCCTGATTGAGTTGGAGATCTGGCTGGCAGTTTCTTCAATGGAGCTGGGGCATTTGTCCGGTCTTTTATAACAGTGAAAGCATCTGAACCGCTATGGGAAAAGTTTAGGATGGATACTGTATACCCTGATACAGCAAAATCTAACATTGATGAAATCCCCGCAATTACACTACATAATGTTTCTTTCCAGTATGGTTGATCAAGTAATCCTGCAGGACATCAATTATTCATTCCATCCGGGCTGCAAATATGCGGTTGTGGGAGAATGCGGCAGTGGCAAGGCGACATTGACAAAAATCATTCCAGGTTTGCTTCCCGGTTACACTGGAGACATTCGATATAGTCAGGTGGAGCAGAAACATATTTGTCTGAAAAATCTGCATCGTCATATAACCTATGTGGATCAGCAGGTATATTTGTTTCAGGATACAATTCGGTTCAACATAACATCAGGGCAGCCTTTTGCAGACCGGAAAATCAGGGCAGTCATAAAGAGATGCCACTTGGAGGATTTTGTAAATTCCCTGCCTGATAGTTTGGACACTGTGATTAAAGAAAATGGTAAAAATCTCTCAATTATGACAAGGGCAATATGCAGCGCCAGCGGCCAATCTTCCGTTATCATTCCATTCCCCATACATAACCCCCTTTTTGGTATTTTCAATCAGTTTTTGCAGCCTGCTCTGAAATAGTTCCGGCTGTTTCTTTTTGATTTGTATGGTATCAATTCGCACCCGCTGGTACAGGGGAGGGAATTCCTGAAAATTGTTCCAGACTTCCGCATCCGCTTTTAAGACTTTTTCAATATCCTTGTCAATAACAAATCCTTTTGGCGACATATCGGGCAGTACAGCTCTCCCTGCATCGGTCATCAGTCCCAGTCGCTCCATCCTCCGACAGCGTTCTTTATTTAATTCAGACCATAAACTTCCTTTTCTCCGGGGAGCCAGTCTTTGGGCAGTCACGCCGTTATCCATCTTTTTTGTGGTGCTGTCTATCCAACCGAAGCACATGGCCTCTTCAACGGAATCTATGTACCAGAAAGTGCCATCATCAACCGGGCGGCCCCGTTTCACGATCACCCAGCATTCCTTTTCCTTATCATGGTTACTTATGAGCCATTCCCGCAGTTCGTGGCGGTTTTTTGCATCAAGCAGATTTGTAAATTCCATAATTCTTTCCCCTTAATCTTGCAGTGGTGATTTGGATTATACCATAGGTATGGGGATAATTCCACGGATTGATGGCACGGTCAGTTGCTGGGCAATCAATTTTAGAACTTTTTTGCTTTTCATTCCCAGAAAATAGTCCATATAGGTGAAAACAAATGAGGTGATACCATTGCGGGGTATTTTTTTGACATGGTGGGTCGTGAGGCTTATCGGCAAGGCGCGAAATATCTGAAATCTCATATGTAGCGCCAGTGGAGCCTTGTGGGAAGAATGGCTAGAACATTCAGGGAAGTGAATTGTTAGTAAAGTGGGTTTTGCCAAAACAAGAGGAATAAAAGCTGGTATGCAGGTGGTTCTTATAAAATGAATATGGTAAAATTTTATAAGAAACGAGGTAAAGCAATATGGAAAAGAAGATTTATATCACAGATGAAGAACGTGCAAAATGTCAAAAGGTGGCTGATGCGTTTGCAGAGCTGTACGAAATGGCGGATATTGTAGTGCTTGATGTAGGCAGATATGGTTTTGTGATGCTCAAATATTATACGCCGCCGCATGGCTTTGAGGAAGATGCAACTTTTACGGACGGCAAGGCATTGTTTGAAGCATTATGGCAGGAATGGCTTGATATGAAGCTGTATCTTATCGCAAAAGGTACTCCATTGCTGGAAAAAGGGTATAAGAGTGTGTTTGAGAGCCTGACAAAAGAAAAACAGTCGGAACTTATCGGGCGAAAAGCCGTTTTCGCAAGAATGGCGGGAATAGGTCTGTAAAAAGATGTTTCTAACAAAGAAATAGATAGAGAGATGGATTCCGTAGGCGCAGGCATTGTGGGAATGTCGTATAACTGGCTGTGTTTATGGAACTGTGGGAA
>CAJUNB010000019.1 GCA_910587635.1 uncultured Lachnospiraceae bacterium
CGCCCCGGAATGGGTATGGTGCTTGGCGTAAGCGCAGGAATCGCTAATATCTTACTGGACTATATTTTTATGGTGCCGCTTCGCATGGGTATTAAGGGGGCGGCATTTGGTACGGGCATTGGCTATATGATACCGGCGGTGATTGGATTGTGGTTCTTTTCCGCAAAGAGAGGCAGTCTGCATTTCAGGAATCCAGTCATAGATTTTTCCGTATTGGCTGAAAGCGGTACCAATGGTTTTTCGGAAATGGTAAGTCAGGCGGCAACAGCGGTTACAACATTCCTTTTTAACCGGACTATGATGAAACTGCTTGGAGAAAACGGAGTTGCGGCAATCACAATCATTATCTATACACAGTTTTTATTGAGTGCCCTTTACATAGGCTTTTCTATGGGAGTAGCCCCGGTTATCAGCTATCACTATGGGAAGCAGGAGGTCAAACAGCTAAAGAATGTATTTTCTATTTGTATGCGGTGTATTTTCTTTATTTCTATCTCTGTTTTTACAGTAGCTTTTATGTTTGGTTCGCCATTGATTCGTATTTTTTCAGATGAGGGAACTCCTGTTTACGAAATTGCGCGAAACGGATTTTTAATTTTCCCATTCAGTTTTCTATTTTGTGGGCTGAATATTTTTACTTCTGCCGCATTTACAGCGTTATCAAACGGGAAGCTGTCAGCAGTTTTGTCATTCCTGCGGACTTTCGGACTGATTACTGTGCTGCTCCTCACATTGCCTGATCTTTTTGGCGTAACGGGTGTATGGCTTGCCGTACCTGCGGCGGAACTACTTACTATGATCGTCGCATTGTTATTTCTTCATCGAAAGCTACCATTCTCCCTGTTCGTAAAGATATTGCAAAAGGAAAAAGAGAAATAAATTTACAATCGCAGGAATCAATGGTAAGATATCTGCAAACAAAAAGAGAAACAGATTTTGCAATTACATAAAAATAGCCAACAGACTATGTCATAATAAAGGAGGTATGTGAATTGTATACAATATTTCAAAGAACAGAAATTTCTGAACCGGCTTTATTCGGTCCGTCCGATACAACAAAAAAACTGGAAAATTTCCCGGAAATCTGTATTTCCACTTTCTCTGATCCTATCATCCAGAAATTTTCCGCTTTGGATGGTGTGAAACAAATAGCCACGTTCTGCTCTGCAAACGGTGTTTTACCGGTTTATAAAATTAATTATAAAAACAGGGCAATCGCTTTTTACCGCTCTATGGTGGGCGCTCCTGCCTGTGTCGCATGCTTTGAGGAAGTCATCGCTATGGGCGCTAAGAAGTTTGTTTTATTCGGCTCCTGTGGCGTACTGGATGATGATAAGGTAAAGGACAATATAATCGTCCCTGTTTCCGCTGTCCGCGATGAGGGTACAAGTTATCATTATATGGCGCCCTCCCCGGAAATCGAAGCAGATCCGCATACCATCCAGATATTAGAAAATGTTTTAGCCACATGCGGATGCTCTTATGTCAAAGGAAAAACGTGGACTTCGGATGCCATTTACAGAGAAACTCTCTCTGCCATCTCGGAACGCAGGAAAGAAGGTTGTCTCACTGTAGAAATGGAATGCGCCTCCATGTTGGCTGTCTCAAAATACAGACACATTCCCTTTGTCCAGTTTTTATATGGTGCAGATAGTCTCAGTTCTGATACATGGGAAATCAGAGACTTGACCCTATACGGTCTTACCAATGCAGAAAAATATATGGCTCTTGCCTTTGAATGCGGCCTCGCCCTGTAATAGAACGACAGGCATATCTCTGTCTTTTATCGGAAATTGATCACCCACCGATTTTCCGCCTGATAATAGATCAGCCACACTCTCAGGCTCTGTCCACGAACTCCCAGCGTACAATCATATTCTATGGAGGGAACTCCTGCATACTGCTTTTTCTCCTGAGAGTGGACGATAATCTCCCGGATTGTCTGAATCTCCCCGTCCTCATCCTGTATTTTCAGCATTAACGGTACAATCTTTCCCGTACTGGTAAACCAGCACTCACAGGCGATCTTTCTCTGTGTTCCTCTGACGCTGCCCGCATCCGCTTCAGGCACATTGCTCCCAATCCCAAATGCCATTGCCTGCTCCCCCTCCTTTCCATGAAAATTTTCTTTTTATCTGATAACGGCCTCATAATTTACAGACCGTTTCTCTCTCGATATTCCACCACTCATATGATCAATCGATCCGTTTAAAAAAGCTGCACGCATCACTGCATCCGCTCCGAAGCGGTTCCTTATTCCGTCCACCGTGCGGTCCATCCTGCTCAGTTTTTCATAGTCAATCTCATCAAATATACACAATTGTCTTCCCAGTTCTGCACCGACTACCCTGCTTGTATACACTCCCAGATGGCGCACGGGCCTGCCATTCCACAGTTCCTGAAATAATCGATTGGCCACCTCATAGATCTCCCACGTCACATCCGTCGAACTTTTCAGTTTCTTCTGATGAGACACATAGGACAGATCCGTATATCGGATTCCCACAGACACCACCTGAATCTGTACTTCGTCTCTGCGCAGACGGTTCCCTAGCGTCTCAGAAAGTGCCAGAATCACCTGACTGGCCGTCTCCTCATCCGTCACATCATAGGGTGTGGTAGTGCTGTTCCCATAGCCTTTATTCGCCCCAGGCTTTACCAGCAGCGGGGAAAGGTCTATTCCATTGGCAAATCCCCAGACGATTTCCCCCTGCTTTTTTAACATGTTTTTTAACCATATCGGATCAGCCTGTGCCAGCTCTCCAATCGTTCGTATTCCCATAGAAAGCAGCCGATCAGTGGTAGCCCTTCCTACAAAGAACAGGTCCGATACCGGAAGCGTCCACATCTTTGTTTTTATTTCTTCCAAGTACAGAGTATGCACCCGATCCGGTTTCCGAAAGTCAGAAGCCATCTTGGCAAGCAGTTTATTCCCCGATACCCCTACATTGACCGTAAATCCCAGCTCCTCCCGGATACGGTCTTTGATCTGCATTGCCACGGCCTCTGGTGTACCGAAAAGATGACAGCTCTCACTCATATCAATAAACGCCTCATCTATGCTATACTGCTCCACCACATCTGAGTATTCCCGCAGAATCTTCATAAAAGCCGCAGAGCATTTTTCATATAAATTATAATTGGGCGGCACCAGTACCAGGTTTGGATATTTCCGCTTCGCCTCTAAAATGCTTTCGCCAGTCCTGATCCCATATCTTTTAGCCGGAATGGACTTCGCCAGTATAATCCCATGGCGCAGGGTAATATCTCCTCCTACCGCAGAGACGATTTTTCTCAGATCTTGTTTCCCGCCTCTATGGGTCAGACGATAAACGGCCTCCCAGGAAAGGAAGGCCGAGTTCACATCGATATGAAAAATAATATTTTTCAAAACGTATGTTCACCTCCTATAAAGGAATTTTATCAAACACACGTTCTCATTTCAAGCGGTAATTTTTGTCAATCATTTCGGGGCAGATGCCAAAGGACTGTTCCGCTATAAAAACTCAGAACAGGCTCATCTGCTCATAGTCCGACTGGCGTTCCAACAGGCAGGGAACCTTGCGAAGAATGTCTTCTGTCTTCGTGTCATCCAACATCCATTCTCCAATCTCCTCCCGTTCCAGAATCAGGGGCATACGATCATGCACCGGTTTCATGGAAGCGTTTGCCCCTGTGGTAAGAATCACAAAATGTGCTCCATCTTCATATTGCCTGCTGGCACCGGCCATAAAAAGTACCGGGGTATTCTTTCTGCGGAAAGTATTTTTTTCCTTTTGGGGATTCCATTCATAAAACCACGCTGCAGGAACTACAATCCTTCTGTGCAGAACACTGTCTCGAAACAGAGGCTTTTCCAATACGGATTCACATCTGGCATTAAAAATCAGCTGTTTCCTCTGGAATCCGGGGAATCCCCAATGCTGCCATCTGCAATACACACCGTTTGCCTTTCCTGCCAGAATTGGGGCGTCTCTGCCCGGATAGATATCTCCTGCAATTATCCTTTCTACCACCTGGACAGATTCCCGCCTCTGCTTTTCATCGATTATGCGGATCAGCTTCTCGATCTCTTTTGCCGTCTCGTCATCCACGTAATATCTGCCGCACATACCTACTCTCCTGCACGCTTTTTTCTATCTTACTCCTTATTCTGCCCGATCTCAATCGATCAGATACCAAAACAATTTTCTTTATCAAAGAATGCTACCCTCAGTGGACAACTTTTAAGGATATATCATGAAAAATATTTTTCTCAGTGAAAAAGCTTCTGCACAAGAACCATGTACAGAACCGTTCCCCCTGCAATGCTCAGCAGAGTATTTCTCTTCCATTTGTGCAGCAGAAATATAAATCCGATAGCAATCATCTCCGGCAGCCCATGATACGCAGAGAAAACCGCATCTTTCAGACAATACACCACCAGTAATCCGATCACTGCATGAGGCAGCACTGTTCCCAGCCAGGTAATATACCGCGGCGGTTTTTTCCCTTCCGGGAAAATAAGAAATGGAAGAAACCTTGTCAGCATTGTCCCTGCTACAACAGCAAAAATCGTAATCACACTTTGTACCGTTGTCATTTTACAATCCTCCCTCTTTCTCTTTACTTTCTTTTTTCCTGTTCAAAGTAAAGCACAGAATAATCAATATCATCGCCGGTAGAATAAACTGTCCGCTTCCAAAAATCACCAGACAAAGAACAGAACAGCCAAGCCCTGTGAGTGCAGATCTGTGATCTTTATTCTCCTCCCACTGGCTTAAGAACATCACAACAAAGAGTGCCGTCATGACAAATTCAATGCCCTTTGTATCGAATCGGATGATATACCCAAGAAGTGCCCCCAGTGTCGCTCCACTCACCCAATAAGCCTGGTTTAACAAAGTCACAAAAAACAAAAACCATCCCCTGTCCACATCCTGCGGTGGCGTCACGCTGCAATTGATTGTAAAAGACTCATCACACATCCCATAGATCAGGTAAAATTTCTTCCACCCTACATTTTTATACCGACTCAGCATGGAAATACCGTAAAATATATGTCTTGCATTGACCATCAGCGCAAGAAAAAATGCACGGGCAGGGTCAAATGCCGTCAACAGCAGATTGACTGTCACAAATTCCATAGACCCGGCAAAAATAAAAAAACTCATCAACATAGGATAAAAGACAGAAAATCCCTTACTCCGCATAAGAAATCCATAAGACATCCCCAAAAACAAAAAACCCACGGCGATCGGTATCGTATGGGGCAGCGCAGCCCGAAACGCTCTCCTTCTCATAAACTTCCCCTCCTCACAATCCTTGACTTTTCCAAAAGGCTTTTCTATAATCGATATATTATATCATGTGCTTTGCACATGTCAGATGCCCATTCGGGCGGGCGTCTGCTACTATTATGTCACGTGCTCCGCACATGTCGGATGCCCATTCGGGCGGGCGTCTATTATTATATCATATGTTTGTTAATTTTTTATACAATACAGGAAAGATATCACATTACCGCGTCTTCTGCTATTTCGGAAGTACGCCTGTCTGCAGTTTCGAACTGTTGCAGGAGAACATACGCCGTGCGTCTTATCGTTCACTGAGAAAAAACCAAACAGCAGCTCCAGGGAAGGAGGAACCCCATGAATTCTTTGCCCCAGATTTCCGAAGCTGAATTTGAAATCATGAAAGTTGTCTGGAAATATGCCCCCATCAATACCAATGAAATCACCCAGCGCCTCACCAGAACTACCACCTGGAGTCCCAAGACTATACAGACGCTGATCAAACGCCTCGTTACAAAAGGTGCCCTCACCTACGAAAAACAGAGCCGGGTATTTGTCTATACGCCATTGGTGAAAGAGCAGGACTACATAAATCAGGAGAGTCATTCTTTTCTGAAACGTTTCTATGGTGGTAATATCACTGCTATGCTGTCAGCTTATATAGAAAACGGGCAGCTCTCCGAAGATGAATTGGAAAAGCTGCGTTCTCTCCTGTCTGACAGCTCCAGGTCAGAAAGGTGATCTCCATGGCAGACTTTATGATACGTTTTCTGATCAGCAATCTCGTTCTCAGCAGTATAATCGGCCTTCTTTTTTTCTGCAAGAGAATATTAAAAATTTATCTTACCAGCCGGATGCAGTACCACTTGGGGTATGTAATGATTAGCCTTTTGTCCGTTCCTTTTCTGCCTCTGCCGATGGTCGGATTTACACAGATTTTCTCCCGGATTGTCAGCCTGACAAAGAACACTTCCTTCAGTACGAAATATTTCCCGGAAAATACAATAGGTTTGTATGCTTCTGACACCGTAAAGTCCATACAGGATTTTGCCCTTTCTGTCAGCCGGGAAACATCCTCTCCGGCGGGATATATTTTATTTGGAATATGGATCACC
Organism: uncultured Lachnospiraceae bacterium; assembly: GCA_910587635.1. Taxonomy (GTDB): domain Bacteria; phylum Bacillota; class Clostridia; order Lachnospirales; family Lachnospiraceae; genus VSOB01. The sequence continues at coordinate 6,389 of CAJUNB010000019.1, forward strand.
GGTATTTTTACCGTTATCCTGTCAGTCATAAGAGCCGAAAGGCGCTTAAACAGAGTGAAATGTTCCGCCCTTCCTCTGCAGAATAAAGAAATCCGCCTTCTATACAAAAACTGTTTAAATGAGCTGAATATCACGGCGGATATTCCCATTTACAGTACGGCGTTTCTGCGCTCTCCCATTCTCGTTGGTATCTTCAGGCCGGCTATCTATCTGCCCAGCCATGTCATATCTGACTGCCCGGCCATCGATTTGCGATATATGCTCCTGCACGAGCTGCAACATTTCCGTCATAAAGACACTCTGACAGGATACCTCATGGTTCTTGCCGGTATTCCATACTGGTTCAATCCTCTGGTATGGTATGCTCTGCGGGAAATGCGCAATGACAGAGAAATTGCCTGTGATACTTCTGTCCTGGAAATTCTGAAAGAAAAGGATTACGACAGCTACGGTTATGCCCTGATTCGTTTTGCGGAAAAGCTCTCTCTTGCCTCTTTTCCTTCTTCTGTGGGAATCAGTGGAGATTTGAGGCAAATGCAACGGCGAATCCTCAATATCTCCTCTTATAAAAAGCCTTCTGTCCGTGAAAAAACAAAAGGCTGCATTGCTTTCTGTACCATTGTGATCATTCTGCTGGGACTTGCTCCGCTTTTGTCCACCTACGCAGTTGACCGAAATCATTATAAGTGGGATACCTCTTCAGAAACAATTTCTGTCATTGACTTATCCCCCTATTTTCATGGATACAACGGAAGTTTTGTTCTCTATGATTTAAAGAAAGATACCTGGAATATCTATGATATGGAACAGGCCACGTTAAGAACTTCTCCCAATTCCACTTACAAAATTTATGATGCACTGTTCGGGCTGGAAGAACGTATAATCACACCCCAGGATTCTTTCATGGCCTGGGATGGAACTGACTTCCCGTTCAAAGCCTGGAATACAGACCAGGACCTGTATTCTGCCATGCATGCTTCCGTCAACTGGTACTTCCAGGAAATCGACAGCCAGCTCGGTGAATCCACCATAAAACATTATGTTCGGGAAATCGGATACGGAAATAAAGAGATTAGTTCAGACCTTTCTTCCTATTGGATAGAGTCTTCCCTGAAAATATCTCCAGTAGAACAGGTAATGCTTTTAACAGATCTGTACCGGAATCATTTTGATTTTTCCCCGGAGAATATCGAGGCAGTAAAAAAGTCCATCTGCCTCTTTTCGTCGGAAAATCAAAATTTATACGCCAAAACCGGTACCGGCCGTACAGAGGGCCAAGATCGCAACGGCTGGTTTATCGGTTTTCTGGAAATCGGTACCGATACATACTTTTTCGCCACCAACATCCAGAATGATACCAATGCCTCTGGCAGCCAGGCGGCCAGCATCACCATGTCCATCTTGCACGACAAGAATCTGTGGCCACAATAGCAAATACTATATACCTGTAATTTTACTTTCTAATGCCCGATAACGGAATATCCATTTCCTTTTTTTCTATGGAATTGGACAGGTAACGAAAGGTTCCGTCTTCAAAAGTCTGTAGTGTTATGATGTTCGTAAAGGCGTAGTCACAATCATAATCCGGCCATACTCCGTCTACAAAAAGCGTCAGTGTCCCATCCGGGTTTTCCGTATAATTTACTACTTCCCCAAAGGGCGGATAGGCATGAGAAAGGATCATTTCATATGGATAGCCGTCTGTAGATGCACGATACCCGCATGCCTTTCTTACCTGCTCTTTCGTGACCGGAAAGTACGTAGTCATAATCCTTTCATATAGTTTGGCAGAGATTTCTCCGTTCTCCGGTTTTAAATTTTCTCCCGTATGGATACGATATATATCTTCAAACATACACGGCATCAAAATATCTTCTGCGTTGCTGCTATCCCAGTCTGTCACAAGGACATTGTAATTAACATAGCTCAGCCCCGATATATATTTTTCCGTCATTTCCCTGCACTGGTCAGAAAGCGGCGATATCCGCCAGTATTGACGTAAACTGGAATGATAGACTTGTACTTCATAGGCATAAATGAAATATCCCTTTTCCGTCAGTTTCATCCCCGCAATATCGCTGACCGCTGTAGTCTGTATCTTTGGCCCACCGTCCTTTTGATATCCGATCTGGACATAGTAGGTCTGCAATCGTCCGTTCCTATGGATAAATGTATAAACCCCGATAGCTCCATCCCAGTTGACATCAAATATCGTAACCATGGCATCCTGCTCTTCCTGACAGGCCGCATAAAAATCTCTGACTTCACTGTAATTTTCCATATTGGCACCATCTGTAACACTCACATATCCGGCTTCTCCAAGTAAGGCAACGACTCTGTTTCTCCGTTCTCTGGAGAACTCTCTGCCTGTACCAGCGTAAAAGGAATCCGTCCCGGTCTCCGTATCCCGGTATACTTCTTTTGCCTGGGTGGCTGCCATTAAAGCCATACTTTCCAGTTCCTTTTTTTCAGCCTCGTTGAGCAGACAGTCAGTTTCCCGGGAAGGATACAGCGATGATATCCCTTCCTGCATCTCTTCATCGTTCACTTTCTCATCTTCTGCTTCGATATCACCCACATCTGTATCCTTTCCATATAGCTCTCCCCACTCTTCCACCGATAATCGCTCACAGTGCCACCAAGTATCATAGCCTTCATCCGGGAAAAGAATCTGATTTGATACATACTGAAAACCACCGTCCTCAAAGGGACGAACCACTGTTTCGTGAGTATAGGCTCTGGAAGTATTTTCTTTCGGGTATACGGCATTTACGATAAGAGTTATCGTTCCGTCACTGTTCTCCCGGTAACTCTCCACTTCAGGATAAGGAATATCGGAATAATCCATCTCATAAAATCCCCTCGGCCTGTATTCGTAAGCCTCCTCTTCCGGCAAATATATTGTCCTTTGCCGCAGCTGTTCCCTATCTATCCCGATATATTTCCCAATGACATTTTCAAATATATATGACGGGATTCTGTAAACTGCCCCTACACCCAAATTCTCATCTGCCCTGTAAGGAACCGGCTGCTTGTAGATGCCGGGATATAATTTATCGAACAGATCATAAAAATCCAGCTCTCCGAAGTCTTCTTCATTCCAGTCAACGAGAAACATATTGTTTTCCCTGTAGCCCACCGGCAAAAGATACTGCCGATTCAGTTCTCTGCATCTTTCATCCAGCGGTTCTACTCTCAACGCCATATGTTCTGCCACCTCTCCAGATAAAAGTACATAAAAGTCCTCCGAATAATAGCTTCCTCCAAATAACAGGTAGCCTTCCTCTGTATATTGCCATGAATCTGCGGTATAACTCACCGTACTCAGATTTTCCAGATATCCGTTTCCATATTGATAATAGCCTCTGACAATGTCCACTTCCCCATTCACGGTATGAAAATCATATTTAATAAATCCACCAGAATAGATAACTACGATAATCGTCAAATTCGCCGTCTCTTTTGCATTCACCGCTTCATAAAAATGCATAACGCGTTCCGGTTTTGTCATATCCACCTGATTTCTCTCATCCACGGCGACATAGCCATTTTCCCCCATTATTTTGACAATGTCTTTTATTACTTCCAGATTCTCCAGAGTACCGTCCTCAACTGCCTTCTGATAAATATCCCCGCAAAAAGCAGCTATCTGCTCTGCATCCGGGTCCGCATTCTCTTTTCCATGATACTCTTCAGAATGTTCTTCGCTGAGCACTACTATCTGTGGTACATCTTCCATATTTTTCCCACATCCGGCCACTGTAAATACCAAAACAGCTATTCCTGCCAATAACCCTTGCTTTTTCATATGATGCCTTTCTGCCCTCTCCTTTCAAAAAGCAAGGGAACACATGTCCCAAACTGTGTGTCCCCTTATTCACTGCGAGCAGCTTTCATTTTATTACATTTGTAAGATTTCCAGTCAAAAAAATAAGCCCAAGCAGTTTCTGTTATTGATATATATTACACTTGTAAGATTTTAAAGTCAAGTCTATTTTCAATATACCGGAAACAAAGTCACTGGCGGCTTTTGTATAAAATCATTCATACTCATAATCAGGCTTAACATATATATTGGAATTATCTTTGATTTCTTTTTTGTATATCTGTTCCTCCCAATCGCTTTGCTTTACTTCTTCAATGGCAACGGAAACAGCACCAGCATCAACATTCAATTCTTCTACAACTACATTCACTATTTTTTTAGCAAGATTCTCTTTTGCTTCTTCCTTCCGCCCCGGCCATAATTTCACAGCTATATGTGGCATAATATCCTATCCTTTCCATGCTCAAGTAATTAAATAGTAACGCGTTTAAGATTACTTTTCAAGCTTTCTTATATATTCTTCTTTTACTTTGTCGATTGTTTTACCACCAATACCAAAATTTTTATCAGGCACTTCTTTAATCGTAGTAACAAAAAACTCCTGCGGTACTTTCATAATCTCAGAAGACACTTCTGTCAAACGCCTAATCAGCTGTTCCTTTTGTTCGTCTGACAGCGTTCCACTTTCCACCGTAATATAGGGCATTTCTGTTTTCCTCACTTTCCAATCACAAATTTTACGCAAGCAGGGCAGTATTACCTACCCCTATGCTTTTCTTTCTTTTTCCGCTGTTTCAGTTCAAACCGCCTCTGTTTCTTTGCTTCCCGTTGTTTTCGGCTCACATCCTTATGTTCCGTTTTTAACTGCTCCTGCTGCAATTTCAAAGCCTGCTGCGATTTCGTTCCTATTCCGGTATTCTGTACCTGTTTCCGTACTTCACGTTGTACTCGTTTCGGATTGCAGCCAGCTTTTTTTACATCAGTTACCATAGCCGAACCAAATCGTAGCCGGTAGTAATTTTTCAAAACAAAACGATAAACCTCATAATCTTTTGGTTCTGCGCCAAATATGGCCTTGCATACAGATAACCTTCCATTCGATACGTGTTCAAACACTCCCACCCAAAAGGGTTCTTCAAAAAATACTATCAGCCTGCCTGAAACTTTGTCCATGACAATTCCTCCTTGAAATTATAATAAACAAAGAACGGACGACCCAAGGAGGGAGGGCTACTTACACCAAATCGGTGCGACTGGACTACCTACCAGTTCTGCAAGATTACCTTGCGTTGTGTTTTTATCTTTGTTCTTATATATTACCATCTAAACGTACATCTTTCCATAAAAATATGGCAATCCGCTTGATATTGCGAACTGCCACATTACTACCTTTCCCTTATTTGCATTAACTTACATGATGCTAGCACCAGGTTAAAATCATCGTCAAGGAAAAAATATTCTATCTTTCTTACAGACAGGACATTAAAGAAAACTAAGTTTCCACATAAATATTACCGATTATTCCAAATCCTCAATTCGGCCTGATTGAATCGCTGCAATGTTTTTCTTAATCCTGTTCTCAGGCCAGTCCCACCATTGAAGTTTCGATAATTCAGAAATCACATCGTCCGAAAACCGTTTTCGTATCGGTTTTGCAGGAACACCTCCAACAATCGTATAGGGCGGTACATCTTTTGTAACAACCGCTCGTGTACCAATAATCGCTCCGTCGCCAATTGTGACACCAGATAGAATAACCGCCTCAAAGCCAATCCAAACATCATTGCCGATTACAATATCGCCCTTGTTGTCCCATGCGCCCGTAATCTTTTTTACATCCAATTCCCATTCCTCAAAAAATATTGGAAATGGGTATGTTGAGAGTGAAGCCATTGCATGATTTGCACTGGTAAACAGAAACTTTGCTCCACAGGCGATAGAACAGAACTTACCGATTTGTAACCTATCTCCATTAATCGGGTAATGATACAATACATTATTCTTTTCAAATTCCCGTGGGTCATGCACAAAATCGTTATACATTGTATAATCGCCAATTTTAATTCTGTCATTGGTAATCACGCTTTTTAAATAAACTATTTGGGTATCGCCTGTCCGGGGATAAATTTTATTCTCCGATATAGTCATTTTTAAATCCTCCATATTTTGATAATTACTATTCGACTATATCGGTTACTACAATGCAGCGTTTCACTTTTTTACCTCCATCAACTATCATTTATGAATTTGATTATACTACTTTCTTTTCACATTTACTATGAAAATACAGAAAGTAGCAACCGCTATCCCACACACATTTCTTATCTTCCCAGCGACTTCTCAATCTTTTGTTTCTCTTTTAATACTCTCAGTGAACAGGGGGACACACGTCCTGAACCATGTTATTCGCTTGATTTTCTAAATCAATATTTTTGTAAGTAAGAGTAATTAATTCTCCATATTATTCCTGCGTGGATTAAATCGCAGTTTATACCGCCATTTATACCAAAGAACTGCTATAAACAAAAATATTTGTACGAAAATTACGCCGGAAAAACAATCCGCCACACTTTAGAGAGCCTTAGTGACATTAGAATTTTCTTATGGTATATTAAACTTCCACTTTTCAAGAAAAGGAGTTGATAACATATGCCACAGATGAACAAAGGCGGTAAATTTATTTTCGGAAAATCACTGATACGAGATGATTTGACAATCCATCTGCCAACACAGGCTCTTACAGAGTACAACACCACACAAGAGGGAAAAGTCTATCTCTTTACTGGAAGTAAAATCACCGGCGGCTTTTGTGTGACAAGAAAAGGACTGTTAGAGCCATCAAAGCTAGGACACATTCTTACTGATAATCCGACTTTACAGAATTATCAGACCCCAGAAGGCGAATTTATCAAATACAAAGGGCGGTCATACTGTTGGGTAAATATTTCAGGGAATGGTATCATTCGGCTTAATCAGCAAATGTTGGGCTTCCTCAATCTGAAAATTGTAAGCGTCAAATATAAAAGTGTATAGAAAAACAGCCAGTCCTCTGATATACTTGGAGCCTGGCTGCTATCGGCAATTCTTTTGTATGGCAGCATTCCATGGCAGGTAATCTTCCAGAAATTCCGGATGCCGTCTAAAGTC
>CAJUNB010000020.1 GCA_910587635.1 uncultured Lachnospiraceae bacterium
ATAGAATAGGAGGAACGCGTGTGAAACGAAGTTTCACAATTGAAATGCGATCCGACGAGATGGCAGGTGACGCGCAGCGGCGCGTGCCGTTACATATTATAGGAGGAACGCGTGTGAAACGAAGTTTCACAATTGAAATGCGATCCGACGAGATGGCAGGTGACGCGCAGCGGCGCGTGCCGTTACATATTATAGGAGGATACAGATGAATAACGAAATTATACTGGAATTTGACGGAATTTCCGCCAATGAAGCCTTTGCGAGAGTGGCGGTAGCAGCGTTTATAACGCCGGTCAATCCTACCCTGGAGGAACTGGCGGATGTAAAGACTGCCGTTTCCGAAGCTGTCACAAACGCCATTATTCATGGATATGACGGGGAGAAGGGCAAAATAGTCATGCACTGCATGTTGGATGACAATCTGTTACATATTGAAATACAGGATATGGGAAGAGGAATTGAAGATATAGAGAAAGCAATGGAGCCTCTCTATACGACGAAACCGGAGCTGGAACGTTCGGGAATGGGATTTTCCTTTATGGAAGCTTTTATGGATGACCTTCAGGTGCAGTCGAAACCGGGGAAGGGGACCATCGTGACGATGGAGAAAATATTCAGATGGACATCCTATCCTGCGGATGGGGAATAGCCTATGGAAGAGACTGCAGTGCTGCTGACACAGGCACAGGCCGGAGACAGAGGAGCAAGAGAAATACTGGTAGAGAAAAATCTGGGATTAGTACATCATATTGTGAAGCGATTTCTGGGACGGGGATATGAGGCGGAAGATCTGTTTCAGATCGGCAGTATCGGGCTGATGAAGGCCATTGATAAATTTGACCTGACCTATGAAGTGAAGTTTTCCACTTATGCAGTACCTATGATTGCCGGAGAAATCAAACGATTCCTCCGGGACGATGGTATGGTAAAAGTGTCCCGGACACTGAAGGAGAACGGTATGAAGATCAAACAGGCGGCAGATGAAGTATCAAAGGAGCTGGGCAGGGAGGCTACCATATCAGAAATCAGTGAGTTGACGGGCATTTCTGTGGAAGATATCGTAGTGGCGATGGAGGCAAATGCAGAAGTGGAATCCATCTATAAATCAGTCTATCAGAGTGATGGCAATGAAATCTACATGGTGGACAGGCTGCCCTCCGGGAAAGATGACAATGAAAAAGTGTTGAATCATATATTGCTGGAGCAGCTTCTGTCAGAGCTTACGGATGAAGAAAAGAGATTGATTGCGCTTCGGTATTTCCAGGATAAGACTCAGGTGGAAGTGGCAAGGCAGCTTGGTATCAGTCAGGTACAGGTCAGCCGTCTGGAAAAAAGGATACTCCTTCGAATGCGTGGACTTGCCAACTGAAGGAAAAACAGATAGAATGAAATTTAATAAATGAATGCTGCCATCAGGCAGCGGCAGAAAAGACAAATGAGGAGAACCTATGAAAATTTATCTTGTGAGACACGGAGAGACAAGTTGGAATAAAGAAAAAAGAGTACAGGGAAGTGCAGACATTCCTCTGAATGAAAATGGTATACTTCTGGCGGAAATAACATCTGAAGAGATGAAGGATATCCCTGTGGAAATGATTTATACCAGCCCTTTGATTCGGGCGAGAAAAACTGCAGAGATTATGAGGAGGAACAGAGATATTCCGGTCAGAATAGATGATCGCCTTCAGGAGATGGGATTTGGAAAATATGAGGGGACATTTATCAAAGAGGCTTCCGAACAGGAAGGGAATGTACTGCACAATTTTGTGAAACACCCTGAAAAATATGAGGCCAGAGATGGGGAGAACTTTTCTCAGGTCATTGCCCGTGCCCGGAGCTTTATAGACGAAGTGCTGGTGCCGATAGAAAAGATGTATTCCAATATTATGATTGCTAGCCATGGCGCATTTATCAGATGTTTCCTGCGATGTGTTGAGAACAGGCCCCTGTCAGAATTTTGGGGTGGTATTTATCAGAATAACTGTGCCGTAACGATACTGGAACTAAAAGCTGGTAAATTAAAAATCCTGGAAGAGGGAAAAGTATACTATCATTTGCCAGAGGCTGATAGTGGACGGATTCAAAAGGGAAGAATTGTATAATTTTCTGTGGATGTTTCAGAGTACGGAAACTGGAATGATAAAAAGGATAACAGAAGAGATACCGCCTGCGTGCAACAAAGCTGCAGACGGTATGTTTTGTTTTACAGGAAATAACTGCTAAAGCAGTCCGTGCGCACGGTGAATCCAGCGATGCAGGATTCTTTTTCAGAATATTTTTGACAAAAATCCGTATACTAATCCGCAAAAAGAAGGATATCAGTATTGAATCTATGGAAAATAAAGTAGTCTATATCAAGCCAAAGCGGAATGTGCAGGTAAAGACGGAGGAAGTGTTTTTCAGGGATATTGCCTCTGTGACCTGTATCGATGAGCATATCACAGCAAAGGTCAGAGCACTGAAAGTCCATCATTTTCGGGAAGGAACAGAAAAAAGAGCCGTTATCAGCTGCCTGAAACTGACCGAACTGGTTCAGGATGTGGATAAGGGAATTACCGTAGAAAATGTAGGCGAAATGGACACGCTGATAAAACTGGTAAAGACATCTGATGCAAAGGGAACACTGGTATGGTTGAAAATAGTCTTTGTAGCGTGCATCAGTTTTTTTGGAACTGCATTTACGATTATGGCATTTCATAATGATGTGGGAATCCACGATGTATTTGCAAGACTGTATGAGATGACAATGGGACAGAAAGCCACAGGAATTACGACTCTGGAAGTGGCGTATTCGCTTGGACTGGCCATAGGGATTACTCTGTTTTTCAATCATGTGGGAGGCAGGCGTATCACTGCAGATCCTACGCCCATTGAGGTGGAGATGCGTATCTATGAGAAAGATGTGGACGATACGCTGATTGAGACGGCAGACAGGGAAGGGAAGACGATCGATGCTTCATAAGAGAATATTTTTGGCAATTATCGGAAGCAGTTTTGGGATGATGACAGCAGGGGGCGTCTTTACAGTGCTTCTGGCAGTGGGCCTGATTCCTCGTTTTGCCGGGAAAACCCATACAGGCAAAAAGGTACTCATCTATGAGAATATGGTAATACTGGGAACAATGGCAGGGAATATTCTCAGTGTATTTAACTGGAACAGTCAATTTGAAGAGCTGGTAACTGGACAGTTTGGAATCCCTCAGCAAATATGGGGTGTATTTGCACAGCTTTTACTCGTCTGCTTTGGTGTATTTGCGGGAATCTTTGTAGGAAGTCTGGCTATGGCCATAGCGGAAATGCTGGACAGCATTCCGATCTTTGCCAGAAGAATCGGATTTCGACATGGGCTGGGAATTGCAGTGATCGCCATGGCTCTGGGCAAGATGGCAGGTTCCCTGTTTTATTTTTATCAAAAAATGTATCTGTACGGAGGGTTATAAAATGGATGAAGAAAAGAAAAAACAATATCAGCAATATGTAAAAGAGGTGACACCTACGCACAATCTGTGGATATTGATGGGAAAGGCTTTTGTAACAGGTGGAGCGATTTGTTTGATTGGTCAATGCATTTTAAACTATTGTACATCGGGGCTTGGTATGGACAAGCAGACGGCAGGAAGCTGGTGTTCTTTGGTGCTCGTACTGTGCAGTGTGATTTTGACAGGATTCAACATTTATCCGGAGATTACGAAATGGGGCGGTGCAGGGGCGCTTGTGCCGATTACCGGTTTTGCCAATTCTGTGGCAGCTCCGGCTATTGAGTTCAAAAAAGAGGGACAGGTATTTGGTGTCGGATGTAAAATATTTACGATTGCAGGTCCGGTAATTTTGTACGGCATTTTTACCAGTTGGCTGTTGGGGCTCGGGTACTGGATTTTGGGGATGATATAATTTCATAATTATTTCTTGAAAAGCACAGAATATCCTGATAAAATTCAAAGCAAAGGAGGGTATAGACGATGAAACCAAAAGTATATTTTACGAGAAAAATAGAACCGGAAAAGGTACTGGAGCTTTACCGTCTTACAGGAAAGGAACTGGAAGGGAAAGTGGCAGTGAAACTTCATTCCGGTGAAGAAGGCAATCAGAATTTCCTGAAACCGGAATTTTTCAAACCAATGATAGAGTATGTAAACGGGGTTGCAGTCGAATGCAATACAGCGTATGAAGGCTCCAGAAACACGACGGAGAAGCATTTACAGACACTGGAAAAACACGGATGGAGTAAATATTTTCAGGTAGACCTGTTGGACGGAGAAGGGCCGGACCTGGAACTGCCTATTCCGGGCGGCAAACGCATCAAAAATAATTTTGTGGGGAAAAACATCGTAAACTATGATTCTCTGCTGGTATTGTCCCATTTCAAAGGACACCCAATGGGAGGTTATGGCGGAGCATTAAAACAATTATCCATCGGAGTGGCTTCTTCTTATGGAAAGGGTTATATTCACGGTGTGGGCGATCCAAAGAATTTCTGGACTTCCGATCATGATTCCTTCCTGGAAGCCATGGCCGATGCAGCATTTTCTGTTATAGAGTTTTTCAAAGGGAATGCGGTTTATATAAATGTTATGAAAAATATGTCTGTAGACTGTGACTGCTGTGCGGTAGCAGAAGATCCGTGTATGTCAGATATCGGTATTCTGGCATCCACAGATCCAGTCGCCATCGACCAGGCGTGTCTGGATCTTGTGTATGCATCCGATGATCCTGGCAGAGATCATCTGCTGGAGCGAATCGAGTCCCTTAATGGAGTACATACCATTGAAGCAGCAGAGGCGCTTGGATGCGGATTACGGGAATATGAATTGATCACAGTTGAATAAACAGGTAATGATGAACGGGCGCCATATGATATGGCGCCTTTTTTGTTCTGTAGGAAATTGCTTTGTAATTTCTTTTTTACATTATGAAAAAGATCTTGATACTGAAGGGCAGGATCGTTCCCTGGATATGGAAGCTTGAGGGAGGATAAAATTACGAATGATAAGAGTAGGTATTTGCGATGACATGTTGGAGGAGACAATAAGACAGAAAGGGATGGTAGAACGATTTGGAAAACGCTTTGGTGTGAATGTGGAAATCCTTATATTTGAGGAAGGAGAAGAACTGCTGCAGGAAATACAAACTTATGGACACATAGATATCTTACTTCTTGATATTGAGATGGGAGGAATAAATGGGATAGAGACAGCACGGATTATCCGAGAGACAGATTTTCAGACTGTACTGATCTTTATTTCTGCCTATGATCAATATTGTAAAGAGATGATTTCAGTACAGCCTTTTGCCTTTCTGGATAAGCCAGTGAAAGAAAAGGAACTGGAAATCGTATTGAAAAAAGTAATGGAAGTAAAGTTTGCCGAGTGTGAAAGGTTTTTATTTTCCAGTCAGAAACACAGATATAGTATGCCGCTTTATCAGATACTGTATTTTGAAAGTACGGGAAGACAGATTTGTGTCTATTGTGAAAAAGAAAGATATCTCTTCTATGGAAAGTTAAATACTGGAGAAAAAGAAGTCGGAAAATCCCGTATAAAATTTGCCAGAATTCATGTTTCTTATTACATCAACCTGAATCATATTAAAGAGTGGAATTATGACAGTGTTATTATGGATGATAATATGGAAATACCGGTGAGTAAAAAGTATCGTAAAATGATGAAACAGTATTATATGGGGATATTGGGTAAACGGGATGAAAAAGAATGGACAGGGATATTCTTTTGCTGATAGGGGCTCTTTCCCGCCGTGTATTTTCCTGTTCGTTAAAGGGGCCGTTGAAATATTGTTTCATTTGGCTTAGACCATACGATAGCGGAAGGGGATGGGAAAATGAAAACATGGATTATTTTTGTGGTGTTAGGTATTGCGGAACTTTTTCTTTTGTTGGTACAGCGCATTTTTGTGGAAAAGGCGTTGACTTCCAGAGGGAGAAAACCGGTATATGAAGTTATAGCCTGGGGATTTTATTATTTTGCATTCGGACTGATTACATATGTGTTTACAGATAATGTACTGATAAATATTCTGTCTTTTAATATTCTATTTGTGACTGTTATTTTTTACTTATATCAAGATAAATTTCGTTATAGCATTTATGTGACAGTTTTTATGTATATAGCAGGAATGTGTGCAGAAGTATTGGCTTGTTATTTATTGCTGGCTATTAATTATTATAAAAAAGATTATATTATTGAGTTTGATCAATATTTTGTAGGGGCTGTTATTTCGAAATTTATATGGTTTTGCTTTATAAAAATTGCTTTGCTATATGTTGGAAAAAACAAAAGGAAAGGATTATGTGTACGTGACTTGATGGAAGCCTGTTCTGTACCTATGGGAAGTATCCTGATTATTTTTATGATGCTTCCTACGAGAAACAGGTTATATCGAGAGGACGGTAGTGTTATAAATATTCAGGGATGTATTGGGACAATTATCTTGTTTGTTATTAATATTGCAACTTATTATTTATATGAAAAAGGAAAGAAGGCGGCAGAAAAGCGTATTTACGAAGAGGCATTACGGGAGCAGTGCAATTATTATATGCGGCAATGTGAAGAGAGTAAGACGCTCTGGACGGAGCTGAGCAAATTCCGTCACGATATGAAACAAAGATACGTCTATGTGCAGATGCTGCTGGAAAACAACCGTTACGATGCATTGAGACAATATTATGAAAACATTGAAAATTTTTTAATTACTACGAGAAGCGTAGCAAGCAGCGGCAATATTTTCTTTGACAGTATTTTGAACTATAAGGCGGAAATTGCAGCGAGAGACAAAACAGAATTTCGGCTCGATCTGGAAATACCCCATGACTGTGAGACAGACAGTGAAGAGGTCAGTATTTGCCTTGGCAATCTGATCGACAATGGTATGGAGGCTGTCCGGGGACTGGAAAGTGAGAGGCGCTGGCTCTCTATTAAGATCAGGGTGCAGGGATATAATCTCTATATAGAGACGAGAAATCCATATGACTTGCCCCGTGTGAAAAAAGGTGGTGATTATATTACCACAAAACAGGATGTGAGGTCTCATGGATGGGGATTGCAGATCATTCGGGAGATCGTAGAGCGGTATCATGGAGAAATAGAGATTACGGAAGAGAATCAGGAATTCTGTGTCAAGATTCTGCTGTTTCAGATTATAAAATAATAATTTAAATAGTAATCGCAGCCTGTGCAAGCAGTGACAACCCATATGAAAAGAGACCACTGTCTAAAAATGACAATATAACAGGTCAATTATAGCAACAGACGTTTGAGGAAGAGGAGATATATTATAATGAAACAATCAAAAATCTTTATACATAGGAGGAAGAGTTATGAAACTCAAAAGTTTAGTTGCAAAGTGTGGAAGCAGTATGGTGGCGTTGGCATTGACGGTGGTGGCGACGCAGTTCGCGTCTAGGGGATGTTGTTTTCTTTTATACCAGCCGGAAGAACCAAAGGGATTAAAAAAGTTTTCTAAAAATAAATGAGTGGATGGAAAGATAAGCTCATTAGATTTCTGGAAACGAATGGAGCGATTGCGGGAGAAGACAGGGAAGTATATGAGTATACTTTGAAAATAATAGCTATTTTGGGCGGAAATATCATGATAAGTCTTCTTATCGGATTTGGTCTGGGTGTGCCTTTGTATTGTATGATGCTTTTGTTTTCTATCATTGTTCTGCGCTCGGATGCGGGAGGGTATCATGCCGATAATATGTGGGTGTGTTATTTCCTGTCATGTATGGGGCTGATGGGGGCTCTTTTATGGATAAAGGCTGAGATACCGTATCAGGCACTGATTACTGTCTGTATGGCAGTTCCGTCCTATTTCTTTGTTTTTCGAAATGCTCCTTTGGAGGCGGAGAATAAGCCTCTTACTCAGATAGAAAAGAAAATCATAGGGAGACGGGCAAGGATAATTGTCACTGTGGAAATAGCCGCTGGGCTCATTTGCCTTGTGATTGATAAAAAGTCAGCCTGTACAATAATGTGCTCTGTTATCTGGTGCGCAATAGGGTACATTGGCTGGTTCATGAAAAAGAAACGAAAGTTGGATATGACATGACAGAAAAAGCAGAGAGTGTGAGATATTCATACTCTCTGTTTGCATTATCTGATGTATATTGTGGATTGCGGATTATCTGACTTTACGAATGGAGAAATGAATGAGAATATTGCATTTGCCCGGTCTGTATTTTGGTACGGCGGACAGAGAAGAGGAAGAAATAACAGTGCAAAACTATTATTTGGACACATTATTGCAAGGATTGGAAGGGATAACGAAGGAGTATTCAGTAGACTATATTTTTATTACAAGTGATATGACACAGGATGCGCTTCTGGAAAATAAAAGAGAACTCGCATATTATCTGAATAAAATTTCAGCAGTATGTGGGGAATCTCTGCAACGAATCTATTTATGTCCGGGAATGTATGATGTGGACTGTGGCGAAGAGACAGATATCTGTCTGTTCTATCTCTATGAAATAGAAGAGGAGGGAATGAGCGAGACTTACATCAGTACAACTTACAAATTTGATGGTAAGAATTGGAGCAAACAGTGGAAACGAGTTTATTTAGGGGCAATGGATAAGAAAAAGAAAATAAAGTTGCCTCATCGCAGACTCTCCGTCATGTGGTGGATTAAAAATTTATAGATCTTACTATAAAAAGGACAGAACCGTTTTTGGTTCTGTCCTTACAAGTATATCAATCATCTTCATCTACATCAAAATCAAGTACAGTCCCTGTGGCAGCGTCCAGTTCGACTTCGTATTCCAGATTTCCATAATAGAATTCCAATTCATAAACCTGACGGCCATCATCACGATCCAGCTTTGCCTTTTTCCAGCGAACATCGGCGGAGCCAAGTCCCGCCATGCTGAGTGCTTTTGCCTTGGCATCTTCCATACTGAGCCCGGAAGCAGGCTTAGTATTATTACCAGTATCAGGGGAAACAGCAGGAACATAATTTTTCAAATCAAAGTCCCACTGAATGATCGTACCGGTAACGGCATCTATTTCATAGTTCAGTTCTTTCAGATCAGCAGTGTAAAACTCAATATCATAGAGCAGCCTGCCATCGTCGTAGTCCAGTTCCGCTTTTTTCATTGTCACCTGACTTGCCTGTAGTCCTGTATGGGTGATGGCTAGCGTCTTTGCATCTTCCAGTGTAATAGTTGCCTGTGTGCCGTAGCCAGACGTGGGAGCTGCTTTCCATTCATATTCCATATCCAGTATAGCGCCGCTTTCTGCGTCAATATCAAAGTCGTATTCTTTGAAATCCGAAGTTAAAAATTCTATCTCGTAGATTAACCGCCCATCGTGACGATCCAGTTTTGACTTGGTAAAAGATACGGAATCAGCAGAGAGTCCCGCACTTGCCAGAGCAGTGGACTTGGCTGTCTCTTCTGTGATCTGTGCTGCAGATGCAGTCAGTGTTATTGCCGCGAAAAGAGATCCTGCGGCCAAAATCGTTCCCAATGCTGCAAATTTTCTTTTCATTGCATTACCTCCATTTAATTAATTTTGTTTTCTGCCTTTATCATATCATTTTCAGAATAAATTTTCAAACGTAAAAATTATGAAAATTATGGAGACAAAATTGCTGGAAGGATGGTAAGAAATATGGTATGATGTAATACGATTTCTACAACCAACCGGAGAATTAAAATGCGCCAAATGAAATTCAAGATGGAGCGCCCTGATTTGCTGCATGAGGGAGATCATGTGACAGTGTCGGAAGGAGTGCTACCCAGTAATTATTATTATACGATCGATCCGTCCCTTGCCATGTCCGGCAATTTTCCCTTTCGGGAGAGGCTGCTGGCCAGAGAGGGAACTGTTACGGCGATCGAAGAAAATGACAGAGGTTTCTATGTTATTGCAGAATTTGATGAATCATAAAGAGGAGGAACTACTATGAAAAAAATCAGTACCGATAAGGCACCAGCAGCGATCGGCCCTTATTCACAGGGAATAGTGGCAGGGGATTTTCTGTTTGCTTCCGGGCAGATTCCGCTGGATCCTGAGAGCGGCGCGATCATGGGTACGACGATTGCGGAACAGGCAGAGCGGGCAATTCGAAATGTTGGCGCTATCTTGGCAGAGGCGGGAGCAGACTATACGAAGGTAGTCAAGACTACATGCTATTTAGCGGAAATGGCGGATTTTGCAGCGTTTAACAGTGTCTACGAAAAATATTTTACAGAGAAACCGGCACGGAGCTGTGTTGCAGTCAAACAGCTCCCGAAGGATGTTCTCTGTGAAGTGGAGGTAATCGCCTGCCTGAAATAGTTTTTGGCAGGCGAATATGATGAAGACAAATACGATGAAAAACTCTATGCTGCTGCTTTTGACTGCGACAATATGGGGTGTGGCGTTTGTAGCGCAGAGTGTTGGGATGGATTATGTCGGTCCTTTTACTTTTAATGCAGTTCGTTTTTTGATGGGGGGAACGGTGCTTCTGCCCTTCCTTATCTGGAAATCCAGAAAGCAGTATAAGGACGAGACTGTAGAAGAGAAAAAGGCCAGATACCGGGTTACATTTCTGGGGGGTGTCTGCTGTGGTTGCGCACTTTGCACAGCGAGCCTCTTACAGCAGATGGGGATCCGGTATACGACTGTTGCGAAAGCCGGCTTTATTACGGCGCTATACATTATTATTGTGCCTATACTGGGGCTGTTTTTCCACAGAAAAGTGAGAAGGCGCATCTGGATTGGTGTGGCATTGGCAGTATTTGGTATGTACCTGTTGTGCATCAAAGAATCCTTTGCCGTCAGCAAAGGGGATTTT
This sequence comes from uncultured Lachnospiraceae bacterium, assembly GCA_910587635.1. GTDB lineage: Bacteria > Bacillota > Clostridia > Lachnospirales > Lachnospiraceae > VSOB01. The sequence continues at coordinate 10,795 of CAJUNB010000020.1, forward strand.
TTTGTTTTTTTATGTGCTATAGTTTTTTCTGTACATATTTTGGTGATTGACTTCTTTTCACCAAAAGCTGACGGAGTGGCGCTGTCTTGTATTCAGTTTTATACGAGCAGTGTAATATGTGGAATTGGCACATTTCTGTTGGAGAAGCCGTCTTTTCAGGCAATGCTGGCAGGCTGGATGCCTATACTGTATGCGGGGATTCTGTCCTGTGGCGTGGCATATACATTACAGATTATCGGGCAGAAAGGAATGGATCCCACAGTGGCGTCTTTGATTCTGAGCCTGGAATCTGTGATTTCTCTCATTGCCGGCTGGATTCTGCTTGGACAGGCGCTGAGCCTGAAAGAAATCTGTGGCTGTGTGCTTGTGTTTATCGCAATTGTACTCGTACAGCTTCCGCAAAAAAAATAAGTCAATTTTTTCGAATCTTTCCGTTTTCCGGTGAAATCACATATTTTTTGTTCATAATAGAAATACTATTTGCAAAGTCTTCTGAAAACAGGAAGGCTTTGTAAATCGGAAAGTGTGATGGAAGGAGAAGAGAGATGGATTATATCAATGCATTTTTGATAGGGGGCCTGATCTGTGCTGCCGTCCAGATATTAATGGAAAAGACAAAGATGATGCCGGGGAGAATTATGGTGCTTCTCGTATGTCTGGGGGCTGTGATCAGTGCGTTTGGCTGGTATGAGCCCTTTTTGGAATTTGCGGGTGCCGGTGCCAGCGTACCGCTTTTGGGCTTTGGAAATATATTGATGAAAGGCGTCAAGGAAGCGGTAGACCAGCAGGGACTGCTTGGTATTTTTGCAGGAGGTTTTAAGGCAGGTGCGGTGGGGACATGTGCAGCGCTCATATTTGCCTATCTGGCAAGCCTTATTTTTAATCCGAAGATGAAGAAATAAATATAAAAACGAAAGAAAAGAGGATACTATGGAATTTAACTGGAAAAAGATAGAACTTTCCGACAAAGATGTAATTCAGGGGTACTACCGCCGGGCAAAGCTGCAAAACTGTGAATCTACATTTGCCAATAATTATTTGTGGGCGCCTCATTATAAGATCCGTTACACGATCATAGAAGGCATGCTTGCATTTTTATCGGACGAGGAAAGGCCATGTGTCAGCTTTCCGCTGGGAGAAGGAGATTTGAAAAAGACGATGGACACAATCCTGACATGGTTTGAGGAAAGAGAACGTCCTTTTAAGATGAATCTTGTGAATCCGTCCCAGTTTGCTCTGCTGGAGGAACTGTATCCTGACAAATTTCAGATCGAATACAACAGAGACTACTCAGACTATGTGTATGAGTCGGAAAAGCTGCTTACCTTATCCGGAAAACGGCTCCATGGGAAGAGAAATCATATCAATAAATTCAAAGAAACTTATCCTGACTGGAGCTATGAAGCCATTACCGGCGAAAATACACAGGAATGTCTGGAGATGGCACAGGAATGGCGGATACGCAATGGCTGCGACGAAGACGAAGCAAAAGATGCGGAATTTTGTGTGACACTGAAGGCTCTGAAGCTGCGGGAAGAACTGGAACTGAAAGGCGGGTTGCTGCGGGCCGATGGCAGAGTGGTAGCGTTTACGTTGGGAGAGCCCGGGAGTGGAGATACATTTATCGTCCATATTGAAAAGGCATTTGCAGATGTGCAGGGCGCTTATCCTATGATCAATCAGCAATTTGTAGAACATGAAGCTGCCGGGTACCCTTATGTCAACAGAGAGGAAGATACGGGGGCGGAAGGACTTCGAAAGGCAAAGCTTTCCTATCGTCCGGTTATGCTGCTGGAAAAGGGGATTATCAGGCTAAAGTAGAGAGATATCGTTGAGTCGGTCCGTCGCATACTGTTTGCAGGAAACAAATGCTGTGTTGTGTGTTGCATAATTTAACTTAAAATCGGGAACCCTACCCTCAGTGAACAAAGGGACAGAAAGGGACGGGAGCGATGGCAGCACAGAAAAATTCACAACAGAGAGAAAAGAGAAGAGGGAAACAGAGCGTAGCCTACAGAGAACCTGTCTATATCAATGCCAGCGCGTCGATTGCAGGTAAGAAAGAAGGAGAAGGGCCGCTGGCGGAACTGATCGATATGATCGGTGAAGACGATTTATTCGGATGTAACACATGGGAGGAAGCGGAGAGCAGTCTGCAGAAAGACGCAGTCTATCTGGCGATGGGAAAAGCCGGACTGGAGAGCAAGGAAATTCAATACCTGTTTGCTGGTGACTTACTCGGTCAATCTATAGCCACTTCTTTCGGCATTAAGGCCTATGAGATACCGCTGTTCGGTCTGTACGGCGCATGTTCCACATGCGGAGAATCTCTGAGCCTGGGCTCTATGGCTATTGACGGTGGATTTGCAAGAAATGTCATCTGCGTTACATCCAGTCATTTTGCCAGTGCGGAGAAGGAATTCCGAAACCCGCTGGAATATGGCAGCCAGAGACCACTGTCTGCCACATGGACAGTGACGGGCAGCGGGGCGTTCGTGCTGGGGAAGGAAGCGGGAGAACATGTCCGGGGGATGATCACCGGTATCACGACAGGAAAGATAGTGGACTATGGGCTGAAAGATTCCATGAATATGGGTTGCTGTATGGCACCCGCGGCCTGCGATGTGATCTATCAGAATTTCATTGACTTTGGCAGACAGCCTTCTGACTATGATAAGATCATCACAGGAGATCTTGGTTCTATCGGTCAACGTGCCCTGATTGACCTGGTAGCGGAAAAAGGATATGATATATCCGGGAACCATATGGACTGTGGAATGGAAATATTTGACCCGAAGACCCAGGATACCCATGCGGGCGGTTCCGGCTGTGGTTGTGCGGCTGTTACGCTGTCTTCCTATATTTTAAAGCAGTTGGAAGAAAAGAAATGGAAGCGGATACTTTTCATTCCTACCGGAGCCCTACTGAGCAAGACGAGTTTCAATGAAGGAAAGACGGTTCCCGGCATTGCACATGGGGTCGTTATTGAAAGTGTGTAAAACAAATAGGGCATACTTTCAGCGAACAAGGGGACAGTTTAGCAATAAATAACAGGGACAGAAGATGAAAAAATTTTTTAAAAGAATCTTATATCTGATCATGCTAATGTCGGCGCTGCTCATGGCTCTGCTGTTTGTGTGTGCCTGGAATCCTGAGATGACGCAGAGGATTGCGCAGATTCTCTATCCAGACAGACAGGCGGAGACGGAGGCGCTGACTGAGAAGGCAGATGCTTCCCATGGGATACAGGAGACAGAGGCTTCGGCGACAGACAGTGAGACGACAGAAACGGAGGTACCGGAAACAGAATCTCCGGGATCGATGCAAAGCGGTCTGTCTGAAGAGAATCCAGCGGTGTACATACCTCCTGAGAAATCAGAGCTTTCCGTACCCCAGGAGGTAGCGGGGAAGAGTGGTTATCAGGAGATTCAGAGCAATGATAACGAAATAGAGGAGACAGAAGCCGAAGAGCTGGAACACCAGCTTGGCGTGGGCGAGACGGGAGACGGCCTGACTTTTGATCCTCTGTACTATCCATATTATAATATGCTGGATGAAAATGGACAGCGTATTTACAGGCAGATCTATGCCAATGCCAAGGTAGTAAATCCTTCCTTTGCACCGGTGGAGCCGGTGACGGCGCAGAAATTACGGGATGTAATTTCCGCTGTCTATAATGATCATCCGGAGCTTTTCTGGCTGGATACTTCCTACGCCTGCAAACACAGGGGGAACGGACAATGTGTGGAGATTGATCTGCAATTTAACCGAACGGCCAAAAATCTGGAAGGAGAGAATGCGGCATTTGAACGGGCGGCCAACGAAATCATTTCTCAGGCGGCAGGATTTCCCTCCGATTATGACAAAGAATGTTATGTCCACGATACTTTGCTTCGTAATATCGAATATGTCAAAAGTGCGGAAATGAACCAGAGTGCCTACAGCGCGCTTGTCAACGGGCGGACCGTGTGTGCAGGCTATGCCAGAGCATTTCAGTACGTGATGCAGCAGCTTGGCGTACCCTGTTATTACTGTGTCGGTTATGCGGGAGAAGACCACGCCTGGAACATCATCAAACTGGAAGAAGAATATTATAATGTAGACCTGACCTGGGACGATACCGGCGAAGGGACTTATGATTATTTCAATAAAACCGACAGGGACTATGCGGAAACTCATATGAGACAGGAACTGTCTGTCTATCTGCCGGCGTGCAACGGTGAGAAATACCGCAGTGCGGACAATACAACGGATGAAAATTTAAGAAGTATAGAAGATATCGGTTATTCTGAAGCGGCAGTTTTTACGAGTCTGTCGGATTATTATGATTCCTGCTATGAGCAGATTATGCAAAGAGGAGCGGGAAATTATACGTTTACTTCTGTCGTCCAGGGGAAAGAACTCTATGAAGAGCTGGAACAGGCTTATCAATCCGATACGTACAAGGAGGAATACCTGATAGAGGCGATGCGGGGGATAGGTGCCAAATCCTGTCATCTGAATCTGGCGGTGGAGGATTTACAACAGGACAGATACTTGCTCACGCATGAGCTGGAACTACACTGAGAGCGTCTTTATCATTTAATCTTCAACAAATAGCCTCTATTCGACAGGGGCTATTTGTCAATATTTGTCGAAAAAGCTGATAAAATCAAGAAAAATGGAATATTTTGTAATTATTTAAAATTTTTTAGAAAAATGTGTTGACAAATAAAAAGAACATGTTATAATAAATACATACAAAAGAGAACATTCATTATAGATCAAATCTAATGAAAGAGAGGTACGGTCCAAAGAAAAATTAAGTTAAGGCACTGAAGAAGAGACAGAAGTACAAAAGAAGCATTCGTTCAAGTACAAGAGATGAAGTTAAGTGCAGTTACATAAGAACCTCGCTACAGTACAAAGGTACAAAAGATAAGAATTGGAAAGAGAACGGATGTGGAAAGAAAAAAAGAAAAGGAGGTATCATCCATTGGACAGCGTGGTATGAGAAGGGAGTATGTAATAAGTAAAACATACTCCCTTCTTAATTGTATTCTTATTTTATTTCTTCATGGCAGCCCTTTTTCGCAGAGTCGGATCTAAAATCTTCTTACGGATTCGAAGACTCTTTGGAGTGACTTCCAAAAGCTCGTCTGTGTCAATGAATTCCAATGCCTGTTCCAAACTGAGAATTCTGGGAGGTGTGAGACGAAGCGCTTCGTCCGCGCTGGAAGAACGGGTATTTGTCAGATGCTTTGTCTTGCACACGTTCAATTCGATATCTTCACTTTTTCCGTTTTGTCCCACTACCATGCCCGCATATACTTTTTCGCCTGGACCAATGAACAGAGAGCCTCTTTCCTGAGCATTGTACAGACCATAAGTGATCGCTTCTCCTGCCTCAAATGCGATCAGAGAGCCCTGTTTTCTGTATTGGATATCTCCTTTATAGGGACCGTAACCGTTGAAGACAGAATTCATGACGCCGTTTCCTTTTGTGTCGGTGAGAAATTCTCCCCGGTATCCAATGAGTCCTCTCGCGGGAATGGAAAATTCCAGACGGGTGTAGCCGCCCCCAAGAGGCCGCATATTCATCAATTCTCCCTTTCGGATACTCAGCTTTTCAATGACCGTTCCCGAAAATTCTTCCGGTACATCAGCATAGACGAGTTCCATGGGTTCCAGTTTTTCTCCGCTTTCTCCTTTGCGGTACAATACTTCTGCTTTGCTGACAGCAAATTCGTAGCCTTCCCGACGCATGTTTTCAATCAGAACTGATAAATGCAGTTCTCCCCGTCCTGAGACTTTGAAGCTTTCCGTCGTATCTGTTTCCTCTACGCGGAGGGAAACATCCGTATTCAGTTCCCGGAACAGCCTGTCACGAAGATGACGGCTTGTAACATATTTGCCTTCCTGGCCTGCCAGGGGAGAATCATTGACAAGGAACTGCATGGCGATCGTTGGCTCGGAAATTTTTTGGAACGGGATCGGTTTTGGCTGCTCCGGGGAGCAGAGGGTATCTCCGATGCGGATATCTGAAATACCGGAGATAGCTACAATGGAACCGAATTTCGCTTCCTTTACTTCGACTTTATTCAGCCCGTCAAATTCATACAGGTTGCTTACCTTTACTTTTACCCGTTTGTCCGGGTCATGGTGGTTGACAATAACAACCTCTTTTCCCATGCAGATAGAACCGTTATCCACTTTTCCCACACCAATGCGTCCCACATATTCGTTGTAGTCGATGGTACTGATGAGTACCTGGGTGCCGGCATCTGGATCTCCTACCGGAGCGGGAATATAGTTGATAATCGTTTCGAACAGGGGAATCATGTTGCCGTTGCCGTCATCCAGGTCCAGTGTCGCTGTTCCTTCTTTTGCTGAAGCGAAGACGAAAGGGCAGTCGAGCTGTTTTTCATTGGCATCCAGATCGATAAACAATTCCAGTACCTCGTCGATGATTTCCTGAGGCCTGGCCTGGGGGCGGTCGATCTTATTGATGCAGACGATAACAGGATGATTCAGTTCCAGTGCTTTTTTCAGTACAAAGCGTGTCTGGGGCATGACACCTTCAAAGGCATCTACTACCAGGATGACTCCGTTTACCATTTTCAGCACACGCTCTACTTCGCCGCCGAAATCTGCATGCCCCGGAGTGTCGATGATATTGATCTTTGTGCCTTTATACATAACGGCAGTATTTTTGGCCAGAATGGTAATACCCCGTTCTCTTTCGATATCATTGGAGTCCATGATACGTTCTGCCACTTCCTGATTTTCCCGGAATACTCCGCTCTGTTTCAGAAGCTCGTCCACAAGGGTGGTCTTGCCATGGTCTACATGGGCAATGATTGCTACGTTTCGAATATCATTTCTTGTCTGTTTCATATTTTCAGTCCTCTGTTTTGATTTTCTTCCTTGACATATCTGTCGTCTTTTATCGCTCATTTTTCCGATATCTGACGGTGCCGTCGCTCATTATAGCATTCCCCTGGAGAAGATGCAATAATTGACTTTTCGGTTTTGTATACGTTATAATTAGCATATACAATAAAAGACAGGTTATTATATGAAAATGGGCGAAATGACAGAAAGGAGGATGCGTTTATGTATAATATTATAACAATTGAACGTCGGTATGCCAGTGGGGGGAATGAAATAGGAAAGAGACTGGCAGAATCGCTGGGCTTCCGGCTCTATGACAGGAATATTCTGATAGAGGCGGCGAAAAATCTGGATATACCCTTTGCCAAAATAGAAGGGCTGGAGGAAAGTAGTTCGGGAAGCATCCTGCTCAATCTTTCCAGGACACCTCTGGGAGGATTTTCCAATAACAAAGACCTGCCATTGGCGGATAAACTGTTTCTGGAAGAGAAACGTATTATTGAAGAGGCAGCCGAGAAAGGGAACTGCGTCATCGTGGGAAGAGCTTCCGGGTATATTCTCCGGGAAAAGAAAAACAGTCTGCGGGTATTTATTTATGCAGATCATGAAAAACGGATCAAACGTGCTATTGAGAGAGAAGGTATTCTGAGGGCAGAGGCAGAAAACACTTTAAAAAGATATGATAAAAAAAGAAGTGATTTTTATAATTCCGTTACCAATCAGGAATGGAGCGATCCGAAATGTTATGAGCTCTATATGAATGCCGGAGTGCTTGGCATTGACCTGTGTGTCAGGATGCTGATAGAGGCAGTAAAAGGATAGAGGTACAGTGGTTTTGAAGAAGCCTGTTTTGCAGTCCGCTCGTGTGCGGAGAGTCCTGTGAAGCAGGCTTCTTTTTTTATTCCATACTCCCTTTCTTTGGAAATTCTCCAGTTGCTCCCATATTTGTACATATTGTCGAATCCTGCGATATCTGGTTGTTCTAATCCGTATTTTTTCACATATATATAATAATACATTACTGGAAAAAATTCTTATTTAAGAAGGGAGAACAAAGATGACAGATAAGGTTATTGAAAACAACCAGGTGACGATTATGGGTGAAGTGATAGGGGATTTTATGTTCAGCCACGAGATTTTCGGAGAAGGCTTTTATATGGTGGATGTGGAAGTGGCCCGTCTCAGCGAATCTTCGGATGTGATTCCGGTTATGGTATCGGAGCGGCTGCTGGATGTAAATGCGGATTACAAAGGACGGAATCTGTGTGTGGCAGGACAGTTCCGATCCTATAACCGGCATGAAGAAAAGAAGAATAAACTTGTTTTATCAGTCTTTGCCAGAGAAATCGAATTTATGGACACAATTGAGGAAAGTGCCAAAACGAATCAAATTTATCTGGACGGTTATATTTGTAAAGAACCCGTCTATCGGAAAACACCTCTCGGAAGGGAAATTGCGGATTTGCTCCTTGCGGTCAACAGACCTTACGGAAAATCCGATTACATACCCTGTATTTGCTGGGGCAGAAATGCCAGATATGTGAGCAGCTTTACAGTGGGCTCCAGATGTCTCGTGTGGGGAAGGATTCAAAGCAGAGAATATATGAAAAAAATATCCGAAGAATTGACAGAAAAGCGGATTGCCTATGAAGTATCGGTGAGTAAGTTGGAGCTGGCAGATGAGGAAGAGTAGGGAAAAGCACAATGGGCAGCTTGACAGTTTCCGGGGTGTCTGCTATGATAAAAATGTTAAGGAATAGTAGGATAGAGGTTGCGCGTTTCAAAAGTAGTTTTTCTGATGTGTCAGGCACAGGAGAGGAAAAGAGAAAGGGGAGCGCGCCGAAAGAGGGCATTTCCATGAAGATGCTGTCTTGGGCATGCATTGAACAAGTGTATGACTGTCATCTTGTTTTATGGATGGGGCGCTATCGAGATTATGGATTTATGACCGGCTCATCTGTAATTGTGGGCCGGTTTTTTATTCTATCGAAAATTGCTTCACAGTTTCCGACAGAATAAAAAACATAAATGCGCAGCGCGATTCTTTATTTTTCTATCGGAAATCGTTTCGTACAAAGGAAAAAGGAATGGAAAAGGAGGAAATAGTATGGCAATTTTTAAAGGTGCAGGTGTGGCAATCATAACACCGTTTCATGAGGATGGCAGGGTAGATTATGAAAAATTCGGAGAATTGATAGAATATCAGATTGACGGTGGAACAGATGCAATCATCGTATGCGGGACGACAGGAGAGTCTTCCACCCTCACACATGAGGAACATCTGGAAGTCATTCGCTATTGTGTGGAAAGGGTGGCAGGCCGGATTCCGGTAGTAGGTGGTACTGGTTCTAACTGCACCGAAACGGCAATCTATCTTTCCAAGGAGGCAGAGAAAGCAGGCGTAGATGGGATTCTTGTTGTGACACCCTATTATAATAAGGCAACGCAGAAGGGACTCTACGAGCATTTCAAAGCGATTGCAGAGTCAGTGTCGGTTCCGATGATTCTTTACAATATTGCGGGACGGACCGGTATCAATATCCTGCCGGAAACAATTGTAAAGCTCTGCAGAGATGTGAAAAATATCGTAGGGGTGAAAGAGGCCTCCGGTAATATTTCTCAGGTGGCTAAGATTATGTCTCTGGCAGATGGATGTGTGGATCTGTATTCGGGCAATGATGATCAGATCGTTCCCCTGCTGTCTCTTGGGGGATTGGGAGTTATTTCTGTGCTTTCCAATGTGGCGCCCAGACAGACCCATGACATATGTGCCAAATTTTTTGAAGGGGATCTGGCAGGAAGCCTGAAAATACAGTTGGATGCGATTCCATTGATCGATGCCCTGTTTAGTGAGGTGAATCCCATACCGGTGAAAAAAGCAATTGCACTTCAGGGAAGAGCCGGGGGAAGACTGCGGATGCCTCTTACGGAAATGGAAACGGAACATGCAGAAAAGCTGAAAAGAGCTATGGAAGAATTTGGGGTTTGAGCAGTATGAATTATCTTAAATTTCGATGGAAAAACAAGTTTTTTTATTGTTTTTCCAGAAAGTTCGTGCTAAAATAGTAGCATGTATAATGATTACTTTTCCGGGGTTCCGGTAAGTATAGTTTACATAATATTATTTTCTGAGGAAAAGGAGAAAAGGTTATGAATTCATGGACTATCACGGACAGTAATGGAACAACGCACAGTATCGGCTGCAAGGCGAAAAGTTTTGGCGGGCCGGAAATTACGGTGGATACGAATACTTACAGAGTAAAATCCAGTAATTATTTCGTTAATGTGGTAGATTATTCGGTGGACTTCCCGGGAGCCAACTGCCATGTAGTTATGATCGGCAAAAAGGCAAGACTTGCAGTAAATGGTACATATCAGGATGACGGTACTACTTATGAGCCTGTTTCCAGCATTCCTGCATGGGTATGGGTACTGGTAGCATTGAGTGTGATCGGTGGTTACTTCTTTGCTGGTATTATTGGTCTTCTTGTTGGTATTCTGATGAGCTCACAGTATATTTCTGCTGCTTTACAGAAAAACATGAAGAAGGTTGCAATCTCTTTTGTGATTTTCCTTGTTATTGTGATTGTGTTCTTCGTAGTAGTGAATATGGCAGTATCAGGATTGGCAGCTTCGATGTAACGTAACGGACAGAGGTAAGATATGAACGAAAACAATACACAAAACGGGTCTAACCAGAACAATAATGGTTATAGCAGTTTCAGCCCGAATAATTATAATGGACCGGTAGTTGTAGCCAATGCGGTACCGGAAAAGAATGGCGGGAAAGCCGTAGCAAGTCTGGTATGCGGTATTCTTTCTATCCTTGGTTCCTGGTCTTTTGTGAGCATTGGCTTGAGTATTGCGGGGATTATTCTGGGAATCATCAATCTTGTTCAGAAAAATCCGCAAAAGGGAATGGCAATTGCGGGAATTATTTTATCGGTACTTGGATTTTTGCTTGTATGGGTTTTTATATTTATTTACGCGGTTGCGATGCTTTAAGAAAAAAGAAAACAGAGGGTGCTTCGGAAATTTCCGAAGCACTTTTTATACACATGCCCACATAGGGAATATTATCGTTTACAGAGGTATATGTGCAGCAGTGTGGTGAGCAGGGGATATCCCCTCTACTCGATGAAGGAGGGAATGCAATTTGGTTAAAATAGTGATACATGGCTGTAACGGCCGCATGGGGCAGTTTATCAGCAAAATAGCGGCAGCGGATTCTGAAGTCGAAATTGTAGCGGGGGTGGATATTTCGGATCATATTTCCAATCCCTACCCGGTCTATAGCTCTATAGAAAAATGTGAAGAACAGGCAGATGTGGTTATCGATTTTGCTTCTGCAAAGGCGGTGGACGGGCTGCTTGCTTTCTGTAAGGAAAAAAAGGTTCCCTGTGTGCTGTGCACGACAGGATTGAATGAAGCACAGCTTCAAATGGTGCAGGAAACGTCCCGGGAAGTGGCACTGCTGAAGTCGGCCAATATGTCTCTTGGTATCAATCTTTTACTGAAGCTGCTTCGGGAAGCGGCTCCCGTGCTGGCGGCGGCCGGATTTGATATGGAGATTGTGGAAAAGCATCACAGTCAGAAACTGGATGCACCGAGTGGGACAGCGTTGGCGCTGGCAGATTCCATAAATGGTGCACTGGGAAATGCCTATGAATATGTCTATGACAGAAGTGACAGAAGACAAACACGCCCGGCAAAAGAGATCGGCATCTCGGCGGTCAGGGGCGGTACGATCGTGGGAGATCACGATGTGATTTTTGCAGGGACAGATGAAGTCATCACTTTATCTCACAGAGCGTATTCGAGAGAAGTATTTGCCAAAGGGGCTGTCCAGGCGGCAAAATTCCTGGCAGGCAAACCTGCGGGATACTATGGGATGGACGATGTGATTGAAGGGAAATAAAATATGCAACTTTTGTATTTGAAGACTCTGGCGAAACAGTATCCTACGATAGCGGCGGCCTCGAGAGAGATTATCAATCTGCAGGCCATACTGAGTCTGCCCAAAGGAACAGAACATTTTCTGACGGATATTCATGGAGAGTATGAGCAGTTCAATCATGTGTTGAAAAATGGTTCGGGAACGGTAAAGACAAAGATCGATGAAGAATTCGGCAATACGCTCAGCAGCAGAGATAAAAAGAGCCTTGCCACGCTCATCTATTATCCAAAGGAAAAGCTGGAGCTGGTGCTGCAGCAGGAGGAAAATATTGAGGACTGGTATAAGATTACTCTGCACAGACTTGTACAGATCACGAAACGGGTGGCGTCCAAATACACCCGTTCCAAAGTGAGAAAAGCTCTGCCAAAAGATTTCGCCTATATCATCGAGGAACTCATCACAGAGAAAGAAGAAGTACAGGATAAGGAAGGTTATTATAACGAAATTATTCGTACCATTATTCGTATCGGCAGTGCTCCTGGTTTCATCGTTGCGTTGGGAGAACTGATCCAAAGGCTTGTCATTGATCATCTTCATATCGTGGGGGATATCTTTGACAGAGGGCCGGGGCCCCATATTATTATGGATACGCTGGAAGAGTATCATTCCGTAGATGTGCAGTGGGGAAACCATGATATTGTCTGGATGGGAGCGGCCAGTGGCCATCTGGCCTGTATCGCTACTGTCATCCGTACTTCAGTGCGCTATGGAAATCTGGATATACTGGAGGACGGCTACGGTATTAATCTGATCCCTCTTGTGACCTTTGCCATGGAGACTTATAAAGACAGCGATTGCAGTGTGTTTGCGATCAATTACAACAATGATTATAATATGAAAGATCTGCAGCTGGATATGAGAATGCACAAAGCCATTACGATGCTTCAGCTGAAGCTGGAAGGGCAGATCATTAAGAGACATCCTGAATATCATATGGATGACAGACTCCTTCTCGATAAAATTGATTTTGCCAATAAGACGGTGACGATTGCAGGACAGTCTTATGAGATGAATGATGTGGATTTCCCTACGGTCAACCCGGAGAACCCATATAAGCTGACGTCTGAGGAAGCGGAACTGATGGAACGGCTGCGCCAGGCTTTTGTACACTGTGAAAAGCTCCAGAGACATGTGCGTTTTCTCTTTTCCAAAGGAGGGCTGTATAAAGTACACAATTCCAATCTGCTGTATCATGGTTGTGTTCCCATGGATGAAGAAGGGAATTTTCTGAAGGTAGAAGTGGACGGCCAGGAATATGCGGGAAAGAAGCTGTATGATGTGCTGGAATATTATGCCAGAAAGGGATTTTACAGTCGGCACAATGTGGCAGAAAAGAGAAAAGGGCAGGATATGCTCTGGTATATATGGACAGGTCCCAATTCTCCTGTATTCGGTAAAAATAAGATGGCTACTTTTGAGCGGTATTTTGTGAAGGACAAATCTACTCATACGGAAGTGAAAAACAGTTATTATCGGTTGATGGACAATGAGGAGATCGTCAATAAAATACTGCGGGAATTTAATCTGGATGAGGTAAAGTCTCATATCGTGAATGGACATGTGCCGGTGGAAATCAAAAAGGGGGAGACCCCTATCAAATGCGGTGGAAAACTTTTAATTATAGATGGGGGATTTTCCAAGGCCTATCAAAGCAAGACAGGAATTGCCGGGTATACTCTTGTATCCAATTCTCATGGGATGCGTCTGGTGGCTCATGAGACTTTTGAATCCAAGGAAGATGCCATTCAGAGGGAGTCAGATATTTTTTCCGATACGATTTTAATTGAGACGGCCGTAAACCGCCTGCGGGTGTCGGATACGGATATCGGAAGAGAACTGCAAGAGAGTATCGGCTATCTGGAACTGTTGCTACAGGCATACCAGGACGGTACGATCGTAGAGAAAGTAAAATAGAAAAAAATATCTTCAATGTGCAAGAAATAAAATATTAAGAAAAATTGCACTGCGGCGGAATGGAAATATCGTTGATTTCGCATTCTTTTTCCGCCGCAGGCGGAAAATATTAGTGATTGGAACCTACCACATCATCTGTAATATCAGACACACCGTTTGCCGCATCGGATACACCGTCGGCAAGATCATCTACTACATCTCCTACAGCGTTGCCTGCGTCATCGATTACTGTTTCATTGCCGCCGTTTGCCATATCATTGTTATCATCTGTATTTGTAGAATTATTATTGTCCGTGTTGGTGCCGGCGGTACCGGTGCCGCTGTCGTTTGTATCATTTGCCTCATTGCCTACAGTACCCATGTCGGTTTCGTCATCGCCTATTGTATCATCGCCTGTAGTATTCGTGTCTGTTGTCGTATCATTTGTATTTGTTGTTGTGTCATTTGCATTTCCGGTCTGATTGTCATTATTTTTCTTGCCGCAGGCAGTGAGCACTGTGCAAAGCATAATAAGAACAAGAGAGAGGGAGAACATTCTGACATACTTTTTCATAATATCGCTCCTTTTCTTTTTGCTGTGTGCTAAGAATCTGGCCGATGAAACTTGTCAGATTCTTTCTTTTGTAGTATGTTCTGATAAAAGAATTTTATTCATAAAAGTTCAGCCAGCGAGAAGTGCTGCAGGCACGTTTTTCCCTGCGGGATACTTCGTAATGGGAATGGGCGTGAGCTGAACTTAACTTTTCGCAAAAAGAAGGAGTAAACTATGGAATTCAGGCCTTGCATTGATATTCATAACGGAAAAGTGAAACAGATTGTAGGTTCCAGCTTAAGAGATGAAGGTGATTTTGCCAAAGAGAATTTTACGGCTGGTCAGGATGCGGCGTATTTTGCAAAATTTTATCAGAAAAAAGGCATAAAAGGTGGACATGTGATTCTTTTAAATAAAGAGGGAAGCACTTTTTATGAAAAAACTCGCAGACAGGCGTTTCAGGCACTTGCTGCCTATCCGGGCGGCCTGCAGGTGGGAGGAGGCATCCACAGAGAAAATGCAGCGGAATATCTGGAAGCAGGTGCATCCCATGTTATCGTTACCTCTTATGTATTTCAGGGAGGGCAAATACAGTATGATCGTCTGGAAAAGCTCTGTTGTGAAGTGGGAAAAGAGCATCTTGTGCTGGATTTGAGCTGCAGTAAAAAAAGAGGACAGTATTATATTGTTACCGACAGATGGCAGAATGATACGGATGTGGTATTGGATGAAAAGACACTGGAATTTTTTTCTTCTTATTGTGATGAATTTTTGATTCATGGAACAGATGTGGAAGGAAAGGGAAAGGGGATTGACAGGGAGCTTGTGGGACTTCTTGGCTGCTTTGACCGGATTCCCATCACTTATGCAGGGGGTGTCCACAATTATGAAGATCTGAAGCTGCTCAAAAAAATGGGGCACAGCCGTATCAATGTAACGATCGGCAGTGCCCTGGATCTGTTCGGGGGTTTTATGGAACTGGACAGAATTCTGTCTGAAATCAGAGATTTGTAACCGCTTTTTTCGGTGCTTCTTCTTCCGGCTCCGGCTTTATGGAAGCGGTATAGGATACGGTAATGACACCGATGGGATTGTCTTCTCTATCATAGTATGTCACTGTAAAAGAATCCACACCGATCTGGTAGATTTTGATCTCCAGTTCTCCGCTTTCTTTAAATTCTTTTTCATTGAAACGGACTCGATTTTCATCATAATTACTGATTTCAGCTTTAACGGCTTCTCCCTGTATGATAATCTCGCCGGAGAGAACATCGTCTACATAGACGTCGGAACCATTGGGCGTATTCAGTATGATACCATATTCGGCTGTGCTGTATTTCCAGGTGGAAGAGTCAGTTATGGCTTTTGAGGCGATAGAGCCGTCCTGGGATACGAAGGCGCCCTCTTCCAGATTTACATAGTAGGTTTCTCCCTGTGCGGGCATGTCTTTCAAACGGATAACGAGATGAGTACCTCCGTTCCAGCCCAGTATCTGAAAAGTGGAGTCTATCTCGCCTACGGTGCACTTGTTTTTATCCTGAAGATCGATTTCTTCCACGACAGTATTATCGGATGCTTTTTTGATAATCATTTTACCACTGCCTGCCATTACATTCTGCCGTTTGAAATAGGCATGCAATACATTGTTTCCATATACAAGGGGGAAATCTTGTCCACTTGGCATAAAGCTTACGGCGCCGATGGATTCGTCTGTCAACGGTTCGGTAGCTGCATCTGCCTCAGTCTCGGTTTCCGTTTTATTCGGATTCTCTGGCGCTTCCTGATTTTCCGTAGTTTCAGTTTTGCTATCTGTCGCTTCTTCCCCTGAAGCATTCTCTTCTTTTAGCACATCTTCTTTTTCTGCTGCAGCTGCAGCATCCTCTGCCGCGGTCTGCGTCTGGGAAGGCTGATCTGCGCATGCCGTGAATAGTAACGCTGCTATCAAAGCCGTTATTGTAATAAATAATGATTTTTTCATAATATTCTCCTTTTTTACTGAGCCGGGTGCGGCCGCATAGTGACATTTTTCTCTTGCACGAGTGCGCATATTTTTTTATTCTATGGGGAATTACAGAGTAATTTCCTAATAGAATAAAAAAGAACCAGCCTCCGGGACTGGTTCTTCTTATAATCGGTAAAACAATATTGCGTATTTCTAAAATAAAATGAATCATTCCGGTCAATTTATATAAGAAAAGGCACATCGAAAAACTGATTATAGGGTGTTATAAGTATATCTTATAACTTGGTTACATTTACTGCCTGGGGTCCTTTTTCTCCGTTTACTACTTCAAATTCAACGGAAGCACCTTCTTCAAGAGACTTAAAGCCTTCCATGTTCAGTCCGGAGTAATGTACAAATACATCATTTCCCTGCTCATCGGAAATAAATCCATACCCCTTTTGATTGTTGAACCACTTAACTGTACCTTTGTTCATGCCAGATACCTCCAATAAATAAAATTGTTGACGAGCAACAAACCAAGAATAGCATATGAATGAATAAATGTAAAGCAGAGAATAAAAACTTTATAAAAAATTAAATAAAAGTAATAAATATTACGGTATTGTTAAGATAAATTTTACAAAATCCGAAAAGTGTGTTAAAGTATTGATGCGGAGGTGAAAGAAGTGGAAGCCGGAAAGCATAAGAAAAAAATCAATTATACAATAATGATAATTTCTGATTCGCCGGATGGAGGAATGAGTCCTATTTATCTGCGGCCTCAGATGGTGGCATCATTGGTGGCGCTGATTCTTGTTATTGCAGTAGCAGCAGTGGGAGCGGCGGCATACTTTGGCTTTACGATGCAGCAGGCGGGTGGAAAAGATACGCAGCAACAGGAACAGATTGTACAGTTGACAGAAGAGAACCGTAAGCTTACGGAAGAAAATTCAGAATTGAGTGATAAAGTTTCTATTTTGAGCGACAAAGTTGCACAGAATGAGGAGACAAAAGAAGCGCAGGAAAAGGAAGAAGAAGAGCAAAAGATACCGAGTGGATTCCCACTTGCAGGGCCTGCCGTTATATTGGAGAGTTCTGAAATGTCAGAAAGTGCTGCAGCAGAGGACGGCGGAGAGGGTGAAGCCATGCAGGCAGGGCAGACAGAGCCCATCGTTGTCTTTTCCGCGTCTGTGGGAACGAAAGTGACGGCAGCAGCCAGAGGGGTGATCGCTGCAGTAGAGGAGGATCCCGCTTTTGGCCGGAGAGTGGTTATCGATCATGAGAATGGCTATCAGTCTATTTACAGGATTGCGGCAGAGCCTCTGGTGAGAGAGGGAGATGAGGTCAATCCCGGAACAGCGCTGTATGAGATGCAGTCCCCTGATGAAAGGTTTGGCTATCAGATCACACAGGAAGGTACATTGGTAGATCCATTGGATCTATTGGAAGTATACGGTTAGGAGGGTAATATGTTAAGAAAAAAAGAAAATAATGACATGCAGAATCAGAAAATCAAAAGCATTATCGGACAGGATGCTGTTTTCGAAGGGACTCTGGAGGCAAAAGAGACCACAAGAGTGGACGGGCTGATCAGAGGGGACGTTAAGATTGAGACAGTGCTGATCCTGGGCGTTACCGGCAAGATTGTCGGTAACGTAAATGCTTCCTCTATTATGATAGGAGGCACCGTGGAAGGAGATCTGGTAGCTGGAGACAAGATCACAATCGCAGCGACAGGCAAGGTAACTGGCAATCTGCACACGAAGAAACTGGTAGTGGATGAAAATGCAATTTTCCGTGGACAGTGTTTCATGGGAGATCAGGCACCGAAGAAGGAAGAGGATAGTCTGAAACTGCAAAGCAGCGATGTTCTGGACAATGTGAAGCCAATAAAGAAGGCAAAAGTACAGTAAACAGTATCATTATTTGATATTTGTAATGAAATATCTGTACATAGAAAAGATTCCTGTATTGATTTAAATACAGGAATCTTTTTAACATTACTCCTCTTTTTCCCGTAATCTGTGAAAAATCATTTCGTAACCGTCAGTACCATAGTTAAGGGAACGGTTGACACGGCTGATTGTAGCTGTGGAAGCACCGGTCTTTTCCGAAATTTCCAGATATGTACGGTGCTGGCGCAGCATAGCGGCTACTTCAAACCTTTGGGAAAGAGACAACAGCTCATTGACAGTACAGAGATCCTCAAAAAAGCTGTAACATTCTTCTTTTGTTTTCAGACACATAATGGCGTCAAATAAATGTTCTACTGCGTCCGTTTTAATCTTTTTATTCATAAAAGCTCTCCTCGCTCTCAGCATCCGGTATTTCTATTCTGTATCGTAACATATTCGCAAGCTCATTTCCACTGTTTTTCCGGTTTTTCAATTTAGAAAAATTGAAAAGATGAGCTTGTCATGTAGTTCCAAAAACTATATACTATTACAAAAGAGAGGCAATTGGAAAGTAATCTTTCAAATTTACCCGAAGGACGCAGCAAATGCATCAGAGAGAGGAAAGTATGACAATAGACACGGAAAATTTACTGGGCAGCATCATGGCAAGCTTTGACAGAATCGGATTTGTAAGGGCGGAGGACATTCCCAATATTGACCTGTATATGGATCAGGTTACTACATTTATGGATAAGAAGCTGAGGAATACAACCCGTGATCCCGAACATGATAAAATACTGACAAAAACAATGATTAATAATTATGCCAAGAACGACCTGCTTCCTCCACCGGTGAAAAAGAAATATTCCAAGGAGCATGTGCTGTTGTTGATTTTTATTTATTATTATAAAAATATACTGTCCATAACTGATATACAGACGTTACTTCAGCCCATTACGCAGCAGTATTTTGGGACATCGGAAGAGTTCAATCTGGAGGCAATTTACAATGAAGTATTCAGCCTGCAGGAGAGCCAGGTGGACAGACTGAAAAAAGATGTGATGCGTAAATACCAGGATGCAGAAAATTCTTTTGCGGACGTACCGGAAGAGAAGAAAGATTTTCTGCAAAAATTTTCTTTTATCTGTTATCTGAGCTTTGACGTGTATGTGAAAAAACTGCTGATTGAAAAGGTCATTGACAGTCTGAGGACAGAAAAGGGATCAGGAGATCATAAGACGAAAGATCGAAAAAGAGAGTAGACGGGAAGCGGAGTTTCATGCAGGATAA
Source organism: uncultured Lachnospiraceae bacterium (assembly GCA_910587635.1). Taxonomy (GTDB): domain Bacteria; phylum Bacillota; class Clostridia; order Lachnospirales; family Lachnospiraceae; genus VSOB01. Next base: position 30,201 of record CAJUNB010000020.1, read on the forward strand.
AAAGTTAAAAAAGAAACAGTCGTATGCAGGAAATAACAGAGCACTTGTCATTGGATGCATTTGCTCTGTTGTTTTTATGTTATTGACTGCAATGGTCAGTATGATATATTTCAGGGAAAATATGCTGCGGAGCGCAGAGTTGTTGGATAATGTGGACTACGATATATATGATGCCTATTACGTCCTGATTCCATCAGATCATGATTCTGCTTTCTGGCAGTCTGTCTATGATGTTGCCAGAGAAGAGGGAAAGAAAAAGGGCGCCTATGTGGAGATGCTGGGCAGTAACCTGAGCACTGATTATTCCAGAGAAGAATTGCTGAAAATAGCAGTTGCTTCCGGGGTGGACGGCATCATATTAGAGGCAGATGATTCTTTGCCCATTACGGTGCACCTGGAAGAAGCAGATGCAAAGGGGATTCCTGTAGTCACTGTGCTGGAGGATAACAGCCAGGGAATACGGAAAAGCTTCGTAGGTGTGAGCAACTATAACCTGGGCCGGGAATATGGTAAGCAGGTACTTTCTATTCAGGATAAAGAAGTAAAAGATGTGCTGGTACTTATGAATGCCGGAACAACGGATACAAGCCAGAACATTATCTTTTCCGGCATCCAGGAAACACTGGCGGAGCAGGAAGCGGAAGGAGAGAAGAGCGATATCCAGGTGCGTACAAAAGCTGTGGAAATGCAGGGCGCCTTTGATGCAGAAGAATCCGTCAGGAATATACTTATGGAAGAGACGTTGCCGGATGTGATTATCTGCTTGGATGAAATTTCCACTTCCTGCGCTTATCAGGCTGTAGTGGACTATAATATGGTAGGTCAGATCGATATTATCGGTTACTATGATTCGGAGACGATCTTGAAAGCGATCGAGCGAAATGTACTACGTTCTACGATCTCCATCGATACGGCAGAGCTTGGAAGATTCTGTGTGGAGGCTCTGGATGAATACAGAAAAAATGGATACGTAAGCGAATATTTCAGTGTGGGGACGAACCTGATTACTTCAGAAAATGTAAAAGATTATCTGGGGGAGGAGGAAAAATAAGGATGATGCATAAAGTCCGCAAGCTCTCTATCCGTGTGAAAGTGATCCTTGTATTTATTATTACCACGCTCATTATTTTGCTGATAAATCTGTTCATGTACGTCAATGTGAATCGGATGCTGAACCGTCTGGAGGAAATCTACATGAGTAATATCAGCCTGAATGAGCTTTCGGATACATTGGTCGATGTACAGGCAAGTATGACAGCCTATCTGAATACCCGCACCAGTGATGCGTTGGAGGATTATTACCGGAATGAGCAGGATTATTCCCAGTTGATTTTCCGGTTGAATGGCGGTATCTACGGAAACGATCTGAAACTGATGGAAAAAAATATCAAAAATATGTCGGAGGAGTATTTAGAGCTGACCGGGCAGACTGTAGATGCCAAACGGGGCGGCAATGTGGAAAAGGTAAAGGCCCGTTATGAAAAAGCGACAGAACTTCAGGGATATCTCAAAACTTATATTTACAGTCTGAACAATGAACAGTTCCGGGTAAATTCCAGCAGCTATCAGGTATTGTCCACATCGCTGAAGTATCTGGAGTGGATCAATGTCATTACGCTCATCCTGGTGGGAGTCTGCAATATCGTATTGATTGTCATGCTCACAAGTACAATTACCAGACCGCTGCAGAGGCTGGCAGGAACGGCAGATCAGGTGGCAAAGGGAAATATGGAGGTAGAGCTGCTGCCGGTCATCTATGAAGATGAGGTAGGCGTAGTGAGTAAAGCGTTCAATGCTATGGTGGTCAGTATCAAAGAGTATATTGACAGAGTCAGAAAGAGTATGGAGACGGAAAACGCTCTGAAGGAAAAAGAGCTGATGATGGAGACGCATCTGAAAGATGCTCAGATCAAATATCTGCAGGCACAGATCAATCCTCATTTTCTCTTCAACACACTGAATGCGGGAGCGCAGCTTGCCATGATGGAGGATGCGGAGCGGACTTACCGTTATGTGCAGAAAGTGGCGGATTTTTTCCGGTACAATGTGAAAAAGAATAATAATACAGTGACGCTCAGGGAAGAAATTGCCCTTGTGGATACGTATATTTATATATTGAATGTGAGATTTTCCGGGGAAATCCATTTCCGGAAGGAAGTAGATGAAACGCTGTTGGAGGTTCAGGTACCCAGCATGATTTTGCAGCCTATTGTGGAGAACAGTGTCAGTTATGGCATCCGGGGAATCGACTGGGAGGGGGAGATTATTCTGTCAGTCTATCAGCGGGAAGGGACGATTTGCATCAGTGTGAAAGACAATGGCATCGGTATTTCCAAAGACAAAATTGACAAAATTATGTCCAGCCAGCTGCGTGCTGCAGATCTGTCCAGAGATTCCAACGGTATCGGCCTGGACAATGTGATCGGCAGACTCCGACTGTTTTTAAACGAAGAGGATGTCATATCCATTCTCAGTGAAGGAGAAAATAAGGGAACGGAAGTATTGATCTATATTCCCGTACAGGGAGGGGAAGAAAATGTATAAAATCATGCTGGCGGATGATGAGGGAATCGTAATTGATTCCCTGAAATTTATCATTGAAAAGGAGTTTCCGGATAGTTGCTCCATTGAATATGCTAAGACCGGCAGAAGCGTCATCGAACTGGCGGAGTGGTTTCGGCCGGATATCGCTTTTATGGACATTCAGATGCCGGGGATCAACGGAATTGATGCCATGAAGGAAATCCGGGAGGCAAACAGTCATACGGTATTTATCATTATGTCTGCCTATGATAAGTTTGACTATGCCAAGGAAGCCATCAATCTGGGCGTTATGGAATATCTGAATAAGCCTGTGGACCGGGAAAAGATCGTGCAGGTATTGCATCGTGCCATGAAAAGTATCGACAAAAACAGAGAGAAGCGCAGCCAGGATCTTCTGATTCGTGAAAAAATGGAGAATGTCATACCGATCATAGAAAACGGACTGATACAAAACCTTTTATATCATGAGTATTTTGAGGAGGACATTGATAACTTTAAAAATTTACTTGGTATTGGGGAGGAGTATGCCTATATGGCGGCACTTGTGTGCGGCGAGGCGCAGGAAGGCAACCATATGACTAATGCCATCGGCGCCAGTATCCGGGTACAGAATGCCTATAAAGAAATACGGGAAGTGACAAGAGACTATCTTCCAGGTATCATGGGATCTGTTATGGCAAATAAAATTGCTCTGCTTATTCCCTGTAAGGAGCCGAAGCTGGAATATGATGAAAGGATACGGATTATCGAGAAGTCCAGGGAGCTGGTACGGAAGCTGAAGACGCGTACGGATGTGACATTCCGGGTAGGCATCGGCTCCGTAAAACAGATCCGGGAAGTGTCGGAATCTTATAATGAAGCTCTGCATGCACTGATTCAGACAACGAATAAAGTGGCACATGTGGATGATACACCGGCCAGATGTATCTACGAGGAGAATTATCCCATAGATATTGAAAAAATGCTGTTCGAACTGATCGAAAAAGGGGATGTAAACGGGGTATCAGCAGAGGCCAACCGTTTTTTTGACTGGATGGAGGAAAACTACGGTCGGTATATTAACGATATCAAACTGAAATCGTTGGAATTTGTACTTTGGGCGGAACACATTGCCTATGAGAATGGGGGTATGGTGTATCATTTCAGAGACCGTCAGGACTATTTTCCAATGATAATAGAACTGAAAAATCTGGAGGAAGTTCGTGCCTGGTTCGTGGACAAGATGGGAAATGCCTGCCGGAATGTGGCAGTGAAAAAAGAAGAACAGTCTGTCAGTGTGGTAGAACGGGCCCGGAAATATATTGACAGTAAATATAATAAGGATATTTCTCTGGATGACGTTTCCCGGGAAGTGGATATCAGTCCCTATTATTTCAGCAAGATATTCAAAGAGGAAACGGGGCAGACTTTTGTAGAATACGTGACGGAAATACGTATGAACCGTGCCAAAGAGCTGCTGTCGTTTACGGATATGTCCATGAAGGAGATCTGCTGTGAGATCGGATATTCCGATCCCAATTATTTCAGCCGCAGTTTTAAGAAAAATACGGGGCTGACACCTACGGAATACAAGGAGAAAAAGTGAAATGAAAAAGAAGGTTTTGCTGTTGGGAGTGTTATTTATCCTTTTTATATCCGTAGGATGTGCCCAGAAAGAAGAAGGAGTGGAAGTGGAGCGTACTGAGACGGAAAAGGAGTTCCAGATCGGAATGAGCTTCGACTCTTTTGTTATTGAAAGGTGGCAGAAGGACAGAGATGTCTTTGTCTCTACAGCCAAGGAGCTGGGAGCGGAGGTCAATGTACAAAATGCCAATGGAGATCTGGAGGAGCAGATTGCCCAGATCGAATATTTTATCGATAAAAAGATGGATGTAATCGTCATTATCTGCATCGATTCAGATGGGCTGGGAGAGGTGGTGCAGAAGGCGAAAAATGCCGGGATTAAAGTCATTGCGTATGATCGCCTGATTAAGAATGCCGGGGTGGATCTGTATATTTCTTTTGATAATGAAATGGTGGGAACGATGATGGGAGAAGGGGTGGTCAGCAGAGGAGATGAGGTGGAAAATGTACTGATGCTGGGCGGGCCTTTGACGGATAACAATGTGTCTCTTGTAGAACGGGGATTTGAGCGGATGATGCGGGAGCAGGGGATCTATATTATTGACAAAATGCATGCGGACGGATGGAAAGCGGAGCTGGGAGCAGAATATGTCTACGATCATGTGGATATGGTAGAGCGGGCAGATGTTATCATGTGCGGCAATGACGATATTGCTACCGCAGTATTCAGAGCATTGTCAGAAAAGCGTCTGGCGGGCAAGATCGGTATCGTGGGGCAGGATGCGGATCTGGCGGCATGTCAGAGAATTGTCCAGGGTACGCAGATTATGACTGTATACAAGCCGGTGGAAAAACTGGCTCAGAAGGCGGCGGAATGTGCCATTGCTCTTGGAAAAGGAGAAGAGGTGGAAGCGGAAACTACAATTGATGATGGCAGCTTCCAGGTTCCCTACGTGGCTCTTACGCCGGTCAGTGTCTATCGGGAAAATATGGATGATGTGATAATCAACAGTGGGTTCCATTTAAAGGAAGATGTATATCTGAATATTCCGGCAGGCCGGGATACGGAAAAAGACGATAAAACGTCTGACAGTGGGAATGGACATGGAAATTGACAGAGGAGAGAAAAGGATATCCCGACAGATGGAGAATGGATTAGGACAAAGTTGCGGTATGCGGCATTTTTGTAAAGAAAATGCTAGCATGCCGTCTTTATGTATAAAATTTAGATAAAAATATGAAGATTTTCGCAAATAATTACTATTTTTTTTGTGGTACAGTTTTGTTGTAACAAAGAGTTACAATAAATATATTAGGGAGGAATTACTAAATGAAAAGAAAAGTTTTAAGTGCTCTTCTGAGTGTGGCAATGGTAGCTACATTGCTTGTAGGATGCGGCAGCAGTGCAGAGACAACAGGAGCTCCTGCAGAGGAAGCAGCACCTGCTGAAGATGCAGCAGAAGAAGCAGCTCCCGCAGAGGAAGCGGCAGAAGGTGAAGAAGAAGCAGCAGCACCTGCAGGAGAAGGCGGACTGATCGGCGTGGCAATGCCTACAAAGGATCTGCAGAGATGGAATCAGGATGGTTCCAACATGGAAGAGCAGCTGAAGGCAGCAGGCTATGAAGTTGATTTGCAGTATGCAAGCAACGATATCCAGACACAGGTTTCTCAGATTGAGAACATGATCTCCAATGGCTGCAAATTACTTGTTATTGCATCCATCGATGGAGACTCTCTTGGAACGGTTCTGGCTCAGGCAAAAGAAGCTGACATTCCTGTTATCGCTTATGACCGTCTGATCATGAACTCCGATGCAGTTTCTTACTACGCAACATTTGATAACTATATGGTAGGTACTGTTCAGGGCGAATACATCAGAGACGCTCTTGATCTGGAAAATGCAGACGGACCGTTCAACATCGAGCTGATCACAGGTGATCCTGGTGACAACAATGCAAGATTCTTCTTCGGCGGTGCTATGGATGTTCTGCAGCCGTATATTGATTCCGGCAAACTTGTTGTAAAATCCGGCCAGACTTCTTTCGAAGAAGTTGCGACAGCTAACTGGGCGACAGAAGCAGCACAGTCCAGATTCGATGCAATCATCGCTTCCAACTACTCTGATGGAACAAATCTTGACGCTGTACTGGCATCCAACGACTCTACAGCACTTGGTGTTGCAAACTCTCTGGCAGCTAACTATACAGGAGAATATCCTGTACTGACAGGTCAGGACTGCGATATCGCTTCCGTTAAGAACATGATCGCTGGAAAACAGTCCATGTCCGTATTCAAAGATACACGTGATCTGGCAACTCAGGTAGTTGCAATGGTAGACGCTATCATGAAGGGTGGCGAGGCACCTGTAAATGATACAGAGAGCTATGACAATGGAACAGGAGTCATTCCTTCTTACCTTTGCGAGCCTGTATTTGCAGATGTAAACAACTACAAAGAACTGCTGATTGATTCTGGATACTATACAGAAGCAGATCTTCAGTAATCCGAACGATGTCAGTAATAAAGAGACAAAAGTAAATGGTTTACAGGCGGGGTACAGTTCCCCGCCTGTTTCCTAGACATTTGTATTATAGAATACAAAGAATACATTTTAGCACGTGTACGGAGTCCGCAACAGAGTGCGCACTCCTGCCGGCAAATCTGAGATTTTACTATCAAGTGGAGGGGTACAGTGGCGAAAGTATTATTGGAAATGAAAAATATTACGAAGACATTCCCAGGTGTAAAGGCTCTTGACAATGTGAACCTGAAAGTGGAAGAGGGCGAAATCCATGCTCTTGTCGGAGAGAATGGAGCGGGGAAATCTACATTGATGAATGTACTGAGCGGTATCTACCCTTACGGCTCCTATGAGGGAGATATCATCTATGATGGGGAAGTATGTAAATTCAATAAAATCAAAGACAGCGAAGAGAAAGGTATCGTTATTATCCATCAGGAGCTGGCTTTGATTCCCTATATGACGATCGGCGAAAATATGTTTCTGGGTAATGAAAGAGGGCATAAATATGCGTTGGATTGGAATGAAACATACGGTAAGGCTGATGAGCTGTTGAAGGTTGTCGGGCTGAAAGAGTCTTCCAGGACTTTGATTAAAGATATCGGCGTGGGCAAACAGCAGCTCGTAGAGATTGCCAAAACGCTGGCAAAAAAAGTGAGGCTCCTGATTTTGGATGAGCCAACCTCTTCTCTGAACGAATCGGATTCTCAGGCGCTCTTGGATCTGATGCTGCAGTTCAAAAAAGAAGGTATGACTTCGATTATTATATCTCATAAATTAAATGAGGTTTCCTATGTGGCGGATAAAATTACCGTTGTCCGTGACGGATCCACAATTGAAACATTGGATAAAAAGACGGACGATATTACGGAAGATCGTATTATCAAGGGTATGGTAGGACGTGATCTGACAGACCGTTTTCCAAAACGGGAAAATGTAAAAATCGGAGATGTCCTGATGGAAGTAAAGGGCTGGAATGTATACCATCCTCTCTATACGGAACGTAAAGTGGTGGATGATGTAAGCATGAATGTGAGACGGGGAGAGGTAGTGGGGATTTCCGGGCTGATGGGTGCGGGAAGAACAGAACTTGCTATGAGTATCTTCGGCAAAAGTTATGGCACGAATATTAGTGGACAGCTTTTTATCAATGGGAAAGAAGTACATTTGCGTAATGTAAAAGAGGCGATTAACAATAAACTGGCCTATGTTACGGAAGATAGAAAGGGTAACGGTCTGATTCTGAGTAATCCGATCAAAATCAATACGACTATGGCTAATCTGGATGCGGTCAGCACCCATACAGTCATTGACAAGGATAAAGAGTATGGTGTTGCCGTGGACTATAAAGAAAAGCTACATACAAAATGTCCTACAGTAGAGCAGAATGTGGGCAATCTCAGTGGCGGAAATCAGCAGAAGGTGCTGCTTGCCAAGTGGATGTTTGCAGATCCCGATGTTCTGATTTTAGATGAACCGACAAGAGGTATTGACGTAGGGGCAAAATATGAGATTTACTGCATTATCAATCAACTTGTTGCAGAAGGTAAGTCGGTCATTATGATATCTTCTGAGTTGCCGGAAGTGCTTGGTATGTGCGACCGCATTTATGTCATGAATGAAGGCAGGATAGTGGGCGAACTTGCCAGGGAAGAGGCGTCACAGGAAGTTATCATGTCACATATTTTGAAATCAAGCAATAAAGGAGCGTAGACGATGGATAAAGCAAAAGTTATGGCAGGAGTCAAAAAATATACAATGATTATCGCACTGATTCTCGTTACTTTGTTCTTCACCTGGAGAACCGGAGGAAAAATCCTGCTTCCTCAGAATGTAAGTAACCTGATTGCACAGAATGCATATGTATTCGTGCTCGCTACGGGTATGCTTTTATGTATCCTGACAGGAGGTAATATTGACCTTTCTGTGGGGTCTGTTGTCTGTTTTGTAGGTGCAGTAGGAGCTACCTTGATGGAAAACAAAGGCATGAACGTATGGCTTTCCATTCTTATGATGGTGATCATCGGTACTCTGATCGGTGCATGGCAGGCATTTTGGATTGCTTATATACATGTACCTCCTTTTATTACGACCCTTTCGGGTATGTTGGTGTTCCGTGGACTTTCCAATGTAGTTTTACAGGGTTTGACGGTATCGCTGACAAACGAATTTTTTATCAAACTATTCGGAGGAGGCGCTGATTGTTATATTCCCGATTTCCTTGGTGGCGGAGAAGGCATGAATCTGACTTGCATGGTAGCCGGTGTGATTGCATGTGTGATCTATGTGATCGTAATCCTGCGGGGGCGCATGGCAAGGGCAAAGAAAGGCTATGAAATGGAGGCTCTTGCACCTGCAATTACAAAACTTGTAGTAATCTGTGCAGTCATTCTTATCTTTACCTATAAACTGGCTCAGTACAAAGGGATTCCGACGGCGCTGATCTGGGTTATGGTTGTAGTGTTTATCTATGGTTATATCACATCCAAGACTACGACAGGACGTTATTTCTATGCAGTGGGCGGTAATGAGAAAGCTACCAAGCTTTCCGGTATCAATACAGAGCGGGTATATTTCATTGCCTATACAAATATGGGCTTTCTGGCAGCTCTGGCAGGTATGCTGACGATCGCCCGTATGACAAGCGCGCAGCCTACATACGGACAGAACTACGAAATGGATGCCATCGGTTCCTGCTTTATCGGTGGAGCTTCCGCATACGGCGGCGTCGGTACGGTACCGGGCGTTATTGTCGGTGCAGTGTTGATGGGTGTCATCAACCTGGGCATGAGTATTATGGGCGTGGATGCCAACTATCAGAGAGTTGTAAAAGGTCTCGTACTTCTGGCGGCCGTTATTTTCGACGTCGTTTCCAAGAAGGGCGGAAAGAACTAAAATTTTCCGATATCTGATCAAAGTCAGAGTCCGGCGCATCAGGAGTGCGCCGGATTCTTTTTTATATAGGATTCGGGTGCCGAATCCTATATAGAAAATTGCATTCTCCTCCTGCTTATTTTCCGTCGGAAGTCTCCACCAGCTCCTTCAATTCCTTATGGACATACCTGGCAAAATCATAGACATCTTCTTCTGCTTCCGGTTTTGAAAAGGTCTCATATGCCCACCAGCCTTGGAATCCTGTGGATTTCACCGCCTCTACCCATTCTCTGATCGGTATGACTCCCTCATAAAAGCCCACGTCACGAAAGATCTCTTCACAGGGGATCCGTCCGTCCGGCTTTCGGGAATTGCAGATATGTACCCCCAGTATAAGGTCTTTCGGGATGCGTGAAATAAATTCCGCGTCCAGCCCTGCCATGTAGTTGTGGTAAAAATCCACGACGATTTTCAGATTGCTGCGCTGCGCCTGTTCCACGATGGGTATTCCTTCCCGGAGAGAAGGAATCGGTGTCCAGCACAGCGGTTCAAAAAATAAAGTAAGATGAAACTGGCAGGCCAGATCAGCCAATGCCTGCATATTTTTGATCAGGAGCCCTTGCTGCTCATCCATGGGGAGCCCCTGTAGTCCCATATATCCATGAAAAGGAACTCCACGTCTGTAACAGTCCACTGCATGCCAGTCTACCGGTCCGTTCAATATTTCTACAGCATAGCTGCCTACGGAAGCGGCCAGGGTGAAAAGCTCTTCGGCTTCTTTCATTAAAGTGTTAAATTCAGCTCCCTGACGTTCGATGTCTGAAAGCCAGCCCACGGAAGAGATTTTCATAGTGCCCAATAGATTTTTGATATCGTCTGGTTTATATCCTGCCTGCAAAAAGTAGTCAAGCTGAACCTTTGTCGGTTCGATACAGTCAAATTCGGCCGCTTTTGCTGCATTGATATATGTGCGTAAGTTTGCTCTGCCTACGGCTGAGCTATGCAAAGAGAGTGCATTCTGTTTCATAAAACATCCGTCCTTTCCGATTTCTATTTTATATAATAAGAATATCGACATTTTAGTCTTGATTCAATTCAATTACGGACATATACTGTAATAAAAACGACGAAAGAAAGTGAACTTATGGGAATACAGAAATGCGGGTTAAATATAGACCGGGTATACAAAGAATTGCAGCCGCATGGGACTCTTGATTTCCCCTGCGGAGCATATGCTGAAAAATATTCCGATAAGCCGGAGCAGGCGATTCCATGGCACTGGCATGAAGAGCTGGAGATTACTTATGTCAAAAACGGAAAAATAAAATTACAGATTCCTTCCAAAACATATTTCCTGGAAAAAGGAGACTGTTTTGTGATCAATTCCAATATTCTTCATTGTGCCATTGCGGAGCCGCAATGTGAACTACAGTCACTTGTTTTTCATTCCACACTTATTACAGGCAGCAATGGTTCTGTTTTTGCCACAAAATATTTGCTTCCGCTTATATCGCAGACAACCTTTGACGGTTATTTACTGAAAAAAGACACAACCGGAGGAGAAACAGATTGTTTTGTCAATGCTTTTGAGGCGTTGGCTCAAGATGCCCCTGGTTTTGAATTTACGGTAAGGGAAAATCTGTCCAGAATATGCTATTTTCTCTATATGAAATTTGAGCGGGAAATTTCGGTAGAAGAAATGGGGATGAATCAGGATAATCTCCGTATCAGAAAAATGCTGGATTTTATTCATAGTCGTTTTACCGATGCTATCGTGTTATCGGATATTGCAAAAGCTGCTGACATTGGGGAAAGAGAATGTCTGCGCTGCTTCCAGAGAACAATACAGCTTTCCCCGATTCAATATCTTTTAAAATATCGGGTTATGCAGGGAGCAGATATGCTTCTGAAAGATCCGTCAGTCAGTGTTTCGGAAATTGCAGCACTCTGTGGCTTTGACAGCCCAAGTAATTTTTCTAAAATATTTAAGCGTTTTTATAACAATAGCCCGAGGGAGTATAGAAAGGAATATGGGAAACTCAAACAAGTAAAAGATTTACAAATGTTATCAGAAGGGATATACTGTAAATAAGACGTTTTTTGAAGAATTGATCAGGGTAAGGCAGATACCGGTTGAAGAACCTGCGGATTCATATTATGCAAAGGAAATATGCTCTGAGCCGGAAAATCGGTAATAAAAATGGGGCTTACAGTAAGTACGGTAAAGGCAATGTATACGAGCAGGACTAATGAAAGTAAACAGGAGGTATGGCATATGGATCATGAAAGTAGAGAAATGTTTGAGAAAATTATAGGCAGCCTTGAAAAGATAGACAGTCGATTCGAGGAGATGGACAGAAAATTCGAAAAGATAGATTATCGTTTCGATGCGATAGACCGCCAGTTCGAGGAGATGGACAAAAAATTTGAAGCGATAGATTGTCGATTTGAAGCGATAGATCGTCGATTTGAAGAGATAGATCGTCGATTTGAAGCGATAGATCGTCGATTTGAAGAGATAGATCGTCGATTTGAAGAGATAGATCGTCGATTTGAAGCGGTAGATTGTCGATTCGAAGAGATAGATCGTCGATTCGAAGCAATGGATCATCAATTTGAAGCAATGGATCGTCGATTCGAAGCAATGGATCATCGATTTGAGAAGATAGAAAATCGATTGGAAGTAATAGAGTTGAAACAGGATCGTACGGCCAAGAAATTGGATGATCTGCAACTTGATGTGAAAATAGCAGAGAAGGGTATCAGGCAGGATATTCATAAGTTACAGGATGAGATGGAGACAGTCATTGAAGTTTTAAAGCAGAATGAAATGATACCTCAGTAAAAATAAAATAGCAGGGTTTAGATGCCCGATTGTGAAAAGGAAAGTCTGTCGTATGACAGGCTTTCTTTATTCTATAGGAGATAGATAGGACAGCTTGTGACAAGGAAATAACTATTATAAGTCCGTATAAGTTTGCTCGCGCCGGAATCAATAATTGCCGTACAGCCGTTTCCATTGCAGTGGCGGGCTCCGGGATGGCTGCAAAATTTCTGGTTGCAAAACAGGACAGGTAACTTTATAATTTATGTATATATAAAATCAGAAAATGAAACAGATAAATTGGATACAGACAGATTCGATATGGGAGGGTAAAATGACTGCAAAAAAATATGATGTACTGGCGTTGGGGGAACTTTTAATTGATTTTACAGAAAATGCAATCAGTGAGCAGGGGAACCCGTTGTTTGAGGCAAATCCGGGAGGAGCGCCCTGTAATGTTCTTGCCATGCTGAATAAACTGGGGAAGAAAACTGCATTTATGGGAAAAGTAGGTCAGGATCAGTTCGGTATTATGATGAAAAATTTGCTGAATGAAATCGGTATCAGTACAGAAGGATTGTACATAGATGAAGATGTGCGTACAACTCTCGCATTTGTACACACGGCGCCGGATGGGGATCGTGACTTTGCTTTTTACAGAAACCCCGGTGCGGATATGATGCTGACAGCTTCTGAAGTAAAAGAAGAGATGATAAAAGAGTCAAAAATATTTCATTTCGGTACATTGTCAATGACCCATGAAGGGGTGCGGGAGGCTACCAAGAGGGCGTTGCAGATCGCAAAAGATAACGGTCTTTTGATCTCTCTCGATCCTAACCTGCGTCCTCCGCTCTGGAAGAGTCTGGAGGAGGCAAAAGAGCAGATGCTGTTTGCTATGGGACAGTGCGATATTGTAAAAATTTCTGATGACGAAGTATTGTTTTTGTCTGGATGTGAGACAGTAGAAGAAGGGGCAATGTGGCTTCGGGAGCGCTATGGAAATATACGGCTGATGCTTACGACACTGGGTAAGGAAGGCAGTGTGGCTTACTATGGTGATCTGAAGGTACAGGCAGAGCCTTTCCTGAATCCAGATACGATAGAGACGACGGGAGCGGGCGATACGTTCTGTGCCTGTGTTCTGAGCTACGTGCTGGAGCACGGTCTGGACGGACTGACAGAAGAGAATCTGAAGGAAATGCTGATCTTTGCCAACGGTGCTTCCAGCCTGATTACCACAAAAAGAGGGGCATTGAAAGTGATGCCAGAAAAGCAGGAAGTGGAGGCGTATATTTCCGGCAGATAGTGCAGGGGGCGGCAGGTCAGTAACGAAATTGTCTGTAAGATAATGAAGAGCCCGTCCTGACGGACATCCGGCATGTGAAAAGCACGATAGATCATAGTGATATGAAAAGGGGCTGTTGCTTCATGATTTTTCAATCGTTGAAGCGACGGCCCTTTATACAGAGGGATGTAATGTTAAAACTTTTAATTGCAGATGACGAGAAAAAGTGTGTCAGCTGATTCGGTATATTGTAGATTGGGATGCCTTGGAGATTGAGATTGTCGGTATTGTAAATGATGGCGAAGATGCATACAGGGAAATATTGGATAAGCGTCCTGATATTTAATTACGGACATCAGAATGCCTACGTATGATGGTCTGGAACTGATTCAAATGACAAGAAAGTTATTTCCCGAAATGGCGTTCATTGTGATCAGTGGTTACAGCCAGTTTGAATATGCCCAAACAGCACTTCGTTTTGGCGTAGTCAATTATCTTTTAAAGCCGATTAAAAAGAAAGAGCTGGAAGATACCATCGTAAAGATAATGGAGCATCATATTTCAAAAAGAAATATTGAAAACCGGCAGAGAGAGATTGAACTGAATCTGAAAAATATAACAAAAAACAACCGGGAAATACTTTTGCACAATCTGCTGTTTAGTTCCAATGAAGCACTGCGCGTGAAAACCATGAATGAAATAAATCTGAACTATTCCTGCTGCTTCCGGGAGGGTGATTTTGTAGTGATCATTATTAAAATGTTTGCAGTACAGAGTGAAAATTCCTGCAGAAGACATATTTACATGGAATATTTTCCCGGATAGCAGGAGTAACCGTATGTATCTGGAAGCAATGGATACGGAGATCTGCGTAGAAGCTGCAGTATGGACGATGCCTGCAAAATAGAGACACCAAAATACCTTTCGAAAACAACGAGAAAATCGGTTTTCGGAAGGTATTTTGACTGGAAAAGATTTGGGATGATTTTTCTGAAATTGTACACACTAACTTTAAAAATGGAAAGTGGGTATGAAAATGGAACATCAAAATAGAAAGCAAAAGATGAAAACAATGGATGGCAATCAGGCGGCGGCTCTGGCGGCTTATGCCTATACGGAAGTGGCTGCTATCTATCCCATTACGCCGTCTTCCTCCATGGCGGAATGGATCGATGAGTGGTCAGCCAGAGGAGAGAAAAATCTGTTTGGCAGAGAGGTTGTCGTATCTCCCATGCAGTCTGAAGCCGGCGCTGCGGGGGCAGTCCATGGTGCCCTGGCTGCGGGTGCACTTACGACAACGTTTACGGCATCTCAGGGGCTTCTGCTGATGATACCGAATCTGTATAAAATAGCAGGGGAAGGGCTGCCAGGAGTTTTCCATGTGGCTGCCAGGTCAATTGCCACACATGCTCTCTCGATTTTCGGAGACCATTCTGATATCTATGCGTGCAGACAGACAGGAGCAGTGATTCTGGCAAGTAGTAATGTACAGGAAGTTATGGATCTGGCACCGGTAGCTCATATGGCCGCGCTGCAGGGAAGTACACCTATCCTGCATTTTTTTGATGGATTCCGTACCTCTCATGAAATCCAGAAAATCCATATATGGGACAGGGAAGACTATGAGACGTTTTTGGACAGGGAAGCTATCAGAAGTTTCAAATGCCATGCGCTGTCACCGGAACATGGCAGACAGATGGGATCTGCCCAGAATCCTGATGTATTCTTCCAGTACAGAGAAGCATCCAATAAACGCTATGATAAGATTCCGGGAATTGTAGACAATCTTTTCCAGAGAGCAGAGGAAATAACGGGAAGGCATTATGAGCTGTTCCAGTATTACGGAGCGCGGGATGCAGAACAGATTATAATTGCCATGGGTTCTGTCTGTGAGGCAATACAGGAAGTCATAGACAAGGAGAATGAAAAGGGGAGCAGGCTGGGCCTGATCAGAGTGCGGTTGTATCGGCCGTTTTCCAAAGAGCATCTTATCTCTGCCATTCCAGGGACAGTGAGAAAAATCACGGTTCTGGATCGGACAAAGGAGCCAGGCAGCGCCGGAGAACCACTGTATTTGGATGTGCTCTGTGCTCTGAAAGACAGCCCTTTCCAGCAGATTCCCGTCTATTCCGGCAGATATGGACTGGGCTCAAAAGATACGACACCGGCTCAGATTCATGCTGTATTTACAAATACCGAAAAGCAGAGATTTACGATCGGTATTGTGGATGATGTGACACATCTGTCACTTCCTGACACGGAAAATTACCGGATTGAAAAGGAAGGTGAAATCTGTTGTAAATTCTGGGGGCTTGGCGGTGACGGTACGGTAGGAGGCAATAAGTCATCGGTAAAGATCATTGGAAACAATACGGATCTGTTTGCTCAGGCTTATTTTGCCTATGATTCCAAAAAGTCCAGAGGGCTGACGGTATCCCACCTCCGGTTTGGAAAGAAACCGATTCATTCTACGTATCTCATAGACCGGTCAAATTTTACGGCATGTCATAACCATGTCTACATGCACAAGTATAATATCGTACAGGAAATTAAAGACGGAGGAGTTTTTCTCCTGAACTGTCCTTACAGAGGCGAGGAATTGGAACAATTTCTGCCGGGACAGGCGAAGCGGTATATGGCACAGCATAAAATCCGGTTTTATGTGATTGACGGTATTCGCATCGGAAAAGAAATAGGTCTGAACAATAAGATCAATACAGTATTGCAGGCGGCTTTCTTTAAATTATCGGCCATTATTCCTGAAGAGGAAGCGTTGCGTCTAATGAAAGAGGCGGCAAAAGCGGCCTATGAACGAAAAGGGGAAAAGATCGTCAAAATGAATTATGAAGCCATAGAGCAGGGAATGGCCCAGGTGGAGGAAGTGACAGTTCCTGAAAGCTGGATGACGGCGGGAGATGATCCTCTGGATCTCAAGATGCTGCCTGACAGACCGGAAATGGTGTGGTTTGTAGAGACGATACAGAAACCTGTCAATATCCAGGAAGGGGATAAGCTGCCGGTATCTACTTTTATGGAAATTGCAGATGGTTCTGTTCCTTCCGGCTCTGCCGCTCATGAGAGGCGAAATGTGGCTACGGAAGTGCCTGTCTGGAAACCGGAAAACTGTATTCAGTGTAATCGTTGTTCGTTTGTCTGTCCACATGCCGTCATCCGTCCTGCAGTGATGGACCAGAAAGAAGCGGAGGCAGCGCCGGAAGGTATGGAAATGCTGCCAGTGACGGGATTTTCCCAGTATCAGGTGTCGATGATTATTTCCGAAGAGGATTGTACCGGATGTGGGAGCTGCGCTGCAGTATGTCCCGGTAAAAATGGAGAAAAGGCGTTGGAAATGTGCCCGGTGCACGAAAAAGAGGAAAAGCAGCAGTATTTTGACTACGGAAAGACATTACCGGAAAAAGAAGAGCTTGTTCAAAAGTTCGGAACAGATACGGTAAAGGGAAGTCAGTATAAAAAGCCGTATTTGGAATTCCATGGTGCCTGTGCAGGATGCGGAGAGACATCCTATGCAAGACTTGTGACCCAGCTTTTCGGTGATCGGATGTATATTGCCAATGCTACAGGATGTTCTTCTATATGGGGTAATTCTTATCCGTCTACGCCTTATACGGTCAATGAGAGAGGACAGGGACCTGCATGGTCCAATTCTCTGTTTGAAGACGGTGCGGAGTTTGGATATGGTATGGCTCTGGCGGGAGAGGCAGACGGTAAAACTGCACCGAAATCCTATTGGGTATTCGGCGGTGACGGCTGGGCATATGATATCGGATTCGGCGGTTTGGATCATGTACTGGCGAGCCGAAAAAATATCAATATCCTTGTGTTTGACACGGAAGTGTATTCCAATACCGGCGGACAGGCTTCCAAGGCGACCCCTCTTGGTGCAACAGCGCTTTTTGCGGCGGGAGGAAAACGGACACGGCAGAAAGACCTGGCAAGTATGGCGATGAGCTATGGACATGTCTATGTGGCGCAGATTGCTCTTGGAGCTGATTACAATCAGACGATCCGGGCGATTACGGAAGCGGAACACTATGACGGGCCCTCTCTTTTGATTGCCTATGCACCCTGTATCAATCATGGCATTCGGGCCGGAATGGGAAGTTTCTGCCATGAAACGGCCAAAGCAGTAGAAGCGGGATATTTTACGCTGTTTCGCTTTAACCCTGATCTGAAGAGTGAAGGGAAGAATCCGTTTATATTGGACAGCAGAGAACCGTCTCTTTCCTATCAGGAATTTCTGGAAGGAGAAGTACGTTACACGGCACTGGAAAAAACGAAACCGGAAGAGGCCAAACGCCTTTTTGCAGAGGCGCAGCAGCAGGCGAAAAATCGCTACGCTTATTGGAAACAGATAACGGAGATGTATGAGAGGCTGTAATCGAGAGCTGAAAACACACTTTTCATCACCCTGAAGAAATGGTATAATATACTTAAGAATCCAGCCGCTGCGCGTCTGTCGCGCTATGCGTTTGTGATTCTTTCGTTACCATGTCAGGTGAAATCAAATGCTCATCTCATTCGCGCTTGATTTCCTGTTGACATGATAAAATGAGCGTTAGCGAGAAAGATGAGCCTGCTCATTCGGCGAGCGGCGAATGACGATCATGAATCGTAGATTCATGATATAATGATCGCGAAAACAATGACCATTGCTATTTTTTCAGGAGGTTTCAGTTGTGGTGGTAAACGAGTATGCAACAGCGTTAAAACAGGGAAGGAAAGGGTATCAGACCGCTCTCTCGAAGGGACAGTACCCCTACCTCCCGGTGCTGGATGATATTTTATCTTATACAGAATTGGCAGCGCAGGTCAGTCTCGGTCTCATTGATATACCGCTGGAAAAAATCGTAGGGACAAAGACAGCTGGACGGACAAATTCCTTTGCTGTCAATTTCATGCCGCTACTTTCCGAACGATCGGAGTTCGGTGCGAAGTGGTCCGCACTCTATGACCATCAGGTAGGAGAAGGTATCAGAGATCCTATCGTTGTCTATGAATTTATGAATCGGTTTTATGTCCAGGAAGGGAACAAACGTGTCAGTGTCATGAAATATCTGGGTGCTTACAGCATTCCGGGAATGGTGACCCGGCTCATTCCGAAAAAAACGGAAGAGCTGGATAACAGACTGTATTATGAGTTCCTGGATTTTTATGAAGTGTCTCAGAGCTATGACATTTATTTTACAAAAGAAGGCGGCTATAAGAAGCTTCTGAAGCTTATGGGCAAAAACCCGGATGAACAATGGACCAGCGACGACAGGATGCTGTTTCACTCTGTCATCGGAAGGTTTGCAGATGCCTTTTATATGGCTCATAAGGAGAGAAAAGTGGAGTTGACTGTCTCAGATGCATTTCTCCTTTACGTGGAAATCTATGGCTACGATCAGGTAAAAAAAGAAACTGAGCAGAAGATGTATAAAGCTCTTCTGAAAATGTGGGAAGAGATCCGCCTGGCAGACAAAGGCAGCCAGGTGGAGCTGGTGGAAAATCCAAAAGAGGAAAAATCATCGAAGGCTTCTCTACTGAACCGCCTTATTCCTGTGGGAACCGTCACACCGGAGATGTTGAAAATTGCATTTATCTATCCGAAAACGGCTGAGACTTCCAGTTGGACGTATGCGCATGAACTGGGCAGGCTTTACCTGGAAGACAGTTATGGTGGTAAGCTGAAAACGATGGCGATCGACAGGGCAGATACAGATGGAGAAATAGAAAATGCCATTGAGCTGGCGATTGCTTCAGGATGCAACGTAGTCTTTACGATTGCCATCCAGATGGTGAATCAGTCTGTCCGTGCCGCCATACGTCATCCAGAAGTGAAAATCTATAATTGTTCGGTAAAGATGTCCTATTCTTCGATTGCCACTTACTACGGTCGTATGTATGAGTCCAAGTTCCTTTTAGGTGCCATCGCAGCGGCAATGGCGAGGACAGACAGACTTGGATATGTGGCGGATTATCCTATATACGGGGCGGTGGCAAATGTCAACGCCTTCGCGCTTGGGGCCAGAATGATCAATCCCTGGGTGAAGATACATCTGAAATGGTCCGGGACAAAAGGAGAAGCTGCTGAAGAGAAGCTGAAGCAGGAGGGAATCGTCTTTATTTCCGGGGCTGATATGATCACGCCAGAGCATGCTTCCAGAGAATACGGACTTTATCTGAAAAAAGAGGACGGGAGCCTGGAAAATCTGGCGACACCGATCTGGCATTGGGGAAAGTTTTATGAGAGAATTATTAAAAGTATCTGTAATGGCAGTGATGAAAATACACAAAAAGGAAAAAAGGCAGTAAATTACTGGTGGGGAATCTCTGCGGATGTAGTGGATGTTATTTGTTCCAATACAATGCCCTATGAGACAAAACGGCTGATTGAGTTTTTGAAATGGTCTATTCGTTCAGGCAGTTTTCAGCCTTTCGGAGGAATGATTTTATCCCAGAACGGAACTGTTCGGTGTAAAGAGGGAGAGAGCCTGAGTGCCGAAGACATCGTTACGATGGATTGGCTGGTGGAGAATGTAGTGGGACAGATTCCCGGGCCGGAAGATCTGACGGAGGAAGCCCAGGCGCTCGTGCAGCTTCAGGGCGTTAAGGGTGATGAAACAGACACAGAAAAATGAAGGGGTCAATATCTTAATATTGACCGACCATGAATCAAAGCTATTGTATGATTATTATGAACCGGAACGGATAAAGGACATCGACCTTATCATTTCCTGTGGAGACCTGGCACCGGAGTATCTGAGTTTTTTTGCGACACTCTGTAATGTACCCGTACTCTATGTCAGAGGGAACCATGATGGAAAATATGACGAGACTCCACCGGAAGGCTGTATCTGTATCGAAGACGACATTTACGTGTTCAGAGGAATCCGTATTCTTGGCCTGGGCGGCAGTATGGAATATATTCCGGGGGCCAAAGGACAGTATACGGAGCGTAAAATGCGTCGGCGGGTACGCAGACTGAGTTTTAAGCTGTGGCGTCGGAAAGGATTCGATATTCTCGTTGCCCATGCCCCTGCTTATCAGGTAAATGATCTGGAAGATCTGCCCCATCGCGGCTTTGCAGTATTCCGTACATTGATGGAAAAGTATGAACCTAAATTTTTTTTCCATGGACACGTTCATTCCAATTACAGCAGAAATTTTAAGAGAAAAGACATATACGGCAAGACAACTGTAATCAACGCCTACGACTTCTACGTTGTGGAATATCCACCGCAGGCAATGAGCAGTGCCAAAATGTAAGATGACAAACGGCCTGCTAGCAGGCAGGTTTGTCAGATTGCATTTTGATAGGGCGAAGCCCGTGAGCGAGGGAAACCGAAGGTTTTCCGAGCGTGCACTGCGAAGCAGCGGAAAATAGATGAAGTAAATTCAAACGGCCTGCTAGCAGGCAGGTTTGTCAGATTGCATTTTGATAGGGCTTGACCTGAGGAGGGGCCCGTTTGCGGGAGGAGCCCTGAGGTCCCGTAAGAAAGCAGAAGGTTTTCCGAGCGTGCACTGCGAAGCAGCGGAAAATAGATGAAGTAAATTCAAACGGCCTGCTAGCAGGCAGG
>CAJUNB010000021.1 GCA_910587635.1 uncultured Lachnospiraceae bacterium
CTACAATTCCCGAAGGCCTCACGGTTCTCTTGGCTATCTGACACCAAATGAAATGGAATCCGCTTATTGGGGTCAGGCTTAATTCTGTCCTCAGTAAAATATTCCTTAAAAATGTGTCTACTCTATTGACTATACTTCACTATTAATAATATCAAATTCATCTACATATTTTTCCATTGGAATCTGTATCGAACCAATACAAGCATCATCGCCTTTCTGTGGTAATAAGCGACAGTCAAAAATAACAAACTGTTCAAAATTAGTCAAAAACGAGCATGGTAAACCCGCCGACCATCCATATGATCGCACCTGGAATGCCGATTCTTTATTTTTAAATATATCAACATCTGTCTTTTTTGCATCAAGATATGCTTTTACAATTGTCCCATTCATTAATGAATAATCCGGTTTTATGTGATTGGACGCAATCTCTTCCAGCTTCTCCTTTTGGTTTTCATCTACGATCTTTTCTTGTTGTACCTGTTGTACATTCAGCACATCCCAACCAAAAATTTCCAGAAATTCATTTATCCATGAACGAGTTGACTCTTCACTCATTTCCTCGGATTTCTTTTCACTTTTGTAGTTATTATACTTTTCTATTAACGCCTTTAACCTGTCTTTAGGTTCCATATATACCTAACCTCCGGTTATATCAAGATGTTTGTTCTACGTGTATTTCATGCGCAGTGTCACCGGTCGCTTTTTTAATTATAGAATTAGCTTCTATTAATGCTGTACGTCTTACAAATTCACTATATGATGCATAAGTTTCAAGTCTTGCAGCCTGTTTCAGCTTTGCCAACTCTTCCTCGCTTACCCTAATGCTTATAGAAATTGTCTTATTCATTCCCCCAACCCTCCTAATACCTACTATATCAATTTTGTAGTACATTTACAATACATTTTACCACATTATTTGCAAGCTGTATATCCAAGATAACTACCACAGAATTCCACTACCAAAAAGCCTCCGCCCATCCGTATTTCCCCTGATGCGCGAAGGCTCCTTTTCGACTGCTCCTCCATTATATTCTGATCCGCTGCCTCACACGATCTATAATGATCTACCTACAGATTTCTTTTATTTTCTATCCAAAAACAACCGGTTCACCTTATCGGAAAACAGGATTCCCAGCTTGTCCGCTTCCCACCGAAGCCGCGCCCTGTCCAGGGAAAAATCAATGGTGTCCCTGCACGTCACCTTGATGGAGGACGCCAGGGCCGCCAGTCCCCCCAGCCCTACTTTCGAATCATTTTCCATAAGAGGGACTCCGTAAATCAGACCGCTGACAATCGTGGCCAGAAAACAGTCGCCCGCCCCTGCGGTACTGTTTACCGGTTTCCAGATAGCCGGGATTCGTTCGCTGCCATTTCTGCCAAAGAGCTGTGCTCCCTCTCCTCCCTGAGTCACGATAAATTCTATCTCCGGGTTTTGGGATTTCAGATATTCATAACATTCCTGAGGTTTATTTTTTCTTCCTTCTTCCACCGCCTCCGCCAGAGATTTCATTTCATCCAGATTGACCGCCAGCAGATCCACATGTGCAAATATATGCCGGGCAACGGCCTCTCCCATCTCGTCTGAAGTAAAAGACGCCACATTATAGCAGTGATGTTCTCTCCCTTTCAGAAGCAGCTCTTCCCGCACTTCCAGCGGTACTTCCGGCGCTGCCAGGGCGATTCCTCTTCCCGGTGGCAGCTCCTGCAGAAAGAATCTGTCGATCTCCGATTTTTTCATTTTTCCGCTGGCACTGTTTTTTGACGTTATATTTCCTCCGTCGCTGTCAGGATAGAGAAAGCAGACCGAATACATCGTTCTGGAAGAATCATCCGTGGAAACATAGGTGCAGTCAATTCCCCGCCCTTTCATCAGCCTCAGTATCTCTTCTCCGCTATTGTCGTTTCCTATTTTCCCAATGGCATAAATCGGTACGCGCATTTCTGTATAAGCAGCAATATAATGTAAAATAATATGAAGCTTGCAAAAATCTCTCGTCTCTGTGAGTTCCGCCAGTCTGGATTCATTTCTGCCCAGTGTCGTATTATCCGTAAACTGGAACAGGACCCCTTTTCCGATTCCTCCTGTACCTACTATGTAATCATATTTCTGCCTCTTCATATATTTACCCCGGCAAATTTCCACTCTGGATGATGGGAGATAGGATGATCCGCCGTATCATAAGTTGCCGTAATCACCGCATCCCTGTGCTTTTGTAAAAGTGTCATGGGATATTCTGCGTCAATTTCGGAAAAAAGTGCCACCCGCAGCGCCGTCTGTTTCCACGCACCTGTATCGCTGAATACCCGTACTTTTTCAGCACTCATACATTCCCGGATGCCCAGAGTGATGGACATGGGCGGCACGAACTGATAGGCTGCCCCATAGCTTCTCTGTCCCAATGTGATGATCGTATCCAGATTGTTTTCCTGAATCCGTATTCCCGATTGCTCCAGCTCTTCTATTCCGATATGGGAAAAGGGGTGGCGCCTGCTCTGATTATAGGCGATATGCCCGTCCTGTCCCCAGCCGCCCAGCGTATAATCTATGGGAGCTTCTCTGATCTTCTCCGCTACCTGAAACATCGTCCCGGGGCTCAAAAAATACCGGTTTTCTTCCGGTACCATCAGTTCCTCCTCCACAGGGTCATAGAATTCCCTGCACATAAATGTCCTGAAATTATACGGATCGTCTGCCGCCAGCAGATTGCCCTGCCAGTCCAGACATTCGTCCATATGAAAGATCATTACATTCTTCATACTGATTCGGTTTTCATTGATATACCGGGCAAAGGGCTCATACCAGCATTTCGGCCCGCAGGGCACAATCGCCCGAAAGCGCCTGCCTTCTTCATTTGCCTTTGCAATCTCATCGGCAAACTCCTGTGCCATCAGTCTGCCCATCTCATCAGAGTCTTTCACAAGCCTGAATTTCGTCACAAGCTTCGGGTGATGTTCCAGCTCTTCCACCGGAATACTGCACCATTCATACAAATCTTTTTTCTCTATCATATATTCAGACCCCTGTTCCGGGGCTCCCTTCCCAGGCAGCCCCACATTTATCCTTTTATTTCTTTGTCTGACCGTATATTTTGCTCACATTCCCGATCAATCTGTCACATCTCGATCAGCTTGATATCCGTCAGATAACAGAATTCCTTCAAGGTACCGTAAATCTCCTCATCCCCGTAGGCCAGTGTGATATATTCACTGTCCCATACCTGTACGCCGTAATCATAGTCCACATCCATTTTAATAAATGCATGGGGCCAGAACCACATGCCGGACTCTGTCCTCTGGGCCTTCAGATCTTCCGGGGCGGGGGTATACACTTCTCCCCGATGGAGAATCATCTCAAACATTCCGTTATCCCGGCCGATACGTCCCATAACGACTTTCCCCGGCTTTAACACGGCCTCTACTGACAATCCCCCTGCGGAGCCTTCCGTAGGAAGTCCGTGATGGGCAAATTTCGCCTTTTCCGGTCCCGAAAGAGAAGGGGCACAGGCGCCGTCGCCGATGACCTTTACTACTTTCTTTTCTTTATCGATGCACTGGAAATCTCCGTAATAGACCGGGTCCGGCGTCAGATTGCTCAGAAGAAATACGGTCAGCACATTGTTGAAATCACACAGGGTAGCTGTGGGAATCCCCTGCTGCAGCATCATACTCTGGGTAAAACAGCTGGCCGCATATTCTTCCGCCAGTCCCGGGAAAGACTGGATGACATACATGTCAAATTTTTCTTTTTCAATGACTTTTTTCACGGCGATATACAGGCGGACAGATCTGTCTGTGCAATCGTCATCCGGGGGCATTTCCTGGAAATATGGTCTGATCAGCGCCTCCTTCACTTCCTCTATCTCTTCTTTTGTCACTGCATCCGCAGCTTTCAGGATATCCATGGAATCTCTGGAATCGATATCCACACCAAACTCTCTCATAAACTGTGACGGATCTGCGCAGCCGCATGTCAGTCCCATCCCTCTGCCGCCAAAGGCGCCAATGGTGGTCATATTCAGTTTGTTGCGCAGTGCGCAGGCTCTGGCAAAGCAGGCCACTTTCTCTACCGTCTCGTCATCACTGCCGTACACAGAGCGATATTTCATGCCGATCTCTTTAAAAGAAGCGCCAAGGGCCAGTGTCCCTACCAGCCTCCACCCCTGAGAGCCGGGAACCGTCCAGATGATGACGCCCTTTCCCGTTTTTTCGAAATCCCGTACAGCGGCAACGATCTCAGAAGCCCATACCCATGTGCCGGAAAACAGAATCACACCGTCCACCGTATCGTCATGTTTCAGCTTTGCCAGAGCCTCCTTTGCCTCCTGCTTGTAAGCTACCACAATATCATTTTCTGCCAGTTCCACACCCTTCGCGGTAATGGCTGCTTTGGAATCATCGATGATCTTCTGATTGATAAACGGCACTCCCATTGGATCTTCCAATCCGTCCTTATGTACGCCAAATACAATAAATCCCATTTTCGGTTGAATCATCATAATATCTGTCCTCCATTCTATTTATCCTTACTTCTACTTAACTTTGATCTTCCCGTCCGGTTTCTGATACCGCCGGATTTATTTCCATTTCTTCCACCTTGTTTCCGGGCTTTTTTCCGTCCTGTCTCCCCGGTTCAGTCAGCCTTTTGCTGTCTCTTCTGGATGAACCGGTCAAACCCTACGGCAAGTAAAAGCACAAGTCCTTTCACAACCCTCTGCCAGTAGTCGTCCACTGCCATCATCGTCATACCGTTCGTCAATACGCCGATAATCAATACGCCAAATACCACATGGCTGATCTTCCCCACGCCGCCGGTCAGGCTGACGCCTCCCAGTACCACTGCCGTGATAACGTCCATCTCATAGCTCTCCCCTGCCCTGGGCTGACCGCTGTTGAGACGTCCCAGCATGACAAGGCCAGCCAGCGCGCTGCAAAAACCGCTTACCCCATAGACAAAAGCCTTCACCCTGTGGACGTTGATACCGGAAAGCCTCGCCACCTCTTCGTTTCCGCCCACGCCATAAATATACCTGCTGTACCTGGTCTTCGACAGGAAAAATATCCCGGCCGCAAAGGAGAGCACCAGAATGATCACCGGAATCGGTATCACACCCACATATCCCTGCCCGATCACCGCATAGCGCTCGTCGAAGCCAAAGACAGGAGTACCTCCTGTGATCAGATAGGCCACGCCGCGCAGGGAAGTCATCGTCCCCATTGTGGCCACCATGGGTGGAATCCCGATATGGCTGATCATCAGCCCTGTCAGAAAACCGATCAGGGTACACAATACAATCGAAATCAGAGACGCCACAAGAGGATGTATCCCATCGATCATCATCATCGCGGTCAGCACACCACTGACTGCGATGATCGCTCCCACTGACAGATCAATACCGCCGGTCAGGATAACAAAAGTCATGCCGATGGCACAGATGCCGTTAATGGATACCTGCCGCAGCACATTGGCAATGTTGCCTCCCGTCAGAAAGTTGGGAGCAAAAATGCTCATTGCCCCAAACAGAACTACGAAAATAATAATAATCGCATATTCTGCAATCCATGTATTAAAATTCATTTTGCTCTTTGTCATATTTTTCCCCTTACAGAGCCGCATAGTTTAAAATGGTTTCCTGGGAATACGCTTCCGGTTCCAGTTCCCCTGCGACCTGTCCCTCCTTCATCACAATGATTCTGTCAGACATACCGATCAGCTCCGACATTTCCGAAGAAACCATAAGAATACTCGTCCCCCGGTCTGCCAGTTTTCTCATGATTCTGTAAATTTCCTGCTTGGCTCCCACGTCAATCCCCCGGGTAGGCTCGTCGATAAACAGGATATCGCAATTCGTTGCAAGACATTTGGCCAAAACCACCTTCTGTTGATTTCCACCGGAAAGCGTTTTCACAGGGGACTTCAGAGAACTGAGTTTGATCGCCAGCTCTTTTACGAGCCCGCTGCACAGCTCCTTTTCCAGCTTCTTCCTGATGACAGTAAAGGAAGAAAGCCTGTCCAGTATGGCCAGAGAAATGTTATGTCCGATACTCATTCCCATTACCACTCCTTGCTGCTTTCTGTCTTCCGGCAGGAGAGCTATGCTGTATTTCAGAGCAGCTGCCGGGGATGCAATCGTTACCGTCTCCCCGTTCAGCATAATTTCCCCTTCCCAGATCTCATCCGCTCCATAGATGGCCCGCAGCAGTTCCGTCCTGCCCGCTCCTACCAGGCCGCCGACTCCCAGTATCTCTCCTCTGTGGAGCTTCAGTGACACATCATGAATTCGCCGGTTGCTCAAATGGCGGATCTCCATAATCACCTCCCGGCTTCCTTTTCCCCGTTCGGGAAAGGCCTCTCCCATCTGCCTCCCTACCATATCCGCTATGAGAGTCTTCCGGTTTGTTTCAGATACAATACTTGTAGAGATATAGCTTCCGTCCCGGAATACGGAAACTCTGTCGCATATCTCAAATATTTCTTCCATTCTGTGAGAGATATAGATGATTGTAATCCCCTTCTCCCGCAACTGTCTGACTATTCTGTGTAAAGTTTCCGTCTCTGCTTCTGTCAGCGGCGCCGACGGTTCATCCATGATAATCAGACGGGCCTTTTTGGAAATGGCCTTGACGATTTCCACCAGCTGCTGCCCAGCGACTCCCATGGACTGCACCCGCATCCGGGGTTCCAGTTCCATCCCAATTTCCTGAAACATCTCTTTCGTGTTCCTGTTCATACTTTTATAATCCAACAGGCCGTTTTTCATCAGCTCGCATCCGAAATAAATATTCTCACTCACCGACAGAAACGGGATCAGATTAAATTCCTGATAGATGGCCGTAATCCCGATATCGAGTGCCAGCGCCGGCGTAAGATAGGGATATTCCTTTCCGTCAAAGGAAATGGTACCGCCGCTGGGGGCATGGGCACCGGTGAGGATTTTGATAAAGGTGCTTTTCCCTGCTCCGTTTTCTCCTACAAGGGCATGCACCTCTCCTCTGCGTACAGAAAAACTGATGTCTTTCAGAGCCTCAATACCTCCAAATCTTTTAGAAATTCCCCGGACTTCCAGAATATTGTCATCCTTCGTCTGCTCATTCACTGATTGCTCCCTCCTTTCCTTATCCCCGGACGCCCGGGCCTGTCCTTCGGTCACTGCCGGAAACAGAGGCAGGCGCCCGGAATGCGATGCGGCCAAAATCACTGCTCGATTACGTCCTGCTGCCATACCGGCTCATACCGTCTCTCCACAACTGCATCTTCCTGTGTCTCTGTCAGATATACATACATAGCCTCTGCCAGTTCTTCGCCCGCTTCGTAGGGGAACAGATTACAGGAAGATCTGTAGACGCTGTTTTCCGCCTTCATCTTTTCCTTTCCTTCGTCTGTCGCATCACAGCCGCCGATATAAAAACTGTCCGCAATATTCTGCATCGCCGAAACAGCCTCATAGGCACCGATCGCCGTAAAATCGTCACAGGCACAGATCACATTCACTTCCGGGTTGGCCAGAATCACTGACTCTGTCACTTTCATCCCCAGATCTGTATTGCTGGCGTTCTGACGGGCAACAATCTCTGCATTCGGCGCATTTTCCAGAATGCCGTCGTTGATGCCGTCGCCTCTCCTGATAACCGCTTCCACATCGTCCTGAGCCAGAATCAACGCCTTTCCTTCCCCGCCCTGCTGTTCATTGATCCACTGTGCCGCTGCGCTCCCGATAGAATAGCCGATATTGTATTCATCCAAGGAACCGTCTATCTGGGCGTTGGAGACAGGCTGTGCCTCCGCCGATACGACAATCCCTTTTTCCTTCGCCTCATCTACAATATTCTTCAGTGCATTTTCATCCAATGGAGAAATCATAATGCCGTCCACGCCTCTCTGTACCGCATCCTCCACATAGGAGACCTGAGCAGCCACATCGTATTTGGCATCCAATATCTGTGTTCTGATTCCCAGTTCTTCACATTTCGAGGAGAACCCCTCATACACCTGGATAAAATAAGAGTTGGCGCTGTCCTGGGTCACATAGACAAATTCCAGGCTTCCCTCTGTTATCACCTGTCCATCTTCTCCCTCCCCGGATACTATACTCTCTGCACTACCTCCTCCTTCTCCGCTCCGGGCACCGGCATCGGTATTTGTGGTATTTCCCCCGGTGTCTTCTGTCTTTCCACATCCTGTCAGAGAACCGATCATTGTCAGAACCAGTAACATTGCCACCATTTTCTTTTTCATATGCAATACCTCCAATTTTTCAGAATGAATGGAACTTATTTTCGAAACGTTTCGATTTCTGGTTAAAAAAATATACCGCCTATGGAATTCTTTCTGTGCAGGCGGATCGGGATATATCATCAGTCTCCCGTCCGCAGGCTGCACGCACTTTTATCCTGTCCCGGGCGCATCTCCCTCTATCGCCTGACCGTATCCCTGATGACCAAAGTCGGCTCCAGGATGACAGAATCCGGCATCACGCCATACCGGAGCAGGTTCATCAGATTGTTCACCGCCATCTTACACATTCGTTCAATGGGCTGTCTCACTGTCGTCAGCGGGATCTGGCTGATCGTCGCATATATCACATCGTCATAGCCACAGACAGATAACTCTCCCGGGATAGATACACCTTTCATCTGAGCCGCCTGCAAAACCGCACAGGCAGTAAAATCACTGTTGGTCATAATGGCCTCTGGCTTATCCTTCAATATTTCCATGGCAAGCTTCTGGACATCCTCAAAATGGTAAGAACTCTCGTAGACCTTTCCCTCGGCAAATTCCATATTTTCGTCCTCCAGAGCCTTCCGATAGCCGCTGATATATGTAGCGTCCACTCTTTTATCACCTACCAGAAGTCTGATGTCACGGATATCTCTCTCCAGCAGATACCTGGTCATCAGATAGGCCCCCCTTTTCAGATTGCACATGACAAAGGGAGCATTGCTCTGCTCGTATTCCGCTGCCAGAAACAGATAGGGGATATGATACGCATCCAGTTTTTTCATGTGTTTCACATCTTTCACATAAGTGAGCTGCGGTACCCAGATGACACCATCCACTTTTCTGGAAATGAATTCGGAAATATACTTTTTCTCATTGGCACTGTTTCCCGTAATACCGATAATGAGAAAGAAGCCATAGCTTTCCACTTCCCGCCGTATATACTCTGTGATTTCTCCATAGAAACTGTTTCTCACATCCGGTATGAGCAGTCCGATCATTTTCGTCTCCGATGTCCGCAGATTCCGTGCGGCATTGTCCGGCTGATAGGACAGTGCTTCCACCGCGTCCATCACCATCTTCCTCCTTTTGTCCGTCACCCCTTCTTTTCCGTTGATAACAAGAGAAGCTGTCGATATAGAGACGCCTGCCAGCCTGGCTACATCTTTTATTGTAGCCCTCTTTTCCATTTCATTCCCTTCCTTCACTATAAAAACGTTTCGATAAATTGATTATAACATACAAAAAAGATATGTCAATCTCTAAATTTTTCGCTATTCTACCATCTTTTCCCTTGTACTCTATCGAATTTCATGTTAAAATCTTTCAAAATCCATACTTTCAGAGGAGAAAATAAATGATAACGACCCAAAGATCGAAACGTTTAGATGGAGAGCTATACGACAACCAGGATCCAAATCTGTTGAAAGAACATCTTCATGTCCAGATACTTCTCCACAAATATAACCATACCCTTCCCCACAAAGCCAAAACCCGCAAGAAATTGCTGCAGAAAATACTGGGACATGCTCCATCGGATATCGTAATGGAGCAGCCCTTCTACTGTGATTTTGGCTATAATATCTTCATCGGAGAACATTTTTATTCCAATTATAATTTAACCATACTGGACTGCAATAAGGTGACAATCGGTGATCGCTGTCTGATCGGTCCGGGAGTATCCATTATCACTGTCAATCACCCTCTCCATCGGGCTTCCCGGGCCAGCCATCTGGAATACGCCAAACCTATTGTCATCGGTGACGACGTATGGATTGGCTGCGGCGCCATCATCAATCCGGGTGTCACCATAGGCGATAACGTGGTCATCGGCTCCGGCAGTATCGTCACAAGAGACATCCCCTCCAATTCTCTGGCAGTTGGAACCCCCGCCAGAGTGATACGGAAACTGGAATAAACAATCTTAAGAAATTATCAGTATCGTCCAGCGTAAACTTTTTTTGCTTCCTGTGTCCATTTCCGAATAAACTCTGTCTGCAAATTTTACGAAAAAGGGCATCCATTTCGTTATGAATGCCCTTTCTTTTATCATATATGCGATACGAATTCGGATGGCGAAGCCAAATGCTCCGCTTTTCCCTATCGGTATGCCGGTACTGGTACCGCTCTGTCTATCGGTGCAGAGGATGCATCCTCTTCTGTGAAAACGGTCCTTTCTCTGACAAAATCAGGGAGCTTATCTGCCTGTACATAATAGCTATAAGCATACCCATCCATTCCTTCCACATCCTTTTTGAAAACTACCGTCACATTAAAATCATTGTCCAGTATCCCAGATGCTATCCAGTATTCCGTAAAATTATCAGGATACAGGCTGTCTATAATTTCCTGCATTTCTTTTTCATCGGTAAAGGCGGCTTCTACAGAATAATCCATATAGTTACGCGCCAGATTCTCTTCCGCTTCGTTTTCGTATTCATATTTTTCATACATTTTGGAGTTGTTGTTCCTTACGATGATCTGTTCCACATCGTTCACATCCACATAAAGAGTATGATACAGTCCTGTACTCTCCAGCAGAGCGATCGCATTGGTAAAAGAAGGATAAACCGGCAATGTGGTATGAACATAGACACCTTTTTCTATACATTCCAGCTCAAATCTTCCCTGTACCAGATTTTCTATCCGCTCCGTAAAGGTAAAGTGTGCTAAATCTTTTCGATATGCTGTCACAAGCTTTTCTACCGTAAAGTCGGACACTTCCACTCTGCCAGAACCACCATCATAATACAGCTTTAACCTGTTTCCGAGATTGACAAGAGGATCATTGTAAACAGAAAACGTTGTCTTCTGATATGCACTGTCAACCATGATCTCATCCAAAAGTGCCACGTCTTCCCTGCAGGCCGTTCTGAACTGTCGATACACATCCTCTCCGTTTTTCAAATGATACCGGACCGCGATATAACGATAATCCACGTTTTCATCCGCTTCTGTTCCCATCCGCTTTGCAGCCAGCTCTAATACAGGCTGTACATTCGTAATCTGCATATTTTCCAGCACATAGGAATCATTGTCTATGATATCCAGATTTTCATCATAATAATTGTTATAAACATCTGTAAACCGGAAAGCAATATGTTCCACCTGATCTATCTCTGGCACATAGGTGTCATAGCCGAACAGGTCAAAAAGAAAGATACAGAAAATGACGGTCACTCCTGCCCCGGATACAAGCAATGATTTCCACCCGTTCTTTATGCTGCGGATATCGAAGTCATATATGACCTCCACCACACCGTGACAAAGTAATGTACCTGCCAGAATCCCGAATATAAAAAACAGTAAGCTGCTACCGGAGAAACCATAAAAGATGATACCACCTATCAGTCCCGCCTGCATCGTAACCAATACTTTAATAACCGGTTTCGTCTTTGGGAAAGCCATGGATTTTCCACATACTTCCGCCGGCTTTTTCGTATAACACCAATAAGCCAGCACCAGAGCTATGACAGATACGACAGCAATAAAGACCATGCCCTTTCCAAACTGCCACATATCCACATTCCGTTTATAACCGCCATAACTGGAATCGTACAGATACATACTGTTCAAGATATCCATAAACTTTATGATCGGCGTAAAAATAATCCAGGAAAATTTCTCCGTAGATCTCCAATAGAAACTGTCAAAAAATGTTTCCATATAGGCACCTGCCAACAGATACACAATACCATCATAGAACAACAATACGATCGTCCCCAGTAATGTTACGATCAGATTACCAGTAAGCATTACCGCCAGTATGGCAATATGGTAGACCGCCGTATACAACAGCGTATAACCGATCAACGCCAAAAATGCGTCCTTTACCGCCATGGAAACATTTGCCCCCATAGCCTGAGCCGCCAAAAAGCTGAGAGCCAAATTGATCAGATAGGAAAGTACAAAAGCAAGCAGACCATTTAAATAGATTGCGCCAAACCTCCTGACTTTCGAGACGGGCACACTCATATACATATCCAGCTTTTTTCTCTGATACATATAAGAAAATCCCTGAATTGCAGCAATAACGGCAAACAGTGACGTCAGCAGCGCCATCCCCCCGCTAAGCCCGATACAGTTGCAGAAAACCCTTCCTAAATAAGCTGCCGGATCCTTATAGGAATATCCCATATACATCTTTTCCACGCTCAGGGTCATGGCAGTCACCACCGGCATAGCAAAAAATAATCCCAGGAATATAACAACGATCAGCCATATTCTTCTTCGTATATTTGTCCTCATATTAACCAAGAATGATTTTTTTGATGTCATAACCCACTACCTCCGTTTCACTGATAAATATTTCCTCCAGGGATAGCGGCAGTGCTTCAAAGAAAATCGTCGGAATGCTGCCAAAATAATTGATGATTTCTTCTCTGCTGCCTCTCACTGTCAGCGTGTACAGGGAACCTCTTCTTTCAGATTTTACCATATCCAGGTTACTGAAAATATTCTCTGCATCTACTCCTTCATTTAGTACACACTGCACTTTCTGAATATTGCATTTCATCTCTTCCAGATCTTTGGAAAGCAGCACGCCGCCTCTGTGAAGCAGCCCTACCCGATCACAGATATCTTCCAGTTCCCGCAGATTATGAGATGCGATGATCGGCGTCATCCCCCGCTCATCCATTTCTTTTGCCATCAGGCTCTTAATGCCCTGTCGCATTACCGGATCAAGTCCATCAAATGTCTCATCACAGAACAAATACTTTGTCTTCGAACAGATACCGCATAAAATTGCCAGCTGTTTTTTCATACCTTTGGAAAATGTGGCGATTTTCCGCCTCCTGCCCAGTCCAAAATGATCCAGAAAACTGTAATAGTGCAGCAGATCAAAATCAGGAAACACACTGCTGTAATATTTTCCCATGTCATCCGGTGTGGCATTGGCAAAAAAATACGGTTCGTCAGCTATAAAAAACAGTCGCTGTTTTGCCTCCACATTGTCAAATACCGGGAGGCCATCTACTACGATTTCTCCCTCATCCGGCTTTATCACACCGCTCATCATACGGAGCACCGTACTTTTCCCTGCTCCATTCGTCCCGATCAGCCCGAAAACGCAGTCCTCTTTGATCGTGATATTGACATGATCCACTGCCTTAATATCTTCAAAATATTTGCTGACACTTCGCACTTCAATCATATCACTTCTCCCCTTCCTTCAAGCTGTCAAGCATTTCCGTTCTGGAAATACCGATCTCTTCTGCCTCTGTCAAAAGTCTGTCGATCTTGCCTCGGTACTCTTCTTTTTTCAATACATAGAGCCCCTCGTTATATGTGACAAAATTTCCTCTGCCTTTGATCGTATACAAAAAACCTTTCCGCTCCAGTTCCGCATATGCTTTTTGTATCGTCCCCGGATTGATGGAAAGCTCCATTGCTAGATTTCTGACGGAAGGCATCTTACTGTCCGGCTCAAGCACTCCATTGATAATCAGCTTCTGCAGCTTATCCACTACCTGTTCGTAGATAGGCCTGGTATCCTTGTAGTCCAGAATAATCATCACACACCTTCTTCCCAAATTGTTTTATGTGTATTATGTATATTGATACACTTATCATATCATAACTTTGGAAAATGTCAATTATTTTCTCTGAAATTAACAGACGCCATTGACATATGATTTTTTATTATATATATTTAAATATATCAAAAAAAATTGATTTAAGGAGATTACATGGGAACCCATCGAGAAAACGCCAAAGTATTCAAGGCCTTATGTGACCCTAAACGACTTGTCATTCTGGAACAATTACGTAGTGGTGAAAAATGTGCCTGTGTTTTGCAAGAGCCAATGGACCTGACACAATCGGGTTTATCCTATCATATGAAAATCCTGTGTGACTCCGGGCTTGTGACAAACCGCCAAGAAGGCAAATGGACATATTACCGTTTGAACGAATCTGGCAGAGATAAGGCTATTAAGCTGCTTTTGGCCATTACCACACCGGATACAAGCCAGGAAAAAAATTTCCTCGCATGTAATGAATAAACGCCATTATTGTAGAATGGCATTTTTCTGGCACAAAACATCAATTTTTTTTGATATAATGTATGACAAATCGAAAGTGAGGATTCTATATGGGCGTATGGAAGTTTATACAAGATCAATTTTTAGGCATGAAGTGGCTGAATGAACTGATTGGCATGGGCCTTTCCATGGCAGGACTGGATGTAGAAGAACGTTTAGGAGGAAGTGTCCAGTTTTTCCTCTATGACATGTTAAAAATCACTGTACTGCTCTGCTTTTTGATTTTCGTTATTTCCTACATTCAAAGCTACTTTCCCCCTGAACGAAGCAAGCAGATATTGGGGCGATTCCACGGTATCAGCGCGAATATTATATCCGCCTGTTAGGAACTGTAACGCCATTCTGCTCCTGCTCATCCATTCCGCTGTTTATTGGCTTTACAAATGCCGGCCTGCCACTGGGCGTTACGTTTTCCTTCTTGATTTCATCTCCTATGGTGGATTTGGGAAGCCTTATTCTCCTAATGAGCATTTTCGACACCAAAGTGGCTTTCATCTATGTGATAGTCGGCCTGGCGATCGCCGTGGCAGGTGGCACTTTGATTGAAAGATTACACATGAAATCATATGTGGAAGAATTTATTCCCCTATATTTTGGTTGGTGTCGGCATTGGTGCAGTCATTCATAACTGGATACCTGAAAGCTGGGTCGAAACTGTGTTAGGAGGCAGCAATCCGTTCGGCGTTATTCTCGCTACATTGGTCGGCGTTCCTATGTATGCCGACATCTTCGGCACTATTCCCGTGGCGGAAGCCCTGCTCCACAAGGGCGCACGACTTGGTACGATTCTGGCTTTTATGATGGCTGTCACCACATTAAGTTTACCGTCTATGATTATGCTTCGTAAAGCAGTAAAGCCAAAATTGCTGACCTTGTTCATCAGCATCTGTATCATTGGTATTATCATTATCGGTTACTTGTTTAACGTATTTCAATATTTACTGATATAAACCTTATCCAGGTCATTAAAAATACCGGGGGCGCAGTCTGGGAAAAGAATAAAGAATGTGCAAAGCACATTCCTGCGCCGAGCGCGGTCGCTTGCGACAAATCTCAGTTTCGCGCGAGTGCGCATCCGCCCGGAGGGTTTTTATATAGGGAACGAAGTTTCCTATATAACAGAAAAAAGAATCCTGCAGAGCAGGATTCTTCACCTGTGGAGAGTCACTCTTTCGGCAAATCTCCATCTCTTTTATTTTTTATTCCAGAAAACCCATGATCACTTCCACAAGTCGGGTAATGTCGATCGGCTTTGGTACATGGGCGTTCATACCACTCTCTCTGGATTTTCTTCTGTCCTCTTCAAATGTATTGGCAGACAAAGCGATAATGGGGATATTGGCCAGTTCCGGGTCTTCCAATTGTCTGATTTTCCTCGTAGCATCGTAGCCATTCATCACTGGCATTTGAATGTCCATGATGACAAGATCATATTCGCCCGGTCTGGAATTTTTGATCTTCTCTACGGCTATGCTGCCATTGACAGCTGTATCTACCAAAAATCCTGCATCTTGTAACAGTTCCACTTCAATTTCCAGATTGATTTCTGTATCCTCTACTACAAGCAGCCTTCTTTTCTTCTCTTTGTCAAAAGAAGGCTCCCTGTACCCTGGAGAATAGCTGGAAGAAGGAACATCCTGTATATTCAGGTTCAAGGATACCGTAAAACGGCTCCCTACACCGACGGTACTTTCCACCTGAATCGAACCACCCAGTTTCTCCACCAGACTCTTCACAATCGTCAGTCCAAGACCGGTACCACTGATCCCGCTTAAAGTCGTATTCTTTCCTCGTTGAAACGGCTCAAAAATATTTTTCTGCAAGCTTTCACTGATTCCGATTCCATTGTCTTCCACAATAAACTGAAATGCTGACTGACTTTCAGAAATTTTTCTCATCTCTCTGATTATTACAATAATTCTCCCACCGATATCCGTATATCTGATAGCATTATTGGTCAGCCGTAAAAGTATATGACTCAACTTTGTTTTATCACTGAAAATAATATTATGTTTAAAATCATCCATGTCCACAGAAAGCATAATATTTTTTGCGGCAGCCAGAGGCAGCAGCTGTCTCTGCACATCCCTGACGATATCGAACAGATTGCACTCTTCCTCTTTTACCTGCATTTTTCTCGCTTCAATATTGGCTATTTCCAGCACATCATTGAGCAGCCGAAGCAACTGCCCGCTGGAAATACGGATCTTATCCAGATCATAAGCCAATCTCTCACTGTCATCCATATGCTTTTTTGCCAATGTCGTAAATCCTACAATGGCATTCATAGGTGTCAACAAATCATGAGACATATTGGCAAGAAATACATCTTTCGCCAAAACTGCGGAATTCGCCTGCTTTAAGGCATCTTCCAGCATTTCCTGGCGTTCCCTTTCCTGTCGGATTTCTCCGTCCATATCCCGATATCCCATGACAAATCGCGAAATTTTATTTTCGTTTTCTTTTCTGGAATCTACAATACGAAGATACAGATATTTTATTTTTTCTTTTTCTACAACACGAAAAATCGTATGAAAAGATTTTACCTGAGACAGTTTATTCTGGATATATTCCGGGTTCGTGATTTTGCTGACCATATCCCGGTCTTCCGGATGCACCCACGCATCTACATAAGCTCCCACATACCAGGAATAATTGTGCACTTCAAGCTCCGTGTGAAACAGCTTCTTCATTCTGCTGCTCAGTCGGTAGGCTCTGATACTGTCATCTTCCAGATCCACATAAAGAAGAGACTCATAGTGTGAACTCAACCCTTCAATCAGTTCCAGATATTGCCCTCTTTCTTTATTAATATAATGCAGTGCTTCCATCTGTCTTCGTTTTTTCTCAGTGGCATCCCCTACAAAGACATAGAAAAAATCGCCGACATTTTTGTTACGGACAAAATGACCGTAATCATCTATCCAGCGCACTTCACCATTCTTTTGGATGATTCTGTATTCCACATAATCTAGGTCGTACTGATTTTCCACGATCTGTTCCCATATACTTTTCTCTACCTCGTCCAGATCTTCGGGATGTACAATCCCCTTAAAGGAATTGCCGGTATGCTGCCGAAACTCTTCCATCGTATCGCAGCCAAAAATACGAAGCAGCTCCCTGTTCGCATAGATTATCTCCTCTTCCTCGTTCGCACGATAAATAAAAAATCCTCCCGGCATAGCATCAAAAAAATGCTGTACCCAGTTTATCGACTGTTTATCCCGCGTATCTTTGCCGCCTTCCTGGAAAATGTTCAGAGCAGACAATACATATTCGATAAATTCATCGTTCGGTTCATTTCCATAACCCAAAATATCTTCTCTCGCTTTCTGTTTTTTATACAACTGTCCAATCTACAGTCTTTATTTCTTCTTTTTTTCACTGAACGCCGCAAACAAAAGCAATCCCGTACCCGCAGCCAGTAAATAGATCCACCAGGAAATACTGAACCAGAAATCCTTTGTCATATAGAGGACTACCGTCACAATCAATATCCCGGAAATACGCCGCCAACGTACACAGGTTTTCACAATGGAACAGACAAAAATAATCAAACATATTCCTTCCAGAATCAGCGCATCCAGCACCCTTCCTGTAAAAAGCCCTTCCAAAACCAATCCGCCAAGACAAAGCCCATATCCCACTGTCTGTAGATTCCATAAAACTTCCGATTTTTTCCAGATATACGTCTGGATCCAGAGATAGACAGCCATCCCGGCCAGACTCACTTTCCATGTTAAGGAGGGGGGCCAGTCAATAAAAGGCTGAATCCAGAACGCCCACAATAAATGAAATCCCCCCACTGTAAAGGAAATCTTTCTGATAAGTTCCCAGCTATTAACCCCCCTCACCGTGGCATACTGAAACCAATAACCGCCCAGAAGGACCATGTAGACGAACATCCAGTTTCCTTTTGCCTCCAGCAACAGATAAATAAGTAACAGAATCGACAGTCCATGATAAAAATCAATCCGCCAGCCACCCTCTACTTTTTCATCCTGTTTCACGATCGGTAAAAAAAGTCTGGTCACCGTCCCTGTAAGCAGCAGGGCTGCTGCCACAATTCCATACAGCCATTCCCTTGTTATCTCATATCGATACAGATATATAAGCGGCGCAAACAGCAGCGCCAAAGCTGGAAAAGCTGAAAGCCACGAACGTCTCCCTCTGTAAAATACGAGGTAAAAAAATAGGGACAGCAGATAATACAGCCAGAACGTACCTGTCTCCATAGAAGAATCTCTGTAAAATGCCACTGCTGTAATCATAAAAAGACTGATACCCGTCAACTCTACCTGGGGGCTCTCTCTTCCCCATTTCCTGTCAACTGCTGCACTCAACCCCCACAGAACAATGAGCCCGGCACCCGGAAAAAAATCCACCTGTGAAAGCAGACCGATCATCAGGACGGGAATCCAACAATCCTGCCTCTTTATAAACGCCCATACAAGAACAGCGCTAAGATAGATGGCCGCAAACACTCTATGCTCCGGACAGCCAGCAGCCTGAAGCTGTAACATCCGATAAAATGTTACCGTCAGATAACCGGCTGTGAGCAATGCCAGATTCTTTACCAGACTACAAGTTTTGCTCCACCAATACAAAATAGCCGTACACATAATCACTGCCCCGGAAGCTGTAAGCTGCTCCCCCGCTATGATATCTCCCAGCGAAGACAGTAAAACGATCACCAGTGTATTGATACAAATAAAAGTTGTACAGATTATATTTCCCGCTGTTTCGTTCCACAGAAACCCAACTTTCTGTATTTTTCTCTGTATTTTTCTGTATACAAAAAAGAAAAGGGTAAATATACCTTCTATGATAAGACATCCGTATATTTCCCTGCCGGGAAATACCCACAAAAGAAATATATAATATAGAAAATCAGCAAAAAGCAGAAAAAAAAGACATTGATAAAATAACGTTCTTTCCCTGTAGCAGAAAAATGCCGTACCTGCCAGAGCGACCGCCAATGACAACAGAGTAAAACCGCCCCGATCCATTATATAAAAATTTTCCAGGACACCACATGATACAGAAACGGCAGCAAACAGCCAGAAATGAATGGGCACAAAATATTTCATTTCCTCCGTCAGCATTCTGATACATCCTGCTGTGGAGGTTTCTTCAGAATCCGTGGATTCCATATGATTCCACACATTTTTATATTGCAAAATCTGTTCCAGTATCAGCAGGCAAAAAGCATACACCATCATCGTCCCTGTAAGTCCTCTGTAACCAAGAGAAAAGGAGGCTGTCAGAAACATCATACTTACAGTCAATCCCCAGAGACAGGCCTCTGTAAACAGTCTGTCCCGAAACCGTTTCAGTCCCAGAAACCATATCCCCACTGTTACAAGACTGCCAATCCACAGTACCCGATAGCGATTGACTCCTTCTAAAATAAAAGCAGGTCCTAAAAATCTGTAATATCCCGCCGCCAAAACTGTAAAAAAAGAAAAGATACTTCCAAGAATATAAAATCCATTACCCGTTTTATGAATATGTAATTTCTTTTCAGCCAGATAACTCGCTCCGAAAAATACACCTGTCAGAAGAAAAACAAGCGCCACTTTACAGAAATCCGGCAAAACATTCCATGTCGTTGTAGCAAAAATCAGGCCAGCCAGCACAATAAACACCATTCCGATAATAAGTGCCGCCAGGCCGGCAGTATTGGTATGGCCGGCAAATACAGCCCTGGACTGTCTCTCACTCCCGGACACTGTCATCACCGAAATCGATCCCGGTGGCGTCTCCTGAGAACCGTATACACCAGGCACTACCCTGACGGGCATGCCCGGCTGCATCAGCTCCGGCGCCGTTCCCTGCGGCGGAGAAGCCGCAGTCCGCATTGACTTCTTCTCTTCCAACGCCTGACTCAATTGTGCGATTTTCTTTTCGTTTTCCACTTTTGTCTTTGTGAGTGCAACAATAATACCCAATTCCACAAAAGGGGCCACAATCCATATAAGAATTGCTACAATGACAATACCAAACATAGTCTATTGCTCTACTTTTTAATAAGAAGGGACTTCCCTGTCATTTCCTCCGGCTGCTGTTTGCCCATGATCTGAATCAATGTGGGAATAATATCTGCCAGACATCCACCTTCCCTCAGTGTATAGTCACTGTCATAGTTTACAAGAATAAAGGGAACCTGGTTTGTCGTATGCGCCGTAAAAGGTGCTCCTGTTTCATAATCCACAAGCTGCTCTGCATTGCCATGATCTGCGCAGATAAACAGAACACCATCCATTTCCCGGATCGCTTCCACCGCCTTACCAACACACTCATCTACGGCCTCCACCGCTTTGATAGCAGCTTGCTCCACCCCCGTATGTCCTACCATATCCGGGTTCGCAAAATTGATAATAATCACATCGTATTTCCCGGACTCAATTGCCTCTGTCAGCTTATCGCATACGCCATAAGCACTCATTTCAGGCTTCAGGTCATAAGTTGCCACTTCCTTCGGGGAATTTACAAGCACTCTGTCCTCTCCTTCATTTGGCTCTTCCACACCGCCGTTAAAGAAGAATGTAACATGAGCATATTTTTCTGTCTCGGCAATCCTCGCCTGCTTCATGCCATTCGCTGCCAGCCACTCGCCAAACGTATTCGTAACGGCGATCTTATGGAACGCCACTTCTTTATTGGGAATCGTAGGATCATAGTCAGAGAAACATACATAAGTGAGCTGTAATCTGCTGCCTCTCTCAAATCCTTTGAAATCATCGTCACAGAACGCACGGGTAATTTCTCTGGCACGATCCGGGCGGAAATTGAAAAAGATAACGGAATCATTGTCAGAAATAACAGCCACCGGACTGCCATCTTTTTCCACTACTGTGGGCTTTACAAATTCATCTGTCTCATCCCTGTCATAAGACGCCTGGATACCTTCCGGCCCGCCGACAGCCTTCAGTCCCTCTCCCTTTGTCAGAGCGTCATAAGCCAGCTTTACTCTGTCATAATTATTATCTCTGTCCATCGCATAATAACGTCCCATAACAGATGCGATCTGCCCGACACCGATTTTCTGCATCTCAGCTTCCAGCTCCTGCGCATAGCCTTTACCACTTGCAGGGGGTGTGTCACGCCCATCCAGGAAACAGTGTACATATACCTTTTCCAGCCCGTTTCTTTTCGCCAGCTCCAGAAGGCCATACAAATGTGTATTGTGACTGTGCACACCGCCATCTGATAAAAGACCAAACATGTGCAGTGCACTGTTATTTTTCTTACAATTATTGACAGCATCCATCAATGCCGGATTTTCAAAAAAAGTACCGTCCTGAATCTCTTTCGTGATCCTTGTCAGTTCCTGATACACAATACGGCCCGCACCCATGTTCAGGTGTCCCACTTCGGAATTGCCCATCTGTCCGTCAGGAAGCCCTACTGCCATGCCGCTGGCATTGCCTTTTACAAAGGGATACTCCGCCATCAACTTATCCATAACCGGGGTCTTTGCCTGTGCTACGGCATTTCCCTCAGTCTTGTCGTTCAATCCATATCCGTCCAAAATCATCAATACTACCGGTTTCTTGCTCATAATTTTTTCTCCTTTAATTTCTTACTTCTTTCTTCTTATTTAATACATTTTTATTATTTATGAAATCTTGGAACACTGCAATAAAAGTGTCTTCTGTATCCTTCCGTATAGAAATTTTCTATACGATAAAAAATTCTCACAGATACTTATAATTATAAACTGTTTCCTATTTGTTCGCAACCAATTTTCAAAAAGCCCTTGCTTCTTTTTCCAAAAAATGATACCCTCATTGGACAAGGAAAGGGAATGGAGTATTCTATGATTACATTGTTAACCAGACTGCTGATAAAAGACAGAGAAAATATTGAATCTCCTGAAATACGGCAAAAATACGGCCTCATAAGCGGTATGCTCGGCATCTTTTTGAATATTCTGCTCTTTTGTACAAAACTTTGTGCAGGCCTGATCGGCAGATCCATCTCCATCATCGCAGATGCCTTCAACAATCTGTCCGATGCAGGCTCTTCTATCATCACACTGATCGGCTTTCGGATTGCTTCTCAGGAAGCAGACTCCGACCATCCTTTCGGACATGGAAGAAGTGAATATATTTCCGGCCTCATTGTCTCCATTATCATTCTCGTAATGGCAGTGGAACTGATTCGTTCTTCTGTCTCCAAAATCCTCCATCCTGAGAATGTCACCTGTACTCCTCTTGTGCTTGTCATTCTCATCGGTTCCATTCTCGTCAAACTCTATATGTACTGTTACAACAAAACACTGAGCAAAAAAATAGACTCTGCAGCGCTCCGGGCAACTGCCACCGACAGCTTCAGTGACTGTCTTGCTACATCTGCTGTCCTCATTGCTACGGTCATATCGCACTTTACCGGTCTGCACATTGATGGCTGGTGCGGTATTCTTGTTGGTATCCTCATCTTGCATGGTGGCATCGAAGCGGCAAAAGACACTATCAGCCCCCTCATGGGACAGGCACCGGATCCGACATTTATTAAAAAAATCAAAAACATTGTGGGAGAATATTCCCTCGTACTCGGCATCCACGATCTGATCGTCCATGACTATGGCCCCGGCCGCCGGATGATCTCTCTCCATGCAGAAGTTCCTGCCAAAGGAAACATACTGGAAATGCACGATACGATAGACAATCTGGAAAAACGTCTGCAACAGGAGCTTCGATGTTCTGCAGTCATACATATGGACCCTGTCATGAACGATGATCTGGAGACTACGGAATGTCAGGCAATTGTCACCGGTATTTTACAGGAAATCGATACCAATCTGACTCTTCACGACTTCCGCATTGTAAAAGGCACTACCCACACCAATCTGATCTTTGATGTAGTCGTGCCTTATCATTCTTCCTATACAAAAGAGGGATTAAAGGAAACTATCGAAAACAGGCTGAAAGAATCCAACCATCTTTATTATGTGGTGATCCAGATCGACCATTCCTGAAAAGAGACGCCCCCCTTGTTTTCTCTGTCTCTCTAGCCTGCAAGCTGGAACCTTTCCTTTACCACATCCACTTCCTCGTAGGGTAACAGAAAATCCAGGATTCCCGCCGAGTGAGGTGTGATAATATACTCATTGCAGATCACATGCAGACCATTCCCGTCCAGATACCACGTACTGTCTGTCAGAATATCCTCCAGATGATTTGCATAGTCACCAAACAGTTCTTCTGCCACTTTCGATTCGGGCAGCTTTTCTCCCAGATATGCCACACTTTTTTGTCTTATCTCGTCCAGATCAGAAGCTACCTCTTCCAGAGCCATTCTTTTTCCGGTTTGGACATCGAAATTATAGGCAACCCGTACTGCGTTCCCATGCGCTCCTCCTGTATACTCATAGTCATCTTCTACAATACTGATGATCTCTTCATCGGCCCGCATCACCCTGTAAGTTCTGTCCAGCTCATAACTGTTCCAGCTTCCCGGCCCTA
This sequence comes from uncultured Lachnospiraceae bacterium, assembly GCA_910587635.1. Taxonomy (GTDB): domain Bacteria; phylum Bacillota; class Clostridia; order Lachnospirales; family Lachnospiraceae; genus VSOB01. The sequence continues at coordinate 23,733 of CAJUNB010000021.1, forward strand.
TGGCTTCCTTCTGGCCGTCTTCCTGACTGCTGCCTTCCTCACCATTATCTTCCGATTTCATGGCACACCATGTCCCAAAGTCCTGCTCTGCCATTTCCCGATAAGTATTCACTGTGTCCTGCCAGGAAGCATGTCTGTCTGCAAAAAACCGATTGATCGCATCCTCCGCCTCCTGATTTCCCGGCACTGTCACATAAATCATATTCGCCTTCATTGTCAGAAGTGTCTCATTATCTGTATTTTTTATCTGCTGTTCCCGTATACTGCTTGTCTCCGCCTGGACACCGGCAGCCTTTTCTTCTTCCGTTTCTCCGTTTTCTGCCACTGCCTCCTCCTGTGCCTGTCCAGTCTGCTCCTCAAAACCAGCATTTGTTTCCGTTTCTTCTGTATTTACTTTTTCATTGTTCTCCTTCTGGCCGGTCTCTTTCCGCCCACATCCATTGCAGATCAGAATGATCCCGATGAAAAAAGCCAAAATCAGCTGTCTATTCTTTTTTTTCGGGCTTCTCTTTTTCATTTTTTCCTCTTTCTGACTCACTAACCGTTACTAAGTCACTCAGATAATAGTTGTCTTTTTATGTCCAACGGACAATAATAAGAAGCGCACCGTCTTTCACCGAAATCTCTGCCGCATCTCCGATAAATTCATTGCTGACTCCTATGGGAAAGCTACTCGTTATCTTCGCATCATTTAACAGATATTTCAGTCCTTTTTCCGTGACGCCCGATGCAATTCCCCCTGTTGCAAAAACCGAAACCATCCCCTCCATCTCTCTCCTGAAAGAAATAGACTCATTTACAATGACAGTTGCCATCATATTGCCATCCCACAAATATCCTGTAGCACCTTCTTCTTTCAGATAATGCAGACATTGCAAGTTGGCGATTGTATGCTCCAGCCTGCCTCCCATAGCACCATACAGATGGAATTCCCTGTATCCTTTCTGTAAGCCGAGGCGGATGGCGGCCAATGTATCCGTATCATCTTTGACAGGATTCAGCCGGATTATCTGCTTTTTCTTCTTTTCTTTTCCACATCCCTCTTCTTCCAGACGGCAAATATACTCCTCTGTCAGAGAATCAAAATCTCCTATTATAATATCCGGCTCTATGTCCAATACTTCACAATACATACAGCCACCATCCACAGCGATCACAAGATCACCTTCTCTCACAGGAATCTCCGAAATCTCCAGATCTCCGGCACAGACCAGTATGCATCTGTTTGATTTTTCCATATTCTCTCCATTCTTCTCTGTTTGACGGCAAATCCGCATATCCACTATACAGCTGCTCCATGTATACACGTCAGAAAAACCGTTCCCGCATCCGCCGGATCAGCAGTCCCACCGACATGTTTTCATATTTACATGGGTATTATCCTTAAATTCTACATTTTCATCAACTAACAGACTTCTCTGCTCACGAAAGTGAGGTGCCAACCTCCCTGTATGGTCCACCACACGATGACAGGGATATTTCCCATAGTATTCTGCCATGCTCAGAACCTTTCCCACGAGCCTGGCATTTTTCTCCCTGCCGATCAGCTTCGCAATCTGCCCGTAGGAAGCGACCTTTCCTTCCGGTATTTCCTCTACCACCGAAAGTATTGCATAAATCAGCTCTTCTGTGAGCACATTGGGCACAGTACCACTCCTTCTGTCCGATATCCGTCCACTCCCGCTGGTCAGAACCGGAAGACAATCCCAATCACTACAGCAAATAAAAGCCACAGCGCCGGATGATATTTCTGAAGTTTCTTTACCTGCAGGAGACCGAACACAATGAGGCAAAGGATGATCGTCTTTATCGCCGGTTCATATCCTGTCTCTGTCTGTGTAAAGAGAGAGACTTTGCACACATTGTAGACAGCCGCAGCAATCAGCGCTGTCACAGCCGGTCGGATCCCGGCAAAAGCCCCCTGCACATATTTATTTTCATTAAAGTTTTCCAGAAACTTTGCCACAAGCACGATAATGATGACACTGGGAATGACAAGTCCCAATGTAGCTATAATCCCCCCGAATACCCCAAGAGCATGAAATCCCGCATAAGTTGCCATATTCAGTCCCAATGGCCCCGGAGTGGATTCACTGATGGCGATCATATTTGTCAGATCTTCCATTGTATACCAGTCAAATCGTTTCGTCAGATCCATCAGATACGGGAGCGTCGCCGGACCGCCCCCTACGGCAAAAAGCCCGATTTTCATAAACTCCCAGAACATACGTCCCATTAAGCTGAAATTCATACTTTTTTCCCTCCTGCCACACTTACTAAAATACCGATCAGACCCGCTATGATCACAATACAGACAGTGGGGATATCCACAAACATGGCAAGGAGAAACGCCCCGCCACAGATTGCAAAGCAAAATGCATTTTTCAGACTCTTCTTTGCCAGCGTAAGCACGGTATTCAGCATCAGGGCACATACGACTGCCCTCACACCCATCAGGGCATGCTGTACCCATACGTTTTCCATAAACGCCTGCAGGCAGATCGCCACAAGCGTAATAATGACAATGGAAGGGGTAATCATGCCCAGTGTGGAAGCGATGGCCCCCGGTATCCCTTTTCTTTTATACCCTACAAAAGTAGAGGTGTTGACTGCAATAATACCCGGCGTACACTGTCCAATGGCGTAACAGTCCAGCAAATCCTCTTCTGTAATCCATCCCTTTTTCTCAACCAGTTCATATTTCAGCATTGGCAGCATCGCCAGCCCGCCTCCAAACGTGAGCCCGCCTATCCTGAGAAATGCGATATAAAGTTGTCCGTATTCATTCATCTCATTCATCCTTTTTTCTATATTTTTCCCTGTTACTGTTCACTTCGTTCGCAGTAACCTTCACAAATCCATCTAAAATTCACTTTATGAATAGGACTTGCTCACTCCTGAATCATTTTCTTCCCTATCATATACTATTTTTTCCGTTTCTTCTAGTCCTAACATGAGAAAAGTGGTAAGATTGGCCTGTGAATACAATCGTCCGAGGTGATATCATGTCCAAAATGCTGTCAGGAAAAAACTGGCTCTTTACCACTCCTGTTATTCCTTCTCTTTCCATCCCTGTAACACTCGTCAGGAGCCGACGAAAAACATGGTCCATTTCCATAGAAACGGATCTCACCATCCTTATGAAAGTTCCCCTTTCTGTCTCTGACAACCGCGCAAGACAGATTCTGTCTTCCAAGGAAAGCTGGATTATCAAAAAATACACGGAACTGAAAAAAGCCCGGGAAAATATGCCCGTTTCCAGTCTGACTCCTCTTCAGAAAAAAGCACTGGAGCAGCGATATCGTCAGGCGGCCAAAGAGTATTTTCCTTCCCGGGTAGCCTACTATGAGCAAATCATAGGCGTTACCCATGCCTCCATACGAATCCGGGATCAGAAAACCCGCTGGGGAAGCTGTTCTTCCAAAGGAAATCTAAACTTTAACTGGCGTCTTATGCTGGCCCCTCCCCGGGTACTCGATTATGTAGTCGTTCATGAACTGTGCCACAGAAAGGAAATGAACCATTCCAAGGCGTTCTGGGACGCTGTTGAAACGGTTCTGCCCGATTATGTACAATTGCGAAAATGGCTGAAAGACAACGGCGGGAAGCTTACCCTTTAGTCAGGTCATAACTCTCCGCGATCATCCGCCGTATCTCCTTCTCTGGTATACTTCCATCCAGAATAATGGAGTTCCAGTGCTTTTTGTTCAAATGATAAGCAGGAACCACCGAATCAAATGTCTCTCTCCAGAAATCCCTCCACTGAGGATCACATTTCAGATTGATCCACACATGCCCGTCTCTGTCAAAAATCCAGGCAAATACCTTTTTGCTCTTCCGATGCCGGATCACACACCAGTTTGGATCGTGAAAAGGATAGTCCTCATAGACATCCCGGAATGTCAGACAGTGACCAATTGCCTCTTTTCTTTCCGTCATTCTCCTGCTCCCTCTCTTTCACTATCCTATTTCCTAGTTATATAATCTCGATCTGACACATCTTCATAGTAGTCAGTGCCGCCTCATGGCTTTCGGGTGTAACGCCGGCACAGCAGGAAGCATCTACCGAAATCCCGATTTCCGGCATGGCCGCCTTCAGTAAAAGCGCATTACTGACAACACAGATATCCGTACAGAGCCCTACAAGCTCTATTTCCAGTTCCTCTCTGTCATTTTCCTCCTGGAGCAGATCTGCCAGCACGATGCTTCCGAAAGTAGGCTTGTTGATAATCACCGCCCCTTTCAGAGCATTCGCAATCTCCTCATGCAGTTCCCAGCCTGGCGTTCCCTCTATACAATGGGGTACCGGAAGATGCTTTCCTTCCGAAGTCTCCAGATAGTTCTCCATATGGGTATCTCTTGTGGCATAAATGTCCTTTGCCTCATACCGTCCTATCTTTCTGACCACATTCCTTACAATCGCCTGGGCTTCTTTTGTGCCAAGAGCCCCGTCTATAAAATCTTTCTGCATATCAATGACAACCAATATCTTTCTCATAACAATCCCTCTTTTCCTTATTTTTATGACAATAGCACACTTGTGTTTTCCTGTCAATTCAGGCCAGATATTCTGTTTTTGCCCATACTCCATTTCCCATCTTGCCGGTTTTTCCAGATTATAGTATAATATTTTTTGTTTGCCCGTCGGAATGTTGACCAGCAAAAGAAAGGAAAGCTCATGCACGAGTATTTACTGCCTCTCTATATGATCTATGCCCTGTTTCCTCTGATTATCGTATTCTTTTTCATTCCCTATAGAATCTATCAACACCGGAAATATGGCCGATTCATTCTGGCACGTACTCTCATTATGTATTCCTTTTTTCTCTATCTGATTTGTATGTATTTCTATATCATTACCCCTCTGCCTTCTTTTGAATCTGTTCTGGCAGGTCCGCTTCCTGTCACAATCCAGCTTCACCCCCTCGCCTTCCTTCATGATTTCAGAGAACAGGTATACTGGATCCGAACCGGTATCGGTACTGTCAATATCTCCCATTCTGTCTGGTTCCAGGTAGGCGGTAACTTGGGGCTGCTCTTTCCCTTTGGAGTCTACTTACGGCACTATTTTCATCGTACTTTGAGGCAGACATTGGTTCTTTCTTTTCTTCTGTCGCTCTTTTTCGAATTGACACAATTAAGTGCGCTCTATGGTATCTACCCTGCCCCCTATCGGGTCTTTGATGTCAACGATCTGATGTTTAATACAATAGGCGGCGGCATAGGATACTGTATTTTCCCCCGATTGAAACAATATTTTCCCACTCTTTCCTGAAAATACTGATAAAATCACGATATTTCAGGCTTTTTGGCGATTACAAACAATTTCCAAATCTTTCATTTTTAATTATGTTTTTCTTTCTTTTCTTTTAATAAATCGGACACGATTTGGACATAATTCCCATATATAATAAAGTCATCAAATGAAGTTAATACTTTTGTAAGGCGCGTATACAAAATGGTATTAGCTTCGACTACAAACAATCCTGATCGCAGCTTGCCGGAAAGCTTTCCATTGCAGGACAGGCAGCGAAGGCAGTAGTGATCAGGTTCTTCATAGATACTCCCCCTCATAGTATAGTAACGAAAAAGGAAGATGTCATTCATCTTCCTTTTTCGTTGTCATCGGAAGTATATGATAACGAAACCTTATTTCGGTAAATAGCTTTTTCCGAAATCATGCTGTACTTCCACTCTTGTCAATATCGTATCTGTGTATTCAAAGGAAAGTGTATATTTGCCTTTCACCTGAGAATAGATTACCACATTCTCTTCCTTGTCCTCTTCTCTCTCCAGATCAGGAAAAGCTTCCAATATCTCTTCCTCTGTCATTTCACATGGATTTACACCGTCAATTGTCAGAGTACAGTCCCAATATTCTTTCTCCAGTCCAAAAAATCTTATTTCCTCAATTTTACACTGGCTGGCTGTACGACTATACTGACTCGTATTGGCAAGGGTAAGTCCCGCCACAGTCATGTCCTCTTTTTTCAGATACACACTGGGAGACCATGTCTCACCTGGCAGTGAATTTCCTCCAATTCCCTGCATTTCTGCCCGATAACCGTCCTCTTCCAAAGTCTCCGGTATCGTTTTTCCCACCTCTATTGACACACCGTCCAGTAATATTTCAGGCCTGGACTTTGCTATTTCCATTCCACACCCTGTCACTAGCATACAGACCAATACTATACCAATTAGTAACAGCCTTTTCATTCCTTCCATCCCATTTCCGCCCCTCTCATGCTTTATAAAACAAGAATCGTACGCTGGCTGTGATATTTCCCATTTGATAAAAAAACTCACTCCAATATATATTTTCTACAAATCGAAGTGAGTTTTTCTTCATTACGCTCTTATTCGTTCCAATAATTATTATTTATAATTGACGATCTTACCAAAATCAGCTTTCAGAGAAGCGCCGCCTACGAGCCCACCGTCGATATCCGGCTGCGCAAACAGTTCAGCGGCATTGCCAGCATTGACAGAGCCACCGTACTGAATCCGTACTGCTTCTGCCGTTGCTTCATCATACATCTCAGCGATGCAGTCACGTACACCTTTGCATACTTCCTGTGCCTGCTCTGTTGTAGCCGTTTTGCCTGTGCCAATCGCCCAGATCGGCTCATAAGCGATCACCATGGATTTTACCTGATCTGCCGTAATCCCTACCAGATCAGATTTGATCTGCAATCTGATCCAATCCATTGTAACACCCATCTCTCTCTGCTCCAGTGTCTCTCCACAGCAAAGGATCGGTGTCAGGCCTGCTTCAAAGGCTTTCTTTACTTTCTTATTCAGTAAAGCATCATCCTCTTTGAAGTAATCCCGTCTCTCGGAATGTCCGATAATGACATATTTTACCCCTGCATCCAAAAGCATCTCCGCAGAAACTTCTCCTGTATAAGCGCCCTTTTCTTCGAAATACATATTCTCAGCGCCCACCTCTACGTTTGTTCCCTTTACAGCTTCTACAACAGGTACAATATCTACTGCCGGTACGCAATATACCACATCCACATCATCAGATTTCACAAGATCCTTCAATTCATCACACAGTGCAACAGCCTGGCTGGGAGTCATATTCATCTTCCAGTTGCCAGCTACGATTTTTCTTCTTGCCATAATTCTTATTCTCTCCTTTATATTTTTGTTATATCTATGGAAGCCCGGTTCACTAATCTCGAAAGTACCTTGCTAAGTTCCTCCGAGCTAAGTTCGCACTAAACTCAAAACTGCTTCGCAGTTTCTCATTTTTCTGGCGCGCCCTATCGGGCGTTTCATTCCCCATTGCTGATTGCTGTATAACTGCTGCGCATTTATACAGGCGCTGCGCGCACTTTCTTTTTAATTCAGTCAGAAGGAAGCTCGGTTCACTAAGCTCGAAAGTACCTCGCTAAGTTCGCACTAAACTCGAAAATACCTCGTTAAGTGCTCTACTTATCATCTGCAGCTACTACGCCCGGCAGTTCTTTGCCTTCCAAAAATTCCAGGGATGCGCCGCCGCCTGTGGAAATATGGCTCATCTTATCAGCAAATCCAAGCTGGTTTACTGCTGCTGCAGAATCACCACCACCGATGATCGTCGTAGCGTCTGTCTCTGCAAGAGCCTTGGCAACTGCAATCGTACCTGCTGCAAGAGTCGGATTTTCAAATACGCCCATCGGTCCATTCCATACCACAGTCTTGGCAGATTTTACTGCCTCTGCATATAATTTAGCTGTCTCTGTTCCGATATCCAGACCTTCCTTATCTGCCGGGATCTCATCGACACCCACTACCTGAATTTCAATCGGTCCATCAATCGGATCCGGGAAATGATCTGCAACACAAGTGTCTACAGGAAGCAGCAGTTTCTTGCCAAGAGTTACTGCTTTCGTCATCATTTCTTTGCAGTAATCCAATTTCTCATTATCTACAAGTGAATTACCGACTTCCAGACCTCTTGCCTTCAGGAATGTATATGCCATGCCGCCACCGATGATCAATGTATCACATTTTTCCAACAGGTTATTGATAACATTTAATTTGTCAGCTACTTTAGCACCACCCAAAATAGCAACAAAAGGCCTTACCGGATTCTCCACTGCATTTCCAAGGAAATCAATCTCCTTCTGCATCAGGTAGCCAACAGCATTTTCACCGCCCTTTTCAGAGATACATTTCGTAACGCCTGCTACAGATGCGTGTGCTCTGTGAGAAGAACCAAAAGCATCACATACATATACGTCAGCCAGATCAGCCAGCTCTTTGCTGAATGCTTCACCGTTCTTTGTCTCTTCTGCACCACGGAAACGGGTATTCTGAAGAAGTACCACGTCTCCTTCACCCATTGCTTCTACAGCCTTTGTCGCTGCCTCACCTGTTACATTATAATCAGCTACAAAGTTTACTTCTTTTCCCAGTTTCTCAGACAATCTCTTTGCAACAGGTGCAAGGGATTCGCCTTCGTTGGGGCCATTTTTTACTTTACCAAGGTGAGAGCAAAGAATCACTTTGCCACCATCTGCAATCAGTTTATTGATTGTAGGAAGAGCTGCAACAATACGTGTCTCGTCTGTGATCTCTCCATTTTTCAACGGTACATTGAAGTCACATCTTACAAGTACCCGTTTTCCCTTTACATTGATGTCATCTACAGATTTCTTATTTAATCCCATGAATTTTCCCTCCATAATATAATAATCATGCATTTGCGCATCTACATTTTTGTTCTATAGGTAATTGCAAAGCAATTTCCCAATAGAATGATAAAAGGTCCGGTCCATATGGACCGGACCTTAGAGATCAATACTATTAATTTACTGGCCGGCAATTAGCCTAATTCAGCGAAGTATTTGATTGTACGAACCATCTGGCTTGTATAGGAATTCTCATTGTCATACCAAGAAACAACTTCTACCTGTGTCTTGCCATCCGGAAGCGGGCTGATCATTGTCTGTGTTGCATCGAACAGAGAGCCATATCTCATGCCAATGATATCGGAAGAAACGATTTCATCTTCATTGTATCCAAAAGATTCGGAAGCCTGAGATTTCATAGCCGCGTTTACTTCATCCTTTGTTACAGCTTTGTCAACAACTGCGAACAGAAGTGTCGTGGATCCTGTAGGAGTAGGAACACGCTGAGCTGCACCGATGAGCTTGCCGTTCAGTTCAGGAATAACAAGGCCGATAGCCTTTGCAGCACCTGTAGAGTTAGGAACGATATTGACAGCGCCTGCACGGCTTCTTCTCAGATCGCCTTTTCTCTGAGGTCCGTCAAGGATCATCTGATCACCTGTGTAAGCATGAATTGTACACATAATACCGGACTCAATAGGAGCCAGATCATTCAGAGCTTTTGCCATAGGAGCCAGGCAGTTTGTTGTGCAGGATGCTGCAGAGATGATCGTATCATCTTTTGTCAGTGTTGTATGGTTTACATTATAAACGATTGTAGGAAGGTCATTTCCAGCAGGAGCAGAAATAACAACTTTCTTAGCGCCGGCATTGATATGTGCCTGTGCTTTTGCTTTGGATGTATAGAAACCGGAACACTCAAGTACAACGTCTACACCGATTTCGCCCCAAGGACAGTTATTAGCATCCGGCTCTTTGTAGATCTTGATCGTCTTACCTTTTACTGTGATCGTACCTGCTTCGTCATCAGCAGTTACCTGATCTTCTTCTCCAACGCCAACATATCTGCCCTGAGAAGAATCATACTTCAATAAGTGAGCTAACATCTTAGGGGATGTTAAATCGTTGATTGCTACTACCTCGTATCCTTCTGCACCAAACATCTGTCTGAATGCAAGACGTCCGATACGGCCAAAACCATTAATCGCTACTTTAACTGCCATTTTTTATTCCTCCTAAAAATGAATTTTATAGTATTTTGACATCATTTGGAAAAATAATTGTCAAAATTTTGTCAGCATGTATATTTTACCTAATTTGTCCAAAAATATCAAGATGTAAAACAAAAAAATTATAATAGGACACTCCCCTTTTCCCTCTCTTTCTCTTGCCTCTTTTGTAAATTCTGTTCGCAGCTTTCCGCTACAGCATTACCCTTTCTTGTGCACATTGTCCCAGACAGAAAATCTGTATACTGATAAATGAGCGGAATCAACATGGATTCCGAAACAATATTGTTCAAACCGATGAAAAAATCTCTTATAATCTTTTGCAATTTCCTGCAACTTCCTTTATATTTGATAAGAGAACTCTATTACATCTGGTATTTCCCCCTCCCGGTAAGCCAGGCACATACCTGCAGCTTACGTGCTGCATAAACTTGGTACTCACAGTATACTGTGGAGTATTTGACGATCAGGAGAAAGTATTATGCCAATTACAGCGGATTTTCATATGCACTCTTCCCATTCCGGGGACAGTAGCACCCCCATGGAACAAATGATACAGCAGGCCATCCAGACCGGCATGACCCAAATGTGCTTTACCGAGCACCAGGACTTTGACTATCCCAGCTCGGATGAAATACCGGCAGATTATTTCCTGTTAAATACAGATGCCTATCTGTACGATCTCATCAGGCTGCGCCAAAAATATGAGGACAAGATCCGTATATTTTTCGGTGTAGAGCTCGGGCTGCAGCCCCATCTGGCAGAAAAGCATGAGCGTTATGTGGATTCCTTTGATTTTGATTTCGTCATCGGTTCCTCTCATGTCTGCCATGACCAGGACCCCTATTATCCTTCTTTTTATGCAGAGCGGTCGGAAGAGGAAGCCTATCGGGAATATTTCGAGTACATATTGGAAAATATCCGCAGTTTTCACAATTTCGATGTATACGGCCATCTGGACTATGTCGTCCGCTATGGTCCCAGCCAGGACAAATACTATACTTATGACAGATACCGGGATATATTCGACGCCATACTGGAACTGCTGCTGGAGCTGGGGAAAGGTCTGGAGCTCAATACCGGAGGCCTGAAATATGGTCTGTCCCAGCCAAATCCCTGCCTTGCCATCCTGAAACGTTACCGGAGAATGGGAGGCGATATCATCACCATAGGAAGTGATGCCCACCGGCCGGAACAGATCGGCTATGCATTTGTCAGAGCGGCAGAAGTCCTGAAAGAATGCGGATTTTCTCATTATACTACATTTCAGAACCGGAGGCCGAAATATCACAGATTATGAAGCTGCGAGGAAATATGCCCTGTATGAAAGCAGATTTGTTTCTCCAGTATAACATAGACTTCCCACTCGTTTTATGGTATACTTATTTTCGACACTCGTTGGCCCGATATAAAAGGAGTGATTTTATGACAGACAGCGAAAAACTTAATTTAATTCTGGAAAAGGTGACCACACTTGATGAAAAAGTGGATGCCCTTGACACAAAAGTAAATAATCTTGACGCAAAGGTAAACAGTCTTGATGCAAAAGTAAACAGTCTTGACGCAAAAGTAAACAGTCTTGATGCAAAAGTAAACAGTCTTGATGCAAGGGTAACTGCTCTTGACGCAAAAGTAGTCCATTTAGAAGCCGATCTTCAGGAAGTCAAGCAGAGAGTTATAAAAACAGAGCTGATGGTCGAAAACGAAATCCGTGTCAATATTCAGCGAGTCGCCGAAGGGCACCTCGATTTATCCAGAAAGCTGAACGAATGCATAAAACTCTCCAACGATGTCCGGGACAAGCAGGAAATACAGGATATTTACATCAACATGCATAATACCAGATTAAAGGCAATGACGATATAAACAGAATTTCCTTACGCGCCCGTGTGCATAAAAAACAGGGATTCCCAAATGGAATCCCTGTTTTGCAAAATTCTTTTCTTTATGTCTGTTTTCTTATATGTGTGCGCCCCGCTTCACTGCCAGCGCTATGGAAAGCTCCGGTGTATAATAAGGGATCAGCATTGCCTGCAACGCATGATACAGATCCGGTTTTCCCGGCCATACAGTCTCCATCACCTGATTATCCTTATCCATCTGATGAAACCAGGAATGATTCACATGGTCTATTACAGACTCATCCAGATATTGCATAAACGCTGCATAGTCACTGGCATATTTTTCCTTTCCTGTCAGGCGGTACAGCACCGCAGAAGTGTTGATGGCCTCTGCCAGCGTCCAGTGCATCCTGTCATGCACTACCGGCTTGCCGTCCCAGCCAGTCGTATAGACGATACCTGGCGCACCGTCTGCATTCCACGCATCGCTAATAGCCCTATTGTACAGATTTTCGGCAGCTTCCAGGTAAGGTGCCGCTTCTGCCGCCCCTTTGTCATATGCGGAAATCGCCCACTGGGCAATCAGTCTGGACCACTCGATTCCATGACCGGGTGTGGCACCATAGGGTTTAAACGGATCGTCAGGCCTGTCTTTATTGCACTCCAGGTCGGCTGCCCAGTCTTTTGTAAAGTGCTCCGGAAGTCTCCAGCCATTCTCTTTTGCCCAGGGCACTACCCTGCTGATAATTCGCCCCGCCCGTTTCCGGTATGTATCATCCTCAAGGGCATCTGCCGCAGCCAGAAACGCTTCCACTGTATGCATATTGGCATTCATACCCCGGTAGTCATCCATAACGGTAAATTCCGTATTCCAGATATCACTGGACAGACCTTCTTCTTCATTCCAGAAGCGAAGATCATATACGGAAATCGCCTCATCCAGCAGCTCCTTTGCCCCTTCCCGGCCCGCCAGATAAGCGGAGGATGCCGCCAATATGACAAAAGCATGGGCATAGCACTGTTTTGTGGGAAGGAATGTATCATCCGGGGAAAGTCCCGCATACCAGCCGCCATGCTCCTTGTCGTGCAGTTCTCCCCGAAGCGCTTTCAGTGCCTCATCTATAAGCTGTTCACTGCCTGCAAATCCAAGGAAAGCGCCCAGGCTGTATACATGGGCCATCCGGCATGTCTCATAAGTCTCCCTGTTTTTATCTTTCCAGGGTGTCCCATCATCGCCCAGATAATAGGCACTTCCACCAGGTGATGCAAACCTGCGTCCGAACTCCAAAAGCTCCACACTCTGTTCTTTCAGAAATTCTCTGTTTTCCGGTGTATCGATTTCATATTTTTTCACTCCCATTTCCTTCTCCTCCAGTTAACATCTCTTTGTGTCTATTCTAACACGTTGCGCCACCTTTCATATGTTTCTGAGCCGCAATATTTTCCTGTTTCCTTGCCAGTAGATCATCTGCCAGAAGCTGCTCCTGTACCTGTTCAAAGCCAATCCTTGCTACAGTATCTGCAAAGCGTTCTCCGGTAATTCCCTGCTCCCGGAACAACAGTATGGCCTTCTCCACAACGGAAAGCACTTCTTCTTTGTCAGTAAAAATCTTATCCAGATATCTGCCCTGGGCTACTTTCTTTCCCCAGCGTCCGCCTATGTAGATCCGATAACCGTTCACGTAATCCTCAATCACACCGAACGGACATTTCCCCATACACCGACCGCAGTGATTGCAGGCATTTTCATCGATCACCAGTTTGCCTTCTTTCAGTGCTGCCACTTTGATCGGGCAGTTGGATTCTACCTGGCAGACCTTACACCCCCGGCACTTCTCAGGATTTAACTGGGGAACACGCTGCCCGATGATGCCCAGATCATTCAGATCGGGTTTTACGCAGTTATTGGGACAGCCCCCGACAGCTATCTTAAATTTATGGGGCAGCTTTACATCCGCATATCCATGGAAAAATCTTTCATGGATTTCTTCCGACAGACTGAAAGTATCGATCAGCCCATACTGACATGTCGTTCCTTTGCAGGATACCACCGGACGCACCTTGGAACCGGTACCCCCTGTTTCCAGTCCGGCCTGAAGTAGATACGCTCTGAGAGGCTCGATATTCTCGAAAGGAACGCCCTGGATTTCCATTGTCAGTCTGGAAGTCATCGTCACCTCACCGCTTCCGAACATTTCCGCCGCTTCTCCAATGGCTCTTGCTTCTTCTGCCGTGATCTTTCCGTTCCTCGTAATGACACGGCCGTTAAATCGATCCGGTGTCCTCTTGTCTTTCAAAAATCCAAGAGCTTTTACTCTTGTCTCCTCTTCCCTGGAAACTGCCCCTTTCGCATGTTCCACTTTCACATCATTAAAGAAAGTCGCTCCTTCCAGCACAACCGTATTCTGATACCCGTAAAAACGCAGACGATTCTGCAGGAAATACCCCCGCTTCCCTTTTGCACATACAAGCAACAGCTTTTCATCTTTCCCAATTCCGGGCAGTTCACCGTTCACTGACGCCAGATTGATATACTCCGCACCCCGGATAGTAGGCGCAGGAGCCACATCCAGTACCCGATAGCCTGTCGCTTTTCCGGCCGCGTATTCTGCGGGCGTCATGCTGACCATATCGCCGTTTAATTTATTCAGCAGCACATAAACAGCCTGCACAAACGGATGAATCGCCGTAGAAAACGGCGGCGCATAGGCAAAATCCGCATTTTCAAAATCTTCCAGCCTTGCTCCCATATTGATGCCCATAACAGCGATGTCCACCATCTTATCCACTGCTCCAGGGCCGAATACCTGTATGCCGAGAAGCTTATGACTCTTCTTATCTGCTATGAGTTTTGTGGCGAAAAATGCCGCATCAGGATAATAATGGGCTTTGTCGTCCGTCACGGCAAGCACCGTTTCCACCTCGTAGCCTGCTGCCTTCGCCTGAGCCTCCGTCAGCCCGGTACGGCCACAGTTCAGTCCCGGCAGCTTCACAACCCCTGTACCGAGCACGCCCGGATACTCTTTCTGTGCGCCAGCCATCACCTGCGCCAGTGTCCGCCCCTCCAGATTGGCGGAAGAGCCCATAGGCGACCACTGCCCTTTGCCGGTAATCCGGCTCGTCACCTGCACGCAGTCTCCGGCAGCATAGATATCCGGCAGATTTGTTTTCATTGTCTTATCCACCAGAATCGTCCCCCGGTTCATCTCCAGACCGCTGCCTTCCAGAAATGCTGTATTGGGACGGATACCCGCAGCCATAATCAGCAGTGAACAGGAAAGCGTACCTGCAGATGTCTTTACGGCTGACACACGCTCTTCTCCCACTATTTCTTCCGCCTTTGTTCCTGTGATCACACGGATTCCCTTCTTCAGGAGATGCTTTTTCCCATAGACCGCCATCTCCTCATCCAGAATATTCGGCAGAATCTGGGATGCAAAATCGATAACCGTCACAGCAAGTCCCTGCTGCTGCAGATTTTCCGCCATTTCCAGACCGATAAATCCGGCTCCGACTACCACCGCCTTTTTTACGCCGTTGTCCTGAACATAGTCCCGTACCCGGATGGCATCGTCCGGTGTCCGCATCGTAAACACCCCGGAAAGCCCCATTCCTTTTACGGGAGGTACGGCCGGAGATGCTCCTACAGAAATGACTAGTTTGTCATAACCGAGCATCTCCTCTTCTCCCGTTGCCACATCCTTTACAGCCACGGATTTCGAAGCCACATCCAGGCGGATGGCTTCCTTTCCTGTCAATACCGTTACGCCCGTGAGAGCAGCATATTTCTCCGGTGTGTTCACGATCAGTTCTCCAGGCTCTTCGATCATTCCGCCCACATAATAGGGAAGCCCGCAGCCCGCATAGGATATATCCTTATCCTTGGAGATAACTGTCACCTCTATGCTTCTGTCTTCCCTTTTCAGCTTTGCTGCCGTCTTCGTCCCGGCAGCTACCCCTCCGATTACCAATACCTTCATATGAACTCTCCTTTGACTTTTTTTCTATAATTCTTTGAAAATTCTTTGTATCGCCCGCTCATGAATCGGCCGGAATATCTGTACAACAGGGCCTACCAGAAAAGCGGCCGCCACTGTACCGATTCCTACAGTTCCTCCGAGCAAAAACCCCGTAATGATAAAAAATAAATCACAGCAGATGCGGACAGTTCGAAACTGGAAACGTTTCAGCTTATCGGTGAGAATTACAGCCACCAGATCATTTGGCCCTGTCCCGGCATCAGAAGATATCACAAGCGCCATTCCAATGGAAAGAATGACGAACACATTGAATACCACTGTGACACAGCCCCACCGAAATACCTGTAAGGTGCGCAATACCCGCGGCAAAAACGGTAAATGTATCCGTCCCCAGATTACTGATTAAAAATAAAGTGACTCCCAGATGAGCAATGATAAGCCCCAGTGTCAAAAAGCAAAGCCGTAAAAACCATTCCTTTTTATTTTCTGCAATATGCTCTCTCATACTTTTTCCTGCCACCTGCTTTTTTGAAATATTTTTATTATCCCATTATTTTCTAATTATATCGTACTTTATAATAATCCACAACAGTAAAAGGCCCGGAACCTCTGTCCCGGGCCGATATTTATCCTCTGATCGTTCCGCCTCCTGCCACATAGCGGTCTTTATAAAACACCACAGCCTGTCCCGGCGTCACGGCCCGCACAGGCTCCTCGAAGACACAGTGCAGGGAATCTTCCCCTGTCCTTTCTATCCGGCAAAAGGTACCTCTGTGGCCATAACGTATCTTTGCCAGAAACCTGTCGCCGTCCCGGAACTCTTCCACAGCCATCCGGTTCAACTGGTCGCACACAAGCTCCTTCGTAAATACATCTTCATTCTCCCCGATTACCACTTCATTTGTATCCGGTCGGATCTCCAGAACAAACACCGGATGCCCCATGGACAGACCAAGTCCCTTTCGCTGCCCTACTGTATAATGGGTGATTCCCCTGTGCCTTCCCAACACTTCTCCGTTTTTCGTCACAAAATTTCCCGGAGGAGGTACCCTGCCTTCCGTCTCTCTATCAATAAAGCCTGCATAATCATTGTCCGGCACAAAACAGATCTCCTGACTGTCCGGCTTATGAGCGACAGGCAGGCCATACTTCCGTGCCATCTGCCTCACTTCTTCCTTCGTATAGCGCCCTAAAGGCATCCGGGTATGGGCCAGCTGATACTGGGTCAGATTATACAAGGCATACGTCTGATCCTTCCCTGCCGCCTCCGACATGGCAATGGCATACCGGCCATTTGCCAGCTGCTCGATTCCCGCATAGTGCCCCGTAGCAATATAGTCTGCTCCAATCTCCAGACTGCGTGCCAGCAATGCTTCCCACTTCACATAACGATTACAGGCAATGCAGGGGTTGGGGGTCCTCCCCTGCAGATACTCATTCACGAAATAGTCCATAACACAGGTCTGAAACCGGGCTTTAAAATTCATCACATAATAAGGGATGTCCAGCAGCCGAGCCACATATCTGGCGTCTTCCACTGCTGACAGCCCACAGCAGCCACCTTGCTCCGAAACAGACTCCAGCGCTTCATCCTGCCAAATCTGCATCGTCACACCGATTACATCATATCCCTGCTCTTTCAAAAGACATGCTGCCACAGAGGAATCCACCCCTCCAGACATGCCTACTACGACTCTTTCCCTTTTCATAGATTCTGCCCCGGCCTGCTGCCATCCTGCCAGGTAGTTCCCTGTCCATTATAAGGAGGCTGGTATTGGCTTCCCTGCCCCTGATAGGGCAGCTGATACTGATTCCCCTGCCCCTGATAGGGCGGCTGATATTGATTCCCCTGCCCCTGATAAGGCGGCTGATACTGATTCCCCTGCCCCTGATAGGGCGGCTGATATTGGTTCCCCTGCCCCTGATAGGGCGGCTGATACTGATTCCCCTGCCCCTGATAGGGCGGCTGATACTGATTCCCCTGCCCCTGATAGGGCGGCTGATCCCATGGACCGTCATAAGGAGGCTGTATCTGGCCCCGGATCGCTCTCAGTGCCATATAGCCATACACACCGGAAATGGCCAAATCCATTATCCAGAAAAAGGGAATGGAAATATTGGCAATTCTCAAAATCAGTCTGATCAATACTGGTATCGTCCTCGTATATACAGAGAGTTTAAAAATTTCCCCATAGTTTAACTGTATATTCATTATCTTAACAATGATCAGTACAATCAGGCTCACCATAAGAATCCGCACATAAAAGGCAGTGATACTGCCCAATCCCATAAAAAAGAACAGAATGCCGATCAATACATAAAGGTAGGGCAGATATTTCTGTACAAGTATCGCCAAATCATCCTGCGTATAACGATTGCCTCCCATTGCCTCCTGGAGGTCCGCATAACTGAGTATCTGGCGTTCCCCGTCCGACTGGATGGCAACTCCCACCTTATCCATAATAATAACGGTACTGTAGTTATCAAAGATATCCCAAATCTCCTCATCGCTCCAGTATTCCTCTGTATTGATGTGAATAAAGAGATCGTGTTCGTCTAACTCGAATGTCTCGTCCATTGTCAAAGTACCGTCTTCCAGTACAAAATCCGGTATCTCAGACAGCACTTCATCCCGAAAAACATTCACCATCTCCGCCACCTGTATCGTCATAAAAACGGTACTGAGCAGCAGGTAAATACCAAGCAAAAGAGCGCTAAAGCCAAATACTTTAACGCCTCTGTTTCTGATCAACGTCCCATAACTTTTAAAGTCCCATACGGACAGTGCCAGTTCCTGAAACACATTTTTTTTCGTTTCCATCATCAATACACTTCCTCTTCACTTTCTTCCCCGTCATGGATATCAGACTTTGGTTTTTGCAGTCCTTCAATACTGATGCCATGCTTTTGTGCATAGTCCCAGAGCGCCGCATGAATGGCCTCTTCTGCCAGCAGAGAGCAGTGCATCTTCACAGGCGGAAGTCCGTCCAGCGCCTCCGCAACGGCACTGTTTGTAATCTTCATTGCCTCCTGAATTGGTTTGCCCTTTACCAGCTCTGTAGCCATGCTGGATGTTGCCACTGCTGCACCGCAGCCAAAAGTCTTGAATTTAACATCCCGGATAATCTGATTCTCATCAATATCCAGATAAATTCTCATAATATCGCCACATTTGGCGTTCCCTACCGTACCTACACCACTGGCGTCTTCTATTTCTCCCATATTTCTGGGGTTTTGAAAGTGATCCATTACCTTTTCACTGTACATGATTTATTCCTCCGTTTTCCTTATACTCACTGATTCTTTTTTACAAAATCCTCATAGAGCGGCGACATGGCCCGCAGCCTGTTCACAATCTTTTTGATTGCTTCCACCACTGTATCGATCTCATCCCGGGTCGTCTCTTCACTCAGTGTCAGCCGCAGAGAACCATGGGCAATCTCATGGGGCAGGCCGATCGCCAGAAGAACATGGGAAGGGTCCAGAGAACCTGATGTACAGGCAGAACCACTGGATGCACAGATGCCCTCCATATCCAGCATAATGAGCAGCGATTCCCCTTCTATAAACCGAAAACTGAAGTTTACATTGTTGGGCAGACGACAAGTTCTGTCACCATTTAACCTGCAATAGGGAATTTCCGCCTCTATCCGTTCTATCAGATAATCCCTCAGTTCCGTTTCCTTTTTTGTCTTTTCATCCAAAATGCGAAAAGCCCGCCGGGCTGCCGCCCCCATTCCCACAATAGCGGGGACATTTTCCGTCCCTGCCCGTCTCGCCCGCTCCTGCTGTCCTCCATGGACAAAAGAGCGTATCTTAATTCCTTTCCTGATATATAAAAATCCGATTCCTTTCGGCCCATTCAGTTTGTGTCCACTTGCACTGAACATGTCGATATGGCATTTATCCACATCGACCGGAAGCTGGCCATATGCCTGTACCCCATCTGTATGGAATAAAACACCATGTTTTTTCGCAATTTCCCCTATTTTTTCGATAGGCTGAATGGTTCCGATCTCATTATTGGCAAACATAATACTGATGAGTATCGTATCCGGGCGAATCGCCGCTTCCAGCTCTTCCAGGCGGACAATTCCATTCTCATCCACTCCCACATACGTCACTTCACAGCCGTGCTTTTCCAGGTACTGACATGTATGCAGTATTGCATGGTGCTCAATCTTTGATGTGATAATATGTTTTCCTCTGTCCCCATATGCCTCCGCAGCTGCCTTCAGAGCCCAGTTGTCCGCTTCCGAACCTCCGGCCGTAAAATAGATCTCTTCTGTCTGCGCCCCCAGTGACTTGGCAATCGTCTCTCTTGCCTGTGTTACGGCTTCCTTGCTTTTGGCTCCCAGGGAATAAATACTGCTTGGATTCCCGTAGTTTTCCGTAAACCAGGGAAGCATGGCATCCACTACTTCTCCGGCCGTCTTTGTAGTAGCCGCATTGTCCAGATATATGAAAGGTTTCATATAAACAGTCACTCCTTTTATTTTCTAGTAATGTACTATGAATTTAGTGATTACACTATAGCACTGCCTGACGGTTCTGTCAATAAACCCCAATACATATAATTATCAAAACAGATCTCCAGGATATTCATGAGAAAAAATAATCCTTTTTTGACCGGTACACTGATTTTGACACTTGCAGGATTTTTAAGCCGTCTGATCGGTTTTTTTTACAGAGCATTTTTATCGCAGACCTTCGGCGAAGAGGGTATGGGCATCTATCAGCTCCTTGCTCCTGTCATGGCACTTTCCTTTTCCCTGACAGCCGCAGGGATTCAGACTGCCATTTCCAAATTTACCGCATCGGAGACAACGACACGGGATTACCGGACATCTCTTCGTACACTTTGCGCAGGATTCCTTCTCTCCATGCCCCTGTCCATAGCCTGCACATGGATTCTGTATCGTTATTCCGACTTTATAGCAGTCAACTTTTTGCTGGAAAGCAGAAGCGCCTCTCTCATACGTATCTTTGCCCTTTCCATTCCCTTCTGTTCCGTACATTCTCTGATCAACGGTTATTTCTATGGCATCAAAAGAGCCGGAATCCCTGCTCTGACACAGATATTGGAACAGATCGCACGTGTGGGAAGTGTCTTTGTGATCTGTGGCTATTTGCAGTCACACGGACAGGTTCCTGAAATTGGCTGCGCCGTCATTGGTTTGACAATCGGGGAGTGCTTTTCCATGTTTATTTCCCTTGTCGCCGTCTACCTGCGCTTTTACCGACTTACAGCCTGCCCGATATCTTCTTCCCTCCTGGCAAAAGCTGTCTCTGTGAGAAAAATGGCACTTCGCATCTTTATGCTTTCCACACCCCTTGTTGCCAGCAGACTGGCTGTCAATATGCTCCAGAGCATAGAAGCCGTATCCATTCCCAGCTGCCTTGTGAAACACGGCTTTTCCCATGCCCAGGCTCTCTCTGTCTACGGTGTCCTCACCGGAATGGCACTTCCTCTGATTATGTTCCCTTCCGCACTGATCAATTCTGCCTGTGTTCTGCTCCTTCCCGTTATCTCCGAAGCAGACGAGAGCGGAAACGGAAAGACAATCCGAAATGTCGTTCGAAGATCAGTGTTATATTGTACCCTTTTTGGCACATTATGCACAATAGGTTTCCTTCTGTGCGGAGAATATGCAGGAATGCTCCTGTACAAAAGTAAGATGGCCGGTTCCTTTATTCTCACTTTGAGCTTTATCTGTCCGCTCATGTATCTGTCAGGCGCACTTTCCAGTATCCTGCACGGCCTTGGTAAGACCGGAGTCACATTTTTCTTTAATATCGCAGCCCTCTCTGCCCGCCTTCTCTTTGTCTACTTTCTCATACCCGCCATTGGCATCCAGGGCTATCTCTATGGACTGCTTTTCAGTCAGTTTCTTGTTACGCTCCTGAATCTGTTGGCAGTACGCCATTATATCGGCAAATATAGGCAAAATCCACTCACAGGAATCTAAAAAAGAATCTTGCCCTGTTTCTTTTTTTATATTATAATGAATAGCGATATTTTTCCATACAAAGGAAGGAGAAATTATGGGATTTGAATTTGTCAAAAAGCTCCCCCGGCCCGAGGAAATCCGGGAACAATATCCCGTTTCCAGTAAGCTGGCTGCCTTAAAAGAGCAAAAAGACGATGAAATCAAACAGGTTATTACAGGTAAGAGCGATAAGTTTCTCGTAATTGTCGGACCATGCTCTGCAGACAATGAAGATTCTGTCTGTGAATATGTATCAAGGCTCGCTAAAGTCCAGGATAAAGTGAAGGACAAGCTGATTCTGATTCCAAGAGTTTATACAAATAAACCGCGTACCACCGGTGAAGGCTACAAAGGTATTCTGCATCAGCCCGACCTGAATAAAAGGCCCAATCTTCTGGCCGGTCTCATTGCCATGCGCAAATTGCATCTTCGTACAATCGAAGAATCCGGTCTGACCCCTGCAGATGAGATGCTGTATCCAGAGAACTGGCGCTATGTGTCCGATATTTTATCCTATGTGGCGATCGGTGCCCGTTCTGTAGAGGACCAGCAACACCGGCTTGTCACGAGCGGTTTTGACGTTCCTACAGGAATGAAAAATCCTACAAGTGGCGATTTTTCCATTATGTTGAATTCCGTGTATGCAGCGCAGCACCCCCATTCCTTTATTTACAGGGGTTGGGAAGTCAATACCAGCGGCAATCCCTTTACGCATACTGTGCTGCGGGGCTCGGTAGACAAGCACGGGAAAAGTCTTCCCAATTATCACTACGAAGATTTGAATACCCTGTTGGATATGTATCATGACATGGACTGCAAAAATCCGGCCTGCATTATTGACTCCAACCACAATAATTCCAATAAGCAGTTTAAACAGCAGATTCGTATTGTCAAAGAAGTCATGCACAGCCGCAAGCTCAATGCCGACATCCGGGCGCTTGTCAAAGGCGTCATGGTAGAAAGCTATCTCATCGAAGGACGGCAAAATATCGGCGACGGTGTCTACGGTCAGTCTATCACCGATCCCTGCCTCGGCTGGGAGGATACGGAACGTCTCATCTATGATATTGCGGAATACGAATAGAACGCAGATAACCCATACAATTTATCATAAAACTGACAAAGTCCGGCTGATATTTCTATCATGCCGGACTTTATTTACATAAGAGGGGATCGACAGTACCCGATATCCTTGTTGACTGAGATTTTCAAAACAGCTTTGTCAGTTCTCCCATAAGGCCGGGATTCACATAACTCTCCAAAATAATGCCTACAATAACGATACCATGAATCATAAAAAATCTTCCCGGTATTTTCCCTTTTTTCTGTTGTTGTACATTTTCCGTATAATCCCTCACAGGATAATATAATCTGACACATGTCTGAAAGCACCAGTCAGCCAAAAGCAAAAAGGCCGGTATGTAACAGAGAAAATGAGGCATCATACTGCCTGCAATCAGTAAGAGTCCCTTCATCCCATATCTCATAACGGAAACTGCCGCCACCACACCTCCACATATTCCCGTCCAGAATACAAATAAATAAGTAGTAAATATACCTACAAAGGTAGTGGAAAGGATGGCAACAAGCCACAGTGTTCCTACCCTTCTTCTGAGTGCATAGAAAAAAAAGGCATTCTCATTTAATTCCATCCGACTGAGCCGTTCCAGACTGAGCTGGCTCAGGAACCCTGTTTCCATCAAAAAAGAATCCGCATTCATATATACAAAAATTGCCCCGGCCAATAAACCCGCAAAAAAAGGCAGCGCCCAATTCGGCCGTTCTGCCTTTTTCCATCGTATTTTCTGTAATCTCACAGCATATCCATTTCTGTCTTTTTCTCAATTATATGCCGTATTTTACTTTATATGCCATCAGCGCTGCGATTGTCTTGGAATCTTCAATCTCCTGCCGGAATATCTTATCTTCCAGCTCTTTCAGAGAATATGCCTCCACGTTTAAAAATTCGTCTTCATCCAGATGCTGATGGGTCTTCACAAGATTTTTAGCTACATATATATCAATTTTCTCATTGCAAAAAGCCACTGTCGTACGGAGGGAAATCAAAAGTTCCAGATCATCAGAGGCATATCCCGTCTCTTCCTCCAGTTCTCTTGCCGCAGCCACATCCGTATTCTCTCCCGGATTCAGACCTCCCGCCGGTATTTCCAGCGTATACCGCTCCAACGCATTGCGGTACTGCCTGACCATCAATATTTTACCGTCTTCCGTTACAGGCACAGCCGCTGCCGCTCCGTTATGCTTGATAAAATCCCATTTCGCCTGACTGCCCCCCGGAAACTCCATCGTGTCCACATAATATTCTATAATAGCGCCTTTATGAATGAGAGTTCTGTTCACTCTTCTGACTTCATCGCTCATCCGCTTTCTCCCGTATCACTCAAATCGCCGCTCTGCTATCGCTTCCAGCCAACAGTTTTCTTTGCCGAACGTCCGGTCGCCGATACACAGACGCTTACTTCATTCCCTCCAGCAGCTTTTCCACACTGGCAAGCTTAACACACAGTACAAACAGCGCTGTAGCCGCCGCCAGTTCCTCTGCACTTGGGAAAGACGGGGCAATACGGATAACACTGTCATGAGGATCTTTTCCATAGGGGAAGGGCGCTCCAGCCTTTGTCAGTACAACCCCGGCATCTTTACATTTCTGTACAATGTTCTTTGCGCAGCCATCCATCGCCTCAAATGTAATAAAATACCCGCCCTTTGGTTTCACCCAGCTTCCGATACCAAGTTCTCCCAGTTCCTTTTCCAGCAGGTTTAAAACCGCTTCAAATTTCGGCCGGAGAATATCGGCATGTTTGCGCATATGTGCCTTGACCGTATCCATATCCTTGAAATATCTGGCATGACGCAGCTGATTGATCTTATCATAGCAAATGGTTCTCACTGCCATGGATTCCTTTATGCGATCCAGATTGGCCTTAGAAGACGCCATTGCCGCAATCCCCGCACCTGCCATACTGATCTTGGACGTGGACCCAAACACATACACCATATCAGGATGTCCGGCTTTCTTACATTCTTCCAGAATATCCAGAATCTCATCCTGCTCTTCATCATACAAATGGTGCACTGCGTACGCATTGTCCCAGTAAATACGAAAATCCTTCGCTGCAGGCTCCAGTGCAGCAAACCGCCTTACCGTTTCATCCGAATAGGAAATTCCCTGAGGATTGGAGTATTTCGGTACACACCAGATACCTTTTACTGCCTCATCCTCTGTTACATATTTTTCCACCAAATCCATGTCAGGGCCGATAGGTGTCATGGGAATATTGATCATCTCGATACCGAAATGCTCCGTTATCGTAAAATGTCTGTCATATCCCGGTACGGGACACAAAAACTTCACATTATCCAACTTGTGCCACGGTGTGCATCCCATAATCCCATTTGTAAAAGAACGGCAAACAGCATCATACATCGTGGAAAGGCTCCCGTTTCCGACTACGATTACATCATCAGGATCTTTGACTCCCATAATATCCGCCATCAGCCTCTTGGCTTCCATAATACCGTCCAGTTCACCATAATTTCTGCAATCGATACCGTCCTCCGCCTTCATGTCACAGCCTTCATCCAAAACGCTCAGCAGTCCCATGCCCATATCAAGCTGCCCTTTCTCCGGCTTTCCTCTGGACATATTCAAGTTCAGTCCCTTTGCCTTTTCTTCCTTGTATCTGGCATTTAATTCTGCCTGACATGCAAGTAATTCTTCCCTGCTCATTTCTTTGTATGGTTTCATTTCTCTGCACCGTCCTATTTATTATCTTGTTTTTGTTCGATTGCATAATTGTATACAATCAAACATCACGTACTTTTTGTATTCTACTACAAGATAAAAAAATATACAAGAAGAAATTAAAAACTAGGAATCGATATCTTCACTCGCTGCCACTGCCGATACGACAGAAGTAACTGCCGATACAACGACTACTGCAATAATGATGACGAGCATACCACCCATTAATACTAACATAAAAACCTCCATTATTTTCCTTATTCACTTTTTCAATATTATAGCATGTGCAAAGCACATGCCTGATGCCCATTCGGGCAGGTTTTGTTACCATTATAACATGTACTTCTGCTTCACACATACCACACGCCCATTCGGGCAGGTTTTGTTTATTATACCACAGACTTTCTATAATTTACACAATAATTTCCAAATAAACGCAGGAAACAGTTCTTTCTATAACAAATACGATAACGCTTTTACATATTTTTCTTTCAGTTTGTCCGAAGTGTCGATTAACAGATGGTCCTTGATGTCAGATATTTTAACCCAATATGCTTCTGGATTTATGTTCGAATATTCTTTTATATTTTTAATGTAATTTTCGTATTTCATATCATCCGGTTTTCTAAGAAGTTTCATGCATTCTAAGAAATGTTCATCCTGAATCATCAACTGATTTCTATGATAAGGATAGCCTGTATCCTTATATAAGTCATGCATGATCGCCAGGGCGATACAGTCATTCATATTATCCTCATCTATCATAGGATTTTCTGCTACATAAGTAGCGACCCGAAGAACATGGTCATACGTATCTTTGTCATAAAATTTTTTTGCCATACTTAACGCATATGGTACTATGTTCATTTTACTTCCTCCCATCTGATCTGGACATCTTTCAGATCGTTTTACAATTTATTTTTGTCCTCCTGCAATATTGGGCAAAATCCTGTTTCATATATAAATAATTCTGTTTCTGATCAGCAAAATATGTATTGTTTTTCTTTGCGTAGTCAGCCATCCACTCATCTAAATCCCTGTCTTGCTGATAGGAATAAACCATCATTGCCAGCAGGGAAGGTCTGTTCTGTGCATTTCGCAATTTGGAATCGATTCTGACCGTTTTCTCCAACAGTTCACTCAGTGACTCTCTATAAAAATCCATATCAAATTTCACAATTTCTATATTCATATCAAGATTTTCGGCTATAAATCTTTCTACGCTACTGTCACAGATCCTTTGATTGTCCATACGTAAAAATTCCAGCAATAAGCTCTCAAGCATATCCAGCTTATCGAGAATGACCTGCTTATCTTTTGTACCTGAATTTTTATCAATCTCATCAAACAACAGCCCCTTTTCATTCCGTTTCACATGCCGCAACTCATTCTGAAAGACTCTCAGAAACTCTGCAAATTTTATATCCTCCATTCCCAAACCAGTAAACTTATCAAACAATGTCAAAAAAACAAACGAGTCCTTTTTATTAAAAATATCCTTAATATCCTTTTTTATGATAAGTTCCAGCCTGTGCAGATTCTCTTCAAATTTTTCAAATTCTCCTTCTGTCGCGTTACTGTTCAGAAATTTACAGGCCGCTTTTGGCTGTGTCTTCCAGTTGTCAAAATGGTTCATGCACATCATGGATTCGATAACTATCCGCTCCGTAACACCCCTCAATTTATCTTTCTCGGAATAGTTGTTACATTCTACGAAAAATCTGCTGTTTAAAATATGGCGAATACGACTTGCAAATTTATCTATGTATGTAAATGCCTTCTGATCGGTATTCATAGCAACATGATTATTATATCTCTTGATATATCTGGATATTTTAAAGCTGTCACATGACTCGTGGATAACTGTTTCAATCTGATACTCATCAAACTTTTCTTTTAATTCCTCTGGAAGCTTCTCATAAGTCTTATTCTTGATATTAAATACAGCATCTTCATAGGTAGTATTTCCGTTTCTGTCCACGGCTTTTTTCTTATATAAAATCAAAGGATTCTCTATGGAAGAGGTTATCTTATGATTTCCATATCTAAATTTTTCCAGAGCTGCTGTCCTACAGCCTCCATCCACAATATGCAGTTTGGAATTTTCTTCTTCTCCAAGAATGATCGGAGGAATATAATCATCTGTAAGTACCGTAACGATCAACTCATTAATTTGTTCATAGTTCCATACAAAATTTCTCTGAACATCGGCTTTGTTATCAATATCACCTTTCTTTTTTTTCTTCAAATACATGTCCAAAGTATACGTTTGTTTTCTAGGTCTAGCCATTTTAAATCCCTCCTGCCCTTCTCAGATCGTAACTAAAATAATACGGAAGCATTTCTATAGGAACGAATTGCAGCATAACAATCCAAATATTGTTTTTTACTTATCTGTAACGCTTCTCTGATCTCATTGGGAAGATAACCGGCAATATCGAGCCTCAATACTTCCCTTTGCATTTCTGACAATCTACCGAGATATGACAACATTCTTTTGCTATATTCCTTTTCTTCAAATACTACTTTTTCAACAGTAAAATCATCAGCAATTATATCTTTTATCGTAGAGTTTTCTTCGTCGCCTATCGGCGTATCAATAGAAATCGATATTTTGTCTACCCTGCGCTTTTCACGATTTCTCTTTGTCATTTCTGTCTTAATTTTTTTGAATAGGCAGGAATATAAAAAAGCATCGAACGACTGTGAGTTATCATAACGCCTCATCACATCCACAAACACTTCATTGGCCAACGAATAAAAATCATCCAAATCCTTGTTTGACAGTCCCCCAAACTTTGACAGTATCTTATCAACTGTTTTATGAAGTTTTTTTGCATTATTTTCATAATAGGTAATTAGTATTTTTTCCATAATCGAATCCCCCTTTAAGCTTTCAGGAATGATTTATTATCAGGTTTCTCTTCCCCTCTCTCCACCGTTCCCTGTAAACAATCATAGAACAAACGTTCCTTCTTGTCAATAGA
Organism: uncultured Lachnospiraceae bacterium; assembly: GCA_910587635.1. Classification (GTDB taxonomy): domain Bacteria; phylum Bacillota; class Clostridia; order Lachnospirales; family Lachnospiraceae; genus VSOB01. The sequence goes on from CAJUNB010000021.1 coordinate 52,147, forward strand.
TTTTCAGAACAAATGTTTGTTTCTTTTTGTATCATTTTTTTGCATTTATTCAAAAGCCAAAAGGAGAAGAAGATTATATACCCTTGTTTACTTACCCTCACTGAACAAGGGTAGAGAAAAGAGATTGAAATACAGAATAAGGAGAAGAAAAATTATGAAACGAATGACAAAAGCCTATACCGGCACAAGGATTTATGAAACAGACCATACAGAATTTGGAGGATTTATCTATCTGTCAGATTTCAATACGAATCACAGAGTAAAAAATAATTTCAAGGGATCGCCGATAACAAAACGTATCATGAAAGACATGCAGTTTGACAGGCAATGTAAAAAGTCTGCCCATGCAGCCGACGCAATCGGAAAAAAAATGTGAGGAGGATCATACCTTGCTTGACAGGCAATACAATTTATACTCAGTAGATACAGGGCATTTTTTCAGCAACCGGGAACTACATCTGCACAACAGGAAATGTACCTATCGCAGGGAACAGAACGATATTCATCTCAGACTTACGGAAACTAAGCAGAAGTTAAAAGAGTGCGGCTATCTGAAAGAAGACATAAAAAACCTGAAAAATGGTAACACCGAAAAAATTGATATGATAGATGGTTCCTATGACACCATTGCAGAATATCTCCACTGGACAAGGCTGTACCGGTATAAAAAAGAAAAATCAGGGCAGACAAAAGAAAAATTACTCACCCTTCTGTCCAATAAAGTCAACCAGAATGAAAGGACGGATGGAAAAGATCATATTCGTATCCTGAACGAAGATCAATTAAAAGATACGAATATTATATCCGTTTTCGATTCCGCCCTCAGCAGAGCTATCGGAATCAGGAAGGATACGCTGACTGACGCTCTGATCGTAGTTCAGGTATATTATTTTGATGTATTTCGGGATATTTCTTTTTATGGATTCACATATAAAGGTGAAAAATACAAGTATTTCACTTCTTCGGCCGGGCAGATTCGCAGGAAAAAAGCGGTATTTATGAAAGAATCCGTATGGGATAAAATCGAAAAAACTGTGATGTGCGGTCTGACTATCAACAAAATCAACACAAAAGGAGGAATCAATGTCAATAAATATCTGGCTTATATGGCTCTGACAAATTCTGCAACCGATGAGTGGAAAGAATTTGATATCGATAAATCTATTGTCGTCGATGACTTTGAAACAAATGTTTATGGTACTTTCGACTTCGTAGACGAAATCGATTACACAATCACAAGAAAAACTGATTATGTACCAATTCCTCATACCGACGGTGCCGGAATGATACTCCCCTCTGTTTCCACTAAAAATTTTATGTTTCGCGCCCCCTGGATTAAAGGATTATTAGGCGTGTTTGATTTCAGAAAATTCATTGACAGGCACAACTGCTCTCCCGTTATACAGGATATCTATGGTAAAGAGCATGATGTGATAAAAGAAGATATCCAGATCATCTTTACGAAAAGCCAGTTTAAAATGTGGAAATATTATGATTCCTGGGACGCCTATAAAGATTATTTCAAAAGATATCATTGCAGTGCCGGCAGATGCAATGTGGAAGAAGACAGAATGAAACAGGCAAAGATAAACTATCAGATGCTTCAGACCCTGACAGATATTACAGATGAGGAGATCGATCTGCTCACCCATAAGTCCTCTGAACGTATTCATAACATCTGTAATTCCAAAGAAACGATGCTGAATATACTTGGCATTTCACCATATAACACCAATATGACGCCTTTTCAAAAGGCAGTCAAACGATATCCGGCTTTATTAAACGATACCTATGCTAAAGACGTAATCCGGGAAGTCAAAAACAGTCTGTTAAAAAAATATCATAGCGGAAAACTTGAAATAAACGGCAAATATACCTTTCTGCTTCCTGATTTTTATGCTGCATGTGAATATTGGTTTGAACATATCAAAAATCCAGTTGGTCTCCTTCAAGATAAAGAAGTATTTTGTTGGTTATTCAGACGATATGAAAAATTAGATTGTCTGAGAAGTCCTCATCTGTATAAAGAACATGCGATACGTTTTCATGCAGCGAATGACACAGATACAGACCGTCCCAGGATGATACGGGAATGGTTTATCACAGATGCTCTGTATACAAGCACCCATGATCTCATCAGCAAACTGCTTCAGTTTGACGTGGATGGAGACCGGTCGCTTGTGGTAGCCGACAGAGATTTTATTGCAATTGCAGAGCATAATATGCATGATATCGTACCGCTTTACTATAATATGCGTCATGCCGAACCTGCACAGCTCAGCAGCAAGACAATCTATGCAGGCTTGCATAAGGCGTTTACAAGTGTAAATATCGGCCTTTACAGCAACGATATTTCTAAAATATGGAATCACGATGTTTTCATCAACGGTTCTGATAAAGACAGGCAGGAAGCTGTCGATGTCGTAAAACTATTGTGTATGGAAAATAATTTCGCCATTGATACTGCCAAAACACTGTACATGCCGGACCGTCCAAAATGGTTTTCTCCCGTCGTATCCAAATATACGAACTGTAAACTGCCGGCGTTTTTCGAGTTTGCAAAAGAGAAAGAAAAATCACAGATTGAGCAACGCAATAAAAGTTTTGTAAACAGGATACCGGACAGAATACCAAATAAACCTATCAACACCCGCGGATTAAAACTGGACGATATCGCATATCAGAAAATGATGGCCAATCCAAAAATGATTTGCAGCAAAGAAGTATCTGACTTATATACGGAGTTGAACAGACAATATCGCTATATGATCTATATGAAAGACGAATATCAGGATAACATGCGATATGTGGCCTGTAAACTCAGAGAGGAATTTCGCAGGTTTGGATATTCGGACGAAACGGTGACAGATATGCTGGTGGAATATCTGTATGGCAGGAATAAACGCTATAAACAGTTATTATGGTTCTGCTATGGTCAACATGTATGGAACAATTTAGAGAAAAATATCAAAGTACGAAAAACCAAATTCATACAATGTATTGACTGTGACGAGTGGATTGAAGTTGATATCAATAATACGAAAACTCGCAGATGTACCTCTTGCGATATGATATACACCAGAGAATTAAAGCGGTTACAGACACAGCGATATCGAAAAAACAAAAAGTGTAGTAGCCAGCCTTTCTCATAAAAATCAGCTGTTATTTACGGACGAAATATCGCAGACAAAGAGAACATCATCCGTAAATAACGGCCGAAATTTTGTGCGTATAAGAGAAAGAATAAAAAATCCCACAGATAAATACATTTACGAAGGTATATAATGTCACATCAAATCCACTACCAGATGAGAGGTAAAAGTATTTGCATATTACACAAGATACTATTATAAACCAAATAGCAACTAACGAAAACATGGATGCAGCAACAGTCCGACAAATTTTCAAGGCAACAGAAAATATCATTTTCCACTACTTATCTTCTGTTACTCCCTCCGAAACCATCACGATAAAACTATTAAACGGTATCCATATTAAGAGAAAATACGTGGACAGAAAACGATATACGAAGGGAATGTTTCAAAATGTGGACTGCCCGGAACATGTAAGCACAAAAGCATGTATAACTAAATATTATAATGCACAAGTAAATCAAATGCTAAAAGTCAAATTGTATAAGGAGATACTTCAATGAATCGTACAAATTTTACTGACTCCGACAGTCATATTATCAAAACATCCCCTATGATAAATAAACATCCAATCATTAAAATCATAGAAAAAACTCCCATATCAGAAGATATCGGTAACATTGTATGTGCCGATACCATAATAGACGGTCAGGTGTCCTGTGTCGTAGAAAAAGTGGTTATCAGAAGAAAGCAAAATGAAGAGCCAAAGGACAAAAATGACGGAATCCTTGTAAAAGAAATTTCCCGGTCAGGATTCGGCGCCCATAAAAGTACATGGTACTATGACGAGTCTTTTTCCCCGGAAACAGGAGAAAAATGGTTCTATAAGGCGTTCCCCGTAAGTACAACAGGATTTTGTAACAAGTCATCGGAAAATTCCACGGGAGGTATGCCTGCCAAAGATTATTATCTATTTGGGTTTCAGATCGATCAGAATGAATCCGATCCCGATCGTATGATTACCTATATAGAGGATAATCATAAATTCAGGCAGGCTCACATGGATAGCACCACTGATATGTTTGACTATGGAGGAAATGCAATGATCGGTTTCCCGAAAACGTACTGGAAGATTGTAGATAATGAAGACAACACTGCCAATATCTATATCTGCAATAAGAAACTGGATGATACATTTCATTGTTGGAGCCATCTTGATCGCAACGGAAGGGAAATTGATTACTGTTATATGCCCATCTACAATGGCATCTATGACGGGACTAAAATGAGAAGTATGTCTGACTCCAATATACTGATATCATTTAATACTGCCAGAAATGAGGTTCATCTGGCAGAGTTAAACAATCAACAGGAAGACAAAATCTGGTATACCGAAGTATTTTCCGACAGAATGCTAATAAATTTATTACTACTGCTCATCGGAAAATCTACAAACACAAGAGCTGTCTTTGGAAACGGAAACAATAACTCATTTGTTTCCACCTCAAATACAGGTGTAAAAGCAACCGGAACAATGAATACAAAAGGATTGTTCTGGGGAAATACAGACAATATAAGCGGCGTAAAAGTGTTTGGTATGGAACACTGGTGGTGATTCCCATTAACGCAACTGGAAGTTTGACCACATACTATACAGACGTATTTTATTTTGAAAATTCGCAAGTTAATTATAGCCTTGTTGGCAATTGTACAGCCGATGCTCTTCGAGCTAGCGCCTTCCTTTTCAGCCTGATGTGTATGGCTGATTATTCAGAATGGTATATTGGTGCATCACTGTCCTGTAAGCCGCTTGCGACAGCATCATAGATCAAAAATCATAAAAGAATAGAAAAAGGTAGAAAAATGGTACATAGAAAAAGTCTTTTAAAACTGACTTCTGTGGAAATCCCCGACACAAAGCTCTCTGTCAGAATCCCCACTGTCGGAGAAATATTGGAAGACGAACAACACTATTATAATCTGATCTCTTCTCTGACTGCCACCCCATTTCAATATATGGTCCAATTGGACGATATGGGAATCGATTTTACGAAAATAACTGACTATGAATTATTTATGATGTTGTTTATCGTTTATGCAAAATCTGACCTGTCCATATTATTTGGAGATCTCAATGTTTCCGATGCCAGAGTATACAGAGACCACAATCAAAGAGAAACGATATACAGTCCCGGGAACGATATCGAAATAAATGAAAAAATACATAGTGATCTGGTTACTGTCATAAGAAAAATAAATTTACTGGAAAAAGTAAATTATAAGCCCGGAAATGAAATAGCCCGAAAATATCTATTGGAAAAAGAGCGAAAAAGGCAAACGCGTAATTCTAAAAAAGCCTACAAGCCCTATCTTGAAAAGCTTGTTATTGCACTGGTTAATACAAGTGAATTTCCATATGATTATGATTCCTGTATGAATTTATCTATCTACAGATTTCATCAGAGTTTCAAACAAATACAGCACAAAATAGCTTTTGACAAAACGATGATCGGCGTATATGCCGGTACTGTTGACACATCCAAGCTGAGTAATAGAGATACTCTTTCCTGGATTCCTAACAAATAAATACCATTATAATAATAAGGCCTTAACCGGCCTTTTTATTTTATAAAAATCAAAAAACAGGAGGACACACAATGAATATTGACAAGTTTACAATCACATCTTACGATCAGATCATGGGGTTTGATCGAACTAACGGAAGTCTGGATATGATTCTTGATGAATTAAGCGATTTCACCTTATCTCACGAAGAAGAGAAAACAGACCTTACCGGAAAAGGGGGCAGAGTGATCAGTTCCCTGAAAAAGAACAAAAAAGTTACCGGCAAGGGAACGAACGGTATGTTATCCGGTGGCGCCCTGGCCGCAATGCTTGGTTCCGAAATCGAAGACGGCGAATACACCATCCGGTATACGGATACGATTACTGTCTCTTCAAATAAAGGATTGACTGCGGAAACCGCTATCGGAACTGTCGGTAATGAAATTGGGACCGTCTATGTCAGAGACACAAACAACGCTTACATTTCTGGAGGCAAAAAATTAACACAGACAAGCGGCGATCCCGCTACCGGTGAATTTTCCTATGATCCTGCAACAAAGGAAATCACATTCTTTGAAGGTGATATCGCTGACGGCACTGAAGTGATCGCGTTCTATGATGCCAATGTCACCGGCAAGAAAGTTACAAATAATGCAAATCATTATAGTAAGACATTACAGTTATTCGTAGACGTAACCTGCCAGGATGGTTGTGATAATCTCTTCCACGGTCAGTTCATTATTGACAGAGCCGATTTTACCGGAACATTCGATATCGTCGGAGGGGCCGATCCTACTACACAGGCCTTTGAATTTACTTCTCTTCCGAACCTGTGTACCGGTAAGAGTGATTTGTGGAACTTCATTTTGTTCGATTAATTACATTAAGAGACTGCATCTATAAACGATGCAGTCTTTTTACTGCCCCAAAACCCGATTGGCATAAAAACGATAAACCATGCACTATACTGATCGGCAGTAAAATCTGCCCTATAGCAAGGAGATCATAAATGACAGAGAAGAAAAAAATCCCCTGCCGGGTATGCGGAAAACTGTTTAAGCCGTGCTCGTACTGTCAATCCCACTCTGATGTCTTTCGATGGCGCAATTTTGCCTGTTCAAGAGAATGTGCCGTTACATACATTCGTGCAACAATTGCACATCGCAAGTCTTAAATCTGTAAACAGAAATACTTCCCGATACTTTTTTAATAGATTTCGCTTACATCGCATAAAAGATTTATCCCTGCATACACTTGATTTAGCCGGGCGCATATGGTATTGTATGTGCAGGCAAAAAGATATGGCGTGTCCAATATGGGCGGCAATAAAAAACCCCTGATTCGCGGTCAGGGGTTTTTCTATTCCCTGTTTTGGCGTGGAAGGGCTTAAGTCCACAGGCTAGTTACCGGCTATCTGTCGCTGTCCAGCCATTTGCTGATATAGTGTCAAACCACACCAGCCGTAGCAGCGACAATGAAAGAAGCAAATATTTCCATGCCGACACCTCCCTTCTGTACCAGTCTGGAGGCGGTAACGTAGGAATCATATCACAAACCGACAAATATACAATAATCCGCCATTGTTACTATATAAACTCTAATTTGGCCGCTTTCGGTTAACCATATTTCAAAATAGGGATTTTGAAGAACTATATTTTTACATAAACAAAATGACCCTGTCTCCCTGTTTGCAGAGTCATTTTTTAATATAAAATCTTATTCACAGTAACTATCAACTTACCAATGGAAAGAAAGAGGTGATGTACCATTCGTTTCACAAATCAAATACTCCGTAGCAAGCTGACGGGGTATTCGGTCTACGCCCCCTTCGATCGGTGCTGAGCATGCGCCACCGGCGCATAGCGCTCCTCGCGGCATTCGCCAAATGTCCGTGCAGGCACGGCACCTGGCTCATTGCTCACGGAAATAAAAAAATTTCGATTCCATAAGTAACACAACCAAAAACAAATCATACAAAACTACAAGTATGGTGATACATTGGCTACTATAGACGGACAGCTTACATTTGGGTTAGATATCCCAAAGACAGCCAGGCAGATCAATGCCGATATCAAGAAACTGCAGAATCGGCTGGCTCAGATCAAAGTAACCGGTACATTGGATACCAGTGCCGCCGCAAAGCAGATTAATACGCAAATCGCCAGGTTACAGGCGCAGCTCAAAAAGATCGATCTTCCCATTGACAATAGCCCCATCAACAGGTTAAACACTGATATCAGGACGCTTGCCAATGCCCTAAAGAGCCTGGATTTGAAAGGTACGGGGCTTGGAAATTTTAAGACAGAAATAGACGGTGTGGAAGTAGAGCTTGACTCACTGATTCACAAATTATCTGCGGTGGGCAATGCCGTAGATTTGGGCGCTCTCCGCTCCCAGGTGACCGCATTACAGGCCGCCTTTCGTGACCTGGCCCAGACGAATGTGAGTACCTTTACCGATCAGTTCGGCTCTGCTTCCATGATTGACAACATTGTCAACAGCATCATAAATGCAGAACAGTTGGGTTAGCATATCAAATAACGCAGACTGTGCGAGGCTCAATAGATACCCCGTGCTGGGGTGAGAATCCCCGGGCAAAACACAAAGAAC
>CAJUNB010000022.1 GCA_910587635.1 uncultured Lachnospiraceae bacterium
ACCACTCAGCTAATAAGCGCCACTACCTTGTGCTAAATACGGAGAGAAGCCATAAGGCAACCAACATCCAACTCATACGCGGAAAGCTTATTAGAGAGAGGGATCAGTCTTTCAAGTACGAGCAGAGCCGCTCAAGGAGGTGACGATCATCCTCTCAATCTAATAAAACTATTATCTCCTATCAGACAGGAGATGTAAAGAAGCAGGTCTGAGGGTTTATAGGTATCCCTTGAACAACCTAAATACATTATACAAGGAGGTGTTCGCTATGGAAATATTCACATCTTTTTTATCGCTGTCATGGCTTGTGTAGTTTGCCACTACATCATCAAATGGCTAGACAGTGGTAGATTGCCGGTAACTATCCTGTGAATTTGAGCCCTTCCACTCCAGAACAGAGAATAGAAACGCTCCGAAGCTGCAATTTCGAAGCATATCATTGTCGTCCACAATGGACTCGCACACTATAGCACATGTACCCAGCCAAATCAAGCGTATGCAGAAATAAGTCTTTTATGATTTACAAAATCAAACTAATAAAAAAGTACTTAAAAATTACTGCCTTCTTATATCGTTTTCTGTATCCTCTCCAGCGTTTCCTTCTCCACCACCCTCATCTCCGACAGATAGAATCCCTTACACAATTCGTTTTGTGGATCCATCAGCTCTTCCGCCCTGCTGGCCCGGCCCGGATGACAGAGCACTTCCAGAGGCAACTCTTTTCGGTCTGCGATCTTTTTAAAATCAGGCACCAGCGTACGCACCCGCTTCAAATCCATTTCTCCGCTCATCATAATCCCGAAGAAGACCGCACTTTTTCTCCGATATGCCTTTAGCAGATGCCCATCCCATATATTCAGCACATTTAATACTATATTTTTCACAAAATTGATAGGACGGTAACTGAGATAGAGCCCCGGATGCTTTAAATAAGGTCCAATCGGCTCCGCCGGGACTCTGATAAACTCAATCTCTGGCTTTTCCCCACTGTTTCTTCTAATATTTTGCTTCTTCGTCGCTTTTTTCTCATTGTCTTCCGTTCCCCCGGTCGCTCTTTTCGAAAGCCAAAGCGCTCCTTCCCGCGTACCCGGCAATGCGTCTACTACCTCCAATATGCTTTCCAGTACAATCGGAATCATATGATAGTGCTGATGGCTGTCAATGCGCAGCGTATCCACATAGGGAAGCATCCTGACGAGCTGCGCCTGCATCTCTGTCTTTATCTGTTTTTTCAGTTCCTTCTTTTTTCTTGTAAAGGACAGCAACAGCACTTTGAAAAAAGAAATGGAAAACATCCCCCTCTCATCCACCAGCCAGGAAACCTGTGAGGGTTTCGACAGGCAATGCCCCTCCGCCAGATTGAAATGGATACTTGTCTTTATTTTTTCCCGATAAGGCGCAAACAGCTTCATACAGCTGTCCAAATGGCTACTGTTAGGCAATATACTCAAAGAATTTAATACACCTTCTCTGTAACAGTCCAAAATATGCTCCGATATTTCCTCATTGGCGGCATAATCATCCGCATGAAAAATAACAGGTTTTGATTTCAATGGTTACTTCTCCCTTTTCCAATATGCCACAATCCCTGCCCCAATCCACAAAAACAGGCAGATAAAAGAAGGGACTGATAAAAACCCCGGCATACCGGGTACAAATGACAGAATCAGAAAAATAGAAGCCGCCAGGCAGCCTACATAGCCCAGTATACTCTGTCCCTTATCCCCGTTTCTCTTTGCCAGCACACCGGCGGCTGCTGTCGTATAGCAGAAGGCCATAGCCCCTCCTACCGCAGTCATATCCGTAATCCACACAAGTACCTGTCTGCCGAACCAGGGTGCAATCAGCGCCAGTATCATACAGAAAAAAATCGCCTTTTTGGGTGTGGCATGTTTTTTATCCAATTCACCAAAAACACCGGCCAACGCTTTTTCATTTGCCATAGCGTACATCAGCCTGCTGGTAGACAGGTAAAATGCATTGATACCTGACGTAACGGCACAGAGCATGGCAATCCCGATACAGAATACCCCCGGCTTACCAAGTGCCTTTTCAATCATGGATCCTGTCGCCCACAGGGGCTCTCCGGCCAGCATATCCTGCCACGGCTCTACTACGGCCGTCACTATACTCACGGATATGTAAAGAAGTGCCGCAATAGCAATGGCAACAATCATAATCACAATAGACTTTCTATGAGAAAACTTATATTCCTCTGCCGACTGAGGAATACAGTCAAATCCGATAAAGCAATAGGGCGCGTAGGCTACCACTGCAAATATTCCTGCCAGCGGACTCATAGAGGAGCTGAACTCCGGCTTTAGATTGCCAAAATCCGGCCCGGTCAGACTCACTCCCACTGTCACGATAACAATAGAAGCCACAAGGAGAATCGCAATCATACTCTGCAGTCTGCCTGCAAATTTAGCCCCGGTAATATTGATGATACCAATGATAATAATAAAAGCGGACGCCACTGCAATTTCTCCCAGATACACATCCCACCCGGCCACCGAATACAGTTTCCCTACCTGGATGACACCTGGAAAAATAAATCTGGCGATCATGGCAATGGCCGTAGCGTTCAGCGGAATCAGAGACCAGTAAGCAAGTACGATAAACCAACCGCATACAAAGGCATGCCGATTTCCAAACGCCTGCCTCACATATATATATTCGCCCCCGGACACTGGATACTTCCGAATGAGATATCCATAGCTCAGACTGATCAGCATAATGATACCCGCCCCCAGCGCCAGCCCAAATGCCGTTCCAAGAGGTCCTGCCTTTGGAAGAAAGCTCGTCCCCGGCAGCACAAAACATCCCCAGCCGATGATCGCTCCCAGCGCCAGTCCCCATACATCTATGAGTCCAAGCTCCCGTTTGAGCTGTGTATTTTTCTCTGTCATTTAAAATCCTCCGTATATGAAAGAAGCCGCATCATAACCGGGTCCATAAATACCGAATACCGCAACCAAAAATACAACTCCCACAACAGCAATCCACTGAAACCACAGATTCTGCCGCTCCAAAGCCTCCCGGATGCGGACACCGCTCTCCTGTTTCATACTTACAAAGATCAGCATCAGTACCCCACATCCCAGCACCACCCATTCTCTGCCATCCAGCCCATATTCTCCCAGTCCATAGAAAAGTTGTCTGTATTTAAAATTTTTCACTGTTTCCCGAAACATAATCCCGATGTTCTTCAGGTTCCCCGAGAGGGAAAAATATTCTCCTATCGTAATGAGCATCCATGTACGAAAGCGCTGAAACCACCGGAAACTCAGACAATCCGTACGAATACAGAAAAACTCATTCCCTTTTCGGAGCAGCGGTGCACATATGGACGACAAGGCCATAATGATACCATGCCACAGGCCATACACCACATAATACCAGCCAATATCATGCCAGATACCGATCAGTACAAAAGTAATGATGGATGCAATTCCTCCTGGCAACGTCTTTCCCATATGATTACCCAGTTTTTTCTTGGCATTGCTGCCAATGCTGGCAAACAGCTTCGACATGGCAAGGGGATAAAACACGTAGTCCTTAATCCACGTTCCAAGAGAAATATGCCACCTTCTCCAATACTCTCCCAGACTTCTGGAGAAAAACGGCCGTCGGAAATTCTCTGTCATCTCAATACCGAGCATTTCGGAAATTCCTCTGACCATATCGATACCACCGGAAAAATCTCCATATAACTGAATATTGAATAAAAACACACCGATCAAAATCACAGACCCGGATATCCCTTCCAGCTCCTGCCCAAACACCGTATTCACAAAAATCGCAGCCCTGTCAGAAATGACAAGCTTTTTGAACATCCCCCACAGAAACAGCTCTGCGCCATATTTGATATTCTTCCACTTCAGCTCATTGCCCCTCGTCAGCTGCGGCGCCAACTCCTGATATCGATTGATCGGCCCCTGGATGATCTGGGGAAAATAGATGGTAAATACAGCATATTTGAATATATTTTTTTCCGCCGAAAACTTTCCCCGGTAGACATCGATCATATATCCAATCGTCTGAAAGGTATAAAAGGAAATCCCCAGAGGCAGAAGAAGCGAAAATCTCTCCCTCAACAACGGTGTTTTAAACAGCATCAGAATGGCAAAATTTGTAATAAGTACCGCCGCCACAATACCTTTTTTCTGTTTGACAAGCTTCTCTTTCAGCCGCTTTCTCTCTTCCTTTTCCGCCAGCTTTTTGACATCCTCTTTTATCCTGCCGTTCAACCCTTCCAGGCGACCGGCAGCCAAAAAAGTGGTGACTGTAGTAAAGATAACGAGAATCAGATATTTCCAGCCGGAAAACATATAAAACGCAACGCTTCCTGCCAGAAGAACGATCCATCGAAGCCGGACAGGTACGATATAATAGAGAAAAAGTAACCCAATCAAAAAGCAGAAAAATTCTATGGACAACAAACTCATTTTGTTTTCTCCTGATTTTTATGCGCCTCGTACTCTTTCCGCAGTTCTTTTCTATCGATCTTTCCTGTTAATGTCTGAGGAAAGACTTCTTTCTGCATGAATTTATCGGGCAGCATATAGGACGGTACTTTCTCCTTGAGTCGCAGCAGAATATCTCTGTTTGTAATGTCTCCGATATAACAACAGATGATATAATCGCCGTCCTCATCATGAAGGCAACATGTATTTTTGATTTCTTCAATGGAAGAAACAGCCGTCTCTATTTCTCCCAGTTCAATCCTGTACCCCTGATGTTTGATCTGATAATCTTTCCGTCCAAAAAAAAGCAGCTCTCCTTTTTCGTTGAACGTTCCCAGATCACCAGTCCTGTATACCATATCCCTGAAATTATCGTGAAGAGGATTTTGTACAAAGCTTCTGGCTGAGACTTCTTTGTTGTTATAATAGCCAAGAGACAGGCAACTGCCACCAATGAGTATTTCTCCCACCTCTCCCGGTTTTGCCTCCGTATTATCATCTTTTACAATAAAGATTCTCGTGTTGGGAAAGGGAATCCCGATTGGCAGACTTTCATCATCTCTGTATTCCCGGTCCACCATGTAATAACTGCATACATTGGTAATCTCTGTAGGCCCGTACAAATTGCAGTATACCGCATCCTGTAGCACCCTGCGATACCGGTTCATATGTTTACAGGGCATCACTTCCCCGCAGAAATAGATGTACTTCAGCGCCCGGAGCCGCTCTGCATCCAACACCTGTGCATTGGACAACTGCAAAAAGGCATAGGGTACCCAAAATGCCGTATTGATTTCATACTTTTCCAGATATTCAATCATCAGCTTCGGAAAGAGAAAACATTTCCGGGGAATGATATAGGTACTGGAACCCATTTTCAATGTCGTATAAATTTCCATCGTGGACATGTCAAAATAAAAGGGTACCTGATTGCCAAATCTTGTATTTTCATCCAGATACAGAGGCTCGCAGGAGCTTTCCGTAAAGTCCAGCATGGAACGATGACAGATCGAAACGCCTTTCGGCACTCCTGTGGAACCGCTTGTAAAGAGCACATACAGAAGATCCGTATCCACTGCCTGATTACGTATCTTTTCCAGTCTGTCCGCCTGAACTTTTCCTTTCACTAACTGATCGTAACGAAATTGTCCACAGTTCAGCTGCAGTTTATCCAGTGTCTTTTCATTTTTTTCATCGTAAATCAAGGCCGCAGGCTGCAACGTATCAATGATCAGCTGCATCCGGTCCACCGGCATCTTGGAATCCAGCGGCACATAGAAACATCCCGCATAGACTGCTCCCAGAAAGGCGGCAATGCAGTCCGCCGTCTTTTCCATCAAAACGATTACCGGTTTTCTGACAGAAATTTCTTCGGCAAGTACGCTTCCGATTGCCCTGGCACTTTCCCCCAGTTCCCGGAAAGTCAGTCCTGTCTCTCCGTCTGTAAAGGCAGTCTTATCGGAAAGTCTCTTTTCTGTCTTTTCCAGATATTGCAATACATTATATAACATAATCAACCGTTCTCCTTCATTTCCTGTACCAGGTTCCAGATTGCCTCCACGTCGTTAAAGTTTTCCGGCAGAAGTTCCGCCACAGTAATCTCTATTTCAAAATGTTCATTCAGAGCATTTACCATGGAAATAATATCAAAGGAATCCAGTATCCCATCCTCGATCAGCCCCTTTTCTTTCTCAAAATCCACCTCTGGTTTAATTCCCTGCAAAATTTCCAGTAATTCTTTCATGATACAGTTCCTCCTTTTTCTTTCACTATCTATACCTTCGTGTTACAATTCAGATAAATACACTCACATAATTCTCTGGCACCTACCCCAAAGAATAAAACTCTACTCAGTTCTTTCACATTCCACAAATCCAGATCCGTCTGCTTCCTGCCGGAATGCTTTCTCGCAGATCAGTTCTCCTGTTCTTTTGTCATAGAAAGCGATATAGATATCTCCTGGCTGGAATCGACCCAGTATGCTTCCATCATCCCCTTCATAGCCCAGTTTTACATATGTTTCCTCCTGCCAGTCAAAGGGCTGTGCTTTCTCACAGGATACCATATTGTTCAGCAAAGCACCGATTCGAAATGCTTTCACCGTCTTCGGATCTGTCTCTGTCTGTACTGCACTATGCCAGGGCAAAGCCACATATGGACCGTATTCAGCTACTTCAGAATCTATATTGATATAGACCGTACTGTCCGTCTTATCACTGGCACCCAGTATGAGTAGTCGTTCCAGCTCTCCTTCATTGACAATAGCCTCTCGAATATATGCCCGATATTCCTCATAGTCCTCCTGCCATGTTCCGTATGACTCGTCCTTCTTTAGATCGGTAATCTTATACTGCTTACTGATATAGGACCCGATATAGTCTGTCACTTTCACGGCACCGGAAATATTCATATGCCCCTCGTCCCGATAGTCCGTATTGGCATTGATGACTTCCGGATCTTCCAACATATTGACATAGGGCACTCCATTTCGCTCCGCAATCTCATAGATTCCCTGTAAATATTCCTGTTCCTGTGTACTGGCTCCAAAGGGCGCCGTCATCAGTAATACATCGATTCCCCTGCTTTTACATTCAACAATAAAGCGCTCTATCGCTGCGACCCCATAGACATCCGGCAATACCCCGTCCGAGCGGGAAACAGGATCCGCCATCGCCACTGCCATACTGTCGGTGGCAAATTCATACCCTCTCCAGAAATCGTCACTTACCTCGTCTCTGAAATCATTTCTGGACAAGTCGTTCCATCTGTTGTGATACAGGACAAAAGGAAACAGGATTTCTCTTCTGGCGCTCTTATTTTCCCCATACAGCATCCGTGTCGTCACATATTTTTCCCAGGTGAGCGGAAAAGCATCTGCAAATTCGTGATATCCGATCAATGTCTTATCTTCCGGGCTCTTCTCCCAGTAGTTATCAATATCCAGCACCACCAACTCAGGCTGTGTATATTGAAGCGCCAGCCGAAGCATGGGGATATTCCGTTCCATATCATTGTATTCCGCACACAGCACATAGGAGGTATAGCCGTATCGCTCCCACAGCTCCATCGGCACGATCGCGTCCATCACATGACTCGTCCCTACAAACAGTATATCTTTATTTGTCTCTCCTTCAATCAAATCCTGCATCCTGTTCCAGCTTGTCTTTCTCATCAGCACCTGATTTGTCTTATGGGCAAAAGATACTGTGAGAACGAACGCAACAACAGTAAATATCACAGTTAAGACTTTTTTTCTGCCTTGCATTGATTATTCTTCCTTTTCCTGTCCGTCTTTCCACAGATACGCTTCTATATGATATCTGGGTCTGTGCTTCGTCTCCATATATATCTTCCCGATATATTCTCCCATTACCCCCAGTGACAGTAGCTGTATACTTCCGATAAACCATGTGGAGCAATAGCTGGATGCCCATCCGGGTACAGTCCTCCCCGTATAATAATCATAAATCGTCGCCGCCACCATAACAATGCTGACGATCAACATCAGAAAACCCAGTATCGTGATAAGCTGAAGCGGTCTGATGCTGAAGGAAGTGATGCCGTCCACCGCAAAAGAGAGCATCTTTTTCATCGTATATTTAGACTCTCCTGCCTGTCGCTCCTTTACGTCAAAATAGACCGCATCCGACGGATAGCCGATGGTGGGAATCAGTCCACGCAAAAACAGATTGACTTCTCCATATTCCGCCAGACTCTCTATGACCCGTTTTGACATAAGTCGATAGTCCGCATGATTCGTAATGACCTCACATCCCATCATCTGCATCAGCTTATAGAAACCAAGAGCTGTATTTTTCTTCACAAACCCATCCGTACTCCGTGTGTTGCGCACACCGTAGACAACATCACAGCCATTTTCATATTTTTCCAGCATCAGATCAATGGCCTCGATATCCTGTTGTAAATCCGCATCAATAGAGATCACCACATCCGCCTTTTCCCTGGCTGTCATCAACCCCGCCAGTACCGCATTCTGATGCCCTCTGTTTCTGGAGAGATTGATACCGCAAAAAACAGCATTTCGATGAAACAGCTCTGTAATGATGTCCCATGTCCTGTCTTTGGAACCGTCATTGACAAACATGATTTTGCTCTCCCGGCTGATCTTTTTCTCTTCCATTAACTTATTGTATTTTATTTCCAGCGCCGCCGCCGTATCCATAAGCACTTCTTCTTCATTATAGCAGGGCAATACAAGATATAAAGTGGTACACTGATGCGCGGACAGACCAGCAGATTGACTGCCAGCAGCCTGACTTACCATATCATCCATACAGGGAAGCTCCCCTCTCTTTCTTATGTTCTCAAATCAGATAACCATTCTCATTATGAAGTCTCTGTCCGATACTCTTTATCACCGATTGTCAAAATGTATATTATAAAACGAAAAATACGGTTTCATCCCAAGAGAGTTCCATGTTCCCTGTACGATATAGTTATCGAACTGGGTACTGGCTGTAAAGCTCTTTCCCTTATCATAAGCATAATTAATGAGAGAAGAGATCAGCGTACGATAACCTCCCAGCTTTCTGTGATTGGAAGAAATGGCGGAAAGCTGTCCTTCCACTACATGAGCATCCTCTCCTATTGTACAAAAGCCAATAGGTTCTCCTTTATATTCCACGACAAAGATTCGATTATCTTCGAAATTTTCAAAATAACTCTCGATCCAGTTTTCGTAAATGACGCCCGCCTTTTCATCCGTCACGGAAGAAATATGGTACTGTCCCTGGTAAGAGGCAAAGGAAGAATAGGTCATCTGGAGGAGCTGTTCTCTGTGTTCCTTCAGATATTCCCGGGCCGCAAAAAATACCCGGATGCCTTCTCTCTCCTGGATTTCTACTCTTTTCCCACTTACCACCTGCTCTACCGTGCCACCGCAGAAGATACCCCCCGGCATATATTTATTGAATCCTTTCAACACATCCACCACATGAGCAGGGAGACGGAGATTGTAATATCCCTTGCACACTTCCATTTCACGCTTCAGGGCAATGAACACCTTTTCCATAATCTGCTCCTGATGATCATTGTGCAGCGTATCAATTTTCGTAAAATAAAACCGTACCACATAGGCATCAAATCCATACAGTTTGGAAACGGGCATATTTTTCGTAATCCGATATCCCCAGACTTCCCCGCCCTCTTCATATCTGTAATTCAGTTCTTCCTTCATGGACAATATCTCATCCCGGATACTGCTGTAATCCCTGTTGACAAAACAGTGACTCAATTTAAAAATGTTGTCCATATATGATAATACCGGCATATTCAGTCCTCCTTCGGTTTTACAAGAGCGCTGCCCGCAATGACCTGCTCGCCTTTTTGATTATAACAGCTTGTACTCAGGACTGCACGCTTTTTTTCCTGTTGCAGCTCTGATACGATAATTTCCACCCGAATCGTATCTCCGTAGTACACCGGACGCAGAAACGTAAGCTCCTGCTTCATATAGATACAGCCTTCTCCCGGCAGCTCCATCCCTATCATCCCGGATATATAGCCCCCCAGCAGCATTCCATGGGCAATTTTCCTGCCGAATCTCGTATTTTTCGCATAGTTCTCATCCAGATGCAAAGGATTTTTATCCCCTGACACATCTGCATATGCCACTCCCGTTTCTTTTGTCACGATAAAATCTTTTTCCGCCTTCTGTCCCACTGACAGCTCTTTCATTGACAAGCTCTGCATTAATATTCTTCACCTTCACTGATTTTCACTACCATAACACCGTCGATTACCTGTATCGAGCTCTCCGCCGGATAGCTCTCCATCCGGGCAAACGCCGGATTACCTTCTACTTTCTCCCGCTGCTTTTGCGTCGCTTCCTGAACCGGAAAATGCAGATACACCTCCAGATAGTCCACTACGGCCTCTTCACTGTAGGAAGACCGCAGGAATGTTCCCGGCATATTCTGTAATTTATCATACTCCGGTATTTCCACTTCATAGTTCTGATTGACCAGGGCCCTGCAATTGACAAAATAGACCGGCATTTCTCTGTCCCATGCGGGATGCGCTTCCATTCGGGCCACAATCCGGTTCAGCAGAGCACCTGTCGTCTCCGTCATGGCTTCCATCCTGTGATACGCCTGATTACATATCAGAAATCCCGACAGAACAGTGGCCGCCACAGCAAGTCCACCTGCCCACTGCATAAAATTCTTTGCCTTTAATGACGCAAATGTCATCTTTTCACTTTTGCATTCATCCAGCATCGCAAGGAGCAGTGCCCACAAAAACATGAGGGAAAATATCATGTACCTGTCCACTCCCGCGCCTACCCGATCTCCCATCAGAAAGGGCGCCGCATTGACTCCCAGTGGAAGAAAAACAAAAAGCAGTAAAAGCAGAAGATTGGAACACTGATCTGTTTTTTTCCCATCTGTTTCCTTTGTACCTTCTGTCTCACCGATCCGTTTCACCTGCAGTCTTCTCACCAATATTCCCAGAAACGCTACCGCGCCGATCACATTACATATGATACGATCTATTGTAAAAGTGTAGGATGTGGTAAAGAAATAGGACAGAAAATACCCGTAGGTATACACAAGTCCCTTTGCCAGACCCTTGGGCGTGAAACTCGTCATGCTGTCCACCCCATGATAATCACTGAGACTTACCCCTGTCACCATCACAGCCAGTTTCAAGACAGCATAATACAGGATAAATCCCAGTGCCAGCATTCCAGCTGCCCTGCAGGCCTGCGCCAGAAAAGATTTCCAGTCATTTTTCTCCCGAAATGCCTTCAGAAAGAGCATCATATAGATGACGCCTATCGTAGCTGACATATAGGGCTGGTAAGCCCCCAGAGAAAAACAAAGGAAAACAGCACCCCAGAGAAAACCGAATTTCCATTTATAAAAGACATAAGCTGACGCAATGGACAATAAAAGGGCCAGGGTAATCTCATCACAGTTCACCCCATAGGAAAACACACAGGTCAGCCCCGGAAACGTCACGAAAACAATGCCAAACAGTACGCCGTATACTCTGGAACGTATTTCCAGTAAATCTACAATCAGGGCCGCTGACAGAGCCACATACAGCAGACTGATCAGCGTATTGAACACCGGCATACTGAAGCTTGTAAACAGATTCGTAGCCACAGGCATGAACCATCGCCCCAGCGCCACCGTGTCTCCCTGCCAGAACGGCATTTTGGAGAAAATATTACCCATTTCGAAATAATTGAAAAACTTGTTGCTCATATTGTAAAAATGAGTCAAAATTCCCGCCAATATTGTCAGCGCAAATGTCCATCTGACAGGAGGCTTGACCGCCTGTATTTTTTCCTGAAACCAGCTTACCGGATCTTTTGTCAGCATGTTATTCTCCTCTCTCCACCCTGTAGATTCGTACCGGGATATCTTCTATCAGACATGTCCCCATATCCGTGAATACAATATTTTTTTCTGTACAGTCTTCCTGAAGATGAAATTCTCCTATCTGAAAGGTATCAAAATAATAGATTCGGTTTCTGTCTGTCAGATGAGAAAAGATGGCCTCCTCATCTCTTGTATCTTCCAGATTCCCATACATCTCCAGGAACAGGTCTTCCGTTTTCTGACGCCAGTAATAACATACCTTTGTATCGGGCATAGCGTAGCTGAGGGCAAGTCTGACCTGGCCGAAATTACCAAGTATTACATCCTCTTTCCCTACCTCTTCCAGAACATGCTCCAGTTCCAGCCACCCGGTACGGCTCTCTTCCTCTGTTCGAATAAACGCTTTTCCGTTTAAAAAAGTCACAATCAGCAAAAATACCGAAATTCCGATCTGTAGTTTTTCATTTTTCAGCCGGGAAATTCCGATGGCAAAGGCCATCCAGAATACCCCCATGCAGAAAAACAAATACCGCTGTACCAAAATCGGCTTGATCAGCAGAGAAAAGAAAACGCCCAACCCGATGACAAAAAAGAGCTGCCCGGCTCCTGCCAGGATGCAAAAAGAAATATTGCAATCTTTCTCTCCGTCTTTTGGCATCAAATCTGTCTTCTGATCGCCCTTTCTTTTTGTATAAAACGGTATCCCCACTGTCACCGCCGCCACCAGCAGAAAGGTTATGATTCCCAGTATCGTTCCGCTATAATAGACATAGACTGCCGGATTGTATAAAAACTGTAAATAATCCACCAGTGTCCTGAAGGATATCTCTTCAATCCAATATCCTTCCTGTACGCCATTCATCTGCCTCCATAGAACGGGGAGCCAGGGGAGATAACATATGACTGTCGCCACACTGCATCCCAGCCAATATTTCAGCTTTCCCTGTTCTTTCGTCAGGCAGTAAATAAACAAAACCAGATACAGATATCCCGCCCCCAAACAGGAAAAATAATGAGTATAGGCAGCGAAAAGACCACATACTGTAAAAGATATATAGGCCCGCCAGTTTCCCTGCCCTGTCACAATGTCACAAAATGCCAGCCACATCAGAACAAGAAAGAGCATTCCCCAACTGTACATTCTAATCTCCACTGCAAACTTCATCATCTGAGGCATCCCCGTCACACACACAAGGGAAAGTGCCGCAGCGGTCTTTCCGTACTGCTTCCTGACTTTTGTACAAAGCACAAAACCAAGCAGCAAAAAGGGCAGCACTGATGCAAATTTCCCCGCCGTAACCGGATTTATTGAAATTACAGAGCCTGCCTCCACAACGGTTTTCAGCAGAAAATAATAGAGAGGCGGATGCACATCCCTTGCTGTCAATGATACAATATCCCTGTAGCTGTTCTCCACAAGCTTCATGGAAAATGTCTCATCTCCAATAATTGTCGGATGCACAGTCTCCACTGTCATCATTACAAGAAAAACCAATCCCACGGCGCCCAATATGAGAACCAGTATATTTTCGCGTTTTCTGCTCATGCATTTCCCCCGGGATTTCTCAATATTTTCCGGGACTGTTCTATGCCACAGTTAAACAACAGATCAATGCTGCTCAGATAAGGAATAAAAGCTCCGAACTGCTGAGGATAGACCGGATGAACAAATTCCTGCCAGATCACCCTGATTCCCGCTCTTTCATACACGGCAGGATCGTAATAATCCGCCGCGCCTGTCCCTGACAGATAGGTCCTGGCTCCCAGCTTATTCATAATATCCACAATCATATCATTATTTTTTCCCTGCGGGTTCAGATCCGAAGAAAAGATAATCTCTATATCGATATCAAACAGCTCTATTAACATCTTAATAGAGGCAAAGCTGAAATCCCAAAAATAGTCATAATTTTTCCCATACAAAGCTTCCACATAGGGCATAATCTCTCTATAGTATTCTGCTTTCCGGTAATTTTGATGAAACAGCCCCAGGTTATTTTTCTGCCATTTACCGTCATCAATCAGAAGGATATCTTTGATCTTCGTCTCTCTTGGCGCTTTTTTCACACATACTGTAATCCACTGTTCTCCTTTTTCCGTCTTGATCTTATCCCGGTTCATCCAGCTTTTACTCGTTCCATTCACATACTGGGCCGTCTCCAATACCACATACGTATCTGCATGGAGCAGCCTGTCAAAAAATCCCAGATACGGCATAAAATCCGGCTGATGGATGACAATTGTTTTTTCTTCCTGTTTCATATGATTTCCCTTCCGTTTTGCAGTATCCATTCAGAAGACCTGCTGTTTTCTTACCGGGCATCAGGTCTTCGCACTGGTTATTGCTTTCGTGTATATTACAGAACAGATTCGCTCCGCCCCCGATAAATCCACTGTTTCCGGTCCTCTCTGACTCATTTCACTTATCTTTCCGACTTCTTCCATCTCTTTTATTCTTCCCGGATTCATCTCTTTATAGTAGCCTGCAAACAGAGCACAGCCGTTTC
The DNA here is from genome assembly GCA_910587635.1 of uncultured Lachnospiraceae bacterium. Lineage (GTDB taxonomy): Bacteria > Bacillota > Clostridia > Lachnospirales > Lachnospiraceae > VSOB01. The sequence continues at coordinate 14,323 of CAJUNB010000022.1, forward strand.
GTTCCAGATATTGTCCAATCTGAATCTCATGTACTTCATTGGCAACCACCATACAGGGCAGCCCCGAAGCAGCCGCCTCCAATGCAGTCACACCCCCGCCTGTTATGGCAAAGTCAAATCTGGAAAACAATTCTATCAGCGAAGCCACCCCGGAGAGCAATGTGAACCCGGTCCCTTCTATGGCTCTCTCAGCCTCTTCTCTGATTCTGCTGCCAGGTCCAATCAATATGGATACCTTTTTATGTACCCCTGTCTCTTTCTCCCAATTTTTCAGAAAATCAATAACGGGCAGTGTCACGCCATACGTATCGCTGCCTCCCAATGTTACCAGTATTGTCTCTAATTTATCTCTTTTTCGCCGATATCTGGCAATCTCAGGATTTAAGATCAGATAATCACTGCCTGCATATACTTTTTTCCCAGGAATACTGTCTCTGCCCTCAAAGATCAGACTGGCAAAGTTGCCGTCCGCCAATGCAGCGCCCCTGCCCATATCATCGATTGTAAAGAGCGGAATCTTCTCTGCCTTTACATGCTCCGCTGTCTCTATTCCTGTATGCAGTCTGTCATTGAGCCAGACTGTGATTTTTTTCTCCCGAATCAGCTTTCCTTCCCAGTCAGATGAAATATCCTCCAGATCTACAATGACAGGCATAATATTCTTTTCCCGCAAAATGGAAAGTGCGGTTTCATCTCGATTGACGAGCAATATATAGGGCTCTCTTTTCTCTTTCAGCGTAGAAACCAAATTCAGTGCCCGAAACAGATGTCCCATTCCTCTTTGATGAGAACATTCTATACAAATTGCGAGCATAAACTGATTGCCTCCTGTGTCGTTGCCAACCCGGTTTTACTATGGGCCGCAATATAGCAGGCCTTTTCATAGTCCTCCTGGGTATCCACTGTCAGCCGAACGTCCGGCCTATTTTTACTTTCCTCCACCCGCAGCGTACCTGTCTTAAACTTGTCCATATTTTCCAGAATATATTCATCCACATGTTCGAAATGATGGGGCATACTGGCTCTTTTCATATCCTCCTCCAGTGCGGAAAAACAGAAAATTTCTGCCCCCACACCGATAGGCAGCTGGGAAAAAGATTCTGAGAAATCATTCCCACTCTCTTTGTGAAAAGCAATCAGCCTGTCCACTTCTTCCACATCCACAAAGGGGTTGTCAGCCGTGAGACGGACGATATGATCAAATCCCTGCTCCCGGGCACATTCATAATAGCGGCTCAGCACATTGGATTCACTCCCCCGGAAGCACAATACTCCCTTTTCTCTGCAAAACTGCTCTACCCTGTCATCCCCGGGCAGTGTACTCGTGGCAATGACGATGACAGCTTCTTCCTGCAATGCCTTCAGCCTGTCTATAATATGGTCCAGCAGAGTCCTGTCATGGATAACTTTTAAAATTTTTCCCGGCAGCCTGGTAGAACCGCATCTTGCCTGTATAATAATTCCTGTCATATTTTCCTCCCTGAAAAGAACAAACCATCACACTAGACGAGCCACTTAATACACCGAAAACCCTCTGCCAGCTCCACACCACATACAATGCCGTTATTTCTGGCTTCCTTTTTAAAGTAATCAATCCAGGCATTGCCCACTCTCTCATATTCTGACTTGTGGGCTTTGATGACAGCTTCCTTTGTCTCCCATGTATCCGTAATATCCACATAAAAATCCGGTGAAAACCGCATATCCGACTGATACCAGTTGCTGTGATAAGCCAATATCCTTGGAACATGACGGCCTGCATGAAAACTTGCCTTTGCAAGCGCGGCATGGTCATGGTGCACATCATCTTTATGATGGGTATAGATCAAATCGATTTTCTCTTTTTCTATAATACTGACAAGCTGTGCATTCAACTCATCTTCAAATTCCAGATGCAATGTCTCAAAACAGCCGCACATCAGTTCTGCACCGATTAGTCCCGCCGCTGTCATCCCCTCTTCCATCGCTATCTCATCACTCCGTACCCTCACATGATCCGGGCTGAAAAAACCGGAGCTTGTCGCCACATAAAGGATTACCTTGTCTCCCTTTTCCACATGCTTTTTCAGACTGCCGCTACAACCAAGTTCAATATCATCGAAATGGGCACCAATCGCAAGTACATTCATGCTATCTCCTCCTTAATCGAATCTTATACCTAAAGTCCCCGTTCTCTCTCCTGTCCTTTTACGCAAGATCTTCCCACATGAGAATATCTTCTTTTTTCAAATCTCGAACTGCCTTTCTGCCAATGATCTGTTCCAGATATTTCGGTTGGATACCATATCCCGGACGCTTGATATCTACCGCATCCCTGCTGATATTTTCACCAGCTCTCACATCCTGGCAGAGCACCACACTCTTCCGATTATTCAGCCTTGTACTTCCTTCCGATCTGGCGGGCATCTTGATACCATTGCCCCTCATTAGTTCAAAAGCTCTCACACTGTCCACCAGATACCGCATCTCTTCCGGATCTGCAGAGTGCATATGATCCGGGCCCTTTGCCTGCTTATCACAGGTGAAATGTTTCTCCAGCATCTGCGCCCCCATGGCTGCAGCACAGATACATGCAGTAGGCCCCATCGTATGATCGGAATATCCTACTGCCAACTGTGGAAACGCCCCCTTTAATGTCTGCATAGCTCTCAGATTCACATCCTCCCGATGGGTAGGATAGGCTGTAATAGCATGTAAAATGACGATCTGGCTATTCCCTTCCGCTAGCATGACATTTACAGATTCCTTCACCTCTTCCATCGTGCACATACCCGTGGCATAGATTACCGGCTTACCAAGAGCCGCGATATATTTTAAAAGAGGCAGATTGACTGCATCATCAGAACCTATCTTGTAGGCATCGCATCCAAGCCTCTCCAGCATATCCACATCGCTCTTATGAGAAGGAGAGGAGAAAATATCCAGTCCACTTTCTCTTGCATAGGAAAAAATCCTATGATGCATCTCCTCATTTATAGAATACTCGTCAAACATATCGAACTGAGACGTCACGCCCGTGTTTTCCATATCGAATACCGCCTTTTTACTGGACAGCGTCTCTGCTCTGTAAGTCTGTAATTTCACTGCATCCACGCCCGAACGCTTAGCAGCATCTATCAGTTTCACTGCCTCTTCATAAGTAGTAAAATTACCGCCTATTTCCGCTATGATATAGATCTTATGCCTGTTCCAGTTCATACCCTTCTCCTTTTCCGATGTATATGCCATATTCTCTCCTGTATTATGACACAAATGTCATTTTCATCCTGCTCATTTTCCCCTTTCATGTCTTTGTATATTAAGACAGAACTGTCATTTTTTCAATCATTTCCTGCAATCCCTGTTCCAGACTATGAGCCGGACGCCACCCGAGCACTTCTCTGACATGGGTAATATCCGCCACCACATCATTCAATTCATTTTTCCTTGTTTCATTTTTACACACTACCGGTTTCTCACTTCCCAATATGTCCTGCACTTTCTCAATGACTTCTTTCACCGAATAGGACACTCCGGAACCGATATTGAATACCTCATATTCCTGTACCTGATCTACCGTCTGCCAGATAGCCTCCAGCAGATCGTCCAGATAAATATAGTCTCTTCTGGGTGCCAGATCCAACACCTGAATACAGTCCTGCTTTATGGCGTGGGTGATAATCTGGGGAATGAGGAAATTCTCTTTCTGCCCCGGTCCATATACATTGAAAGGCCTGATAATGCATACTTTCACCCCAAACTGCCTCGCATAAAATTCACACAATTCCTCCGCCATATATTTGGACTTTGCATACGGATTATTCGGCTTCACAATATCCGTTTCCCGAATCGGATTTTTCTCCGGCTGTCCATAAATATAGGCGCTGATATAAGTCATGGGAATTTCATACATTCTGCAAAACTCCAGCATATGTAAGGTCCCCATTGTATTGGTCTTCACAAACTCTGCAGGTGCCTCCCAGCTGTGTGGTACGAAGGTTTTTCCCGCCAGATGGACGATATGCCCGATCTCTCGAAAAGGAAGCGCATTCACCGCCTCCCCATCTGTCACATCCAGCATTTTGGAATCCAGAGCCATGACCTCTTCCCCTTTTTCCTGCAAATAAGTTACCAGTGCCCTTCCGATAAAACCGCCGGCTCCCGTGACCGCTATTTTTTTACCGCTTCCTGAAGCTTCCATAGATTTACTCCCACATATCGTTTTTCCGTCGCTTTTCCGCCTGACTTTACTTCCGTATTCCGCCGTCTACTCCTGCAGCCCTCTCGCTTTCAACATTTCTTCCAGACTGGAAAATTCTCCCATATCTTCCCATGCTTTTTCTGTAATCGGATATACACCCACTTTTTTCCCTCTGTCCAGGCATACCTGAATGAGATCTGTAATGTGCATAAATTTTTCTCTCGGAATAAAACCAAGCGTCTCCGGGTTCAATAAATAAACCCCCGTATTTACGAGGAAACTCATCTCCGGCTTCTCTGACAGACTTTCCACCTGTCCTTCCTTATTCAGATTAATTACTCCGTAGGGAATGGTATAATTTTTCAGAGAGGTGACGAGTGTAATCACATTTTCATTCTTTTTATGAAACTGCATTACCTTGCCATAGTCCACATCCAGCAAAATATCACAGTTGCTTACAAAAAAGGGCTCCTTCATTTCATCTTTCACCAGGTACAGGCTTCCCGCTGTCCCCAGGAATCCTTCCTCTTCCAGATAATGCACCTCATAGGACGGATGGAGATCCTGAAAATAGGCTTTGATCAGATTCTTTTTATAATGAATGGAAATATAAAAACGACTACACCCGGCTTCCCGAAAAGTATCTATGACCTGCTCCAGTATCGTCGTAGTACCGATAGGTAGGAGAGGCTTGGGGAGTACCTGCGTATAGGGCCGAAGACGGGTTCCCTTTCCTCCCGCCATAACGACGACAGGGGCTGTTATCCGCTCACCGGAATGTCTCTTTTTTTCTGCTGTTTCATAGCGGAACAGAATATCCAGCAGTTTTCTGTCATTGCCAATTACCGGTACCGCGTCTATCCCATGGTCTTCCATCAGGCGCAATGCCCTGTGGGCCTCCCCTTCTGTGACACAGACCGGATCCTGAGTCATAGCTGCCGTCACCATTTCCATCATATTCTGGCTTTTCAGTATCCATTTCCGAACATCGCTGTCCGTCAGCACTCCCATTAATTTATCGTCCTCTACAATAAGGACAATTCTCTCATGGGTTTCATCCAATACTTTGATTGCCTCCAGAATGGTATGTTCCGGTGAAATACAAAGTTTAGCCGTTTTTTCATTCATATTGTTCTCCTGAGATTTTCGGTCATATTCCCTTGTCCGGCCCACAGGCGTCTGCTTTACCTATGCCTGCTTCGGAAAGTCCGATCGCTCCGTGCTTCGCACTCCCACGATCGTCGGGCATATTCGTAATCCGGGCTCTCGCCCTCCTTACTCATATTCCGCTCTCCCTGACTCCTTTCGGAAAGTCCGATCGCTCCGTGCTTCGCACTCCCACGATCGTCGGGCATATTCGTAATCCGGGCTCTCGCCCTCCTTACTCATATTCCGCTC
>CAJUNB010000023.1 GCA_910587635.1 uncultured Lachnospiraceae bacterium
ACATTGGAGGTTTTTTACTGTAAGCTAAAGCAGCTGTTATCACACCTGCATAGCAGGTGGTTTATTTGTTTACCGATATTTCCATTTTTCGGAACTCGAAAAACTCCATATCGGTAAACAGGCCCTTGGCCTAACCAATTACATTTCCTGTCAGAATATCGTCCAGACAGGAAATCGTCATATTGAAATCAACAGCTCCATCCTGGAAAATCCCGTCTTTTTTTCGATTCTCCGTCGTATAATAAATTCCTTTTTCTATTGCTTTTTTCACAGAACCGATTTCTATCGCTTCTCCTTCAACATAAACCTTCCCCTGCTCAAAGGGATCGACTCCGAAGATGCATCTGGCAAGCTCCGACCTGCCGGCTCCTACCAGCCCCGCAAATCCTACCACTTCCCCTTTTTTCACAGAAAAACTGATGTTTTTTACCACGCCTTTTCGAGAGCAGTTTTCCAGACGCAATACTTCTTCTCCTACTTCCTGTCTGATATACGGAAACTGTTCCTCCAACTCCCGTCCTACCATCAGCCTGACAATATCATCCACCGTATACGCGTTGATCCGGCCTGTCTGTATGAACTGACCATCCCTGAGTACCGTGAACTCATCACAGATCTGTTTCAGCTCATCGAGCCGATGAGTAATATAAATGATGGTCTTTCCATTCTTTTTCAGATTCTGAATGATCCCAAACAACTGTGTGATTTCATTGTCTGTCAGAACATCTGTCGGCTCGTCCATAATAATCAAATCCGTATCCAATGAAAGAATCTTTGCAATTTCCACAATCTGCTGATTTGCAATACTCAATTCACAGACTTTCTCCCTGGGATCCATATGCATATGGAACTGTTTTAAGATATCTTCCGTTCTGCGCTCCATTTCTCTGTAGTCCACAGTTCCTGCAGATGTCGTAATTTCCCGGCCTACAAATACATTTTCGGCCACAGACATCTGTGGAACCAAATTCAACTCCTGATGAATCACGGCAATTTTCAAATCCATTGCTGTTTTCGGTGTCATTTTCCCTGTCTTTTTTCCATTTACAAAAATCTGACCAGATGTCTGGCAATAAACACCACTGATTATCTTAATCAGTGTGGATTTTCCTGCACCATTTTCTCCAAGCAGTGCGTGTACCGTTCCTCTTTTCACCTGGATACTTACATTCTTCAGTGCAGCGACTCCGGGAAATTCCTTGCAAATATCTTTCACTTCCAATATATAGTCTTTCATCGTATCATCGTCAGCCATATACCTGTTCTCCTTTTTCATTGCAAATACACAGAGACTGATTTTCAGTTTCTTTCTAAAGTTCTGATATAGCGAAAATCGCTGTTGCCGCTTCTGCCTCATAATTCATCATCTGATATTCACAGTTTTCAGGAATGTACATGACTTCTCCCGGATAAATTTTAAATGTCTCCCGTGTCTTCGTCATGATAAAGCAAAGGACACCTGATTTTACATAAATGGCTGTCTGCCCTTTATGTCTTTCCGGATCAGAAATTCTGCAGCTATGGCCCCCCCACAGGAAGAATCAGTTCTCCAAAGTGTATGTACTTTGTACTAAATGCGAATCGCATCAGATACGGGTTTTTCTCACCTACAACAACATCAAGCCGATCGTCAGGACGGCTCACTCGTAAGTATTTCGGCATGGCCCTCAGCTGCTCTTCTCCTACCGGCCAGCTGCCCACATGATCAATAGAACCAATGTATTTCTTATCTTCCACCGCTCCATAATGTTCGAAATCAGCTTCCTGTGCGCCTTTCAGAACCCTCGCTTTTCCTGTCAGGTCTGTGGGAAATGTCTGTGTGCCTGGCTTTACCATATTCGGCGCCAATGCAAAGACAGCTTTCATCTTATGATTACTGAAATTGTGACCGCCATGGGCCGCCCCATGGGGAATCAGGAGCACATCATTTGGGTTCATAGTACACGCCTGCCCAGAATAACAGTTTGTCTCCGTCAACTGGCCCTCCAGAATGTAATAGCATTCATCTCCCGGATGATGATCCGGCGGGTCAAACTGTCCTCCCGGCTGAAATTCATAATATCCCATTGTCAGCTTCTCCGTGCTGATAAACATACAATTCAAGTCACTTTGACTCAAAAATTCAATGTCTGGGTAAGTAAAATACCCAAACTGTTCATGCCCAATTCTCATAGGCTGATCTTTTGCCACATTGAATGGATGGTTCCCATGTACAATACGTGCCATTTTTTCCTCCTTCACTCAATTAAGTTCCTTTGAACTATTCACTTTTTCAGATTCATTCAAACTCAATTAATTTATTTTTAACTTAATTTATTTATAAATTAACTTACTTTATTTAGTTTGTAAATATCATATTGTAACCAAAATACACTTGTAATTTTTGTGCAATTCATCTATATTTTTCTACTTTATTTAGAAATGCAAAAAATTATGAGGGAACTAAATTTCTAAATAAATTTAGTTCCCTCTGTTGCTTTTCTCCTATTTTATGTTATAATAAATGCAATAATCAAGTGAGGTATTGCTTATGGGAAAAATAAAGAATAAAGATATTGCCACCGCACTAAATATTTCCACAGCAGCTGTTTCTATGGCTCTGAACAACAAACCAGGCGTATCAAAGGAAACGCGCCAGAAAGTCATTGCATACTACACCCGTCATGCTGGTCCGCTGCCACTGGCAGAAGCAAGGGTACCTCAGAAGACTTTTATATTTGAGATTCATAAAAACAGTGGCGATATTATTATAGATAAGCCCTTCTTCACTGAGATCATGTCCTCGATGGAGGCCGCCGCCAAAGAATATGGCTATCCTCTCATGATATCCCACTATGATCCCAGTACAGATCTGGATACACACATTGCCGATCTGAATGCTCAGGATGCCTCCGGTCTTCTCCTTCTGGCCACAGAACTAACGCCAGCTTCTCTGGAACATTATAAAAATCTGACCATGCCCTATGTCCTGTTGGACGGCTATATCGACAATATCCCCTGTGATGCTGTCACTCTGGACAACAGCAACGCCATCTTCCGGGCCTATGAATATGCTTTCCATCTGGGGCACCGCAATATCGGCTATCTGAAATGTTCCACAGACATTCCTAATTTTATCCATCGTTTTGACGGCTTCATGAAGGCACGCTATACACTGGAACCGGAGCTTGTATACCAGAAACCTGTAGTATTTACATTGCCGGCCAATCTGAAGAGCGCAAGTCTGGAAATGAAAAACATACTTGCCCATCTTCCAGCAGATTTTGAAATGCCCACTTGCTTTCTTTCTGATCTGGATTTTATTGCAATTGGCACCATGATAGCACTTAAAGAAAAAGGCTATGCCATTCCTGACGATATATCGATCATCGGCTATGATGATATCGAATTCAGCTCTGTCAGCTCACCGTCTCTCACCACTTTGCATTTACACCAGCGCACACTCGCCAGGACAGCCGTAGATCTACTCATACATAAAATCGAAAATGCGCCTCCCTGCTGCAGTTGTATTCAGATCGGCAGTGACCTCATTATCCGGGACAGCGTCAGAGATTTGAGGGAATAAATATGTATTCAGCCCTTTTTCTGACAATTTCATGAAAGTCTTCCTGCACGCTCTCATATTTGGAAGGATCCCGCAGAATTGCGGAAGGATGATATGTAGCAGTCAACGCACAATCTTTTCGATATGTCCAGCTGCCGTGCTGTCTGGTAATTTTAAAATCCGGTGAAATAATTCTCTGGGCAGCAACTCTTCCAAGGCAGACGATGATTCTGGGCTTTAGAAGAAAAGTTTCGTATTTTAAATAGGGAAAACATGCTTCTTTTTCCTCCTCTTTCGGATCACGATTACCGGGCGGATGGCATTTCAGAATATTGGTAATATAGATTTCCTCTCTGCTCAGACCGCAGTCCCGCAAAAGCCTATCCAATATTTCTCCAGAGCGCCCGACAAAGGGAATTCCCTGCCTGTCCTCCTGTTCTCCAGGCGCTTCGGCAATCAGCATAAGATCTGCCCGATAGTTCCCACGTCCCATGACAGGCCGGTGTCTCGTCTGACTCAAGGGACAATGGGTACAGGTATTTATGTGCTGCTCAATATCCTCCCATGTATATTGCATAAGGTCTCCTTTCCATATCATGCATCATGGAATTGGCTTTGGCAATGGCTGCATTAACCGGAACATTATCCTTTGCAGGATCAAAGTGATATTTCACTATGTCCAAGTGAAGATTCTTTGCCATCTGTGTTTTAAGGATTCACTGACGTATTTCTTGAAAATCCACTTCATTCATCCTATCGCTTAGAAGGAGAAGATTTTTCCTTTGAACTAATCCATGTGTATGCAACTTTTTCCGTCGGTCTTGCTCTGTACATCCCGCCCGAACCTGAGCCACTACAACAGGATATATCTTCTTGCCTTCTAAAACCAGAATATGCTCGATCTTCGTTTACCAAATCAAGAGAACGAATTTTCTTCGACTCCATCTTTACCTAAGTATTTTTGATACGAAACCGGTTAATTTCGCACTCATATTTGAACGGCATAATTTCAGTCACTACGTTTTTTATTCTCGTAGTATCGCAGATTTTTGGTTTTTCCTTTTTTAATCAGTACACCATCATGAGTTAGCTCTCGCAAAAGCAGGATTGCAGTAGATTGGGACACACCAAGCCCCATTTCTATATCGCTGCGAACGATAGAACCTTTACTGCGACACAGTTTTAGGACAGCATTAATTCGTTCTTCCTTTTTTGTCGCACTGGTACCTCCACCCGTTCTAAGGATATTTTGAACTTTTTGTTCTTCTGCATGGAAGTTTGTATTGGGAAGCGTAATCTTAAAAGCATTGCTTGTCGTTTCGATCACAGGTTTCACAACATAATCATCGTAACACTCATTGATTTTAAGAATTCCTGTACCATATGCTTCAATCAATCTCAGACGATAGAAAATATTCGCTAAATGCTGATTGCGCAACGCGGACACTCCCAGCATCACGTCATCCAATGCAATACCTTTCACCAAACCACCAATGCTTACAAATTCAATTCGGTCGTCAAAAATACTGATAAGTGTAGCACCGTTAAAAGAATAGTCTCGATGGACAATTGCATTCAGTAATGCCTCACGGATTGCTTCCGTGGGATAATCTCTCATGTCTAACCGGTCCAGTCCTGAGAATTCTGCACGGGTACGATTATAACGATCAATATAATTGAAAGCTTCTTTCATCTGATTTAAAAGGGAACCCGACAATTCCTGTCGATCCCTGAATACAGATTTCTTACTCCCCTCAAAAGCAGCCAGTTTGATCATATGTG
>CAJUNB010000024.1 GCA_910587635.1 uncultured Lachnospiraceae bacterium
CAAAGAAAATACAAGAGTATATCCAGAGCCAAATAAAAGAGGATTTGGAATACGACCAAATGACACTCAAAGAGTATATAGACCCGTTTACGGGTGAGCCGGTAAAACAAAGCAGGTAGGAAGAACCCTTTAGGGTTGGGCGGGTAAATGATGTTGCGGCTGGCGAGCCTTTCGATGAGTCTTTAGACTCTAGTGCCGGTAACAAGCCCTTATAGGGCGTGAGCAAACCACCGGCTAAGCCGGTGGTTCTGATTGCGCTACTTACGTAGCGGAAATGATAACAGAAATTCTTATGTCTTTTTTCCCGTACTTTTTCATAGGATGAATTAATAAAACCGGAAATCAGACAGTATGGAAAAGTGGAGAGAAAAAATCAGGAAACCTGAAGAAACAGCGGTATATTTGATGATGGCCGTCATGCTTGTAATGACGGTCATTTTGGCAGTAAAAGGGACAGCACAGTTTGTAACAGGGAGACATATAGAGGAAGTACAGAGACGGTGTGTAGTGATAGATGCAGGACATGGCGGTGATGATCCGGGCAAGGTAGGGATCAATGGGGCTTTGGAAAAAGATATTAATCTGCAGATTGCACAAAAAGTAAAAGTTTTTCTGGAAATGGAAGGTATCGAAGTTGTCATGACGAGGACAGATGGAGAAGGACTCTATGATAACGGGGCAGAAAATAAAAAAGTACAGGATATGAAGCGCAGGATCAATGTAATTGAGGAAACGGTTCCTGCCATTACAGTCAGCATTCATCAGAATAGTTATCCAGAAGAGTATGTAAAGGGAGCACAGGTCTTCTATTATAAAGACAGCAGTGACAGCAAAGCTGCAGCGGAAATCATGCAACAGAGCCTGAAACAAAGAATAGATCAGGATAACAAGAGAGAGGCAAAGGCAAATGGAAGCTATTATTTACTGAAAAAGACATCCCGTCCCACCATTATTGTAGAGTGTGGATTTTTGTCCAACAGTGAAGAAGCCGGACTGCTCACAGATGATACTTATCAAGAACAGGTTGCGTGGGCAGTATTTATGGGGATAATGCAGTATTTAAATGAATAGATGCAACACATTATGGGAAAGGCTGTTATGTTAATTCGCATCATGAAAAAACAGCAAAATCGAAACTACTTCCATGGACACCGTGAAAGACGAAAAAAATATAATTTTTATCTGTAGTGGAAAGAAGATTCGGATCATATTGCCACCATTTATTTTCATAATAGTGTTGGATAAAAAGAGAAGGTTTCTTTCCATATTGCTCGAACTGGTCAGCAGGGATGTAGACAGTAATCTCACCGGACTGCTCTGTAATTACAGAGTATATTTTGGAAAGGGGATTTCCCTTGGTGTCCCCGGTTTCTCTCCACTGTGTCTGATGATCTGAAATAACGGGGGCGTTGTCTGACCCATGATCGAGATAGCTGAACATGATATTATCATATTCCTGCAACGCAAAACAGGCCGTTTCGGTTTCATCCTTATCAAAAGCGGCATAGGAGCGAATGTACAGGCCATCATTGTAGATCTCATAAGTTAAAAGCCCATAGCGTCCATATGTGTGGGAGTAACCTTTTTGATAATCCTCCTTACTTCTATAGGAAATCAGAATGGTATTCGTCTGATAGCTTGCAGCATATTTTTCAAAAAAGGAAGCTGCATTTGTATTTATTTCGGCCAGTTTTGTTAAATCTTGATTAGAACAGTCATCAATTCGAATATTGACGGGATGCTGCTGTAAAAAATTTTCCAAGTCACCGGATTCATAGTATTCGCTGATAAGATTGACATTCTGGCGGTCCTGATAGGGATCACCGGATATCATATTTTCTTTATATTCCAGATAAATATCATGAATTTCATAAGTAAGCAGAGATTCAAAATATTTTTTGGCATCCGCTGTTATAAGTTCGTACTGGAAATCATCGATTCCTTCTAATGTCTCATTTTCACCATTGATCTGAACAGTAAATGATTTGTCCCGGTATCGCATGGAGAGCAAAACATACCCGTTAGGAGGTGGGAATGAATTGCCTTCTTCCCGGTCTTTGCATATTTCGATATTTTCGATTTCAGCAGAGATACCATATTTGTCTTTTATATAATTGATAGCGTTTTGACTGCCAAGTTCTTCGACGTTTTCCATATATAGCTTTTCTTCTCTGGTATAGCCGCATGCACACAGAAATACAGAAAACAGAAAGAAGATAAGGCATTTGAAAAGGTTCAAGTGTCGTTTTTTTATCATAAAAAACTCCGGTTGTCCTTTGGCTCTATTATATTGAATGGTTAAAGGCTGCTTTGCAGCCATTTGCTTTTTATTCGGAACAATTATATCATAAATCAATTTTGGGATACAATATAGTTAAGGTTTAGGGGGTAAAATTTTTATCTGTATTGATATATTACAATATTTAAAGTAAAATAATAAAATAGTAACAAAATAATAATAAATTGAAAAAATTTAGAAATAGATAACTTCTGATATCATATTGGAAAAAGGAAGTGTCCTGGGTATTATTTATGACAGTTACAAAAGTTGCCGTTCTTACAGAGGAGAACGTGGATGAGGGTATCATAAAAGAAGCGGGGAAAATCTTAAGGACAGGAGGGCTGGTGGCATTTCCGACAGAGACAGTGTATGGACTGGGGGGAGATGCCCTGCAGAAAGAATCTTCCGAAAAAATATACAGAGCAAAGGGGCGGCCTTCCGATAATCCCCTGATTGTCCATATATGCAGGTGGGAAGCGGTGGAAAAGATTGCAAAAGAAATTCCGCCGGAAGCAGAAGTGCTGGCAGAGAATTTCTGGCCGGGACCTCTTACTATGATATTGAAAAAGTCAGAAACAGTCCCGGCGGAGACGACCGGAGGACTTTCTACGGTGGCAATCCGTATGCCACAAAATAAGATTGCCCTTGCGTTGATTGATGCGGCGGGAGGGTATGTTGCAGCCCCCAGCGCCAATGTTTCAGGAAAGCCAAGTCCGACGATGGCGGAGCATGTAGAGGAAGACCTGGAAGGCAAGATCGAAATGATACTGGACGGAGGGACAGTGGGAATCGGCCTTGAGTCCACGATTGTAGATCTGACGGAAGGAAGGCCTGTGATTCTGAGGCCTGGCTATATTACGAAAGAGATGCTGGAAGCAGTTCTGAAGGCGGAAGTGGATGTAGACAAAACATTGCTGGAAGCGGACAGCGGACAGGCTCCCCGGGCGCCGGGAATGAAATACAGACATTATGCTCCAAAAGGGGAGATGACAGTCGTATTCGGGCAGGTACGGGACGTGACATGTACGATACAGGGGCTTGTACGGGAAAAGATGTTGGCAGGTGAGAAAGTAGGCGTGATCTGTACAGAAGAAACGAAAGATTTTTATAGCGCAGACTTTGTAGTAAGTGCGGGCACAGGGACAGATGAGGAAATGATTGCGAGACGCCTGTACGGGATACTGCGGCAGTTTGATAGAGATGAGGTGACTTATATTTATTCCGAAGCATTTTCAGATCGGGGAATCGGACAAGCTGTTATGAACCGGCTGCTGAAGGCAGCAGGATATCATATGATAGAAACTTAATAAATACAGGAGGGAAAACGATGATAGCATTGGGAAGTGACCACGGAGGATATGATTTAAAACAGGAGATCATGAAATATTTGAAAGAAGCAGGATATGAGTACAGGGATTTTGGGTGTGAAACAAAAGATTCCTGTGATTATCCTGTATTTGGACGGGCTGCAGCGCAGGCGGTAGCCGAAGGTACGTGCGACAGAGGAATTGTGATCTGTACGACAGGAATCGGTATTTCCATTACGGCAAATAAAGTACCTGGTATCCGATGTGCGCTCTGTGCGGACAGCACATCTGCAAAACTGACACGTCAGCACAATAATGCCAATGTGCTGGCGCTTGGTGCGGGAATCGTAGGAACAAATCTGGCACTTGAGATTGTAAAAGCATTTTTGGAAACGGATTTTTCAGGAGAAGAGAGGCATCAGAGAAGAATTGATCTGATAGAAGGACAGAAATGATAAAGGAGCTGAGAATATGGCAAAGGTCATCATTATGGATCATCCGCTGATTCAGCATAAGATTGGTTATATCCGAAGAAAAGAAACGGGTACAAAAGATTTCCGTCATACGATCGGTGAGATTGCCATGCTGATGTGCTATGAGGCGACAAGAGATCTGGAACTTTCAGATATGGAAATTGATACACCGATCTGTAAGGCAACAGTAAAAGAGCTGAAAGGGAAGAAGATGGCTATTGTGCCGATTCTCCGGGCGGGGCTTGGTATGGTAGACGGTATGGTTTCTCTGATTCCGGCGGCCAAAGTGGGACATATCGGTCTGTACAGAGACCCCGAAACTCTTCAGCCGGTTGAATATTACTGTAAACTGCCTGCGGATTGTGCGGAACGGGAAGTATTTGTAGTGGACCCCATGCTTGCTACCGGCGGTTCCTGCGTTGCAGCGATTCAGATGTTGAAAGATAAAGGCTGCAAAAAAATTCATCTTATGTGTGTCATTGCGGCACCGGAAGGAATTGAAAAGATGAAAGAAAGCCATCCTGATGTGGATATGTATATAGGGGCACTGGATGAGAAACTGAATGATCATGGCTATATTGTGCCAGGACTGGGAGATGCAGGAGACCGCATTTTTGGTACGAAGTAATCGGAGTATATTATGAAAAGAGAAGATTATATTTCCTGGGATGAATATTTCATGGGGATATCAAAACTATCCGGTATGCGGTCTAAAGATCCCAATACACAGGTGGGTGCCTGTATTGTAAGCGATGACAATAAGATATTGTCTATGGGATATAACGGTTTTCCCATGGGGTGTTCGGATGACGAATTCCCATGGGAAAGAGATGGCGATATGCTGGATACCAAATATGCATTTGTGACCCACAGCGAATTGAATGCAATTTTAAATTATAGAGGGGGAAGCCTGACAGGAGCAAAGCTGTATGTTTCTCTGTTCCCCTGTAATGAATGTGCCAAGGCGATTATACAGGCAGGCATTAAATCGATTATATTTGAATGTGATAAATATGCAGATTCCCCTTCGACAATAGCGTCCAAAAAAATGCTGGATGCAGCTGGGGTTACATATTATCAATACAGGCCCACCGGCCGAAAGATCAGACTGGAATTGTAGAGGCCGGAGCCAGGAGGGGTGAAAGGGATGAAAAGTGCCGGTAGACAGATTGCCGTATTGCTAATTATGGTAGTTCTGGTTGCCAGTGCGCCAGGGACAGTTCGTGCGACTACGACACAGGAGAAACTGAATCAGGCAAAAGAAGAAAAAGCACAGACGGAATCTGCGCTGCAGCAGACAAAGGAAAATATTCAGGGAATGCAGGGAGAGCGGAATTCTCTACAGGGGCAGCTTTCCATATTAAATGGTGATCTGGAAGAGGTCAGTCAGAATTTAAGTGAATTGGAAAGTGACATTGAGAATAAAGAGCAGGATATTGCCGATACGGAAATTGCACTGCAGGAAGCAGAAGAGACAGTGGCGTGGCAGTATGAATGTATGAAAAAGAGAATTAAGTTCATCTACGAGAGGGGAGATGCTGTCTATCTGGAGATGCTTTTTTCACCGGAAGGATTTGGGGATTTCCTGAATAAAAGTCAGTATATTGAGAAAATACATGAGTATGATCAGAAAATGCTGAAAGAATACATAGAGACGCAGGAAAAAATTGAGGAGACAAAAGCGCAGCTCGTAGCACAGAAAGAAGAACTGGATGAACTGAAAGTAAAGACGGAAGAAGAGCAGAGCAAAGTGGCTGCGATGGTGAAAAGCACCGCTAATAATATAGCAGGCTATGCGGATCAGATTTCAGAAGCAGAAAATGTGGCCTTTGCCTATGAAGCAAAAGTAAAAGAACAGGAAGCCAATATTGCTGCGCTGCAAAAGCAGCTGGCGGAAGAACAGGCTATGTCCAAACTGGCTTCTCAGTCTGCAAAGAGAGATATTTCCGAAGTCACTTTTGCAGAAGGAGACAGAGAACTTCTGGCGCAACTGATTTACTGTGAGGCCGGTGGAGAACCTTACGCAGGAAAAGTGGCGGTTGGGGCAGTGGTAATGAACCGTGTGATGAGCAGCGTCTATCCCGATACGGTAGTGGGAGTCATCTATCAGAACAAACAGTTTTCTCCGGTAGGGAGTGGCAGACTGGCGCTTGCCCTGGCGGAAGGACGTGCCACAGCGGAATGCTATCAGGCGGCTGACGAGGCGATGAGCGGCGTGACCAATGTAGGGAACTGCGTTTATTTCAGAACGCCCATACCGGGACTTACTGGTATCTCTATTGGCGGACATATTTTTTATTAGATATGGAAAGCAAAAAATCTCAGTAGTAGGATTCTGGGAACATAGTTCTCTTGCTCACTGAGGGCATTAATATCTATTCAAAGATTTCGATATATTTTGTGAGTTCACTTAATTTTTTATCATAGATGAGGGAAAGCAGATGACTACAGCTCATAAGAGCCTGTTTTAAGTCCTGTACAGAAATGCCGCCGCATTCCAGGGCAGGGACCATTTCGTCCAGATCCACGACTTTTACAAAGCCGTCAGGATAGATAATGACATCTGCAAGCAGATCAGTGACGATAAGACTTGCATTGTCGTCAGAATATTTATGAGAAATGATATCACAATAATAGTACAGCAGGGAACCATCTTCCCGATAGAACTTGCTGACTTTATACCCTGCTTTCAGAAAATAACAGGAATAACCGTGGTGCAGATTTTTTTTAGGCTTTAAGGCGTTCCATTTTGTCACAATCCGTTCTTCATCCCAGGAGAGGACCAGATCGTCTTTTAGCAGCACACATTCATTGGGAATAATTCTTTTCCGGTAAAGCATCGGATAGTCCATGGCAAGCTCCATCTGTATGATTTCAGGTATATATAAAATGCTACACTTGGATGGGACAAAAGTCAATGATAATTTACAGTTTTTCACGAAAGAAGTCTTAAGATTCAGCTAATTTTTTATGAAGGTTTGGCTTTACAGAAAGGGAAAAATTGACTATAATTTAGCGTAGAAACGGTCTTGCCAAAATGCGGAGGAAATGGTGTGAAGTATAGAAAAACAGTATATCAGGCTCTGGCGACTGTCAGTCAGTTTGGTATCAATATGCTAGTCCCCATTTTTTTATGCTCTTTTTTGGGGATTTTTCTGGATAGAAAACTGGGAACTTCCTATTGTATGGTTTTTCTTTTTTTTGTGGGTGCATTGGCCGGATTCAGAAATGTATTTCTTCTGGCAAAACGGATCTACAGTAATTCAGAAGAAAGGACGGCCTATGGAGGAAAGGGCAGAAAAGACAAAGAAGATAAATGATACGCTGCTGGAGCTGGGAGCAGGTATTGTGGCAGCAGGCATTTTGTTTCAGATCGCATTGGTATGGCTCGTAAAGAATAAGCTTATGTACAGCATAGGACTTTGGATTGGTGTAGGGCTTGCGTTGTTTCTTGCATGGCATATGTGGAAAACATTGGATGAAGCGCTGGGACTTGGCGCGGCAGGGGCTCAGAAAGTAATGCGAAAACAGTCGCTTTTACGGTACGGTGCGGTGATTGCCGTGTTGGGTATTTTGATGTGGGGGAAATTTGCCAGCCCACTTGCGGCATTTCTGGGTGTTATGACCTTGAAAGTAGCGGCATATCTACAGCCGATTACACATAAAGTTGTCTTAAAAATAAGGAGGTGAATCTATGGGACAAGGAATTTTGTTATCCCAGGAGGCAGAAGTGGATTTTATGATCCACGGTGTATTTTCCTATAACCTGTTTGGACAGGAACTGTGGATAACAACAACGCACATCTGTACGCTCATTGTTTTGCTTGTTATTGTTACCTTTTGTATTGCAGCGAACAGAGTTATGAAACGTGCGTCTGAGGTACCGGGTGGTTTTCAGAATATCGTTGAGCTGGTTGTGGAAAAGCTCGATGGTATGGTGGAAAGTGTTATGGGAAAAAATGCTTCCAGATTTGCAAATTATATCGGTACAATTTTTATTTTTATACTCCTGAGCAATATTTCAGGGTTATTTGGATTGCGGCCGCCAACGGCGGACTATGGAGTAACTTTCCCGTTGGGTGTGATGACATTTGCAATCATCCACTTTAACAAATTTAAGCACCAAAAGGTATCAGGGGTCATAAAGGGACTGTGTAATCCCTGGGTATTTTGGGCACCGATTAATATTATTGGTGATCTGGCGGTACCGATTTCCTTATCACTCCGTCTTTTTGCCAATGTGCTGTCAGGAACGGTTATGATGGCACTGGTGTATGCACTGCTTTCCAAGATTGCGATAATCTGGCCGGCTGCGCTGCATGTATATTTTGATTTGTTCTCCGGGGCAATTCAGACGTATGTGTTCTGTATGTTGACTATGACATATGTAAATGATGCGATAGAAGGATAGCAAAATTGATATTATAATTTTAAGGAGGAAACAAAAATGGAATTTAACACAAACTTTATTTTAGGATGTTCTGCAATTGGCGCAGGCCTTGCCGTTATTGCAGGTATCGGACCTGGTGTAGGCCAGGGTATTGCAGCAGGGCATGCGGCAGCGGCAGTCGGCAGAAATCCGGGAGCAAAGTCAGACATTACTTCTACAATGCTTTTGGGTCAGGCCGTTGCCGAGACGACAGGTTTGTATGGTTTGTTGATTGCGATGCTTCTGTTATTTGTAAAACCGTTAATGCCATAAGAAGTCTCTTTAAAAAAATCTTTGAAAGGAGGCAGACATGGATTCGTATTTATTTGACTTGACACCACAGCTTCTTCATGATGCTGTTTTGAGCATGATCGCAGTATTTACGCTGTTTTTGGTGGCATCTCATTTTCTGTTCAATCCGGTTCGTGACATGATGCGCAAGCGTCAGGAAAAGATCAAAGATGAACTGGATGATGCAAAGCTGAATCAGGAAGAGGCACAGCGTTTAAAGGCGGAATATGAGGAAAAGCTCAGAAATGTGGAGAAAGAAGCAGAAGAAATATTGAGCGCTGCCAGAAAAAAAGCACTGGCGAACGAGACCAAAATTATTGCAGAAGCAAAAGAAGAAGCTGCGAGAATCAGAGACCGTGCTATTACGGAAGCGGAGCTTGAAAAGAAGAAAGTGGCAGATGATGTAAAGAGAGAAATGATTTCTATCGCGTCTGTTATGGCGGGTAAAGTGGTTTCCGCATCGATCAATACTGTAATGCAGGACAGTCTGATAGAAGAAACGTTAAAGGAAATAGGTGATACTACATGGCTAAGCTGATTTCCAAAACATATGGAGAAGCCTTATACGAGCTTGCTCTGGAAGAGAATAAGGTGGATTCCTTTACGGAAGAAATTCGTATACTGCAGCAGATCCTTGCAGAAAATCAGGATTTGAGCAGATTGATAAATCATCCGAAAATTGTAAAAGAAGAAAAACTTCAGGTAATGAGAAATATTTTTGAAGGAAAGATGGATAAGGAACTTCTGGGATTTCTTTCTCTGATCATTACGAAGGATCGTTACAATGAAATAGACAGTATACTGCAATACTTTTTGGATCAGGTAAAAGAGCTGAAAGGTATCGGCGTGGTCTATGTTACAACAGCAGAGGCTCTGAAGGTTCCGCAGAGGGAGCTGGTGATTGCAAAACTGCTGGAAACTACAAAATATCAGCAGATGGAAATGCATTATACAGTAGATAAAAGTCTGATCGGCGGTATGGTGATCCGTATCGGGGACCGGGTAGTGGACAGCAGTATTAAGTCAAAGCTGGATGCATTACAGAAAAAGCTGATGAAAATACAGTTGGCATGATTGGAAAGAATCATATTATTTAAGCTTGAACAGCATCTCAATTTTCACTGCTGTTCTGAACAGTAACAAAACTAAGAAAGGTGCGTATAGATCTATGAATTTAAGACCAGAAGAAATCAGCGCGGTAATAAAGGATCAGATCAAGAGATATGCCTCGGAACTGGAAGTATCAGAAGTGGGTACGGTAATCCAGGTGGCCGATGGTATTGCTCGTGTGCACGGACTGGAAAATGCAATGCAGGGTGAACTTCTTGAGTTCCCCGGGGAAATATATGGAATGGTGCTGAATCTGGAAGAAGATAATGTAGGTGCCGTTCTGCTTGGCAGCCATAAAAATATCAATGAAGGTGATATTGTCAAGACAACCGGCAGAGTTGTGGAAGTTCCCGTAGGTGATGCAATGCTGGGCCGTGTCGTGAACGCTCTTGGACAGCCGATCGATGGCAGAGGTCCCGTGCAGACAGATAAGTTCCGTAAAATTGAGAGAGTTGCTTCCGGTGTAATTACAAGAAAGTCAGTTGATACACCGTTGCAGACAGGTATTAAAGCGATTGACTCCATGGTTCCTATCGGAAGAGGACAGCGTGAGTTGATCATCGGAGACAGGCAGACCGGAAAGACTGCGATTGCTATTGATACGATTATCAATCAGAAGGGACAGGGCGTAAAGTGTATTTACGTTGCTATCGGACAGAAGGCGTCTACCGTTGCAAGTATTGTGAAGACATTGGAAGAGTTTGGTGCAATGGCTTACACGACAGTCGTTGCCGCTACAGCCAGTGAACTTGCTCCTTTGCAGTACATTGCTCCTTATTCCGGTTGTGCTATGGGAGAAGAGTGGATGGAGAATGGGGAAGATGTGCTGATCATTTATGATGATTTGAGTAAGCACGCTACTGCATACCGTACACTTTCCCTGCTTCTTCGTCGTCCGCCAGGACGTGAGGCATATCCCGGAGATGTATTTTATCTCCATTCCAGACTGCTGGAGCGGGCAGCGAGAATGAGTGAAGAATATGGCGGAGGTTCCCTGACGGCACTTCCGATTATTGAGACCCAGGCAGGAGATGTGTCCGCATATATTCCTACCAACGTAATTTCTATTACAGATGGACAGATCTATCTGGAGACAGAGATGTTCAATTCCGGTTTCCGGCCGGCTGTTAACGCAGGACTTTCTGTATCCCGTGTAGGTGGTGCCGCACAGATCAAAGCGATGAAAAAAATTGCTGCACCGATTCGTGTGGAGCTTGCTCAGTATCGTGAGCTGGCAGCATTTTCACAGTTTGGTTCTGAGCTGGATGCGGATACGAGAGAAAAGCTGGCGCAGGGCGAGCGTATTAAAGAAATTCTGAAGCAGCCTCAGTATAAACCAATGCCTGTAGAATATCAGGTTATCATTATCTATGTGGCTACCAATAAATATTTACTGGATGTACCAGTGGATGAAATAACGAAGTTTGAAGCAGATCTGTTTGAATTCCTGGATACAAAATACCCTGAAATTCCGGGAAATATCAAAAAAGAGAAAGTCATTTCGGAAGAAACAGAGAACTTGCTGAAGAAGGCGATTGAAGAATTTAAAAAGTAAATGGAAAGGGTGATATGTTATGGCCTCGATGATAGACATAAAAAGACGAAAAGTCAGTATTCAGAGTACCCAGCAGATTACCAAAGCCATGAAGCTTGTGTCCACGGTAAAGCTCCAGAGAGCGAAAATGCGTGCAGAACAGTCAAAGGCATATTTTAACTGCATGTATGAAACCGTTACATCCATGCTTGCGAGAACCGGCCACAGCGACCATCATTATCTGAAACCGGGAAGCTGTGATAAGAAGGCGGTAGTTGTGATTACTTCTAACAGAGGTTTGGCAGGCGGTTACAATTCCAATGTGATTAAACTGATTACAAAGGGAGATCTGAAAAAAGAAGAGCTGGTTATCTATCCAGTTGGAAAAAAGGGCAGGGATACCCTTTCCCGTTATGGTTATGAAATGAAGGGGGATTTTTCTTCTATGATAGAAGAGCCTCAATACCCTGATGCAATGCAGCTTGCAAAGGAACTGCTGAAAGCTTATGCAGAAGGGGAGATTGGGGAGATCTATCTGGCTTATACCGCATTTAAAAATACGGTCAGTCATGAACCTACCCTTTTAAAACTGCTACCTGTGGAGACGGGAAGTGAGAATGGGGATGCGGAAGAAGGAAATAAGATCCCCATGAACTTTGAACCGGAAGATGATGAGGCCCTTGACCTGATTATTCCCAAATATGTAACAAGCCTGATCTACGGCGGACTGGTGGAAGCATCAGCCAGTGAAAACGGCGCGAGAATGCAGGCGATGGATTCGGCAACAAGCAATGCTGAAGAAATGATTAGCAGCCTGACACTTCTGTATAACAGAGCACGACAGGGCTCTATTACGCAGGAGTTGACAGAAATTATAGCTGGTGCGGAAGCGATCAGTTAGTGAACTGCAGTTAAAAGGAGTGAAAATAGAAAAATGGCAGAAGTAAACAGGGGAAAAATCACTCAGATCATTGGTGCTGTCCTGGATATTAAGTTCAGTGAAGGAAAACTTCCTGAAATTAATGAGGCGATTCAGATTCCCGTACAAAACGGCGGGAAACTGACTGTAGAGGTAGCACAACATCTGGGTGATGATACAGTAAAATGTATTGCCATGGGTTCTACGGACGGTCTTGTGAGAGGCATGGAAGCGATTGCAACCGGCGCGCCGATTACAGTGCCGGTAGGTGAGAATACGCTGGGACGTATTTTCAATGTACTGGGAGAACCTATTGATAATAAACCGACACCGGAAACGGTAGATCATGAACCGATTCACAGACCGGCACCGGCATTTGAAGAACAATCAACAGAAACGGAGCTTTTGGAGACAGGAATTAAAGTCGTGGATCTTCTCTGTCCTTATCAGAAGGGCGGTAAGATCGGTCTGTTTGGAGGCGCCGGTGTAGGAAAGACTGTATTGATTCAGGAACTGATTCGTAATATCGCGACGGAACACGGTGGATATTCTGTATTTACCGGTGTAGGCGAGAGAACGAGAGAGGGAAATGACCTGTATCATGAAATGCAGGAGTCCGGCGTTATTGATAAAACAACTATGGTATTCGGACAGATGAATGAGCCGCCGGGAGCCAGAATGAGAGTCGGACTGACAGGACTGACGATGGCGGAATATTTCCGTGACAAAGGTGGAAAGGACGTATTGCTTTTCATTGACAATATTTTCCGTTTTACACAGGCAGGTTCTGAGGTATCCGCTTTGCTTGGACGTATGCCTTCCGCCGTAGGGTATCAGCCTACGTTGCAGACGGAAATGGGTGCTCTGCAGGAGCGTATTACTTCCACGAAAAATGGTTCCATTACATCTGTACAGGCTGTCTATGTACCTGCAGATGACCTTACTGACCCGGCGCCGGCAACGACGTTTGCCCATCTGGATGCTACAACGGTATTGTCCCGTTCTATTGTGGAGCTTGGTATTTATCCGGCGGTAGATCCGTTGGAATCCACATCCAGAATATTGGATCCCCGTATCGTAGGGGAAGAGCATTATCAGGTAGCCCGCAGTGTTCAGGAGATTTTGCAGAAATATAAAGAGCTGCAGGATATTATTGCCATCCTTGGTATGGATGAACTTTCGGAAGACGATAAACTGATCGTTAGCCGGGCAAGAAAGATTCAGAGATTTTTATCTCAGCCTTTCTTTGTGGCAACACAGTTTACCGGATATGACGGAAAGTACGTACCTATTGCCGAGACGATTCGTGGGTTCAGAGAAATCATTGATGGCAAACATGATGATATTCCTGAAAGCTATTTCCTGAATGCAGGTACGATCGATGATGTAATTGCCCGTGTGAAATAAGGGGTGGATATATGGCAGAGGGAAATAAATTTCTATTAAAAATTATAACACCGGATCGCATCTTCTATGAAGGGGAGGCTTCCATGGTGGAGTTCAATACGACGGAAGGCGAGATCGGTATTTATAAAGAGCATGTGCCCACAACGGTTATTATCGCGCCGGGTATTCTTACGATTACGGAAGAGAACGAGCAGAAACAGGCAGCTCTGCATGCAGGTTTTGTGGAGATTCTTCAGGACAAAGTGACCATTATGGCAGAAATTGTAGAGTGGCCCGATGAGATCGATCTGGAGAGGGCACAGGAGGCATTGCAGCGTGCGCAGGAGCGTCTGGTATCCAAAACACCGGAGACAGATATCGCCAGGGCAGAGACGGCTTTACACCGTGCTGTGGCACGTATTAATGTGTTGAAAAAATAAATTATCTTGAAAGAAAATATGCGCGAAATAGAAGAGCTCAAAACAGTAACTCAGTTTTGGGCTCTTTTTTACCCCGAATTTCTTAAAAAACAAACAAAAATTTTCGCGAAAATTATTTAGTAAACAAGATAATTTGTACATAATGTCGGAAAATAGTTTCGTTTTTTGGGAATATTGCAATAAATATTCAAGGATGCTAGAATCTGACTAAATCAGTTTCCTAAAATAATTTTGAAAGCATCTCTCAATGAGGAATTGTATGAATATTAAAGAAGTAGCAAAACTGGCCGGTGTTTCTACATCTACAGTTTCTAAAGTGATAAACGGAAAAGATAAAGATATCAGTGAAAAGACAAGAGTTAGAGTTCTGGAAGTTGTAAAAGAATCCAATTACATTCCTTATTTGAAATTTTTGGAGAAAGAAAATTTGAAAAGTTGTTTGATCGGATTGATTATCAGAAAAGATCACAAAGAGCGGGAAGCGATTGTGGTAGGAGTGGAAAGTGCTGCCAACCGGCATGGATACCACCTGATTGTTCATTATATAGATAATACCGAAGAAATTATGGAGTGCGTGGAATCAATGATTCAGAAAAAGGTTTCGGGAATTATCATTGATTCGGAAGAATGGTTTCCTCTTGGGAAATTTGAAGATATGACAGTATATCTGAGCCAGACAAGAAGATTCGATGAGCGTCAGAAAATTACTTTTTATTACAGACTGTCAGAAGCGGGCAGACTTGCCGCAGAAAGGCTGATGGAATCGGGACATCAGAAAATAGCCTGTATTATTGACAAGAAAGACAGCAGTATTACAGACGGCTATAAATTTGCAATGCACAGCAGAAATCTTCAGATTAAAAATACATGGATTTATGAAGGAGAATCGATAGAAGATATTGAAAAGAGGGGGATTCCCGAATGTCTGGATGAAAATATAACAGCTGTTATTTGTAGATCCTGGGAAATTACATATTGTCTGTGCAAGGCTGCGGACAGAAACCGGAAGATTGTTCCCCATGAACTTTCGGTCATTGCCATAGGAGATGACCTGTTACTAAAGGTCTTGGGAGATGGCGTTACTGCTGTAGAACTTCCCGCGGAGGAGGTCAGTGTCAGAGCAGTGGAATGTCTGATGAAAATGATTCAGGGAGAGACTCATGTAGAATTGGCGAAAGAGCTAAATCCGTCTATTTTGGAACGGGGCAGTATTATGGAACCTGTTCGGGACAGACAGGGAGAGAAAATCGTAGTGGTCGGAAGCATGAATTTGGATATCACAATCGAGATGTCCAGAATCCCTATAGCCGGAGAAACACAAATTGTCAAGAGTGTACGTCAGTTTCCGGGAGGAAAGGGTGGAAATCAGGCGGTAGGAGTTGGCAAACTGGGGGGACAGGTATATATGATTGGCTGCCTGGGAAACGACATGGACGGGAAACTGATCTATGACAGTCTGCTGGAAAATCATGTACGAACAGAGGGCGTGGCGTTTGACAGATCTATGGCTACAGGAAAAGCCTATATCAATCTGGATAAGGACGGAGAGAGTACGATTGCGGTATACCAGGGAGCAAACCGGGGATTGAACATTGCCCATCTAAACCGGTTCCAGCACCTAATCCAGAACGCAAAATATTGTTTGCTGTCTCTTGAGATTTCGGAAGAAATTGCCGAATATGCGGTGAAGTGCTGCAAACGATGTCATACGGAAGTCATATTGAAGCCTTCCAATATAGAATATATCAAAGAAGAATTACTGGAGTGTATTGACTATCTGGTTCCCAATGAGAAAGAATTACATGCAATCGTACCAGGAGAGAGGACGATAGAACAGAAGGCTGAATGCTTACGAAAAAAAGGAGTAAAAAATGTCATTGTCACTTTGGGAGCAAAGGGATGTTATGTACAAAATGCAGAGTATTCACTGTATGTTCCGGGTATTGCATTTGGCGCAGTGGATACGACAGGAGGAGCTGATTCCTTCATCAGTGCACTTGCCGTATATTTGAGTGAAGGAAAAGAACTGCTTCCAGCCATCCGATTTGCAGTATATGCATCGGGAATCAGTGTTACAAGATATGGAGCGCAACAATCTCTTCCCGACAGAAAAGCAGTGGACGTGTATGAGGATGAAATATATCGAAAATAAATCGTAACGATACAGCGAAAGGGCTTTCCGGGATGTCTGTCACAGGAAGGAGGGGGAAGGCGGACGATTGGAATAGCTTAAGATAAAAGTAAGGCATAGCGCCGTGAAAGGAGTGAAACATGAGAAAAATCATAATTGACACGGATCCGGGGATTGATGATGCGATAGCGATCTTATTGGCACTTTCTGCAAAGAAAGAACTGGATGTATTGGCACTGACTACAGTAAACGGAAATGTGGATGTGGAAAAGGTGACAAAAAACGCATGTAAAATTCTTGAAGTTGCAGGAAGGACGGATATTCCCGTATACAAAGGAAATGATAAGCCGCTGGTGCGGGCCCGGATTAACTGTGAAGAATTTCATGGAGATGACGGCCTGGGAAATGCAGGGGCAGAAGATTCCGAAAAAGAGATTGAAACAGAACATGCTGTAGATTTCCTGATTCGGAAGGCAGAAGAAGAAAAAGGGGAATTGACACTTGTGCCAATCGGTCCCTTGACAAATATCGCTCAGGCAGTGCAGAAAGACTCTGGATTTGTGAAAAATATTCAGGAAGTTGTCATTATGGGCGGAGCAGAACATGGAGGAAATATGTCTCCTCACGCCGAGTTCAATTTCTGGACAGACCCGGAGGCGGCAAAAATTGTGTTCCAGGCAGGTTTTCGTAAAATTACAATGATAGGGTTGGATGCTACCTCAGATGTATTCTTAAGTCCCACATTGAGGGAACTGCTATATCTGATCAATACGCCGATTTCCAGATTTATACATAAGATGACGAGGGTATATGCGGATGGGCACTGGGAGATAGAGAAAAAACTGGGATGTGAACTCTGTGATGTACTGACGATTGCTTACCTTTTGGATTCTTCGGTAGCAGAAACGGTAGATGCTTACGTAGATGTGGAAACGAGTGGATTGTGCGATGGGGCGTCCGTCGTATATCGTACCTTCTATTACCCGGATAAAAAACAGAACTGTAAGGTGGCAGTAAGTGCAGATACGAAGAAATTTTTCGAAATCTTTTTCGGGTATCTGTTTCCGGAATATAGGGAATTTGCATTACGAGAACTTTAAAACAGTGAAATAGTAAAATACAACATGAATGTAAAAGGAGAAAAATAATGTCAGATAAAAAGGGTATTAAAGGAGATTTTAACTTAATTACAATATTGATTATTCCTATAGCGATTGCGATTAACTTTATTTGTGGAAATCTGGTGCTTACACTGAAGCTCCCGTTGTATCTGGACAGCATCGGGACTTTTCTGGTAGCAATTCTGGCAGGTCCCTGGGTAGGCGCTCTGACAGGGCTGCTGAGTATTGCCATTAACTCTATTGCAGATCCGTCTTTACTTCCGTTCTCTCTGATTGCAGGGGTGCTCGGTCTCGTAACAGGGATTCTTGCCAGAAAAGGCATGTTCACAAAGCTGTGGAAATTTATTGTTTCGGCAATTATTGCTTCCGTTATTGCAGTGATTATGAGTGTCATCGTAAGCTATGTTTTCTTTGGCGGGTTTGATACGAGTGGAAACTCCATTATGATCGCTGGTATGATATCGGCTGGAATCCCGTTCTGGCCGGCGCAGCTCATTGGTAACTTTATTTCGGAAGTACCTGATAAATTCCTTTCTCTCCTGGTGCCGTTTTTGGTAGTAAGAGGATTGTCTGACCGTTATCTGTATAAATTTTCCAATGGACGGGTATTCATCGATGCAAGAAAGGCAGAAAAAGCTGAAAAGGCAGAGAAAAAATAAAATAGAGGAGAGAATCTATGGATAAGAAACAAAAAGGTCTAAAAGCATGGAATCCTCTGACTAGCTTATACCTTATTATTGTTCTGGCAATCGTTTCCGTTTTATTTGATTACAGAATAACACTGCTGATCGTAGCGGCCATGATCATTCTGGCAGCAGTATCCGGTGTGGGTATGGCATTTACAAAACTTTGGCTGAAATCTATTGTGCTTGTATGTATCATCTGTTTTATATTGCAATCTCTTTTTATTCCAGGAGAGAAGACGCTCTGGAGCCTGTGGATTTTTACAGTAACGGAAGAAGGGGTGAGTAAGGCGATTGTACTTTGTTCCCGTATTCTCGGTGTAGGCTCGGCCATTTTGCTTGGCGGCAAGATTATCGATATGAAGAAATTAATGGCAGTGTTGGAAGAGAGAGGGCTGTCTCCTTCAGCAACTTATGTATTGCTTTCCACGACAAATATCATTCCACAGATGTCAAAAAAGATGAATGCGATACTGGATGCACAGCGATCCAGAGGAATTGAAACAGACAGCAATGTCATAGTAAGAGCGAAAGCATTTTTCCCGTCTGTAGGACCGCTCCTTCTCAATTCTCTTGTGAGTGCAGAAGAACGTGCCATTACACTGGAAGCACGGGCATTTTCTGCACCGTGTAAAAAGACAAAGCTGAAAGAAATAGCAGATACCGCTATGGACAAAGGAGTGCGCGTTGTATTGATAGGAGTATTGATTCTGGCGATTGGAGGTAAGATTATTCTATGGATAGTATTAAAATAAAGAATTTGACATATAGGTATCCAACGGCGGAAGAAGATATTCTGAGAAATGTGTCTTTATCAGTGAAGAAAGGTGATTTGTGCGCACTGGTAGGAAAAAATGGAAGTGGAAAGACAACATTGTGCAATGCCATCCGCGGGTTTGTTCCCAAATTTTATAAAGGGGATATCAGCGGTGAGGTACTGGTAAACGGGAAGGATGTACAAAAGGAAGAGATCGGAAGTACGGCATTGGAAGTGGGATTCGCTTTCCAGAATCCTTTTACGCAGATCAGCGGAATCGCTGATACGGTATATGAGGAACTGGCATATGGGCTGGAAAATATGGGAGTGGATCCTGCGGAAATAGATGACAGAGTAAACAGGATAATGAAACTGACAAAAATAGAAGATTTCAGAGACAGAAATCCCTATCAACTCTCCGGCGGGCAACAGCAGAGGGTTGCTCTGGCGGCCGTGCTTGTCATGAATCAGGATATCTTTGTAATCGATGAGCCGACATCCCAGTTGGATCCTCAGAGTACAGATGATGTATTTGAAATGATCAAACTGATGAAGAGCATGGGGAAAACCATTGTCCTGGTAGAGCATAAGATGGAACAGATCGCAGAGTATGCAGACCAGGTAGTTGTGATGGACCAGGGGCAGGTGGTAATGGAAGGAACGCCGAAAGAAGTGTTTTCTGATCCCAGATGCGAGGAATATCATATCCGACTCCCACAGTGTACAGGGATTTCATTGGATTTGAAAAAGGAAGGAATTTCACTGGAAGAGCTGCCGGTGACATTGGCAGAGACGGTAGATATCATTCGGAAGAAGATAGGATGATAGGTCGAAAAGTGAAAAAAGGAGGAAAACAAATGGCGTTGGTTGAAGTGAAAAATATCTCTTTTTCCTATCCGAATGGTTATCAGGCAGTAGATGATGTGAGCTTTTCGATTGAAGCAGGAGAGAATATTGCCATTGTGGGCCAGAACGGTGCCGGAAAGACAACGACAGTGAAGATGCTCAATGGCCTGACAAAACCCAGCTCCGGTGATGTGCTTATCAATGGAGAATCTACAAAGAAATATACGACGGCGCAGATGGCGCGGAAGGTCGGCTATGTGTTTCAAAACCCGGATGATCAGATTTTTAATTCTACTGTATACAAGGAAATTGAATATGGACTGAAGAAAATGAAAGTGGATATGGAAGAGTGTGACAGGCGGATTAAAGATGCAGCGGAATTGACGGGCATGACACAGTATCTGGAGACAAATCCCTATGATCTGCCGCTGTCCATGCGCAAGTTCGTGACGATCGCATCGGTAATCGCAAGCAATTGCGACGTGATGATTTTCGATGAACCTACAGCGGGACAGGATCTGGACGGGTTGAATCTACTATCGGAATTGAACCGGACACTGACAGGCCGTGGAAAGGCGATTGTCACTATTACGCATGACATGGAGTTTGTGGCGGATAACTATGAACGGATTATTGTTATGTGCCAGAAGAAAGTGATTGCAGACGGCAGGACAGAAGATGTATTTTTCCAGAAAGATATTATGGAAAAGGCGATGCTGAAACAGCCTGCAGTCGTGAGAATCGCCACTGGCATCGGCATGACGGAGAATACGCTGGACGTAAAGAAGATAGCGGCGTACATCAAGTCGCACCAAATAGCGAACTGAAAGAAATTACTATATTGCAGTAGAATATAAGGTACATTTATATTATGAATGCCCCGCAAAATGGCGGGGCATTTTATATGGTAATGGACAGAGCGTCAATATTGTGCCCAATGCCAAAATCTGATATAATAATGCCACAACAAAAAGGCAGTAAAAATGAGATCTAAGTGGAGGGGAAATGCCGGTAATTTCAAGATTTTATGGAATAATAATCAAGATGTATTTCCAGTAGAGCGAACATAATCCGCCGCATTTTCATGCTGTATATGGGGAATATATGGGTGCATTTGATATTTTAACGCTGGAAATGATAGAGGGTGATTTACCTGCCAAAGGGCAGGCACTTGTTCGGGAATGGGCAGCGCATTATAAAGATGATTTGCTGGGAATCTGGAATACACAGGAATTTAAAAAACTTCCGCCACTCGAATAAATGGTGATGGCAGAAAGGAGCGACATATGTTTTACAGAGTGAAAGAGGTCAAACCCTTACCGTCCTATAACGTGCTGGTAAGCTTTGTCACAGGAGAGTGTAAACGCTATAATGTTGCGCAGCTATTTGAGAAATGGGATGTATTTAAGACACTTTCCAGTGTCAATGGGCTGTTTGAACAAGTAAAAGTAGACACAGGAGGCTATGGGATATCATGGAACGATGATATTGACCTGTCTTGTAATGAACTATGGGAGAATGGAATGTCAATAGATGCGGCGCCTACTGATGATTTGCAAGAAATGCAGGCTGCGTATGACAGAAAACACACTGGACGTAAAGAAGATAGCGGCGTACATCAAGTCGCACCAAATAGCGAACTGAAAGAAATTACTATATTGCAGTAGAATACAAGGTACATTTATATTTATGATTGCCCCGCAAAATGGCGGGGCATTTTGACTTTGGAAGATTTTATTTACAATGGGAAAATACAGGGACAGCTCTTTTGGTTTTATTTTCGCCTGTCAAAGGAAGACAGAGCATCCATTTCTTCCTGAGTCAGAGAAGAGAGATATTTGTTTCCAAGTTGATCACTGCGCAAATAGTGATAAGCGCCATAGTAACGGGAATAATAATCATGATTGACAATGTCGTCCTGCTCTTCTTCCGGTAGAGACAAGAACTGTTCTATTGCTGTTCTCTGGCTGAAATAAGATACATATTTCATATTTACAAAAGGAAAAAAACAACAGAAGGCAATGAGGATGGCCGCCAGAAGGGGCAATTGTTTGATGCAGGTTTTTCGGAAATAATAAAGAAAGAGAGCGATGCATTCAAAAAATATAAAAAAAATTACACCATAGCGCAGAGGAGTAATGCCATTTTCGTAAATACGGATACCGATAGAATAGATCTGAAGAGGGATAAAAGGGAAGAAAAGACAGGGGAGCCATTTCGTAATTCGTCGGAAAGGATTATTTTCATGATAATGGGCATTCATAAAACAGATGGGCATTCCAAAGAGGAAGAGGACAGCGGTATTACGCAGCAGCACATTAGGAGGAATGTTTCCAATAATCAATATTCTCGTTATATAAATATAAATGATGACAAAGACAACGATAAGTATTCCCGGCAGCATATATTTAATGAGAAAACTGGTGATAATGTTTTCATTCGTTTCTTCGGGATACCAGGAAAGAAGGAAAGAGGACATATAATAGAGGCCGAAAAGCAGTAAGAGTATCTGTAGCATAAGAAAAGAATCCAGATGAAAAAGCTGCAGTGCAATAGGGGTGATAATATTGAAACCAAGGGACAGAAGAAACCAGACAATATGATAATGGAGTGTCCGGTCAAAGACCTTTACGAGGTATTCCTCAAAAGAGCAGGAGAGGTTCTGAGAACAGAAATATACCCCAAGAGAGAAAAAGAACAGGAAATAACAGATATAATATTGAAAAAAATCGAAATAGGGTATGAAAGAAGCACGGATTTCCAGCCAGACAAAGAGCAAAGAGAGCAGTATACCCAAAAAGAGCGTGAAAAAATACCATTTGGAACGCTGTCTCCTTAGAAAAAGAGCGTCTATGAAAAAACTGATTGTTCCAAAGCAGAATAAGAAAGTCAATATTTCAGAGATAAATTGTTGATACAGGATGAAAGGGACATGAATATTGGCAATAAGAAGTATTGTAAAAAGCCAGATACAGGGAAGTGTAACAGGGAATTTTCTGAAGGAGAAAAGTAAAGTTTTCAGGGTATAATTTTTGTTCATGGAAGACCTCCTCACGTCAAGATTCATGCGCTTTGTCCTACGTCCGCTCATGAAGAGTATACCACAAAAAATTTCTGTTGTCCTTTCGGGGGAAAAACAGTAAAATAAAAAGGAAAAGTTTCTAGGAGCTGTTTTTATGAAGAAGATTGCATTACAGGTTATTGTATGGATCGTTACTTTTTTTATTTCCATATTTATTGTCAGTGCCTTTATGAATCAGGGGAATACAGACATGACAGTGGAAATGGGAAAGGCGACGCTTCCTTTGGTATATATGAGTGAGGGCAGTGATAAGATCAACTGTCTGCATGGTTATTTGAAAGAGATGCAGGGAAGCGCCATGCGGGATACGATCACGCCGCTCGGAGCGGGAAGAAAGTTGTCTGTTACTATTGAAAAATTCGGGTGCCAGATTAAAAGTCTCGGTTTCGAAGTGAGAAGCGTAGATGGAAAGAGGCTGGTAGAGTCTACAGATATCACCCAGTACACGGAAGAGGAAGATACCATTACGGCATCTTTTACGATAAAAGACCTGATTGAAAACAATACGGAATACAATCTGATCCTTTTTGTTGCAGATAATGAGGGCAGAACAATCCGGTATTATACAAGAATTATCCAGGCTGATGAATATCATGTAGAAGAGAAACTCAGTTTTGTAAAGGACTTTCACAGCAGGACATTTGACAAAGAGCGGGCAAAGACTCTGGCTATGTATTTGGAGTCCAATGCAGAAGGGGATAACAGCACTTACAGCCATGTGGATATTCACAGTAACTTCCATCAGATCACATGGGGGGATCTGGATGTGACAGAAGTGTGGGAACCGGTCTACTCTATCAAGGAGCTCGGTCCGTCTATCGGTAATGTACAGGTATCCTATATGGTAAGTACCGGAGAAGGGAAAGACAAAACTTATTATAATGTAGAAGAATATTATCGGATGCGTTATACGGAAGAACGTATTTACCTTTTGAATTATGAACGGGATATGCATCAGATATTTGACCAAAAATCAGAAAATCCCTTTGCTAACAATAAAATCATGCTCGGTATTAATAGTGAAGAAGTGGAAATGGCAGAGAGCGATGGGGGGAATGTGTTGGCGTTTGTCAACGAAAACCGGCTGTATTGTTATAATACAACAGATAATAAATTTGCCTGTCTGTTCAGCTTTTATGATGAGGACAATGCGGACAGACGGACACTGTATCAGGCTCATGATATGAAAATTCTGAGTGTGGATGAGACGGAAAATGTTCAATTTTTGATTTATGGCTATATGAACAGAGGCCGTCATGAGGGAGAAGTTGGCATTCAGGTATATTATTATAACAGTATGCTCAATACAATCGAGGAACAGGTATTTATTCCCGATAACAGAGCCTTTGAAAGAGTCAAGGCAGATGTGGAGCAGCTGGCCTGTGTGGACAATAACAATCACTTGTATATCATGTTGTCGGGAAATGTATATGAGATAAATCTGGAACAGAAAAGCTACAAAATCATTACTTCTGATCTGAAAGAGGATTCCTATAAAATATCGGCCAGCAACCGGATGATCGCATGGACGAGTGGAGAGAGGACGGAAGGGAACGAACTGACTCTTCTGAATCTGAATACGAAAAAGCAGACGACAATGGAGCAGGGAAGAGATATTTTACTGACTCCCCTTGGCTTTATGGGAGAAGATCTGATCTATGGCATGACGCGGGTGTCGGATATAGAGAAAGACCGAAGCGGTAAAGTAGTGGTGCCCATGTATGAGATTCGGATTGAAAATGAGAACGATGAAATATTGAAACGGTACAGTAGAGAAGGAGTATATGTCATCGGAGCGGAGATCCGGGACAATCAGATCGGCCTGCAGCGGGTGGAGAGAAATGCGGAAACAATGCAATATACGCCCATTGAAGAAGATCAGATTATGAACAATGAAGAGGTGGAAACAGGCGATAATACCATTGAGCTGGCCGTGACAGAAGAATTTGAAACTGTAGTACAGATTGCAGTAAAGAAGACGATCGATAAAAAGAGTATCAAATTTCTGACACCGAAGGAGGTGCTTTTCGAAGGCGGCAGAGAGGTGGCTATCGCGCATCAGGAAACAGATACAGAGCACTATTATGTGTATGGAATACGAGATATCAGAGGTATCTATACAGATGCGGGCAATGCTGTGACAAGAGGCAGCGAGATCTCGGGAGTAGTCATCAATGATGCGGGGGCCTATGTATGGAAACCGGGAGACAGGGATATCAGAAATCAGATTATGAGTATTACGGGGACGGCAGCAGACGAGGAAAGGAGCAGCCTGGCAGTGTGCCTGGATACGATGCTTGCCTATGAAGGGGTGCAGAGAAATACCGGATATATGCTTCAGCAGGGAATCACGGCAGTGGAAATACTGGAAAATAACCTGCCAGATGCACAGATACTGGAATTGTCGGGCTGTACGCTGAATTCGGTACTCTATTATGTAAACAGGGATATTCCAGTGCTGGCAACGTTGAACGACGGAAATGCAGTGCTCATTGTAGGATTCAATGAACTGAATACGGTGCTTATGGATCCTCAGAACGGAGAGGTCTATAAGAAAGGGATTAATGATTCTACGGAATGGTTTGAAGAAAACGGGAACAGTTTTATTACCTATATCCGGGAGTTCTAGCAAGAAAGGTTGATGCAAAGGGTTGATACCGTCAGTCGAATATTTGGCTGGCGGTATTTTTTTGTGCTATAGGGGTTTGAGGATTCTGTCCTAAACTTAATAAAAAATCATATTGACAGATATAGCATCACAGTCTATAATAATACATTATAATACATTATAATACATTATAAAGTTTGGAGGGGGGAGATTTATGAAAGTATTAACATTGCAACAAGTGGCGCCTATGAATATTCATTTTGTCCAGTATCCGCTGGAATATTTTCTGGACAGTGTGCGAAACAACGGCCTGGAGCGAATTGAGCTATGGGGCGGAGCGCCTTCCGTCTGTATCGACACCGTTTCCTTTTTTGAAATACAAGAAATTTCCAGGCTGATCGAGAACAAAGGCCTGCAAATTGCCTGTTTTACACCGGAAACGTGTTTTTACCCGATTAATCTGGCATCTACGGATCAGGAAACCCGCAAGCGCAGTCTGCGGTATTGTCTGCGCGGGCTTGAGATTGCCTGTGATCTGGGAGCACCGTTAATGCAGGTAGTAAGCGGAAAAGGTTTTTTTGATCTGCCGTCAGATGATTCCTGGAATTATGCCAGAGAAAACCTTTCTGTTTTGGCAGAACGTGCCTGTGGGTATGGAATGCAGCTTACATTGGAACCCTTGTCTCCCTATGAGTCCAATCTGGTAAATAGCCTGGATGCAACACGGCGAATGCTGTCCGAGATAAATTCTCAAACCATTGGCATCAATGTGGATACGGTGCCGTTGAGTCTTACACACGCATCTCTTCAATCTTATTTCAACGAATTTAAACCGATCATGAATCATTTACATTTTTGTGACCGAACGCCTCAGACAGGCTGGGTTCCCTGCGGGGATGGGATAATGCCTTTGCAGGAATTGCTGCAGACACTGGATGACAATGAATATACAGCTTCCCTGGGATTGGAAATCTGCGGTACGGCATATTATAAAGATCCTGCTGGGGCACTTAGGAGAGCAGTAGATCACCTGCGGACATATTTAGAGGGATAGCGGAGGAAAATAAATGAAAAATCTTAACTTTTCACAAGTGGCAGCGATGAATGAACATTTTATCTTGCAGACTTTGGAATCTTTTCTGGATTGTACAGTGTGCAGCGGAGTACACAAAATAGAACTATGGGCGGGACTGCCGCATTTGTACGCGCCTGACATGACACCGGATAAAATAAAGAGGATCCGGGGAAAAATCAGGGAGCGGGAACTGGAGCTCATCTGCTATACACCGGAGCAGTGCGTCTATCCCTACAACATAGCGGCCCAGGAGGAAGAACTGCGTAAATATAGTATAGCATATTTTATAAAAAATTTGGAAATTGCTTCTGAGCTGGACGCGCCGATGTTTCAGATCGTACCCGGATGGGGATACCGCAACGAACCACGGACAGATGCCCTTGAGCGAAGCATGGATTCGATAAGATGCATTGCGGAAAGGGCAGAAAAACTGGGAATACGGGTAGTGC
The DNA here is from genome assembly GCA_910587635.1 of uncultured Lachnospiraceae bacterium. Classification (GTDB taxonomy): domain Bacteria; phylum Bacillota; class Clostridia; order Lachnospirales; family Lachnospiraceae; genus VSOB01. The sequence goes on from CAJUNB010000024.1 coordinate 26,923, forward strand.
TGGAAGCGCTGGAAGAGGAGGAGTCCAATCTGATCCGTACATCCAGTGAGCTGAAGGAAGTTCTGGATATTCTGAATATGCCCAACCTGGGAGCGATTATAGATACCTGTCCTATGGCGGCAGCAGGAGAAGATTTTGTCAGATGCCATGAGATTTTAGGAGAAAAAATATGGCACACACATTTTATTGACAGACAGCATCTCGCCTGGGGTGATGGGGATTTGCCGATGGTATCTTATCTGGAGCAGCTTGACAGGTTCGATTATAAAGGATATCTGACACTGGAAGTATTGAATGACAGATATTTACTGTATCCAGAAAAGGCATTGGGGCAAAGTATAGCTGAGATGAAGAAATATCTGGCATAGATTGCGGAAGGAGGATATTATGCTGAAAGCCAAGACCAAGAGTCAAATCGACAGTATCTTTGTCTATATTGCCTTGATAATAGTTGCACTGTTTTTTATGCTGCCGATTTTGTGGGTGGTGCGGACATCTCTTGTAACAAAACAGGTGGCTTACCAGATTCCGCCGGATTGGAACGCGCCTGTTACACTTGATAATTATTTTACTATTTTCCGGGACAATCATTTCGGAGGATATTTTTTAAACAGCTTGGTTGTTTCCCTGTTCAGTACCGGTATTTCTATTTTTTTGGGATCTATGGCAGCTTTTTGGCTTGCGCGGCAGAAAAAATGGAAAACAGGATTGCGGGTGTCGATTCTTTCCGTGCAGATGCTGCCTGCCATTGTACTTGTAGTCCCATTGTTCAATGTGATGACGAATATTGGGCTGAAAAACACATATCCCGGGTTAATCGTCACATACCTCAGCTTTAACCTTCCTTATGTGATATGGATGCTGATCAGTTTCATTGAAGCGGTACCGGAAGAGTTGAGCGATGCTGCCGAAATAGACGGCTGTTCCAAACCGCAGACATTTCTGCATGTGGTATTTCCTATTATTGCCCCAGGGGTTGTGGCGGCAGGAGTGTTGAGTTTTCTCAATTCCTGGAATGAATTTATGTTTGCCCTTGTGTTGACCGGGAATGAGACAAGGACCATACCGGTTGCCATAGCAGCCATGGAGACGCAGCAGGGGGTACAGATTGCCGAATTGTGTGCTTCCGTGGTAGTGGTTATTGTACCGGTTGCCATACTGTCCATGTTTGTCAGGAAGTATCTTGTTCAGGGATTATCATTTGGTTCTATTAAATAAAATCTACTTTAAAGGAGGAAAGGAAATGAAAAAAAGGAAAAGGCACATGTTTCAAAAGGCACTTGCAGTCATACTGACTGTCATCACAACCATATCATGCACAGCATGTGGCTCTGGGAAACAAGAATCCGCAGCAGATGGAGATGGGAACGGGCGCAGTATCGATACGATTCATATTCTCATGGAAGCGGTACCCGATACCACCTATGTGCAGGAAGCCACTGCCAAATTTACAGAAGAAACCGGTGTGGCGGTAGAGATCGAGGCAGTAAATTATCAAACAATGCATGAAAAGATTGTAACAGAGATGACTGCTGATAAAAGCAGTTATGATGTGGTGATCTGCGATCATACCTGGATCGGAGAATTTGCAGAAGCGGGATGGGTCATTCCGCTGGACGATTATATAGCAGAAAGCGGATTTGATACCAGTGTATACCTGGATTCGGTGGTAAACATGATGAGTTGTGCCAGCGATCCGGAAACTACCTATTTTATTCCGTTCTGTACTTATACTTATGCGCTTTTATACCGTACGGATGTGTTTGAAAATGCAGAGTATGCAGCGGCATATGAAGAAGCCACTGGGGAGAGCTTTGGCGTTCCGTCTACGGTTAAGGAATATGTGGAAGTGGCAAAATTCCTGACGGATTATACAGGTGGTGAGCTTTACGGTGCGGCAATGCAGGCACAGAGATCTGACCCGATCACGATGGAATATACCAATTTTCTTTTTGGAAATGGGGGAGACTATTATGATGAAGCGGGAAATGTAACCATCAATTCGCCGGAAGCGGTACAAGCTTTGGAATATTATGTGGATTGCGTCAACAATGCTGCACCGGAAGGGTCTGCCGGTTTTGGATTTGACGAGACACTGGCTGTTTTTTCCGGCGGCAATGCGGCAATGTATATTGGAAATTACTGGATGATTCCGCAGCTGGAAGGGACTAACGTAGAAGGCAAGGTATATCTGACGGATGCGCCGGGCGGTCATTCCAACAATGGCGGCTGGGGATGGGGCATCCCGCACAATGCAAAGGACAGAAATACATCCTGGGAATTTATCAAATATATCGAATCTTTTGAAGTTGCGAAAGAAAGGGCAATCAAGGGAGGTTCTCCTACACGCTCCGATGTATTTGGCGACGAAGAGGTTCTCGCTGCATGGCCTTACTATGAAGATGCCCTGAATCTGATCGCCAACGCTAAAGCTTTGCCTCGTACGCCGGAACTTCCACAGATTCTTGAGATTCTTGGAAGAGAACTTTCGGAAGCTGTAGCCGGATCGAAAACACCCAAGGAGGCCCTGGATATTGTAGCGAAAGAGATGCAATAGACAGAATCTTGGCAGCTTACTGAAACTAATATAAGGAAATACTTATTATGAATAAAAGATCAAAGAGATATAGACAAATCCAATTGAAGAATGCGGCAATTTTGTTTTTCCCGGCGGTTATCTGCATAGGGGCAGTGGTAATATTTCCGTTGTTCTATTCTCTGGTGCTGAGTTTTACGGATACCAACTTACGGGCAAGAGGGATGGGGACTTTTATAGGCCTGGAGAATTATATTACGGCATTGACAGATGAATATTTCCTGAAATCTATCGTAACGACATTGCAATATACGGTGGTGTCAGTTATTGCTGAATTGTGTGTGGGCTATATGATTGCCGGATTGCTGAACAAAGTGAAAAAAGGGAGAGAGTTTTTCTTTTCGATTATCATTATTCCCATGATGATTTCCTGTGTGGCAGTGGGTATGATCTGGAGACTATTGCTGCACCCGGAACTGGGAATTGTGAATTATCTCATCGAACTGCTGGGCGGTACCGGAAGAGCCTGGTACGGAGATGCAAAGTATGCATTGGGGACATTGATTTTTATAGATGTCTGGCAGGAAACACCTTATATGACACTGCTGATTCTGGCGGGACTGGTGTCGCTGCCCAAAGATCCCTATGAGGCAGCCCGTATTGAAGGGGCGAATGTATTTCAGACATTTCAGAAGATTACGCTGCCTTTGATGAAGCCCACATTGATTGTGGCAACGCTTCTGAGAGCCATCGGTGCATTAAAAACCTACGATCTGGTCTATGTCATAACGAAAGGCGGGCCCGGTACGAGCACAGAGGTCATGACCTATAATATATACAAGCAGGCATATCAATATTTAAATACAGGCCGGGCGGCGGCGATGTCATATATTTTACTGGCAATTATTTTAGTAATCAGTATCTTTTTTGTCAGGATAGGACAGGAGAAACAGGAATGATGAGAAAATTGGAACTGGAACAGATAGCGGTTATGAGCATTCACTATCAATTTTATCCGTTGCGCCATTTCTTTGATACGGTCAGGGAATTAGGAATAAAAAATGTGGATCTGTGGGCCGGATATCCCCACTTTTTGATTGGAGAGGACTGGTTTGAGACGGCGAATGAGATCAGGCGCATGGCAGATGAGAGAGGAATAAAAATCGTATGCTGCACACCGGAACAGGTCAGGTATCCCCTTAATCTGGCGTCTGAACAGGAGAAAATCAGAAGGAGGACTGTAGAGTATTTAAAGCGCAGCGTGGATGCGGCAGTTGTCCTCGGGGCAGACAGGATTCAGGCAGTACCGGGTTACGGCTGGTATGACACGGATAAGGAGCCTGCCTGGCGCAGGCTGGTGCATTCTCTGCAGGAACTGTGCAGGTATGCGGCAGAGAAAAATATTACGGTTCTTTTGGAACCGTTGCAGATCATTGAATCCAATCTGGTGAATGACCGTTTTGATGCGCAGCGCATTATCCGGGATGTGGGAAACAGCGCTTTGAAGATCGTAGTGGATACGACACATATGTCATTGCGCGGGGAAACATTGCAGGAGTATTTTGATCTTTTGCCGGGAGAAATCGGGTATATTCATTTAAATGAATCGGATCAGGTGCCGTGGGGAGAAGGGAATCTTGATTTGGGAACCTTCCTTGAGACATTGGCGCAGTACGGATATGATGGTATTTGCACGTTGGAAATCTGCTCTCTTCCGCATTACGTGGATGCAGATCAGTCACTGTCAGACAGTGTGTCCTATGTAAAAGCCGGGTTTGTGGAAAAGTTTGGATGAGAGTGTTTCCTGGCAATGAAGGGCAGTGGAGAGAAAGTAAAGAAAATATAAAAAGAGGAAGAATATATGAAGTTTTCATTTTTAACCTATTTATTCTGTCGGTTTCCTCTGGAGCACAGTTTTCAGATGGCACAGTATTATGGCTTTGATGGCATAGAGATCTGGGGAGCACGGCCCCATGCTTATGCCTATGATATGGATGTGGCAGCTGTAAGGGAAATACTGGAGATGAAGAAAAAGTACGGTGTGGAAATATCTGCATATACGCCGGAAATCCTGGCATATCCTTACAATCTGGCTTCTCCTCTGAAAAAAGAACGGGAAGAAACAGAGGAATATCTGATGAGGGCGCTTGAAACGACAGCGGCGCTTGAAGGACAACGTATGCTGCTTACGCTGCCGCATCCCGGCCATCTGGCGAGAAAAAGGGATATATGGAAGCTGGTTCTGGAGCCATTGCGCAGATTGTGTGCCCGGGCGGAAGCACTGGGCGTGAATGTCATGCTGGAGACATTGACACCGTCTGAAAGCAATCTGGTGACGACGGCCGATGAGGCGTCGGCTCTGATAGAGGACGTGGGAAGCCAGGCTATGACAGCTATGATGGATCTGGTGCCTCCGGTCATAGCCAATGAACCGGTCTCCAATTATTTTGATTTTTTGCAGAACCGGATGGATTATATACATCTGTGCAACAGTGATGGGGTTACGGAGTTTCATGCAAGGCTGGATGAAGGGGTACTGCCTCTGCAGGATGTGTTTACCCTGCTGAAACGACAGAAATTTGAGGGCTGGTGCTCTTTGGAAATTCTGGCGCCTTACTATAAAGACCCGGAATTGTATTTGGCACAAAGTAAACGGCTGATAGAGGCCGGTATATCAGAAAGTGAGAGAGAATATGCTGCGGGTAATCGGTGTTGGTGATAATTTTGTAGATCGTTATTGGGATGAGGGAATCATGTATCCGGGCGGCAATTCCGTAAATTTTGCGGTGTATGCCAGTCAGATGGGAGTGTCTGGGACATACTGCGGTGTGTTTGCGGACGATACAGAGGCGGAACTGATCAGGGATGCGCTGGAGCGGCAGGGCGTGGACTATTCTCACAGTACCTTTTTGCATGCTGGCGAGACAGGAAAAGGCTCTATCCGGCTCATAGAGGGAGACCGGGTAATCAGTGATGACAATGAAGGAGGCTCTGTTCGTACAGAGACTCTTATAATAACAGATGAATTGTTGAAATATTTGAAAGAATTCGATGTCATTCATACCTGTTGCTATGGGTATTTGACGAAGCAGCTGCCGAAACTGTCCTCCTGCGGCGTTCCGGTTATTTATGATTTCTCAGATCAATGGAACGAAGAACTGTTTCAGGAGCTTTGTCCTCATATAAAAATTGCTTTTTTTTCAGGGAGCGGCTGGAAAGAAGAAAAGCTAAAGGATGCTTTGCAAAAAGCCTGCGCCTGCGGTGCGGAGATTGCAATCACTACAAGAGGAGAAAACGGTGCGATGGCATATGGCAGAGGCCAGTTCTTTAAGAAAGCGCCTTATCGGATCGAAGGCAATATTCTGGATACCATGGGAGCAGGAGATGCATTCCTGACAGGATTTACAGTGGCGTATTACAGCGGGAAAAAATTGTACAGAGAGATGACCGGAGATGCTGCCATAGAATTGGCATCGGAAGATTCCGGGGATTTCTTCAAACAATTGGTGGAGTATGCGATGCATGTGGGAAATTTAAGGGCCTGGAAGAGCTGCGGGACGAAGGGGGCTTTTGGCATGGGAGTTCCCATAAATAAAAAATAAAAGAATATGAAAATTCCTCTTTACAAAACTTGTTCTATAATGTATTATAACAATATAATAGAACATCTTAATACATTATAAAATTAAAAGGAGGATATATCATGTTTAACTTTAATGTACCACGTTATGAAAAGGTTGTAAAAGATGCAATTGCACTTCGCCCGCAGATTGAAAAAGCAGTGGATGAAATTTGCAAAGAGGGTTACAGCAATCTGTTTTTTATCGGCTGCGGCGGAACTTACGCGCATTCTCTTCCCATAGTTTATTGGATGGATACTACCAGCGGCATCGAGAAGCATACAGTTATTGCGGCTGAATTTATGGCAATGGGACACAAACGCTTCAGCAAAGACAGCGTTTGCATTTTCTCCACGAGAAGTGGAAATACAAAAGAGATCGTAGCTGCGGCCAAGTTCTGCAAGGAAGCGGGCGCGAGAACCGTTGTGTATGTGTCCAATGACAATACGCCGGTATGTGAGTATGCGGATTACAAGTTCTACAGTTTTGCAGAAGATGACTGCCTGTGCGAGGCAATCTATACCTACATGTTTACTCTGGTAGGAAGATTTATGAAAAATGCAGGGGAGTTTCCGAAATATGACGAATTCATGAATCAGTATGCAGGTATCGTACCCTATCTGTTAAAGGGAAAAGAGCAGTATGAAGACCGCTGCGCTGCCATGGCAAAAGAGCATAAAGATACGGGATACCATATGGTCATTGGTTCCGGTATGCTCTGGGGCGAAGCCTATGATTATGCAATGTGTATTTTGGAAGAGATGCAGTGGATTAAGACGAAATCCATCCATGCAGCAGAATATTTCCATGGCACACTGGAGTTGGTAGAAGAAGATACTTCCCTGATCCTGTTCTATGGAGAGGATGAAACAAGACCTCTGATGGACCGTGTGATGAACTTCAGTAAAAATGTTACGAAGGTCATCAATGTATTCGATACAAAGGAAGTAGAGCTGCCGTTTACAGATCCGCAGCTGCGCAAGATCGTATCACCGATGGTAATGTATGCGATTACAGAGAGGCTCAGCTGTCATCTGGAAAAAGAAAGAAATCACCCTCTGACGACGAGAAGATATTATCGTCAGATGGAATACTAAAGATTTGCCAGGTGAGAAATAATGCACTATAGATTTTTGGCTCTGGATTTGGATGGAACTCTGACAAACTCCAGAAAGGTCATTACGGAGGGGACAAAAGCTGTTCTGAAAAAATATCAGGAGTGTGGCGGGACAGTTATCCTGGCATCAGGCCGACCTGCCTATGGTATCCTGCCGCTGGCAGAGACGCTGGAGTTACATAAATACGGCGGTTATATTCTGGCCTTTAATGGCGGGCAGATCATAAACTGCAAAAACAGGCAGGTAGTCTGGCAAAAGGTAATGCCCACGGAAGTCATTGCCGACTTATATAAGCTGGCAGCAGACAACCAAGTGACTATGGTAACTTATGAAAATGAGAATATTATTACAGAGAATCCAGACGATCCCTATGTGCTAAAAGAGATGGCGATCAATTCCATGTCTGCCAAACGGGTGGATTCTTTTGTAAAATATGTGACATTCCCGGTTGCCAAATGTTTGATGACTGGGGACGGAGAATACCTGGCGGGCGTGGAGAAAAGAGCAAAAGAGACATTTCGTGACAGACTGAGTATATTCCGATCGGAGCCCTTTTTTCTGGAGATCATGCCGGAGGGAATCGACAAAGCCGAGTCACTGGAACGTCTTCTCACACGCCTGGGGGCATACAGAGAGCAGATGGCCGCCTGCGGAGACGGATTCAATGATATGACAATGATTGAATACGCAGGCCTGGGAATCGCCATGGAAAATGGACAGGACTGTGTGAAAAAGGCAGCTGATTTCATCGCTCCTTCCAATGACAAAGACGGCGTAGCGTGGGTTGTTGAAAACAAATTGTTATAAAAAGAGCACCGGAAGAAAAACTTCCGGTGTTTTTGTTGGTTAGGAATTTTCCATACGATAAAAAGAGGAGTGCGCCCTCAGCGGGAAACGATAGCTGCACCTTAAAAATAAAATTTAAGGTGCTGGGTATTATAGATCTGCTTGGACAGGAAAGAAGGATTGCCTTCTATATCCATGTGGGTATCCCGGAACAGAAGGAGAGGGGTATTGGGTTTAATTTCCAATAGTTTGCACTCTTCTGCATTGGGGAAACAGGTTTCCAGAGTCCGTTCACTTTCAACGAAATGATAATTGTGTTTTTTTAGAATTTCAAACAGAGACTGGTTTAAATCTTCTTCGAACAGATAGGAGAAGGAGGGAGGGTAGTGGTTCACCTCAACCATAATGGGAACATTGTCCACATATCGCAACCGTTTACTGCAAATAATTTTTTCCTGGGATGGTATTTTCCAGAATTCCATATGCCTTTGCGTCGGAAGAATCCAGTCGATATGCAACAGTTTTGTGGTAGGAGTCTTGCCTGCCAGGATACAGGAACGGTTAAATCCGACGGAATCGTTTGCAGGGTGGTCTGTTTTGGGTAAATCCACAAAAGTTCCCTTGCCCTGAGAACGTGCCAGTATGCCGTCCTCTACCAACTCGGCAATTGCGGATCGGATCGTAATACGGCTGACTCCAAACAGGCGCATCAATTCCGCCTCAGAAGGCAGTTTATCTCCCGGCTTCAGTTCTCCGCGGGATATCTGTTCATTCAGGATGTCCAATACCTGTTTGTACATGGGGACGATACTGTTTGGATTGACAATTGTTGGCATACGGTGTTTCCTCCTGGAGCATTTTCTGACCAAATTATATCATTATATAACATTATGTTCAAATGAAATCACAGAATGACAGAGAAAAAAACTATATTGTCATCTGTAAAACAAAACGATAACCCAGCTGACAAAAATTATACAAAATGCATAAAAACATCGCTTTGTATTGACATTTATTGTTCAATCAGTATAATAGTGAGTACAACTTATCGTTTAAATTGGAAAGGAGGGACGAGCCATGGTTTTAGATCGTAAGGCTGTCTCTGGTATGCTTCTTAACAGTGCCCGGCTGTTAAAAGAGTATTCGGATCGTCTCAGTGAGATCGATTCCCGTTTTGGGGACGGAGATCACGGTATTACGATGAAAAAGATTGCAGGCTTGATAGAAGAGCAGGTACCGGTCTGGGGCGAGCGTTCTATCCAGGCTTTTTTGAAGGATCTGGGAACAGCGGTTATGGAAGTGAAGGGCGGCTCCGCCGGACCGTTATACGGTACTTTGGTTGGGGGTCTCGGAGCCTTACTGGCTGAAGATGAAAATGAGCTGGAGGCTGACGGTGTAAAGCGCATGTTTGCAGGGGCGTTGTCGGAAATGGAAGATATCACCACGGCAAAAGTGGGAGATAAGACGATGATGGATGCTCTGATTCCTGCAGTGGAAGCGGTGCAGGCAGCCGAGGGAGGCGTAAAGGAGCTGCTTGTGGCAGCGTCGGAAGCGGCACAGGCAGGCGCGAAGGCGAGCGAGGATTTCCCGTCGAAATTCGGCCGGGCCCGCAGTTATAAAGAACAGACAATCGGTACGCCGGATGCGGGAGCGGTTTCCACAGCGCTGTTTATCCGGGGGATGGCAGAGGGGATATAGTTATTTATATGTGTTACATGTAAGCAGAAACAGTATAGCAATAAAAGGAGGGTATACTCACATGAAAATGAAAAAGTTTATAAACAACCCGGAGAATCTGACGACAGAAGCGTTGGATGGGCTGGCGGCGGCTCACAAGGATATCATATATCGGGGCGAAGGCAATATGATTATTAATAAGGCTCTGGACGGAGCAGAGCGTGTGACGATCGTGACCCAGGGGGGATCGGGACATGAACCTGCACTTTCCGGTTTTGTAGGTGAAGGTATGGTGGATATTTCCGTAGTGGGGGATGTATTCGCAGCGCCGGGGCCTCAGGCCTGTGTGGACGCCATCAAACTGGCCGATAAGGGAAAAGGAGTATTGTATATCGTTCTGAATCATGCGGGAGATATGCTGACAGGAAATCTGACAATGAAACAGTGTAAAAAACAGGGACTGCATGTGATCAAAGTAGTGACCCAGGAAGATGTGTCAAACGCTCCGAGAGAAAATGCAGATGACAGAAGAGGACTTGTAGGTTGCATTCCGGCCTATAAGATTGCCGGTGCGGCGGCAGCAGAGGGGAAAAGTCTGGAAGAGGTAGCAGCCATTACCCAGCGCTTTGCCGACAATATGGCCACTCTTGCAGTAGCCGTCCGTGGTGCTACCCATCCCTCCACCGGTGCTGCTCTGGCAGAGCTGGGAGAGGACGATATGGAGATCGGCATGGGACAGCACGGAGAGGGCGGTGGCGGACGACAGCCGATGAAATCTGCTGACGAGACAGCTGAGATTATGGTGAATGCGCTTTTGAAAGATATTGGCATCACTTCCGGGGAAAAGGTTATGCTGATTATCAACGGATCAGGAGCTACCACATTGATGGAGCAGCTTATTATTTATCGCCGCTGTGTAGAAATTTTGAAAGAAAAAGAGATCGAAGTTGTGGCGAACTATGTGGGAGAGCTTCTGACTGTTCAGGAACAGGCCGGTTTCCAGATGTTTATGGCACGTATGGACGAGGAACTTCTGCACCTGTGGAACGCACCCTGTCATACACCGTATCTGACAAAAGTATAAAAGGAGGAGAAAAATGTCTGCAGAATATATGCATATTGGCATACCTATTACCAATAAAAAACCTGGGATGAAGTACAAAGAAGATGCAAAATTCTGGGTCAGCAATGTGGATGATTATGATTTTAAAATAGAGTATTTGAAATTTGAGGAGGGGACACCCTTCCCTGAGGTGCTCCATCGCAATCCTCATGTTGCCTATAAGGTGGATGATCTGGAGAAATACATAGGAGATGCGGACAGCGTGATCTGCGGTCCCATGCCTGCCAGCGGCGGTGCCAGACTCGCTTTTGTCTGGAAAGACGGAGCGGTGATCGAGCTGTACGAGGCGGCAAAAGAGTAATTTGGCCGGACGGAAAGATATTGGCAAGTTATAAATGCAGTTGCAAAAAGGAGAACTTTCCTAAAATGGAGTTCTCCTTTTTGCCGTATGGGATATCCCTGCCTGTTTTTGCTATTTACTGATCAGCCCCATACATTTATCCGGTTCCGGAGCAAAGAGAGAAGTGACAGTGATCTGTTTATCCAGCCCTTCTTCTTTCAGCATGTCCTGCAGGACAGCCATAAAAACGCCAGAGCTCTTTACGAGATGGCAGTCTGCCAGTGTTTCTGCCAGGTTTGTCCGGCAGTCAAAGGAGCCGTACCAGTTTCCTTTGCATGTATAATCTACGCCACAACTGGGGCTGCCGTCCACGCCGATAAAGCCCAGCACTTCGAACCGGTCTTCATTGGCAAGGTATTCTTTCAGCTGATCAATGACCGGAGACAGAATTTTACGGCAATGAGAGCGGAAAAAAACATTGTCAAACTGGTCGCTCACATGCCCCCATCGTTTTGCTCCATAGAGCGTAAATTCCGGGCAGGGAAGCTGAATGATCTGAATATCATTGTCAATGGCCCGTCTCATAAATTTTTTCCTTAAAGCTTCTTCCGCATCTATTTCCTCCTGATTGTACAGGACGACTTTTGAGGCTATGTTGAGAATGCAATGGGATACAAATACAATTTTTTTCATCTTATTCCTCCATATAAATAATAAGTTGGGTGGTTATGAAACCTTTGATTGACGGAAATCTTATATGCAGCTTATGTAATTATCCGCAGAAGAGTTTACTAAAATTGGAAATCGGACACGGATGGAGATTATAGGATAATTTCCTGATAGCGAATGGCCAGATTGTTCAGATGTTCTTGTTCGATTACAATCTTTCCTTTTTGGATTGCAAGGCAGTTCTTCTTTTCCAGATCGCCAATATAGCGATATAGTGTTCGGAGATTGATGTGCAGTTCCTCTGCCAAAGCGGTCCGTGTCAGAGAACAGATATAGGGTATCGCATACTGGGCACGAAGATAGAGATAGTGCCCGAGGATATCTTTAGAAGAAAATATCTTATGGGATTCTGCATGTCCCATATTGGAATGGGCGATTTTTCCCATTATCACAAGAGTCTTAAAACACAGAGAAGGATTTCTCTGAATGATAGTCATAAATTCAGAGGTAAGGATACGAAACAATATGCAATCTGTCTGCGCTATTACGAAAGCAGTATAATGGTCCATGCCGTTGAGAGGTTCGATGAGTCCCAGTATGTGAGGAGACTCCACATAATCAATGATATTGTCATTGTTCCAGGAGATATCGTTCATAATGACGGCTCTTCCGCTGAGCAGCATATAGAGATATTTGGCGGGATCCATTTTATACAGGATTGTCTGATTCTTTTTAACGTTTAATAAACGGCTTGCAGGGATAAAGTTTAGAAGAGCAGCAGCCGGATTGGCAGTATCATAGGCTTCTCCCAATATAATTTCCAATGCGCCAATAGTATTATTGTACATAAATAATGTAAAAAATCCCCCAGTATTATAAAAAACAACGAAAAATGATGACAAGTGTCATTTTTTGTATTATAATATTGCATTATAGTAAAGTCAAGAACAAATTAACTCTCCGGCAAATTGATATGTTTGTCGGAATCCAAAGGAGGAAACAAGGATGGAAAAAAAGAAATACTCAATTAAAGATGACTTTTCGATGCTGGCGCTGCTGATTATTCCGGTAGGCGTAGCTGTAAACTTCGTAGGAGGACAGCTGGCGTCGATACTGAAGCTTCCCATGTATCTGGACACAATTGGGACAATTTTTGCATCTATGTTGTGCGGGCCGTGGGTAGGCGCTGTGACAGGTGCACTCACTAACATTGTAACAGGCATTGCCAATCCTGTTAATTTTGCATTTATTCCTGTCAATGTCCTTGCGGGCCTTGTAACAGGTTTCCTTGCCAGAGGAAAGATGTTCAGTGTGTGGTGGAAGTGGATTGTTTCCATGCTGATTATGGCAGCGGTTTCCATCGTTTCATCCGCGCCTATCGTTGTGCTCGTGTACGGCGGCGTTACAGGCAGTGGTACTTCCATCATTACGGCAGCAGCAATGGCAGCAGGCGCTAATATTTGGGCGGCTTTCTTCGGTACGGAAGGTATATTCACTGTGCTTGACCGAGTGATTTCGTTCATTATCTGCTGGCTTGTTATTAAAGTAATTCCGCCCAGAACATTGATTAAGTTTGGATGCGGTAGCAATTATATTAAAGAGAGCAAATAATATGGTAAAAACATATACAGAAAAAATACAGATACATAAATCCAATAAGCTGGCCGGTCTCTACCCGTCTGTGAAATTCTGGGTGGTGATTCTGTATACGATATGTACTTTTGTACTGGGGACGATTCATCTGACAGATATTGGGCTGTCACTGCTTCTCATTCCCTGGTTTCTGGTAATTCCTGTGTTGTGTATAGCCAGCGGCGCTTTTGGTAAATGTTTCAAGGCGTTGAAAGCAGTTGCCCTGATTGCCCTGATTATTCTGGTAGTACAGTCGTTTCTGGTACCTGGTGGTGAAGTGCTTGTAAAGTTTGGATTTGTAAAAATATGTGAAAAGGGGCTTAAGACGGCAATATCCCTTTCATTTATGATTATGGATATCGCAGGTATCTTTGTATGGCTTTTCCAGACGACGGAAAATAAAGAAATTGCCAGAGCGTTGGAAGAATCGGGAATGAACTATAAGGCAGCCTATGTGTTTACGTCCACGCTGCAGATGATAGACATTTTGAGTGAGAACAGCAAGACAATCATGAACGCCCAGAAGGCAAGAGGGGTAGAGACAGAGGGCAATATGATCGTGCGTGCAAAGGCATTCTTTCCGTCTCTTGTGCCACTGATTTTGGGTGCAGTCATCGGCTCGGAAGAGCGGGTCCTGACACTGGAAGCGAGAGGATTTTCCCTGCAGGGAGAGAAAACGCACCTGTTCAATCTGGAAAGATCAGGGGCGGAGAAGGCGGTGTTGGCCACAGCCATTGTCATTACCATACTGGTGATAGCGGGGAGGATAGCTTTATGGGTACTATAATCGAATGTAAAAATGTGACATATTTTTATCCTCTCACAAAGGAGCCGGCACTCAAAGACCTGAATCTGAAAATAGAGCAGGGCAAGTTTTATGGCGTAGTGGGGGAGAACGGAGCCGGAAAGACGACGTTCTGTGCATTGCTGAGAGGATTCGTGCCGAGTTTTTACAAGGGAGAACTTCAGGGCGAAGTGCTGGTGGAAGGTAAAAAAACAACGGAGTACGGGGGGGAACTATCTGCTAAAATAGGTTACGTATTCCAGAATCCGTTTACGCAGATCAGCGGAGTTAAAGATACTGTGTTTGAAGAAGTCGCCTATGGATTGGAAAACTTCGGTATTCCGGTAGAAGAAATAGAAAGACGTGTCGTGGAAGTTATGAAACTGACGGACATCGAAGCATTGGCAATGAAAAGCCCCTTTGATCTGTCCGGCGGCCAGATGCAGCGAGTAGCTTTGGCATCGGTCATCGTACTGGAGCCGGATATTCTTATCATCGACGAGCCTACAAGCCAGTTGGATCCTGAAGGTACGGAGAGCGTCTTTGCTATCATTAAGGCGTTGAAAGAAAAGCAAAAGACGATCATTCTTGTGGAACACAAGATTGATCTGATCGCAGAGTATGCGGACGAGGTGCTTGTGTTCAAGGGAGGCGAGATCATTGCCGCCGGTGATAAGAGAGAGATCCTGTCGGACATGTCTTTACTGGAGCAGGGGGCGGCATTACCCCAGGTGGCGATCCTGGGGAGCAAACTAAAAGAAAGAGGATTGCCGATTGGTCAGATTCCTGTAACTGAAAAACAGGCACTGGAAGTCATTGCCAAAGCATTGGAAGAGAGGAAGAAACAATGAGAGATTTGATATTAAAAGATGTGAGTTTTTCCTATCCGGGCGGCTTTTTGGCAGTGGATCAGATCAACATGGAAATCAAAGCCGGGGACAACGTGGCGATTGTAGGACAGAATGGAGCCGGAAAGACGACAACGGTTAAGATGATGAACGGTCTGCTGCATCCTACAAAGGGAGATGTCCTGGTAGGGGACATGAACACGAAGGATTATACAACCGCACAGATTTCCAGAATCGTAGGGTATGTGTTCCAGAACCCGGATGATCAGATCTTCCATGCTACGGTAGAAAGTGAAGTGCGGTTTGGGCCGAAAACGTTGAAACTGTCGAAGGAAGAGGAAGACAAACGGGTGCAGGAGGCACTGGAGATCACAGGAATGGATCGCTTTAAAGATGAGAATCCTCTGAATCTGCCTCTTTCCACACGTAAATTCGTAACCATTGCAGCTGTCATTGCTATGGGGACTGAAATTTTGATTTTTGATGAACCTACGGCAGGACAGGATGTGGAAGGAAATAAAATGTTGAGTGGTATTTTGCAAAAGCTCCACGAGCAGAGGAAGACGGTAATTACCATTTCACATGATATGGAATTTGTAGCATCCAATTTTAAAAAAGTAATTGTTATGGCAAAGAAAAAGATTGTCCGGAGTGGAACGCCGGCGGAAATATTCTGGGATTTTGAGACATTGGAGAAAGCGATGCTGAAACAGCCCTATGTGAGCCGGGTGTGCAAGGCGCTGCATATTGAAGGAAACATTATCAGCATAGAAGATGCGATAGAAGGGATTTTAAACAGGTAATCATATGCGGAAAAATGATAAATTGTTGGCGTTTTTGGCGTATGCAATGTATTTTCTCACAGGAGCTGCCTGTATCGTAGTGGGGAGCAGTCTGCCACATCTGGTCAAGATGTATGGAATGGAACTGAATCAGGTGGTCCTCCTCGGCTCGGCCTATGCACTGGGACGGGTGCTCACAGTATACATAACGGGGCGGCTTGTGGAGAAGCTGGGGCCTATGAAAGTGCTCTCGGGAGGTGTGGCCCTGATCGGTATGTTCCTTCTTGGGATTCCTACTATCGTCAATTATTACGCGGGCCTGGTGTTTGCATTCCTCGGAGGTGTGGGGATGGGAGCGCAGGATACAGTGTGCCCGGTGCTTCTCAGTGCTGTATATAAGGAAAATTACGCGGGTTCATTGAGCGCGGGACAGGCGTTGTTTGGTCTTGGGAATTTTACGATGCCTTTCCTGGTAGGAGTGTTGCTTTCAGGGAGTCTTCCTTTTTATTATTCCTATTATATTTTGCTTCTTGTACCGGTGATTATGCTTGTGTGTATTCCTTTTGCAAAGATGGAAGCCAAAGATCAGAGAGAAGAGGAAGCAGAAGGGGTCAAACCTCTCTATGCGAAAAATCAGATGCTTGTCTATGGGGCATTGATCCTTGTATGTGCATCCTATAGTGCGGTGGTCAATTCGATTGGGTTGTATACATCGAGTTTTGCAGAAAGCCTGGGGATATCGGCATCTACTTCCGCGTTTATGCTGACGACTTACAATGTAGGTTGTGTAGTAGGTTCCGTTGCCTTTGTGGCAATATTAAAAAAAGTAAAAGTTCAGAAAGTGTTATTAATAAATTGTCTGTGTGCACTGACTGCAATCGGCGTTGCTCTTATAATGAATATGGTGGCGGTTTATTTTACAGGGTTATTTGTGGCAGGATTTTTCCTGGGAGTATTGTTCAGTGTCATCGTAACGATCGCTACGAGGATTGGCTATCAGCATATCAGCATTGCCGGTTCTCTTGTGGCGACAGCAGGGGGGGCATCTGATATTTTGACACCTGTTGTCACTGGATTTCTAGTAGGAAAGCTGGGAGTCGGAATTGCGTTTCCATATGCAATGCTCATGACCGTGATCAGCATTGTGGGGGCTGTAGTGCTGCAGATGAATACAACGGAAAAGGAGAAAGTTTGATGGCAATACAGAGTAAAGAAGTAGTAACAGAAGACGGAAAGCAATATCATATCCGCTGTAGTAAAGGAGATGTGGGACGGTATGTACTTGTTCCGGGCGATCCGTTCCGTACAGATAAAATAGCCCAATATTTTGATAATCCGGTATTGGTGGCTCATAACAGAGAACACAAGACATGGACAGGGACATTAAACGGCGAGAAAGTTTCAGTCACGAGTACCGGTATGGGATGTCCGTCGGCGGCCATTGCCCTGGAGGAATTGATTCACTGTGGCGCAGATACCTTTATTCGTGTGGGAACTTGCGGACGGATTTGCCCTGAGAGTTATAACGAAGAGCTGGAGGGCGTTATTATTACCGGAGCAGTCAGAGATGAAGGGACGACAGTGCATTATGTTCCCATTGAATATCCGGCTATGGCAGACCGACATGTGACAGATGCGCTGGCACAGGCATGCGCAGCAAAAGGATACCGGTTTGCAGAAGGGATTGCACAGTCCAAAGATTCGTTTTATGGGCAGCATGACCCGGACAGTATGCCTAACAGCGGCAGGCTCCATCAGAGATGGGAAGCGTGGGAGAAGAGTGGTGTTATGGCCTCGGAGATGGAAACGGCGGCGCTGTTTATTGTTTCTTCTATCAGAGGAGCCCGGGCAGGAGCGATCATGGCATATGGAAGTATGAACGACCATACGATAGAGCTGGCATGTGATGCCATTAAACTGCTGATTGAAAGGGACAGGAAAGCATAATGGCGGATAAGAAAAAAATTATTATTGATACGGACTGCGGTTCAGACGACGCTATGGCGATCGCTATGGCGCTGAACGACCCGAACTATGAAATCATTATGATTACTACGGTTTCGGGAAATGTACCGATGGAACAGGCGACGGTGAATGCATTGACGACGATAGAATATGCAGGCACTTATGAGCCTCCTGTATATAAAGGCGCAGATAAAATGCTGCTTCGGAACATGACATATGCCTATGAGACACATGGGAATGACGGAATGGGGGATATCGGGCTTGTTCCAAAGAGACTGAAGGCTGCGGAAGGCAATGGAATTATTAAAATGCTGGAAGCACTTCGGGAGAGCAGAGCGGGCGAGATCGACATCGTGGCACTTGGACCTCTTACTAACCTTGCCCTTGCTCTGCGTCTTGACTGTGAAGCGATGAAAAAAGCGGGACGAATTATCATCATGGGAAGTGCCGGTTTGGGAGACGGCAATGTAACTCCCACTGCGGAATTTAATATTTGGCAGGACGCAGAGGCGGCAAAGATCGTAACCGAAGCAGGGCTGGATTATGTGATGTATGTGGGCTGGGATGCCTGCCTGGGAGACAGTATGCTGAGTCCGCAGGAAATTGAACAGATCAGAAACAGTGGAGAGCTGGGGAAATTTGCCATTGACTGCAATAAAAATCTGATGGAAATGAACAAAGAGCGATTTGGTGACAACTATTTGGATATGGCAGACCCTTCGGCAATGGCAGCAGCGTTATATCCCGAGTGTGTGGAATGTTGTGACAAATATTACTGTGAAGTGGATGTATCGGGCGGGCCTGGTTACGGTACAGTCATCGTTGATGTAAACAATGTGCTGGGGAAAGAGCCTAACGCATATATTTGCAGTAAATTGTATTCGGATAAGTATAAGGAATATATCTATAGAACATTGGGGGCAAAATAGTATGGGAAAATTAAAAGTAAAATTTTTGATGGGCCCGGCAGAGTGCAATGACAGAAACATACCTGCTTACAGCGAGGAATTTCTGGCGGGACTGAGTAAGGCATTGGGTGAGGAAGTGGTGTGCGCAGAGATGGATGAAGTGAAACAGCAGGCGCTTCCGATCTATTTTATTGCTTCAGGCGGCGCAGAACGGGGATTTGAAGCGGCCTACACCGAGACGAAAGAGCCCTATATTTTATTGACGACGCCGGGCTATAATTCATTGGCGGCTTCTATGGAAATTATGGGATTCTTGGAGGAGCACGGGCTGAAAGGAGAAATACTTCACGGCTCCCATGAGACCATTGCAAAACGCCTTGGCGTGTTGAAACGGGTGGCAGAAGCGAAGGAAAAGATCAGTCATATGAAGCTGGGATGCTTTGGAAGTCCGGGCGGATTGATTGCCAGCGATGCGGATTTTGGTTCATTTCAGAAGAAATGTGGTGCAGAGCTTGTCCTGTTTGGGCTGGATGAACTTGTGGCGGAATACCATAAAGGGGGTTATCCTGAAAATCAGTATACAGAAGATCTGAAGGCAAAAGGATATGATGCGGCAGAAGTAGAGAAGGCGCTGAATGTGTATGGCGCGTTGAAACGGCTCATTGAAAAATATCATTTGCATGGTGTTACTGTAAAATGTTTCGATCTGCTGGATATGATACATACGACAGGGTGTCTTGCTCTCGCTGTATTGAATGCAGAGGGAATACCGGCGGCCTGTGAAGGAGATCAGAAGAGTGTGATCAGTATGGCTGTTTTACAGGCGCTTACCGGCGTATCGGGATTTATGGCAAATCCGAGTTGTATGGATCCGGATTCGGGAGAGATCATATTTGCTCACTGTACGCTGCCGCTGGATATGCCTGAAAAATACAGTCTGACTACCCACTTTGAATCAGGTATCGGTGTGGCAGTTGCCTGTGACCTTTCTTCTCAGGTAATGACACTGTTTAAGTGCGATGACAAGCTGGAAAGATACTATGCCGGCCGGGCACAGCTCATAGAGACAATGCACAGAAGTGATCTGTGCCGTTCGCAGATGCGTCTGCATCTGGAAGACGGTACGGCTTATTTCTCCAGCCGTCCCATCAGCAATCATCATATTATATGTAAGGGCGACTGGAAAGAAGTCATTGATGAGTATTTCAGACAGATGATGTAAAGAATATCTGTAAAAATATGTCAGGAACAGAAATAATGATAAGGCAATTTAACACAGAAGTGCAGTTAAAAAGGCCGGGACGTGAGTTCCCGGTTCTTTTTTGCTTTTTTCTATCGGAAATATTTGCTGGATTTCTTAAGAACTTCTTAAATGCACCATTACACACTGTCGTTTGTCGTAGGCTGTGCTACAATAGGAATGACCAGGGCATACAAGGGGGAATTAAAATGGCAGTGTCAAGCATTAAGGTTTATTTTCAAAGTGATTTGGAGTGGGTCTGGGATGTGGTGACTTCTCTGGAAGACACGGCATGGCGCAGCGATATCAGTAAAGTGGAAGCCATAGACGACAGACGATTTATCGAATATACGACAGATGGATATGCCACGACTTTTACGGTTACTGGGGAGGAGTTATACCGGCGGTGGGAATTCGATATGGAAAATGACAATATGCGTGGCCATTGGACTGGTATTTTTACCCGAAAAGGGGAGGGGACGGAAGTGGAATTTACAGAAGATGTTACAGCAAAGAAGTTTTTTGCGAAGCCCTTTGTGAAAGGGTATCTGAAAAAGCAGCAGGCCCTGTACGTGAAAGATTTGAGAAAAGCACTGCAGGATGAATAAAGTATGAAATGAAAAGAAACGGCGTTGCCTGGGGGCTATGCCGTTTCTTTTTCTTCTATAGGAAAGGCTTTGTTGCGCTAGAACGCGAAAGTATCTTTCCTGTGCAACGAGGGCTTGTCTGCTTTGTTTATGCCTCCCCCATTTCTCCATCATCGCTATGAAGTTTGGTCATTTTCTGGATGACCTCTGCTCCCTGTTTTTTTGCCTCCAGCACTTCGGTAGTATCTTTTATGGCCAGGTGGTACAGTGTTTCCAGAATAAGTTGCTCGGCAACACGGCGGGAAATGATATCGCCGGCGATTGTATTGTCGATAGTGCCAGAAAAAAGGGTGTAGTCGCAATATTTCAACAACGGAGATTTTTGGGATGCGGTAATACCAATGGTCACGGCACGGCGTTCGTGAGCGATGCGCATGGATTCTACTACAGATCTGGAACGGCCTGTATGGGACACAGCAAGAGCTACATCACCTTCCTGCACGGCTGTGGCACAGAACATCTGTAAGTCCTGGTCGTTATAGATAGAACATGCCTTGCCGATTTTCATTAGCTTGATTCCGATCAGATTGCAGGGAATGATCGCATCTCCGTTACCAAGCATTAGGATATTTCTGGCATTCTGTATGGCGTTTGCGGCGCTTTCGTATTGATTAGAAGAAAGGGCCAGTGTGTTTTGCATAGTATTGATATTCTGTTTGATTACGGATTCCATTACTTCCCGGAGAGTGGGCGTTGGAAGACTCTCCCCTGTGAGAGACACAGGCGCCCCGGAAAGCGGATGCTTTGCGCTGTTGCGAAAATCCAGGAAACCTTTGTAACCGAGACGTCTGCAAAGCCGGATGATTGTGGCATTGCTGGCGCCTGTCTCTGTGGAAATGACATTCAGACTCAATTCACCGATTTGCTGGAAGTGTTCAATTAAGTATTCGGCAGCTACTTTCTCAGTGCGGGGCAGCGAGGGATAAATAACCTGCAGCTTCGCCTTCAAAATATTCTGATTATCCATCACTTTTAGCACAGATTTTTCTTTCTCCTTTAAAAAACCAATAGGTTACAGTTGTTATCATAGCATTTGTATGGTGAAAATGCAATGTTTTGAAGTTTCGCTGTTTTAGACAAAAAAGGGATTGTACATTTGTTCAAAACAGAAAAAAATGTAATATTGAGAAGTATTATGTTGACAAAAGTAAAAAAATATAGCAAAATAGAGAAAAATAAATTTCTAAAAAGTAATTATAAAAACGAAAATTTGATTTAGCAAATATCTGCTGTTATACGGTTGAATGGTGCTAAAATGAGGAATATTAAGTAAATAAGCGATAAATATTTGGAAATTTTATAAAATAATAAAAAAATATCTGTAAATGATAAATTATTTTTTTCATAATAGAATTATAAATATGAAAAATAATTATCAAAATAGAAATAAATACATGTAAAATTTTGGGATTTAGAAAATAATAATAAGAAACGCCGTGAGCAGGGAATTGTGGCGTTTCCCATAAAACTATTGCGAGGTAGGGTATGAGCACGATCATTCTTGAAACCAAAAAATTGTCTAAGGCGTTTGCCAACAAAAAAGTAGTATCTAATGTTGACTTCACTCTCTGCGAGGGAGAGATTACGGCACTGCTCGGTGAGAATGGAGCGGGAAAATCGACTTTTAAGAATATGTTGGTAGGCTTGCTGGAACCGACAGAGGGCACGATTACATTTGATGGAAAAGAGATGCGGGAAATTAAAATGGGAAAACTTCCTATTGCCGCAGTTCACCAGGAATTGAGTTTGTTTCTGAATCTGACAGTTGCCGAGAACATCTGCATTGAATCTTTTCCTGGCAGGCATTCTATGATCAACTGGAAAGATTGCCAGGAAGAGGCGCTGAAGTACATGGAAATTATGGATATCAGTCTGGATCCCAATGCGATCGTAGGTGCACTGGGACCTGGAGAACAACAGCTGATTGAAATTGCAAAAGCTATCCGTATGAATCCAAGAGTTCTTATCCTGGATGAGCCGACAGCCTCTCTGACGGCTCCCGAAAGAGAGCGTCTGTTTGAAGTCATGCGTACGCTGAAAAAACAAAATATAGGAATGATCTTTATTACACATTTTCTGGATGAAGTTTTTGCTGTCTGTGATAAAGTCACAGTATTGCGAAATGCAGAAAAGGTATGTGACGAACTGGTTACGAATGTTACAAAGCATCAGGTAGAAGAACATATGGTGGGGCGTTCTTTGCAGGATGCCACCTTCCATCTTGGAAAGGTAGAAGAGGAAGTGGCACTTTGTGTCAACAGCCTGAGCAGCGAGAATTTTGAAGACATCAGTTTTCAGGTCAGAAAAGGAGAGATACTTGGTATTGCAGGTCTGATAGGTGCAGGCAGAACAGAATTGATGGAATCTATTTTCGGTCTACGGAAATGTGAGGGCAGCATTGATTTCATGGGAGAACATCTGACAAGATGGAATTCTAAAAAACTGATTGACCGGGGAATGGTTATGATTCCAGAAGACCGGAAAAACTGTGGTATCTTTCCCCGTCGGGATTTAAAAGAGAATGTTACGGCTGCGGAAATCGAAAAATTTGTAGACAGAAAAGTGAAATTTCTTGGTTTCAAAAACGAGAAGGAAAATGCACAGAAGGTACTTGACCGGTTCCGGGTTGCATGTCCCGGCATTGATGCCTATATCACGGAGCTGAGCGGCGGCAACCAACAAAAAGTTATTGTAGGCAGATGGCTGAGCCATTCCCCCAAAGTTTGCATGTTTGACGATCCGACAAGAGGTGTCGATGTAGGTTCCAGAGCTGAGATTGGGGAGTATATTGTAGAGCTGGCAAAGACAGGGACTGCAGTTATTCTGGTTTCCTCTGATTTAAATGAGCTGGTTTCTCTGGCGCATCGGATTATCATAATGAGAAGGGGACGGCTTGTGGGAGAGGTTATGAGAGAAGAATTTGATGTACGCCAGATTCTTTCGGTTTCCTCTTCTGACTCAGAAAGTTCATAAAGATTCGATTGATTACAGATTACGGGGGTAAATTCCATGGAAATTAGTATAAAGACAAAAGTGAAAAATATACTGTCAAGGCAATGGATTGCTGTGCTGATGGGCAATATTCTGTTATTTGCGGTACTGGCTATTTCTCAGCCGGCTTTTCTGCAAGTGACAAATCTGGTGAATATTCTCTGCCAGTGCAGCCTGTTCGGCATTATGGCTGTGGGTATGACATTTGTTATCTCTACCGGTGGCATCGATATTTCTGTGGGGATGAATGCGCTTTTTACAATGGCGCTCATGTGGAGGCTGTACAATGTGATGCCTGTGTGGCTTGTATTTATCGTTGTATTGCTTTTTGGCAGCCTGATCGGGGCTGTGAACGGTATGTTGATCTGTTACTTTAACTTTCCTGAAATGATTGCCACGTTGGCGAGTATGTCCATCTTACGGGGAGCCGGTTATCTGTTGCTGGATACTTCCCAGAAATTTGTGCAGGATGAACTGCGTATCATTGGAAATTCCCGTGTTCTGGGCATGATACCCACACCTACCGTGATTATGATTCTTCTCTGCATTCTGGGGGCACTTATTATGTGTTATACCCGGTTCGGCCGATATCTGCTGGCAGTGGGCGGCAGCAAAAATTCCGCAGAGTTTTCCGGTATCAATGTAAAAAAGGTGTGTATGGGCGCTTATATCATTTGTGGAACCTGTGCCGCACTGGGCGGCATTGTATACGCAGGACGTATCGGTTCCATTGCCCCCAATTCATGCCAGGGCTATGAATTTACAGTGATTACGGCCGTCGTACTGGGCGGCACAAAGATGAGCGGCGGGAAGAGTTCCGTGGTAGGATCGGTTCTCGGATGTGTCTTTCTCTATCTGATTGAAAATGCCATGACAATGCTCAGTGTTTCCAGTTATTATCAGACATTCGCAAGGGCGATCATGATGCTCTGTGCGATCGCGCTGGATACCGCTACGACGATGCGGGCGGAGGCAGGCATTGTGAAGGAAAAAAGGGCCCGTTTTCTGGCTCAGTAATGTCGTATTCCGGGCTATCGCCCTGCATACTCATTGGGCGTAACCATCCATGTATGAAAGCCGATTGCTGCGCACTGGGTGCTCTCGCAATCGACGCCGGTATTCGTATTCCGGGCTATCGCCCTGCATACTCATTGGGCGTAACCATCCATGTATGAAAGCCGATTGCTGCGCACTGGGTGCTCCCGCAATCGACGCCGGTATTCGTATTCCGGGCTATCGCCCTGCATACTCATACAGGCTTGCCCGTCCGATGTCTGTATGGCTGTGCGTGTAAACACGCCTGGCCATACAGCCGCCGGCCGGGGCTTTCATAGGGGTATATTGCACAGAGTTATCTGTGTTTAATATAAAAAACGAAAGGAGAAATAAAAATGAAAAAGTTACTCGCACTTGTACTCACAGTTGCCATGATGTTCACTCTTGCAGCATGTGGCAACACCGGTAGCAGTACGGAAGGCTCCGCACCTGCTACAGAAGAGAGCGCTGCTCCTGCGGAGAGCGCTTCCAATGAGGATTCTGCCGAAGTGGGCGCTACAGAAGAGAGCGCATCCGACGATAAAATCGTGATCGGCGTATCCACTGATACGGCTACTACAGTCTTCCGTAAGGTAGAACTGATGGGGCTTTACAATGCAGCAGAAGCAAGCAATGGCGCTGTTGAAATCATCGAGCTCTGTGCTGATGATGATACGACAACACAGTATACACAGTTTAAATCTCTGATCGATCAGGGTGTCGATGTTATCGTGTGCTGTGCAATCGATCAGGATGCCATTCTGGCGGCTTATGATTATGCAGAAGCTGCAGGTGTTCCCGTTATCAACTATGACCGGAAAGTGGAACATGACAATGTTTTCTTTACTGCCATGTATGATTCGTACAGTGACGCAAAACAATTGGCTGAATATCTTATCTCTGTAGATGACGGAGAACCTCACAAGATTTTCCTGACAGTAGGCTCTCTTGCCGATCCTAACGGGATTGCCCGCAGGGAAGGATTTGAAGAAACGATCGCAGCTTCCGGCCATGATAACCTGGAAGTTGTCGAGATTATGACAGACTGGGATGTGGATAAGTGTCTGACCAATATGCAGAACGCTCTGCAGATCGATACACCCTGGGCAGTGGCAAACGTATCCGCTCATATGGATGGTTCCTGTTACCAGGCACTTGAAGAAGCCGGGTTGATGAAAAAGAGAGGCGAAGAGGGACATGTTTATTATACTTCTCTGTCCGGTGAGCCGCCTGCAGTTGCTTATATGGAAGACGGTTATACAGACATGATCTTTGTTATCCCCGCTGATACGGCAGGACAGGCTATTTATGATGCAGCAATTGCTCTTTCCAAAGGAGAAGAACTGAGCTCTGACGTATTTTATATGCCTACCTTTGGAGTATCTCCCGAAGAGCTGGATTCCAAGTCCGATGAAATCTGGACAGTGAAATATGCTGATCTGCTTTCCTGACAGAGAATGGGAGAGATTTGATTATCTGATGTAGTTTGTACCATTTTGGCCCGGGCCGCGGTATTTTGCCATATTGCCAGAGCCGCGCCGCGGCCCATTGCCATTTACTATTTTATTGCCTGAGAGGACTGCTGCTATGAATGCAATTGAAAAAGATACGAAGCCTGTAAGAAAAAATAAATATTGGGAAAGTTTTAAAAGATTTTCTCTCGATTTACCGGTTTTCTATATGCTGGCCATTGTCTGTATTATCATGCTTTTTTTGAAGCCCAATTTCTTCTCGGCTTCCAATATTATATCGATGTTTGTTTCGTACTCCTACTTTATCGTAGGTTCCATTGGCCTGGTTTTTGTATTCATCTCGGGCAATTCGGGCATCGATCTCAGTATTGGTTATGTAGTGGGCTTTTCGGCTGTTGTGACAACAAAGGTTATGGCAGTTCTTTCCGATATGGAAGCAGGTGTAAATCCGTGGCTGATCATTGTAATCGGACTTATTGTATCCTGTATGATCGGGGCTGTCTTTGGCCTGCTCAACGGTATTTGTGTTGCAAAATTCCATATTGCCCCGTTTATTATTACTCTCGCTACGCAGCTTCTGGCAATGGGGCTGTGCTACGTACTGACAGATGGCTACACAGTGTCCGGGGCGCCAAGGGAACTTGCCAAACTTTCTACATTGGTGGGCGTTAAAATCGGTGGGACCATTGTTCCGGTAGCGGCAATGCTGCCAGTTATGATTTTTCTGATTATGGCAATCGTTCTTGCCAAAACGACTTTCGGCCGACAGGTCATTCTTACAGGAAGTAATCCCCAAAGTGCTTACCATGCGGGGATATCCATTTCAAAAATATATATTAAAGTTTATTTGATTTCCGGCATCTTTGCCGGTATTGCAGCGATGTTTATTCCCATGTGTATCGGGGGTGTCAATCCTGACGTAGGGGCCAATATGCTGATGCCTATGGTTGCCGCAGTTACTATTGGCGGTATCAGCCAGAAGGGCGGCTATGGAAATATGCTTCAGGCAGGCTTCGGGATACTGTTCATTATGGCTCTCATGTACGCCATGACATTTTTGGGATTTGGTCTTCCGACACAGCAGTTGGCATACGGAATCGTAATCGTATTCACGATGATACTGCTTGGTTATATAGAGAAAAAACGTTTTAGAATGTAAATGAATGAAAATTTAATATAAATGACAAACAAAGGAGTGTAAAAAATGAAGTTAGGTATTGGTTCTTTTGCATACAGATGGTCTGTAGGACGGCCCTATTACCGCCCGGAAAATCCGATGACGGTAGATCGGCTGATTGATCGGTGTGTGGCTCATAATGTAAAGGCCGTTTTGCTTTGCAATAACTATTCTCTTCATGAATTTGCGGACGAGGATTTACGGGTGATTCGTTCCAGACTTGACAAAGAAGGGATAACTGTCGAGACCGGGTCCAGAGGAACTGATTTTGACTATTTCAAAAGAATGCTGGAAGTATCTAAAATACTTGGTGCAAAGATACTTCGGATTGGCTGGGATATGGATCGAAATACTGACAGGGAAGGCCTGCAGAGGCAAGTGAAGAACGGCATAGATACGATCAGTGCTCTGATGCCCACTGCCCATGAATATGGAGTCAGTATTGGCATTGAAAATGGAAAACTCAATGATATCTATGAAGTGAAGGAAATCATTGAAGGGGTAAATGACCCGATGTTCGGATGCGTTTTGGATACGTGCAATTCCACCTGTTTTTTAACAAAGACGGAGGAAGCTGTCAGGGTACTGGCTCCTTATGCCAAAAGCGTACATTTTAAAGATTATATTGTGAAACTGGATCCGAGAGGAGACATCATCTATGGAGTTCCTCTTGGAAAAGGGATTGTAGATTTCAAAAAGATGAAAGAGATTCTGGAAGAAAACCACTATGAGGGCAATGTGTTTCTGGAACTTTACATAGACCGGCTGGATGACCATGCCGAAACGGTTCGGTTTGAAGAAGAATGTGTGCGACAGAGCGTTGCCTTTGCCCATGAGGAACTGAATTTGTTTTGATGATTAGGAAATAGAGCTGTTACGAAGGACAGTAATCAGACAGTGGGTGAAGTGAACCGGAAAGAGGACAAGATGAAGAAAGCGTTTATTGGAATCGATATTGGCTCTACCGGATGTAAGGCCATTGCCATTGATGAGAAATGGCAACCGGTGGGACGGGAGTCCGTCCGTTATGACAATACGATTACTTGTACAGGGCTGGGAAGCTATGATCAGTCTGCGGAAATTCTGTTAGATGCCAGCTTTTTGTGTATTCGTGAACTTGTTAAGAAGTTATCGGGAAAATATGAGATAGAGGCAATCGGATGCACCGGACAGATGCACGGGCTTGTAGCGTTGGATAAAAATTTAAAACCGCTGCGACCTGTTATCAGCTGTGTGGATTTTCGTAATGAAAAGCAAAATGATGCGATCTATGAAAAGGTTGGAGGCAAGAACGGATTGCTTCCCTATACAAACAATAAGATGGTCCCGTCCTGTACCGGTGGGAAGATACTGTGGATGATGGAAAATGAGCCGGAGCTGTACAAGAGAATACACACAGTGGTGAATCCAAAGGACTATGTCCGTACCGTGCTGACCGGCAAGCCTGTGACTGATGAGTCCGATGCCAGTGGTTTCGGGCTCTATGATGTAAAACACCGGTGCTGGAGCAGGGAGCTGTTGGAAGCCATCGGCGTTTCAGAGCGCATTTTACCCAAAGTAGTATGTTCCTGCGAGACGGTGGGGAAAGTGCTGCCAGAGGTCGCGTCCGGTCTGGGGCTTTCTTCTGACACAGAAGTGATAGCCGGGGCGGGGGATGCGATCATGCAGACCGTTGGCAGCGGGGCAGTGAGTCCGGGAGTTTACAGCGTCATTGTAGGTTCCGGGGGAAATATTGCCATGTCTCTGGATTCTTTTGCAGAAAATAAGGATGCGCTTTTACAGATGTATGCAGGTATCATGGATGGGCAGTGGGTTGCCTATGCGGGACTGATGAGTGTGGGTACCTCTATCAACTGGTTCAGAGAAAATTATTACTGTACAGATTCTTTTGCGGAAATGGAACAGGAGGCAGCTTCGGTGCCGCCGGGATGCGAGGAACTGTTGTTTTCGCCGGCACTTCTCGGACAGAGGAATCCGGTGGATGACCCTTTTGCGAAAGGGATTGCCGCAGGATTTTCTCTGCGTCACGGAAGAGCTCATTTATACCGGGCCCTTTTGGAGGGGCTTGCTTTTGGCATGAAGGACGTCTATTCCCTCCTGCAGAATATGGGACATCCGATGGAACGCATCCATATTTCAGGTGGCGGAGCCGCCAGTCCTACACTTTGTCAGATATTTGCTGACGTTTTTCAAAAACCGGTGTGGCGGATCAGGGAATTTTCCGAAGCAGGAGCCTATGGTGCGGCAATTCTCGCAGGCGGCCGGAGAAAAAGCAGGGAGCAGCTTTTAGAAGTGCTGAGAACACCCGCTGTGGAAAAGGTATTTGAACCGGATCCGTCAAACGGGAATATCTATCGGGATATGTTTGCCGTATACAGAAAATTATATCCGTCAGCAAGGGAGATATTTGCTGATCTGAAGGATTTGGAAGAGAAATATGGAAATACAGGTCAGGAGGAATTGTAATGAAAAAAATAATGAATAATCCTGGGAGCTTTGTAGAAGAGACGATGGAAGGCATCGTTATGGCCTATAGTGATAAAGTACAGTTTCTCAATGGAGACTGCCGTGTCCTCGTATCTGCATATCCGAAAAAGAAGGGGAAGGTAGGAATTGTGACTGGAGGAGGCTCGGGCCATCTGCCACTGTTTCTGGGATATGTAGGTTCCGGTATGGTAGATGCCTGTGCTGTGGGGAATGTATTTGCCTCTCCCTCGTATACGAAAATGGCAGCCGCCATTCGCTTTGCAGATCAGGGAGCAGGTGTGCTCTGTCTGTACGGCAACTATGGCGGTGATAAGATGAATTTTGAACAGGCTATCGAAGACTGTGAGTTTGACGATATAGAGTGCCTCAGTGTATTGGGATGCGATGACGTGGCTTCCAGTCCGAAAGAAACGGCAGAAAAGCGCAGGGGCGTGGCCGGTATCGTATATGCCTATAAGTGTGCGGGAGCAGCCGCGGACCAGATGCGCAGTCTGGAGGAAGTGGCCGCTGTGGCGCAGAAAACGATTGACAATACACGTACGATGGGAGTTGCGTTGACACCGTGTATTGTTCCGGAAGTGGGCAGTCCCACTTTTGCCATCGGAGAGGATGAGCTGGAAATCGGTATGGGTATCCACGGTGAAAAAGGGATTTCTGTAGAGAAAATGATGACGGCGGATGAGGTCGCAGATATTGTCATGAGCCGTCTGTTGGCGGATATGCCGCTGGCAGCAGGAGATGAAGTATCGGTGATGATCAACGGATTGGGTGGTACGCCGACAGAAGAACAGTTTATTGTCTTTCGGCGTGTGGCACAGATACTGCAAGAAAAAGGAGTATCGATCTTCATGCCTCATATCGGGGAATTTGCCACATCTATGGAAATGGCCGGGCTGTCTGTGACACTGCTGAAGCTGGATGCAGAACTGAAAGAACTGTTGCAGGCTCCTGCAAATACACCTTTTTATACCAATGCAAATAAATGAGGGATTTGCCATGACAATGGAAAGTTTAAAAAATGCAATCGGTGTGATTGCAGAGAAAATAGATGAAAACAAAGAGTATCTGATTCAATTGGATCAACAAAATGGAGATGGAGACCTTGGCATTTCCATGAGCAGTGGGATACATGCCGTACAGGATTACCTGGCAAGCAACGGAGAAACAGATCTTGGTAAGACGCTGAACCGCTGTGGAGACTTTTTCAATGAAGCGGCTCCCAGTTCACTCGGGACGATTATCGCATTCTTTTTCAAGGGTATGGCAAAAAGCCTGAAGGGAAAAGAGAATTGCAGCGTTTTGGAACTTGCGGAGAGCATGCAGGCAGGACTGGACAATGTGATACAGAAGGCGAAATCCAAACCTGGAGAAAAGACAATTCTGGATTCTCTCACACCGGGCGTCGCCGCGTTGCGGGAATATGCCGGAGAGCCGGATGCCTTTACCAGGGCTGCCAGAGCGGCCAGAGAGGGCAGTGAAAAGACACGCCGGATGAAAGCCGTCTGGGGTCGGGCAGCCTATTATGGAGAAAACAGTGTGGGAATACTCGACGGCGGCTCTGTGGTGGGAGCGCTGGTATTCGAGGCACTGGATGAAATGAAAAGAAACGAGGAGGAAGAATAAAATGTATGAAGAATTTATGAGTGTTCAGGCGGTCAATCAGACAAAGGATGATATGTTGCTTGTGGGCAAAAGACTGGCAGAGAAAGGTCTGCTGATCGGCAAAGGCGGAAATTACAGTGTGCGAATCGGAGAAGACAGGATTTTACTGACAGCATCGGGATTTTGTAAATCAGAAATTGGAAGAGAACATATCAGTCTCATCGATATGGAAGGAAATCTGCTGGAAGGACTGAAGCCGGCTTTGGATATCCGTATGCATCTGGAGATCTATCGCTCTCTGCCTGAAATCAGGGCGATTGTTCACAGCCATCCACCTATTATGACCGGATTCGCCATGTCCAATTATACTTTTGAAGATTTCATGATGCCCGAAGCGATATTGGATATCGGCGGCATTGAAGTGACAGATTTTTCTGTACCCACAACGGCGCAGGTAGCTGAAGTTATCCATAAAAGTATCCAGAAAAACCCGGGTGTGAAGGCGTTGATTTTAAAAGGGCACGGCGTACTTTGTCTGTCGGATGTGGATGTAATGGATGCCTGCTACAAGCTGGAATGTCTGGAAGCCGTTGGGCAGGCAATCCTTGTGACAAAGGCACTGGGAGGCGCTTACCAGATGACGCCGGAAGAGCTGGCCGGTGTACAGGCACTGTTGGCTAAAAAATAAAAGATTCAGCGTTGGTTTAAAATATGGGAAAGGAGGTGCCGGATGTACTTTATTGGACTGGATATTGGCACTACCGGATGCAAATCTGTCGTATTTGACGAAGCAGGTGCATCCTTTGGAAAATGCTATGAGGAGTTTGATATTATTTGCCGCAGGCCGGGATGGGCGGAGCAGAGCCCGGCAATCGTTCTGGATGCGGTGAAAAGAGTGATGAAAGAATCGATACGGCAGACGAAGGAAAAGGGGGCTCTGTCAGAAGAGTTTTCGGCACTTTCCATATCCGTTCTGGGAGAAGAAATCATGCCGGTGGATAAGGAAATGCGGCCGCTGCGGGACGCCATCCTGGGAATGGACTATCGGGCAAGCGAGCAGACACAGAGGCTGATCGGAAAAGTATCGGCGCCGGAGGCGTATGATATTACGGGCTTTGTCCCGCATCCCATGGCTTCTCTTCCCACGATTATGTGGATGCGGGATCACGAGCCGGAACTGATACCGAAAACCTATAAGTATGTGACATTCAGCGAATATATTATGAAATGCCTCGGGGCGGAAGCGGGTTACATCGATTATCCCCAGGCAGGCAGAACGATGGCGTTTGACATCGAAAAGAAATGCTGGTCAGAGAAAATGCTCCGGGGAGCCGGTATTGATAAAAGTATGTTCTGTTACCTGGCACAGACAGGCAGTATCGTGGGCCATATGAGCAAAGAAATGGCTGCAGAGCTGGGGGTGACGGATCGGGTGGCACTCGTGGCAGGCGGGCAGGACCAGACCTGTGCGGCACTTGGCGCCGGACTGACGCAGGAGGGAATCGGCATGGATTCCCATGGCACTATCGAAGGCATCGGATTGCTGTCCCACCGGAAGGTGACGGATGAAACGGCTCTGAAAGGGGGCGTCTCCTGCTATGCGTATACGATACCTGATCAATATTTCCTCATGTCATCCTGCCAGGTGGGCGGTCTGTTGCTGAAATGGTTTAAAAACAATTTTTCCCACGTGGAGATCGAAAAGGCCCGCCAGTCAGGCAGGGATGTCTATGACGTCATGACGGACTGCGCGCCGAAAGGACCGAGCGATGTCATGGTACTGCCTCATTTTATCGGGAGCGGACCTCCCTGGAACGATCTGGATTCCCGGGGAGCCATTGTGGGACTGACAATTGACAGCACGAGACACGACATCGTAAAGGCTATTATGGACTCTCTCACCTATGAGTTTAAGATCAATATGCAGTTCTATGAATCCATGGGATTTCGGCTCCGGGAAATGAGGGTGGTGGGCGGCGCTTCCAAATCTCCTCTCTGGATGCAGCTGAAGGCGAATATCCTGAACCGGGAAGTTGCCAGTCTCCGGGAGAAAGACGCTGCCTGTCTTGGCGCTGCCATGATAGCCATGTGGAGCAGAGGAGTCTATGCCTCTCTGGAAGAAGCGGCTGCGGCCTGTGTCCGGCTGGATCGGGTATTTAGCCCGGACTCTGCCGTTGTAGATGCCTATGGCCGGGCATATGAAAAATATACCCATCTGTATGATGCGTTGAAAGAATTCAACAGGATAAAAATATGACAATAAGGAGGGAAAGAATGAGTAAATTTACCCACAATAAAAAACCCAAGCTGGGTATTTTGCCGATTGCAAAGACAAATCAGTATCAGGGAAATATCTGGAAATATATTGAAGTTGCAAAAGAGACATTCGGAAAAGACACTGATATCGAGATCATGATTCCCGATGAACCGCTGTTTGATCTGGATCAGATTATGGACAACTGTATTTCCATGGAGAAAGCGGACTGCGATCTGTTCCTGTTTGTAATCGGTTCCTGGATGTACACTTCCCTTGTAACTACGGCTGTAAATTCATTGGGCGGAAAGCCCTGCGTGGTATATGGTCTGTGCGATGAGATCGCCAACGGTTCTCTCGGTGTGTCGGTACAGCTACGGTATGTCATGGAGGAAATGAAGCTTCCGTTTCTCTATATGTATGGTAAGATCGACGATGAGGAACGCGCTGCGGATATCAATAAGGCGTTACATGCCGCCTGGGCCAGAAACGAGATGTCTGGAAGAAATATTGCGTTGATCGGCGGAAAATGCATGATGATGTACCAGACACAGGTCAATGAGTTCAACTGGAAGAAAGTATTCGGCATTGATTTTCCTCAGTACGATCATGTGGAAATCTTCAAGGAACTGGAAAATATCGATGAGGAGAAGGCGCAGCAGCTGGCACAGCAGTTTATTGATAATTGCAGACAGGTGAACTGGAAGCTGGATAACGGAGAAAAGATCAATGAGGATGCCATCATCTCTCAGATGCGCCTGTATCTGGCTTATAAACGGTTCCAGGAATTGTACGATGTGGATATGTTTGCTACGAAATGTATGCCGGAGCTTGTGAACAAGTGTTACGGATACAGCTACGGCGCCTGCCTGGCTACAGCGCTGCTGAATGAAGAAGAGTCTACCATCGCGGCCTGTGAAGGAGATATACCGGCGGGAATTTCCATGTACATACTGAAAATGCTGGCACATGCACCGGTTATGTTTGCCGATATCTCCCGTCTGAATGTGGAAGAAGGCGTCATGAATTTCTTTAACTGCGGTTCCGGCCCGGTATCCATGGCAAGTGGGGCCGGATATAAACTTTGGCCGATTCCGCCCCTTGTACCGGATGAGGCAGTGGCAAAACCCTATCTGAACGGGGATTCCGGCGGTGCCTGCATAGAATTTGAGTTCGAGGGAAACCGCACTGTCACACTCCTGCGGCTGGGGGGAAACGATGAGACGTTGCGTTTCCATGCCGCAGTGGCGCAGACGACCCTTCGTGTCAACAATGATAATGAGGATCCCAATAACAGCTTTGCCGGAGGTACGAGATGGCCTGGGTGCGGTATTAAACTGGAGGATCCCGATGCCTTTCTGCGCAATGCAACGGGGCATCACTATGCGATTGTATATGGTGACTTTGCAAAAGAACTGGAATATATGACAAAATTCTATGG
Organism: uncultured Lachnospiraceae bacterium; assembly: GCA_910587635.1. Lineage (GTDB taxonomy): Bacteria > Bacillota > Clostridia > Lachnospirales > Lachnospiraceae > VSOB01. Next base: position 61,997 of record CAJUNB010000024.1, read on the forward strand.
GATTAAGTTTGTCCTGGATCATTAGATGGATGAAAAAGAATCCTGCATCGCAGGATTCGCCGCGCGCGAGCGGTGCACTTTAGTGCAATATTCCTCTCCGCGAGCTGCGCATCCATGTTTCTGCTATAGGAAATTTCGGAGGAATTTCCTATAGAATGAAAGAAAAAACCGGCGATTACAGATCGCCGGTTTTATATTTGGATACAACTCTCTGAATCCTTTCATTGGGATTGAGCAGATCGCTGATAGAAGTATCATGATTCAAAGTATCAATAATGTAAGCGATGTATTTGCTCATATCACAGTTGATATACCATTCCCTCTCCAGCAGCTCAGGAGACTGGTAGATCAGATTGGTAGTCAGCACTTTATCAATATATCCGTTTTTATATGCTTGGTCAAATCTGTCCAGACCATTGGTAAACAGGCCAAAGGTAGCACAGATAAAAATCTTGTTTGCCTTTCGCTCTTTCAGGGCGGCTGCCACTTCCAGGACGCTGTCACCGGAGGAAATCATATCGTCGATAATAATCATATCTTTCCCCTCTACACTTGTGCCTAGAAATTCATGGGCGACGATGGGGTTTCGCCCGTTAATGACCTGTGTATAATCTCTTCTTTTATAAAACATACCCATATCCAGGCCCAGGACATTGGCGATATAAATAGCCCGGCTCATGCCTCCTTCATCCGGGCTGATGACCATCATGTGACCGGCATCGAGCTGAAGGTTCCGTTCATTGCGGAGAAGTCCTTTGATAAACTGGTAGGTAGGCTGCACTGTTTCAAATCCATGGAGCGGGATGGCATTCTGGACACGGGCATCATGAGCGTCAAAAGTAATGATATTGTCTACGCCCATGTGTACAAGCTCCTGCAGGGCGATGGCACAGTCCAGAGATTCCCGGGCCGTTCTTTTGTGCTGCCTGCTTTCATAGAGAAAAGGCATAATAACAGTGATCCGTCTTGCTTTTCCACCTATGGCGGCAATAATGCGTTTCAGATCCTGATAGTGGTCATCGGGCGACATATGATTCTCATGGCCATAGAGAGGATAGGTGAGACTGTAGTTGCAGACATCCACAAGGATGTAAAGATCGTTGCCCCGTACAGATTCGGAAATCATACCCTTTGCTTCACCGGAAGCAAAACGGGGCACTCTGGCGTTCAGTAAATAGGAATCTCGCTGATAGCCTGCAAAAGCGAGGCTGCCTTTGTGTTCGCTTTCCCGTTCTGTTCTCCATTTTACAAGATAATAGTCGATTTTATGTCCCAGTTTGCGGCATCCCTCTAAGGGAATGACACCCAGGGAGCCTACAGGGATGGTTTCCAGGTTTCTTTTTTCTTCACGAGCCTGCATAATAATCCTCACTTTCTGTTCAACATGGTTTTGCGGTACATTCGGATATCAGGTCCAGTAATTTTATATAAATTGTAGTTGCTTGTAATACGGGAAAAGATACGTTCAGAATATTTGTTGCGTAAATCTTCCAGTGACAAATTTGTAGAAATAATTGTAGATTTCCTGCGCAGAAGTCGCTCGTTGAGACAGGAAAAAAGCTGGGAGACCACATAAGCGTTTGTGTATTCTGTGCCTAGATCATCAATGATTAACAAATCACAATTGTAGAGATCCTGACTGATACCGTACAGCTCTTCCCGGGATTTTCCATAGAGAGAACTGCCGGAAAGAGTATCGATCAGTCCACTGGCGCTGAAATAGAGTACAAGATTTCCGGCTTCGATGAGTTCCCTTGCGATGCAGTTGCTCAAAAATGTTTTTCCCGCACCTACGGAGCCATAGAAAAACAGGTTGCTGTGGCTGGAGGCAAAATTTTTGATAAAATGTCGGCATGCTTCCACTGTCTGCTGGAAACGATATAAATCCTCTCCCTCATAGAATTCCCAGGACAGAACAGAAAAATTTTCTCTGGCGAGTATTTCTTTGATATTGGATTGCTCGTAGAGAAGAGATACTATCTTCTGTTTCAGGCAATGGCATTTTTGACCGTCTATATAGCCGGTGTCTTTACAGTGAGGACAGTCATATGCCGACTCCAGATAATCTTCCGGGTAGCCTGCAGAGAGCAAAAGAGCCAGTTTTTTCTCGGAAAGCCTGTGCAATGTATGCTTTAAATCTAACAGCGCATGCTCATCTCCGTCAAGCAGTTTTTTTGCCTGGGCAACAGAAACAGAGGAAACAGACCTTTCTATTTCCTCATACTCTGGAATTTTTGTATATATTTCAGCGATTCTCTGAAGCCTTTGGCGCTGAGCACGATTCTGCTTCTCTTCGTATTCCCGAAGAATGGAATCATATTGCTGATTGGTCAGTGGCACGTAAATTCTCCTTCTCAAACGGCTCTGTTTAGTTGCTTAACAATTCTTTTTCCAATGCATCAAAATCATATTCCCGTTGCGGGAATTGGTTGAACTGATTGCTGATAACGGAGGGCCGATGCTGAACATGTCTTGTTTTATGGTATACGGCATCCGCCGTACGAATATCTTCAATGGTATGTATCTGGGAACGGTTCCAGCTTGCCAGAATACTGTCAGCATATTCAAAGCGATGCTTGTCCACAGCAAGTACAGTCCTCTCGCAGGCCGTCTCTATGACGGGCAGGGAAAATCCCCACTCCTTTGTCCAGCGGGTTATGAAGGTGACTTCCTTTGCAGTGGGCTCTCCATTTTTCCCGAGGCATTTCATGATAGTGTATATACTTTTATCATATTTTAGCGCATAGGATTTGGCCTGTTTTGGCGTTGTGATATGGTTTTCCGCCCAGTCTAAAGCGACTTTTTCTATATAACGGAAGCTTCTCTTTTCTTTACCTACACAATACTGAACGAGGTAATCGATCAAGTCAGAGGAAAAGCCCAGTTTATCATAAATAAACAGAATGGTCCTGATTTCAGAAGCGCCCAGCGGCTTTCCGATATACTGTTCTACAATAAATAACAGCTGCTCTGTCTCTTCGTTGCTGCGGAATGCTTTCAGATCATCCAGAGAATAGGATGGTTTTTCTGGCGCAGGTACAGGCTCAGGGGAGGGGGTCTGCTTTGCCACTGGCAGAGATACGGTGCCTCCTGGATGTACTGTCGCTGCTGCATTGGCTTTTTTGCTGGCTGCTTCCGCTGTAAGCAGGCGGATGGAAGTGAGATTTTTGGCCTCATCATAGTCCAGTGCAACAAGTCCTTTTGTTTCCCAGTATTTCAAAGCACGTAAAATGTCTTTCTCTGTATGGTTAAACCGGTCAGCCATATCGGAGACACTGGTAGCCTGACTGCACTGAGAAGTACAAAGTAAATATAGGTATACCTTTAGCTGTGCATCGTTAGCGTCTGTCATATATTGATCAATAAAACGGTTGGACACTACTGTATAAGCAGCAGACTCCTCCCTGTATATGGTTAGCTTTGCCATATGATTCACCCGATCCGTCTGTATTATTCGAAGCAAGAAAATTATACCATAACGGTTTTTAAAATGAAACAGTAAATTTTGCTGAAAGCCTTGAAAACACTGGGGTTCCAGGTGATTGTGGATAATGTGGAAATTGTGGATTGCTAATATGTATAACATGTACAGGCTTAGCATATGTATAGTAAACCCTGGAAAAAGGGCCGGGAATGAACAGAACAGAAAAGATAAAAATATCCACATTTACGAGAGGGCCATAAACCTCTGAAAATGTGGATAATGTGGACAACTAAAGACCAAGCAGATTTTCCCCGACTTTTACAATATCTCCCGCTCCCATAGTTATCAACAGGTCGCCGTGGGAACATCTTTCTAATAAAAAATTTTCTATTTCATCAAAAGAGGGAAAATAGAAGCATTCTTTTCCCAATTTGGAAATTTCTTCCTGTAAAGTGCGAGAACTGATACCGAGAGTATCTGTTTCTCTGGCAGCATAAATATCCGCCAGAACAACCTTATCTGCCAGAGAAAGAGCCCGGGCAAATTCCGGCAGAAATGCTTTCGTACGGGTATAGGTATGTGGTTGAAAAACACACCATAAAGTTCTGTGGGGATAATTGACGGCAGCCTGGAGAGAGGCTGTGATCTCTGTAGGGTGATGAGCATAGTCATCAATTATGGTAACACCACCTATCTGCCCTTTATACTCGAAGCGTCTGTCGGTACCGGAAAACTGTGCCAATGCCGTTATGGCAGTCTGCCTGGGCAAAGAAAGAGCATCGGACAGTGCCATTGCTGCCACTGCATTGGAGACGTTGTGTTCGCCGGAAACAGAAAGAGTAACTGTTTCACGGTGTCCCCATTTGTCTTGTAATGTAAAAGTGGGACGGGCCATTTCATCGAAGGTAAGATCAGTATAGGAATAGTCACAGGAAGAATTTTTTCCATAAGTCAGGACGGTACATTTCAAGCCTTTTACGATATCGGACAGTCCCTCTATACTGCCGTTGATAATCAGAAGCCCGTCGTCAGGAAGGAGGGAGGCGAATCGATGAAAAGATTCCCGAATCTCATATATGTCGTGGAAAAAATCAAGGTGGTCTTCTTCGACATTGAGAATGACTCCAATTTTCGGAAAAAAGCTTAGAAAGCTGTTGGTATATTCACAGGCTTCCGTTACAAAATAATCGGATTTGCCAATGCGAATGTTGCCTCCAATAGAACGGAGGATACCGCCTACAGAAAGTGTAGGGTCGGCTTCAGCTTTTATAAGGATTTCCGATATCATGGAAGTGGTAGTTGTCTTGCCATGGGTACCACTGATGGCCACCGGTATTTTGTAGTTGCGCATTATCTGCCCGAGAAGCTGTGCTCTCGACAGAGTGGGAATCCCTTTTTCCACAACGGCAGCATATTCCGGGTTGTCACTGTGAATGGCAGCAGTATAGACTGCCAGGTCGATATCGTCAGATATATTTTCCGCAATTTGTCTGTAGCAGACTGTGGCACCAGCCTCTTCCAACATATCTGTGAGAGCAGAATGGATTCTGTCAGAACCGGAAACGATGAAACCTCTGGATAGCAAAATCTCGGCAAGGCCGCTCATGCTGATACCGCCGATACCGATAAAATGTATATGAATGGGATGATTAAAATCGATTTGATACATAGTGATTCCCTTTCTGTATGACATGATACACTCAAGAATCCATCCGCTGTGCGTCTGTCGCGCTGTGTGCTTGTGATTCTTTCGTTACCATTTCAGGTGAAATCAAATGTTTATTTCATTCGCACTTGATTTCCTGCTGACATGGTATGATATAAGTTTCATCATATATTATACGCATATGTAGGGAAAAAACAAATGATAATTTCATTTTTTTACAGATATGGAAGAAGATAGAGAATTGTATAATTTAATAAAAATATATTCATGATTAGGAAAGAAAACAGAATATAATATAAAAAAATTCAGACAAAATTCATAATTATTGTCTATTTTATACATAAAAATATGAAAAAATAGTAAATAAATTGTAAAAACAATTCACTTTTTTACTAAACCATGATATAATAGCCGCAAAGGAAAAACAAGAGACGCGGAGCATGTGCAAGAGGTGATGATATGTATAAAAAAGAAATGATCGCGATGCTTCTGGCAGGAGGACAGGGAAGCAGACTGGGCGTACTTACTTATAATGGAGCAAAACCTGCAGTGGCTTTTGGGGGAAAATACAGAATTATTGATTTTCCACTGAGTAATTGTATCAACTCAGGTGTGGATACAGTGGGGGTATTGACACAATATCAGCCTCTTCGTTTAAATTCCCATATTGGGATCGGTATTCCCTGGGATCTGGATCGGAATATCGGAGGTGTTTCTATCCTTCCTCCTTATGAAAAGAGCAAGAACAGTCAGTGGTATACAGGGACAGCTAACGCAATTTATCAGAATCTTGCCTATATGGAAGATTATCACCCGGATTATGTACTGATCTTGTCGGGGGATCATATCTATAAGATGGATTATGAGATCATGTTGAATTTTCACAAGGCGAACGGAGCAGAAATAACGATCGCCGCTATGCCGGTGCCGATGGAAGAGGCAAAGCGCTTTGGCATTGTCATCACTGATGAGCATAAAAAAATACAGGATTTTGAAGAGAAACCGGAAAACCCCAGAAGCAATCTGGCATCTATGGGGATTTACATATTTAACTGGAAGACATTGAAAGAGGCATTACTGGCATTGGCCAATCAGCCGGCGCTTGATTTCGGAAAGCATGTCATTCCATACTGCCATGGAAAGAATGCACCGTTATATGCTTATGAATTCAACGGTTATTGGAAAGATGTAGGGACCCTTAATTCCTATTGGGAAGCCAATATGGAGTTGATTGATATTATTCCAGAATTCAATCTTTATGAAGAATACTGGAAAATCTACACCAGCAGCGAAATACTGCCTCCCCAGTATATATCCTCTGACAGCATTGTGGAGAGGAGCATTATCGGGGAAGGGACGACAGTATTAGGTAAGGTATACAATTCTGTGATTGGCTGCGGTATTACAATAGAAGAAGGGACGGTGGTACGGGATTCCATCATTATGAACCGCACAGTGATTGGAAAAAATTGCGAGCTGTACAAGGCGATCGTTGCGGAAGATGTGGTCATCGGAGACAGCGTCAAGCTGGGAATCGGTGAAGAGGCCGAAAATGAAACAGACCCTCATATTTACAATCATGGTATTGTTACAATCGGCGAAAAGAGCATCATACCGGATCATCTCACGGTGGGGAAAAATTCCGTTATATTTGGCAAAATGAGTGCAGCGGACTTTGAAGACAATTATCTGGCAAGCGGAAAAACTTTGATTAAGGCAGGTGATGAGGCATGAGAGCGATAGGAATCATTTTAGCAGGCGGTAAAAACCACCGTATGAAAGAATTATCGCAGAAAAGGGCAGTTGCTGCAATGCCTATTGCGGGAAGCTACAGAAGCATTGATTTTGCGCTCAGTAATATGTCCAATTCCCATGTTCAGAAAGTTGCGGTATTGACACAGTATAATGCAAGAAGTTTAAATGAGCATTTAAGCTCTGCAAAATGGTGGGATTTTGGCAGGAAGCAGGGCGGTGTTTTTGTACTGACACCTGCTGTCACAGCAGACCGAAGCTCCTGGTACAGAGGAACAGCGGATGCGATTTACCAGAATCTTGAGTTTTTAACGAGCAGTCATGAGCCTTATGTCATTATTTCCGGCGGTGACTGTATTTACAAAATGGATTACAATAAAATTCTGGAATACCATATCGAGAAGAAGGCAGATGTTACGGTAGTCTGTAAGGATATGGGTGGCGGCGTGGAACTGGAGCGCTATGGAACGCTCCGCATGAATGAAGAGAGCAGGATCGAGGAGTTCGAAGAAAAACCGGTCATAGCCAATTCTCAGACGATTTCCTGTGGAATCTATGTAATCAGAAGGAGGCAACTGATTGAACTGCTTGAAAAATGTGCGGAGGAAGACAGATATGATTTTGTTAAGGATATCCTGATCCGGTACAGAAGTTTAAAACGGATTTATGGTTATAAGATAAAGAACTACTGGAAAAACATTGCTACAGTAGAAGACTACTTTGACGCTAACATGGATTTCTTAAAACCGGATGTCCGCAATTATTTTTTCAACGAATACCCTGATGTGTATTCCAAAGTAGATGATTTACCACCAGCTAAATACAATGTGGGTTCCAATGTGAAAAACAGCCTGATTTCCAGCGGTTGTATCATAAATGGAACGATAGAAAATTCCATTGTATTTAAGAGTGCATTCATTGGTAATAATTGCACGATCAAAAATTCTATTGTACTAAATGACGTTTATATTGGAGATAACACTTACATTGAAAACTGCATCGTAGAGAGCCGTGACACTATTCCGGCAAACTCCTGCTATAAAGGCGAAGATGGAATCAAGATCGTAATCGAAAAGAATATGAGGTACAAGTTCTAGTATCGAGTTAGGAGGTCAAGATGCATGAAGATAACAGATGTGCGAGTTCGCAAAATTACGAAAGAAGGGAAAATGAAAGCGATCGTATCTATTACGATCGACGATGAATTCGTAGTTCATGACATCAAGGTGATTGAAGGTGAGAAAGGGCTTTTCATTGCGATGCCAAGCAAGAAGGCCACGGATGGGGAATATCGTGATATTGCGCATCCTATCAATTCAGAGACTAGAGAGGGCATACAGAGGATTATTTTGGAAAGTTACGAGCGTGCGCTGTTGGAACCTGACAATACAGAATAAAACAGCCGCAGAGCTTCGCAAGGATGCCAAAATGCGACTTTGGAGCATTTTGTGTGCATCAGGTGTGACAGGGAAGCCGAAGACTGAACTGTTACAGGCATAGGAGTAGGTATCAGGGAAAGGAGTTGCCAAAAGGCAGCTCCTTTGTTAATATTTACAAGGGCAGAGACAAGTAGCTGGAGGAAGATTTGTCATCTTAATGGAAAGATCTTCCTTTGGACATTTGTCGAGCGAAGCGAGCCCGGGAAACCATAGGTTTTTCGGGCTTCTGCCCGGAATGTAAGGGTATAGAAAGGAAAACAAAATGTATATCATTGTAGGACTGGGAAATCCAGGAAAGCGTTATGAGAACACAAGACATAATACCGGATTTTCGGTCATAGATGTAATAGCAGAAAAAAACGGCATATCCGTACTGGAAAAAAAGCACAAGGCTGTTATCGGTAAGGGAAATATTGAAGGGCAGAAGGTCATACTTGTAAAACCTCAGACTTATATGAACTTGAGTGGTGAGTGTGTACGGGAAATTGTGGATTACTATAAAGTAGACGAAAAGTCCCGGCTGATTGTTATTTACGACGATGTGAGTATGGATGTGGGACGGCTTCGTATTCGGAAAAAGGGGAGTGCCGGGGGTCATAACGGCATTAAAAATATTATTTTGCATCTTGGACATGATGTTTTTCAGAGAATCAAAATCGGCGTGGGGGAGAAACCGGAGAGTTATGATCTGGCGGATTATGTGTTGGGACATTTTACTTCGGAAGAAGTAAAAAAGATCAAAGAAAGTGCCGTATTGGCAAATGAGGCGGTACGTCTGATCGTTTGGGATGAGACGGAAGCGGCGATGAACCGTTTTAACTGATGTTTTTGCAAATTGTTTTGTAATCGTAAGTCTGGTCGAAAGCAGAGATTTTTACAGTGAACGAGGTGTGACAGGTGAATGTATTAAAACAGCCCTTTGAAGAAATGGGAGAATTTTCCGGGATATTGGGATTGTTAAAAAAAAGAGGGAAGGCCGTAAGTATCAGCGGCTGTGTGGATTCACAGAAAATGCACATGGCCTATGGCCTCAGTGATGGCTTTCGAAATAAAATTATTGTTACTTATAGTGATATAAGGGCCCGGGAAATTTATGAGGACTATAAATTTTATGACAGAAATATGGCAATCTACCCGGGAAAGGATTTGATTTTCTATCAGGCGGACATTCATGGAAATCGTCTCACAACGGAGCGGATGAAGGTACTGCGCCGAATTATGGAAGGTGTTCCGGTAACGATAGTTACGACATTTGACAGTTTGATGGCATATCAGATCTCACTGGAGAGGCTGAAAGGCGGTATTGCTTCTATAGAGAAAGGGAAAGGACTTTCCCTGCAGGAACTGTCCAGGACATTGGTGGCTACAGGATACGAAAAAGTATACCAGGTGGAGGGAGCCGGTCAGTTTGCCATCCGGGGAGGTATTGTTGATATTTTTGACCTGACGGAAGAAAATCCTTACCGGGTGGAGCTGTGGGGAGATGAGGTGGATTCTATCCGCAGTTTTGATGTACTCAGTCAGCGGTCAATTCAGGAGTTGGCCGGGGTAAATATTTATCCGGCGACGGAAGTGGTACTGTTTGAAGGAGAAATAGAAAAGGGAATTGCTGCAATTGAAAAAGAGAGCAGGCAGACGGAAATGGCACTGCGGGAACAATTTCGCACTGAGGAAGCCCATCGAATACGATCACAGATGGAGGAGCTCAGAGAGCAGATACTGGAATATCGCAGTTTTCTAAATCTGGAGAGCTATGCACGGTATTTTTATGATGATATGGTCTCCTTTTCTCAGTTATTTGACAGGGATAACAGCCTGTTCATTCTGGATGAACCGCAGCGGCTGAAAGAGCATGGAGATGCAGTGTTTTTTGAATTTCGAGAGAGTATGATTCATCGGGCGGAGAAAGGATATGTATTGCCAGGACAGATGGAGCTGCTGTCTACGGTGGAGGAAGCTGCGGCCAAGCTGGGAAACTGCCATGTGTTAATGCTCTCGGCTATCAGCCAGAGAACGACAATGATTGCTACGGAGAATAAGTTCACGGTGACAGCGAAGTCGGTGGCACCGTATAATAACAGTTTTGAGACACTTATCAAAGATCTTCGCAGATATAAGAAAAACGGTTATCGCGTATTACTTTTGTCCGGTTCCAGGACACGGGCAAAACGTCTGGCAAAAGATCTGGCGGATGAGGAGCTGACAGCATTTTACAGTGAAGACCCGCAGCGGAAACTGGCAGAGGGAGAGATTATGACGAGCTATGGCCATGTGCTGAAAGGCTTCGAATATCCTTTGCTCAATTTTGTTATACTTTCGGAAAGCGATATTTTTGGCAGAGAAAAGAAAAAAAGAAAAAAATATAAAAAATATGAGGGGCAGAAGATCCGCAATTTTGCAGAGTTGAATGTGGGTGATTATGTCGTACATGAGAGTCACGGGCTTGGTATCTATCAGGGGATCGAAAAAGTAGAAATTGAAAACGTCGTAAAAGACTATATGAAAATCGAATACCGGGACGGAGGAAATCTGTACATTCTGGCTACGGGGTTTGATGCAATCCAGAAATATGCTTCCGCAGACGCCAAAAGACCCAAGCTGAATAAGCTGGGTACTCAGGAATGGGGACGGACAAAGAACAAAGTCAAAAATGCGGTAGATGAGGTGGCAAAAGACCTGGTGGAGTTGTATGCTGCCCGGCAGGAAAAGGCCGGATTTCAATTTGACAGGGATACTGTGTGGCAGAAAGAATTTGAAGAGATGTTTCCCTTTGAAGAAACAGAAGACCAGCTCATAGCTATTGAAGCGGCGAAGGCGGACATGGAGAGCAGTAAAATCATGGACCGACTGATCTGTGGGGATGTGGGGTACGGTAAGACAGAAATAGCGATCAGGGCTGCCTTTAAAGCAGTACAGAGTGGAAAACAGGTGGTATTTCTCGTACCGACTACTATTTTGGCACAGCAGCATTATAATACGTTAATACAGCGGGTAAAGGACTTTCCGATTCGGGTGGATTTGCTGTCCAGATTTCGAACAACAGGGGAACAGAAAAAGACGATAGAAGATCTGAAAAAGGGTCTTGTGGATGTGGTAGTGGGTACTCATCGGGTATTGTCTGCAGATGTAAGTTACAGGGATCTGGGACTTCTCATCGTAGATGAGGAACAGCGATTTGGGGTGGCACATAAAGAGAAAATCAAACAGATGAAAGAGAACGTAGATGTCCTTACCTTGTCGGCAACTCCCATACCGAGAACACTCCATATGAGCCTGGCCGGGATACGGGATATGAGTGTGTTGGAGGAAGCACCGGAAGAGCGAATGCCGATACAGACATTTGTATGTGAATACAATGATGAGATGGTGCGGGAAGCGATCGTAAGAGAACTTTCCAGAGGGGGACAGGTATATTATGTGTATAATCGGGTGAATACGATTGCCGATACGGCTGCCGCTATTGAGAAGCTGGTGCCGGAAGCCAATGTGGCGTTTGCCCACGGACAGATGAAGGAGCGGGAACTGGAACGGATTATGTATGATTTTATCGGTGGAGAAATCGATGTGCTTGTTTCCACTACCATTATTGAAACCGGTCTGGATATTTCCAACGTGAACACGATGATTATCCATGATTCAGATCATATGGGCCTTTCCCAGTTGTATCAGCTGCGGGGAAGGGTGGGACGTTCCAACAGGACGGCGTATGCATTTTTGATGTATAAAAAGGATAAACTTTTGAAAGAAGTGGCAGAAAAGAGACTTCAGGCGATTCGGGAATTTACTGATCTTGGGAGTGGTTTTAAAGTGGCCATGCGGGATTTGGAGATCCGGGGTGCGGGAAATCTGTTGGGGAGAAGGCAGCATGGGCATATGGAAGCGGTGGGCTACGATTTGTACTGTAAGATGCTCAATGAAGCTGTGAAACATCTGAAAGGAGAAGGGGCGGAAGTAGATTTCCCTACCAATATAGACCTGGATGTGGATGCCTATATTCCGGCTTCTTATATTATGAATGAGGTACAGAAGCTGGATATCTATAAACGGATTGCCAGTATTGAAAGTCAGGCGGAATATGAAGATATGAAGGAGGAGCTGACGGATCGATTTGGAGAAATACCTAAGTCAGCAGAAAATCTGTTGCGCATCGCGCTGTTGCGGAAACAGGCCCATGACTTGTATCTGTCAGATGTACAGGGGAAAAATGAAATACTGAAATTTTCTTTTGTTGTAAACGCGCCTATTAAAATAGAAAATTTACCGATACTTTTGCAGAAATTTGAAAAAAAGCTCACTTTTCACCCGAAAGGAACACCTTATCTGCAATATCGCTATAAAAAGTGCGGCGTTGTGGAAAAAGACGGGGAGATGCTGTTGGAGCTGACAGAAAGAGTTATGTGGGATATGAAGCAAATTTTATTGGAAGAAAATAGTAACGCAGGTGTATAGTAACAGAAGACTGGTTTGCGTATTTTAACCGTGAGTTTTCTTTCCTGCTGAGGACATATTCCTCTCATGAATTTAGGTATAAAAAACCTTCATTTACAAATAATAGTATCACGAGAAAATGAGAGAAAGACACTGACAATGGAGGAACATGAAAATGAAAGCAACGGGAATTGTGCGCAGAATAGATGATCTGGGACGAATTGTAATACCGAAAGAGATCAGAAGAACGCTGCGGATCAGAGAAAGCGATCCGCTGGAAATTTTTACTGACAGAGAAGGGGAGATTATACTGAAAAAATATTCTCCTATCGGTGAGATGAATACATTTGCAAAACAGTATGCAGAAAGCCTTGCCCAGGTATCAGGACATGCTGCCATCATAGCCGACAGAGATCAGTTTATTGCAGCATCCGGTGGTTATAAAAATGCGATTGGGAAGTCGATCAGCAAGGAGCTGGAAGAGAAACTGGATAAACGAGAGACATTTATCGCTTCCAGGGGAGAACGGAATTTTATTCAGATCTTTGAACAGGGAGACGGTGAATATATGCACGAGGCAGTGGGAGTCATTATCTGCGAAGGGGACGTGATCGGTGCAGTCATCCTTCTGGATGATGACAATAAGAGCAAAATGGGAGAAGTGGAAAAGAAGCTGATATTGTCTGCGGCAGCATTTCTGGGAAGACAGATGCAGGGATAACAGTGAAAACAAATATGAGACGGTGGATGGAAAATAGGCCGATGAAAAAACTGCCCGGAATATCTGACAGATCGTAACTGTGAGAATTTCCGGGCAGTTTTTATATAAAGTTCGGGAATGATGTGAAAGAAAAAAGTCCCTTTGTTACTGTTGTCCCATCTTATCCAGCAGCTGTATCTTCATATCATAGAGCTTTTTGGACAGATCTACATAGACCTTATGAGGATTCACAAGTCGTCTCGTTTCGTCCCAAAGAGTATTTAATTCTGCCTGGCAGTAATCCCGGATGTCCATTGTCCGGGGGGACTCATAGACGCATTTTCCTCCTTTGAATATGGGAATCATAATTTCCCGCAAGGTATATTTGCCGGGAGCAAGCAGCGTTTTTTTCCAGGGCTCATGGGAGTCGAAAAGGAGCAGTGGCTCATCTTCCGAATAGTGCTCGTCTACAAGACAGATCAGATCGGCTTTGATTTTTCCGGACTCTTTTTCGTAGACGCGGAGAATGGTTTTATTGCCGGGATTTGTAATTTTTTCTGTATTTTCCGACAGTTTGATTTTCGGTATGAAGTTTCCTGATTCGTCCATAATGGCTGACAGCTTATATACGCCGCCGAAGGAAGGACAGTCTTTGGAAGTGATCAGGTTTGTACCTACCCCCCAGGAGGTAATGGTAGCTCCCTGGGCTTTTAAACTGTCGATCAGGAATTCGTCCAGGTCATTGGATGCGGAAATGACAGCATCCGGGAAACCGGCGTCATCCAGCATTTTGCGGGCTTTCTTGGAAAGATAGGCCAAATCGCCGCTATCCAGACGGACACCGTAATAGGTGAGAGGCACACCAGCCTGACGCATTTCCTGGAAGACACGGATAGCGTTGGGGATACCGGACTTCAGGGTATCATAGGTATCTACCAGCAAGATGCAGGCAGTAGGATACATGTCCGCGTAAGTTTTAAAGGCCGTATATTCATCGGGAAAGCTCATGATCCAGCTGTGAGCATGAGTACCTTTGACAGGAATATCGAATAGCTGTCCTGCCAGTACATTGCTTGTACCGGAGCAGCCCCCAATGACGGCAGCTCTGGCACCGTAGATGCCCGCATCCGGCCCCTGGGCACGCCGCAGGCCAAACTCCATGATGCCATCGCCCTTTGCCGCATAGCAGACCCGGGAAGCTTTTGTGGCGATGAGACACTGATGATTTAAAATCGTGAGAATTGCCGTTTCCACAAGCTGTGCTTCCATAATAGGAGCAATGACTTTGATCAGAGGCTCTCTCGGAAAGATAACCGTTCCTTCCGGGATGGCGTAAATATCGCCTGTGAACTGAAAGGTATCCAAATAATCCAGAAAATCACTGTCGAAAATACCGAGGCTGGACAGATAGTCAATGTCCTGTTTGGAGAAGTGGAGGTTTTTGATATAATCAATGACCTGTTTTAGACCTGCGGAGATAGCATAACCACTGTCTAAAGGATTGTTGCGATAAAATACATCGAAAATTACAGTTTCATTCCGGTCCTTGTGCTTGAAATAACCCTGCATCATTGTCAGTTCATAGAGATCTGTCATGAGAGTCAGATTTTGTCGGTCCATGATACGCCTCCTCGTTTGAACGTAATTTTAGTATCGTACCCTTGTCCACTGAGTGTATGTGGTTTAGATATAAAAAATAATTTTTTAAGTGCACGAAGAATCACGCAAGGGCGATTCTTTTTCCTTATCATAGAAGAAAATGGGGAGGAAATCAATGCTATTTAAAAAGATATTTAAGATTTGAGAAAAAGAAGCAGCTTTTACTATGTGCAATTTGGAGAATTTGTGTGTCAGTAGTTTGAGATTTTACGCCTGCCTGTTAATTCACAGCAATCTTTGCAGACCAAACCAGGAACAAATATTGCTGTAAATTGATAAGGTGATCAGTTAAGTTTTGAGAGCCGTACTTGCCCGGACTTTTAACAACGGTTGCAGCGTCACACATTCCGTCGGGTTTTGGGAGCCCTTTATGGAATGCAGCATACCGGCTACCGCGTGTTGCGCAATCAGAGAAAGGGGCTGAGAGACGGTAGTAAGAGGCGGTTGTATAATATCCGACATGGAAATATCGTCCACACCGATGACAGAGAGATCTTCGGGGATACATAAATTATAATTGCGGCATTCTTTATAAATGCCATAGGCTATCATATCGTTAAAGGCAAAGATGGCAGTGACATTCTGCCCCAAAAGGCAGGGCAGGGCCCTGGAACCGCATTCAATAGACAGAGAATCACAATAGAGAAGGTTTTCTTCCACGGGAATGTGATATTCTGACAGCGCTTTTTGATAACCTTTATACCGGTCGGCGTTAATTTTCAGACTGATGGAACCGGCTGCACATCCGATTCTTCGGTGGCCCAGTTCCAGCAGATGCTTACAGGCGATGTATCCTACGAGTTGTTGGTCCACTTCTACAGAAAAATGGTTGGAGTTTTTGACAATACGATCTGCATAGACTACGGGAATATCAATACTTTCCAGAAGCTGTTGACACATACGGGTTTCTTCTTTATCTTCAAAGTCCATCTGCATGAGGATGATACCATCTACGCATCTGTCACAGAAAATATGGATATAATCACGGGTAATTTTCGGATCTCCATTTGTGTTTCCGATTACTACATTGATCCCTTCCTGTCGGAGTTTCGTCTCTATATGGTTGGACAGTGTGGCGAAGAAGGGATTGGAGGAGTCAGGGAGAATGAGCCCTACGGTATTGGTGGTATGGGTGACAAGACTGACTGCCAGCTGATTGGGACGATAATTCAGTTCTTTTACAGTCCTAAGAACCTTTTCTTTTGTCTCCTGGGAAATGGGAAATGGCTTATTATTTAATATAAAGGAAACGGTGGCCGGTGATACACCTGCCGCTTTAGCCACATCTTTTATTGTAGTACGCATAAAAACTCCTCTCTTAATTAAAACGATATAATAAATTGTATAATAAGTTGAGCATAACGTCAATTGATAGGAAATAAATTATGTAAAAATTCACCAGTTATTAAAAATTTAATTGACAGTAATAGTGCAATGTGATAGTATTGTCACAAGAAATGACTGTAAATATGTGAAGAATATAAGTCATTTTTAATTTTTTACCATTCATTAAAACGTTTTAATGAACGAAGGGACGCGTACATGCAATAAAGCCTAAGTGTTGGTAAAAAAAGATACGGAGGGACAGGCAAAGGGCCGTCAGAAAGAAAGGAGAGATTGGGAACTATGAAGAAGAAACTTTACATGTTGGTTAGCGTTATGATACTGGGAATAATGCTTTTCACAACAGGGTGTGGCAGTGAGGCAGAGGAAGAAGCTGCCGGAGGAGACAAGACGAAGATCGTGCTTTTGCTGAACGGATATCTGGGAGATCTGGCATGGTATGACTGCTCTGCGGCAGGAATCAATGCGATTCAGGAGAAATATCCTGATGAAGTGGAGACAAAGATCATTGAAATGACGACAGACCAGTCCAAATATGACGCTATCATTGCGGATACACTGAGTGAAGACTGGGATATCATCATAGCAGGTTCCTGGACGATGATGGAGTACATACAGCAGGCAGCAGAAGACTATCCTGAAAAAGAATTCTGGTTTTTTGATGAGCCGATAGAGGGAATCGACAATGTATACAGTATTTCCTATAATGCAAACGAAGGAGCTTTCCTGGCAGGTATGGCGGCTGCAAGTGTATCTGAAAATGGCGTGATCGGATTTATCGGCGGCGAGGATTCCACAGTAGTAAATGATACACTGGTAGGCTATCTGGAAGGAGCAGCTTATGTGAATCCTGATATTAAGGCAATCGTTTCTTATACAGGTAACTGGGACGATTCTGCAAAGGGAAAGGAGCTGGCGCTGGTTCAGTACAATGCGGGTGCTGATGTGGTAGGGCATCTTGCTTCCAATGCGGGCGTAGGTGTATTTGAGGCGGCAAAGGAGACAGGCAAGCTTGCCATCGGTTCTGATACAGATCAGTCACTTGTTTTCGAAGAGAGTGATCCGGAAAAAGCCCAGACCATTTTAACCAGTTCTTTGAAACGGGTAGATGTTTCTCTCGTTCATGCTTATGAGCTCTATAAAGAAGGTAATATACCTTATGGTACATGCGAGCGTCTTGGATTGGACAAAGAGTGTGTTGGTATTGTGGACAATGATATTTACCGCAGTTATATAAGTGAAGATGCGGCAAAGGCAATCGAGCAGGCGAAACAGGATATTATTGACGGAAAGATCACTGTATCTTCCGCTTATGGAATGAGTACAGATGAACTCAATGCGTTCAAGGGACAGTTTGTCGAATAATCGTATAAAAAAGCTGTGGATTGTAATGGCCAGGAGCTTTTGTTCCTGGCCATAGGAAAGGCATGGATAATATATGAGTGAGATACTGAGAGTAGAGCATGTGGTAAAAGTATACGGCAACGGGGTAATGGCCAATAAGGACATTAATTTTTCTGCAGATAGAGGAGAAATACATGCCATTTGCGGTGAAAATGGCGCAGGAAAATCCACGTTGATGAAAATGCTTTATGGCATAGAACAGCCCAGTGAAGGAAGCATTTATGTAAAAGGGGAAAAAGTAGAGCTCACATCTTCTGCAAAGGCCATCAAAAAGGGAATCGGGATGGTACATCAGCACTTTATGCTCGTTCCGTCCCTGACAGTTGCAGAGAACGTAGTTCTTGGTGTGGAGCCAAAGAAGGGGCTGCGGTTTCATAAAGAAGAGGCCATCCGTATGACCCAGGAGATTGCAGATAAATATAATCTGCCTGTACCTGCTGAGGAAAAGGTGGAAAATATTACAGTTGGGCTGAAACAGAGGGTGGAAATTATAAAAGCACTGTTAAAGGGTGCAGAGATCCTGATTCTGGATGAGCCTACTACGGTACTGACGCCACAGGAGACAGAAGAGTTGTTTAAGCAGCTCAAAAATCTGAAAAAAGAAGGACATACGATCTTATTTATTTCCCACAAACTGTATGAAGTGAAGGCTCTGTGTGACAAAGTGACGATTATGCGCAGCGGTAAAATGATCGGGACAAGAAATGTATCAGAAGTGACGGAAGCGGATATTTCCCGGATGATGGTAGGGAGAGATGTGGTGGAAGTCATTGAGAAAGAAAAAGCCTCTCCCGGAGAAACGATTCTTTCTGTGAAAGGGCTTGTGAGCAAAAATTCCGTGGGCAAAAAGATGCTGGATGGTGTAAGCCTGAAAGTAAGAAAAGGGGAGATACTCGGTCTGGCAGGCGTGGAAGGAAACGGTCAGCATGATCTTCTGGAAGCGATTGCGGGGATGGCGGAAATCACAGACGGAAAGATAGAGATGGAAGGTAAGGATATTACAGGACATTCTATCAGGGAAATCAGAGCTGCGGGAATCTCACATATTCCTGAAGATCGTATGATAACAGGAACGGCAAAGCGTATGAGTATCCGTGAAAATCTGCTGGCCGGCAGACACCGGAAAAAAGATTACACGGGAAAATTGTTATTGAAACAGGACAAAGTCACGGCAGATGCAGACGAGTTGATTACGGAATATCTGGTAAAATGCAGCAATCAACAGCAGGAAGTGGGTATGCTGTCGGGAGGAAATATACAGAAAGTAGTAGTAGCCAGAGAATTTTCCAATGAGCCTCATCTCATACTGATAGATCAGCCCACGAGAGGAATTGATATCGGTGCAGCTGAGTTTATCAGAAAAAGGCTGATACAGCTTCGGGATGAGGGGAAGGCGGTGCTGTTAAATTCGGCGGATTTAAACGAGGTACTTGGGCTTTCTGATTCTCTGGCAGTCTTCTGCAACGGCAAAATTGCCGGATATTTTGAAGATGCCAGTCAGTTGACAGAAGAAGAGCTCGGTTTGTATATGCTTGGTGTGAAGAAACAGGATGCAGAAGAGATAGAAAGGAAATTTCATGAGTGCGGAGAAAAATAAAAGTAAGATGAAATCTGGCGGGTTATTTCGTAAGACAGCCATGACGCAGGAAGCGCTGAATCAGAGGTTTTCCGTCCTGAGAACGACACTGGCTATCGGTGTGGGTATCCTGCTCTCTGTCATTATTATTGCATTTGTCAGTGACGATCCCTTGCTTTCTATAAAATATCTGACGGTGGGACCGCTGATGAATCTCAACAATTTTTACAGTCTGGTGACAATGTGGATTCCTCTTGTGATTACGGGACTCGCAGTGTGTATTATGTTTAATGCAAATCAGTTTAACCTGTTTGCGGAAGGTGCTTTTTTCTTTGGCGGCGTGGTGGGTACAGCAGTGGCATTGTCTCTGAATCTGCCTCCTGTTATCCATCCCATCGTGTGTATTTTAGCAGCGGCGGTGGTCTGTGGATTGATCGGTGCGATTCCGGCTTTGATGAGGTATAAGCTGGGGGCATCGGAGATGGTGGCGTCCCTGTTGCTGAACTATGCGTGCCTGCAGCTTGGTATGTTCATTATCAGCTATTTTTTCAGAGATTCCGATGCGGGAAGTGTTGTATCGGCGAAGTTGCCGGACAGTGCAAAGCTGGGGGAACTTATCCGCAGAAGTAATATTCATGCAGGATTTTTTGTAGCTATTTTTCTGACAGTAGTGGTCTATTATTTTCTGTTCCACACCCGTTGGGGATTTGAGATCAGGCTGACAGGGCAGAACGGGAATTTTGCCAAATATGTAGGCGTAAATACTGGATTTGTCATTGTTTTTTCACAGATATTGGGTGGCGCTCTGGCAGGTGGCGCAGGTGCTATGGAGGTGCTGGGTACATATAACAGATTTTCCTGGACTGCTCTTACCAACCATGGCTGGGATGGAGTGACCCTTACGATACTGGCAAACAAGAATCCGAAGTATATACCGCTGGCAGCGCTGTTTCTGGCGTATCTGCGCAAAGGTGCAGACCTGATGTCCATGAAGGCGGACATGCAGACAGATTTTGTGTCTGTAATTCAGGCAGTGATTCTTGTATTCTTACTGGCAGAACAGTTCCTTGCCGGATACAGGCAGAAAAAAACTTACGAGCTCAGTAAGAGATTAGAAGAAGCCAAAGCATAAAAGGGAGGGTGTAAAGTTGGATAATATATTGGATTTAATATTTAGTGTTTCCTTTGTTTTCTCGGTATTGCGGCTGACGACTCCCATTTTATTTGCGGCTTTGAGTTCTGTCATATCAGAACGGGCAGGGATCGGAAATATTACGATGGAAGGGACAATGCTGATTTCGGCTTTTACAGGAGTGGTGGTCTCAGCCTGGACAGGAAGTGCCTGGATTGGATTTCTGGCGGCAGTGGTGATCGGCGGACTGACAGGCTGGCTTTTGTCCTATATCATTTTTAAACTTGTGGTAAATGACATATTAGCAGGAACTGCTGTCAATCTGATCGGCAGTGGCGGGACGGTTTTCTTTCTGTTTGCCCTCACCGGTGTGAGAGGAATTTCCACTTCTCTGAGCAGCAAGGTGATGCCGTCAGTGGATATTCCGGTGATCAAAGATATCCCGATTTTGGGAGAAATGATATCGGGACACAATCTGCTCACGTATCTGTCTTTTGTAGCCGTATTTATCATCTGGTATCTGCTCTTTAAGACAAGTACGGGTCTGAGAATCCGGGCGGTGGGTGAGAATCCGGGCGCAGCAGAGTCAGTGGGAATTAACGTATATAAAACAAAGACAATCGCTCTTGTTATTGCAGGAGTCCTGTCGGGAATCGGTGGCGCCTATATGTCCATGGGATATGTTTCCTGGTTTGTCAAAGATATAACGGCAGGCAGAGGCTGGATCGGTATTGCGGCGGCAGCTATGAGCGGACAGCATCCGGTGCTGGCAATGGTGGCATCTATACTTTTCGGTATTGCGGATGCAGTGGCAAATACACTGCAGACGATCAATCTGCCGTCCCAGCTTGTATTGATGATACCGTATGTAGTGACACTTTTGGCAATGAGTCTGTATGCTTATATTGATTTGAAGCGGAAAAAAAGGAGCAGTTTTTAAATGAATAGATTTGACAATAAAAGGGTGCTGGAAATGATAGAAAAGATGGACATAGAGGAAAAACTTCTCTGTGTCCACGGACAGCTCTGGGACCCCTATCGTGCCAATCAGGCGGGGTTTGTAAGAGGAAATAAGCGGCTTGGTATTCCTGATTTTTTCATTGCGGATGGAGAGAGCGGCGTAAATATCAGCTTCCGAACAACGGCGTTTCCTTCGAAAGTGTGTCTGGCCGCTACCTTTGACAGAGAGGCGGCGTTTCAGTATGGACAGGCGCTGGGAAGGGAGGCAAAGGCAGCAGGCATTCATCTTCTGCTGACGCCCCGGGTCAATATTGCCAGGGATCCGGTGTCTGTGAAGGGCGTGAGCAACGGAGGCAATTATCAGACATACGGGGAAGACCCGATCCTGAACGGCGAAATGGGAGCGCAGGAGGCTCTGGGTATCCAGGATAAGCATCAGGCCCTTGCCAATTTAAAGCAGATGTACGGTTCCAGCAATGGGACGGCTCAGGGCGCCGGAAATTGTCTGATAGACGAACAGACAAAAAATGAACTCTATATACGGCCCTATGAGATCGCACTGAAGGCGGGCGTTGCCAGCGCCATGACAAATTATAATCAGGTAAATGGAAAGTGGACTTACGAGGATGCCTGGTTGGTGGAGGAATGCGCCCGGAAGAAATGGGGATTCCAGGGATTTGTATTTGATGACTGGTATTGCCTCTATGATCCCAATGCCATCAGACATGGCGTGACACTGGAGATGCCGGGAGATGATTATTACGATGAAGGAAGCGAAAATTCCTGTTATGGGAAAAGGCTGTTGGAAGCGATACAGGATGAAAGTCAGCCGGTGACAGAGGCAGATCTGGACCGGGCGGTCTACTACTATCTGGATACGCTGGACCGGTTTGGTATGCTGGATGAAGCGCAGAGAATCCCGGGCAATATCGATGAAGAGACAAAGAAACACAGCATTGGAGTGTGCCGGGAAGTGGCAGGAAAAGGCGCAGTGTTGTTAAAAAATGAAGAAGAAATTCTGCCCATCTCCTTTACCGGAAAAAAAGTGGCTGTCATCGGGCCGGGGGGCGCAAAGCAGGTCATGGCTACTTTTAAGGAGTCTCCCTATGGTTTCCCGGACAGAAAAGACAGTGTCTATCATATTTTAAAAGAAAAATATGGAGATTCTGTCTCGTATGCACCAGGTATTGATCTGGACGGTGAGGTGGTCCCGGAGGAATGCCTGCGGCCGGAACGGGACGGAGAAGAAAGAGGCTTAAAGCGTTATGTGGGAAGATTTACTTATGAGACACTGAGCAACGGCGACCTGGAGAGCTTTCCGATCAGCGAGACGTATGAACTGGACAGAGCGGTAAATCACCAGGGAGAGGCGGCTCTGCCGGCTCTGGCGAGAGAGCAGCGGAGGGGATTTTTTAAAGAGACGCCAAAGGAATACTATATGTGGCATGGATGGCTGTGCCCGAAGGAAACTGGTATTTATCGGCTCAGTCTGCAAAGTAAGTTCCCGGATGTGGATGCTTTTGAAAAAAATAAAGTGGAGAACGGCGATCTGTCCATCGCCACATCGGGCAATCTGTATATCAGAAGGACGTCCGATACGGCTTCTATGGAACGTATCGGTATCGGAACGAGGATTTCCGCCAATGGTATCGCGGACCCGTTTTCGGAAGTGGTAACCTGTAAGGACGGATGGAACAATGCGGGGGGCTATGTCCATCTGGAGGCTGGAGAGCAGTATGAAATCTACTTTAACCACACCTGTGTCTATCTGGAGCCTTTGGAAGTGCGTCTGGCGTGGACAACGCCGTCTATGGCGAGACGGGCTTTGCAAGAGGCCCAGGAGAAGGCAAAAGCGGCGGATATCGCTCTCATATTTGCCTATCATCAGAGCGTCAATGAGACGATGCGGCTGGAAACAGGTCAGGACGAGCTGATTGAAAAAGTGGCAAAGAGCAGTCAAAATACCGTAGTCGTATTGAACACGGGCGACCCGGTGGAAATGCCATGGAGGGATGCTGTAAAGGGTATTCTGGAACTGTGGTTTTCCGGTCAGGAAGGAGCCCTTGCGGCCTATGATGTGCTGTCAGGCGCGGTGAATCCGGCGGGAAGGCTTCCGGTTACTTTCCCGGAGAAACTGGAGGATCTGGCGGCAAGAGACAAAGAACATCCAGAGCGCTATGCACCGGCCGGGCGAATCAGTGAAAAAGATGCAGTTCATCCCAATACGGCGAATTTCACAGAAGGACTGCTAAACGGTTATCGCTGGTTTGACGAGACCGGTAAGAAGCCTCTGTATCCGTTCGGTTTTGGCTTAAGTTATACGGAGTTTGCCTATTCGGATATGGAAGTGCAGAGTCGGGAGAATGGATGGCAGGTGAGCTGCGCAGTTCAGAATATCGGGCAAAGAGACGGAGAAGAAGTGGTACAGGTATATCTGGGCAGGCCGGAAAATGTCCCGGAGGGAGTATTGACGGCGCCGAAAGTATTGATAGACTTTAAAAGAATATCTGTAAAATCGGGCGAAACAAAAAAAGTTACGTTTATGATTGAGGAATACTATACCAGGTATTTCGACGTGAAGAGCAGAGAGTATCGATCATTTACAGGCAGCAGAGAAATTATGATAGGTGCCTCTTGCACGGATATCCGTTTGAGAGATCTGGTGAAAGGAGCTTGAAAAAATGAAAAAAGCAGGAATGATTCATGGGGAACTGATGAAAAGAATTGCTCTTTTGGGGCATAAAGATCTGTTTATGATAGGAGATGCCGGTATGCCCATTCCCCAGGGGGTAGAGGTGATCGATCTGGCTCTTTGTAAAGGTGTTCCCACATTTACACAGGTATTGGATGCTGTGCTGGAAGAGAGTGTTGTAGAGTATTATTATGTGGCGGAGGAAATCGTAACTGCCAATCCTGGTATCTATCAGTACATACAGGAAAAACTGCCGGATGTAGCGCATGAAAAAATGCCTCACGATAACTTAAAAGAGTTTTCGGGGAAGTGTAAATTTGCTATTCGTACGGGAGAGTATTCTCCGTATCCCAATGTGATTTTGAGAGCGGGGGTAGCGTTTTCGTAGAAAAATAGAATTATGGCAGTGAAAAAGAATTAAAATCAAAGAATTTAAGTCAAAAGGCCCACCGGGAGAGCTCCGGTGGGCTTTCGTTTTATCGTCTGAAGCTTTCCCGAAAGGCCAGCACTTTGGCGATGATATCGTCTTCCCAAGTAGAACTGGAAGAGTCGGGTATCGTCCCTCTCTCTTTCATACCCCGGAAGGACATTTCCAGACTGTCTTCCAGAGAGATTTCAGGACGCCAGTTCGGGACGTGTCGTTTCAGCTTTTGGTTGGAGACATAAGTGTGCTGTCCGAATATTTCATAGGCCAGTACAAAGCGGTCCGGGTCGATGGACATCATATGGGTGAGGGAGAGTGGAATCAGCTCTACCTGATGCCCCAGGACATCCATGGCAGCCTGATGGAACTGTCTCCAGGTAGTATAGCCGTCGGGGGCGATGTTGTAGATCTGTCCCAGGCAGGCAGCGTTATCCATGACGCTGACAAAAGCATTGGCAGTGTCTTTGGTGTGCATATATTGATGAAGAATATTGCCGTCTGCACAGATCAGGATGGGTTTATCTTTCAGAACTCTGTCAATCCAGGTATGTTCCGTGGCAAAACTGCGCAGGACGCCGCTCATGCCGCTGAAAGAAGTACAGGGTTTCATAATGGTGACTGGGAATCCGTCTTTTTTCCAGGCTTCCAGGTACGCTTCATCTGCTTTTTGCTTCTGGATACCGTAGTCTGTCCAGGGGGAATAGGGGTCAGATTCTTCCAGGGGATAGCGGGTAAAATCTTTTCCGTAGGTACATACGGTGGAAGCCACGATAAGCTGTTTTACACCGGCAAAGGCTTCCAGACCGGCCTTTGCGTGCTGCGGCGTAAAGGAAGTCATTTCAAAGACGATATCGGGCCGAAGCTGTTTCATCACTTCTATAAATTGCTTTGTATCGGAGCGATCTCCACGAATATATCGAACAGAGGACGGATGAATGGATACGGGCTGCCGTCCATAACCAATGATTTCGTGTCCCTGTGTCTGACGAAGAAGTTCTCTTACAATATGGGCTCCGATGTTTCCGTTGCTTCCCGTGACAAGTATTTTCATGGCCTTCCTCCTGATTATCGATAATTATTGATAAGAACTATAATAATTGTAGTAAAATAAATCGTAAATGTCAAGAATGTGCTTGATGTTTCATCGGAAAAATTGTAAGATATATCGATAAGAAATATGTTGGGGGAAGGATTTTCTATATGGCAAAGATAAAAGATATAGCAAAGAAAATGAATTTGAGTGTCAGTACAGTATACAAGGCGTTCAATGGCGCCGCAGATATCAATGAAGAAACGAGGAAAAATATCTATAAGACGGCTCAGGAAATGGGATATATACCGGTCGGCAGCCATCTAAAAGCAGAAATGAAGCGGGTCTGCGTTTTCCTCAGCCATATGGAACGCCCTCATGTGACGATGTTTTCTTATGAAATTGTATTGGCGTTTCGACGGGAAGCCATGAAATATGGGTATGAAGTCGTGATCAAAGAGCTGGAAGATGAAAAGTCACTGCATTTGAATCAGATTGTCCGTGATAATAAATTTGACGGATGTATGGTTGTTGGCATTAACACGGAAAATTTTTATTATAAACAGCTGGAAACAGTGGATTTTCCCTGTGTCCTGATCGATAATTATGTGGACAATCCCTGTATCAGCTGTCTTTCCGCGGACAATTTTCTCGGAATGATGCTGATTGCAGACCTTCTTCTGAAAGCGGGACATGAAAAAATAGGATTTATTAACGGGGAATATGACAGTATAACGAGCAAGGAGAGATTAGCCAGCTTTGTAGGAGAGCTGACAAGACAAAATCATCATTTCGATCCGAGCCTTGTGTTTAACGGTGATTTCAGCGAGCAGTCAGGAGCGGAGGGGGCGGAAGAGCTGCTGAAAAAAGGAGTGAGCGCTATTTGCTGTGCCAGCGATTCCATGGCTGTGGGAGCGATACGCAGACTCGGCAGCCTGGGCGTGCGTGTGCCGGAGGATGTGAGTATTACAGGATTTGACGATATCCAGCTTGCGGACTATATTGTGCCGCGGCTGACGACTGTCCACATCGATACGAACGGAATGGGCGCCAGAGCGTTTGATTGTTTGTTGGATATTATGGAGGGAGGCACGGGTATCAAAATTTTGGAAAAGCCCAGACTGATGGAAAGGGATTCCGTTGCATCGTTGATGTAGTAGTTTGCTCGTTTGGCGGAGAGAGCGGTGAAAACAGAACGGAAATAAAATAGACGTAGATAAAAATAGCCCATAAGGCAGATAATTCTGCTTTGCGGGCTGTTTTTTTACGCACGGGGACGCATAGAGGAATGTGCTTTTTGTGCAGTGAGCGCTCCGCGCGGCGATTGGGGAAAAATAAATCTTCTCCCAATCGATTCGTATAGGAAATTTCTCACAACTATCTATAAAAAAAAAATATCGATAAAATATTGACAAATTATCGAAAAAGATATAAGATAGGACTATGAAGAGTGGAAGAGGTGTACAAAATGTACAAATGCGTCATTTTTGATCTGGACGGTGTTATCGTGGATACGGCAAAGCTTCACTACGCAGCCTGGGAAAATATTTTAAAGGAGCGTTGGGGAATACGGCACACATCAGAAGTGGATGAAAAGACAAAAGGGGTGGGCCGTTATGCATGTATGGAGCTGATTCTGCGGGAATACCGGATAGACGCATCCCTGGAGGAAGCAAAGGCGGCGGCGGATGCAAAGAATGCGTATTATGTGGAGCTACTGAAAAATGAGCTAAGCAAAAGTGATATATTGCCAGGTATCTCAGAAGCGCTGGAGTGGCTCAAATGCCGTGGCATTTTGACCGGTCTGGCCTCTTCCAGCCAAAATGCAAAAATCATATTGAACAAATTACATCTGACATTTGATTATATAGCGAATCCGGCCAATATCAAAAAGGGCAAACCGGAACCGGATATTTATTTGGATGTGGCGGCGAATCTGGGAGTGAAGCCGTCAGAATGTATTGGCATAGAAGATGCCATGTCGGGGGTTGCCTCTGTAAAACGGGCCGGGATGTTTTGTATTGGTGTGGGAGATGCCAAAAGGCTGCAGGAAGGCGACAAAGTAATCAAAAATACGGTGGATATACTGCCTTTACTCCAGGAAATAATGGGAGAATTGCAGGATTGGACAGAGGGCTTTACGTGGATGTTTTCCTGCGCAGACGGCAGAAGTGTGGAAAGTAAGCCTATTCGCCGGTATTTGCAGGATATGACGGATATGTATGAGGCTGCAGGCGAGGGGAACCCTCTGATTTATGAATATTATCCTTTAGAAGCGCCAGCAGATTCGGGAGATATCAGTTTTGGTACAACAATTTTGTATCCCGGTAATGTGAACGGCCAGTTATTTATGACAAAGGGGCATTTTCATTTGGATGTAAATACAGCGGAGGTCTATTTGGGGATAAAAGGACGCGGGTTGCTGCAGATCGAAAATGAAAAAGGAGATACGAAGCTGCTGACGATAGAGCCTGGAAGAGCGGCATACAGCCCCAAAGGATTCGCCCATCGGCTCATCAATACAGGGGAAGAGCCTCTGGTGACATTTTTTTCTTATCGGGCAGACGCGGGTCATGATTATAAGACGATTTATGAAAAAGGGTTCCGAGAGTTAGTGTATGGAGACAAGGCAGGAACATACCGGGTAAAGAAAAATCCAAAATGAGCAGGAAGCTGCAGACATTCATAGGAAAACAAGGAAATAAAAAATAACAGAGCAGACAAAAACAAAGGAAAGAGAGGATAACAGAGGGGATGAAGACAGAGGAGATGAACAGAAAACAGTTGGCAGGCATGTTTGATCATACGTTGCTGAAAGCGGATGCCACTCCCCGCGATTTCGAAAAATTGTGTGAAGAAAGTAACAGGTATGGATTCTGTATGGTAGCCATTAATCCAGGGCCGGTGGCACTGTGTAAAGAGCTGTTGGGAGAGAGCCCTGTCCATGTGGGGGCGGCCATCAGTTTCCCTCTGGGCCAGGCTGCTTTACAGACAAAATTATTTGAGACAAAGAATGCGATAGAGTGTGGAGCGGATGAGATCGATTATGTCATCAATATCGGCCAGGCAAAGTGCGGAAACTGGGATTATATTGAGGAAGAGATGGAAAGGATGACTCGCTGCTGCAGAGAACGGGATATCATATGCAAAGTGATTTTTGAGAATTGTTACCTGGAAAAAGAAGAGATCAGAAAGCTTTGTGAAATTGCCATTAAGATAAAACCCGATTTCGTTAAGACTTCCACAGGCTTTGGGACAGGAGGAGCTACAGTGGAGGACGTGGCGCTTATGAAATCTCTCGTGGGAGATGCGGTAAAAGTCAAGGCCGCAGGCGGCATTCGAAGCTGGGAGGCGTGTCGTCAGATGATTGAGGCCGGCGCGGAGCGGATCGGGACGAGCAGTTCTCTCAAAATATTAGAAGAGTTCGGGAGGTGAGAGCGGATGGGAGCAGTGCTGGAGAAAGTAGATGCGTGGAAACTGATTCAGGAAGAAATAACAGATAAAAATAACAGACAGACAGAGTCGATCATGAGCCTGGGAAACGGTTATATGGGCGCGCGGGGAAATTATGAGGAAAAATATTCTGGCAATACTCTAAAGGGAACTTATTTTGCAGGCGTATGGGTACCTGACAGGACAAGAGTCGGGTGGTGGAAAAACGGCTATCCCAAATATTACGGAAAAGTGATCAACGCACCGGATTTTCTGTCGTTTTCCCTCAGTGTGGGAGGAAAGGAAGTTGATTTACATTCGGCTGACATGCCTTCATTTTATCGGGAAGTGGATATGAAAAGCGGCGTGATGCGCCGGGAAATGACGCTGGAAACGGAGCTGGGAACATTTAAAGTGGAGTCGGAACGGTTCTTTTCTATTGTAGAGAAACCGATCTGCGTCATGAGATATGCGGTACACAATATCAGTTTACAGGGGGAGCTGACGATAAAGACAGGAATCAGCGCCAATGTCTTCAATACAGACGCCAACTATGGAGAACAGTTTTGGAAGGATGTAGAAACAAAGGAAAGAAAGAACAGTTTATATCTTTCCGCAA
This sequence comes from uncultured Lachnospiraceae bacterium, assembly GCA_910587635.1. GTDB lineage: Bacteria > Bacillota > Clostridia > Lachnospirales > Lachnospiraceae > VSOB01. The sequence continues at coordinate 91,678 of CAJUNB010000024.1, forward strand.
TGACAAAAGAAAATGAATTTGATATTAAGCGGTATCGGGTAGGAATCCATGCCGCTGTCTCCTCTACGGGAGAAGGCAACTGTACAATCCAAAATGAAAACGGGGAAGTCTGTAAGATCTTTCGCAGGACATTCCGTACCGGAGGAGAATGCCTGACGATTGAAAAAATCGTTTCGGTAGTTACCACAAGAGATTACCCGGAAGCGGAACTGGAAAAAAAGGGGCAGGAAGCATTGGAGGGAGCCGTGGAGAAAGGGAGCGCTTTACTGGAAGCAGAGCAAAAGGCCGCCTGGGAACGTCGATGGGAAATGTGCGATGTGGCAATCCAGGGAGATATTCCTGCTCAGCAGGGGATACGTTTCAACCTGTTCCAACTGCTCTCTACTTATGACGGGGAAGACGAGAGGCTGAATATCGGACCGAAGGGATTTACCGGGGAGAAATACGGCGGAGCGGCTTATTACGATACAGAAGGGTACTGCTTCCCGATGTATCTTTCCATCGCAGGGCCCCAGGTAGCCCGCAGTCTGTTGCTTTTCCGGTATAACATGCTGGAGCGGGCAAAGGAAAATGCCGGAAAGATCGGTATGAAAGGCGCCTTCTATCCAATGGTTACTTTTAATGGAGAAGAGTGTCATAACGAATGGGAGATCACGTTCGAGGAGCTCCATAGAAATGCGGCTATGGCCTATGCTATTTATTGCTATACCGTCTATACAGGAGATGAAAGCTATTGCCGGGAATACGGTATCCATGTCCTGATAGAGATTGCAAGATTCTGGGCGAGCAGGTGTAATTATCAGACGGAAAAGGACAAATATATGCTGATAGGCGTCTCGGCACCCAATGAATATGAAAACAATATCAATAATAACTGGCTGACAAATTATATGGCGAAGTGGTGTATCGAATATGCGCTGGAATGCGCGGATCGGTATGATTATACCCTTATGGAAGAAGAGCGCAGTCATATGGAGGAGATTGCCGCCAAAATGTATCTGAATATGGATGAGGAGACTGGCTTTATTATGCAGCAGGACGGCTTTTTGGACAAGGAGCTGCTGCCAGTATCCAGCATTCCCCCGGAGGAGCTTCCACTGTGCAAGCACTGGTCCTGGGACAGAATTTTAAGGTCCTGCTTTATCAAACAGGCGGATGTGATTCTTGCGTTTTATTATTTCCCGGAACGCTTTACAAAAAAGCAAAAGAAAGTCAATTTTGAGTTTTATGAGCCTATGACAGTCCATGAATCGTCCCTCTCCCCGAGTATGTACAGCATCGCGGCTTCGGGCTATGGAAATAAGGAGGCGGCGTACCGACTGTATCAGAGGGCGGCCAGACTGGATCTGGATGACATGAACTGCGATACGGAAGACGGACTGCATATCACGAGCATGGCCGGTTCCTGGCTGGCTATTGTGAATGGCTTTGCAGGAATGCAGTATCATAACGGATATTTGTCATTTGAACCATGTTGCCCCGAGAAATGGGAGTGTGTGACCTGTAGAATGAACTATCGTGGCCGGATTCTGTCGATTTCTTTTGACACCGATAGATTTTGCCTCCGCGTATTGGAAGGAGATGATATTGTATTTCAAGTATGCGGCCGGGAGTATGAATGCAGACAGGGATGTGAGAAAACGATTGCACTATCATAATGAGTCTAAAAAAGGAGGATATATCATGAAAAGAAGACTATTTTTAAAGATGGCAGCACTGTGTATGGCAGTTGTGACGGTCATGACAGGCTGCGGAAGCAGTGAAACCGGTGAATCCTCCCAGGGAGCCGACGCTGTACAGGAAGAAGGCAGCGCTGTTTCTGACGCGGGCAGCCAGACGCAGGAAGACGGGGCGGAAGGGGAGAAAAAAGAAGCTGTAACAGTGACGGGCATGGTGCAGCAGTCCAGAAATTATGAAGGGCTGAAGGCGATTGTTGCAAAGCTGGAAGAGGAAGAAAATATCACGATTGACCTTCAGGTCATTCCTGACGATCAGTTTGACAATCTGCTTCAGATGAAAGCAAATTCTGAAGAACTTCCGGATCTGGTATTTTATCAGTTCCCTCAGCTTTGCTCTCAGGTGAATCCAGAAGAGAATCTGCTCAGTTTGGATGGAGCGGCCTGGCTGGACAGGGTACTGGCTCCGGAACTGTCAGAATATAACGGTAAAAATTATGGATTTGTGTTTGAGGCGACCAACGGTTTTCAGGCAATGGTCTATAATAAGACTGTCTTCCAGGAAAATGGAATTGAAGTACCAAAGACTACGGAAGAGATGTATGCCGCCGCAGACAAATTAAAAGAGGCGGGAGTTACGCCATTTATCCTGGCGTCCGACAACTGGATTCCTCAGATCTGGATGACATCCGGGTTTATGCGGGCCCTGGGAGAAGAGGAGCAGGTAAAAGATATGACCAATAAAGTTCTTTCCAACCAGGCAAAATTCAGCGACTATCCGGTATTGGGGGATGTGGTGGATGAATATCTGAGCTTCTTCCCGAAGGGATGGTTCAACGACGATTATCTGACGCTGAGCTATGATGCGGCGCTGGAAAGACTGGCAAACGGCGAGGCGGCTATGTTTATGGGCGCTACAGAAATTTTCAATGCCATCAAGGCACAGTATCCCGATACGGATTTGGGAATGTTCAATCCGAAATTCAAATATGACAAAGGGGATGTAATTGCGGTTCTGCCCACTTCTTTGGGAATCGGCGTCAGCAAAAATACAGAAAATCAGGAGGCCATCAACCGGATATTTGATCTTTGGAGCACACCGGACTACGCGAATATTTATTTCGAGACAAAGCCGGGTAATCCTAACTTTAAAGATGTAGACGGCAGGCGGGAACAGATGGATGAGACCGTACAGCAGATCTATGCGGAGTATGTGGATGCAGGAAAGACAGTTACGGAATTTGATCAGAGCTTTAACGACGTACAGCCGTTGTTTGCCAATACATTGTGGCAGTATTTCCTGGAGGCTCCCTATAAAGGAGATATGACCGGGGCGGACGTCATGAATAAATTCCAGGAGGATGTTGAAAAGTATCAGAAAGAGAACGGTGTTCCTGGCTGGTCATAAAACGTAAATATACCGGAGGCTGCCGCTTTACGACTTTTCAGGCGTTAAGGCGACAGCCCCCTGTTCTTATTCTATAGGAAATTGCTCTGCATTTCCTATAGAATAAAAATACTGATCGCACTGCGGCGGATTGGAAATATGTCGCTAAAGCGCCCCGCCGCAGGATTCTTTTTCATATGATTATGAGGTGAAGTGAAAGATGCGTAAGAAAAAAATGTATCCTTATTGGGCAGTTTTGCCCGCTATTATTATTTTTACAGTATTTCTGGTGCTTCCGTTGCTGATCAGTCTGGTTTGCTCGTTCACAGACTGGAACATACGGCGGCTGCTTACACCGTCTTTTCGGGGGCTGGGAAACTATGGAGAACTGTTTCAGGATGAAATATTCCTTCGCTCACTATTCAATACCTTTTTATTTGCGGCAGCAACTACCCTGTTAAAGACATTGGCAGGACTGGGGCTGGCGATTCTCATCGTCAGAAAAATTCCATGTGGTAAACTTCTGCGGACAGTTTATTATGCGCCCTGCGTACTCAGTGTTACCGTCGTAGGGGTTTTATTCAAAGCAATTCTTGCGAAAAACGGTCTGCTGAATAACGGAATCGCCCTGCTGGGAGCAGGGGCGGACCCAATAGACTGGCTGGCGCAATATGGCACGGCCATCGCTTCCGTTATATTGATTGAGAGCTGGATGTGGGCGGGCTTTAATATGTTTATTTTTATTGCGGCGCTGCAGGCAGTTCCCAGGGAGTATTATGAGTGCGCCAGGATGGAAGGGGCTGGTAGCTGGGTACAGTTCAAAAAGATTACCCTGCCCCTCATTGCGCCGTCATTTACCGTAGTCGTTACGCTGGGGGTTTCAGGAGGACTGAAGGTATTTGACATTATTTACGTATTGACGAACGGCGGACCGGGTTTTGACACGCAGGTTCTTTCTACTTATGTATATCAGTCCTTTTCTCTTGGATATCTGGGAGAGTCCAGCGCCGGAAGCGTAATATTGTGCGCCATTGTCACCCTGATATCGTTTCTGATGAATAAATACCTGATAGGAAAAGAGGTAGAGGCATGACGACAAAAAGAGAAAAGAGAGTGAACGGAATTATTTTTGCAGGGCTCATGCTGCTGGCAGTTATTTATATTCTGCCGATCATCATGATGGTTTTGGGTTCTTTGAAAGATCAGGCACAGGCGGGAATGTTTAATCTGCGCCTGCCCTCTGTGTGGAAGTTTGACAATTATCTTTATGTGATCAAAAAAGGAAAGATCTTGAGCGGATATAGGAACAGCCTGCTCATTACGGTACCGGCTACCGCGCTTTCTATTTTGTGCGGCGCTTTTGCGGGAATCGTCCTTTCCAGAAGAAAGGGAAAAAGCGCCGGCGCCCTGTATTACTATTTTATATTTGGACTGACGATTACATTGCAGATTGCAGCCACCTTCGCTATGTTCAAAGTGCTGGGAATCTACGGCTCCATGTTTTCGGTTATCCTGATGTTTGCAGCGCTTCGACTGCCTTTTACGGTAATGACATTTTGCAGTTTTGTAAAAAGCGTCCCTCAGGAAATAGATGAGGCCGCCCATATGGACGGATGTAATTTCCTGCAATTGGTGTTTCATATCCTGTTTCCGGTGATGAAACCGATTCTTGTAACGAATATTGTAGTCAGCGCCATCGATATCTGGAACAATTTTATGATTCCATTATTCTATCTGCCGGGTACAAAAAATACAATACCGCTGACCATTTACAATTTTTACGGGCAGTATGCCCGCGACTGGCAATATGTCTTCTGCGCGCTTACCCTGACGATTCTGCCGATGCTGATTCTGTTTCTGGTACTTCAGAAGTATATCGTGGAGGGGATGGTGGCAGGCTCCGTGAAGGGATAGGGAAAAAGCGATTTGCGGTGAAAAAAGTTCCACAGATTTCTGTTTTATGCTAGAATTAAAAAAGAGGGAGAAGTACAGAAAGGCGCTTTCACATGAACTGAAATGGAAACGAGAGAAAATTTCCAGGATTGCAGAAAAATAGCGGGAGGCAACGATGCCAGGTTCAGTAAATAAATATATTTTAATGCACAAAAATATTTCTGTAGCCGAAATGGAATTGGATACAGTGACAGGTGTTGTTGTATCTATAGGCGATGTCTATGAACAGGAGCATATGCCGCTGGGAACAGTGGCAGAAAAGGGAAATGCGGACAGAGGCAGGTTAAATGCGTGGTGGCAGGGACGCGGTATCCCTGTGAGCCGTTATGGGATTGGGGAAGCGCTGCAGGAGATGAAGATAGAAAATGCGTCGCTTTTGCAGGAAAAATGTTTGGGTCTGAGTCTGTCGGATCAATATTGGCTTCGGCCTGCTGGTGTGGATATTTCCTGGGAAAAGGTCAATTTTTTTGAAAATTCTTTTTCGGAAGACATAGGGAATATTTTATTCGGAAAGAAAGTGGGAAATAAGAAAATAGATTTTATGTCTCCTGATAATACATCGGACGGCTGGTTAAGAAAGAAATGGAAAATAGTAGATGGAAAGCGGTGTTTGCTCAAAGGCGGAAGCGGGGCCACCTGGCAGGAGCCTTACAACGAAGTGCTGGCAAGCCGTATGATGGAACGTCTCCGCATTCCGCATGTAAAGTATGAACTTCTGCTAGAAGAAGAATATCCCTATAGTGTATGTGAAAACTTTATTACGCCGGATACCGAATTAATCAGTGCGTGGTATATTATGCAGACAGTAAAAAAGCAAAATCATGTGTCCGTATATCAGCACTATCTGGATTGCTGTGAATATCTGGGGATTCCGGGGATAAAAGAAGCCGTTGACCGTATGTTGACAATTGATTATCTGATTGTCAATGAGGACAGGCATCAGAACAATTTTGGGGTGATACGCAGAGCCGGTACATTGGAATATATAGGGGCTGCGCCCATCTATGACAGCGGAACTTCCCTTTGGTTCGATAAGCCGGCAGGATTGATAAAGGATGACGGAAAAGAGACATGCAAGCCTTTTAAAAGCAGTCATAAAGAACAGATCAAGCTGGTGAAAGATTTTGACTGGCTGGATTTTTCAGCTCTTGCAGGAATTGAAGAAGAGCTTTGGGAAATTGTCAAAGGGTCTTTGTTTGTTGATGAAAAGCGGTGCAGTGCCCTTTGCAGGGGCCTGCGTAGCAGAATAAAAACACTGGAGAAAATCGCGTTGTCCGGGCATCAGAAAATGTTTTATGATGATACGCAGTTTGATATCGCCAAAGATATTGCTTATCACGGCAAAACCCCTTGACATTCCTGATATTCTCACTTTATAATACTCACGAAAAGACGATGACAAAGACAGTAGGCATTTTTTGAACGTAACAGCGAGTCGGAGAGGGTGGAAGACCGGCATTAGTAGGAGATGACTGAAGATCACTTTCGAGTCCCGGTATTGAAATCATACACGAGAGTAAATATCGGCGGATTTCCTCCGTTATAGGAAGCCATATGGACCGATTTCAGAAAAGAGAGAGGGAGTATGTATGTAATAGGTGGTAACATGGAACGATATCCCTGTCTTTTTACGGACGGGGATTTTTTGTGTAAGTAACGAGCAGGTTTCCTGCGAGTGTTTTGTGTTGTTCAAGGGTGAACCGGCATACAGCAACCAGGTATGCAGACTTACAGACAGAAACCAACCAACAAACCAATATCCAGGAGGGAAAAAGATGTACCAAAAGGTATCCACAGACTTAAATTTTGTGAACAGAGAAAAAGATGTAGAGAAATTCTGGCGTGAAAATGATATTTTCCGAAAAAGTACAGAAAACAGAAAAGAGGGCAAGACGTATACTTTCTATGACGGACCGCCTACAGCTAATGGAAAACCGCATATCGGCCATGTACTGACCCGTGTCATCAAGGATATGATTCCAAGATACCGGACGATGAAGGGACATATGGTTCCGAGAAAGGCAGGCTGGGATACTCATGGCCTTCCGGTAGAACTGGAAGTGGAGAAGCTGCTGGGCCTGGACGGCAAGGAGCAGATTGAGGAATATGGTCTGGATCCGTTTATCTGTAAATGTAAGGAAAGTGTCTGGAAGTATAAGGGGATGTGGGAAGACTTTTCAGCTACGGTTGGATTCTGGGCGGATATGGATGACCCTTATGTGACGTATCATGATGATTATATTGAATCCGAATGGTGGGCACTGAAGGAAATCTGGAAGAAAGATCTGCTCTATAAGGGTTTTAAGATTGTACCGTATTGTCCCAGATGTGGAACTCCCCTCTCTTCCCATGAGGTAGCACAAGGGTACAGGGCGGTGAAGGAGCGTTCTGCAATTGTGCGGTTTCGGGTAAAGGCGGAAGATGCCTATTTCCTGGCATGGACGACGACGCCGTGGACATTGCCTTCTAACCTGGCTCTTTGTGTGAACCCGGATGAAGTTTATGTGAAAGTGAAGGCGGCAGATGGCTATACTTACTATATGGCGCAGGCGCTGCTTGACAAAGTGCTGGGCAAACTGGGGGATGAGGAAACCGGGAAAGCCGCTTATGAGGTTTTGGAAACATATATCGGGAAAGAGCTGGAATATAAAGAATATGAGCCGCTGTTTGCCTGCGCGGGTGAAGGGGCCGCACGCCAGAATAAAAAAGCTCACTATGTTACTTGTGACAGCTATGTTACGATGACGGACGGTACCGGTATCGTCCACATCGCACCGGCTTTCGGTGAAGACGATGCCCAGGTAGGACGGAAATATGGGCTGCCTTTCGTACAGTTCGTAGATGGCAAAGGCAATATGACCCAGGAGACATCTTATGCGGGTATGTTCGTGAAGGATGCGGACCCGGAGATTCTGAAAGATCTGGACAGAGAGGGGAAACTGTTCGATGCACCAAAATTTGAGCATGATTATCCCTTCTGCTGGAGATGTGATACACCGCTGATCTATTATGCGAGAGAATCCTGGTTTATCAAGATGACGGCAGTCAAGGATGACCTGATCCGAAACAACAATACGATCAACTGGATTCCCGAATCTATCGGTAAGGGCCGTTTTGGAGACTGGCTGGAAAATATTCAGGACTGGGGTATTTCCCGAAATCGTTACTGGGGGACACCGCTGAATGTGTGGGAATGCGAATGCGGACATATGCACAGCATCGGGAGCCGACAGGAGCTGGAGGAAATGAGCGGCAACCCGGCAGCGAAGACGGTGGAGCTGCACAGGCCTTATATTGACGAGATCACCATCAAATGTCCCAAGTGCGGAAAAGAGATGCATCGCGTACCGGAGGTGATCGACTGCTGGTTCGATTCCGGCGCCATGCCTTTTGCACAGCATCATTATCCTTTCGAAAATAAAGAACTGTTCGAGCAGCAGTTCCCGGCACAGTTTATCTCCGAGGCGGTAGACCAGACGAGAGGATGGTTTTACTCTCTGCTGGCTGAGTCTACACTGCTGTTTAATAAGGCACCCTATGAGAACGTTATAGTCATGGGGCATGTACAGGATGAGAACGGACAGAAAATGTCTAAATCCAAAGGCAATGCGGTAGATCCTTTTGATGCATTGAAACAGTACGGGGCCGATGCGATTCGATGGTATTTCTACATTAATTCGGCGCCCTGGTTGCCCAAGAGATTTCATGGTAAGGCCGTTATGGAAGGACAGCGGAAATTCATGGGCACTCTCTGGAATACCTATGCCTTTTTCGTACTTTATGCCAATATTGATGGCTTTGACGCCACAAAGTATACACTGGAATACGATAAGCTTCCCGCTATGGACAAATGGCTCCTGTCCCGTCTGAATACAGTAGTGCAGGATGTTGACTATGATCTGGAAAATTACCGTATCCCGGAAGCTGCCAGGGCCCTTCAGGATTTTGTGGATGAAATGAGTAACTGGTATGTGAGACGGGGAAGAGAGCGTTTTTGGGCAAAGGGAATGGAACAGGATAAGATCAATGCTTATATGACACTGTATACGGCGCTTGTAACTGTTTCCAAAGCGGCGGCACCCATGATTCCTTTTATGACAGAACAGATCTATTTAAATCTCGTAAAGAGTGTGGACAAAGAAGCGCCGGAGAGTATTCATCTGTGTGATTTCCCGGTGGCAGATCTGCAGATGATTGATAAAAAGCTGGAAGAGGATATGAAATCCGTTCTGGATACGGTGGTTTTGGGAAGAGCTGCAAGGAATACGGCCAACATCAAGAACAGACAGCCCATTGGAAAGATGTATGTGAAAGCGGAAGCAGAGCTTTCCGATTTCTACAGGGATATCATTGCAGATGAATTGAATGTGAAGGAGATCGTATATTCCCAGGATGTGAGAGACTTCACAACCTATACTTTCAAGCCGCAGCTCAAGACACTGGGCAGACGTTTCGGGAAACAGCTGAACGCCTTAAAGGAAGTGCTGACGGGACTGGATGGCAACAGCGCCATGGATGAGATCAATGAAAAAGGCACGCTCACCGTCATATTAGATGGAAAGGAAGAAATGCTGGAAAAGGACGATTTACTCATTGATATGGCACAGGTGGAAGGTTTTGTATCGGAGAGTTATGGTGGCATTACCGTTGTTCTGGATACGAACCTGTCAGAAGAACTTGTGGAAGAAGGATTTGTCTATGAAGTGATCAGCAAGATTCAGACGATGCGGAAAGAGGTCGGCTTCGAAGTGATGGATCATATCGTTGTCTCTGTACAGGGTAACGAAAAGATTGGCAGTGTAGTCAAGAAAAATACAGAGAGCATCCAGACAAAGGTACTGGCAGATGACATTGTGTATGATAAATCTCTGAAAAATGCGAAAGAATGGAATATTAATGGGGAGATTGTTACCATTGGAGTGGAAAAACAGTAAAAATAGTGGTATTATGTACGCGGAGGCAATAAGCAGTGAAACATAAAATGGAGGGATGAATAGTGAAAGAGACAATAATGCGTAAAAAACCGGCGAAAAAACTTTCTTTTGATACTGAGTTATTTAAAAGAAGTGTCTTATATAATGTAAGAACGCTGTATCGGAAGACATTGGAGGAAGCGACGCCCCAGCAGATCTTTCAGGCAGTTTCTTATGCGATTAAAGATGCGATTATCGATAACTGGATGGACAGCCAGAAACAATATGAAAAGCAGGACGTTAAGATTGTATATTATATGTCCATGGAATTTTTGATGGGACGCGCCCTTGGCAACAATATGATCAACCTGCAGGCATATGAGGAAGCGAAAAAAGCGTTGGAAGAATTGGGCGTAGATATCAACGTAATCGAAGACCAGGAGCCGGATCCGGCACTGGGAAACGGTGGCCTTGGCCGACTTGCCGCCTGCTTTTTGGATTCCCTTGCTACACTGAATTATGCGGCTTACGGCTGTGGTATCCGTTACCGCTATGGTATGTTTAAACAGGAAATCAGAGATGGCTATCAGGTAGAAGTGCCGGATAATTGGCTTGTGGATGGAAATCCCTTCGAACTGCGTCGTCCTGAATATACAAAGGAAGTAAAATTTGGCGGTTATGTCACAGTGAAGACGGACGAGAAGGGCAGACAGCATTTCGTACAGGAAGGATACCAGTCCGTACATGCAGTTCCTTATGATCTGCCGATCATTGGCTATGGCAATGGGAATGTCAATACACTGCGTATCTGGGATGCACAGCCTATTGAGTGCTTCGAGTTAAATTCCTTTGATAAAGGGAATTATCAGAAGGCAGTGGAACAGGAGAACCTGGCCAGAAACATCGTAGAAGTGCTCTATCCCAATGATAATCACTATGCGGGTAAAGAGCTGAGGCTGAAACAGCAGTATTTCTTTATTTCAGCTTCTGTACAGGAAGCTGTGTGCAAATATATGAGAAACCATAAGGATGTACGTAAATTCTATGAAAAAGCGACTTTCCAGCTCAATGATACCCACCCGACTGTAGCGGTAGCGGAGCTGATGCGTGTACTTATGGATGAATATTGTCTCTCATGGGAAGAGGCGTGGGATGTTACCACGAAGACATGTGCTTATACGAATCATACGATTATGGCGGAGGCGTTGGAAAAATGGCCGATCGAGCTGTTTTCCAGACTGCTTCCCCGTATCTATCAGATCATAGAGGAAATCAACCGCAGATTTATTCTGGATATTGAGAAAAAATATCCTGGCAATCATGAGAAAATACGTAAAATGGCCATCCTCTATGACGGGCAGGTAAAGATGGCCCATCTTGCCATCGCTGCAGGCTATTCTGTCAATGGTGTTGCGCGGCTGCATACAGAAATTTTAAAGACACAGCAGCTTCGTGATTTTTATGAAATGATGCCGGAGAAATTCAACAATAAGACGAACGGTATTACCCAGAGAAGATTTCTTCTTCACGGCAATCCACTGTTGGCAAAATGGGTGACAGAAAAGATCGGGGACGAATGGATTACCAACCTTCCGGCAATTCATAAACTGGCTCTTTATGCAGAAGATAAAAAGGCACAACATGAATTTATGAATATCAAATACCGGAATAAAGTACGCCTTGCTGCCTATATCAAAGAGCACAATGGCGTGGATGTGGATCCCCGTTCCATCTTTGACGTACAGGTTAAGAGACTGCATGAATATAAGAGACAGCTTCTGAACATTCTGCATGTTATGTATTTGTACAATCAGTTAAAAGACAATCCGGGAATGGAGTTCTATCCGAGGACATTTATTTTCGGTGCGAAGGCAGCAGCCGGTTATAAAAACGCAAAGCTGACGATCAAGCTTATCAATTCAGTGGCAGATGTGGTAAACAATGACCCGGACATCAACGGCAGGATTAAGGTAGTTTTCATCGAAAATTATAGAGTTTCCAATGCAGAACTGATCTTTGCAGCGGCAGATGTATCTGAGCAGATTTCCACGGCAAGCAAAGAGGCATCTGGAACGGGTAATATGAAGTTTATGTTAAACGGAGCCCTGACCCTCGGCACGATGGACGGTGCCAATGTGGAGATTGTGGAAGAAGTGGGAGAAGAGAATACTTTTCTGTTTGGCCTGAGCTCCGATGAGGTAATTCAGTATGAAAATTATGGTGGGTATGATCCTACGGAAATTTTCAACAATGATCCGGATGTACGCAGAGTATTGATGGAAATGATCAACGGTACTTTCTCTCATGACAATCCTGAATTGTTTAGAGATTTGTATAATTCACTTTTAAATACCCGCAGCACTTCCAAAGCGGATATGTACTTTATTCTGAAGGACTTTCGTTCTTATGCGGAGGCACAAAAGAGAGTGGAAGCCGCTTACAGAGATGAAGCGGGCTGGGCAAAGAGTGCGATACTGAATGTGGCATGTTCCGGCAAATTCAGTTCTGACCGTACAATTCAGGAATATGTAGAGGATATCTGGCACTTGGACAAAGTAAAGTAGTCCTTTAAAAGGGATTTGAAATACAGTCGCGGCTGTAAATATAATCAACAGGAGGATACAGAGAAGATGGTACATTTATCTGATGGCGGTGCCTATCTGATAAACGGAACACAGATCATAGAAGATTCTCCCCGGGCACTGGAGGAAATCCAGAGCCTGACGGGGATGACTACGACAAAGGAAGAGGCGGTCAAAAAGACGATCGGTTATGGTATTTTAGCAGATCACAACACTTCCGGTAATATGGAAAAGCTGAAAATCCGGTTTGATAAACTGACGAGCCATGATATTACATTTGTGGGAATTATTCAGACGGCGAGAGCATCGGGGCTTGAGAAATTTCCAATGCCATATGTATTGACCAACTGCCATAATTCGCTCTGTGCAGTGGGAGGGACGATCAACGAAGACGATCATATGTTTGGATTATCCTGTGCCAAAAAGTATGGTGGTGTCTATGTGCCCCCTCACCAGGCGGTCATTCACCAATATGCCCGGGAGGTGCTGGCGGAAGGGGGCAAGATGATACTTGGCTCTGACAGTCATACCCGCTATGGCGCCCTTGGTACGATGGCTATGGGAGAAGGCGGACCGGAGCTTGTAAAACAGCTTTTGCTGCAGACCTATGATATCAATATGCCGCAGATCGTAGCGGTCTATCTGAAGGGAGAGCCAAAAAGAGGAGTAGGTCCTCAGGATGTGGCCCTTGCTATTATCGGTGCCGTATTTGGTAACGGTTATGTGAATAATAAAGTGATGGAATTTGTAGGACCGGGCGTGAAAAATCTAAGTGCGGATTTTCGTATCGGCATTGATGTCATGACGACAGAGACTACATGCTTATCTTCCATCTGGGAGACAGATGAGACGATTGAGGAGTTCTATGAGATCCATGGCAGAAAGAGTGATTTTGCGAAGCTGGCACCCGGCGGAGTGGCATACTATGACGGTCTGGTGACTGTAGATCTGGACAAAGTGGAGCCGATGATCGCTATGCCGTTCCATCCCAGCAATACGTATACGATCGCAGAAGTCAATAAAAATCCGGTGGATATCATTGCTGATGTGGAAAAACGTGCCCAGGTGAGCCTGGGAGGTGCAGTGACATATTCCCTGAAAGAAAAAGTGTGGGACGGTAAGTTCCATGTGGATCAGGGAATTATCGCAGGCTGTGCCGGCGGCGGATTCGAAAATATATGCGCGGCGGCAGATATCCTGAAAGGTTCTGCCATCGGAACGGACGGCTTTACACTGAGTGTCTATCCGGCCTCCATGCCGATCTATATGGAGCTGATAAAGAATGGCTGTGCAGCTACGATACTGGAGACAGGAGCCGTGCTGAAGACTGCATTCTGCGGCCCTTGCTTCGGGGCGGGGGATACACCGGCTAACAATGCTTTCAGTATCCGGCATTCTACCCGTAACTTCCCTAACAGGGAAGGCTCCAAGCTGCAGAGTGGACAGATTTCTTCCGTGGCACTGATGGATGCCCGCTCCATCGCGGCGACGGCTGCCAATAAAGGGGTATTGACACCAGCCACAGAATTTGACGGGACAATAAATCGGTATCAGTATTATTTCGACTCCAAAATATATGAAAATCGTGTCTTTGATTCCAAAGGGAAGGCGGATCCCTCCGTGGCAATACAGCTTGGACCGAATATCAAAGACTGGCCGGAGATGACGGCGCTGCCTGAGAACCTGCTGCTGCGGGTGGTAGCGGAGATTCATGATCCGGTGACAACGACAGATGAGCTCATTCCTTCCGGGGAGACTTCTTCCTATCGTTCCAATCCTCTCGGGCTGGCAGAATTTACTCTGTCAAGGAAAGTGCCGGAATACGTGGGACTTGCCAAAGACATTCAGATGGCACAGAAGGCAGTGATGGAAGGCAGATGTCCTGCAGAAGAAAAGCCGGAGCTTGTGGATATTATGAAAGCCGTACACACCATGTTCCCGGAAGCGGAGAAGGAAAACACGGGTTTTGGCTCCACGATCTTTGCGGTAAAGCCAGGAGACGGCTCCGCCAGGGAACAGGCCGCTTCCTGTCAGAAGGTGCTGGGAGGCTGGGCAAATATTGCCAATGAATATGCTACGAAACGGTATCGTTCCAATTTAATCAACTGGGGGATGCTGCCGCTTCTCATAGAAAAGGGAGAACTGCCCTTTCAGAATCTGGACTATCTGTTCCTGCCCGGTATCCGGCAGGTAGTGGAGACGGGGGCGTGTGAGATCACAGCCTATGTCGTAAAAGAAGGAAAGATGGAACCTTTTAGCTTAAAGCTGGGAGAGATGACCGATGAGGAAAGGCAGATTATTCTGAAAGGATGCCTGATTAATTACAACAGAATCTAAAGTTTTTGCCCTCAGTACCGATATAGTAATTACAGGGAATTGTTTATGGCCAAAGCATTTCCCTGTAAATAGAGGAAACTGATGGACCACGGATGGTATTAGATGGGAACAGGAAGTTCTGCGTCTTATGCCATCTTTTTTCATGGAAGAATGGAAAATCAGAGAATGGGGGTAATATTTGCGAATTAATTCCAGTGTAATAGGAATGGAATCCGCCAGAAGGTATACTTCTGTAACAAGAAAATCAACAAGTTTTATGAGTCAGACCTATATGGGTCTTTTGGGAAGAAAGGAAGGAGACCTGACTTTCCGGGGCAAGCTTTCCGGCAATGAAGAAGAAAGAAGGAAAGCTGGGAAAGGAAGTAAGCAGGATGCGATGCTGGATTTGCAAAACAGATATCAGGTATCCGGTACTTCCAGAATTTCCATGCGGGATGAGATGGACGCTTATAACCGCATACGTCAGCAGTGTATTCAGTTTTTAATGAATCTTTTCGATGGTGGAAAGAGGGCTTCACAGAGTGGCATTATCGGGGCGGATGCGGTTCCTTCGGAAAATGTATCTGTTTCTACAACGGTCATTTCCGGGAATATCAGTGAAACCTATGAGGAGGAAGAACATACGTCGTTTCAGACGACGGGAAGCGTAGTCACTGCAGACGGCAGAACGATAGAATTCAATCTGGAGATGGAAATGAGCCGTAGTTTCCGTGCAACTTACGAACAGAGTTATGAAGTGATGTACCGGAACGTGCAGACATGCGATCCTCTCGTTATTAATTTAGACAGTAATGTGGCGTCTGTATCAGATCAGAAGTTCCTGTTCGACATCGACGGTGACGGTATTCTGGACGAAATTTCTCAGTTGAATGCAGGCAGCGGATATCTGGCACTGGATAAGAACGGTGACGGCACAATCAATGACGGCAATGAACTGTTCGGCCCCCAGTCAGGTAACGGGTTTGCTGATCTGGCTCAGTATGATGACGACGGCAATGGATGGATCGATGAAAATGATGCGATCTGGGAAAAACTGCTGATCTGGACAAAAGACGAAAAAGGAAGAGATCAGTTATATCATATTTCCGAGAAAGGAATCGGCGCGATTTGTCTGCAAAACCAGTCCACAGATTTTTCACTGAACTCTCTTAACAATAATCAGACCAACGCGTTTATCCGCAGCACAGGAATTTTTCTGTATGAGAATGGGGGCGTTGGCACTGTGCAGCATGTGGATCTGGCAAAACAAGCCTGAAATGTCATAGCGCTTCCCATAATTTCATATGCTGTAGCAAACGGCTGAAAAGCAGACATTTGATCATGTATGAGGACTTTCATGGGACGTGTGCACAGAAACCGAAAGAGAACTGTATCTGGCAGAAAAAAACTGTCAGCTGCAGTTCTTTTTATGTTAGGACTAACTCTGATGGTACTGTATTTTTATGGAAAGTTTTCTCAGCAAGTCAGAATCAGGGAAGAAAATCACTTTACGATCATAAAGGAAAGTCTGGCAGGGCGGGAAGAAATTCCATTGGAAGAATATTTGCTGGGAGCCATGGCTGTGAGTCTGCCGGAAGATGCCAGCCCGGAAGTCTGTAAAGCGCAGGCGGTGATTTTGCGAACCCATGTGGAGAAACTGGCAAAAGAAACAGGAAGCTTTTATCTTTCTTATGAGGTTCTTTGTCAGGAAAGTCTGACGGGAATGTCGCTTTATGATAAATATAGCGGTGAAAATGCTAATCAGCTGGAGGTACTGCAAACGGCCATTCAGGAGACGAAAGGCGAAATTTTGGTCTATGAGGAAATTCCTGTAGAGGCGCCTTTTTTTTCTCTGAGCAGTGGAAAGACGAGAAACGGAAACGAACTGTCTGAAACAGAAAATTATCCATATTTGCAATCGGTTGCATGCGAAGAGGACACATTTGCAGAAAACTACAGCCAGGAAATTGTGATCAATAAAAAAGTATGGTATGGCAGGCTTCAGGGCATATTTGATACAAAAGAAGAAATTGATCTGGAAAAAATACAATTTAAACAAGACAGTGCCGGTTATGTTACGGAAGTGATCTGGAGCGGAAAAAAGATTTCAGGAGAGTCTTTCCGGGAGCAACTGGACCTTCCTTCCGCCTGTTTTGTCGTGGAGGAATCAGAAAATCAGATTTTTATTGTGACAAAGGGGATCGGGCATGGACTGGGAATGAGCCTCTATACTGCGAATGTGATGGCAGCACAGGGAGAAGATTACAGAGAAATTTTACGGTATTTTTTCCCGCTCTGTGAAATTGTAAAAAACTGAATAAAGAAATCGGAAGTGGTAAGACTAGGGATGAAGTGATAAGTTTGGAAGTAAACTTCCAAATCTACCAGGATGATGCAGTAAGTGCGTTAGAAGGAGGAAAGCATGAGAAGAAATCGTTCTACGATGAAAAAAGAAAGAATTATTATGTTAGTATCTTCAGTATTTGTCCTGACAGCTCTTACCATGACCGGATTTTATGTAAAAGAAAAAAATGAGGCAGAAAAAGACGGTTATGTAGTAGATATGAGTGCCTTGGAGAAGAAAACGGAAGAAAAGACAAAAGAAATTGCCCAGGCAGTAGAGGAAGAAGCAGAAGCAGGCAACGGGACAGTCAGTGACGATCTGGACTATGATCCCAATTTCCAGGAAGCTTCTTCGGGAGAAGTGGTAAATTCCTGGGAAGATGAACAGGCCGATGGAGAAACTGCTACGGCAGAAAATGAAACTGCCAACATGGATATTGCAAAAGAAGGAAATAAAGCAGCAGAAGAAAAACAGCAGGACAGTACGGAAGATACAGAGAACAGTCAGGCAGTGAGCGAAGAAGAAGCAGCTGAGACGGCTTCCATGGATGCGGCCAAAGCGTTGTCTTTTCATGAAAGAGATAATCTGGGTTGGCCTGTGGCAGGCAATGTACTGATTAATTACAGTATGGACAAGACTGTGTATTTTCCCACGCTGCAGCAATATAAATACAGCCCGGCTATCGTAATAGCGGCCTCTGAAGGAGAAAATATTACAGCTTCTGCAGATGGAAAGGTGCTGTCTGTATTTGAGGATGCGGAAATAGGACATGCAGTGACTGTGGACATTGGTAACGGTTATGAATTGACCTATGGGCAGTTAGAGGATATTATGGTATTGCAGGGGGACATTGTAAGTTCCGGCGACGTCATTGGCAAGGTGGCAGCACCTACCAAATATTACAGTGTAGAAGGGCCAAACGTCTATTTCAGACTGTGTAAGGATGGCGTGCCTGTCAACCCTCTGAGTAACCTGGAATAAAAATAAAATAATAAAACAGAGGAGACAAAAGAGAAAACATGTGTTATACCTACATGGTGGAATGCAATGACGGAAGCCTGTATACAGGATGGACAAAGGATCTGGAGAGACGTCTCCGTGCCCACAATGCCAGAAAGGGTGCCAAATATACGAAGAGCCGTACTCCGGTAAAGCTTGTCTATTATGAACATTTCGACACAAAAGAGGAGGCCATGCGCCGGGAATACGAAGTCAAGGAACTGACAAGAAAAGAAAAAATAGCACTGATCGGAAAAAAGAATCTTCCCGGAGAGAATCCTGCAGAATAGAATAATACGGAAAAAAAGAAGCATACTATTTCACTGATGAAATGAGGTGATAGTATGCTTTTTATTGCGAATGGTACGCTGTATCCCATGGCGGAAGGAATGCCGGAAAAGATAGAGAATGGAAGCATTGCTGTGCAGGACGGAAAGATACTGAAGATAGGAAACGGATTTACCTACGAGGATATTTGCAGGGACTATGGTCGGACTGAGCAGGAGAAAAAGGCGGATACGTATATTGATGCAGGCGGAAACTGGGTGATGCCGGGTATCATTGAGGCGCACTGCCATATGGGTATTACAGAAGAAAAAAAGGGGATGGAGGGCGATGACTGCAATGAGACGGTGAACCCCATTACGCCGCATCTGCGGGCCATTGATGCCATCAACAGTATGGACGCAGCCTTTGATGATGCACTTCGGGCAGGCATCACATCTGCTATGATCGGTCCGGGCAGTTCCAATGTGGTGGGGGGACAATTTGCCTTTGTAAAAACGAAAGGCAGGCGGATTGACGATCTGATCGTGCTGGCACCGGCCGCTATGAAAGTAGCGTTCGGAGAAAATCCAAAGGTGAACTACAGTGGCCAGGGGAAATCTCCTTCCACAAGGATGGCCATTGCAGCGATGCTGCGGGAAGAGCTGACGAAGGCAGTGGACTATCAAAAGAAACGGGAAAAAGGCGGCGAGACATTTGAGAAAGATTTCCGTTACGAAGCCTGGATACCCGTACTGGAGAAAAAGATTCCCCTGAAAGCCCATGTACATCGAGTGGATGATATCTTCACGGCCATAAGGATTGCAAAGGAATTTGATCTGGAGATGACACTGGATCATTGCAGTGAAGGGCATATGATTGCAGAGGAAATCCATCAATCTGATTTTCCGGCTATTGTAGGACCTGACCTGGCGAGCCGTAATAAAATAGAAGTGCAGAATATGGCGTTTAAAACCGCAGGGATATTGCATGCCCACGGTGTAAAAGTGGCAATTACTACTGATCATCCGGTCTCTCTGATTGCATCTCTTCCCATCTGCGCAGGGCTGGCAGTGAAGGCCGGGCTGCCTCTTATGGAGGGACTTAAGGCAATTACGATTAACGCAGCACAAATCTGTAAAGTAGATGACCGGGTAGGCAGTCTGGAGGAAGGCAAAGACGGCGAT
Source organism: uncultured Lachnospiraceae bacterium (assembly GCA_910587635.1). Lineage (GTDB taxonomy): Bacteria > Bacillota > Clostridia > Lachnospirales > Lachnospiraceae > VSOB01. The sequence continues at coordinate 111,299 of CAJUNB010000024.1, forward strand.
ATTGTGATATTTGACGGAAATCCTATGGAAGTATTTACCAATACGCTGATGACTGTCATCGGAGGAGAAGTAGTATATCGTAATAAATTGTCCTAGTAGAATGGAAATTGGACTCTTTACCAACGGAGATAAAAATAGTATACTGTAACAATAAACGTGCTTGGGAGAATGAGTTTGGGAAGAAATAAAGTTACAGCGATACTGCTTAGTATCTGCCTTTTACTGTCAGGCTGCAGTGGCAGCTCTGTTGGAGAATTAGTAGCGGGAACGGAGCAGGAAGGGGCAGTGCAGGGAGAGTCAGATCATATTTCCTATGAGGTGCCCGCTGCAGTTCCCAATATATTTGTGGACAGGCTGGGATATGAGCCGGAGAGTAGTAAAGTAGTCATTTTCAGGGGAGAAAATTTGCCGGATGTTTTTACGATCCGGGATGTGGAAAGCAGAGAAATCGTTTATACGGGTACAATCCAGAAAAAGTATGAGGAAGAAGCGGAACAGGAATTCAATGGGTATGGCACTTTTTCCGATTTCAAGAAAGAGGGAGACTATTTTATTCAGACGGATATCTATGGTGAGTCTTATCCTTTTATGATACATGATAATCTGTACTATTCGCTCTTTCTTCAGTGCTGTGAACAGTTATATGCACTGCGAAGCGATGAAGACCAGGGAACAGATGGCGGCTGGCAGATGAAAGAGACGGGGGCGGACAGAGAAGTCAGAGGGTGTCTTTGTATTTATCAACTGTTGTTTTCCTATGAGCTGTTTCCGACTGTCTATACGGATGATGTGGGAATATCGGAGAGTGGTAACGATATACCGGATATCCTGGATGAGTGTCGGTATGAAATAGAGTGGTTGTTGAAGCAGATGCAGGATGTCCGGGAACGGAAAGGTACAGTGAACGGTTATCTGGCGGCATGTCTGGCTAAATATGCCTATCTGACTAAAAACATGGATGCTGCTTTTGCGGAAGAGTGTCTTGCGGGTGCGGAAAAAGCGTGGAAAAGTGTAGAAAAAGATCTGACTGTGTCGGATGACCTGATCGCTCTTGCGGCAGCAGAGCTGTATCGTGTGACTGGCAGCAGACAATATCTGGGACTGGCAGAAGAATATTTACAAAACAGCGCGGAGCAGGAGGGAAGACTCTCTATGCCGGAATTTTATGCTGCCCTCACCTACATGAATACGAAAAGCAAAGTGGATGTACAGCTGTGCGATGTGCTGATCAGAAAGGTTATGGAAGAAGCGGAAACCATATCCGAAAAATCAGGCCAGAACAGCTTTCTGATTTACGCGGAAGATGTAAATGCAGACAGAGATACACTGCTCCAGGAAGTGCTGCGCATTGGTGCGGTGAATCATATCATAACAAATCAGGAATATAATATAGTCATCGAGAATCATTTTCATTACCTGATGGGGCGTAATCCTGAAAGCATTATTCATGCGTCGCTTTGGGAAGGACAGAATATCAATACAGAAGACATTATGGATGACCCGGTACAGCTATCGGCATTTATTTTTATGTTGGGCGAGCTGTTAGGGAGCCAGTAAAAGAGAGAAAAGACGGGACGGAGGAGAAGGGATGAAAGTAGTAGTTCTGGCCGGGGGAATCAGCCCGGAAAGAGACGTGTCACTGTGTACAGGGACAATGATTTATAAAGCGCTTCGTAAGCGGGGGCACAGGACAATATTGCTGGATGTGTATCTTGGATATGAAGGAGAAGATGCAGAAGATATTTTCAGAATAGAAAAGGACTGGTCTTTGGATTCTGCCAAGATTGGGAATGTCAATCCTGATATAGAGACAGTGAAAAAGATGCGCCCGGATGGAGAGAAGAACTTTTTCGGACCCAATGTCATACGGATGTGCCAGCAGGCGGATATCGTGTTCATGGCACTCCATGGTGAGAATGGCGAGGATGGTAAAATACAGGCGGCGTTCGATCTGATGGGAATCAAATATACAGGTACAGACTGCCAGAGCAGTGTGTTGGCGATGGATAAGGCATTGACGAAGGAACTGTTTTGCCAGAATAATATTCCCACTCCCCGGGGATTTTCTCTGAAGCAGGGAGAGACAGAAAAGGAGGAGATTCCCTGGCCCTGTGTTGTGAAAGTATGTAAAGGGGGTTCCAGCATCGGTGTGTACATATGCAACCATGAGAAGGAATACAAAGCAGCAAAAGAGGAAGCTTATCAGTTTGACTGTGAAGTTATTGTAGAACAGTATATTAAGGGAAGAGAATTTTCAGTGGGAGTCATAGAGGGAAAGGCACTGCCTTCCATTGAGATAGCACCTCTTCAGGGATTTTATGATTATAAAAATAAATATCAGGCCGGAAGTACGATTGAGACCTGTCCGGCACAGATACCAGAAGAAGCAGAGATGCGACTGCGTCAGGTGGCGGAAGAGGTATTCCGTGTACTACGCCTGAAAGCATATGCCCGTATGGATTTTATGATGAATGAAGCGGGAGAGATATTCTGCCTGGAGGCAAATACACTGCCCGGAATGACAGCCACTTCTCTGCTGCCCCAGGAAGCACAGGCGGCGGGAATGGATTTTGAGACACTGTGTGAACATTTGATAGAAGTATCCCTCCGAAAGTAGAGGAAAGACTGTTATGGAAAATATGACATTGAAAAAGATCGCTCAGGCATGCGGCGGTACTTATACAGGAAAGGAAGAAGAAGAGAAGGCGGTGGCCGGATTTGTATTGGATTCCCGGCAGGTAGAACCGGATTTTTGCTTTATTGCCACAAAGGGAGAGCGGGTGGATGGACACAGCTTTATCCCCGATGTATTGGCGAAGGGAGCGGCCTGCGTAGTCTGTGAATATATTCCTGAAGGGATAGAAGGCAATTTTATTCTGGTAAAAGACAGCTTTCAGGCGCTGAAAGAGATCGCGGAATATTATAGAACGACACTCACCATCCCGATCATAGGGATTACCGGGAGTGTGGGGAAGACCAGTACGAAAGAATTTATTGCTGCGGTACTGTCTGAAAAATATAATGTACTGAAAACAGAGGGCAATTTTAACAATGAAGTGGGCGTGCCACTGATGATTCTTCGGATTCGTAAAGAGCATGAAATTGCTGTGTTGGAGATGGGAATCAATCATTTCGGAGAGATGCACCGGTTGAGCAAGATCGTAAAGCCGGATACCTGTGTTATGACAAATATCGGGGAATGCCATCTGGAGTTTTTAAAATCCAGAGAAGGGGTACTGCGTGCCAAGTCTGAAATCTTTGATTATTTGAATGAATATGGTACGGTATATATCAATGGTGATGATGATATGCTGCGGAGAATCGAGCGGGTAAAACATAAAAGACCCGTCACTTTTGGGGTGGGATATCGGAATGATTACTGTGCAGAACAGCTTAGAAACAGTGGACTGTCCGGGAGTGAAGTGAGAATCCGTACCAGTACAGACAGCTTTACGGCAACGATTCATCTGCCGGGAGAACATATGATACGCAATGCTCTGGCAGCTACAGCAGTGGGAGAACAATACGGCCTGACAAAAGAGGAGATCCGTAAGGGAATTGCTTCCGTCATGCCTGTGGAAGGACGGAGCAATATTATGCAGTTCGGCAACTTGACATTGATCGACGATTGTTATAATGCAAATCCGGTATCCATGCGTGCGGCGTTGGATCTTCTGGGCTCTGTAGAAGGCAGAACCATTGCAATACTGGGGGATATGGGTGAGCTGGGAGAAAAGACGGCGATATTCCATGAAGAGATTGGAGCTTATGCTGTGGAAAAGAAGATTACCTGGCTGATCTGTGTGGGGAAACTTTCCCGGTTCATGTATCAGGGAGGCTGCAAGGCCAAAGAAAAAACGCTGAACAATACATTTGTCCAGTATTATGAAACGATAGATACATTGTTGGACATTATTGATAATTTTGACCTGCTGGCAGCAAAAGACGTTACGATTTTAATCAAAGCATCTCACAGTATGCAGTTTTCAAAAATTGTGGATGCTTTGAAAAAAAGTTAAATTTTATTATAATAAGCCGTTAAGTTGATTGTAAATCAAATTATCTTTTTATTTTTATCGTACATTTTCTTAATCTCATTCTGTACATAGGCACCGAGGAATTTTCGGTCTTCTTTGGAAAGCTCAGTTAATACGATAGGCTTTCCGAATTCGATAATGACATGAGATTTTTTCATACGGGGCATATGGTCTTCCCACAGAGCGGAAGAATTTGTAATGGAGATGGGAATAATAGGGCACTTGGATTTCTCCGCCATGCGGAAACTGCCTTCCCGAAAAGGAAGAAAATCATCAGTGGTACTTCGTGTTCCTTCGGGAAAAATGCAGATGGAAATACCGGATTTGATTTCTTCGATACCTCGCAGGATTGCTTTCACGCCTTCCTTAATATTTTTCCGGTCCAGAAACAGACAGTGAATATTTCGCATCCAGGTGGACAAGAGGGGAATGGAATTCATTTCTGATTTTGCTACGTAGCCTGTGGGACGTGGGAAGCACAGATAGGTCAGAACGATATCAAAATAACTTCTATGGTTGCCTACATAGAGAAAAGAACCTTCCTTTGGAATATTTTCCATGCCGATATAGTCAGTACGGGCACCGGCCATAAATGCACAACAACGAAACGCCCATTGAACGATGGCCTGACAGCTGCGGTCCTTCCATTCCGGATTGAATTTTCCGATAATCCACTCGATAAGAAGAAGTGGAATACTGAGCACCAAAAACAGAATGATAAATCCCGATGTCATAAGAAAACGAAACATTGTTAAAATACCTCCTATCCGCACTTTATTATATCCAAGTACAACTTATTGTGCAACGGATTCCCATTTTTAAAACGACAGATTGTATAATTTGTATATTTATAAAAAAGAATCGCGTCTGCACATCTTTATTAGAAATTGCGGAGTAATTTATCATACCCTTGTCCACTGAGGGTAAAATAAAAACAAGTCATAAATTTGTCCCTTCTCTCATATACTTGGTAGAAAGACCGGATAGAAGATGAGAAGATGAAGGGTAAAGTGATACAGATAGCAATGGTTCTGCTTATGATGGCTTTGATGATAGGGTGCAGCAGAGAGCAGGACAAAACACAAAAATTAAGCGATTTGAAATTCACAGTTCTGGATAAGCAACAGCTTCCCGATGAACTCCACAGTCTTGTGGAAGAGAAAAAAGCAGAAGCTTTTAAACTGACGTTTATAGACGGAGATGATTTGTATATATGTGCAGGCTATGGAAAACAGCCCACCGGAGGCTATAGTATATCGATTACGGAGTTGTATGAAACTGAGAATGCCGTCTATGTACATACCAATCTTCTGGGACCCGCACCGGGAGAAGGGATACAGAAAAGTCCTTCTTATCCGTATATTGTAGTAAAATTAAAGAAAACGGATAAGAATGTCGTATTTGAATAATATTACCCTCGGTGAACAAGGGGACGTATGACCTGAGGAGTAAATACCAAAAGACAAAGGAGACTTTATTTACAATGCTTTTAATAAAAAATGCATGGATGATAGATCCCGGAACCGGTCTGGAAGGAAAGAGAGATATTTTCATACGGGATGGAAAAATTGTGAGCATCGAAGATTCTGGACGGTGGGAAGACAGAGAAGAAACAACAGAAGCGGAAGTGGAGCAATACGATGCTGAAGGGCTTGTGGCGGCTCCGGGACTGATTGATGTGCATGTACATTTCCGGGAACCGGGATTCACTTATAAAGAAGACATCATAAGCGGAAGCCGGGCTGCTGCCAGAGGAGGATTTACTACGGTAGTGTTGATGGCCAATACGAAACCGGTAGTGGATAATCCAGAGACCCTCGCTTTTGTGCTGGAAAGGGGGAAAGAGACTGATATCCGGGTGAAAAGCTGCTGTGCTATTACAAAGGGGCTGCAGGGAAAAGAACTGACAGACATGTCGGCACTTTTGGCGGCAGGGGCGGCAGGATTTACGGATGACGGGATTCCCTTGTTGGAAGAGTCCGTGGCGCTGCAGGCCATGGAAGAGGCTGCCAGGCTGGGAGCCGTTCTCAGCTTTCATGAAGAGGATCCGGCCTATATAACGAATAACGGCATCCATGCAGGACGTGCGTCGGCATATTTCGGTATCGGCGGCTCAGAGCGGGAAGCGGAGATCAGCATGGTAGAGCGGGATATCCGGCTCGCGGAAAGAACAGGGACCGTTGTAAATATACAGCACATCAGTACGAAAGAGGCTGTAGCTCTTTTGCGTGATGCAAAAAAAAGAGGTGTCCGTATCCATGGGGAAGCTACACCCCATCATTTCACATTGACCCAGGAGGCGGTTATCACCTGGGGAACCTTGGGAAAAATGAATCCGCCACTGCGGGAAGAGGCGGACAGGCTGGCTATCATAGAAGGACTGCAGGATGACACGATTGATCTGATTGCTACAGATCATGCACCCCACAGTGCAGAGGAAAAGGCAAGATCTATTACTGCGGCTCCCAGTGGTATCATCGGTCTGGAGACAGCTCTGTCTCTTGGCATTTCCAGCCTGGTACGGCCGGGATATCTGACTTTGAAAGAACTGATTCGAAAAATGACATGGAACCCGGCAAGGCTGTACGGATTGGAAGGAGGCTGTCTGAAAGAGGGCGGATGGGCAGATCTGGTCCTCTTTGATCCTGAGGAAAGTTATACAGTGGATGGATTTGCTTCGAAATCCTGTAATTCTCCATTCCGGGGAGCCAGACTGACAGGAAAGGTGAAATGTACGGTCTGTGATGGAAAGATCGTGTACCGGGACAGCAGAAAGGACTGAATATGGAACAAAAGAGAAAAGAAAATGCGACGGTGCTCTCCCAGAGAGAAATTGCGCCGGATATTTATGATATGTGGATAGGGACGAGCCTTGCCGGACAGGGAAAGCCGGGGCAGTTTATTGTGGTCTATCCAAAGGCAGAAAGTACACTGCTTCCAAGGCCTATCAGTATCTGTGAGATTGACAGGGAAGGAGGAAGACTGCGTATCGTTTACCGGATAGCGGGGAAGGGAACGAGAGAGTTTTCACAGTACGGGGTCGGTGAGAAAATTTCCGTTATGGGTACGTTGGGAAACGGGTTTCCTCTGAAGGCGTCAGAGGGAAAAGAAGCGATTCTCATAGGAGGCGGGATCGGAATACCGCCAATGCTTCAGCTGGCAAAAGAACTGTCAGGTAAAAAACAGCTGGTAATGGGATATCGGGACTCGCACCTGTTTTTGAAAGAAGATCTGGAAACCCATGGGACATTTTATACTGCCACGGAAGATGGCAGTGTGGGCACGAAGGGGAATGTGATAGATGCCATAAAAGAGCGGAGAGTAAAAGGCGGGGTGATCTATGCCTGTGGGCCGATGCCGATGCTCCGGGCCATAAAGAGATATGCACAGGAACAGGATATCAGAGCCTACCTTTCTCTGGAAGAACGGATGGCATGCGGTGTGGGTGCATGTCTCGGGTGTGTATGCAGGACAGTAAAGACGGACGGACATTCTCATGTGAACAATACGAGAATCTGTACGGACGGGCCGGTATTTGAAGCAAAAGAGGTGGATATCTGATGAATACAAAGGTGGAAATAGCAGGAATAACGTTTCAGAATCCGGTGATGACGGCGTCAGGTACGTTTGGATCCGGTATGGAATATGGCGAATTTGTAGATCTAAACCGTCTGGGGGCTGTCGTGACAAAGGGAGTGGCGTCTACTCCCTGGCCAGGGAATGATGTGCCCCGTATTGCAGAAGTGTACGGAGGTATGCTGAATGCGATTGGATTGCAAAATCCCGGAATTTCTGTCTTTCTGGAACGGGACCTTCCTTTTCTGGAGCAATATGATACAAAAGTCATTGTCAATGTATGTGGCAAGACGATAGAAGAATATTTGGATGTGGTGGAAAAATTGGGAGACAGCAGCGTGGATATGCTGGAAATCAATGTTTCCTGTCCCAATGTAAAAGAAGGTGCCATCGCATTCGGGCAAAATGCAGACTCTCTGTATGAGATTACTTCCAGAATTAAAAAAGTGGCAAAACAACCGGTCATTATGAAGTTGAGTCCCAATGTCACGGATATTACGGAGATGGCAAGAGCGGCAGAGGCGGCGGGCTCTGATGCCATATCCCTGATCAACACGATAACGGGAATGAAAATTGACATTCACAGACGAAAATTCGCCCTGGCCAATAAGACGGGGGGAATGTCAGGTCCGGCTATTAAGCCTGTGGCGGTACGTATGGTGTATCAGTGTGCGGAAGCTGTGAAAATACCGATTATCGGGATGGGCGGTATCAGAGACGGCGAAGATGCCATCGAATTTCTGATGGCAGGCGCCACGGCGGTAAGTGTGGGCGCCATGAATTTCGCCAATCCCTATGCAACAACAGATGTCATTGATGGGATAGAAGCTTATATGAAACAGTATGGAATCGAAGATATCCGGGAAATTATTGGCTGCATGCACTGAAAGGCGAAGCAGAAAGCCGTAAATTCCACTCATAAAGAAACCTCCTGCGTCATACCTTAGTGTAAGGAAAGGCAGGAGGTATTTTTATGGAGTTAATTAAGAAAAATATACATATGGATCGTATAAAATGCAAGGCAAGTACGCAAGTGACGCTGGAGGATGACAGGAATGTGCCGGATCAGAAGCCGGATATGAACCGAATTATCCTGCATCGGGGAGAGGTGAAAACAGAAGAAATCAAGACAGAGGAGAACCGGGTCAATGTAAAGGGGAGGTTGTCACTTCGGATACTGTATGTGACAGAAGAGGGGACTGTGAGCCGCATGGAGGGGCAAATTCCCTTTGAAGAACAGATCTATGCAGAGGGTGTGGAAAACGGGGATAATGTGGAAGTGCGGCCGGAACTGGAAGATCTGAGTTTGGACATGATTAATTCCAGAAAACTGAGCGTGCGTGCGCTGCTTTCTCTGAATATTTTTGCAGAAGAGCTGTACGATGAGGAAATGGCCGTGGAGTTATATCATGATGAACCTATTGAAACGAAGAAAAATGTGCTTTCCATAACAGAAATTACGATTCAGAAAAAGGATATTCTGCGATTTAAAGAAGAAATCGAAATGCCCCAGAGCTTTCCCAATATATCGGATATTATATGGGATGATGTAAAGATTACGGGGATGATATTTGAAGCCCAAAATGAGCAGATCACAGCACAGGGAGAGATCAAGGTATTTCTGCTGTATGAGGGGGAAGGAGAGGACCATCCTCTGAAATGCTTTGAAAAGATGATACCTTTTAAAGAGACAATAGATTGTCAGGGAAGCAAAGAATCCATGATACCGGATATTTCCAGTCATATCAGCCACAATGAGATAGAGGTAAGGGCCGATTTCGACGGAGAAGAGAGAGTTGTTTGTCTGGATCTTGTATTGGATCTGGATATTAAAATGTATGAGGAAGAGCAGATAGAAGCAATAACGGATGTGTATGGTGTCTCCAAAGACGTGAAGGCCATTACGAAACCGGGAAATTTCAGTCGACTCATGCTGCGTACTTCCGGGAAGACAAAGCTGACAGAACAGCTGAAACTACCTGCCGGATTGCCTGATATGACGGAAATCTGTCATAGTGACGGGGAAGTGATGATTGAGTCCATGCAACTTGTGGAGGACGGTGTCGAACTGACAGGAATACTGACAGTGGAAGCAATATATCTTGCAAATGAGGAAATGGGGCTGGCATCTTTCCAGACAGAGATTCCGTTTCAGTACGAAATGCCTGCCGCAGGCATCAGTGAGATATGCAACTATGATGTGATGCCTTCCATCGAACAGTTGAATGTCACCTGGCTCAGCGGCAGGGAGATGGATGTAAAAGCAGTGATCGGTTTTGGACTGCTTGGCTTTTGCAATACCGAGGAAGATACGATTGTGGATATTTCCATTGAGGAAAATGATGCAAGTATGATAAAAGATCTGCCGGGTATCGTTGTATATATTGCAGGAGAAGGAGAGGAACTGTGGAATCTGGGAAAGAAGTATTATGTACCTCTGGAACAGATACGAGAGATCAACCATTTGAGTGCAGATACACTGAAAGCAGGAGAAAAGGTGCTGATCGTAAGATAAAAAGGAGGAATTCCTATACGATGAAAAACCCTCCGGGTAATATCCATACCCGGAGGGTTTTTATGTGCAAAATACGTGATCAGATCTGTGATTCGGTAGGATCTTTTACTTCGGTAGTCTTTTTTGCTTCCTCAGCCCATTTATCAAATTTCTCCATCACTGCATCGTAAGTACGGGAAGAAATACTGGGAAGTTCTTTACCCCAGGTACCGGTTGCCTGTTTAAATCCTTTTTCAAAAGCTTCTCTCATTTTTTCAATCTGATCAGGGTCGCCACCAGTCAATGCTTTGGCGAAATCCAGAATACGATCAGAAGTCTGGTTGACACCCCAGTATCCATCATCAGCGATATCTGCCTGCGCCTGAGCCTTTGCAGCAGCAGTCACTGTGAAGTTGCCTCCGGCCAGGAATTTCCACATACTGTCATTGTTGGCAATTCCGAAGGTGCTGCCCTGTTTCGTCATTATCTGTTCAACAAGGCTTCTCAACTGAGAAGTACGCTGCTCCGCATCTGATTTTAATTTTGCGATGAGTTCCTTATTGGGGGTGTATGTTTTCTTGGCAGAATCTGTCTCCGTCTTATCTGATTTTTCGTAAACCACACCAGTATCGGGTTTGGATACAGTATCTTCTGGCTTTGAACCGGATGCTGTAGCACCTGCCCCGGCATTATAAATTTCATAATCTACATTGCTTCCTGATGTAACTCCATTTACACTCATTGAAAAACCTCCTTGTCTGTTTGAAAAATAAATACCAAATTATAACAACATTCCTATTCTCTATATCGGATAACGGAACAGGATTGTTTATAGCGGCATTGATTTTTTTTCAACATTTGTTTATAATAATTACAGTGTATACAAAGTACATGCGGAGATAAGTATATGGAATCTTTTACGATAAGAGCGATGGCAAAAGTGAATCTGGGATTAGATGTTATCCGTCGTCTGGAGAACGGATATCATCAGGTGAAGATGATTATGCAGACGGTAGATCTGTATGATGAGCTGACATTTGAAAGAACAGAGGGAGGAATTCAGCTGGAAGTAGATCAGGAGGTTCTGCCGGCGGATGAAAGCAATCTGGTGTGGAAGGCGGCAAAATTGCTTTTGGAGGCCTTTTCTCCTGTCGGTGGCGTGAAGATCAGATTGAAAAAACGAATTCCCATGGCAGCCGGTATGGCAGGAGGCAGCAGTGATGCAGCAGCTGTATTCCATGGATTGAACAGACTGTTTTCTCTGGGAATGAATACGGAGGATATGAGAAAACTGGCTGTCAGAATCGGGGCGGATGTCCCTTTTTGCATTACAGGGGGAACGATGCTGTCGGAAGGGATAGGAGAGATACTGACACCGCTTCCCCATGTAAAAAGCGGGTTTCTTGTGATTGCCAAGCCAGATATTTCTGTCTCCACGAAATACGTATATGAGCATCTCCATGTGGAGAAGATAGAACATCACCCGGATATTGCCAATGTGGAAAGGGCGATCAGAGAGGAAAACCTGGAGGAGATGTGTGCCTGTATGGAAAATATTCTGGAGACAGTGACAGAGAAGAAATATCCGGTGATTTCCCAGATCAAATCAGAACTGAAAAGAAAGGGGGCGCTGACAGCACTTATGAGTGGCAGCGGGCCTTCGGTATTTGGGATATTCAGAATAAAAGAACAGGCGATGGAAGCCTGTGAGGCGATCAGAAAAAAAGAATTTGCCAAAGAACTTTTTGTAACGAATTTTGCAGATAGAAGCTGTATTTTTCAGGATGCATTTTCCGATGTCCGGGAGTAGACAGTCAGGATCAAACACAGTGACAGGGAGATTGATGGTGAGGGAAGTTTATGAAAGAAGAGAAATTACAGGTAAATATGGATAATTTTCTTCCCCTTCGGGATGTGGTGTTCAAAACTCTTCGAAGGGCTATATTGACGGGAGAACTAAAACCGGGTGAGCGCCTGATGGAAATCCATCTGGCGAACCGTCTGGGAGTAAGTCGTACGCCAATTCGGGAAGCGATTCGTAAGCTGGAGCTGGAAGGTCTGGTAACGATGATTCCCAGGAGGGGAGCAGAGGTTGCCGACATTACAGAAAAGAATTTGAAAGATGTACTGGAGGTCAGAAGGGCGCTGGAAGGTCTGGCGATAGAGCTTGCCTGTCAGCGGATTACAGAAGAAAAAAAACAGGATCTGAGAGAAAAATTAAGTCAGGTGGAGACTGCGGTAAGTACGAAAGATTCCAGTGCCATAGCAAGTGCAGACGTGGCATTTCATAATACGATTGTGGAAGCTTCCGATAATGACAGGCTGATACAGCTCGTAAGCAATCTGGGGGAGCAGATGTATCGCTATCGTTTCGAATATATCAAAGATGAGAGTAAGCATGGACAGATCAAACAGGAACATAAAATCATGTTTGACAGCATTATGGAAAAGGACAGAGAAAAAGCGGTAGAAATAGTCAAGACACATATTAACAATCAGGAAGAAGCAATTATGCGGAAAATCCGAAAAGAGCACGGAGATATCAGTGAGACCTGAATAAAGAAGACATAGGCGGCAAGACTTTCTTTAAAAGCAGTGAGTAAGGAGAGTCTTAAGATGATAAACCGTATAAAAAGATTGTGTGACCGCATATATATAGGACAGCTAGCCTTTCTGGCAATATTATCGGCAGGATGGTGGGGAATTCTGTATCCGAACTTCAGTATGACAGAAGATACATTCCGGCCGGTCCCGGAAGAGAGGGAAGCAGGTGAGCATCAGTTATCAGGCACGGAAGGCTTTTTCTTTGTTTTGGATGCCACGCCGGAGGAATTGGAAATCAAAAGCAAATTTTTAGATGCGTTAATAAGAGGAAAAGAAAATGAATGACAGCGCACCGATAGGAGTGTTCGATTCAGGTGTGGGAGGACTCACAGTTGTACGGGAAATCATGCGCCAGATACCAAATGAAAAAATTATCTACTTTGGAGATACGGCCAGAGTACCGTATGGAAGTAAATCAAAAGAAACCGTGACGAGATATTCCAGGCAGATCATCCGCTTTCTGGAAAAGCAGAACGTGAAGGCGATCGTAGTGGCATGTAATACGGCGAGTGCCTATGCATTGGATGAACTGGAAAAAGTAAGCGATATTCCAATGCTGGGAGTGGTAAAACCAGGAGCCAGGACGGCATCGGATGTCACGAGAAACGGGAGAATAGGTGTGATCGGTACAGAAGCTACCATAGGCAGTCGGATCTATTCCCGGTACATAAAAGAGATCAATCCCGGAGCGGAAGTGTTGGGAAAGGCCTGTCCGCTGTTCGTTCCTCTCGTGGAGGAAGGGCTGCTGAACGATCCGGTAACAGATGAAATCGCCATACGGTATTTGAGTAGTCTGATTGACAGCGGAATTGATACACTGATTCTGGGGTGTACCCATTATCCACTGATCCGGGCTACTGTGGGAAAAGTGATGGGAGAGGGTGTGACACTTGTAAATCCGGCCTATGAGACAGCCAGAGAGCTGCGGGAGCTGCTGGAACGGGGACATCTGCTGCATCAGGTGAGACCAGAGCTGGGGACGAATCAGTATCAGTTCTTTGTCAGTGATGCGGCTGATAAATTTATTCGTTTCGCTAACTCTATCATTAAATATGGTATTCTTTCGGCAAAGACAATCCATATCGAAGAATATTAATTTAAGAAATGAAAAACATAGAAAATCAGGGGATGGAAAAATGACAAAAGATGTATTACTTTCAATCAAAGGGCTGCAGTTTGAAGGTGAAAATGATGCAAGTGATCTGGAGACGATTACTGCGGCAGAATACTATAAAAAAAATAATCATCATTATGTGATCTATGAAGAGGCCACAGAAGGCAGCCGGGATTTGACAAAAAATATAATCAAGTGGAATGGAGAGACATTGGATCTGACAAAAAGAGGGCTTATCAATGTCCACATGATCTTTGAGGAGAAAAAGAAGAATATGACTGACTATCGGACACCTTTTGGCAGTATCCTGATCGGTATCGATACAAGGCAGATACAAGTAGAAGAGGCGGAGGAACGGATTCGGGTAAATGTGGATTATGCACTGGAAGTCAATTATGAACATCTGGCAGATTGCAAGCTTTCCATGGACGTGTGGGCAAAGGAAGAGCACGTAAGTGCGGAAGGAATGTGATGTTGGCAGAGGCCTTGATAGATAAAAATAAAGTAACAGATTTTTGGGATCCTATTTAAAAATCGCAGAAGAAGAAAAAGTTACTGTGTGACCGCATTCAGTGCAGTAAAACGTCCAAGTCCTTCATGAATAAGGAACTTGGACGTTTTGCTGCACTGCGGCGGATTAGAAATATGGCGCTTTACTATTTTACCGGCTTTGCTCCGGCTTTTTCCTGAACTTTTTCCAGAGTACGTTTGAAAAATCCTTTTGGTTTTTGCTCGGTCTGCAGCGGCTTTCCATGAAGCCCTCTGACACTTACAATATAAATACCACTGACCATAGCCTTCACTTCTTTTTTTACCGGAACAGAATCGAAGATCTTTTCATCACATACAAGTGATATAATCTGAGGGCCGACCTTCGCCTTTACAATAGGCAGTTTGGAACGGCGAAGATATTTGGGCGTCTGATCGATAACGAACTGAGGTAGCCCGGAATCTTTCATTCGTATTCGATCTTTTTTCAAGACAAGCATAGTAATAGGCTGCTTGTTTGCCTCAATCTGAGCCTGTTGTTCGTTCTGCTTTTTCTGCGCCTTTTTTCCCAAGAAATAAAGTATAATGACAGCAATAATGAGAACTGCTAATACGCATAATAATATAATTGTTCCTGTGTTCACGCGATCCCTCCTGAATGTTTCCTATGGGTCATATTTTATCATTTATCGATAGAGAAAGCAAGTACAGATGCAGGCCGAATTAGGGGCTGCGGCAGAGAAGCAGGGCGTTGCATTGCCGGGAACTATCGTGTTATACTAATCCTTATGCGGGAGGTGAAACAGATATATGGAGATGATTCTGAAAACAGTATGGGATATAGTTTCCTATCCCTTTGAGCATCTTTTGATTATCAATTGTATATTGTCCATCGTGATCATTTTCTTTCAACGTAAAAATCCCGCTTCTGTCTGGACCTGGTTGTTAATTCTGTACTTTATCCCTGTTGTTGGATTTGTCTTTTATCTCTTGATCGGTGGCGACATGCATAAAAGCAAAATGTTCCGTATCAAAGAACTGGAAGACCGTATGCATGAAGCGATACGCAGCCAGGAAGCGAGCATAAGGATGAAAGCGCTCCAGGATGAGGCGCCTCATCTTGGGAAATATTCTGATCTGATCTATTATAATCTGGAGAGCAGCGGTGCTGTGCTGACAGATAATAACCGGATAAAAATATTTACCGATGGAAATGAAAAATTCGCCTCTCTCCTTGCGGATATGAAAAATGCCAGGGAGTTCATTCACATACAGTATTATATTATCAAAAATGATGTGGTATTTGAAAGAATCAAGAGTGTACTGGTGGAAAAGGCAAAGGAAGGAGTCGAGATACGGATACTCTGTGACGGCATGGGAGGCAGATTTATTTCCAGGAAATGCTGGCAGAAGCTTCATGCTTGTGGTATCCATACGGCGGTATTTTTTCCGGCGCTTTTGGGGCCTTTGAATTTCCGTATCAATTATCGCAATCACAGAAAGATCGTAGTGATCGATGGCAGGATTGGATATGTAGGCGGTTTCAATGTGGGGAAAGAATATATTGGGCTGGATGACAAGTTCGGATATTGGAGGGATACCCATCTGAGGATTGAAGGAGGAGCAGTGGCGAGCCTGCATCTTCGATTTGTTCTGGACTGGAATTATGCGGCAAGGGAAAATCTGCTGGATCGTGAGGAGAAATATTTAAAGGTAGAGGAAGAGAAACTGGGAAACAGTACGGTGCAGATTATTTCCAGCGGCCCGGATTCCAAATTACAGAATGTAAGAAACAATTATTTGCGTCTGATCAACAAAGCAGAAAAGAGCATCTATATTCAGACGCCGTACTTCATACCGGACGATGCCATATACAGCGCCCTTTGTGTGGCGGCCTATTCCGGCGTAGATGTGAATATTATGATACCCTGCAAGCCGGATCATCCGTTTGTCTACTGGGCAACGTATTCCTATATCGGAGACCTTGTAATGGCAGGAGCCAAATGCTATACTTACGATAATGGTTTCCTTCATGCCAAGGGGGTGATTGCCGATGAGCAGGTTATGTGTTACGGAACGGCGAACATGGATATACGAAGTTTCAAGCTGAATTTTGAAGTCAATGCAATAGTGTACGATGAGAGAGAAGCAGAAAAAATGGTAACATCTTTCCACAGGGACCTGGAATCATGTACCCAGATAACAAAAAATCTGTATGCTTCCCGGCATCTGGCAGTGCGGTTTAAGGAGCAGGTATGCCGTCTTTTGTCTCCGCTGTTGTAAGAATCGGAGAGAGACTTTGAGGCTAGACCGGTTACAGGGAAATCAGTTATAAGAGGAGATTGATTATGAAAAGAGAAATAAAAGCAATACTTTGTACATTTCTGACGGCAGCGCTGTTGAGCGGATGCGGAAGCGAGACGGCTGTGTTGTCGGAAATGAAGACACAGAAATATGTGACCCTGGGGGAATACAAGGGTCTGGAAGTTTCTATAAAGAAGATGGAAGTGACGGAGGAATTAAAAAAGAATTATATCGACTACATTTTGAGTCGTTATCCCCAGTGGATTCAGGTGACGGATGACAGTAAGGCGGAGGAAGGGGATATCGTAGATATTAATTTTGAAGGAAAACTGGACGGTGTGGCCTTTGAAGGAGGAACAGGACGGAAAGAGGACTTACAGCTGGGTTCAGGCGCATTTATCGAAGGATTCGAAGAAGGGCTTGTGGGCGCCGGTGTGGGGGAGACACTGGATCTGTCTTTGCAGTTTCCCGATCCCTATGACAATAATCCTGATCTGTCCGGGGCACCGGTGGTATTTACAGTGACGGTAAACGGCATCCAGAAAAGAAATGTCCTGACAGAGTTGACGGACGACTATGTGAAAACGCTGGATGTAGGCTGCAATACAGTGGAAGAGTATGAGACTTATGTAGAAGAACTTCTGGAGACGGATGCAGCACGGACAAACGAAGCAAATTTGGACGAAGCGTTAATTGAAAAGGCCATGGGGAACTGCAGTTTCAAAGAGCCTCCCAAGGAGATGGTGGATCAATATTATGACAGTATTGTCAGAAGACTGTCAAAAGAGGCGGCGCTCAATGGGGTCAGCCTGGAAATACTGCTGGTATATGGCTATGGAACGAATATGGAGGATTTTGAAAAGCAGGCCAGAGAGGATGCAACTGAAACGTGTAAAGAATCCATAATGTTGCAGGCTATTGCCAATCAGGAAGGAATAACGGTGAGCCAGGAAGAGATCGACGAGGCGTTACAGAAGAGGGCGGAGAGCAATGGATATGAAAGTGTAGAAGCACTGAAAGGGGATTTAAACAGCCCGAATTATGAAGATTACGCCATGTGTGATAAGGTGATGGCATTTTTGCAGGACAATGCGGTTATTACGGAAATAGAATAGCCGGAAGAAAGAGCCGGAATACAGAGAACAGAAAGGAATATGAGGAGGCACCTATGGAATTGGTAAGCATTAAGGAACTGTATCGTGAGAAAGAGAGCTTTATCGGGAAGAAAATCACTGTGGGGGGATGGGTCAGAAGTATTAGAGACTCTAAAACATTTGGATTTATTGTATTGAATGACGGTTCTTTTTTCGAACCGTTGCAGATCGTTTACGGAGATGGGCTGGACAATTTTGAGCGAATCTGTAAATTGAATGTGGGCAGTGCGCTGGTAATAACCGGTACTCTTGTAGAGACACCTCAGGCAAAACAGCCTTTCGAAATTCAGGCCGAGCAGGTTATGATCGAGGGAGAATCCACGGCGGATTATCCGTTACAGAAAAAACGGCATAGTCTGGAATATTTGCGTACCATCACTCATTTACGTCCCCGGACTAATACGTTTCAGGCAGTCTTCCGGGTACGGTCACTCATTGCCTATGCCATTCATCAATTTTTCCAGGAGAGAAATTTTGTCTATGTGCATACGCCGCTGATTACGGGAAGCGACTGTGAGGGAGCGGGAGAGATGTTTCGGGTGACAACGCTGGATATGGAGAATCTGCCCCGAACAGAAAACGGGGCTGTGGATTACCGGCAGGATTTCTTTGGAAAAGAGACTAATCTGACAGTCAGCGGTCAGCTGAACGTGGAAACTTTTGCGATGGCTTTTAGAAATGTGTATACTTTCGGTCCTACATTCCGGGCGGAAAATTCCAATACAACCCGGCATGCAGCGGAATTCTGGATGATTGAACCGGAGATTGCCTTTGCCGATTTAAAGGATGATATGATGCTGGCAGAGAGTATGATCAAATATATCATCCGCTATGTATTGGAACATGCACCGGAGGAAATGAATTTTTTCAATCAGTTTGTGGACAAGGGTCTGTTGGAGAGGCTGCATCATGTGGCGGATTCCCAGTTCGCTCATGTTACTTATACAGAAGCTATTCAGATTTTAGAGAAACACAACGATGAATTTGAATATAAGGTATTCTGGGGCTGTGACCTGCAGACGGAGCATGAGCGTTTTCTGACGGAAAAAGAATTTAAACGGCCGGTGTTTGTTACCGATTATCCAAAGGAAATCAAGGCGTTTTATATGAAGCTGAATGAGGACGGAAAGACAGTGGCCGCTATGGACTGTCTCGTACCGGGAATCGGCGAGATCATAGGCGGCAGTCAGAGAGAGGATAATCTGGAGCTTCTTGAGAGACGTATGGAAGAACTGGGGCTGAAAAAAGAAGATTATGATTTCTATCTGGATTTGAGAAAGTATGGAAGCACAAGACATGCCGGATTTGGGCTTGGCTTCGAACGGTGCGTTATGTATTTGACTGGAATGGGCAATATCCGGGACGTGGTGCCCTTCCCGAGAACAGTAAAGAACTGCGAATTATGAGAAAAAAATTATTTTGTGTACTGATGATATTTGTCATCAGTTTCTCGCAGATATTGCCTGCCTATGCGGCTACCATATCTGAGCTGAAGAAGCAGCTGGCAGAGACACAGAACCAATTGAATGCCATAAATGGGCAGGCAGCTGGTCTGGAAGGGCAGCTGGACGCTGTGGAGGAAGAGATCAGTGAGCTGGATGGTGTGCTGGTACAGCTGATAAGCAGCATCAGTCTCCTGGAAGAGGAGATTGAGGCAAAAAAAGAGGAAATCGTACAGGTACAAAAGGAACTGGACGCGGCCATAGCCAGAGAAAAAGAGCAGTATGAGGCTATGAAAAAGCGGATCAAGTTTATGTACGAGCGGGGCAACAGTACCTATGTCCAACTTTTATTTGAAGCCAAAAGTATCAGCGATATGATGAACAGGGCGGATTATATTGAGAAACTGTATGCGTACGACAGAAAAATGCTTGTAAAATATCAGGAAACAAGGCAGGAAGTGGCTGATCTGAAAGAATCTCTGGAAGACGAAAAGTCTGCATTGGAAGCGGAGGAATTTGAGCTGAAAGAAGAGCAGACGGCGCTGGAAGAAGCTCTGGAGGAGAAGAAAAAAGAGTCAGAGAATTTTGAAGTGCAGATTGCCCAGATCCGCCAGTCCGCAGCTACTTATAAGGCACTTATCAAGCAGCAGACTGCCCAGATCAAACAGTTGGAGGCTGAGGAAGCGGCCAGAAGGGCAAGAGAGGAAGCGGAGAGGAAAGCCAGGGAAGAAGCGAACAGAAAAAAGAATGAGGGCAATAAATCCTCCGGGGCTTCCAATACATCCAAGCCGTCCGGGACTGCCAGTGCGGAGATAGTTTCCATGATTAACAGTGCTTCCGGCAGTGCCAAAGGTAAGGAAGTGGCTTCTTTTGCCTGCAAATTTATCGGCAATCCCTATGTACCTGGGGGAACGAGTCTTACCAACGGTGCAGACTGCTCTGGATTCACACAGGCAGTATACAGAGAGTATGGTATTTCTATTCCGAGAAATTCTACGTCGCAGAGAAGCTGCGGGACAGGGGTGTCCTATGCGGAGGCTCAGCCTGGAGATCTCATATGCTATGCGGGGCATGTGGGCATGTACATCGGAAATGGATATATCGTTCATGCAAGTACCCAGAGAACAGGGATTAAAATCACGCCTGCCACTTATAAGGAGATACTGGCAGTACGGAGAGTGTTGTAATTGCCGTGAAATACAGTACGGTCTAAAAGAGAAAGAAAAGGGTAGAGAATGGAATGGAAATCACTGCTCTGTGATGACAGAATCCGAAGCTATCGGAGGAAAGGTTCTCATGATCTGCGGACAGAGTTTGAAAAAGATTACCATAGAATTATACTGAGTGCCTCTTTCAGGAGGCTCCAGGATAAGACACAGGTGTTTCCTCTGGACAGAAGTGACTTTATCAGAACGAGGCTGACACATTCTATGGAGGTGTCTTCCTATGGGAAATCTCTGGGACAGAACATTTCCCAAAATATTATAAATGTGATCGGAGATGAAAGCTTCCTGCCAGAATATGCGGTACATGTCTGTGACATACTGCAGTGTGCGGGGCTGCTCCATGATATCGGAAATCCTCCTTTTGGCCATTTTGGAGAGACGATTATCCGGGAATGGTTTCGAAAAAATCTGAAAGAGATTACGTTTCATGAAAAAAGGCTCACAGAAATACTGAAGCCTCAGATGATTCGGGATTTTTACTTTTTCGAAGGGAATACCCAGGCTCTCCGGCTCGTGACAAAGCTGCATTATCTGGTGGATGTACACGGGATGAATCTGACAAAAGCGCTGCTTGGGACGATCATGAAATATCCGGTTTCTTCTCTGGAAATTGACAAAAAAAGTGGAAACATCAAAACAAAAAAGATGGGATATTTTTATGCGGACAGGGATGTATTTGAAGAAATACAAAAGTCCCTTGGTACTGGCGGGAACAGGCATCCGCTGGCATACATACTGGAGGCAGCCGACGATATCGCCTATCTGACGGCAGATATTGAAGATGCTTTTAAAAAAGGATGTATTTCTTTCACGGAATTGTTGCGGGAGCTGAGAGAATACAGAAAAGTAATGGCAGAAAAAGAATGCCTGGCCGGAAAGGAAAAGCAGGAAAAGACGGGGCGGGAGGACTATGAACAGATCGTCAACCGTCTGGAAGAGAAATACAACAAAGCGGTGGCGGGAGGAGAAAATGCTCCGGAGACTTACGCAGTGCAGAACTGGATTGTATTGGTACAGGGACATCTGATCGCCAGTGCGACAGCAGGATTCACAGATCACTATGAAGAGATTATGGCAGGTACTTATACAAAGGAGCTGATTGCCGAA
Source organism: uncultured Lachnospiraceae bacterium (assembly GCA_910587635.1). Taxonomy (GTDB): domain Bacteria; phylum Bacillota; class Clostridia; order Lachnospirales; family Lachnospiraceae; genus VSOB01. Next base: position 132,846 of record CAJUNB010000024.1, read on the forward strand.
ACGCCAGGAGCGTGGATGGCAAATGCACTGGGAGATATTGCACTGCGCCATGCATTTAATTCACATCCCATATTGAAGTTGGAAATAGCAGCGGAAAAGATACTGAACTTCCTTCTGGATGAGTTCGTCCATGCAGTCATCTATTATGACACAGACACGGAACTGACAGCAGTACAGGAAAAGCTGATATCATTGATTTCGGATAATTATATGGCGATCTACCGGCACTATTCCCGGGAAAAATCAGAGATAGAGAAACTGTATCTGCGTCTGCTTCTTGTGACCGATGAAATCTGCGGGATGACTGACAGCTATGCAAAGCGACTGTATCAGGAGCTGTGCGGACAGTGGCAGGGATAATCCACGGCCGACGGCGTTTATGCTCTGATGACAACAGGCCGTTACGATTTGCCCCGGAAAGTTACCTTCTGTGTAAACAGATCTTTCCAAATAGCCGGATGGAATAAAATGAGCAATGGGAACAGCTCCAGGCGCCCTGCCAGCATATCAAACATCATGACATATTTGGAAAATGGTGTAAACAAGGCAAAATTCTGTGTTGGACCTACCATTTCCAGACCGGGACCGATATTGTTGATAGTAGCGGCGACGGCTGTAAAGTTGGTGATCAGATCATTTTCTTCGAAAGAAACAGCCAGGACAGAGGCACAGAAAATGATCATGTATGTAATAAAATAGACATTGGTGGAACGGGATACTTCGTGTTCCACCGGTTTCCCTTCAAATTTTATCTTCTTAATGCTCTTCGGATGGATGTAAGAGTTGAGCTCTTTACCAAGTGATTTGACAAGAATGACAATACGGGACACTTTGATACCGCCTCCGGTACTTCCGGCGCAGGCGCCGATAAACATGAGGAGAACGAGAACGGCTTTGCTCATCTGTGGCCAGATATTGAAATCCACAGTAGAGAATCCGGTGGTAGTAATGATGGACGCCACCTGGAAAGAAGAGTGGGTCAGGGTATCGAAAAGGCCGCTGTACAGATGGTATGTCTGGAACGTAATCACAGCGATGGCAGCGACAATGATTGCAATATAATACCGTAGTTCTTCCATGGCGAAAGCTTTTTTGAGTTTGCCGAAAAGGATAAAATAATAGGCATTGAAGTTAATACCGAATAAGATCATAAAAATAGTAGTAACCCATTGCAAATAAGGGGAATAGCCGGTCATACTGTCATTTTTAATACCGAAGCCACCGGTGCCGGCAGTGCCCATGGAGGTGGTCAGAGCTTCAAAAAAGGACATATTTCCGGCCATAAGCAAAATAATTTGCAGAATGGTCAGGCCAAAATAAATAAAATAGAGGATTCTTGCCGTATAGCGCATCTTGGGAACCAGTTTGCCCACGGAAGGTCCTGGACTTTCCGCCCTCATCAGGTTGATATTGGAGCCGCCGCTGAGGGGAATGACGGCCATAAGAAATACGAGGACACCCATGCCGCCAATCCAGTGGGTAAAACTCCGCCAGAGAAGAGCAGTGTGAGAGAGTGCCTCCACATCGCTTAAGATACTGGCTCCGGTGGTAGTAAAGCCGGAAATAGTTTCAAAGAGTGCATTTGTCAGAGAAGGAATCTCACCGGATAACCAGAAAGGGAGAGCGCCAAAAAAACTGAGAAATACCCAGCTCAATGAAGTGGCTACACAGCCTTCTTTTAAATAAAAGACAAAGTCTTTTGGTTTTTTAATAGTCATCAATAGACCGAGTACCAGGCATAAGATTGCTGTACCGAGATAATAGATACCAGTCTGTTCCTGATAAATACAGGCTGCCAGGCAGGGAAGCAGTAAAAAGATCGCTTCCATTTTCAATACATTGCCCAAGATATAACGAATGATCGAGCTATTCATATGTGCCTCCGCTATTTTAAAATATCCTGTATGTCGTTGAAGCCGGTATGGGTGGTTACGATCATGACAGTATCACCCATTTCGATAGAATCATGTCCGCTTGGGATGATAATTTTACCGTTCCTGTTAATAAAAGAAATCAGAAGGCCTTCTTTCAAAGACAGATTTTTAAGAGGAATACCGGTAACGGCGGATTTTTCATATACTCTGAACTCGATCGCCTCTACCCGGTGGTCAAACATATGGTAAAGCGTCTCGATGTTGCTGTCCATGGAGTCCTTTTTTGCACGGACATAGGCAATGATGGCCTCAGAAGTAATGTATCGGGGATAAATAACACTGCCCAGGTCCAGCCTGTTAATGACACTCCGAAAGGCCATGCGGTTGATTTTTGTAATTACCTTTGCATTGGAAACATTTTTCGCATACATAGTGAGCATGATATTTTCTTCATCGATGCCGGTGAGAGGGACGAAAGACTCGGCGTATTGGATGCCTTCTTCTTTCAGAAGTTCTTCGCTGGAACCGTCTCCGTTGATAATGATTGCTTTAGGCAACAGAATGCTGAGCTGCTCACAGCGGGACCGGTCACTCTCGATGATTTTGACGGAAGTTCCCATATGCAGAAGCTGTTTTGCCAGATAATAGGCGGCATTGCCTCCACCGATAATCATCGTATCTTTGACTTGATTTGTCTTGAACCCGATATTGTTTAAAAAGGTTCTGGCCATCATTCTGGATGCCACAAAAGAGATGACGTCCCCGGCTTCTACCTGGAAATTGCCGGATGGGATATATACTTCACCGTTACGTTCCACGGCACAGATTACGATATTTTCTGTAATATCTGTCCCGAGCAGGGCGATCGTATTGCCAGCCAGTTTATTTCCCTCTGTCACTTTGAACTTTACCATTTCGGCCTGTCCGTGGGCAAAGGAATTGACTTCCAGGGCAGTGGGCAGGTAGAGTATCCGGGCAGCCTCTGCAGATGCTTCCAGCTCCGGGTTGATAATCATAGTAAGTCCCAGTTTTTCCCGAAGGTATCCGGCTTCTTTACTGTAGTCCGGGGTACGGACTCTGGCTATGGCGGCACAATCTCCCACACGTTTGGCTATAATGCAGCAAAGGAGATTCAGTTCATCGGAATCGGTTACGGCGATGATCAGGTCGGTACTTTCGATACCGGCTTCCATCTGTGTACTGTAACTGGCACCATTCCCTACAATTCCCATAACGTCGTGAAGACTGCTCATACTCTGGACGATATCCGCATTTTTATCGATAATGGTAATATCATGGCCTTCCTGGGAGAGCTGTTCTACCAGTGTCATACCTACTTTGCCGCAGCCTACGATGATAATCTGAAGCCCCTTTGGTTTGTTTTTATTAGATTTCATGAACATTTTATGATGTCCTCCATACATCTTTATAATATAACACGAAAGGTGAAAAAAATCACTTATTTTTTGTATTATATAATGGGAACATATAAAAGAAAGACCAACTATTAAAAGTCAAGTAGATAATTGAAAAAACAAAAGAAATTATCATAGGAAAAAAGAGCACAACAACAAGACCTGCTGTCAGGCAGGCTGGAAAGGGAAAAGGATTTAAGCCTTTGGAACATAAGG
>CAJUNB010000025.1 GCA_910587635.1 uncultured Lachnospiraceae bacterium
AGAGAGTCGGAAAGAAGTCAATTTTTGTCCCTGCGAGGCGCTTGATTGACGCGTACTGGACGTACGCGGAAGGAAAGCAACGAAACAGGGGCAAAAATTGGCTCTTCTCCGACCGTGTGTCCCTTTGTCCACTGAGGGTATTGTAACCGCTTATAGAATTGTTGAAGAATAGAAAAAATCGACAAAATTTCTTCTATAACAGATACAATGGATTGTTCTTAAAATTTCTTATATTCTAGCATACTTAATGAAAGAAAAAAAGGCTAAAATTAAAAAGAATCCTGCTTTACAGGATTCTTCACACGCGAGCGAACTGCTCCAACTGTCTTCATTCCGTTTCGCGTCATCTGTCATGCAGGAGATGGGACTTGAACCCACACATAGTCACCTACGTCAGATTTTGAGTCTGATGCGTCTGCCATTCCGCCACTCCTGCTTTTTTACAACGAATTTATTGTAGCATGTAAAAAAGAGTTTGGCAAGCTATTTTTTCACACATTCTCAATCTGCCAGTCAATCTCATCCAAACCGTTTTCTCTGAGAAATGCATTTGTCTTGCTGAAAGGTCTGCTCCCAAAAAATCCTCTGTACGCAGACAACGGGCTTGGATGGGGCGCTTCCAAAATCAGATGCTTCGGATTATGCAACATGGACTTTTTCGTCTGAGCCGGTCTCCCCCACAGAATAAAGACAATCGGCCTGTCCTGCTCAGCCAGAATACGAATTGCCGCATCCGTAAACTCTTCCCAACCGATTCCCCTGTGAGAATTCGCCATATGAGCCCTGACAGTCAAAACCGTATTTAACATCAGCACACCCTGATCGGCCCATTTTACCAGATAACCGTTGTTTGGTATATCGCACCCAAGATCATCATGAAGTTCCTGATAGATATTGACCAAAGATGGGGGGATTTCCACATCCGGCTTTACAGAAAAGCAAAGCCCATGGGCCTGTCCGTCATTATGATAGGGATCCTGTCCCAGTATAACCGCTTTCACTTTATGTAAAGGTGTCAAATGAAAAGCATTGAAGATATCGTCCGCCATCGGAAAAATTTTTCTGCTGTTATATTCTTCCATAACCTTTGCGTGCAGTTTCCGATAATACGGTTTGGAAAACTCGCTTCTGAGCGGTTCCAGCCAGTCATTTGAAATAGGGGGCATTTTTTATCTCCTGTTCTTTTACAATCTTACAGATACATTTTTCTGTTGTAAATATCGTTTCACTTCTTTTATTTCCAGTTCCTTATAATGAAAAAGCGAAGCTGCCAGTGCCGCGTCCGCGCCTCCCTCTGTCAGCGCATCATAAAAATGTTCTACCATGCCTGCACCACCCGAAGCAATGACCGGAATAGATATGCACTCCGAAATCGCCTTTGTCAGTTCCAGATCATAACCAGATTTTGTACCGTCACAGTCCATACTTGTCAGAAGAATCTCACCCGCTCCCAGCTGTTCCGCCTTTATGGCCCACTCCACGGCATCCAGTCCTGTGTCAATACGCCCACCATTTTTATAAGTATTCCAGCCCCGGCCGTCTGCCCTTCTCCTGGCATCAATAGCAACAACAACGCACTGGCTTCCAAACCTATCCGCTCCTTCGCTGATCAGTTCAGGTCTGTTGATCGCCGCAGAATTAATAGATATTTTATCGGCTCCTTCCCGCAGAATCACCTTAAAGTCTTCCACTGTACGTATACCGCCTCCTACTGTGAAAGGAATAAATACCTTTTCTGCGACTTTCCTTACCATATCTACCACGGTATTTCTGGCATCAGAAGAGGCCGTAATATCCAGAAATACAAGCTCGTCCGCTCCCTCCCTGTCATAGGCCGCTGCTATTTCTACCGGATCACCCGCATCCTGTAAATTTACGAAATTAACACCCTTGACAACTCTCCCCTGATTTACATCCAGGCATGGAATGATTCTCTTCGTATGCATCTATCCTTCCTCTCTGGGACTGTATGTTATAAAATTTTTCAAAATATGCAGCCCTGTATCTGAGCTTTTTTCGGGATGAAACTGGCAGGCAAATACATTGTCTTTCTCAACACAGGCATGAATTGTCACACCGTACTGGGTAGTTGCCTTTACAATGTCTGCTTCCTCCGCCTGTAAATAGTAGGAATGAACAAAATATACATACGCCCCTCTTTCCACTCCTCGAAACAATATGCTCTCTCCATGGAAATCCAGGGAATTCCACCCAATATGAGGAATCTTTAATCCGTCGGCAGACGGTATTTTGACAATCCTGCCCGGCAGAATACCAAGTCCCCTTATTCCTTGACTCTCTTCACTTGTCTTAAACAGAAGCTGTAGCCCGAGGCAAATTCCAAGAAAAGGGATCTTCTTTTTGACTACTTCGTATATCACCTGGTCCAATTTATAGCCCCGGATCTTATCCATGGCATCGCCAAATGCTCCTACACCTGGAAGGATTACCTTGTCCGCCTGCAAAATCTCACGCCTGTCTCTGGTGACAACCGCCTCTTCTCCTAACGTATGTAAAGCCTTTTCAACACTTCTGATATTCCCTGCATCATAGTCAATAATTGCTATCATAAATTGTCCCCTGCTGCATCAGCAGGTACCTCAGAAGCCGCATCTTCCGGTATTTCAAATTCCGTATCTTCCGGCAACTCAATACCCGTTGGTTCTGTCGCTTCTCCCTCTGTATCCTCTGGGAGCATAAAATCTGTACCTTCTGGCAACATCTCATCCGTACCTGACAGCTCCTGGCCGGAATTTTCCTCCTCGTAAGAGGACTCCTCACTCAATCCTTCCACTGGGATATCCGCTATCGGTACAGAATCCAAATCCAGATTCAGTACATGCCGTAAAGCCTTTGTATAAGCAACAGCATCGGTTATCTTTGTCAGGTCTTTTGCTTCTTCTTCGGAAATACCATATTCTGTCTGAAGGATTCCCAGAATATCCAGATAACTGTTCTTGACTGGCCCTTCTACATGGAATCGTTCCGCTTCAGCCTCTATATTCCAGTATCTTTCCACACCGCTCACAAGCGCGTGCAGCTGCTCCACTTCCATACCGCCTATCTTTTTATAATTCTCATAAGATTCCAGCTTACGCTCCATCTGCAGACAGAGTACAGAGCCCCGATAAATCTGTTCCTCTTTTCCTTTCAGATCTTTTGTTACAAGTAATTCATAGGCCGTTTTATAATCACCCTTGATAAAAGCCTGTTCCCCCTTCTGTCGATCTATCAGATCAGGAATATAGATTGTAAACAGCATGATCATTCCAAACACAGTCAGCCCAAAGAAAAACGATACCATTATCCGCTTCATACCAATGGGTTTTAATGGCTTCTGTGGCGGTTTTACCTTTTTAGGTTTAGGAGGTTTTACTTTATTAGGCTTGGGCTTTTTAGCATTCTTTGCCTTGGCCTTTTTAGGCTTTTTCTCTTTCTTCGGCTTCTTTTCCTTTTTACCGGCTTTGGCCTTTTCAGCATCCAGTTCATTCAATACTTCACTGTTTTCCCAGGAAAGAGAAATTTCTCCTCTGTCACTGCCACCTGCCGTTTCTTCATCTTCATCACCACCTGTAAAAAGTGCAATGATTTTCTGAATCAATCCCGGTCCCTTTTTCTTTCGTTCCTTTTTTTTCTTTCCGGTAGAAACTTCTTCTGTATTACCTTTATGTCCACCAGAAGAAATGCCCGACGACACATTGGAACTCACGCTTTCTTTTTCCAGCTCATCAGGAAACTTATCTTTCTCATCAGCGGTTAAATCCAATTCCTCAAAGGGATCTTCCGACATCAAGGAGTCCAGATCCGGCTCAGCCGGTTCTTCTATACCAGGAAGCTCTACTTCATCCAGAAGTTCCTCCGGCTCAGCCTCCTCTTCCACAGCCACCATTCTCTTCGGACGTTCTGACGGCCCTGCTCCCAAATCATCTTCAAACAACTTCTCAAGCTCAAGAAACTCCATGTCATCTTCGCCCTCGTCAAGCTCCGACTTTGTTGTTTCTTCCTTTATTTCCGTGTCATTGTCTTCTTCAATTTCTTCTTCCTGAATCTCTCTTTCATCTTCCAATGATGCGTCGTCGGATTCATCCTCATCGCCCATTGATTCCAATAAATTATCCAGATAATCCTCATTCAATCCCATGGATCTTTATTTCCTCCAAAAAATATGTAACAGCCCGCTAAACCTCCGGTTTCCCTTCCCGTTCCACGGGCACAGCCCGCTAAACCTCCGGTTTCCCGGGCTCGCTTCGCTCGCCAAATATCCAAAAGTATATCTGCTCATGCAAGCATGGCAGCTATACTTTTGGATATTTGGCTCTGCCCTTTCCGTACATTATACCACAAACCAAAATGGCATGAAATACTTTTTTATATTTCTTCTTTTGTCAAAAGCGTTACCGGATTCACTGGAACAGATATCCCTCTCCCTTTCAGTTCTGCAGGCAGTTGGTACAGTTTATCATGAACTCTTATCAGCTCAGCTTTCTTGTTAAAATATACCATCCTTTCAAAAGGAAACCGAAGAATATCAGGATATTTCATCCCCGCTCCCAGCTCCAGAATTACCAGTTTCTTATGCAATGTCCCCTGGAGCCATTTCATATATGTATCCCACCGGGAAGGTCTGGCATGTTCTGTTCCATTTTCGTCCGGTTCCCGTTCCTCTTCTGCGAGAGGGCGGACAATCCGATCTGTTCTCAGGCCCATATCATAAACAGAGTCCTCTACAGACGTAGTAATGACAAAATAGTTTTTTCCTTCCAAAAGTACGGCCAGTTTTTTATAAGCATCTTCCAATTCTCTTTCCGATTCTCCAGATACAAATTTTTCGCCTATTCCTACAAGTATCATATCTGCCTGTTCTATTTTTTCTGATACCGTCCTTATTTCTTCCATTTTAATTTCTCTGTGTTCCCTCATACAAATCTGTGCAATAAAGCAAGCCGGGAATCATCCCGGCTTTCCTTTATCATATAGGAACTCCTCCTATTTCCTTTTCTATCTTACAAGACTGTCAACCACCTTGACAAGGTTGCCGATTTCAGGCTTGGAAAGCTGTGCATTTGCTCCCAGTGCCTCCCCCTTTTTCCTCATTTCTTCATTGATCAAAGAAGAGAAAATAATAACCGGTATATATTTCGTCTCTTCGCCGTCTTTGATTAGTTTCGTCAAACGGTGTCCGTCCATGAGAGGCATCTCGATATCTGTAATGACACAATGTATATTTCTTTCCAATGTACCTTTATCCCTGAAGTCTCTGATAATATCCCACGCTTCCTGTCCGTTCTCCGTGCGGATAACATTATCGTATCCTGCCCTCTTCAAAGAATCCACGATCATTTTATTTAACAGAGCAGAATCCTCAGCAATGAGAATCGGCACATCGCATCTCTCTCTGTCTCCCAGCGCATCGATTTCAGCCATCTTGAGTCCCGTCTCCGGACTGATGTCTGTCACGATCTTCTCAAAATCAAGAATGATAATGAGCTTCTCATTGAACTTGATAATTCCTGTGGAGATGCCGTCTTCAGGCGTAGATACTGTCGCACCTGGCTTTATAATTTCTTTCCATGATACTCTATGTATTCCGATAACTGAATCAACATGAAATGCAATGTCCAATTTATTGAAGTTTGTCACAATAAACAACCCGCCCGGTTCAGACTGTCCCCTCTGCAGGCAGTTTTTCAAATCAATTGCCGTAATCATCTTATCACGAGGCATAAAGATTCCTTCGATGCTTGGATGTGCATTGGGTACTGGTGTCACCTCCTGATAATTGATAATCTCACGGATCTTCGCCACGTTGATCCCGTACAGATTACCGTCCAGTGTAAACTCCAATACTTCCAGTTCATTCGTTCCGTTTTCTAACAATATTTTTGTGTCCATACCTTCACCTCTCCACATATCATATAAGGGATTATACCATATGTTTTTAGAAAAATATATATCCAGTACAATATTTTCGTACTTTTTCTCTTATTATATCTTTTTTACTCGAAGTATGCAATTATTTGTTATCGATATAGCAAGATTTTCCTTTTGTTTAACGTACCCTCAGTCGACAAAAAACAGAGCACACAATACTATGTATGCTCTGTCAATTCTATTTATTATAAAATTAGTCTTTCTGATACTTCCAGAGCTTCAATACCGCCGAAAGCTCTTCCTCATTCCGGGCAGCCTCTTCGAAATCCTGTCCGCTCATCACAATGTCAATTGCCTGACGCATTGCCCTGGCACCGGCACCGGCTCCTCCAGGATGTCCCTGGACGGCTCCTCCTGCCGCCAGTACAATATCCCGTCCCGCCTCACGAATATACTTTTCTACCATACCCGGATGCACACCGCCACCGATAGAAGGCATGGAAGGTTTTAAATCATAATAGGGAAGTAAAAGCTGCGCCAGTGTCTGCATATATTTCTGGTACAGAAGAGGATATCCACCATAAGGAGTGTTTACCATAACGATATCCGCCCCTGCCAGCCTTGCCAGTTTTCCGACTGCCAACGGAGAGGCCATACCATTCAGAGTCCCTTCATATACCATGCCAGAACCCGCCGCGTGTCCCAGTATAGGCAGCCTCGTATTCTCTGCCACAAGTTTCAGGATGCTGTATCCCACGGCTGCAAAATTCACCATGATACCATCTGCGCCCGCTTCCTCTACCCGCTTTACATTTTCCAGTATTTCCCCTGCACCGCTCGTTACATTGACAAAATATTTCACACAGTGTCCTGTCATTTCAAAGACGTTTTCCGCTGCCTTTTTATACTCTCTTACCCTTTCCTGGGGTCTACTGTATGTCGGATTTCCCAGAAGCTCATCGTCTTTAATAAAATCTACGCCTCCCAAAGCTACTTCATGGAAAATCTTCGCCCCCTCTGACGGAGACAGTCCCGTACAGGGCTTTATCATATTCAGTAAAAGCGGCCTGTCTGCAACGCCCGAAAACTCTCTTATTCCATCTGAGCCATATCTCGGCCCATGAAACTTCTTTACAAATTCCTCCGGGAACTCTATATCCAACAGTTTCACCTGTGCCGATGTGGAAGCATCATTTCCCAATAGAGATGTAATCAGCAAAGGCAGGTCATTTCCAAAATTGACAGCCGGATAGGCAATCTGTATGATATATTCTCTTGTTTCCGTAGTAATCTGTGTTGCCAGATCAAGAGAAGGAACGTCAAAGATATTGACTACCTTACCCATATATTTTTCCCGGATTTCCTCTGTAATACCCGGAATCGGAACCCAGGTGCCTATCGTCTGTCCGATTGCCAGCGTGGATGCCTTTTTCAGTACATCTACCTCTTTCGGCAATTGTATATAATAAGATGCCAGAACATAATTCTGTCCATGAATCATTTCCGGCAACGTATATAGTATCGAATCCATATATCCTCCTTGTACATATGCAAAAATTCTCATAGCCAGAAGTTCTATATGAAATCTATATGCTCTTATCTGTTTTCGTGAAAGTAAGCGTCAGAATTATACGGTATATGATCTGCGCGCTTTTTCAGATTCTGTTCCAGCAGACGATACAGCAGTTCACTGTCATGCTTTTCCAGAGCCTGCAAATAACTGCCATGCTCCGCCACCATATTAGCCCTCGACTCTTTACTGTCCAACAGTTTCTGTCCGTAGATCAGTTTGAAAAAACTGAGATTATCCCACAGAGACTCTATCATACTACACACCCGGTCCAGCTGACTGGCTTTATAAATAGAAAAATGAAACAGTCTGTTCTGCAAATACACATCTATAGCGTCCAGTTCATCCTGGCCGACAATGTGCTTGTAATTTTCATGAATCTGGTGGAGACTGCCGATTTCTTCTTCCGTAATCTTTTCACAGGCATATCTTCCCGCCACCGGTTCCAAAGCAGTCCTGGCAATGTAGATCTGCCGGACATCCGCCTTTGTCAGGGTCACAAGTCTCGTCCCCGCATAGGGAATCGATTCCGCCAACCCTTTTTTCTCCAAATTGCTCAGAGCCTCCCGGATAGGCATCCGGCTCACTCCCAACTGGTTTGCCAACTCTTCTGTATTCAGTTTCGCTCCCATCAGAAGCTTTCCGCTCATGATCCATTCCATTAACTTATCCAGAACAAGATCCGGAAGCCTGTTATGCTGAAGCGTCTCTCTATTCATATCATTCATCGTAATACGCACATTAGATCTCATATAGCTTTCGCATCACCTATAAGCCAAGCTTTGAAACGGCTGCTTTCAGAATTGCTGCCTGTGCTGTCTCCTCAATCAGTTCGGCTGTATGCTCTGCATTCACTGCATCTTTTCCTACCGCCACCAATCCGTGATCTACAAGCAAAAATGCCGGCAAATCCGGGTTCTCACGATATATCTCTTCAACCAGTGAAAAATATTCCGGTTTCACCATTGCTGCAGGAACATTCAGAGTTGGAATATCCGCACAGATCTTCAATTTTGAATGCCACGTTGTTCTTGGAAGGGACTTCTCTGTAGATGCCCATGCAATTGAATAGGGGGAATGTGTATGTACGACTGCATTCACATCCGGACAAATCCTGTATAGCAAACCATGTAATAACGCTTCTCTTGTAGGTTTTCCCTCTCCTTCTACTAGATTTCCATCGAAATCTGTGATTACAAACTTATCGGGTGTACAATCAGCAAAGGATCCGCCACTTGCCTTTACGATCATCAGATCTTTTCCCGGCACTCTTGCACTTACATTTCCTCCGCTTCCTGTCTGTATACCCCTAGTATAAGCTCTTTTCGCTGCAATGACAAGTTCCTCTGCTATTATTTTAACATCTTCTGTCAACTTTTCCAACTCCTTCCAGTTTACCCATTATCCGGTTTCCCATACTGTATCTCATCTCCGATAACGCCCCGCTCCCGCAGTTCGTCAATCATACAATGAGCCGCACAGATACCCCATTCTTCAGTATCCAGATTACCGGGAATCGTAATAATCTCCACATTTTTATTTTTGATTGCCTTAAGCTGCCGTATGATGATATCATCCACTTCCTTATAATACAGCTCCTCGCCTTTTCTCGTATTGTGCCGCATCCCGTCTGTGGGAATCAGCAGCTTCACAGGATAATCGATTTTCTCAAGACGCTCTGTAAAACGTGCTGTAGTAAGCTCTGCTTCATCGGGAAGAAGTTTGATATGAGCCATTGACGCATTGTGCATCATATAGACTCTCTCTTCCATCCGTGGTGGAAACTCTCCTACCGCAAAATCGATAAAATCCAGTCCTCCGCAGCTAACCACAAGAGGCACTTTTTTGGATACCCCTTTGATAAGCCGATATTTCTCGCCCTCCCCATAGGAGAACCCACTCCCAAAGTATCCCTCTGTAATCTCGTGGGTAGTCAGATCCAGTATGCCATCGATTAATCCATCTGCTGCCATCTGCTCCATAATCGCTCCACCCACACCGGTAGAATGAAATCCGATTACCTCCACACCAAGCCGTTCCAGTTCATCTACCGCCGCACATGCTCCTGTATTGGTAATACCCATCAGTGTGATGCCAACTACCGGTTTCCTTCCTTTTTTCAGAATTGCTCCTGCCGTCTTTACCATACCGATGCAGCAGGCACAGGCATTGGCCATGATCTGACGTGTCACCAGATTCAATCCGGTAAAATCACAGATCGATGGTATCGTAACGATATCTTTATCTCCCACAACAAGATCAAATGTCTTCTTCCCGGAAGCTACTGTCGTTGCCATTACCTTCGGAAAACCGATAGGCAGCCTTTTCATAGCATTGGTAGCCATCACTGTATTTTGCAGTCCTCCGGCGGATAAAATACCATCAATTTTACCTTCTCTGTATATTTTCTCCACATAGTCAGCTGCCGCTTCCATCATAAAGGCGATCTTCTCCCCTTTCGATTTCGGCTCCAGCTCTGACCATTTCGTTCCCGCCGCTTCTACGACTTCCTCTCGGGACACATTATAACCATAGGAAGGACTCGGCCCGGTGGCAACATCGATCACAAGTACCTCTATTCCCTCTGCTTCTATCAGATCCCGCATATACGCCACTTCTCTGTGCTTTGTATCACAGCTTCCAATAATAGCTATTCTCTTCATCCTCTGCCGCTTCTCCTTTGATTACAGAGATTACGAAGGCTCTCCTTGCGGAAAGCCTTCCCAATCAATCATTAAGCAAAATATTTCGTCTCTGCCTTCTTCGCTGCTTTTTTTGCATCTTTGTCGATAATCGCGGTTCTGTACTCCTCATATACAAAATCTGTATCCTTTGTACCGATGACCGGAATCTTATTGTCATGAGTATCTTCATATTTTTCAACAGCCGCTGATAACATAATATCATGAGAAAGTAAAAGATGCTTATGAGGATCCACACCAGCTTCCTGGCACCGACGCACATGATCACGAATTGTCTCCCATGCCGCTACGATATCTACATAACGTCCCGGAGGGCAGATATCATAGTGAAGCTCATCCTGCATTGCCTGAGGTGCATCGATATTGCCCATGACAAACACAGAATCTCCCACGCAGAAATACGGTCCGTCTTCTGTCTGAACAGCAACTGACATATGGCCAGGGCAATGTCCTGTAGACTCATATACACTGACTCCAGGTGCGATTTCCACTTCCCCTTTTACCGTTTCAAAGCGCTCTTTTACTCCCGGCTGATCGTAAGGTGCGATAAATTCATCACCGCACGTAACGTCTCCATCCTTTGCAATAATCGGTCTGCAATAAGATTTATAATGAAGCGGAATCGGGTTGTGTGCATAATTCCATTCAATCTCATTGCAGATAAAACGTGCCTTTGTAAATTTCTCAAGATAGAATACATGATCCCAATGAAGATGTGTAAACAATACAATATCCACATCGGAAGGCTTGTAACCTACCTGTGCCAGACGGGACTCGATGTCATCAATTCCCGGTCTCTGCAGAGACGGACCATGATGATATTTGTCAGCATGCTCTGTCCAGGACATACCTGTGTCTACCAGTATCAACTGCTCGCCGCCTTCTATCAGAAATGTGAAGTCCGGCAGCTGATCCGAATCATTTGTAATACCTATCTTTTCAACATATTTTTTGCAGGAAAAATGATACCAATACTCCAGCGGTTTCGTTGGTATGTAACCGGAATTAAGTGGTCTGATTTTCAATGCCATAATAAATTCTCCTCTCTTTTTTCTCAATGCATTATTTTTTTATCTTAAAATTGTGTCCAATTTTAATTCATATGTTTGTATCTCTATGCTGCGTTTCTTTCCTGCCGTCTCTTTGTATAAGTATCAAACAATACCATCGCAATGATGACAACACCTACTACGAGTCCCTGGGCGAAGGAAGAGATTCCCTGCAAGTTCATAACATTGACGATAACCGTCAATATCAAGGAACCGATGACCGTACCGAGGACACCGCCCACACCTCCCAGCATGGATGTGCCGCCGATTACAACTGCCGCCACTGTCTGCAGCCCATAGCTGTCACCCATAGCAGCATCCGCAGCGTTCAGGCGGGCAGTAATAAGCATCCCTGCAAGTCCCGCACACATACTGCACATCATAAATGCCGATACCATAATCTTTTTTACCGGAATCGCTGCGTATTTTGCAGCCGTCGGATTGGAACCGTAAGAATAAATCTGTCTTCCGTAAGTAGTCCTCTGCAGAAGTACATAAATGATTACCACAACTATGGCTGCAATAATAATCAGGTTGGGAATGGGACCCAGATACCCTACGCCGATCTGGGTAAATCCTTCCGGGAGGTCATAAATAACGGCGCCCTGCATGACGATTACGGCCAGGCCGCTCATGACCCAGTTTGTCCCATACGTGGCAATAAAGCTTGGCAGAATGCCTGCCAAAAGACCGTTGATACAGCCCACTACCATACCGATCAAAATACCGATCAGAGCGGCAACCGGAATGGATATCCCTGCTTTTAAAAGCTGTGCACAGATACATCCAATAAATCCAGCCGTTGCGCCTACCGACAAATCCATACCGCCGGTCAGTAAAACTGCTGTCAGTCCTGCGCTCAACACTAAAAGTACACTGGCCTGCCGAAATATTGTGATCAGATTGTTCCATGTTCTGAAATTAGGAGCTATGATCGCTGATATGATAACTAAGATAATCAAGCCGACCAGACTGTAAAATACTTTTGAACTTTTGATTTCTTCAAATATTTTCTTTACACTCATGTCCACATCCTCCTATTTCTCTGAACGAATACGGACAACCGCATCGATAATAATAGCTGCCAATATGATAGAACCGATAATCGCGTTCTGATAAATGGACTGTACGCCCACGACGTTCAAACCGTTTTTAATAATCTGAATGAGAAGTACCCCGAAGATCGTTCCAGTAACGCCGCCTTTTCCTTCCCGCAGAGAAGTCCCGCCCAGAAGGGTGGCCGCAACTGCCTGGAACTCCCATCCTGTCGCTACGGTAGGCTGCCCGGATTCCACACGGCAGAGTGCGATAACGCCGGCAATTCCGGCAATCATTCCGGCAAAAGCAAATGTCTTTATCATACAAGTCACAGGATTGATACCGGCAAGGGTCAACGCCTCTTTATTGCCTCCCAACCCGTGAATATTCGTTCCGAACTTCGTCTTTCTTAAAACAACCCATACGACGATAAACACAAGTACCGCTACCCATACCATGATAGGCAGGAACAAAATTGTCGTCTCCGTCACCGTCCGATAGACAATGCTGTCAAAATAGATGGACGAACCCGCCGTAAGTAAAAGGGAAATACTGTTGACAATATTCTGCATTCCATAGGTAGCGATAAAAGGAGGGATATTCCCCTTTGCTACGATCAGACCGTTCACCGCGCCGATCAATGTGGCGCAGAGTACGGAAATGATCATGGCCAGGCCAAGCGGTATCCCCCGCTGGGCAAGAAAAACCGTAAATACCGTCACAAAGCTCACCTGGGCGCCGAGAGAAAGATCCGTTCCCTGAGTCAGTACAATACAGGTCTGTCCAAACGCCACAATCATAAGGGGCGTCGCCTGAATGAGTACATTCCTAAAATTGGAAAAGGAAAGATAATGGGGGTCCATAAAGCTGAATACGATGATGATCATAACCAGCATATAGGCAACCGGAGGAATTTTCTTGACCCTTTGTTTCATATCAACCTTCTGCATCTTTTGCACCTCCTGTTCCAAGCATCATCCGTGCACCGATCGCTTCCGAATCAAATTCATTTCTGTGCACTTCACCCACCATTCTGCCTTCGTGCATAATATAAATCCTGTCGCTCATACCGATTACTTCCGGGAGTTCTGAGGAAATCATAATAATCGCTTTCCCTTCGGAAGCAAGTCTGTTCATCAGTCCATAGATTTCCATCTTTGCCCCTACGTCGATTCCTCTGGTGGGTTCGTCAAAAATCAAAATATCAGGATCAAAACTCAGCCACTTTGCCAGGACCACTTTCTGCTGATTCCCTCCTGACAAATATTTACAGGCTTTATTCACGCTTGTCGTTGCAATACGCAACTGATTTTTATAATCAAGAGCAACTTCTCTTATTTTCTTATAGGAAAGGAAAAATTTGGGGAAAATTTTCTTTAGGCTCACAGCCACCGTATTCAATGCGATGGACTCGTCCAGTGCCAACCCCTGTTTCTTACGGTCTTCGCTGACAAGGCCAATCCCCAGTTTTGTAGCTTGTATCGGAGATTTGATGGAAACCGCTTTCCCATTAATATAGACCTGGCCCGATTTGATCGGCTGGATACCATACAATAATTCCGCCGTCTCCGTACGGCCCGCCCCTACCAAACCTGCGATACCTATAATCTCGCCCTTTTCCACCGTCAAATTTACATTTTGGACTCTTCCATGATAATCGCAGAGATTTTCTGCTTTCAGTGCCACACCGCTATGCTTATTTTCTGTACGCACATATACCTGCGACACATCCCGGCCAACCATCATATTGACCAGTTCTTCATTGGTACAGTCATTGATCCCTACTGTTTTAATTTTTACACCGTCCCGCAGAATCGTAATCCTGTCTCCTATCAGCGGAAACTCCTGCATTCTGTGTGATACATAAATAATACCGATACCTTCCGCTTTCAGTCTGTGAATCTGCGCAAAAAGAGAATCTACCTCTCTCTCTGACAAGGTAGCCGTAGGCTCATCAAACACCATAATCCTCGGTTTGAAAGACAACGCCTTGGCAATCTCTACCATCTGCTGCTCTGCCACGCTCAAATTCTTCACATAACTCTTCACATCTATATATTCACAATTTAAAGACTGCAATAGCGCCTGGGCTTCCGCCTCCATTCTCTTATGGTCTAACAGTCCCAGCTTCGTCTTATATTCCCGATTCAAAAAAATATTTTGTGCAACACTGATATAGGGAACCAGGGTAAATTCCTGATATACTGCAACAATTCCCTTTTCCAACGCATCCTTTGTTCCATTGAACTTTACGACTTTTCCGTCCAGTGTAATTTCGCCTTCTTCGGCTTTATATGCTCCCAGCATTACTTTTGCAAGCGTACTTTTCCCGGCTCCGTTTTCTCCTACTAAGATATGGACTTCTCCCTCCCGGAGATCAAAATCTACATTATCCAGCGCCTTCATGCCCGGGAAAATTTTTGTAATATGGGATGCCGTTAAAATTGTTTTCCCCATTTTTACCTCCCATGCTGCCTTTTCTACATCTCTCTATGAAATCTTCTCTGTCTTTTGTCTTACCTATCTTCTTTGCATTCATCCCCACAAAATAGCGGGGATAAATGCAAGAATTTACAATATTACCTTATTCTATAACTCCCTATATCTGGTCTTTCATATCGATATATCCTGTATCTGGCTTTCCTGCGATACCCCTTACTGTACCATCTTCCACCAAGCTACATTGTCCATATAATCCTTTACTGTATCAGAAGTAATAACGGGCTTCGCTTCAGCTGTCGGGAAAGGTATAAATTTGCCTTCCGGCTCTGTACCGTCATTCAGATAATTCACTGCATATGCACATGCAATGTATCCCGAGCCATAGGGATCTGTGTTATAGGTAGCGAACATTTCTCCCGATTCTACTGCATTTGTAGCATCTACACTGCCGTCAAATCCTGCTACCAGCACATCTGTCATGCCAGCTGCCTTCAGTGCCTGTAATCCACCAAGTGCACTTTCATCGTTGCAGCCGATAACGCCCTGTACATCGGTATATTTCTGTAATAAGTTCTCTGTAACAGACATCCCTTCTGTTCTCTTAAAGTTTGCTGTCTGAGAAGCTACAATCTCGATTTCCGCATATTCTGCCAGTGCATCCTGGATTCCGTTCAGTCTTTCAATAGCATTTGCAGCTCCGGGAGGTCCCTCTAAAACAATGATGTTGCCTTTTCCGCCAAGAGCTTCTGCCATCTCTTTCGCTATCGTATAGCCTGTCTCATAGTAGTCAACACCTGTCCGCAGGAATGTATCTTCAGAACCTGGTGTTCCGATGGTAAGTACAATGATTCCCGCATCCTGTGCCTTTCTGACACCCGGCATAATACCGTTAGAATCTGCGCAGTGAACGATGATTACATCCATCTCCTGCTGAATCATATCTTCCATGATCTTTACCTGCTCTTCTACACTGTCAGCTGTGGAAGGAGCCTGTGTGACCGCCGTGAATCCCATATCCGCGCCGGCCTTTTTCACGCCTTCTGCCTGTGCAATCATATATGGATTCGTTGTGTTTTTTGCTATGTAACCGATCTTATAATCTTCATTTGCTTTTACGTCTGATGTTACTTTTGCACCAATCCCCTGTACGGGAAGATCTGCTACCGGAACAATTGTAGCTGATGACAATCCTCCTGAAGACTCTGTCTTAGCCTCTTCCTGACCTGCTTCTTCCGCGCTTTCTCCCGAGCTCTCCTCCGTATCGGCATCTGCAGTAGTCTGCGCTGCATCGCTGCCATCACCATTTGAAGAAGCCTGCTCTGATGAACCGCACCCTGTAACAAGAGTCCCGACCAACACTGCTGTCAACAAAATTGATAATAATGTCTTCTTTCTCATTTTCGTCCTCCTTTTCTTTTTCCTTCATCCGCTCTGGATATCGGATATTGGATACAATCTTGTTGCAGATAATATATCATGTAACATTTTACCTGTCAATATTAAATAGTATATTTTTTGTTTTTCACATCTTTTTGTGAATTATATACAATATTGGTCTTCATTTTCTGTCTATTATTCCAGGAGCAAAGATGTGTCCCCATACTCCGTACTATGGAAGCACAAAGTGGCGCGGAATTACGGAGGAACTTTCTATACGATACCCTCAGGAAACAGCGAATAAAAAAAGAGCATTGTCTCATAACCAAAATTCCGTTATGTTACAACACTCTCTTCCGCTTCTGTTTAAAATAAGGCTCCTATTCTATTTCTGCATTCGATACCCTCGGCGAAGTTCAGGATGTGTATCCCCTTGTTCCTTAAGAATATCTCTGTACTTTGTCATGCCTTGCCATCAGCTCCGAACAGGCGGATCTTTTCTTTTACTACTTTTTTCATAGCTTCTATCTCATAGGAAATCATCGTTGTCAGGCTTCCTGCGCCTTCCGACAACGCTTTTTCTGCGCCTTCTTTTCCGGCCCTTTCCAGATCTGTAAAGATATTCACTTTGCAGATTCCCCTTTTTACCGCCGTCCTGAAATCATCATCGGCAAGGCCACTGCCTCCATGCAGCACAAGAGGAAGCCCTGTACGTGAAGAAATCGTTGAAATACGGTCAAAATCTAACTTAGGCGGAAATTTATAAGCTCCATGAGCATTTCCCACTGCCACTGCCAGGGCATCTACGCCGGTATCAGACACAAAATCTGCAGCCATATCGGGATCTGTATAAAAGTCACTGGGATTTGCCAGTTTACCAGCCCCCTCATTATCCCCTACATGACCCAATTCTCCTTCCACCATAACGCCCATCGCATGACAGATCTTTACCATCTCCGCTAAACGTTTTTTATTTTCTTCATAGGCACATACAGAACAATCATACATAACGGAGGTAAATCCCGCCTGCAGTGCCCGAATGCATCCCTCAAAGGTGAGTCCATGATCATAGTGGACAACAACAGGAACCTTCGCTTTTTGTGCCATGGGAATCAGATATTCTGCCACACGTTCCAGGTTTGTAACCGTAAGCAGCACTTCTGCCGAACCGATCATAACCGGTGCGTTCATTTCCTCCGCCGCCTCAATTACAGCTCTGGCCATCTCCAAATTTACAGCATTGAAAAATCCAACTCCATAGCCTCCCTTTTTAGCCGGTAACAATACATCATTCATTGTAACTAACATCTTTTATCCTCCTTTTTTATCATATCTCTCTGTAAATGAGAGAATGCACAGTCAAGCTTCAGGAAACAAGTCCAATATGCAACTTAAATTTCTTCACATCAGTATTAATCAGCAATTCCTTTGTAAATCCCACTTGATTCAGTAATGTACACGCTTCCTCAAAACGTCCTACATAGGCAGGGTCATGGGCATCTGAACTTATCATAACAAAAACACCATGCTTTTGACAGAGAGAAAGCATTTTTTTATAATTTTCTACACAATTTAGTCGTTTCTGTGGCTTCAATAGGGAACTATTATTCAGCTCCAACGCCACATGGTATTTCTTAGCTCCCAGAACAAGCTTTTCATAATCCAGCGGCATATGATCATCATCTGGATGGGACACCAGGCATACCTTTGGAGCTTTCATACAGGAAACGATATTTTCTGTATTTTTTAAAATTCCTTCATTGTGATAACACTGTTTATGTATTCCAATGATGGCAAAATCCAGATAATCCAAATATTTCTGTGCTAAAGAGAGCGTTCCATCATTTAAAACGTTTACTTCACAACCATATATAATTTCCGTTCCGTTCCAATTTTTCGGAGCCACGCTTAGATTAGAAAAATAAATGGGATCACAGGTTCCGGGAATTCCCGGTGCATGCTCGCTGATTCCCAGCAATTTTAAGTTTCTTTTTCCTGCACTCTCCGCCATTTCACGAATCGTACCATATGCATGTCCACTTGCTATCGTATGCGTATGAATATCCAGTAATAAATCCGAAACAGCAATCATATTACTCTCCTCTCTTCGAACTGAACGTCTACACTTTTTCATATATAAACGCCTTCAGGAAACAAGAGTGTACTTTACACCTGCAAAATAAAAAAGCATAACAAACAGTTTTGTTGTTATGCCTACTTTACTTTTTATTTGGAAAGAACTACTCTCTCCTTCAGGGCCATGCCCTGAAAACCGAACACTGAAAGATTCTGGGACATCTCTTTACTGCTTTGTAATGCTGTGTAATCAGGACTCCTCCCACTTACGCGGGTCCCTCCTCATTACATTGGTCAAGCCCTCGGCCTATCAGCAGCAGTCAGCTCCACATATCACTATGCTTCCACCTCTGCCCTGTCTACCCCGTACTCTTCGGGGGGCCTTACCCTTTCGGGG
>CAJUNB010000026.1 GCA_910587635.1 uncultured Lachnospiraceae bacterium
ATATTACTATTTATCTGAATAAAGCCATCAGCACTAAAATGAATCTCAAAGTAAATTTTTGGAGTCATTTTATTTTTAAATATATTGCAAAAAAGACCTATAAAGGTCTTTTTTTGTTTAAAGGTAATTGCTTTGCAGTTACCTTTAGAACAAATATATGGGTGTGCAGCTTGCGAAGTAAAATAACTGCTTTGCCGTCTGCTTGCCCATGGTGAATCGCACTTGTGCGATTCATTTTTATATTACACGTAAGAGTCTGTTATGCAGACTCGAATTGCTTACAATAATTGAAAGAACAAGAAAGGAGGTGTATAAAATGGGAAAAGACAAACTGGTGCTGCATGACAGTACAGAAATTACATTGGAGTCATCTCAGGGAATAGGTATGTTGTGTGTATGTGTGGAAAACAGAACTACAGCAGGAATCCTTTGGGAACAGATTACAAAGGATAATCTGTCTGAGGTGCTTATTGTGAATTCTGAAGGTGAGACAACGGGAAGATATACTGATATGTCGTTGGATTATGTGACAGGAACAGACAACGCGGATGGCACTGTTCTGTTCACAATCAGTCTTCGGGAAAAAACAATAGAAGAAATTCTGCAGGAAAGAGTTAGTGCGCTGGAAGCAGAATTGGAAGAGCTTAAATCAGGACGGGATATAACCGATAGTCCTGCATAAAAGTATATGGCAATACAGATATTGTCATATTTTGCAGTTCAGAAGAACGAAAAGTATTTATAAAAAGGAGAAATATTATGGAAAGAATAAAAATAATCTTTACGACAGTGTTATCTGTACTGATGAGTTGGCTTGGAATTCTGGCAGTTCCCGTATTTCTTATGGTGGGGTGCAATGTGATTGACTATATTACAGGAATTATGGCCACGAAGTACCGTGAAGAAAGTATCAGCAGTTATAAAGGAATCCGGGGGATTATGAAAAAAGTATGCATGTGGCTTTTAATCATTGTAGGTTCCTGGATTGATATATTACTCAGGTATACGCTGGACTGTGCCGGCATTGACAATGATGTCCCGTTTATCGTTGCAACGGTTGTGGCTGTATGGCTTGTTGTCAATGAAATCATTTCTATTCTGGAAAATATGATAGATATTGGCGTGGAAATGCCGCCGTTTCTGATGCCGGTAGTAAAACACATGAGGAAACAGATTGAAGAAACCGTAGATTTGCAAGAAAGGCAGGGAAGAGAAAATGAAATCGTTTAAAGGAATAGATGTGTCGGGATATCAGGGGAAAATAGACTGGCATAGGGTCAAAAAGGCAGGCGTGGAATTTGCCATTCTGAAAGTGATCAGAAAGGATTTAAACTCAGACAAACAATTTGAAAATAACTGGGCCGGATGCCTGGCAGCAGGCGTTCCGATACAGGGTGTGTATCATTATACATATGCCACAAATGTGGGTAAGGCAATGGGGGATGCCAGGAAAGTATTGGAAATTCTTGGCCAGGACAGGCATCCTTTTGTCTGGCTGGACTGGGAGGATAAGAGCCTGCCTACTGGCCGACTGGCGGCTGATATTATCAATGCCTACGGGGATGTCATTACAGCAGGTGGCTGTGATTTTGGCATATACTTTGGTATGTCATATTATGACAGTTATCTCGATAAAATAATGAAATACATAAAGCCACTTTATCAGAAAGGCTGGGAAGCCCGCTATTATAATGGATATAAATTGGAAATGAGGATTGCAGATCCTGTAAATACCGATAAAAAACCGGCGAATTTTGATGGAAAAATGTTTGGCTGGCAATATACTTCTATGGGACGCGTGGATGGTATTGGGGGCTATGTGGATTTAAACCAGTGGTTTGTAGATATTGAGGCAGCTGCAGGGGGCGTGTCAGAGGAAAATGTGTCTTATCAGCTGTCCGATTTTATCAAGGAGAGCCGGGGCATCTGGAATGTCCCCGCAACAGCCAGTGCGAAAGAGATTGTGAATAAAACTGTCACAGTGGGTACATCCAGAAACAGATCCCATACTATCGTAACGCCCTTAGAACGGTATATGAAAGCTTTGGGGTATTATACCGGCAGCATAGAAGCTGATAGAGGGATGCCTCCTGTCTATGGAAACGGTATGAGGAAGGCAATCATCCTGTATCAGACAAATATGGTAAAGGCATCTGCCAAAAATCAGGATGGCATATTGACAGCCGGAGGAGCAACGTGGCGTAGACTGTATGGCATTGCATGATGACACCCTTGTTCCACCAGGGCAGTATATTACATGGATATTCTTGGCAGACAGGAAAGGATTGAGGCGTAATAAGACAGATAAAATCGGCCTTTTCATTTGTGCATTTTCGGTTTGTAGAGGGATTGGAGCGTGTTTATTAAGGGAGTAGTAAATTATCTTTCACTACAGTAAAATCCCCCTGCCCTCCTGAAAAGGCGGCAGCAGTGGAACCGAAATCTATACTTTGGTCAATTGTTACGTCTGTAGCTGGATCGATGTTATGTTTTTTCAGAATATATTCAAATACCATTTCCGGCATACCGCCTGCCCGGCCGCCAAGTACATCCGTACCTTTTAGCATTTCCCATGAAAAATCGTCCACGGGTTCCCGGGATACAAGGAAGTTACCTGCCCGTTGTGTCAACTGGGCAAAATTGATGACCGGATCAGTGGTTCCGCCCAAGTATGTGTAAATAGAGGCTTCAGATCCCATGAATCCAATATCTGCCTCACCAGAGAGGACTGCTGTCATTGTTTTGTCTGCACCGAAGCCGGTAACGAGTTCCAGATCAATACCTTCTTCTTCGAAATAGCCTTCCTCAATCGCTACGTACATCGGGGCGTAAAAAATGGAGTGGGCGACTTCATTTAATACTACTTTTTTTCCCGCAGCAGGCTGACTGTTTGCTCCTGCTGATGCACCACAGCCTGTGAGTGTGACAAGCAAAAGTGCGGACAGGAGCAGTAAACTGATGAGTTTTCGTTTCATATAAAGATTCCTCCAAAATAAAAATTGATAGTGTATTATATTGAAAAAATCAGAAAATGTGCTACAATGAGCATTGCGTGAACGAGGGACTGGATAAAATATACTTGTATATTTTTACCCTCAGTGAACATGGGGCGAAGCTGGGCAGCGAAGAAACGCGAAGCGTTTATGAGCTGAGACAATGCGGGTAAAAGTGAGCAACAGAGAACGGGAGAAGAGAATGAGCATATATGATACACTGAATGAGCAGCAGAAAGAAGCGGTATACCAAACAGAAGGCCCTGTATTGATCTTGGCGGGAGCGGGCTCTGGAAAAACGAGAGTTCTGACTCACAGAATTGCCTATCTGATTGACAGATGCAGTGTAAATCCATGGAATATTATGGCGATCACTTTTACCAATAAAGCTGCCGGAGAGATGAAAGAACGGGTCAATCATATTGTGGGATTTGGCTCGGAACAGGTCTGGGTGTCTACGTTTCATTCCAGCTGTGTCAGAATATTGCGGCGGTACATAGATCGGCTTGGATATGACAGTAATTTTACAATATATGACACGGACGACCAAAAGACGGTTATGAAAGATATATGTAAGCGTCTTCAGATCGATACCAAAATGTTGAAAGAACGGACGATTCTCAGTGCGATTTCTTCTGCGAAGAATGAGTGTATTTCTCCGCTTGCCTATGCCAAAGAGGCAGAGGGAGATTTTACTATGCAGAAAATTTCCACTGTTTATACGGAATATCAACAGGTATTGAAAAAAAATAATGCTTTGGATTTTGATGATCTTCTTGTGAAGGCAGTGGAACTGTTTCGGGCATGTCCTGATGTATTGGAATCTTATCAGGAGAGATTTCAATATATCATGGTGGATGAATACCAGGATACCAATACGGTACAGTTTGAATTTATCCGCCTGCTTTCGGCAAAGCGCAGAAATCTCTGTGTCGTAGGAGACGACGATCAGTCAATCTATAAATTCCGTGGTGCGAATATACGGAATATACTGGATTTTGAGAAGGTATTTCCTGAGGCAAAGGTGATCAAGCTGGAACAGAATTACCGCTCTACCCAGAATATATTGGATGCGGCCAACCATATTATCCAAAATAATATAGGCAGAAAGGCAAAGGCACTCTGGACAGACAAAGGGGCTGGAAATACCGTTCATTTCCGACAGTTTGATACGGCTTATGACGAGGCGGAGTTTGTTGCGGATGATATCAGAAATAAAAAGAGGGAAGCAGTTACCCAGTATGGAGAGTGTGCCGTGTTGTATCGGACGAACGCCCAGGCCAGGCTTCTGGAGGAGCGGTTTGTTCTTTCCGGCATTCCCTATCATGTAGTTGGCGGTGTCAATTTCTATGCGAGAAGAGAAATCAAAGATTTATTGGCATATCTGAAAACCGTTGATAACGGAATGGATGATGTGGCTGTAAAACGTATTATCAATATTCCGAAGCGGGGAATCGGTGCCACGACAATTGCAAGAGTGCAAAATTATGCGGATGAGCACCAGATCAGTTTTTATGATGCATTGAGAGAGGCAGACCAGATTACGACAATAGGAAAAAGTGCTGCCAAGCTGGCTCCTTTTGTTACGCTGATTCAAAGTTTTCGGGGGAAACTGGAATATTATGGTCTGGAAGAATTACTTCAGGATATTATCGATGCTACCGGCTATGTGAAAGCGTTGGAGGAGTCCGATGAGGAAGATGCGGAGAGCAGACTGGAAAATATCGATGAGCTTGTCAATAAGGTGATTGCCTATGAGGAGAGCCACGAGGAGGCAAAACTGAGTGAATTTCTGGAAGAGGTAGCGCTGGTTGCAGATATTGACAATGTGTCAGAAAACGATGACCGGGTGCTTCTGATGACGCTGCACAGTGCAAAAGGACTGGAGTTTTCCCATGTGTATATTGCAGGAATGGAAGACGGCGTATTTCCAAGCTATATGACAATCACATCCGATGATCCCAGTGAAATAGAGGAGGAAAGACGGCTGGCTTACGTGGGGGTGACGAGGGCGAGAGAGGATTTGACTCTGACTTGTGCCAGGGCCAGGATGCTCCATGGAGAGACGCAGTATAACATGGTCAGTCGGTTTTTGAATGAAATACCAGAGAACTTGCTGGATCATAAGATTCCTGTTCGAAAATGGAAAGCACGGGAAGATGAAAGTTTTGTTACAGGAATCGGCAACAGCAGAAATATGAGCAATAAGAGTACAGCAGCGGAAGGAAATAGCAGTATGCGTTTTGGGCAGTCAGATTTACAGACAAGGCTGCGGCCAAAGGCAATTGCCACACCGCGCAGAACAGCAGAAGAGAACCGCCCGTTTTTTACAAAAGCAGCAGGAGGACTGGGAGCATTCTCGAAAGGAATGCCGACAGGGAGTGAGCCCGATTATACTGTGTCAGACAGGGTGAGACATATTAAATATGGAGAAGGAACGGTACGAAAGATAGAAAAAGGAGCCCGGGATTATCAGGTTACGGTGGATTTTGACAGCGCCGGCACAAAGGTTATGTATGCTGCGTTTGCAAAACTGAAAAAAACAGAAGTATAATTTCCGGCGGAGAGATGGAAAAGAGCTGAAAAGAAAATGAAAAAATGATAGTAAAATATATAAAATAGTGTTATAATATAAAACAGTTACGGATACTGAGAAAATGGGAGAAAGGTGGTTACGATGAATAGATTGGAGGATTTCATCAATATTAAAAGGCTTCAGGAGCTGTTGGGCAGGAAAGAGGAGAAAAAAGAAATTTCACCGGTCTGTTGGATTGCGGCAGTCGTCTTGATTGTAGCAGCTGTGGCAGCAATTGCTTACGCTTTGTATCGTTACTTCACACCGGACTATCTGGATGATTTTGAAGATGACTTCGAAGATGATTTTGACGATGAGTTTTTCGATGATGAAGAAGATTCTGACGAAAAGATTGAAGAAAAAGAAGTTTTTGAAAAGAATTCTGTAGAGGATAAAACAGAGGAATAGAGCAAAAGCGGTATGATGTGGCGGGATGCGGAAAGCATCCCGCTTTTTATGTACACGGGCGCGTAAGGAAATTAGCAGCGAAAAAAGGAGCAGTATATGAAAAAAGGTGAGATCAGAGAGGGGAGCGTAACGCATGTAAAGTTTCCCAATAAAGCGGTAGTACAGTGTGAAGATAAAGAGGTTTGTATCGTAAAGAATGGGCTGCCCGGACAGAAGCTTTCTTTTGTAGTAAATAAAACACAGAGAGGCAGAGCCCAGGGACGTCTTCTGGAGGTACTGGAGAGGGCAGACTATGAGATGGAAAGCGACTGCCCGCATTTCGGCCAGTGCGGGGGATGCAGTTATCGGACACTTCCCTATGAAGAACAACTTGCACTGAAGGAAAAACAGGTGAGAGAGCTGCTGTGCCCGGTACTGGAAAGACAGGAGAGAAATTGTATCTGGGAACCGATTCATCCGAATCCACAGGTAAATGCTTATCGCAATAAAATGGAATTTTCCTTTGGGGATGGAGTAAAGGATGGGCCGCTGGAACTGGGCATGCATAAAAAAGGCAGCTTTTATGATATTGTGACAGTTTCTGATTGCCGGATTGTAGATGAAGATTACAGGAAAATACTGGAGAGTACACTGCAATATTTTCGGGACAGGAATGTTACATTTTATCACAGGCTGAAGCATACCGGATATTTGAGGCATTTACTTGTGAGAAAAGCGAGTAAAACAGGAGAAATTCTCGTTGCGCTTGTCACAACCACACAGGAGAAGCATGATCTGGCGGATTGGAAAGAGAGTCTTCTGGCTTTGGAACTGCAAGGGAAGATTTCAGGTATTTTACATACAAAAAATGATACTGTTGCAGACGCGATAAAAAATGACGAAACGGTTATCTTATATGGTCAGGATTATTTTTATGAAGAACTGCTCGGTCTCAAATTTAAAATTTCCCAGTTTTCCTTTTTCCAGACAAACAGCAGAGGCGCAGAGGTGCTGTATGAAACGGCGAGGAATTATGTGGGGGAGGTAGGAACGGATGAAAATGGAAGGCCGGATAAAGTGATATTCGATCTGTACAGCGGTACCGGTACGATTGCACAGCTTCTGGCACCTGTGTCAGAAAAGGTAATCGGTGTGGAAATCGTGGAAGAGGCTGTTCTGGCGGCCAGAAAGAATGCAGAGCTGAACGGGCTGCATAACTGTGAGTTTATCGCAGGGGATGTGTTGAAGGTCATCGATGCGATTGAGGAAAAACCGGATATTATTGTATTGGATCCTCCCAGAGATGGCATCCATCCAAAGGCATTAGAAAAGATTATCCGATATGACGTGGAACGAATCGTATATATCTCCTGTAAGCCTACGAGCCTGGCCAGAGACCTGGAAGTATTCATTGCTAGAGGATATCAGGTGGAGAGAGTGACAATGGTGGACATGTTCTCCGGGACGGTGCATGTGGAGACTGTGTGTCTCTTGAGCAACCGAAAATTAAAACCTGATACTTATATAAAATTGAGTCTGGATATGGAAGATTATTACAGAATCAAAGATGCAGAGAAGGAAAAGAACAAGACATCATAACATCCTACCCGTAGTGATAAA
>CAJUNB010000027.1 GCA_910587635.1 uncultured Lachnospiraceae bacterium
AGAGAGTCGGAAAGAAGTCAATTTTTGTCCCTGCGAGGCGCTTGATTGACGCGTACTGGACGTACGCGGAAGGAAAGCAACGAAACAGGGGCAAAAATTGGCTCTTCTCCGACCGTGTGTCCCTTTGTCCACTGAGGGTATCAACTATTGATAAAATGAAATGGACTTTATACTTCAGCTGTGGTATACTACATCCACTCAATAAATTCGACAAACATTGCAAGGGCGGTGAGAATATGGCATTAACAAATGATGATTTGCAGGCAATAGCAACATTACTTCAACCCATTAACAATAGGCTTGATAAAATGGATTGCAGGTTTGATAAAATGGATAGCAGGTTTGACAAAATGGATAGCAGGTTTGATAAAATGGATAACAGGCTTGATAAGATGGATAACAGGCTTGATAAGATGGATTGCAGGCTTGATAAAATCGAATCTGAAGTCTCCGCATTAAAAATTGGACAAACGAAGCTAGAAAAACAAATAAAAGAAGTCAATCATAAAGTCTCTGAAACATATGAACTGGCACTTGAGGCCTGGGGAACTGGCACAGAAAATAGAACCTGGCTTGAAAATGCCAATTTAAAAATATAGCTCTACCTGCCGCGCCACGGTTTTTGAAACGGGCTCAAAGCTCCAAAGCCTTCCGCTTTCTCGCTTTGCGGGCTTCGCCCGATAAAAATAAGGAGACGGGATTTTGCGTCTGTAAACAGCCGCAGTTTCCCATCTCCTTATTTTTGCCCGTCTCATGCCTAGATAATGATGCAGACCATGCCGCCATTGGAGTCATTCACAATCTTCTGCATCGTTTCCTGTAGTTTGACCTGGCTTTCATCTCCGATCATGGCGATTTTCCCGGAAATCCCGTCATTTACAAGCTGCTCCACTGTCTTGCCGAAAATATTGGTTTCCCAGATGCCCTCTTCCGTATTACCTGCATCAGAAATATACCTGATAAGGTCTTCTGCCTGCTGTTGTGTCCCTACAATAGGCGCTATTTCTGTCTGGATATTAGCCCGAATCATATGAATGGAGGGGCTTTCCGCCTTGATCTTTACCCCGTATTTATTACCATGGCGGATCACTTCCGGCGTAGCGAGGGTAATTTCCTCCCGTTCCGGTGTCACTACTCCATACCCTTTGGCACGGACAGATTCGATAGCATGAATCACTTTTACGTATTCTTTTTTCATCTGTGCCAGTTCTTTCATCACAGAGATCAGATGATATTCGTCTCCGATCTCTTCTCCAATCAGTTCACTCAACATCTGATAGTAATAGGCATCCTCCACTTCCAACACTACTTTGACCGTGCCGTCAGCCATACAGATACCATCCATCTTGCAGCGTTTGATATATTCACTGCTTAAAGTAATAGGATGTTCCAGTACATCCCTGATTGTATTCATATCCTTTACAAGACTGCTGATTTGCTCTACAATATCTGCCTTCAAAGGATTCGTCAGAGGCAATAATTCCACCCATTTGGGCAGATAGAACTCTATCATGGATAGAGGGAATTCGTACAGGACATGTTCCAGAATATGATAAATATCACTTTCTTTCAACTGCTCACAGTTCACCGGCAATACA
Organism: uncultured Lachnospiraceae bacterium; assembly: GCA_910587635.1. GTDB lineage: Bacteria > Bacillota > Clostridia > Lachnospirales > Lachnospiraceae > VSOB01. Next base: position 1,599 of record CAJUNB010000027.1, read on the forward strand.
GTAACGCCGTATTTCCCTGTCAGTTCCTGTGCCTGCTCTATCACTTCCGCCGAAAAAGGTTTCTCGGTATTTAGAAGAACAATAAAAGGCTTTTTCAGCCTTTTCAGCTCTGCAATTGTTCTTTCTTCAGGCTCTATGTAATTTTCTCTTGCAATCTCTCCAAAACTACCATCTGTCGTCACGACAACGCCGATCGTAGAATGCTCACTGATGACCTTTTTGGTACCGATTTCCGCAGCCTGGGTAAAGGGAATCTCCGCTTCGGACCAGGGTGTCTTTACCATCCGCTCTGTATCTTCTTCCAGATGCCCTGCTGCCCCGTCCACCATATAGCCCACACAGTCAATCAGACGCACTTTGACATCCACGCCGCCGCTCAATGTTACCCCTGCCGCCTCTTTTGGAATAAACTTCGGCTCAGTAGTAGTGATTGTTTTTCCCCCGGAGCTCTGGGGAAGTTCATCCTGAGCTCTCGTTCTGGCATGCTCGTCAGTCATAAAAGGCAGCACCATCAAATCCATAAATCGTTTGATGAAGGTAGATTTTCCGGTTCGAACAGGCCCCACTACTCCCAAATAGATCTCACCGCCGCACCGAAACTTTATGTCCTTGTATAAATCATATTCCATCTTTGTATTTGTTTCCATAAAATTACCCCTTCCATACTTATTGTAATGTATGAAAGGGGGTGCTTTTTTATGACAAAGTATTCCTCCCGGTTCAGGATATAATACGCTGCCTTTTACTACCTATTTCTCACCGCTTTGCCTGAGTCATCAATACTGTCATCGCCCGATTCAGCCCGTCTACCGTCAGCTTATACATAGGAAAAATTTCCTTTAACGCCGTTTCCGCCTCTCTCCAGGGCGCCTTCCCCGGCGCCATCTTTGGGTTCATCCAGACGATCTTTTTATAGTGCTTTTTCAGAAGCAGCAGCCAGTCCATACCGGCAAGGCCTCCATTCGGCCCTCTGTAATTTCCCGTCTCAGAATAGAGCTCTTCCGGTGCCATAGCCGCATCTCCCACAATGATGACTTTATAATCACTGTCCAGATTGCGGAACATCCATTCTGTCTCAATCCAGTCGCCATTCTCGCACTCGGGCGTCTTGTATACATGACTGTAAATGCAGTTATGAAAATAATATACTTTTACATCTTTATAATGATTGGACTTATTCACCGACTGAAACAGGTCATTGAGCAGCCGCGTATAGGGAATCATTGTCCCCCCGGAGTCCATAAGCAACAGCAGCTTCACCGCATTTTTACGCGGTTTCTCCATGACAATCTGCAGGCAGCCGCCATTGTTGCATGTCTTATCGATCGTTCCGCCTATATCCAGCTCTGTTTTGGGAATATCCAGTCTAGTGGAAAACTGCCGCAGCCTGCGAAGCGCCTGCTGGAACTGCCGGTTGTCCAGTACCCTGTCATCCCGGAAATCCCGGAATTTTCGATCTCCAATGACCGCAAAGGCCGACTGATAACCGGTCTGTCCGCCTACACGCACGCCACCGATATTACCTCCCGTATTGCCAAAAGAAGTCTTACCCATTGTTCCAATCCAGTAGCTTCCACCGTTGTGCTCACTGTCCTGGTCTTTTAAACGCTCCTTGAATTTCTGCTCCACATCGTCCTTATCTACCTTAATCTCTTCGATCTGGTTCAGCCATTGCTTCTCTTCCATCTGAAGCATTTCATTCATTTCTTCTTTATTGAGCCAGCGCAGCATCTGCTCTGTCAGTGCGTTTTCTGACTGGATCCCTTTGAAACATTCCTCAAAGGCCATATCGAACTTATCAAATTCCACTTCACTTTTCACAAGAATCATACGGGACAGATAATAAAAATCCGTCAGGCTGCTTCCCGCCAGACCTTTGTCCACTGCTTCCTGTAGTGTCAGCCATTCACTCAGTGTCAGCTTCAGTCCCTTTGCCTTACAAATATCAAAAAATTTCTGAAACATAGACCCCTTTCCGCCTGCTTATTTCACAGGCTTTTCCGGTGCTCTCTGTCGTCCTGTTTTGCTTTCCTCCCTCTCCTATACGTGGGATACCACAGTATGCAAATCCTCATCCTTTTTTATCACAACACCGATAAAAGGAAGGTCTGAGCGGATACGATCCGCAGAAATACCGCCGATCTGCAGCGCATTCACCCAATCAATCAGTTCGGAGGTACTTGGTTTTTTACGGATATCCCTCATAGAACGGATATCATAGAAAGCCTCCATGGCGTTCTTCAGTATATTTTCCTCAATATTTGGATAATGTACTTTTACGATCTCCTCCATCAGTGTTGCATCAGGAAATTCGATATAATGGAAAATACATCTGCGCAGAAACGCATCTGGCAGCTCCTTTTCCGCATTGGAAGTAATAATAACAATGGGACGCTTCTTCGCTTTCACGGTTCTTTTCGTCTCATGGATATAAAATTCCATCTGGTCCAGCTCCCAGAGCAGGTCATTTGGGAATTCCAGATCGGCTTTATCGATCTCATCAATGAGCAACACTACCTGCTCCTCACTGTCAAAAGCCTCTCCCAGTTTTCCAAGCTTAATATAGTGGGCAATATCATCCACGCCCTCTTCTCCGAACTGGCCATCATACAGACGCTGAATCGTATCATATACGTACAGCCCGTCCTGCGCCTTTGTAGTAGATTTGATATTCCATATAATAAGGGGCTTTCCAAGAGATTTGGCCACGGCCTCCGCCAACATCGTCTTACCGGTCCCCGGTTCTCCCTTGATCAGCAAAGGTTTCTGCAGAGCAATTGCCACGTTCACACTGGCCATCAACTCCGGTGAAGCCACATATTCCTTTGTACTTGTAAAGTTGTTTTCTGCCATAGTTTCCTCCTTCCGTTTATAAAGGTCCTGTTATTCCCACGAAGTATCCGAATTTTCCAGTTTCTTATCCCGCAGCATCAGATCTTTCACAGCCTCATCCGCCTTTTTCCCATGGAAAAGCACTTCATTGACCTGTTCGATGATGGGAATCTGTACCTGGTACTTTTCCGCCAGGCCAATGGCAGCTTTTGCAGAATAGACACCCTCCACCACCATATTGACTTCCTTCATCGCTTCTTCATAACTGTAGCCTTTTCCGATCAGAATGCCTGCCCGTCTGTTTCTGGAGTGCATGCTGGCGCAGGTCACAATCAGGTCTCCGATCCCCGAAAGCCCACTGAATGTCTCCAGCTTGCCGCCCATGGCCATGCCGAGTCTGGCGATTTCTGTTATACCACGGGTAATCAGCGCCGCCTTTGTATTGTCTCCATAGCCGAGCCCGTCTGCAATCCCGGCTGCAAGAGCCACTACATTTTTCAGTGCGCCTCCCAGCTCGATGCCAAGTACATCCGGACTCGTATATACCCGAAATACATTGCTCATAAAAATATTCTGTAAATATTCGGCCGTTTCTCTGTTTCTGGCTCCCACTACAATTGTCGTAGGGATACCCTGGCCTACTTCTTCTGCATGGGAAGGCCCGGACATCACAGCGATCTCTGCCTGAGGCAATTCGCTTCCGATTACCTGAGACAGTGTATGCAGCGTACCGTCTTCGATTCCCTTTGCCACATTGACAATAATCTGCCCTTTGCCCACATATTCCTTCATCTTACATGCCGTACTGCGAACAAACAAAGATGGTACCGCCAACACAAGTACATCCTTGCCCGATACTGCTTCTTGGAGATCGGAAGTGATTACCATACTGTCCGGCAGCTTTACCCCCGGCAGCTTATCCGGGTTCTCCCGTTTCGTCGTCAGCAGCTCCACTTCCGCCTCTACAATGGACCAGAGTGTCACATCATGTCCGTTCTGATACAATAAATATGCCAGTGCTGTTCCCCAGCTTCCTGCTCCAATTACACCTATCGATGCCATTTAAATGCCCTCCTGACCAACTTATTCAAACTTTATTTTTCTTGGAAAGATACGTCTTTCTCTCTTCTCCTTTTATCAGCCGCAGGATATTGGCTCTGTGTTTTACATATGCCATAATCGTCAGAAATCCCCCCACGGCATACATCTCAAACAGCGCCCCCTGACTCATCCCAAACAGCCCCAACTGTCCCAGTATCACCAGCTCTGTCATAAACCCCGCGTATACGAGCAAAGAACCAAGGGATACATAATGAGTCGTAAAAAAAGTAACAAAGAACAGGATAAGTCCTACGGGAATAAACGCCGGGTGAAAAGCTGCAATCAGTCCTGCTGTCGCTGCAATTCCCTTTCCGCCCCGAAACCCCATATAGAACGGAAAATTATGACCTAATATCGCACCTGCCGCTCCATATAGCATCAGAAGATATTTGATATCCGGCCTGCTGCCTCCGAAAATGATTCTTGCCAGGACTACAGCCAGTGCGCACTTAATGACATCCCCTACAAACACAATCAATCCGGCCTTCGTACCAAATACCCGGAGTGTGTTGGTGGTACCTGCGTTGCCACTCCCCATCTTTCTGATATCGATACCATGGGCTCTTCCATAAATATAAGCGGTCTGGAACATCCCGAGCAGATATCCCATGAAAAGGCAGATGATCCGTTCCATCATGCATTGTCCTTCCTTTCTCTTATGATAAATTTAAGTGGTGTCCCACGGAATCCGAACGCTTCCCGGATTTTATTTTCAATATATCTCGTATAGGAAAAATGCATTAATTCCTTACTGTTTACAAAAATAACAAATGTGGGAGGTTTTACTGCCACCTGCGTAATATAATAGAGCTTCAGACGTTTTCCCTTGTCCGAAGGCGGCTGCTGCAGCGCCACTGCCTCTGTCATAATCTCATTCAATACCCCTGTAGCCACACGCATGGCATGATTTTCAATCACCATATCAATCAATTGATATAACTTTGTCAGCCGCTGTCCCGTCTTTGCCGAAACGAAAATCAGTTCCGCATAAGGCATGTAAGCCAACACTTCCCGGATACGGTTTGTATACTTATAAATCGTCTTATTGTCCTTTTCTACCGTATCCCATTTATTGACCGCAATAATCACAGCCTTTCCTCTTTCATGGGCGATACCTGCAATCTTGGCATCCTGCTCCGTCACCCCTTCCTGGGCATCGATCACAAGCACTGCCACATCGGCCCGTTCTACCGCGCCCACCGTACGGATGATCATAAACCGTTCCAGTTCTTCTTTCACCTTATTTTTTCGGCGAAGCCCCGCTGTATCGATCAGTACGTACTCTCTGTCGTTCCATACCACTTCCGTATCGATCGCATCTCTCGTCGTACCGGCCACATCCGATACGATAACTCTGTTCTCGCCGATCAATTGATTAATAATAGAAGATTTGCCCACATTTGGTTTCCCGATAATGGCAATTTTCGGCCGCTCGTCCTCTTCTATCTCTTCTGTATTCTCCGGGAAATGCTTTACCAGCACATCCAGCATATCTCCAATCCCAAGTCGTCCCACTGCCGAAATCGGTATCGGTTCCCCTATGCCAAGATTATAAAATTCATACACATCCGGCATAAACTTCTGGAAATCATCTACTTTATTTACCACAAGAACAACCGGTTTATGGGAACGCCGCAGCATATCGGCTACTTTGGAATCCGCATCCACCAGTCCCTGCCGTACATCCACCATAAAGAGTATCACATCCGCTGTATCGATGGCGATTTGCGCCTGCTCCCGCATCTGGGACAAGATCACGTCTCCGCTGTCCGGTTCGATTCCTCCTGTGTCAATCAGCGTAAAGGCTCTGTCAAGCCATGTAACATCCGCATAGATTCTGTCTCTTGTAATTCCTGGCGTATCTTTTACGATAGAAATCATGCCGCCTGCCAATCCATTGAACAGAGTGGACTTTCCCACATTTGGTCTGCCCACCACTGCCACAATGGGCTTTCCTTTTCCTGCGCTCATCTATCTCTCCTTCGCTTCCGCAAACCGGGATTTACCTGATTCCCAGTATCTTTTTCACAAAATCACGTCCGCTTGATTTTACAATATTTATGTTTACTTGTAAAGTATTTCCAAGTTCCGACACAGTCATGTCATCCAAAAATACATCTTCTCCACTGCGCAATACATTTTGCGGAAGGAGCAATTCCTCCCCCAATTCCTTTCCCATAAGCTGTGCCTGAATATCTCCTCCTGTCAAAAGTCCCGATACGGTAATCAATTCCCCGAAAAAATCATTGCGAATCGGGTACACCCTCACTGTAAGATGGGACTGCATCCGCATCAGTTCCTCTGCCATCTCCTGAATATAACGAAATGCCAACAACCCTGTTGCCAGAGATACCTCTCTTTTTTTCTGCAGCCGGAAACCGCTTCTTTGCAGTTCCGTCAGCATCTCTTTTACTTCCTCTTTGAGGAGACGTACCATGCCCACACCGTTCTCCAACTGTAGATAACCGTCATACCGGGAGGCCTCCGGCAATGGCAATTCTGCCAGAATATACCATTCATCGCTGGCATGGATAAAATGAATCCCGTGCAGGGCATAAATTTCCTCCTGCCAGCCATGAATCATGGCGATCACTTCCCTGGCATCCTCCTTCGTAAAAGGCTCCAGGGGATATAACCCTTCCCGATATTTTGAAAGTCCCACCGGTACTACCGAAACACTCTCCAACTGGGGAATATACTTTGTCAGATCCCGGATACTTCGATTCAGCTCTCCCCTGTCATTTACCCCTTTACACAGTACGATCTGACCGTTCATACGGATTCCCCCCGCATAGAGCCTGTCTACTTTTTTCAGAGCCTCTCCAGCAAAACGGTTGTGAAGCATCTTGCATCGCAGCTCAGGATCTGTCGTCTGAAACGAAATATTGATGGGGGAGAGATGATATCTGATAATCCGGTCAATATCTTCCTCAGACGTATTGGTCAATGTCACATAATTTCCCTGTAAAAAAGAAAGCCTGGAATCATCGTCTTTAAAATAGAGTGTATCTCTCATTCCTTTTGGCATCTGATCAATAAAGCAGAAAATACACCGATTGCGGCAGGAACGATAGTCATCCATCAGACCGTTTTCAAACTCTACACCCAAGTCCTCTTCATACTCCTTATCAATTTCCAGAAGCCATTCTTCTCCGCTATGTTTCTCTACCAAAACCTCTATATATTCATCCTGTATATAATACTGATAATCGAAAATATCCCTGATTTCCTGACCGTCTATAGCAAGCAGCCTGTCCCCCTGTTCTATCCCCATTTCCTGTGCGATACTGCCCGGATTGACTGCTCGGATTACATGTCCTTTTTCTTCCATATTTTAACTTCCCTTCTGCTATTATTTTACTAGAATTTTCTTGACGTGTCACTAACATAATGATATAAAAAATATAAAGCGTATTGTCGAGAAACAGCGAACGGAGGTAGCCATGCCCGACGTAAAAAAACTAGAAACCGCTCTTCCGGTGGCTCCACTGAAATTAATTGCCATGCAGTCCGCAAAAAATCTAGGGAGCAAAGTCAACGATTATCTTGTAGAATACCGCCGTAACATCTACCATTCCCTGAAAAATGATCCTGCTTTCCAGGGATATACAGAGAGCAGCTATTTATGCAGTGTGGAATGTCTCCGTTTCGGTACCGGAGAGGGAAAGGCTGTTTTCCATGAAAGTATCCGTGGGAAGGACCTTTATATTCTCGTAGATGTATGTAATCATGATATTCCTTATCAGGTAAATGGTTATTTGAATCATATGTCACCTGATGACCACTATCAGGATCTAAAACGTGTCATTGCGGCCGTCTCTGGGAAGGCACACCGTATTAATGTTATTATGCCCTTTTTATACGAAAGCAGACAGCACAAACGTGCCGGACGGGAATCTCTGGACTGTGCCATAGCTCTGGAAGAATTATATGCCATGGGAGTCTCCAATGTCATCACCTTTGACGCCCATGATTTTTGTGTCCAAAATGCAGTTCCTCTTGCAGGTTTTGATAATTTTACAGCACATTACCAATTCATGCAGGCGCTGCTGAAAAATGTACCTGATCTGCTCATTGACAAGAAACACACTATTGTTATCAGTCCCGATGAGGGGGCTGTCAGTCGTGCCGTCTATTTTGCAGGTGTCCTCGGTGTAGATACCGGTATGTTTTACAAACGCCGGGACTATTCCACGATTATAGGAGGCAGGAATCCTATCGTGGCCCACGAGTTCCTGGGAGATAACATTGACGGAAAAGATATTATTATCATAGACGATATCATTGCTTCCGGCGAGAGTATCCTCGATACTGCCAGACAGCTTAAGCTCATGAACGCAAAGCGTGTCTTTCTCTGTGTCACATTCGGTCTGTTTACAAACGGATTGCAGAAATTTGACTATGCCTATGAGCACTGCTATTTTGATCGTATTATTACGACGAATCTCTGTCATTTGCCTCCGGATGTAAAAAACAAACCTTACTTTTTAGAGGCAGATATGAGCAAATTCCTAGCCTCTATCATCGATTTTTCCAATCATGACAGTTCCTTCGCCAATGTCATCACACCGACGGAAAAGATACATACCATTCTGGAAAAATATAATATGCGGGAAGAGATGTAGAAAAAATTACCGGGAACCAACCTGTTCCCGGTAATTTTTTGATGTGCGAAAGTCGAGTGTTAAAATACTATTGTATTGTGTATGGTGATCCGAAAAAGGCTGATCTGAGCCTGGACGGCGAATATCAGCCGATTGCGTATCTATGACAATACTTTTCCAGAACATTTAGAAATTCTTATGTCCGCAGACTTTGAGCGGAAGCAAATAACAATACAAATTGACAAGCGACAATAACATGGTAGTTTTCCCCCTGTACTCTCTCTTCCTACAGTGCCATCACATAAATATTTCTGCAATCTTCCCGATTCAGTCTTACGATTCCACCGATACTGTCATCCTCTCCCCGGAACGGTATATGATCCAGCATCTCTTCAATACCGTCCTCCGGTATCCGAAAATCAGAAAAAGAAATGGGCATATCAAGGCTGCGGAAAAATTTCTCTGTCTCTTCAATCCCTTTTCTGGCCGCTTCCAGTGTACCCTCTTTTCCTTCCCTGCGCTCAACACCAAATACCTTTTCCGCATAACGCGCAAAGCGTTCCGGCTTTTTCTCAAATACATAACGCATCCAGGAACCCATGATAATGGAAAGAGTTGCCCCATGAGGGGTATCATAGAGAGCACTCAGCTCATTGCCGATCTCATGGGTACCCCAGTCCTGTACCCTGCCAATGCCCACTGTATTATTATGGGCTATCGTACCAATCCACATAATTTCCGCCCGATAATCATAATTCCCGAGATCTTTCAGCAGTTTTGGTCCAATATCCACCAGTGTTTTCAAAATCCCTTCCGACATCCGATCGATGACACCGATCTCATCTTCCGGACAGAAATAACGTTCACACACATGAGAAAACATATCTACAATACCGCAAGCCGTCAAAAACTTCGGAAGAGAACATGTTAGCTCTGGATTCATAAAAGTAAGAGCCGGCCGCAGTACAGGGTTACTAACTAGCAGCTTCATCCCTGCCTGTGTATTGTTGATCACAGCCACCATGCTCGACTCACTTCCGGTAGCCGGACAAGTCAGGATTACTCCCACCGGAAGCGTCTTTTTAGGTTCTGCCTTTCCCAAAAAGAAATCCCAGACATCTCCATCATAAAGTGCCCCCAGTGCGATCGCCTTTGCCGAATCAATTACACTTCCGCCGCCAATGGCAAGTACAAAATCGATCTCCTCTCTTTTCACGAGCTCTATTCCCTGATACACAAGAGTCAGACGGGGATTCGGCAATACCCCTCCCAGCTCCGTATATGCGATACCGAAACTGTCCAGATCTTTCTGCAAATCTTCCAGCAGATTCGTGTCATAGAGAAACTTGCCATTGTCATGATGAATGAGTACCTTTTTCACTCCCAATCCTGTCAGTTTCTCTCCTACTTTCCGCTGAGCATCTCTACCGAAAACAAAATCGGTGTTGATACAAATCGTAAAATCCTGCAGCATCTTTATATCCCCTCTTTCAATAATTTCCCAATCATATCCACATCAGCAACTACAGCTGCGGGTTTTGCAGCCAAAAGCGCCTGTGTATCTCCGTCTCCATAAGTCACACCAATGCAATCAAGTCCGTTATCCTCACAGGCCTCTACATCCGAATAGGTATCCCCTACATAAATGATTCTTTTTCCTTCTCCTGTTTCTTTCAAAAAATAGGCAATTAACTGGCTTTTTGTGCAGATACGTCCCACCCGCGGCAGGTTTCCCTCTGGATCAGCCTCTGACAGTCGATACACTCTGTCTGCATTCACAAAAGAATCTGGAGACAGCCATCCTGAAAAATAGCGTGCCCATCCTTTATTTGTCAGAATTCTCTCCAACGCTTCCTGAGGTTTCAAAGTAATAATAAAATTCATAACCCCTTCTGCTTTCAGATCATTCAACAGTTTTTCCATACCAGGATACAAAACTGTCTGCGGAAATTCATGTAAAGTTCTGTAATGAACTTTTACCAGTTCCTCAAATTTTTCCTGTAGTCCATCATCCAGAGCAGGCTCTATCGCCAGAAAAATCTCTTCCATGGATTTTCCCAGGTTACTGTCATCCGCCCGAAATTGCTTCCTTATCTCTCCCCCCAGAACACGCGCTGCATACTCCAGGGAACCCCACACATCCTGTCCGGTATTCGCCAGCGTCCCATCGAAATCCCATAGAACAATATCATATTTCATACGCTACTCACATCCTCTGTCTCACAGAAACACTTTTTACTCCACAGTGTTCCTGCTACAACAAGAAGCGCTCCTATGACAACAGGCAGGGTCACTCCCACACCCAACATCCAGGATGTCATAACTGTAGAGATAATTGGCAGGAAATTGGATGCTAGCACAATCAAAAGCATATTCCCCTTTTTAATGGAGACGTTCCACAGGACATTTGCAAATGAACCCACCACAATGCCGGCATACAATATCTGGCCGGTAAGATTCCAGGAAAAATTTCTCGGTTCATTTACATTCATGGCAATCAGGCCCAGCAAAATACCGGTCAGTATCATATAGATCCCGACGCCGTCCACTTCTCTTTTTCCCACATACTTTTTCGTGTAATTTGTATACAAGCCCCAGGTCACAGACACCGCGAATCCCAGTGCATAACCGGCCACATTCCCGGGCGTCAGCACATTTTCCAAAAAGCTGCCCAGATTGGCCAGGCCATCTCCCACCTGTGCTATGGCAATCCCCACCAGGCTTAAAAGGACACCGCCGATCAGCCAGGGAGACGCCTTTGCTTTCAATATCGGCACCGTGAATACAAGGGTGAAAAGGGGCCAGAGAAAACGAATTAATACAAGAGTCACCACTGCCTCATCTTTTTCCACTAGACTCATGGAAACATAGGAAGATGCCGTATAGATAATAAACAGTATCCCACAGACAGGCCAGTATCTTTTCTTCACCTCTCCCAGGCCCTTCAGCCCCTTTTTTGTAATCAGCTGCTGTCCCAAAACGACAATGCCGCCTATCAGGTTCACAAACGCCGCCGACGTATAGGCGCCGATATTAGTGCTCAGATTTCTCGTAAAGATTGCGCTTGTTCCCCAAATAATAATTGTCAGAAATCCCAATAAGGTGTACTTGCCGACTCCCAAAGTCATGCCCTATCCCTCCAGGTATGTTTATCTAGCTTATTTATAATTTGTAAGCGTGCGGTACAAAAGTTCCATAAAGCCTGGGAAATCAAGCTCCAGGCCTGCTTCTGCATTGGGTTTTTCCCCTCGGAAGGCCATCTGCGGCTCTCTGTGCAGGTCAATCTCCGGTTCCACGCCACGCAGATGACGATAGTCACACACGGTCATCCCTCTTGTCAGATCGCCTTTCAGCTCGATATCGATGTGCATTTGGGCGCTTTTCACAAGAGACGGGTCGATGAGCCATGCCACCGCACAGGCATCATGCATATTGGCTCCGGTGAGTTCTGCACTCTTTACTGTGGCGCCGATGAAAAAGTCTGTCAGATCGGCCGCAAGATTAGCCGCTTTCGTTCCGATCTCCCGGAATTTTTTCACATGTTCCCCTGTCAGGCAACACTGCCTCGTAAGGTTGAGGCCCGACATCTTGATATGTAAGCCCGAATTGAATACCCGATAGGCCGCTTCAGGATCGACAAAAATATTAAATTCTGCCGTCGGTGTCCAGTTTCCATAGGTAACAGATCCGCCCATAATACTCAGTTCCGTAACCCGCTCCACGATCCTGGGTTCCCGGTTGATCGCTGCCGCTATGTTTGTCAGCGGTCCTGTTGCAATCAGTGTGACATCATCTGTATCCATTACTGTCTCAACAATAAAATCCACCGCATGTTTCTCCTGCGCTTTCACTGCAGGTTCCGGCAGCACAGGGCCATCCAGACCCGTCTCCCCATGGAACTGAGGTGCCGTCACAAGAGGCACTGTCATTGGACAGGAATGTCCCGCAAACACAGGAATATCTGTTCTGCCTAACACTTCCAATACTTTCAACGCATTTTTTGTCACATTCTCCAGTGTACAGTTGCCGCCGATTGTTGTAATTCCCAATACTTCCAGATGCTGTACTGCAAGCATCATGGCAAAAGCGTCATCATGCCCCGGATCACAATCTAAAATAACTTTTCTTCCCATATATGTATCCTCTCTCTTTTTGTTACCTGTTCTCTGTTGCTCCTTGCTTTTCCATAAATTCTTCCAGTTCCTGCAGATGCGGGCAGTTTCTGGAGCCTTTTCGGCTTACCGTATATCCTGAAACGGCATTTCCCATCACAAGACTCTCATACAATGATTTTCCCTGAAGCCTCGCCGCTATAAATCCGGCATTGTATACATCACCGGCTCCAACCGTATCCACTACATCTACCCGAAAAGCTGGAGCTTTTTGGGTCTCTTCCGAAGAAAGTCCAAGGGAACCTTCCCCGCCGTCCCGAACAATTACTGTCCTTCTATCCGTGACAAAGGCTTTGGCATTTTCCAGCCATTTTCCCTTCTCTCCCAGATAATAAAATTCATCTTTTCCGGAACCGAGCACATAAGTACTGTAAGAAATGATCTCTCTTACTACCTTCTCATAAGAAGGATCCAGCTCTCCGTCATCCACCCGTAAATTTAAGTCAAAGGAAGTAGGTATCCCTGCCTCCCAGGCAGTTTTGAAGATTCTGACCATACTCGTTCTGGCAGAGGTATCATGGACGAGAGCCATGCCCGAAGAATGTACCCATGACATCTCTTTTATTTTTTCAAAATCCACTTTACTTTCATCAATGATTTTAAACGCCTGATCGACTCTGGGCCACCCCCACAGATATCTCTCGCCGAACTCATCTACAAACGCAAATACGCCCACCGTGTTCAAATCCGGTTCCACGATCAGCCACGTCATGTCCACCCCTTCCCGGCGAAAGTCCTCACGGATATATTTTCCGTATTGATCCTCTCCGATAGAACCGAGGAAGGCAGTTTGGATACCGAGTCTGGAAAGCGCTACTGCCGTATTGGCGCTCGTTCCACCGCCCTGTAATACAGGCGTAGGATATTCCACTCTCGTCCGCTCCTCATTCAGGAATTTGGGATAGGGCACAATGATGTCCACGTTGGCGTCCCCGACTACGAGCACCTTATGCATGGAACGCAGCCTCAATAAATGCTTTTACTTTTTCCGGATCTTTACAGCCCAGAGAATTCGGATCCGGATTATCCAGATTGGTAAGGCTGAAAGAATCTACACCATAAGGATGGGTCATATGGATCGCCTCTGCCACATTGGAAGCGTCCAGCCCGCCTGCGATAATGCAGGGCACTTTTGTACTCTCAATGATCGCTCTGTCGATTGCTCTGTCATGGGTGAGCCCGGTTGCCCCGATATCTCCCGCTTCAGGCGCTTTTGTATCAATCAGGAAGAAATCCGTAGTAGATTCGTAGTCTCTGATATACTGCATTACCTTCTGCTCCTGCAGCGGAACCCCTGACAATACAGGAATGGCCTGCATAATTTTCAATCCCGGGAAACGACTTCTCAGCTCTGCCACCTGCTCCGGTGAAATTCCCTCGATATCTCCTGATAAATGCAAAACATCCGGCAATACTTCTTTCAAGTTTTCTGTAATCTCATCGATATCTTCTGCTACAGTAAGGCCGATTTTAACAGCTTCCGGCTGTACGCCTTCAAATATTTCCTTTGCCTGTTCACAGGTAAGCTGTCCTGGTGTCCTCTTGATCTTTCCATAGGAAACACCGATATGATGTCCTCCCAGTCCGATTACCATTCTCGCATCTTCCACTGTCCTGATTCCATAAATTTGAATAATTACATCTGCCATAGTTTTCATCCCTTTCTATATTTTTCAAATGCATCCATAAATGCTTCCGTTGTAAATACGGTTTCTGAAAAGCCTGCTCCCTGTGCCACCCGTGTAATCGGAGGCGGAGATACAAAGCTCTGTTTCAAGACTTCTGTCTGTGAAAATACTGTCTCGATATCTCCATCTAACAGTACCTTCCCTTTGCACATAACGATCGCCCGTCTGAAATTGTCCACAACAAATTTCATATCATGGGAAATGGTAATACAAAGTTTCCCTTTTTCTTTTAATGTTTCTATAATTCTGCGCAGACGTTCGTTCCCTTCCACATCCTGTCCACAGGTAGGCTCATCAAAAATAAGCGCCCCCGGATTCATCATAATAATCGCACCGATTGTACAGAACTTTTTCTCTGTGGCTGTCAGGTCAAAAGGATGCATATCCAGCTTGTCCGAAAGACCTACCAGCTCCGAAACCCACTCCATCCTTTCCTGGATCTCCTGCTTCGGCATACCGATCTGCCCCGGTCCAAACTCAAATTCTTTTCTTACTGACTCCAAAAAAAGCTGGTCATCCGGGTTCTGGAACACATATCCCACTTCCTTGGACCACTTTGCAGTAGAACGCTTTCCTATACTTTCTCCATTGATCAACACATCTCCCGAAGTAGGCCGCAGAATACCGTTAAAATGTTTTACAATCGTCGTCTTGCCCGCACCATTCTGGCCGATGATCGCTACTGGCTCTGTTCCCTCTATCACCAGGTCAATTCCCTTCAGCGCTTCATCTCCGGTAGGATAAACATGACGCAATCCCTTTAATTCAATCTTCATCCTGCCATAGCCTCCTTTACAAGCTCGATTGTTTCTTCTTCTCTCACTTCAATCTCTTTATCTGTATATCCCTTCTCTTTCAATACACGACAAATCGTTGCAAAATCCGGAATGCCGATTTTATGTGCCGCAATCTCCGGGTTCCCAAATATATTTTGGGGGGTATCGATGGCAACCACTTCTCCCTGATCCAGAACCATAATCTGATCTGCACAACGAGCTACCCTTTCCATATCGTGATCTACCATAATTACAGTGATACCCTTTTGATTCAATTCCTTTACGATATCAAAGATCTCTTCACTTCCAAGAGGGTCCAACTGTGTCGTACACTCATCCAATACGAGAATACGGGGCTCCATAATAAAAGTAGACCCAAATGCAACTCTCTGTACCTGCCCTCCAGACAATTCCAAAGGGTTTTTGTGGATAATATGTTCAATTCGCATCAGTTTTGCCACATATTCTACCTTTTTTATCATCTCCTCCCGACTCATACCCCTGTTTCCAAGTCCATATGCCAATTCCTCTGCCACGGAACCGGCTGTATAAGACAACTGGTTAAAAGGGTTCTGAAATACGAGCCCTATTTTCGCAGACAGACCTGCAATGCTACTTTCCGCTGCAGACACCCCGTCAATTATCACATCGCCGGATACTTTCCCTACGAAATAATGAGGAATCAAACCTACGAGCGCATTACAAAGTGTGGATTTCCCGGAGCCGTTGGAACCAATGATACAAAAAAAGCTGCCTTCTTTTACTGTAAAATTTATATTCTTCAACGCTTTCCGTTTTGTCTGCCGATACCGGAAATTGAAGTCTTTCACTTCCACTACTACTTTATCCATCCTTCCTCACTCCTTCCTAGATTATGTTCATCCGCATCAACAGGGATACTACTGTTACTATAACAAAAAACAAAATCAAAATTGTTTTCAATATCTTATCCAGTTTCGTATTGGCAACTTCCACATAGCTCGTCTGCTTCACGCCCTTTACGCCAAATCCTCTCGTCTCCAGCGTCATTCCTCTCTCCTGTGCATCTGTCAGTGAAGACATCACCACCGGCCCCAGAAGGGGGATATATGCCTTCAGCCGGGCAATCATTCCGCCTCCAGTTTCTACACCCCGGGCACTCTGCGCCTCCTGAATCACACTCATCCGACGCTGCATCTGAGGGACTACATTCAGGCTGGCAAGTACCAGATAACCGGCTTTGGGAGGCATACCTGTTCCTGTCAGAGCTGCTACCAGTTTTCCTGTATAGGTAGTCTTATTCATAATATAAAAAGCTCCCAGAAAAACGAGAAGCGTACTGACGATCTTCAACGCATACAGAACACCTTCTAATCCTACCTTTGCAAAACCCAGATCTGCAATGATAGTAACATTTTTCGGACTGTAGCATCCCTGGATAAACAACAGCATAACAGTAATGGGAATACCAAAGCCAAACATAATCTTAGCAAAATCCTTCAACAGCTTTGCAGCCCCCGCCACAAAAAACAACCCAATTACAATGGCAAAACCCAGATACGAATTTGGAAAAATCAAAGAACCAAGCCCCAATGAAAACACTCCAATAATTTTTACCATCGGATTGAGATGCTCAATTACGGTATCCTTTGGGACAAATGTATTTGTTACCTTTGCCATGTTAACCTCCTTTTTCCTATTCGGAAGGAAAGGTCAGCATCCCCTTACCTTCCTGTCTTTTCTCAATCGAACCTGGGAGATCTCCCCTGTTCGTCACACCGGACACCTGTTTTCTTTACCGACACTTTCCTCTTGGTGTCCATACAGATAAAACAAGGCAGCCGCCCATCCGGCGGCTGTCCACTGTCTCTTCCTAACTTTCTGGCCAAAACCGGATCAGATCAATCTTCATCCTCATCATCGTCACTGTCCACCGCATACTGGCTCATAAACCGCTTCGGTATCTTTTTTACCAGTATATAGGCAATTACAAATGTGATACCCTTATCAATAAGGTTTTCCAACATAGAAGAAGAAAGAACTGACATAACGATATCTTTTGTTGCCGCAATCAGAGTAGCTGTCAACACGGAAGAACCGGTAACACCTGTCGCTCCGCCATAGACAAAAATAGTGATCAGGGAAGCAGATATCGTATTGGTAAGTGTACATGCAAGACATGTAAGAATAACGCCCCATACCTTTCGGAACATTCCCGCCTTAACCATGTAACCTGTTACAAGACCGCACAGAATGCTGACAATAGAGTACGGTAAGTACACCGGATTTGCTACCAATGCAAGAAATACATTCGTCAACAGACCACACAGTGCCGCTACCCATGGACCGGACAGACAAGCTACAACGATCGTCCCGATCATATCCAGGAACAACGGCAGCTTCAATGTGGAACATAGCGTTCCTCCGATCAGATTGATTCCCACTGCAATCGGTATGAGTACCAGAGATTTCGTGGAAAACTGCGCCTTCAGACTCTCCCCAAATGACATCTTTTTTTTCTTTGACATTCCTATACCTCCTAATAGTATAATATTGTTTTACCTGTATGATGTAATACAAGTTGTTTTAAAAAAATATTATGGTTTTCCCATAATATTATTTTTCATATTTCTTATCAACACCCTCTTCTACCTTCTCAAGCATGTCCGAAATAACCAACTTCAATCTGTCGGCATCTCCAGTCTCGATACACTCCAAAATATCTCTGTGATATCCAACACCTTCCTCTGCCCCCTCCTGGGTCAGTCCTCCTTCAATACTGGAATTTAATACATCCTTTACAATTACACTTATTTTGATAATAAATGGGTTATCTGTCATTTCATATAATCTCATATGAAAATCCAAGTCATATTTCCGATATTTGTTCAGATCCTTTTTCTTACAGTAATACTCCATTTTATCCAGCATCTTCTGCAGATCATGGATATCTTTCTCTTTCACATTTCGCAAATACAACTCAATAATACCGATTTCCAAAATCCTGCGGTATTCCAGGACAGATTTAATATCTCCCTTGCTCAGATAGAGCATCGGCGTCATAGACTTTAAATAATTGTTCGTGGAAAATTCTTTTACATAAGTCCCTTTCCCCCGGAAAGTCTCTACCAGATTGATAGCATCCAGCTTCTGAATCGCCTCCCGTACAGAAATCCTGCTGACCCCCATAGCTGTCGAAAGCTCATTTTCTGAGGGAATCTTTTCACCGGACTTCCATTCTCCCATTGTAATCTTCATCAAAAGCTGTTCAAAAACCTGTTCTCTGATGTCTTTTTTATGTAGATTAACAAATTCCTTTGTAGTGCTCAAGTTCTTCACCGGCTCTTTCCCAAACAATGTCTTTTGACAGTTTTTATAATAACACTGGAGAAAATGACCGTCAATACTATTTTCGACATTTTGTACTGTTTTTTTCTCCTATTTTCTTCTTTTTGTGCAATATATCCAAAATTTTGGGGTTTTCACAAAAAATCAATCCTTTTTTTCGTCTTTTATTCACGAATTTAAAAACAGTATTTCTTCGAAAAAATTACGATTTTTGTGAAAAACTTATAAGACAACTTATAAGTTCCCTCTGTTCTTCTCCCAGCCTTTATCAATCCGTTCTTCCAACTGCTCAAGACTTTTCAGTCCTCCCAGAGCATCATAGGCCTCCACGCAGGAAGCCCCTGCAGCTGCTGCAAGCTGCATACAGCGGCTCAAAGGATATCCGTTTAGCATCGCAGTCAGGAATGCACCTATTGCAGTATCTCCTGCACCTGTGCCGGATAAAATCCTGTCCGGTACATAACTAGCCTCAAAACCCTCCTGCTCCTGCCAGTCACTGTGATCCTGCCCGCGTCTTTCTGAAAGCATACGGGCAAATTCCTCTCCTCCTGTCTTATAATACAATCCTGGTGCACCACATTTGATGATGACACATCCTGCTCCCATCTCGATACATCTCTTTGCCAGAGGCCTCACATCCTCCTCCAGAGAAATGACCTCTGTAATATCTCTGCCGCCGCTCTTTTCCAAAATTCTATGGTATTTATCCTTGTCCAGCATTAAAAGCAGTTCTTCCACACTGGGCAAAAAGAAGTCCGTATGGGGAAGCACTTTCCCCAAAATCGTCTGCCAGTCTGCCATTCCAGCTTCAGACTGCTCCTGTATCATAGCCAGATCCAGCGAGGTAAGTACCCCCATCTCCGATACTGCCTTAAATATTCGAACCAGCTCCTCACCGTTATTCTCATACATAGATCTCATAATCGGCGGATAGCCAAAGTGGAACAGCGCCGCATCTTTTATCTTTTCCATGTCCATGTCTTTTAGATAAAATACATCGTTGGCTCCCGGATTGTGGAAAAAGATACGATCAATGCCCGGTATGGCAAGAATGATGGAATAAGATGTCACGTCTTTTTCCGACACAATCATATCACTTTCACAGCCATACTTACGGAGAGCCCGCTGTACAATAGCACCGAAATCATCCTTTCCCACTTTTCCCATCAGGGACACATCAGCCCCGAACAGCTTCATGGAAAGTCCGGTATTGGCAACGGCGCCGCCTGTACTGATCGTAATATCCCCTGAAGGAATCAGCTTGCCGGGTGCCAGTATCTCATTCAGATTTGACACTTTCTTTCCCAATACTTCCGGTGTGATATCCACACAAATATGTCCTGCTACGATCACTTTTTTATTCATATTTGCTCCCTTCGTTATGTATGTTCTCCAGTGCGCTTCGCTCTTTCATTCACGGGTTTTCACCCTATCAGCTACGGGCAGAGCCCGCAAAACCTCCGATCTACGGGCAGAGCCCGCAAAACCTCCGGTTTTTCGGGCTCGCTTCGCTCGCCAAGTGGACAAAAATAGAAATCTGCCTATGCAAGCATGTCAGATTTCTATTTTTGTCCACTTGGCTCTGCCCTTTGCGAAAAATCTTGCGTAGTGTCGTTCAAGAGCTCCGCTCTTTCACTCACGGGCTTTCGCCCTATCAAAACAGCATCTGTCAATTTTAACTGCAAGCAGTCAAATTGACATCTACTGTTTTGGCACTGCTCATTGCCTTCCTGTATATTATACCACAAGGGAGAAGACAATCACAACTTTAAAGAGATCACCGTCAGAAAAAACTTCAAATTTCCCCTTCTGAAGTTCGGTGAGATTTTTGGCGATAGACAACCCCAGGCCGCTGCCTTCTGTCGTCCTCGCCACATCTCCCCGAATAAACCGCTCCGTCAGATCTTTCGCATCAATATTCAGGGGCTGAGCGGAAATGTTTTTAATGGACAGACGCACTTTACCGGGGCCTTTCTCCTCCGGTATTTTTTTCGTATCTACATAGACTCTCGTATGTTCCAATGCGTATTTATATACATTATTGAACAGGTTCTCCACAACCCTCCATATATATCTGGAATCCGCATAAATGAGAAGCTGTCCTTCTTCCATCCCGACTATTGTCTGTAGATCCCGTTCCTGGAATTTTTCCATGAATTCTCCCATCGCCTGATTGATCAGCTCTGTCAGATCCAGTTTGTCACACTGTAGTACAATATTTCCCGAAGATATCTTGGAAGCCTCTACCAGGTCTTCTGTTAGCTGTTTCAATCTCTGAGATTTATTATCAAGTATTTCCAGATACCCTTTTATTTTCTCATTTTCTACCGGTTCTCTTTTGATCAGATCCACATAGTTGATAATGGAAGTCAGCGGCGTTTTAATATCATGAGATACATTTGTAATCAAATCGGCTTTCGTCCGTTCGTCCTTCATACTTGTCTCCACCGCCTGTCTGATCCCATTTCCAATACTGTTCACCGCTTCGGCAAAAATCCTGCTGTCTCCATGCATTTTTTCCACATCAATCTGATAATCCAGATCACCGCCACGGATATTTTCGATTCCTTCCAGTATTCTTCGCTGGACCTTCCTGTCATAGTAGAGGAACAACCCTATCAGAATATCCACTACAAGAGCCATAAATGTCCCCCATTCGGGATCAAAAGGATTGTCCAGCCCGATAAAGAACAGATTGACCCCAACAAACAACAAATAGGGTACCCATACTCTTACAATAAGTCTGCTGTCATCATATATTTTCATCAGCAAATACTTTCCCTTCAAAAAAAGCTGATAAATAAAGAAATGTTTCCAGAACACTTTCGCTTTGATTCTTCTGACCAGCCCGAACCAAAAGAGAAGAAAAGCACTCCCGGTTGCAGCCGTTCCCACTGCAACAGCCGCCAGAATCTCCATTTTGCTTTCCGGGGTACTGACGTACAGGCCGCTTGCCGCTGCCACTGTCATCACAAACAGACCACAAATGAATACAGCACCGGAAATAAACCATGGCTCCGTATACCATCTATCAAACCAGTTCAGTTTGATGCCTTCCACACCCTTTTTATATCCTGACATAAGTGTCATAAAAATAAGCAAAACAACCGCTAGAATGCCACTGATCCCACTGGCAAGAACAAAGAAATAACCCGGCATCGCTCTGGCATAACTTTCCTTAGCATGATAAAAAGCATCCTGGTAAGGAAAAGAGGTATCCACTCCCACCCAGATCGTAGTCTCATCAGGATAAGCGTACCGAAATTTATACCATATATCTCTGACTACCCTTTCATTGATGGGAATATTGCTCTCATAGGTAAAATAAGCAGGAGCAAAGCAAAGACGCCGTTCTGTCACTGTATTAAAATAATTGTTAATTTCTTCTAAACTTCTCTCCTTAATATTGGCATAGATTTCCGTTTCTTTTCCCCGCTCCAAAAGGATACAATATTTCAGATTAGAGTTATTCTCAGCATAATAATCCTGGTATTCTTTATATGAAACATAGTTATCTGCGAGAAGGCTGACCGTTTCCTCCAGATAAAATACCATTGTCTGTAGTTCTTCCACACTTTCCACATGAGCAAGAATAGATCTCCCGTCAGCGGGAAGATAATACTCCACCGGCACAGATATAGATTCCTCTTCTTCCATCTCCAGAACAATTTCTGATGCTGCTTCAGAGGGCGGCACCCCCACAGTTGTCGTTTCTCCATCCTGTGCCACATTGATACCCAGATTTCCGGCTCTACTCTCCACCATCTCGCCTTCTGACATATCCCACAATATCTCTTCTGTTTTTGAGTCTTTCTCTCTCTCCGTTTCTCTGTGAGCTTCCCGGATCATTTCTTCTACTTCACTTTGGGAATATTCCATAAGCGAAACACCGTCCCTGGCCTGTCCCCATTTGATCAGATCCCCCAGATGATAGGTGATCCCGGTATCTTCTACTGGCATTTCTTCGAAATGTCTGGCATATTGCTCAATGTCAATTTCCTTTGATTCATCAAACACACCATCTGTCTCAAGCTGGCTCCGAATCACACAGTAACGCACCACAGATTCCAGACTGTCCCTGACCATGGCATTGAAAGCCTCCGATTCTTCAAAAACGGTCTTACGGGAAAATGGATTCACATAGTATCCCTGTATTCCTCGTCGGGAAGAAACTGTTATGACAGAATTGCAGAAGGCCATTCCCATACAGACCGTACACAGTATCATCAACACAATTTCTGCTATTATCGCTGTCAGTTTTACACCGGCACCATATTTTCCTGTTTTCATGGCCATCCCTCCTGTCATCTTTTCCTTCCATGGAAAGTTACTTTGTCATGTTATGGAATCAAAACGAAATCATCTGCCTGCTATTTGTCTACCTTATATCCGACGCCCCAAACTACCTTCAGGTAACGGGGTTCTTTCGGATTGATTTCGATTTTTTCCCGGATATGTCTGATATGCACTGCCACTGTATTATCTGCTCCGATTGCCTCTTCGTTCCATATATTTTCATAGATCTGATTGATAGAAAATACCTTTCCCTGATTTTTTACGAGAAGCAGCAGTATATTATATTCGATCGGAGTCAGCTTTACTGGTTCCTCATCAACTGTCACTTCCTTTGTCACATCATTGATCGTCAGGCCTCCCGCCTGATAGATCCGATCCGTCTCCTGCGTATTTCCAATACTTCCCAGTTTCGTATATCTCCGCAGATGAGATTTGACCCGTGCTGTCAACTCCAGTGGATTGAAAGGTTTTGTCACATAGTCATCTGCTCCGATATTCAGCCCCAGTATTTTATCCGCATCTTCAGATTTTGCAGAAAGAATAATAATCGGAATACTGTATTTCTCCCGTATTTTTAAGGTAGCATGTATGCCATCCATCTTGGGCATCATCACATCTACGATCAACAGATGTATCTCCTCTTTTTCCAGTATACGAATCGCTCCGATTCCGTCATAGGCCTTAAATACCCGATAGCCTTCCTGTACCAGATAGATTTCAATTGCTTCCACGATCGCCTTGTCATCATCACAAACTAAAATATTTGCCATTTTTCTTCTCCATTAATATCATGTGCTTTCGAGGGTATCTTTTGTTCACTCTAGGGTAATTTTATCTTATCAAATGCTTATTAAGACATTCCTGTTGTTTTATTTAAGTTTTTCTTAAATCTCTATCTTTCATGAAAAAAGTGGACAAGTCCATATCAACTCTCTCAATCATGAGGGACTTGGACACTTTGCTGCAACGAGTACGGTCACACAGTGACATTTTCCTCTCACACGAGTGCATATATTATATTCTTCTATAGGAAATGCAAAACAATTTCCTATAGAAGAACAAGAAATGCGCCGAGATTTCCTCTTTTCCCGTTGGAAGCCCGATGAGAAAACAGGAAATTTGGATTGCAACACGTGCAAATATCTGTCACACTGATATTTCTCTTGGGGATACCGGCTTCCTCCAGTATACGCCGGTTCGCTTCCCACAGATCCAGCATATATTTGCCTCCGCCCTTTTCTGTCAGCAGCTTTCCGTCCGCTCTCTGTCCAGATGGCAGAAAAATCTCCCAAAACTGCTTCGCCACATCTTCACTGACTTCATAACAGCTGCCACAGATGGAAGGACCGATAGCAGCCAGCATATCTTTCGGTTTACATCCAAACGCCCTTTCCATCGCCTCCACAGTTCCCTTTCCTATCTTTCCCACGGTTCCCTTCCAGCCCGAATGTGACAGACCGATCGCCCGTCTCACCGGATCTACAAAAAACAGCGGCACACAGTCCGCAAAGAATGCGGACAGTACAATTCCGGGTCTGTCAGTGACCAGACCGTCCACATCCTCATAGTCTTGCTCTCTTACAATCCCCTTTCCCCTGTCTTGCTCCGTCACAACTCTCACATTTGTTGTATGCGTCTGATCTGTGAAAACGAAATCCGCTACGTCCCTGCCCAGCAATGTTCCGATTCGGCGGAAATTTTCATCTACATTTTCTTTTTCATCCCCTCTGTGATAGCTCAGATTCATACTGCCTATATCTCCCTGACTGACACCTCCCAGCCTTGTGGAAAACAGATGATCCACTACACCACTCTCCTCCAGGGACGGAAAAGTCAGATACACCAGTTCTTTCTCTTTTTGTATAACCGGACTTTTTCCTGCTTCACTTTTTTTCCGTATTATTTCCATTTTTTCTCCTCTCCGCGAGCTGCGCATCTTTACATATACAGGCTCTCTGTATATGTAAAAACCGGCAGTAATCCCCTTCCGGCAGGTTTCATTTCTGCATGAAAGCGGCACTTTCCGGCTTTGACTCCTTCCACTATTTATTCTCATTTGGCATTTTTTCTTCTGTGTTTACCACTGAAATTCGAATGCGTCTTCTATATGAGAAATACTTCCGTCTTCATAAATACCTATGACATCAAATCTGCATGGTGTATCCATACCATAACCATGTTCCCTATAATAATGCATTGCCGTCCGACAAATACGTCTCTGTTTCCTTTTATCCACGGCCTCCAGTGCATCACCACACCGACAGCTTCCCCGGTATTTTACTTCCACAATAATATAGACCGCCTCTTTTTTTGCCACGATATCAATCTCTCCATACCTGTTTCGATAATTTCTGTTCAGAATCAGATACCCTTCCTCGCTGAGATATTGTGCGGCAATCTCCTCATATCTTGCTCCTGCAAGGCGCTTATTTTTCTCAAATTTCATGTTTGCGGCTTTTTTCACCTTCCTGTATTCTTTCCTCATCCACGACTGCCTTTTATTTCATCAGCTTCGCCTTGATTTTATCCATGGCATCTACAAATACAAGAATTTCTGCCACAGCTTCATACAATTCTGGCGGAATCGATTCACCAATCTCCAGCCGGGACAATGTATTGGCAAGCTTGCTGTCTTCATGGACAGGTACCTGCGCCTCATTTGCCTTTTCTATGATCCTCTCTGCCAGCGCCCCTTTCCCACTCGCTACGACTTTGGGGGCAGCATCATCCGGGTCATAGGAAAGGGCAATCGCCTGTTTCGGTTTTTCCTTTCCGTTTTGCATATTTCCTCTCCTCATGCCCTCACATCAAAAGACTGACTGCCGATCATACTCACATTTTTATCCGTCTTCAGTATTTCTTCCATTACACCTCCTGATTCCTCTCTTAACATCAGTTTCGCATTTGCCTGATATCCTTTTTCCGTCAGTCGCTTTGTCAACATATCCATATTTTTTTCCAAAAGTATCAGGCTAGCCTCATCTTCCAGATAGAAATTTGTATTGATTCTGCCCTGTTCCATCGCCACATATACGTCCACCATACCCAGATGTTCCATATCCAAATGCAGAAACGCACTGACTGTTCCCTCTCTTTTCGCCAGACTTTTTTTATTTGTATACACATACAGTTCTCCGTGGGCATTTTCTCCTCTGAATTTCAAAGGTAGCTGCACATACGTATATGTCTGATTCAACTGGTTCATGAAATCTACGTTTTCTCTTATAGTTTCCACACTTTTATACAGGGGAGAATCCGCCTTTACAGACTCCGACAAAGCCTGTGTCAATTGTCTCGTCTGTTCATTCAATCGTTCATACAGCCTGGAAACACTCTCCTTTTCCACACTTCCCGGTGTGGTAAGCATCCATTGACTGTCCATTTTTGACTGGAATATTTTCTGGAACCCTTTGGAAAGAAACAGATCTTTCACCGCCTCCTGGGTTCCCCGGTCCCCGGCATGAAGGCTCAGTTCTTTGACGGCCCGATACAGCGCTTCCTTTCCAATCTCTCCCCGCAAAATCTGCCCTGCCAATTCGCTGCTCCCACCGGCTTTACGTATGAGCGCTGCCAGATTTGACCGATCCTCTTTGGGAATTGCACCCTCCTCTTTGTCCAGCTTCCCGGAGCCTTCCAGTTCACTTCCCGGCTCCTCCAATATGTCTGACACGATTTTCTCAGCTGTTTTTACGATAATCTCCCCTGAACCGTCTTCCGTAACAACCATTGATACAGGGGTTTCCCCGACAACCGTCCCGCCTTTTCCCGCTTCCGCCGTACCTGTTCCCTCTGACGGCAACACTCCTTCCATTTCGCCCGGAGCTTCTCCCAATTTCCCTTCGAAGATCGTCAACAGCTGACTGATAAACGCCGCTGCCTCCCGGGGACTTCCGGTTGCAAAAATATCCAGTACAGCCTGAGGAATCTCCTCTGCCACCTGGGAAAAAGAAGCAAGTAACTGGTGTTCATAATTTTTATAAGCTTCAAACTGCATGATATTTTCCGGCGTTACCGGAATCTGAAGCCTGTTCATCTGTACAATTGAGGAAATATTCTCCTCGGGCACACTGAGGATCTGTCGATACATATCCTGCAGAGAATTTTTGTCAATAGACATTCCTTCTTCCATCATGGAAAATACCATCTGCATACTCTTTCCGTTAATCTCAATTCCCGCCTGATCAAGAGCCCGCAGAGCCGTACTCTCCTGTGCCATGTTCTGAAACAGAGGCCGCAGAGCAAGAAGCCCGGAAGAATTGGAACGCACCTGGAAAGTAACAGTCTGTCCTGTTGCCATCTGTACCTCTTTTTCCATCTTCGCTGTAACGACAGTATCTTTCGCAATCCGTATCTGTATCTCATCCCCTTCTCTTCCCACGACTTCCCCGCTCATCGTCTGACCCGGAGATAAATTTCTCACCTGATCCGCAGTCTGCACTTTTCCGCTTCCTTCCGGCCTTGCTCCAGAAGAAGAAACCGTCTTTTTACCTGATAGATTTGAAGATAATAGACTTGCCAGATTATTATATATCATGATGCCTCCTGTTTCTGCTTTCTTCCCGGATGCCGCTATCAGCTGCTACTTCTGTTCTCGTGAACAAAAAATCACTCCGGCATCTCCAGATTACGAAGAAAACTCTTTCTGTGAATTGGACTAGGACCAAGTCTTTTCAACGCATCGATATGGGCTGTTGAGCCATACCCTTTGTTGGATGCGAAGTCATAGCCCGGAAGTAAGCTGTCATATTCCATCATCATCCGATCTCTCGTCACTTTTGCCACAATACTGGCTGCCGCAATGGAAATGCTTTTGGCATCTCCTTTGATGATCGGCACCTGCCGTATCTCCACATCGGGTATTGTCACCGCATCGTTCAACAGAATATCCGGTCTATGGCACAGCTTACCTATCGCCTGCCGCATGGCCTCATAAGTGGCCTGGAGAATATTAATTTCATCAATTCTTTCCGGGCTGACAAATCCCAGACCAACGCCCAACGCTTTCTCAATAATTATATCGTACAATTCCTCTCTTTTTTTAGCCGTAAGCCGTTTGGAGTCATTTAAATATAATATTCTGCAGTCTTTTGGCAACATAACGGCACCTGCCACCACAGGACCGGCAAGTGGTCCTCTCCCCACCTCATCGATACCACATATATAAGAATACTCACTATATTTCTTTTCATAAAAACACATCGCCTCTATACGGGATAGTTCTTTTTCATAATCTGCCATTTTTTTTCGGGCGATGTCTGCCAGTTTTCTGACACCGGCTCTGTCATCCTCTTTATATGTATTGATAAAAACAGGCAGCCTGGATACATCCGCTGCCTGTAATTCTGCTCTTATTTTGCTAATCGTCTGCTTCATCTCTGCCGCACTTTCCTACTGATGTCTCAGTATTCCAAACTTTTCAAATGGCCATATTCTGAGAAAGGCCCGTCCGATAATATCCTTCCGCTTAATATTGCCCACACTGGGATCTCTGCTGTCCGAACTGTGGTTCCGATTGTCCCCCAGCACAAAGTATTCGTCTTCTGCCAGTGTGATCTCTTCCCAGGCCCGTCCCGGCGATTCCATAATTTCCCTGCCGTAAGACTCCTCCAGCACCTCACCATCAATATAAATATTGCCTTCTCCGTCGATTTGCACCCGTTCTCCCGGCATACCGATAATACGTTTGATATAATACGTATCTTCTTCATATTCAAAAGGAAAGACAATGATATCAAACCGCTTCGGTTCGCTAAACCGATAAGATATCTTATCTACAATCAGATTATCCTCATCACTGAGGGTAGTCTCCATGGAACTGCCGCTCACCTGAGTCCGTTGCCCCACAAAAGTAATGACAAGATAAGTCAATACGAGTACAACGAGCAAATATATACTTGTGTCCAGTAATTCTTTGACAATTTTTTTCATCTTATCTTCCGCTCACTCCGGTTTTTCCAGAGTAATCCTTCCCAGCTTTCCATTTCTGAATTCTTCCATTAACATGGCAGAAGCCTTTCTCAGATCAGGCTCTTCTCCTTTTGTAAAACACCTGCGCCTGATACAGATTTCCTGCAACAGAGAAAAATTTTCTCCCGTTTCCTCTATACCGAACCGATTCTGCAGCGTTCCCGGATACAACTGCCGTAAGAGTCCGATCAATTCCACTGCCAGTTCTTCGGTTAGGAGAATTTCATCTTTGATCGATCCAATCAGGGCAAGCAAAAGCCCCACCTGTTGATCTTCGAATTTCGGCCAGAGAATCCCGGGCGTATCCAGCATCTCCACACCTTTTCCAAGACGAATCCACTGTTTTCCCTTTGTCACTCCCGGTTTATTTCCTGTCTTTGTACATGCTTTGCCGGCAAAGGCATTGATAAAAGTGGATTTTCCCACATTGGGTATCCCCACCACCATGGCACGAACCGGTCTGTTTAAAATCCCTCTTTTTCTGTCTCTCTCGATTTTTTCCCTGCAGGCTTCCCGTACGACAGACTGAATCGATCTGACTCCGGCTCCGGACCTGGAATTAACTTCCACAGCATAAAAGCCCTTTTTCTGAAAATATTCCATCCAAATCTTATTAGCAGTCTCGTCCGCCAGATCCGATTTATTCAATATGATCAGGCGGGACTTATTTTTCCCGATCTCATCGATATCGGGATTCCTGCTGCTCGTTGGGATTCTGGCATCCACCAACTCTATCATCAGATCGATAAGCTTGCTGTTTTCCTGCATCATACGTTTTGCTTTCGTCATATGCCCAGGATACCATTGATAATTCATGTACTGCCCCTTTTGTCTATTTGATAAATCCCATACCGCTTCCTGAAGATGCCATATGGAACCAGGCCTTTCCTGTAATATTTTCCCGCTTCACAGGACCGATATTCCCGGAACGACTGTCCTCACTGCTGTTCCGATTGTCCCCCAGCACGAAATATTCATCACTGCCCAGAGTGATCTCATTTTCTGCGATACCCGCATCGGCTATCTTATCATAGCTTCCGTCTTCTTCTGCCAACACTCCATTGATATAGAGGGCCTCATTTTGTATTTGTACCGTTTCTCCCGGCAGCCCCACCACCCGTTTTACATAATAGTGGGTATTCTGGTTTCCATTCGGTAAAAATACGATAACGTCCCCCCGCTTGGGACTGACAAGCTTATAGATAAAGTGATTGATCAGAATCTCCTGGCCATTGTACAGTCCAGGCTCCATGGAAACTCCGATCACACTCGTCCGCATACCGATAGAAAGCACGAGAACCGTAGCTATTAAAACCGCCGTAAAAACGAGAAAAAACCACTCCGCAATTTCCCGTATCGCCGTACTGCTGATCTTCTTTTTTTTCCTGTAAAAACTGAGACCGCCTTTTCTTCTTCCCATGCCTACCTCATAATATAAATAAAGACCAAAGCGGACAAGTCCGCATCAATTTCTCAAATCCCTCACGCATAAGGGACTTGGACGCTTTACCGCACCGAATGCGGTCACATAATGACATCTTTCTCTCGCACGAATGTGTATAATAAGGAATCGCACCCGCTGGAATCGCAAAACAATTTCAGATAGAAAAAAAAGGACAACTGCAATCAGCTGTCCCTCTGCTTTTCCTATCCTACTGTTACAGCGAGACCCTACGGCTGGTCTGTAACTATCTCATCAATTCTTTTACTTTCGCTTTCTTACCGACGCGCTTTCTTAAATAATTCAGTTTCGCACGTCTTACTTTACCTCTTCTTACAACTTCGATCTTTTCTACATTGGGAGAATGCAGCGGCCATGTCTTCTCTACGCCTACACCGTTGGAAGTCTTTCTGACTGTAAATGTCTCCCGACTGCTTCCACCCTGTCTTTTCAGTACGATGCCTTCAAACACCTGGATTCTTTCCCGGTTTCCCTCTTTGATCTTTCCATACACTTTCACAGTATCGCCCACATGAAATTCCTGAACTTCCGGCTTTAACTGTTCCGCTTCAATGCTTTTAATAATATCGTTCATTCTGTGCCTCCTTGTTTCCTCGGATGTTCTTAATGCACTGTGCAACAGAGGACCATCTCACTTTCGCAACATTAATAATGTATCATAACTTATTTACAAATGCAAGTATTTTCACTGATATATTTTTCATACAGATCCGGTCTTCGTTCCTTTGTACGGGCCATCGATTGTTCCTGGCGCCATTTTTCTATCTTTTTATGATCCCCCGATACGAGCACTTCCGGCACCTCTTTCCCGTTCCAGCAAAAAGGGCGGGAATATTGAGGATATTCCAGGAGTCCGTTCTGAAAGCTCTCCGTCTGTGCAGATTCGGCATTGTGGAGCACCCCCGGCACAAGTCTCGCAATGGCATCCACCATAACCATGGCTGGCAATTCTCCGCCGGTCAGTACATAGTCTCCGATGGAAATATAATCTGTCACGGTCTCCTCCAATACCCGCTCATCCACGCCCTCATAATGTCCGCACAAAAAGATTAACTCTTCTTCTCCAGCCATCTCTCTGGCAATCTCCTGGGTAAAAGTGCGTCCCTGAGGAGTCACATATACGGTCCGTATCCGCTCTCCATCTTTTTGTACAGATTTCCAGGCATCGTAAACAGGCTGCGCCTGCATCACCATACCTGCGCCGCCTCCATATGTGTAATCGTCCACTTTTTTATGCTTATCCAGTGTATAGTCCCTGATATTTACAGTGTGAAAGGATATACATCCATTATCGGCTGCCCTTCCCAATATACTTGTCTGCAGACAAGTATCTACCATATCAGGAAACAATGTCAGAATATGAAATTTCACAGTATCTCCTCTTCAGTTCAGCAATCCCGGCAGTATTCTCACATACATCCTGCCTGCCTGAATATCCACATCCAGAATACAGTCTTTGATTGCCGGCAGCAAGATTTCTTTTCCTTCCCGGGTCACCACAGAGTACACATCATTGGCTCCTGTCTCAATCACATCTTCCAGTGTGCCTACCTCTTTATCCGACTCGTCAAGCACCTGCATTCCCAGCAAATCGGCCACAAAATACTCATCCCTTCCAAGTGGAACCGCATTTTCCCTTGTCACATACAGTTCCTTTCCTCTATAACATTCTATCTCATTGATACTGTCATAGCCTCTGAATTTGAGAATGACAAACTGTTTAAAAAATTTGACCCCTTCCACTTCCAGCACTTTCTTTTCTTTTCCTGTATCCAGTATCAATTCCCTGCATTTCCGAAAACGCCTTGCATCGTCTGTCAGTGGAAATACTTTCACTTCTCCTTTGATTCCATGGGTAGACGTAATCGCCCCCACCTTTAATAATTTTTCCATATTTATTTCCTATCCAATAAGCTCCTGCCAATCAAACAGGGAATAGCTTTCTTCCCTGCTCGCCGCACGGCCCGCATGCTGCTTTTGTGACAAACTTCTTCATGAGGCCTGTGCATAAACAAAGGACGACTCTCATGAATCGCCCCTGTCTGTCAGATGATTTCTACATCCACTTTCTTATTGTCTTTCGATGATGCTGCCTTTACAACAGAGCGGATTGCTTTTGCAATTCTGCCTTGTTTCCCGATGACCTTTCCCATATCCGACGGCGCTACATGAAGCTCCACCGTTATATTTTTGCCATTTTCCTTTTCTGTCACCAGCACTTCATCAGGATTGTCCACAAGGGCCTTTGCAATTACCTCAACCAATTCCTTCATAATCCACCTCCAGAAGTCTGTCTGCACAATGTGCAGGCGATAACAAGTTGCTATTTCGCAATACCTGCTTTCTTAAAAATCCTGCTAACAGCTTCTGTAGGCTGCGCTCCGTTTGCAAGCCACTTTTTTGCCAGCTCTTCATTTACCTTGAAGGTACTGGGATCTGTGTTCGGATCCAATGTTCCGATTTCTTCGATAAATCTTCCATCTCTGGGGGAACGGGAATCAGCTACAACGATTCTATAAAAAGGAGCCTTCTTCTGTCCCATTCTTCTCAATCTGATTTTTACTGCCATTTTTTTCACCTCCGAAATAATTTCACTTGTACGGTCTCATGCCCGTCTAATTGTATATCATGTATCTAAAAAGGGAGTTTGAATTTCCCCTTTTTGCTACCAAATCCACCCATCATACCGGGGAACTGCTTCATCATTTTCTGAGACTGTTCAAACTGTTTGATAAAACGATTGACAACACTGATATCCACTCCTGCGCCTCTGGCAATCCTGTGTTTACGGCTCGGATTTAACAGCTTCGGATTTTTCCTCTCCTGGGGCGTCATGGACAGCACGATCGCCTCCATGTGGGACAGTTGTCTGTCATCAATCATCGAGCTGATATCTCCCAGCTTGCCGCCGCCCATACCGGGCATCATGGACAGAAGGCTGGAAAGCCCGCCCATTTTTTTCATCTGCGACATACTTTCCAGGTAATCTTCGAAATCGAATTTCCCCTTCTTCAGCCTGCCTACCATCTCTTTTTCTTTATCCGCATCAATATCAATACTGCTCTGTGCCTTTTCGATCAGGGAAAGCACATCGCCCATTCCGAGGATACGACTGGCCATACGATCTGGATAAAACTGCTCCAGATCAGAGAGCTTTTCTCCCATACCTACATACAAAATAGGCTTCCCTGTTACAGCTTTTACGGAAAGAGCAGCACCGCCTCTGGAATCGCCGTCCATTTTAGAAAGGACAACACCGTCTATTCCTACTTTATCATTGAAATCCTTCGCCACATTGACGGCATCCTGTCCCGTCATGGCATCCACTACGAGAAGTGTCTGATGTACATCTACATTTGCCTTGATCTCCTGCAGCTCCTGCATCATCTCCTCATCGATGTGCAAACGTCCCGCAGTATCCAGTATGACAATATTGTGTCCATATTTGGCTGCATGCTCCAGTGCGGCTCTGGCAATATCCACAGGACTGTGGTTTTCCCCCATGGAAAATACATCCACTTCCTGCTTCTCCCCGTTGATCTGCAGCTGTTTAATTGCCGCCGGTCTGTACACGTCACAAGCAACGAGCAGGGATTTTTTCCCTTTTAATTTCAGCTTACCCGCAATCTTGGCAGTCGTCGTTGTTTTCCCGGCACCCTGAAGACCGCACATCATAATGACAGTAACGGCTTTGCCCGGCTGGAGCTTTATTTCCGTTGTCTCCGACCCCATCAGGGCAACCATTTCCTCATTTACGATCTTGATAACCATCTGCCCCGGATTGAGCCCGTTCATCACATCCGTGCCTACGGCCCGCTCTTCCACCGATTTAATAAACTGTTTGACAACCTTAAAGTTTACATCTGCTTCTAACAGCGCCATCTTCACTTCTTTCAAGGCAACCTTGACATCTTCTTCTGTAAGACGCCCTTTACCCCGAAGCTTTTTGAACACATTCTGCAGTTTATCCGTTAAGCTCTCAAATGCCATTTATAACTCCTCTATTATTTCCCGTGCGAGCTGCCCCATCCGCTGCATCACCCACGAACCGTCCGAAGAGGTCCGATTTCCCTGTAAACTGTCAAAATCTGTCTGTGCCTGCCGACTCAGTTCTTCCATCTCTTCCGCCTTTTTTTTGATGCGGATAAACTTCTCTACCAAATGAAGCTTTTTTTCGTACCCTTCCAGAATCTTGTCACAGCGCCGGAGAAGATTGTGAACGCCCTGCCTGCTGATGCAGTTTTCATCAGCGATCTCCCGCAGAGACAAGTCGTTATATACGGCGTCTTCATAGAGCCGCCTCTGATGTTCTGTCAGAAGCTCTCCGTAAAAATCATATAAGATTCCCTGCTCTACGATTTTCTCCATAACTTCTCCTATAAGGCTCTCACACTTGGTTTATCATACAGGAAAAAAAAAAGGGTGTCAAGTATTTTTTCTTGACACCCTTTTCTCAGACAAATCCTACCACTTTTCGTTTACGCCACTTTTACGATACAGATCTGCTCCGCCTTTAGTTCGCTGCCTGTGTAATTTCCCCACACCTTAACCATCTGTCCCTTGTCCAAATCGGAAGCCGTACCTTCTGACATCTCATACCTGGCCCCTCCGTCGTAGATCGTCCTTATTGCAAACAGGGTATTCTCATCATAAATAACCGTGATCTTATTGAAACCGGAATCATCTGCACCCTCTGCCGGCGATACCATAATATCTCCGCCATTGTCCGACTTTTCTAAGATAGCCTCTATGACTGTAAGTTTCCCGTCCTGGATATCTTTAATATCTCCTTCCAGATTCGGCGCCGTGTCAGTCCATGAATCGGCTGCCAATTCCGTATCCGATTTGGGAGGCTCTGCCTGCGAACTATCACGTTCCAAATCCTCTGTTACCCCTGCATTTTCCTTATCCTGTGAATCCCCCATGTCAGTCTCACTTTCCCCGTCCTGTGAATCTTCCGCCTCCGCTTCACTTTCCGTTTCCTGCAAATCCTGCATTTCTGCTTCGTCTCCGCAGGCGCACAGAGCAAGGCTCATCATGCATGTCATTCCCAACAACAAAATTATTTTCCTCATACTGTTTCTCATTTTCTTCTCCTCCTGTAGAAAACTTTAACCGGCAAGTTGATCTGCCCGGCCTTCTGATAGATTCTACCAAGTCTATCTCTAAGAAACTTGTAAATTTTCTTAAGAAAAGAAGAAAAAATAATGTCTCTTACCCTGTCATAAACGCCTGACTGACTGCTAATATATAGGTAGTTAAAGCAGATACAGAATACCCATACCAACTTTTGTATAGTTAATTTCCGTTCAAAATTATCTTATAAATTTTATATTTTTTTAATAACTTATGAATTACTTTATCATAAAAAGGCGTTTTGCAACAAATTTTGCGTTTTCGGCGTTATGCAAAAATTGGCTATAAGGATACTAACGGTCAGAATCCCGTCTTCAAATTTCATCCCTTCAAAGCCATTCTTTCACTCCGGCGTACACCCTCCGCAGTACCCATAGACTTCCACTCTGTGTCCTGTAATCCGAAACGACTCTTCCGTCTCCGGCATGTACATCTGCTGAAAAGGGCATTCTTTGAGCGGTATCCGCTTATGGCATTTCAGGCAGATCGCATAGTGCCTGTGGCAGTCCTCATTCCATTCATAATACGCCATGTCCGAGCCCGACAGGCTCATCTTACTGACAAAATGGGCGGCCTCAAACGCCTGCAAAATACGGTACACCGTAGATATGGCATAGCTGCATGTCCCACTGCGCACCAGAAGCTCCTGGTAAATATCCGCTGCGCTCATCGGTCCTGCCGAACTACTCAAAATCCGAAAGACCTGCTCTCTCTGTTTTGTTTTTTTCAATTTTTTCCAAATGTTACTTTGTTCTTCCATCCCTTAATTTTCCCATTTCAATATCTGACTCTCGCCCCATTACGCTTCTTTCTTTACACCCCGGAAATCGTTGTATTGACCAAAATCCCACAGGCCGTTCCTATCACATACAAAAGAGCTGTAACGGCGACGTTTTCTTTCCAGCTACGATTGACCCGGTACAATACAAGCAGCCCGACGCCGGAGCCAGTCAGCAATCCGCTGAGCATGGCGCCAAAACTCAGTACGCCTTCCAAATAGAGCTGCGTAATCATAACCGATGAAGCGCAGTTGGGAATCAGTCCGATCAATCCCGCTGTCAGCTCCCCTAAAATACCATACTTCAGAAACAGATTAGACAGCGCCTCTTCTCCTATATAAAACAACGCCGTATTAAAACAAAATGTCACAAGAAAGAGAAAGAATGTCACTTGCAGTGTATGCTGCAGCGCCGCTCTCCAAATGGGAACCTCTGGATGGCCGCTTCTGCTATGTGTACCGTCGTCCGCTCTCATACAACAGCCATGACAACGTCTGTAAACCGCTCCCTTTCCTGTCTTTTCGGATATCTTTCCTGCTTTTTCTACCTTTAAACCTTTACCAGCCCTTTTCCCGGCCCAGATATCTATCGCAAGACCAGCCAAAAAGCCTATCGACACTTTACATAGTAATATCCGGGCAATCAATCCCGTAGGCGCTCCCTGGGATATCATAATCGGCAGCATCTCATCGGAAGTAGATAAATAAATAGCGAGCAATGTTCCCAATGTAATGACTCTGCCTGCGTATAATCCGCTTCCTGCGGCAGAGAATCCACACTGGGGGAACGCTCCCAGCACCGCACCAAGGAGCGGCCCGAACCGGCCCGATCTTTCTATGGCCTGTCTTGTCATGTCTTCCGTTTTGTGTTCCAGCCACTCCATCAGCAGATAAGTCAACAATAAAAAAGGGAGCAGCTTCACACTGTCCACTATCGTTTCTATTACAATTTCTTTCATATTTCCATCCTTTTCATCCGTTGGCATCTGCACGCTTCCTTCTACATGACGTTTCTGTAAATGCAAATGCAATTCATTTGCATTTTAATATAGCACAGAACAGATCGGATGGCAAGGATTTAAAAAGGAGCATATCACAATTTTGCGACAGCCCCTTTTTCGCTTTTATTTATTAGGAAGATAAAGTCCAAATCCCTATAAAATAACCTTTTTCGGACATTTCTCCTTACAAATACCACAGCCCGTACATTTCTCGTAATCTATCCTGGCATGGAAGTCCTCTATTACAATCGCATCGCTAGGACAGTTCTTTTTACAGAGCTGGCAGGCGATACATCCCGTCTGACATGCCTTTATTGTAACAGGCCCCTTGTCCTTGGAACTGCAGGCTACCTGGTGCTTTGCCTCATAGGGAATCAGTTCAATCAGATGCTTCGGACAGGCCTCAACACATTTTCCACAGGCTTTACATGCCTCTTTATCCACAACCGCCACGCCGTCCACCACATGAATGGCATCAAAAGGACAGGCCCGTACACAACTTCCGTATCCCGCGCAGCCATAGCTACAGCTCTTTGGTCCCCCTGCCGGTACAAAAGAAACCATACGGCAGTCCTGACTTCCATGGTATTCATAATCTACATTTGCCTTTTCACAAGTCCCGATACATTTGACAAAAGCTACTTTTCGTCCTCCCGATTCTGCCTCCACACCCATGATCTCTGCAATCTTCTGTCCTACCTTCTCGCCTCCTACCGGACAGGCATTGACCGGCGCCTCTCCTTTGGCAATAGCCGCCGCCAGGCCGGAACAGCCTGCATAGCCGCAGCCGCCACAGTTGTTGCCCGGAAGCACCCCCAGTACAGCTTCTTCTTTTTCATCTGTCTTTACTTCAAATTTGATCGCCGCAATGCCAAGGAAGAGGCCGATAAACAGGCCAACGAGCCCTACCACTGCCGTCGCTGTTAAAATCCCTGTAATACTCATCTCCTACCCCCTCAACAATCCTGCAAATCCGCAAAATGCAATGGCCATCAGTCCCGCCGTCACAAGTACGATGGGCATTCCCCGGAAAGACTGGGGCACATCATTATGTTCCATCTTTTCCCGGATACCGGCCAAAATAACGATAGCTATCGTAAACCCTACCGCCGTTGCGAAACCGTTCACGATGCCGGCCAATATTCCATATTCCTTCTGCACGTTCGTCAGCGCCACCCCAAGTACGGCACAGTTTGTCGTAATCAGAGGCAGATATACGCCCAACGCCACATACAGACCAGGCATAAATTTTTTCAGCACCATCTCTACAAACTGAACAAGGGCCGCAATAACAAGAATAAATACGATCGTCCGCAAATAAGTGATATCCAGCGGCATAAGGATAAATTTATAGATGAGACCCGCCACCGCAGACGCCAGTGTAATGACAAAGATAACGGCGCTTCCCATTCCGGCCGCTGTCTCTATCTTCTTTGATACGCCGAGGAACGGGCACAGCCCCAGGAACTGACTGAGCACCACATTGCTCACCAGGCTGGAACCGATCAGGATAATCAATAGTTCTTTCCATGTGGATGTCATCCTACTTTACCTCCTCTTCTGTGTGGCTTTCCTTTTCAGTGACCTCCGGTTCTCCGGTTCCATAGAACCGTTTGGAACAGCCGCTGTCGCTGCAGTTCATACAGTCAGAATTACAGCCTGATTGGATTTTGGACATATCTTTGCCCTTCTTTTCTCCGATGATTTTTACTTTATTTTGAATTGCCGTCAGACAGGCCAATACAAAAAATGCGCCCGGAGCCATAACAAAAATACTAAATGGCACGTAAGATGCCGGCATGAAATGGAAACCGAACACTTCTCCGGCGCCCAATATTTCCCTCACTGCTCCGATCACTGTCAACGCTGCGGAAAAACCAAGTCCCATACCAATACCGTCAAACAGAGAAGGCAGCACGGCATTTTTAGAAGCATAGGACTCCGCCCTCCCCAAAATAATACAGTTCACTACGATCAATGGAATATAAATACCAAGAGCGCTGTACAGAAACGGAAGATATGCCTGTAGCACCATCTCCACTACCGTTACAAAAGAAGCGATGATAACGATAAAAGCCGGAATCCTCACTTTGTCGGGAATGATATTCCGAAGAAGCGAAATAATCGCATTGCTCAGCGCCAACACCACTGTAGTCGTCAGTCCCATACCAAGCCCATTCATGGCGGAAGTCGTGACCGCCAGTGTAGGGCACATACCGAGCATCAGTACGAGAGTTGGATTTTCTTTGACGATACCATTATAAAGTCTTTCCCCTGCGGAATTACTGTTCACCTCTCATTCCTCCTTCCAAACCATTCTGGAAATAACTAAGTCCTGCATTTACGCCGCTTACGACGGCATTGGTAGTAATCGTCGCCCCGCTAATGGCATCGATCTGGTCCTCCGATACCGCTCCTGTCTTTGTATAAGTAAATGCAGCGGCATGCTTCTCTGTAAACTGAGGCTTCAATACTTCTTCCGCCCGCATACCCAGGCCCGGCGTCTCCGAAATGGATAACAGGGAAATACCGTTCACGGTTCCATCCATACGAACCCCCATGGAAAACTGAATATCCCCGCCGTAACCGTCATGGGAAGTGATAATCATCACATAGCCCAGCACTGTCCCCGAAGCATCTTTTGCTTCCATCGCCTCGTTGACGGAGGCCTTATCATAGCCGTTTGCCGCCAGTACCACAGCCGCCTCTTCTTCGCTGATATCCAGATTCACAAATTCCTGGGCATCTCCGAATACTTCCTGGCAGGCTTCTCTCTTGGCCTTCTCATTTTGCTCGGCGATGGGCTCTTTTGTCATATCATAAATAAATCCAAGAATCGCCCCTGCGATCACTGTGATGGCAAAAAGGATGGCTGCTTCTTTTAA
Organism: uncultured Lachnospiraceae bacterium; assembly: GCA_910587635.1. Classification (GTDB taxonomy): domain Bacteria; phylum Bacillota; class Clostridia; order Lachnospirales; family Lachnospiraceae; genus VSOB01. The sequence goes on from CAJUNB010000027.1 coordinate 41,624, forward strand.
CATATTTTTCATACCCTTTCGCCTCCTTTACCAAACGCTTTTGGAAGTGTTACTTTTTCAATCAAAGGCACCAGCAGGTTTCCGATGATAATCGCATAAGATACACCCTCGGCTCCCGGGCCAAACAGACGGAAAATACCTGTCATAATGCCCAGAAAGATTCCAAACAGATATTGCCCCCACTTCGTAATCGGCCTGGTCACATAATCCGTCGCCATAAAGAATGCTCCCAGCATCAGACCGCCTCCGGCCAGCTGTGCAGAAATATAAGCGCTGTCAAAGCCCCGGCCACTGAACAGTACGATAAAAATTACAAAGCTCACAATATAGGTTCCCGGAATCCGCAGATCGATGATATCCAGCATAATCAGAATGCAGGCGCCCAATACAATAGCTATCATGGAAGTCTCTCCGATCGTTCCGCCGGTATGTCCTAAAATCATATCCATTACATTGACGCTCTCACCGGCTTTCAGCGCCGTAAGAGGTGTGGCTCCCGTATAGGCGTCACAGTCAAAATTCGTCATAATGGAGGCAAAAGAAATCAGAAGAAAACATCTGGCGCCCAATGCAGGATTCATAAAGTTCTGTCCCAGGCCGCCAAAGAGCATCTTCACCACGAGAATCGCAAAAATGCCCCCCACAACACCAATCCAGAGAGGCGCTCCCGGTGGAAGGTTCAGAGCCAGCAAAAGACCCGTCACCGTAGCTGAAAGATCTCCTACCGTAATCGTCTTTTTCATCAACAGTTCATATATGTACTCTGTCAGCACAGTGGATGCCACTGTTACCAGAATTAAAATCAGTGCATGCAGTCCGAAATTATAGACCCCAAAAAAAGTGGCGGGAAGCAGGGCAAGCACCACGGCTCCCATAATACTTCCGGTAGTCGCCTTGGAGCGGATATGCGGATTGGATGACACTTTCATCAAATCACTCATTACAGTCAGTACCTCCTATTTCTTCTTTTTCGCCAGCTGTATTTTACGCATGGACTTAATTTCCTGGGTCAAGGGCCGCTTCGCCGGACACACATAGCTGCAACAGCCGCACTCACAGCATTCCATACCGTTGTATGCAAGGAACTTTTCGTCATCTCCCTGTTCCGCAAAATCTGCCAGCTTACTGGGAAGCACCCGTCCCGGACATACTTCCACACATCTGCCGCAATTGATGCAGGCACTCGGCTCATACCTGGATACTTCATCTTCCGTCATACACAACAATGCGGAAGACGTCTTCGTCGTAGGCACATCCAGACCAAATAAGGCAAAGCCCATCATCGGACCACCGGATACGATTTTCGCAGGCTCCGTCTTAAATCCCCCCGCTTCCTCAACCAGTTCATGATAATTCGTCCCGATACGGACGATAAAATTGCGAGGATCCGTCACTGCATCTCCCGTCACAGTGACAATACGGTGCATCAGAGGTTTCCCCTCTCTGACAGCCTGATTGATTGCCACAATGGTATCCACATTATCCACGATGCATCCCGCATCGGCAGGAAGCATACCGGAATTGATCGCACGTCCTGTAGATGCATAAATCAGCTGCCTCTCTGCGCCCTGAGGATACTTTGTCTTCAATGCCTTTACCGTAATATCCTTTTCATCTGCTGTCAGTTTTTTCAGTGCAGCAACACAGTCCGGCTTGTTATCCTCTACAGCCAAAATTCCTTTCGCCTTATCAAAGAGCCGCAGAATGACTTTCATGCCCTCCACGATCTTTTCTGGCTCCTCTATCATCCTCCGATAATCTGATGTCAGATAAGGCTCACATTCCGCACAATTTGCAATTACATATTCTATCTTTTCAGGCTCCTTTGGAGAGAGCTTGACATGCGTCGGGAAGCCTGCGCCTCCCATACCGACTACTCCCGCTTCCCGAATCAGCCCGATGATCTCTTCCTTCGTCAGCTCTTCCAGTGGTTTCACCGGTCCATATGTCACTTCTTCATATAAATTATCATTTTCCAGGACAATACTCGTAACCACATCTCCGGTGACAATCCGCCTCGGTTCTATCGCCTTAACCGTTCCGGAGACTGTGGCATAAATCGGCGCCGATACAAATCCTCCCGCTTCTGCAATTTTCTGCCCCGTTAGAACACGATCACCTTTTGCCACTATGGGCACCGCAGGCGCTCCAATATGCTGTGACATTGGATATACTAGCTCCCCCTTCGGCAATATGGCTTTGATTGGTTTATCTTTGGACAGCTCTTTTCCATCATACGGATGAATCCCACCCGTAAACGTCAATTTCGCCATTTTCTACCCTTCTTTCTTTCTCTTTTGCTGCCCTCAGTGAACAGGGGAATATACGCTTTTGCCCACTGAGAGTACATTATCCTCTTCCAATCATACTATTTTTTCTACAAAAATACTACTATAAATTTCAGATTCATGTTACAATGTAACATGTCAGAAAGAAATCAAGCGCGAGCTTTGCGAGCATTTGATTTCTCTGACATGTTTGCGACAAAATCTTTTAGCTGCCTCTGGCAGCGCCAGATGGGCGCAGCACAGCTGGATTTTGGAGCTTATATTTACCAGAGGAAATCATGCGAGCTTTGCGAGCATTTGATTTCCACTATATACCAGGAGGCCTCTATGCGTACTATCCGTAGAATACTTGCAGATATCGATCTTACCTATCCTCTTGAAAAAGAAGTGCCTTTATCCAAAGCTCTTTTTATCGATATCGAAACCACCGGTTTTGCAGCTAAAAATTCTATACTTTATTTGATAGGCTGTGCCTATCATGAAAATGAAAAGTGGCGTACAATCCAGTGGTTTGCGACTTCTTATGAAGATGAAAGGCAGATCGTTGAGACCTTTTTTCAATTTGCTTCAAATTATACGCATTTAATCCATTTCAATGGCAACAATTTTGACCTTCCGTTTATTTTACAAAAATGTGTCCAATATGGACTTCCCTATGATTTTTCAGCTTTTAAAGGCATTGATATCTACAGACGTATTTCTCCTCTTAAAAACTTTTTAAAATTGTCCAACTGCAAGCAAAAGACGCTGGAACAGTTTCTGGGGATTGTCCGGGAAGATCTTTTCGACGGGGGACAATTGATCGACATCTATCATAATTTTATAAAAAACGGAATGACGCAGGATCTCGATACCATCTTATGCCACAATACGGATGATCTTACAGGTATGTTCCATATCCTTCCGATTCTCGCCTATAGTAATATCTTCTCTGATGAGACAAAAGTAAAAAAGGTGCAGGCGAACTACTACCGTGACATAAATGGCAGACAAAAGCAGGAACTCTTTATGAAGCTCAGTTTGCCCACTCCTCTTCCAAAAGAAATATCCTGCAATGCCAATTTCTGTTACTTCATCGGAAAGGAATCGACAGGGGCTCTGAAAGTTCCTCTTTACGAGGAAGAATTGAAATATTTTTATTCCAACTATAAAGACTATTATTATCTTCCTATAGAAGACGTGGCCATTCACAAATCCATCGCCTCTTTTGTAGACAAAGAAAACCGCATACAGGCAAAAGCCCAAAACTGTTATACGAGAAAACTATCCACATACCTTCCCCAATGGGACGTTCTGTTTGAACCTTTTTTCAAACGGGAATACAGAGCTTCCGAACTGTTTTTTGAAGTTACCGATTCCCTGAAAAAAGATCGGAAAGCATTTCAGCTCTATGCATTGCACACATTAAAAATGATACTGGAACATCAATAATTTTATAAGAAAAAACCTGGGCCCTGTCAGTATTCTGAATATCCAAAATACTGCCAAGGCTCAGGTTTTAAAAAATCCTTCCTCACATCTTTCTAGGCTAGTCCAGTGTAAATCCATTCACTATATCTTCCAGACTGTCTGCCATTTCTGTATTTTCTTCCGCCTGGTTCTGAATTTCCACTGCAATGTCCTCCGTACTCTCACTTTTTCTCACAATCTCATTGATAGCAATACTATTTTGTTCTGATATATTTTTTACATCCATAACATTATCCGAGATCTGCGTGATCGAAGTCTGAAGTTCCTTGACAAATACGCTTAATTTTTCTATATCCTGTTTGATAGCCTCTACTGAAACAGTGTAATGGTTAGATTTCTCAGCAAGATCACCAAAACTTTCAAGTACCTCACCTTCCATATACTCCAGGATCGCCCCCATACACCGATTCACTTCATCAATGCTGTCATTAGACGCCTCACACAATTTCTGAATATGTGCCGCAGTCCCTCTGGAATTTTCTGCCAGTTTACTGATTTCTTCTGCCACTACAGCAAACCCTCTTCCCATTTCGCCGGATCTGGCCGCTTCAATAGAAGCATTGATGGATAACAGATTCGTCTGATTGGAAATATCCAGAATTGCCGATGCCATGCCGTTAATCTGTGACAAATTATTCAGTTTTTCCAGCGCAGCCTTTACAGAATCTTTCGTCTCTTCCAACTGCATACTCGTATTCTGAAAAGAAGCATTTGCACTTCCCTTCATTTGCATTGCACCATCCATCATATCATCACTGAATTTAGAGCTGTTACGCAAACTGTCCGCCACTTCACTGATACTGAGGTGCATACTTTCAACTTCTCCGTTAATGCTTTCAATCGCATTGTTAACATGATCCAAACTGGAAGAAAGCTGCTGTGTCGTAGAAATATTGTTAGTCACACACTCCACCAGCTCCGTGGAAGAGCCCCGAAGAGATACTGCCTTTTCATTCAGCTTCATGCAACATGACCGGAGCGTCCCCAATATATGATTCAGCGATTTAATGACTTTGTCAGAGGCCGTAGCCATCTCTCCCAGGTCGTCATTTCTGTCAGCATACTTATGCAGCTCTCCCTTATCACTGATATTACAGTCTGCGATTTGAAGTAATGTATTCGTAATCGGCGAAAGTGGCTTCATAAACCGTGAAATAACAAAATACGTCAATAACATCAAAAATACAAGTGCCACAATACAAAGTGTGAGAAGTTCTACTCTGGCAACATTCGCCGTCATGAAAATTTCATCCTCTGTATCTGTCAAAATAAACAACCAGTTTCTGTCTGGAAAGTAATGATAAGCAGCAATACTGTCCTCTCCACCATCTGTATATTCTAAATATTCCGTCCCATGAGAAGTGCCACCATTTTCGTTCAGTTCCTTTACGATATTGACAATAAAAGCTTCCTCCACTGATTGTCCAAGCTTTTCTTCCTCATCATGAAAAATATATTCACCTGTCTGGGTATTAATCAAATAATAACGTGCATTTTTCAACCCTGCGGTAGGCAAATTGTTAAGTTCTTCTTTTAACCCAGAAATAAAAATTCCTGCTCCTACCAATCCAATCGGTTTTCCGTTTTCATCCAGGCACGCACGATACATGGATACGATCTGTTTCTCACTGGCCGGTGAAAAAATAAAACCGGCATTATATACACCATCTGCTGACATCATGGAATCCTGCAAAGCTTTAAGGGACTCCCCCTCCCTTGTAGTAATGCCGACTACATCCTTATTTGTATGTGCCAACACGTGAGTATTCCATTCACTCACATAGATCCCTTCCAGGCGCTCTATATCTCCACTGAACATTTCAGTATATCTCTGAGCGGCAGCGACAGCGTCGGGATTGGATGGGTCTGCCAAAAGATCCGCAATTTCTCCTGCCCTGCTATATGCAGTCAGATAGCCTTCTGCCTTACGGACATAGCTTTCTATGATCTGCGATCTGTCATCAACAATCGTTTTCATGCTTTCAACTGTATTTTCACGAATATTCCCTGTAATTGTTTTGCTCATGAAAATATATAACATGACAAATATCACAATCTGCAATGTCATAATATATAATGTGATCCGATAAGCAACTTTTTTCTTCTGCTTCATTCCACATTTTCCCCCATAATTAAATCAGATATCATTATTGTATAAAAGTTCTATTTTTCTGTCAAATGTCTTGTCATTTGATACTTTGACCATCGTCAAAAGCCCATTACACAATCAGAAGATTGTATAATGGGCCCAATTAACTGTTAAAACTTATTAAAAATTAGATACCCGCAACAGATATCTTCCTACTCTATATTTTCATAGTAGAAAGAATTTTTCCTTTCCAAATGGATGTCTTTATAATTAATAATCTGTTCTGTACTGCCTATAAAAAGGATACCGCCTCTGGCAAGAGACTTCTGGAATTTGGCAAACACTTCATCCTTCGCTTCCTCTGTAAAATAGATCAATACATTTCGGCAGACAATCATGTGATAATTCGTAGGATATGTATCTTTCAGCAGATTGTGCTCTTTAAATTCCACCCGAGCCATAATCTCTTTTGAAATCTGATAAGAAGGACCTACTTTTGTAAAATACTTCTGTTTCAGATCAGCAGGAACCGAAGCAATACTCTTTTCTGAATACAACCCCGCTTTTGCGGCGGCAATCACCTGTTTATCCAAATCAGTTGCAAATATTTTGATCTGGTTCAGTGGAATATGTCTGGAAAGCGCCATGACAAGAGAATAGGGCTCATCCCCTGTGGAACAAGCGGCGCTCCAGATTTTCAGATTTTTTCCAAATTTTCCGATCAGTTCCGGTATAATTTCCTTATCCATCAACTCCCACTGAGACGGATTCCGATAAAACTCGGAAACATTGATGGTCAGATAATTGACAAATTCTTCAAATCTCTCTTTATCTGATTTCAGAAGTTTTACATAGTTGTCATATCCCTTAACCCGATGCTTACCGATCAACGTATCAATACGCCGCTTCATCTGCTTTTCTTTGTAAGCGTTCAGATCAATCTTCGTCATATCATAAATGGCTTTTTTAAAATATTCGTAATCGTATTCCACGTCTCTGCGCCCCCATAATCATTATTCTTGCGATGCTTCCTGCGCGATTACTGCTTCGATATCTACGGAAACAACATCCGCATCTTCCTCTTTTACCTCTTCCTTTGGCTCAGGAGCCAAAAGAGCTTTCATACTCAGGCTGATCTTTTTGCTTTCTTCATTAAAATCAACTACTTTTGCAGTGATACTCTCGCCAATTTTAAGTACATCAGAAGGTTTTTCCACATGTTCTTTGGAAATCTGTGAAACATGAAGAAGCGCATCCACGCCAGTCTCCAACTCTACAAAAGCACCAAAATCTGTCATTCTTGCTACCGTTCCGGTTACAATATTACCCACCGCATATTTGGAAGCTGCATCTTTCCAGGGATTTGCATCTGCAAATTTAAGGCTCAATGCAATTTTCGTCCCGGAAATCTCTTTAATTAGCACTTTCATCTCGTCGCCGACTTTAAATACTTTTTTCGGATTCTCTACTCTTCCCCATGACATCTCGGAGATATGAAGCAGGCCGTCCACACCGCCAAGATCGATAAACGCACCAAAGTCTGTCACATTTTTAACGACGCCGGATACCGTATCGCCTTCTTTGATTCTTTCAAACAGCTCTTTCTGCAGCTCCGCTTTCTTTGCAACAATAAGCTGCTTTCTATCTCCGATATATCTTCTTCTTCTCGGATTGTATTCACTGATTACAAATTCAATTTCCTGATCCGCATATTTGGTCAAATCTTTTTCATACGTATCCGATACAAGACTTGCGGGAATAAAAATTCTGACTTCTTCTACAATAACACTCAAGCCACCATCCAGCACCTGAGCAACTTTTGCTTTCAATACCTCTTTATTATTATATGCCTCTTCGATGCGCTTATTGCCCCTGTCTGCCGCAAGACGCTTATAAGTTAAAAGGACCTGACCCTCACTATCGTTTACTTTGAACACTTTCACTTCCATCGTATCGCCTACATGCAATACGGATGTCAAATCCACACTTGAATCATTTGTATACTCATTCTTTGTAAGAATACCGTCCGATTTATATCCGATATTCAGAATCGCCTCATCGGGTTTTACATCAATAACCGTACCCTCGACTACCTCCCCTGAATGAATTGTTCTGAATGATTCGTCTAACATTTGTTCAAAAGTTAACTCTGACATAATTTTGAACCTCCTCAATTATATTATTCGGGGTCGATGCCCCTGCCGTAATGCCTACTCGAATAACAGAATCTGGGAAGTCCAATCGCAAGCCGTCCAGTGTCTGTATAAAACAGGTATTCTCACATTCTTTCCTGCATATTTCATACAGCTTTTTTGTATTAGAACTGTGATTTCCTCCTATTACTATCATCGCATCGACTTGGGAAGCAATGACCTTCGCTTCCGCCTGTCTCTCCTCAGTCGCATTACATATAGTATTCACAACATTAACATTATAACCTTTTTTTTGAATAATTTCAACTAATTCTTGAAATTTATTGTAGTTAAATGTCGTCTGTGATACAAGACAAATATCTTTTTCTTCAGGACAGAAGAAGTTTTCCGCCTCTTTTTCCGATTCTATAATAACCGCCGGCGTCTCTGACCATCCCATGATTCCCTCTACTTCCGGGTGCCCGGGATTGCCGATAATGATGATCTGTCTGCCCGCCCGACTCTCCTTTTCTACGATCTTATGGATACGCTTTACAAAGGGACAGGTAGCGTCCACGCATTCCAATCCCTTCTCCTCTATCTTTCTCCCAATCTCTCTTGAAACTCCATGGGAACGGATAACGACGGTTCCTTCCGTCAGCGCTTCCAGCTCCTCATCACAGGTGAGTACCTTGACCCCCTTTTTTTCCAGGTCTTTGACCACCTCTTCATTGTGGATAATAGGACCGTACGTGTAAATCTGCTTACCTTTTCCTATTTGCTCATATACGGTATCTACCGCCCGCTTCACTCCAAAGCAAAAACCGGCGCTTTCTGCAAGAATGACTTCCATCGTTATCTTTCATATCCCTTCTGTCTGCACAGCTCTATGACCGTCATGACCGCTTCTTCGATATCCATATCAGAGGTATCGATTAGCACTGCGTCTTCCGCCTGTTTCAAAGGAGAGATCTCTCTCGTCATATCTCTTCTGTCCCTGTCACGGATATCAGCTTCAATAGCAGCTAAGGCACACTGTTCCCCCTTGGCAGTGAGCTCACCAAAACGTCTTTTTGCCCTGACTTCCACACTGGCTGTCAGATATATCTTTATCTCAGCCGATGGGAGAACACACGTTCCGATATCTCTTCCATCCATGACTACATTTTCTCTCTTTGCCAGCGCCTGCTGCAGACTGACCAGCTTTTTTCTCACATTGGCATTGGCGGAACTGATGGATGCCATTTTACTCACTTCTTCCGTCCGTATGAGCTTATTGACATTTTCTCCATTTAGCAATACCACCTGTTCTCCATTTTCATACCGGATTGTGATGTCCGCTTCCTGACATTGTTCATTGATCTTCTCCATCTCTTCCGGCTTTACATGATTACGAAGTAAAAACAATGCCATTGCACGGTACATGGCTCCGGTATCCACATAAATATAATTCATCCTCTTGGCAACTGCCTTGGCTATCGTACTTTTTCCGGCCCCTGCCGGTCCGTCAATCGCAATATTATAACTCATATATGCCCTCCTGCTGCATTTTCTCCCGCAATATATCCTGTAGACCAGGCGATCTGCAAATTAAATCCTCCGGTCAAAGCATCCAAATCCAATACTTCTCCCGCAAAGTAAAGTCCCTGTACCAGCCTGGATTCCATTGTCGAAGGATTCACCTCCTTTACGTCTACCCCGCCCATTGTAATGACCGCTTCCTCATATCCTCTCGTCCCTGTGACTTCCATCCTCCAGTGCTTAATGAGAAAAGCAAAACGCTTTCTCTCTTCTCTTGTAATTTCATGCACCGGTTTGTCCTGTTCAATTCCCGACAATGCTATCATAACCGGGACGAGTCGGGTCGGAAACAGACCCCCTAAAGCATTTTTAAACAGTTTATTCTGATTGGCGGAAAAATCCCGCAGCAATCTTTTATCCAATTGTTCTTCTGTCAGAGCCGGTTTCAGGTCCAATTCCAAATAGCACATGCTATCTTCCCATTTTCCATCAAAATAGCTGCTGGCACTTAATACCAAGGGACCACTGACTCCGAAATGAGTGAACAGCATCTCGCCAAATCCTTCATAAACAGCCTTCCCTTTTTCTCCCAAAAAAAGAGAAAGCCCCACGTTTTTCAAAGATAACCCTTGTAATCTTTTCGGATAATCCTCTTGGATGGTAAACGGAACAAGAGACGGCCGTGTCGGTACAATACGATGACCTCCATGGAGCGCCATCGCATATCCTTCTCCTGTAGAACCGGTGGACGGATAAGAAAGCCCACCGGTGGCCACTATGACCGCGCCTGCTTTTTCTTCTTTCCCATTTTTTAAAACAACACCCTCTACTTTGTTATCCCTGTATATAATATCCTTTACTTCTGTTCCCAGATGAAGGATTACACCCGTTTTCTCCAACTGTCGCTCCAGTGCCCGGATTACATCAGAAGCATGATCAGAAACCGGAAATACCCGATTTCCCCGTTCCACTTTCAAAGGGCATCCCATCTCACGAAAAAAATCCATAGTCATAAAATTCGAAAATCCATAAAAGGCACTATACAAAAACTTCGCGTTGTGTCTCACATGATCAAAAAGCTCTTCTGTATCACAAGCATTGGTCAGATTACACCGGCCTTTTCCGGTAATATAGATCTTTTTTCCGACCTTTTCATTTTTCTCCAGCAAAACCACCCTGGCTCCACTGCAGGCGGCTCTGTATGCAGCCATCATACCAGCCGCTCCCGCTCCGATTACGATAATATCAGCCATCTGTTTCCCTTTTCCATGTTTCTCCCATAACCGGTTCCTCTCCGATAAAGTTAATCTCATCGTGGATACCGATCTCATAATTATTCCATACCGCTTCCAGGATTTCCAGCTCTTGTTTCACTTCTTCGGGACATTTTACACAGAGAGCCACCACAAGCGCATTGATGACACTCAAGGGCGCCACAAGAGAATCTACTATCGACACCATATCACTCCTTGCCAGCAAATTACAGGAAGAATACAGATTCATCGGGGAATGAATGCTGTCAGTTATTGTAATTACCTTCGCATTTCTGTCATTGGCAAATTCCATTGCTTTCAGTGTACGCATGGAATACCTGGGAAAACTGATACCGATCATCGCATCCCTTTCATCAATCCGTATAATCTGTTCAAATATTTCGCTAATATTGGTAGTTCTGACAAGGTGTACACTCCCCCGAATCATATTCAAATAAAAACTCAAAAAATCCGCAAGAGGTTCGCAGCTTCTAATACCGACTATATAGACTGTCTTCGCCTGTAAAATAATGTCCACTGCCGTTTCAAACGCATCCGGGTCCAAATGCTCCATCGTATGCTGGAGCTTTTCAATATCTGCAGCTAATACGGCGTTTAATATTTCTGACTGTGTACTTTTACCATACCTGGCACTTATTTTCTGTACCCGGCTCAATTTACTCTGCACCCACGCTTCCAGTGCTTTCTGAAGTTCAGGATATCCTTCATAATCCAGCCCTGAGGCAAATCGAACAACAGTAGATTCACTGATTCCCAGCTCCTCCCCCATTCTGGCCGCTGTCATAAACACTGCCTGTTCATAATGATCTGCGATAAAAGCCGCAATCCGTTTGTGACTTTTACTCATAGAAGCATACCTGTCATTGATACGGGTAATTACATCGCTTCTGTCTCCTTTCATAAATTAATCCACAGCTCCCGCATATGCCCTATAAGCATCTTTTAATAAATACAATGTTTCTTCCTCTGACAGATCATAGTCTCCTGTCAGAGACATACAGGCCGCTCCGTGAATAAAAATCCATATTTTCATAAAAAGCTCACCAGGACTTTTGACACCTTCCGTCTTTGCCTTTGCTGCATCCCGACTGACAATTCCTCCATTCCCATTCAACAGCTCATACATACTCCGCCCGCCTCGATGTTCTGATAAAAATAACAGGCGAAATACATTTTTTTCCAATGTGGCAAAGCGTATGTATACCATTCCCAAGTTAATAAAAGGTAACTCTTCTGTAAAAGAACATTCCCTGTAAAAGTCTTCAAAAAAAACAATTGCTCTTTTATAGATTTCTCCAATCAATTGGTCCATATTTTCATATAGCCGAAAAATAGGTTGTGTAGAACACCCTACCTTTGCCGCCAGTTTTCTAGCTGTTACCTGTTCGAATCCCTCTTCTCTCATCAGCACAAATGCATTATCCAAAATCATGTTTTCCGTAACAGTTGCTTTTCTTGCCATATTTTTCTCCTTTGACACTGTTTCTCTGTTCACTGAAGGTAACATTTGTTATTCTATATCAAATACACACGATTGTCAAGAATTCCCAGAAAAACCTGTAATATTTTGTCTGACTGTGCCTCTATTCGCTCAGCCATGGAACCCTAATATTCTGATCTGGATAGATCAGGTCTGGATTGTTCAGATGGTTGTACTCTATAAAGGAAGGAAAATCATATTTCCAGGCATTTTCTTTTCCATGCTGTTTATAAATTTTCCACATATTTTCTCCTTCTCTTACCACATGCACATAATCTGACTCTCGAAAAGTCTGCATCATAACAGACAGCACATGCCTGCAGCCCTCTTTCTGCAAAGATTCTTTTCTGATTCTGGATGCCATGTACCATCCGCCTGCCCCTTTTTTCATAAGCGGTATGGCAAGTGTCAGTTCATAAATATCGGTTGTCCCCTGCCAGATGAGATATTCATATTTTCCTTTTGTTTCTTTTTTACATTCCCAGTCAATCTTCTGATCTACACCCGGCGGTAACAACAAGTCAAAATCCGCTCCACAGGCTTCCACATAGGCACGTACCTTTTTTTCATCCGAAAAGTCCTGATCGGGTATCTGACTAATCCATGTCTCGCCCAGATCTTTTTCCGGGTCTTCCGTCAGACTCCAGAGGCCGCTTTCCGCAGACCAGATCCGATAGTGGGCATCATCCCACCCTTCTTCTCCCTGTACCAGAAATACCTTCGTAATATCTATTGTCGCCACAGTCACCTGTTCACCGGTCTCTGCCTTTGTTGTCAATATATAGTTCAAATCCCACCAGCTCGTATTGTCTGATTTTCTGTCCGTTCTTCCTCCACCAGTAAAAATCAGCGTATATTCCCTCTCCTTTGGATGGATCTCAGGATAACCAGACAGGAACTCCTCCAGTGGCTTCTGGAAATATCCTTCCCGGATCAGCCTGCGCGCCGTCTCCATTCCCGCCTCAAACTCAGGGACATCTTCTCCCACCACATTGTGCCATTTATCCTTTGTCTCCCATTCTTTCTCTGTATACTCTTCTGTTGAAAATATAGGAACTCCGAAGGCTCTTGTTCTCATATCTCCCCCTGGCACGGAAACCCATATGTTATTCAGATTCATAGTGGAGACCTCTTCTTCTTTCCGGCTGCCATCGCTCTGCTCCACTTTTATCATCTCGCTATACGTATCCTTTATATTGCAGACAAGCCCCATATATTCTACGTTATCTGGCAGCGGCTCTCCATCATCCACTACTTTAATTTTTGGAAATCCCCCCGCCTTTTTCCCGCTGCTCTCTTTGGCCGATACTACAGGTGTATGTAAAATCCCCGGTAACATGAAGCTTCCGTCGGATACCGTTTCCATCGTGATTACCGCTCCCAATAAAAAGGCCACTGCTATTTTTCTTCTTTTTCCCATACGTTTTCCCTCTCTTCAGTGCGATCTCTGTTTTTGTTCTATGAGGAATTGCGCAACAATCTACTATGTCGGTTTTCAAAAGGTCGCATTTATGAATTCTCTTCCTTAGTATTACTTAATGTTCCGTTACCCTCAGTGGACAAGGGCACTATCAGCAGTCTTCACTGACCCACAATAAAAACAAGACCTTTTGACACCTTAATCCATAGTATGAAAAAGAATCCCGCAAGCGGGATTCTTTTATGCAATCACTATTTCCAGACTATACCGGATAAGCACCATTTTTCGTATCAGCCTGGGCAGGATCTACCTTCTCCTGCTGTGCCTGACGATATTTGAAGAAATCGGTTGCAACCTGAGGGAACAATGCATAGGACAATACGTCTTCATCCTGCTGTTTCCACTCTTTCATTTCTGCTTCCAACTTATCCATTTCGTTTTCAATCAAATCAGCCGGACGGCATGTAATTCTTTCTTCACCCGGAATGACTTTATCAATAACTTCCTGACTCATCGGTTTGATTGTCTGGCCATATTCACCACGAAGAACGGCTTTTGTCTCCTTGGTAGCCATCTTATATCTTTCACCCATCAATACGTTAAATACAGCCTGGGTACCGACAATCTGAGAAGAAGGTGTAACGAGAGGCGGCTCACCCAGATCTTTGCGGACAGCCGGAATCTCCCGCAGCACATCGTAATATTTGTCTTCTGCATTCTGCTCTTTCAGCTGGCTCACCATGTTGGACAGCATACCACCCGGCACCTGATACAGCAGCGTCTTGATATCCACGCCCATAACCTTTGGATTGAGCAATCCATTGGCAAGACACTCATCTCTGTATGGTCTGAAATAATCAGCAATCTCTGCCAGCAGATTCTGATCAAACCCTGTGTCATAGGGAGTCCCCTTAAAAGTCTCTACCATTACTTCCGTCGCTGGCTGTGAAGTTCCGAGAGCAAACGGAGACATTGCACAATCGATCACATCCACACCTGCTTCTACTGCTTTCAGATATGTCATGGATGCCACACCTGACGTATAGTGAGTATGCAACTGAATCGGAAGATGAGTTGCAGCCTTCATAGCTCCGATCATCTCAGATGCCTTATAGGGCACTAACAGACCCGCCATATCTTTGATACAGATAGAATCAGCACCCATTTCCTCGATTTTCTTAGCCATACTTACCCAGTATTCCATCGTATAAGCATCACCAAGTGTATAGGAAAGAGCCACCTGTGCATGGCCTCTGCCTTCTCTTGCTTTGATTTTGTTCGTTGCATTGACAGCTGCCTGCAGGTTACGCAGATCATTCAGGCAGTCAAAGATACGGATGATATCAATACCATTGGCAATAGATTTCTCTACAAAGCTGTCTACTACGTCATCCGCATAAGGTCTGTATCCAAGGATATTCTGACCTCTGAACAACATCTGCAATTTTGTATTCTTAAAACCATCCCTCAGTTTTCTCAATCTGTCCCAGGGATCTTCTTTTAAGAAACGAAGAGAAGCATCAAATGTAGCGCCGCCCCAGCATTCTACCGCATGATAGCCAACCTTATCCATTTTATCAATGATAGGAAGCATCATATCAGTGGGCATTCTTGTTGCAATCAAAGACTGATGCGCATCACGCAGAACAGTCTCCATTATTTTAATCGGTTTTTTTCCTTCCATTCTCTATTTTCCCTCCTGTCTAAATTCGTATCAGAATACACCGAATACAGCCATAAATGTTCCGGCCGCCACTGCAGTACCGATAACACCGGCCACGTTAGGTCCCATTGCATGCATCAGCAGGAAGTTCGTAGGATCTGCCTCAGCTCCCACTTTCTGTGATACTCTGGCTGCCATAGGCACTGCAGACACACCGGCAGAACCAATCAGCGGGTTGACCTTACCGCCCGTCAGTTTACACATAGCCTTGCCGAATAGAACCCCGGCTGCCGTACCGAATGCAAAAGCGATCAGTCCCAGAATGACAATAAAAATCGTATCCCAGTTCAGAAATGCTTCCGCACTCGTAGTGGCACCTACAGAAGTACCAAGTAAAATAACTACGATATACATAAGCGCATTGGATGCCGTATCCGTAAGCTGTCTGACAACACCTGACTCTCTGAACAGATTACCAAGCATCAACATACCTACCAACGGAGCCGTTGTAGGAAGTATCATGCAGACTACAATCGTAACAATGATGGGGAACAGTATTTTCTCTAACTTGGATACTGGACGCAGCTGCGCCATCTTGATCTTTCTTTCCTTTTCCGTCGTCAAAAGCTTCATAATCGGCGGCTGGATAATCGGAACAAGGGACATATAGGAATATGCCGCTACCGCTATCGGCCCAAGCAGTGTCGTCTGCCCCAGTTTACTTGCCAGGAAAATAGAAGTAGGGCCGTCAGCGCCGCCGATAATAGAGATAGCGGCCGCTGCTTTATCATTAAAGCCCATAGCAATCGCTCCGAAATATGCTGCAAAAATACCGAACTGCGCAGCGGCACCGAGCAAAAAGCTCTTCGGATTCGCAATCAACGGGCCAAAGTCCGTCATCGCACCTACCCCCATGAAAATCAGGGATGGCAGAATCGCCCATTCATCCAATACGTAGAAATAATACAGCAAACCGCCTACGCCATTGGCAGATTCTGAGGCATGCAGCATAATATCGGGATAGATATTGACAAGCAGCATACCAAATGCTATCGGAGTCAAAAGAAGCGGTTCGAATCCTTTTGCAATAGCAAGATACAGAAATACACAAGCTACTACAATCATGGCATAATTTCCGATCGTCAGATTGAAAAATGCCGTCTGATGTACTAGATTGTCTAACGTTGTTGCTATATAAGACATTTTATCGACCTCCCGTTGTCGTTCTCATTTAGGCGACAGTAATTAGTTTAATGTTGCAAGCAAAGCACCTGCTTCTACAGGATCGCCCACTGCTACATCAATACTTGCCACTGTACCGTCCTGCGGAGCAACAACCGGGATTTCCATCTTCATAGCTTCCAGAATGACTACCGTATCGCCAGCCTTCATTGCCTGTCCTACACTCGCCTCTACCTTAAATACTTTACCAGCCGCACCGGCCTCTACCCGAATACTTCCTGCGGCGCCTGCGGCTTTCGGAGCCGGAGCCGGAGCTGCCTTCGGTGCTGCTTTGGGAGCTGCCTTCGGCGCTGCTGCAGGTGCACCTGTAGATGCTCCTTCTTCTACTACAACATCATATACATTTCCATTTACGGTGATGGTATAATTTTTCATCTCTATTTCCTCCTGTTTATTAAGCTCTCTGCCATTTATTTTTATTTACTCTTCTGATGCTTCTTACTACAAACCCATCTGTAGAAGCCGCGCCCTCACTGGCAGCAATGGCTGCTGCAATGACAGCAACAAGCTCTAAATCGTCCGATACATCTTCCTCCGTAACGGTCAAAGCAGCGGAAGTCTCCACTGTCTTTTTCTCTGCAACTTCTGTCTGTACTTCTTTTTTCTTTTTGCCTGACAGAGATGCCTGTATTTTCGGAATGAAAACAAACGCCGAAATAATAATGCTGATCAATATCAATACGCAAAATACAGTACCCATACCGATAATCGTATTCAAAAACGCCTGGCTCATCAACTCACCAAAGCTGTGATCAGGATTTACCGTAACGCTCTGAAGCGCCGGATATTCCTGCCGCCCATAGTGAGCTCTTTCCAGAGATATCTCAACTTCTGCATTTCTGAGCGTAGCACTGATTTCCACTGTTACAATCGCGGAATCATCCTTGATCTCAACCTCGTGGCCGATAATATTCTGATAACTACCTATATCTTCCTGCGCGGCAATCCAGCTGTCTACTGCAGCAATCTCCACTTCGTCAACCAAATCGTCATTTCCCTGCAGCATGGCGAAATTACTGATGTTAACAATGCAGTTGTCCGCAATCTGGATTGCTTCCTCCTCCGTGATCCATAAAGCTTCCTTTTCGGACCCGCAGGCTGTAAGGCTCAGGATACAAGTAATCATACCTAATACTAATAAAATTTTTTTCATATTAAGTATCATCCTTTCTGTTTATACTGTTCCATGCTTCTTAGCCGGACGGTCTTCTCTCTTTGTGAAAAGCATCTCAAAAGCGCCGATTATGTATTTCCTCGTATCGGCCGCATCCACGATCTCATCCACATACCCTCTTCTGGCCGCACTTTCCACACTTGTCTGCAGTTTTTCATACTCTGCAGCGCAGGCATCGATCGCTTCTGCTCCCTGTCCGTCGCAGATAATTTTAGCAGCAAGCTTTGCATCCATCATACCAACCTGTGCATCCGGCCACGCAATTGTGATATCTGCACCAATCGCCTTGGAATTCATAGCAATATAAGCGCTGCCATATGCTTTTCCGATAATCACATTCACCTTCGGAACAGTAGCGCCTGCAAATGCTGCTGTCAATTTTGCAGCCGCCTTTGCAATACCTTTTTCAGAACATACAGTCGCCTCATAGCCTTTTACATTTGTAAGTGACAAAACAGGAATCTCAAAAGCATCACAGAAAGTAACAAAATCCGCAGCTTTCTCACATCCCTTCTTTGTCAGAACTGCATCGAACTTGTCCGTTACTTTGCCTTCTTCATCATAAACTTCTGTACGATTCGCAACAGCACCCACTGTAACACCGTTCAGTTTGATAAAGCCCGTTACCATTTCTTTTGCATAATTTTCCTTTATTTCAAAGAATACATTATCATCAGAAATTGTAGACAGTGCAATAGAAGTATCTCCTACACAGTTTGCAAGCTCGCTGCAGACTCTGTTCAGATCGTCTGTACACTCTTCAAAAGAAGCATCTTCTTCATTATTGGCAGGAAGCATGGAAACAAGCTGACGAATCTTACCAAGAATAGCAGCCTCGTCGGCAACCACATCCACAATACCTGCTTCTTCACTTTGGAATGAGGCAGAAGCACTGTCACATTTTGCCGTCGTATTTCCATCCAGCGCATTGGGAGAATTTACAAACAGCTTCGCACTCTTCTCTTCCATAAATGTAAAGTCTGTCAATGTGGGAATCAGAGCCAGGCCCCCTCCACATGTTCCAAAAACTGCCGTAATCTGCGGGATTACACCACTTGCCATGACCTGCTTCTTATAGATTTCACCAAATCCGTTCAACGCGTCTGTGGCTTCCTGTAATCTGAGTCCGGCGGATTCAATCAGACCAATGACAGGTGCACCAGTCTTTAATGCCAGATCATAGAGGCTGGCAATTTTCTTTGCATGCATTTCTCCAACACTTCCGTTCAGTACGGAAACATCCTGGCTGTATACATACACAAGATTGCCGTCAATCACTCCGTATCCGGTAATGACACCGTCAGAAGGAGTCTCTGTCTGTTTCAGATTAAAATCTGTTGCTCTCGCTGTTATGCGCGCACCGATTTCAACGAAACTGTTTTCATCGAGCAAAGCTGATATTCTTTGACTCGCTTGCGAAGTAGTACCCATTTTTCAGCCCTCCATTTTTATATAAAAGTAAAAATAAAAAAACGTATTTTGCAAAAGGGCATAGTTCCCCCTTCTGCATCTCATAGTAGTATATCATAAAAGAATCCGTCTGCCTAGTTAAAAAAATACGAATTTTAAGAAAAAACAGACCGGCAAAATCTCACAGTAAATATCGCTTTCCGATAAACCGGATATAAAAAGAAAAATCTTTTCTGTCCACATCCGCTCCCGCGTATATGGTTTCCTGTGCTATATATTTCCTGTTTCCCTGTCCATCAGTCAGATAATAGGATATCGTCCCCACCTGCATCCCCTTTTCTACAGGAGCCTCCAGTTTCTTTACCATGTCCACCTGCGCCACTATATTCTCTCCTTGTTTTATCAGGAGACGAATAGGCAGTATCTCATGGGACACTTCTCCTATGACAGATACTTCCCGCCAGGGATTTCCGTCTTCTGATGCTCCTTCCACTACAAGGATTGGTGTCAATTCTGTCTCCGGTATGAATTCACGGTATTCGTATTGTTCCAGTCCATAGGTAAACAACTTTTTACTATCCGACCATTTCCATGTTTTATGATTCGGCCAGCCACAGGCCAATAACGCCAGCGCAAACCGTTTCTCCCCCTGCTCCAGCGCACCTACATAGCAGTACCCGGCCTGATTTGTAAAGCCCGTCTTGCCCGACAGCGCCCCTTCCATCATTGTCAGAAAGGCATTATGATTATTGCAGGAATGACTTCTCTTTCCCGACGTATCGGTAAAGGAACAGGACCGGGTTCTTGTAATCTCCAAAAAAGTGTCTCTTTCACGAGACTGCGTCACACAATACCTCATAATCCTTGCCAGATCCTCTGCCGTAGTAGAATGGACAAGTTCCTCTCCGTCCGTTCCCTGCACCTGGGCGTCCAATCCATTTGGCGTAAGGAAGCAAGTATTATTACATCCGATTTCCCTTGCCTTCTCCGTCATCTTATCACAGAATACTTTGACAGCCTCCTTGCTCTCTTCCTTCGTCCTCTCCCCTGCCTCCGGCAGATTCAACTCCTTCCCTCCGATATATTCCGCTATTGCAACGGCAGAATCATTGTGGGACTCCAGCATAAGAGAATGCAGAAGGTCATCCATTTGATAGGATGTCCCCTTCTGCATTCCCAAATGTACTTTCGGTTGTCCTGCCGCATAGGCAGAAACCGTTACGATCTCTTCTCTGCCACATTCTTCCAGTGCCAGGATACATGTCATAATCTTTGTGGTGCTGGCCATCGGAAGTATTTCCGTCCCATTCTTTTCATATAGTACCCTTCCACTGTCCATGTCCAGCAGCACTGCCGCCCTGGCATACAGGCTCGCTGTCAGTTCTTTTTCCTCTGGGGTAAGTTCTTTTTCTGTCTGTTCCGTTTCCTCCCCTTCCATCTGCCCTGTCGCCTCTATGCTTTCTGCCATCACTGGCTGCACAGATACGATTTCAGTCTGTCCCATCCCTTCCCGTACACTTTCCCGGCCCGCTGTCTGCACAATGCTTTCTTCCGGCTCTCTCCCAATAGCTCCGGCCAATGCCAGCACAGCAGCTACCATTCCCATCCATAATACTACATTTTTCCATGCTCTCTTCATATGATCCGTCCATATACTGCCTTATCCCATATATATGAAAAAAGCACACCACTTCATTCCTTCCTGAAACGGTATGCTCTGAAATCTGCTATATAAACAGCCCTTTTATCGTATCACACTAAAATAATATCGTTTAAATCTCTACTTTCAAATCAATTTCTGATTCTGCCTGATGTCTGAAACTATCTATTTGTTCCGCATCCAATGTGGGAAGCTCATCCAGAGAACTGACACCAAAGCTGCGCAAAAATTCCTCTGTCGTCCCAAACAGCAGTGGACGCCCCGGCGCATCCAGACGTCCCACCTCTGCCACCAGCCCAAACTCCACAAGGCGGTTTACTGCATGGTCACTGTTTACCCCCCGTACCTTTTCCACTTCAAGCCTGGTAATCGGCTGCTTATAGGCAATGATGGACAATGTCTCCAACAGCGCATCTGTCAACACATACTTTTTCGGCGTCTTGGCAATCTTAATCAGATACTCGTACATCTCCCCTTTTGTGCACATCTGATAAGCGTTCTCCAACTCAATAATTGCTATTCCCCTGTCAGACTGCTCCCATTTTTCCATCATACTGCTGACAATCTCTTTTGTCGTCTTTATATCTTCTCCGATTACTTCTGCCAACCGAGAAACCTCTACAGATTCCCCCATTGTAAACAGAACTGCTTCGATTACTGCCTCTGCCTTTCCTCTATCCAATACAGCTCCCTCTCTCTTTCCGTCAGCCTCCGTCTATGCCGCCTCGGCATACATAATCATTATATCATCAAAAATATCTTTCTGTTCGATAAATATCTTTCCAACTTTCATCAGTTCCAGAATGATTAAAAATGCAACGATCATTTCCATTTTGCTGTTTTGTTTCTGCAGCAACTCCCGAAAACTCAGGCGCCTGTGCTCTTCAATATATGCTTCAATATATGCGGACTTTTCATCCATATTGATCTCATCTTTTTCTATTTTTCCGTAATGGCTTCGTATCGGATCGATCCGGTCTTCCTGCTTCTTTACCACATCCTTAAAAATCCGCTGAAGACGTCCCAGTGTCAGGGAACCCAGTAATTGTTCATAGTCTACCGGTTCTCTGTACTCTTCAATTTCTCTCGGAAGAGTGGGTGCCTTAAACAGATTCCGGCCCGCATCAATCTGCCTGTCCTTCAGCTCATAGGACATGTACTTATACATTTTATATTCCAGTAATTTTTCCACCAGTTCTGCCCGGGGATCTTCTTCTTCCCCTTCTTCGTTCACCTCTTTCGGCAACAGCATCCTACATTTGATATCCAGTAACGTCGCAGCCATAACAAGAAATTCACTCATAATATTCATATCAGACTGCTCCATCTGACGGATATAATCCAGATATTGTTCGGTAATCTCCACAATGGGGATATCATAAATGTCAACTTTATTTTTATCAATCAAGTGAAGCAGCAAGTCCAAAGGCCCTTCAAAGGCCTGTAACTTTACTGTAATTGCCATCTTTATCTCCCTTTCATCTATTTTGCTGCACTCTTCCTCATTTTTACGCTTTCTCAGGCAACAGTGTCACCAATACGATTTCCCCCGGGTTCCACATCCGTATTGGCAACGTATGGGTGCTCAGCCCCCGTCCTAAAATCATAGTAGAAGTCCCTTCCTGAAATCTCCCCCCGTCATATTTAGGGAAAAATGTAGCGGTGGGAGAGATAACCCCACCCAGCCAGGGCAGCCTGACAATGCCCCCGTGTATATGACCGGAAAGTACCAAATCCGCTCCCCAATCGGCATACTTTTTAAAATACACCGGATTGTGCGCGATCAAAATCTGGAAGCAGTCTCTGTTTGCCTTTCCTACAAGCTTGTCCATATAAGTTTCGGTCATCTCCTTTTTCGTAAAATGGCCGAAATATTCCTGCCCGATCTGTAACCCGCATAAATCTATATTGATTTCCGGCAGCGCCAAGCGCTCATTGACAAGAGGACGCAACCCCAAAGACGCAAGCCTGTCCACAAACTGCCCATACATATTGTCAAAGTCATCCGGTTTTATTTGCGTCTTGCTTTCATGATTGCCATTGGCAATATAGACCGGAAACCGATTTGACAATGCCTCGAGCAAGGCAAGGGCATTGTCAAATCCAGTTCCCTTTTTGGAAGTATACATATCTCCGGCCGTTATGATACTGTCAGGCTGGCAGTCTATAACGGCCTTTATCAGTCTGTCATTTCGTATGCCAAAAGATTTATTGTGCAGATCCGAAAGCATAACAAAGGTATATTTCTTTTTTATTTTCCGGGACCTTATTTCATATGGCGCTACTACAAACCGATTCATATCACGAATAATAACACAAATGCCAAAAATTGCAATAAGGAAAACCAGAAACAATAAACCGTACATATATCGTCCTCTTAAAAATACAGTGTAAATACTTTTTTCACATAATCCCGATAAGTCGCCTTTTCCACACTTTCTGAAAAGAGAATATCCACACTGCCGATTTCTCTTCCATGCAACGTATAAACGGCCTTTCCCGCAATATCTCCCTCTCTTACAGGCGCTTCTACTTCTTCCGGCAGTCTCAGTTCCTTCTGGATTTGATTGATGTCATTGCCTTCCACATCCAGATAACGAAACGCTTCTTTATAAACGATTTCCGCTTCTTCCGACACACCGCCAGTCACCTTTCTCGCCTCCAACCGCTCTTTGTTTTCATCCGTATAGAGGCTGCTTACGGAAAATCCAAAATTCAACAGTGTCATAGCGTCTTGAAAACGTACCTTATAATCGGGCGCTGCCATAACCACCGCCACCAAATCGATACCGTCTTTATTCGCTGTGGCGGAAAGACAGTATTTCGCCTTATCTGTAGAGCCTGTTTTCAGCCCCGTGGTATAGGGATACTGTTTTAACAGTTTATTGGTGCTGGACAGCGTAAACTGGCTGCTCCCTTTCTGGGTGGTATGGGTAATATCTTCCATCCAAATCTTCGTGTACTGATAAATTTCAGGGTACTGGGTAATCAAAGCCCTGGACATCAACGCCACATCTTTCGCCGTCGTATAATGATTGTCAGAATTTGTCAACCCACAGCAATCCTCAAAATGGGTATCCACCATTCCAAGGCTCTCTGCTTTTTCATTCATCATCGCCACAAATTCTTCTTCCGCCCCGGCAATATGCTCCGCCATAGCCACAGAAGCATCATTACCGCTGGCCACTGCAATACATTTAATCAGTGTATCAACGGTCTGTACTTCTCCCTCTTCCAGAAATACCTGAGAGCCACCCATAGACTTCGCATGTGCACTCGTCATCACTTCATCGGTTAAATGAATCTTACCGGCCTGCAAATGATCAAAAATCAAAAGTAAAGTCATAATTTTCGTAATGCTTGCCGGACTCCTGCGTACCTGCGCATCCTTTTCATAAATAGTCTGCCCCGTAGATGCTTCTATTAGTATGGCAGAAGGCGCTGCAATATTGATATTGCTTGTTTTTTCATTTCCTTCCGCCTGCTCTGTCTCCTCCACATTTTCCGTTTCTCCTTCCGCCACAGCCGTAGAAGAAAAAAGAAACACACTTCCTGTGAAAATCGCAGTGCAGAGCAAAAATGCTATCAGCTTATGTACAGCCAGCTTCACCTGTCATCACTCCCGATTATGGGTTCTGCCACATATATATGACCCTGCCCGGAAAGTTATGCCAAAGACATCCATCTCTACGCATAAGAACGGCAGATGCGCATCCCACATCTGCCGCTTATTGCTTATCCTTGAGAAAGGATACTGTACTTTCTCAAATATAATGATACTCTTTTACTTATACCTTAAAGAACTGGAACTCACTATGAAGCCTCTGCGCGATCTCTTCCAGATTCTTAGCATCTCTCGAAATCTCCTGTACGATCTCTGACAGTTCGGATACTGCTGCGGAAGTCTGCTCTGTACTTGCCGCATTCTCCTGGGCGATAGACGTCAGGCTCTGTGCCGAATCTACTACGCTTACTCTCGTCTTATCAATTTCCTTTGTGCTGTCTGCGATGACATTGACGGAAGTGACAGACTGATCAACACCTGCTTTGAGCTGTCTGAACATCTCACTTGTCTTATCTACCTTTTCACTCTGCTCGCCCATGATCTTACGAACTTCATTCATAGTAGCAACAGCCTTATCGGAATCGGAAAGCAGGGAAGAAACGATCTCTTCAATTTTTCTTGCGGATTCGTTGGACTGCTCAGCCAGTTTCTGAATCTGTCCTGCTACAACCGCAAAACCACGTCCCTGCTCACCCGCTCTTGCCGCCTCGATAGAAGCATTCAGAGAAAGCAGATTTGTCTCTTCTGCAATATCTGTGATCAAATTGATTGCTTCCTGAATCTTCATGGCAGACTCATTTGTTGTATTGGTCTGATTATAGATCACTTCCATTGCGTCTTTGGAATTAACATTAATTTCTTCCAGTTCTTTCAGTGTACCGATCGCATTCTCGCCGGTCTTGTTCATATCTTCTGTAATGGTATTCAGATTCTCAATCTGGATATTGTTCTTTTCTATCATATCACCCATGACAATAACATTCTCTGTCGTCTCCTGGGTTTCCTGAGCCTGAGTAGTAGCCCCCTGTGCAATCTCATCTACCGCAATATCGATCTGGGAAAGATGAGTAGCTGACAGCTCTGCCTGCTCATTCAGGGAATTGGTGGCATCGTTTACTTTTTCACAGATCAGATTGATATCTCCTACAATAGAGGACAATTTTGTCTGTAATTTATGTACTGAACGTAATACATCACCCACTTCATCTTTTGCATGAAGATCTGTTTCAGCAACTGTAACAGTTAAATTACCTTCTGAAACTTCTTCTATCACCTTAATACTGCCATGAATTTTCTTTACAATCTGACTTACAATGACAATGCCAAGGAGAGAAAATACAACAACAATGAGAACGCCTGCTCCAAGCATAACATACAGAATAGAGTTGATCTGCCCTTCCACAGCATGCTGTTCCATTCCTGTAAAAATAATCCCTACTGGAGCTGTCTGGGTGTCATCATACAACGGAATATAATATCCGAAATATTCTGAGCCATTCCCCAAAATATCGATGCGCTCCACGAACATTGCTTCTCCTTTTCCCAGTACCTGTTCAATAACATCCGTTCTCGCCTTGGTACCCACTACCCGTGCACCACTGCTATCCTTAATTGTATTAACATATCTTGTATCCCCAAAGAAAATACTGATATCAATACCGGCCTCATCTTTGATCTTATCAAAGTCCGTATCCTGTGACAAATTCAGTGAATCTCCATTCCACATATCACCATTGTCATCAACCCAGTAACGGTTCTCCAATCCCATGCTAAGAGAAATATTATCCTGTACATCCAATGCAAGCGCATGCAGGTTGGACTGAATAATATCTTTGGTAACTGAACTGATCCGAATCTTGCTTACGATGTAGATAATGACACAAAACGCTACAATCGGTGCAATTACAATTGTTAAGATTTTCCCTTTTAGTCTCATTTGTCCCTGTCCCCTTCGTTTTCCTATTCTAATAATATTGTTGGTCTAATACCAACGAGTACGAAATGTCTCGTACTTTTCTTTTATTTTATCACAATATTTTTCCGTATTCCAGTGCAATGTGCGAAAAAGTTGAAATAAAATGTCCAAACTTGCCAGAAAAGCCAAAATCGTACATACTTTAACGCCAAACTCATAGGAATACCTGTCAATAAATCCCATTATTTTCCCGTTTAGGAACATTATGATAATAACAGCATAAAAACCCCAGGCGATCGTACTCTCCAGACATATAATCCCTTTATAGTTAAAAGGCTTTTGGTTATAGTCCCACCACAACTCCCCAAACAGGGCAAGCATCAACTTTCCTACGATAAACTCAAACAACGTGGCAATGACAGCCCCCGCCACATAAAGCTGTATGTACCGTCCCTCCAGGGGATGCAGAATCAAGTAACCTAGCACGCCCCCAAATCCATAAATCGGACAGAACGGCCCTTTTGCAAATCCCCGATTCGTTATCTTTTTGTTACAAATTGACATATAGATGGACTCTACCAACCAGCCTATCACACTGTAAATCATAAAAGATGCGATAATATGATAAATATCCGTCCCAAAAACTTCCTTCGTCCACATATCTGCCTCCTTACAGTAGTCGTCCTAAAAAAATCCCGGCAAAAACGCCGGGACTTTCTTGATAGATTAATTATATTTACGCTTTCTAGCGGCTTCAGATTTTTTCTTGCGTTTTACGCTCGGTTTCTCATAATGTTCTCTTTTACGAATTTCCTGCTGAATTCCGGCTTTCGCACAACTTCTTTTGAAACGACGTAAAGCGCTGTCTAAAGTCTCGTTTTCTTTAACGATTACATTCGACATAAACCACACCTGACCTCCCTTCAGTCCCAACACGACTGAGTGGGTAATTTTTATGCAACTATGTGCACCTTTATTATTATATCATATTTTGTACATTCGTCAACAGTTTTTCAAAAAATTTTATCGAAATTATGAAATTTTTAAATCTGACTTTCCAATATTTCAGCCGCTTTGGCGATAGCGTTGTCGATACCTGCCGGATTTTTGCCCCCCGCCTGGGCCATATTCGGTCTCCCGCCGCCGCCGCCACCTACAAAGCCTGCAATACCACGAATCAGATTGCCCGCATGAGCACCACTCTTCTGGGCTTCTTCTGTAGCCATCGCCACAATATTTACTTTACCGTCCTTATCGGAAAGAAGTACAATCACGCCCTCTCCCAGCTTGTCCTTCAGCGTATCGCCCAGCTCCCGCAGGCCATTCATATCCACGCCGCTCACTTTAGCTGCCAGAAGCTTAACGCCCTTTACTTCTACCACCTGATTCATGACATCGCCAAGCGCATCTTTCGCCGCCTTACTCTTCAATCCCTCATTTTCGCTTTGCAGACTCTTCATCTCCGCCAGAAGGTGACGGACTTTCTCCGTCAGAGCCATGGGGGACGTCTTTAAAAGTCCTGCGGCCGCTTTCATTTCCGTTTCCAGCTCATCGTAATATTTCAGAAGGCCGCTGCCGGTGAGTGCCTCGATTCTTCTCACTCCGGCTGCTACACCGCTTTCCGAAATAATTTTAAACGCGTTTATTGTCCCCGTATTGGCCACATGAGTACCGCCGCACAGCTCTACCGAAAAGTCGCCCATCGTCACCACTCGCACCGTTTCTCCGTATTTCTCACCAAACAGCGCCATGGCTCCTGTCTTTTTGGCCTCTTCCACTGTCATTTCCTCCGTTATAACCGGGAGAGAAGCCGCGATCTCTTCATTTACAATCGCCTCCGTTCTTTTCAGCTCTTCCTCTGTCATGGCAGAAAAATGGCTGAAGTCAAACCGTAGATGCTCTCCATCCACATAAGAGCCTGCCTGCTCTACATGAGTACCCAGTACAGTCCGCAATGCTTTCTGAAGAAGATGGGTAGCACTGTGGTTCTTACATGTATTTGACCGGTTATCCTCCTCTACCGACAATGTAGCCGTATCACCTGTCCGAAGCATTCCCTTTGTCACAGTTCCGATATGGCCGATCTTGCCTCCCAGCAGTTTCACCGTATCCTTGACCTGGAATTCTCCTTCTTTCGTGCGGATAAAGCCGATGTCTGCATTCTGTCCGCCCATTGTGGCATAGAACGGTGTCTCATCCACAATAACTGTACCGTTCTCTCCTTCCGAGATTGCTTCTGTGATCTCCATCTCAGTGGTAATAACTGAAATACGGGAAGTGTGTTCCAGCCTGTCATAACCTACAAATACTGAAGTAACAGAAGGATCGATAGATTCATATACTGTCACATCCGCTCCCATATAATTTGTCACTTTTCTGGCCGCCCTGGCCTTCTCTTTTTGCTCTTTCATAGCCGTCTGGAAACCGGCCTCATCCACAGAAAAGCCTTTTTCTTCCAAAATTTCCATTGTCAGATCGAGGGGAAATCCATAGGTGTCATACAGCTTAAAGGCAGCTGCACCCTCCAGCTCTTTTTTCCCTTCTTTTTCCATGGTAAGAGCCATGTCGTTCAAAATTGAGAGTCCCTGGTCTATTGTCTTATTGAATTTATTTTCTTCCTGGGTCAGAACATTAAAAATAAAATCCTTTTTCTCCTCCAGCTCAGGATAGCCGTCTTTACTTCCCTCAATGACCGTATTGCTCAGGTTGGCAAGAAACGTTCCTTCTATTCCCAGCAGCCTGCCATGACGTGCCGCCCGGCGGATAATCCTGCGCAGCACATATCCTCTGCCCTCGTTAGAAGGCATAATACCGTCAGATATCATAAAAGTAGCGGATCGGATATGGTCTGTCACAATTCGAATCGATACATCCCAGACATATTCTTTTCTGTACTCTTTGCCAGACAATTCACAGACTCTGGCCCGCAGCGCCTGAATCGTATCTACATCAAAAATGGAATCCACATCCTGCACTACCGTTGCCAGACGCTCCAGTCCCATACCGGTATCAATATTTTTCTGAACAAGTTCTGTATAATTACCTTTTCCGTCATTGTCAAACTGTGTAAATACATTGTTCCAGATTTCTATATAACGGTCACAATCACATCCCACCGTACAGTCAGGCTTCCCACAGCCGTATTTCTCTCCTCTGTCATAATAGACTTCCGAACAGGGGCCACAGGGGCCGGAACCATGCTCCCAGAAATTATCTTCCTTGCCAAAACGGAAAATTCTTTCAGCTGAAATCCCGATCTGTTTATTCCAGATTTCAAAAGCCTCATCATCATTTTCATAGATCGATGGATAGAGACGGTCAGGATCCAGACCCACCACCTGTGTCAGAAATTCCCATGTCCAGGCAATCGCTTCTTTTTTAAAATAATCTCCAAAAGAAAAGTTGCCGAGCATTTCAAAAAATGTGCCGTGCCGTGCCGTTTTTCCAATATTCTCAATATCGCCGGTGCGAATACATTTCTGGCAGGTAGTCACTCTCTTTCTGGGAGGAATCTCCTGTCCGGTAAAATAAGGTTTTAAAGGAGCCATACCCGAATTGATCAAGAGCAGACTGTTATCGTTATGGGGCACAAGAGAAAAGCTCTTCATCGCAAGATGATCTTTACTCTCAAAAAATTCCAGGAACATTCTTCGTAATTCATTTACACCGTAAGCTTTCACGTAATTTCTTCCTCCAAATCTACTAGTACGCAAATTTTTCATCAAAATAGGCTTCCAGATCTGCGATTGAGACCCGTTCCTGCTCCATGGAATCCCGGAAACGAACTGTCACACAGCCATCTGTCTCAGAATCAAAGTCGTATGTAATACAGAATGGTGTCCCGATTTCATCCTGGCGACGGTAACGCTTCCCGATATTTCCTCTGTCATCAAATTCACAATTATATTTTTTCGATAACTGGGTAAAAATCTTTTCTGCCCCTTCATTCAATTTTTTAGAAAGAGGCAGTACACCAATCTTGACCGGTGCGATCGCCGGATGGAAATGCAACACCGTCCGCACATCTCCTTCTCCGATCTCTTCCTCATCATAAGCGGCGCAGAGGAACGCAAGCACGACGCGATCCGCTCCCAGAGACGGCTCAATGACATATGGAACATATTTTTCATTTTTCGTATCGTCAAAATAAGACATATCCTGTCCCGATGTATTCTGGTGCTGTGTCAGGTCATAGTCTGTTCTGTCAGCTATGCCCCACAGCTCACCCCAACCGAAGGGGAATAAAAATTCGATGTCACTTGTGGCCTTGGAATAGAAAGCCAGCTCCGCCGGGTCATGATCTCTGACACGCATCTCCTCATCTTTCATGCCAAGTGTCTTTAACCAGTTGATACAGAACTCCTTCCAATATCTGAACCACTCCAGATCAGTATCCGGTTCACAGAAAAATTCCAGCTCCATCTGCTCAAATTCTCTTGTACGGAATGTAAAATTGCCCGGCGTAATTTCATTACGGAAGGATTTTCCGATCTGACCGATGCCAAATGGAATCTTCTTCCTGGAAGTTCTCTGCACGTTTTTAAAATTCACAAAAATACCCTGGGCCGTTTCAGGACGAAGATACACTGTATTTTTCGCATCTTCCGTAACCCCCTGGAATGTTTTAAACATCAGATTGAACTGACGGATGTCTGTAAAGTTATGTTTACCACAGGTAGGGCAGGGAATATCGTGTTCTTCAATGAAGGCCTTCATCTGCTCCTGACTCCAGCCATCCACACTCTCTTCCAGTGTGATATTCTTTTCCCCGCAGAAATCTTCGATGATTTTGTCAGCCCGGAAACGTTCATGACACTCTTTACAGTCCATGAGAGGATCCGAAAAACCGCCAAGATGACCGGACGCTACCCATACCTGAGGATTCATCAAAATGGCACAGTCGACACCTACATTATAAGGGTTTTCCATAATGAATTTTTTCCACCATGCCTGTTTTACATTATTTTTTAATTCCACACCCAGATTGCCGTAATCCCATGTATTTGCCAGTCCTCCGTAAATATCAGATCCGGGATATACAAATCCTCTCGCCTTCGCCAATGCAACTATCTTTTCCATTGTTTTTTCCATGATTACTACTCCCTCTCCTCATTTCCATTGTCGTTTCAAACTTTCAATATTTATGAATCTCATTATTTAAAAACCAGACAGGCCATCCCTTCTCCTGCCATGTCTGCTTTACTTTTCTCTACACCAGTTACTGCATCCCCTGCATAATACAGTATCTTACTTCCCGTATCAACCGTCAACAGCTCATCCTTTGGCAGCTGCACAATAACGATCTTACGGCTTCCCATCTCCAACAACTCTTCTCTTGTAATACTTGCCTGACTGTCACCATCGGCACTCGTAAACTGCAAGTTGAGATCATAGCCATTTTCATAGGCATCTGCCACAGTTCCGTAAAAAAACGGATACTCGTTAAACGTTCCAAAGTCCTCTGCTGTAGCATATTCCATCACGAGCGTCAGCATGTCGTCCTTCATGTCTATTTTTTTAATGCTGACCCTATCAGCCCCCGCATCGCTGTTATACTGATTGGATACCCGCACGAGAAACTCTTTGAAAGAATCTTCATCGCCATAGAGATCAGGATCCAGCTCTTCCTCAATCGTATTGGTAACTGCACCGTCCTTTTTTATTTCTGCAACGTTACTTTCCACAATACCCCCGTCTTCTGACACTTTATTACTTCCGCCGCAGCCTACAAGACTTCCGGCCAATATCATGAGGGCACATATTACCCCTATCCGTCTGTTCATATTATCCTCCAGTTCCAAGGCTTATCTTCTTTGGCCTTTTTCATTATAGCGGAGATATCATACTTTTTCAACACACATTTTATCTAATACTTCCAGGCTTTTAAAGCTCTTGTCCATCGTCCTTTTCCGACTCTCCTGCGCGATCTGTCCAAGCTGGGCCAGTACCTTATCATTTACGGTAAACGTGTAAAGCTTTTCCACCGAAGATTTGACGATAAAAGAGACGGCATATCTGGACGCCTCCTCCAGATCATCCTCCTTCTCTTTGGGAATACCGGCAAACTCCCCATTGACAACAATCGATTTGATCTCATATATGTAACGTATCAGCCTGCCCTGAAACCGTCCACTCTCCAGTGCCCGAAGCGACTGATACAAAAGCCGCAGCATCTCCTTTTCATCGTTGTTTTCTCTCGTATAATAGTCCGCTATTTCCAGGAAATAACTGCCATAACAGGCATTTTCATAATCCGTTCTGAGTCCTTCAAAATAATTGCTGATATCTGCTTCCATAATATTATAGGAATTTCTGCCGGCAAACAACTTGAACGTACCAAAAGAGAAAGGATTCGCCGCTGCGGAAAAACGGCTTGTCTGTCGTCTGGCCCCTCTGGCAAACGCAGAAATCTTTCCTCTCTCTTTTGTCAATATTGTCACACTTCTGTCATATTCACCTACAGGAATTGTTTTGATTACGATTCCTGTCACTGCTACAAAATCCTGCATAAAACTGTTCTCCTGCCCGCTCCGGCTCCCTTTCTCTGGCCTCCTTATCCTTAAACGCCAGATAATCTGCTATTCTGCCGGAGCTGGTAAACCGTTCCCATTCGCACTCTGCCTTCATCTCATGCCCCCCCTGTAAATGATAGGAAACGACATATTGTTTTGCCGTTTCTTATCATTAGGGTCTGCCATTTTCTGTTTTCTATGCGCTCCTCATGAGATTAGCCGCTCCAAATTATCCCATTTCATCCGGTCTGTAGCCAAAGTTTTTCAGGAGAAAATCACTGTCACGCCAGTCTTTTTTTACTTTTACCCAGAGCTGCAGGTTTACTTTTTTCTCAAGCATATTCTCGATATCTTCCCTTGCCCTGGAACCGATCTTTTTCAGCATACTGCCGCCCTTTCCTATAACAATACCCTTATGGGAATCTTTCTCACAGATGACAGTCGCTTCTATCTCCACGATTCTCTTCTTATATTTCATACTTTCTATGGAAACTGCAATTCCATGGGGTATCTCATCTTCCAGACAGCGCAGTGCTTTCTCTCGGATCAATTCTGCCACAATCTGTCGCTCCGGCTGATCTGTCACAGTATCCTCATCATAGAACGCCGGCCCATAGGGCAGATATTTCATAATACAGGAAATCAGTTCCTCCGTATTGTCCCCTTTTAATGCGGACACCGGGACAATCTCCGCAAATTCCATCTCTTTCCGGTAAGTATCAATGAACAGAAGAACTTCTTCTTTTTTGACGGTATCCGTTTTATTGATCACCAGTATGACCGGTGTGCTGTGCCGTTTCAGTGCCTGAATAATATGCCGCTCCCCCGCGCCGATAAACGTGGAAGGCTCCACCAGCCAGAGCACCACATCCACATCCTCCAGCGTACGCTCCGCTACGTTTACCATATAACTGCCCAGCTTATTTTTGGCCCTGTGGATACCCGGTGTATCCAGAAATACGATCTGCCCAGCTTCACTTGTATAAACCGTCTGTATCCGGTTTCTGGTAGTCTGTGGTTTGCTGGAAGTAATGGCAATCTTCTGCCCAATCAGCCTGTTCATCAACGTGGACTTTCCCACATTGGGGCGTCCCACCAAAGCAGCAAACCCCGATTTATACTGTTGTTCCATCCTCTCCGTCCTTCTCCTGTACTTTTTTCACTCCCTGGGAATCTCCCGTATTTTCCTGTCCGTTTTCATGTATATTCTGGTTGTCGCTGGTAGGTACGATAATATAGTCTGCCTCCTGTGCCCGTTTCACTGCCATTTTTTCCTGCCGTTTCTTTCGCGCTTTCTTTTCCCGCTTCAGAATAAGTCGGACAATAAGAAGAAGTACAATGATGACAATAATCCAGACAAAAATAAATGGTAGGCTGATAATAAAGCCGATTGCCAGATTCTCCAGCCCTCTGATCAGCCTGTATACATTATTGCCAAAACCATCCGAAATCTTCTGCCATATTGTTTTCTCTGCCACAGGCGTAAGCAGTTCCACTTCATTTATGTTTATGTATACGGTACTGTAATTAACTTGATTATCTATCGTGCGCAGTTGGGATTCCATACTTTCGATCTGATAACGAACCTCGGAAAGCCTGCTTTCGATCTCGATAATATCTGCCACAGTTTCCGCTTTCTCCAACAGTTCCAGCAATCTCTTCTGCTCTGTCAAAAGAGATTTTTTATGAGAATCCAGATCCACATACTGCAATGTGACATCCTGTACCGACTCATTCCGGTAAATCACATTGGACTGCTCAGCCACTTTATTCACAAAACTGTCCAGGCTTTCACTCGGTACTCTGGCCACAATACTGGCATATCTAGATGTCCCTTTTGAGTAATCACTGAATGCAGAATTTTCAATATAGCCGCCCAGACTGTTTACCTGCGCCGTAATGTCGAAAACCAGCTTATCATATTCCTTTGTTTCCAGCTCCAGGTTCACATTTTTAATCAGCTTTTTGGCAACAGTCCCCTCTATATTTTCCTGCCCTTCCTGCGTCACATATGCCTCATCGTCGAACTCATTCAGTTCAGAGGCGGCAGCATCATCTGCTGCTGCCGCCTCCGCTACTCCCTCTTCAGCGGCCGCCATATCGTATTCTGCCGACTTGGAATAGATACCCCCTCCCGTATCGGCCGCATAGGATGCGGTATTTTCCATAGCTATCTCTTCTGTGGCAGCTGCAGATTCATAATAGCTGCTGCCACACGCTGTCAACATAGTGACAGCCATCAGCATGCCTGCAAACATCATCCATTTTCTTTTTTTCATAATCTCATCCTCCCCGTTTCTTTTCTTATCTCAGTCTGTCAAATGATACCGTTTTCTCTCCTCCTCCTGATAAATGCTCCAGATGCCCAAACAGCTCTTTCTGTTCCCTGATCTTTCCTTCATTCCCCACGACGCAAAGACAATCATAAGATAAAAAGTCATCCAGATACTCTGCAAGCGCCCTGATATCTTCTACTTTTGCGCCCAACATCTCATCCCGCTCTTTCTGTATCTCTTCCCAAGTGACATTTGTCAGATAAGCTGTCATAGAACGGGCTCCCTTTGCGGCGGGCGTCAGAGGCATATCATTCTCACTCACTGCACCGATAACAAATTTTGTCATAGTCCGTTCATCTGCCTCAAATGACCTGACATAGGCGGATGCCTGTTCGTAGACTTCTATCGTTCTTTCCAGATTCGGATCTCTATAAGAGACAAAATAGCTGTCCCCGGATCTGCCAAAGCTGCACATACAGCCATAGGCACCGCCTCTCACCCGCACCTGGCTCCACAGATACTCATAACCCATGATCACTTTCAATACCTTCAGTGCCCCGGTGTAAGGATGACCCTTTTTGATAAAATTACCTGCCCGGCACACATACTGAATCTGCGCAGAAGACATAAATCCTTCGTTTTTCTTTTCTGTGTGGGGTCTGTAGTTTTCTTTTTTCACAGGCTCCGTATGCAATGCTGCTTTCAGCCTGCCTACAGCCTCTGTCAGGCCCTGGTTCCCCTCATCCTGCGCCGTATAGTCCACAAACAAATTTTCAGGTCGGAATATCACCTGCGTCAGACGCTTCAATTTCTCTATAACATCCCGTTTCTTTTCTTCAAAATGATCGTCAATCTCTTCCAACAGACGATAGATGGAAAGACCGCTAAACTGTTCCGAAACAGCGGCCGGCCCGGAAAAATAAGACATGGCACGCAGCGCTGCAACGGTATGACCACTGCTCATAAAGCTAGCCTGTACCCTGGAACGGGCCTCACTTATAATTTCATGAAGCCGTTTTTCATCATCCAAAACTGTTTCCAATATCATTTCCTGCATCAATACAAAAGCCTTATCCAGATTTTTATAGAGGACTTTTGATTTGATTTCAAACATAACTCTATACTCATCCAAATTTTTGGAATTGACATACGTATTGACTGCCGTAGCGATGCCACCGGTGTACAGATTGATCTCATTGAAAAAGTCACTGTAATGATAGTGCTGCGTACTCATCAGACCAAGAACCGCCTTATAAATACCCGCATAGGGGAACAGGTCTTCCGGCACATGTTTCATGTCAAACAATAGTCTAATATAACCGATCCCGTTCGTATAGATATCATGGTGCAAAATGACAGTTCCACCGTATTCTTCAATCCGATTCACATAGGAATCTGCCTTCTTTTTCAAATCTTCCCGCCCAAGAAGCGGAATCGTCTCCAGTGCCTCTTTTGTATCCGGCGTCTCCTGATAAGCAGCAAGCGCCTTTGTCTCCTCGATGATCTCTAAAATGTTCTCTCTGCTCATGGAAGCCTTCAATCCGGCAAGCTTCTCCCTCTGCCGCCTCTCCTCTTCCATAGCCAAGTTCCGCACCGGCTCCACCATCACCACAGAGCTGTGAGCATTGTCCAGCAAATATGTCCTGATCAGTTTTTCGAAATAATCCTTCTCTGCCTTCTCTTTCATACCGGCAAAGGTTTCCTCCGCCTCCACATGAAGAAAAGGCTGTCTGTCATCATAGAGCCAACTGTCCAGCATCTGCAGACCGTACATCAATCCTTTCGGATAGGAGCCAAAGTCCGCCTCTTTGTATTTGAACTCATAATAATTAATGGCCGCTTTCAGCGCTTTTTTATCAATGCCATCACGACACAGTCCTTCCAGCGTCTCCCTGATCAGTGTCAGGAAAGACTCTTTCTGAGAAATATCCGCATTTTTGGATACAATGCTGAAATAGGGCTGTTTGATACCGTTTTCATAAATACTGTAAATGTCCTTGCCGATTCCCGCGTCAATCAAAGCCTGTTTTAACGGTGCGCCGGGAGCAGAACAGAGCACATAATCCAGAATCTGAAACGCCAGATACAGATCTCTGTCAAGACTCGTGCCAATGACTGTATTATAAGCCAGATAGGCATTGCCCTTCACCGGTTCGCTGTCCGTTATGGAATATTCTTTCTTCACTTCTACCGGCCTTGCAAAATGCTCCTGCATTTCAATGTCGGAATCCACAGTAATGGCATCAAATTGTGATAAATACTCCTGATCCAGCCATGCCAGCCGCTCTGCCATATCCATATTGCCATACAGATAAATGTAGCTGTTGGAAGGATGATAGTATTTACTGTGAAATTCCAGGAAATCTTCATAAGTCAGCCCCGGTATATGAGCCGGATCGCCTCCGGATTCCACCCCATAGGACGTATCCGGGAAAAGAGAGTTAAACACTTCCCTGTCCAGCATATCGTCAGGGGAGGAAAACGCCCCTTTCATCTCGTTATAGACGACACCGTTAATCTTCAGCTCATCATCTTCTTTTTCCAGCTCATAGTGCCAGCCTTCCTGACGGAAAATTTTTTCTTCTCTATATATATTCGGATAAAATACTGCATCCAAATAGACATGCATGAGATTCTGAAAATCTTTGTCATTGCAGCTTGCCGCCGGATACACAGTCTTGTCAGGATAGGTCATGGCATTTAAAAAGGTATTCAGAGAACCCTGGACAAGCTCTACAAATGGGTCCTTTACCGGAAAGTGTTTCGAGCCGCAAAGCACCGAATGCTCCAAAATATGCGCCACCCCCGTACTGTCTTTCGGAGGTGTACGGAACCCGATATAGAATACTTTATTTTCGTCCTCGTTGGATAAAAGAGCTACTCTGGCTCCTGTCTTTTTATGCCGCAGTAAACAACTTTCAGAGTTCAGTTCTCCTATTTTGCGCTGCTCCACGATCTCATATGCTGTACATGATTTTAAATCCATAAACGCCTCCGCATTTTTAATTTATAACAATAGGAAAATACAATAAGTTTTCTCCCATGCTGTTTATAGTATAACACTTCATATTGAAATTATAAAAGGAAAGCATTTGACAAAATTCCCGCTGCCGTGTATCTTTTTGTCTGTCAGACAGCATTCATGCCATAGCTCTCGGCAATGGAAATTCAGGACCATCCAAGGAGGAACCCGTTATGTCCGTTATAAACACAGATACGATGACAGCCAGTGTCAAAAAAAGAACCGGTATCCTGATCACACTGGCAGGCGGGTGTCTCTGGGGATTCTCCGGCGCCTGTGGACAGTATCTGTT
This sequence comes from uncultured Lachnospiraceae bacterium, assembly GCA_910587635.1. Taxonomy (GTDB): domain Bacteria; phylum Bacillota; class Clostridia; order Lachnospirales; family Lachnospiraceae; genus VSOB01. The sequence goes on from CAJUNB010000027.1 coordinate 80,029, forward strand.
CACCTATAAAGATGCCTGCTCCGACTGGCTTGTACCTATCCGGCTTACCACGGCAGGTCTTTTGCTCGTACTGTATTATCTGTTCAGACGTCCTGAAGACAACAGACGGATATGGACCAATCCCGGAAATACTGTCACCCTGATTCTTTATGGCATCCTGGGTATGATGCTCTGTCAATACTCCTATTTCCGGGCAATCGAGACTTCCAATGCCGGTACCGCCACTGTACTCCAGTACCTCTCTCCCGTCCTTATCATGCTTGTCATGTGTATATGGGAGAGGCGTCTGCCCAGTATGATTCACATGCTTTCTATTCTGCTGGCCCTGGCAGGTATCTATCTGCTGGCTACTCATGGACAGCCCGGACAGCTCGTAGTCTCAGGACAGACTCTGTTCTGGGGACTCTTTTCCGCCGTCACTGTGGTACTTTACAATCTGATTCCCCGTGGACTGATGAATATTTACCCCACACCATTTCTCCTGGGCTGGGCAATGCTCATCGGCGGTATCTCCCTTGGCCTTCTGCGCAGGCCCTGGCAGTTCCGCCCTGTCATAGACTCTGCAACAGTCCTTTGTCTGACAGCTGTCATCCTTTTCGGTACCATTGCCGCCTTTTCCCTGTATATGCAGGGTGTCAAGCTCATCGGACCGGAACAGGCCAGCCTCTATGCCTGCATAGAACCGGTAGCCGCTACACTTTTTTCTGCTCTCTGGCTCCATACATCCTTTACAGGTATGGATTTTTTCGGTTTCCTGTGCATTCTCTCTACTTTGTTCCTGATTACGTTATTCGGAAGGTAAGGAAACTGCCGTATAAAGATTGTGAACATTTTCGGTCAAAAGTACAGATGACGGAATACCAACGCAAAAAAATCCGTTACAGACTCATCATCATAATCTGAAGCTTGGATATCATCATTTCCTCCACGACGATCTCATCCATATGCTCTTTCCACTGTTCATTTTTCATAATTTCATCGATGGTATGATACTCGCTTCTGTACTGCCATGTTCCCCTTCTCGATAATACCGGAAAGTTCATTTTAAATCTGACTTTCATCTGCTTATATACCATATAGGAAATGTCTGTATCTTTTATAAAAAAAATGTGATTTTCCGGACTCGTATCTTCCGCCACATCTTTCAGGATATAGTGACTTAAAATCGCTTTGAATTTAAAAGGAATCTCATCCGTGTCCATCATTTCCCGATACGTATATTTAGCTCCGATATACAGTCTTGATACATCCTGCATCACATATTTGAAATCACGATTTTCCGCTTCCATCCATATCCTCTATCTCTTCTATCTTGCCGGCAGAAAGGCGCAGCGCCTCTCGAATCTCTTCTTCTGGGATCTCTGATTCTCTGGCCAGCTCCATCACCGTTACCTTGCGGAGCAGCACATCCGAAAGCTCCTTGGCGGCATCCTTTACCCTGTTCACCCGCTCCGCCGCCTGTTTACCGATATCTCCCGACAGAGCATGAGCTGCAATAAAGGCTTCCATGGCATCCATCATCCTCCGGCCCAGCATCCCTTCCGCTTCTGTCGGATCTTCCAATGCTCCCAGCAGTTCCATACCGGAGACAAGCGCCACATTTCCTTCTCCGATCAACTCTTCCATCCCCACGCCCTGTCCTGCGTACAGTTTCGCCAAATCTGCCACCTGAGGCAGATAAATGCAGATCAGCTTGTCCCTGGCACCCATCTTGCCTGCCATGGCCTGCTGGATATATTTCATTTTCTCCGATTCACACACAGGCTCCAGCATGGAAACCTGCCCAAGATAAGTTTCCAGATAATTTCTATCCGCATCATCCAGAAAATCGTCCATATCTGCGGGCTCTCCGATCCCCACACCCCGCTTATGCAAATAATCATGTATAAGAGCGAGCTGGGAGTCCTCCAGGGCAAGCCAGGCAAATGACTCGTTTATTTCCTCTTCCGAAATAATATTCCCTTGTTCTTTTGCCTTTTTTCTTATCTTTTCCAGTGTCTGACCGAATCTGACTTCTTTGTCCATAAACGCACGCTCCTTATCAATGCCGTTTTACATGCTCATGGGTAAACAGATGATCCTGGCAATATTCATAGTTTCCTTCGCACTTGGAGCAGAAACGAAACTCCAGATTACCATCCTGTTCCGTACGCCCACAAATAGCACATTTGTGCCGGGTCGTTCCCATCTCCTTTTTCACTTCCTGTCGAAATACCTGACGCCTGCGCATCTGTCGGGGACTTATACGGGCCATATTCCGGGTGGCCAGGAAAAATATAATGACATTCAGTAAAGAAGCGCCGATAATAATCCGTCCGGCTGCTCCGCTTAAAACGAAAGCATACAGTGTCAAGCCCACATCCATAAGACCGAGCCATTTGATTTTGACCGGTATCACAAAAAACAGATATACCTGCATCTCAGGATATGTCAGAGCAAATGCAAGAAAAATGGAAAGATTTACATAATAGGTGCTGAAAGAAACAAACAGATACCCTATCTCTTCCGTAAAAAAGGACATTGCTCCTGTCATGGCAATCTGTGGACCAAACAGGATATAGCAATAAGCCAGTAATACAAAACTGCCCAGAACAGTAAAGAAAAAGCCCCCAAACAAAAACAGATTGTAGCGAAAAGACCCCCAGGTACGTTCCAGCGTCGTCCCAATCCAATAGTAGAAGTACAGGGATAAAATCGTAAATACAATGTTAAAGCCGGTAGGAGGAACAAGAATCCACGTCAGAAGCCTCCACACCTGTCCCCGCAGCACGAGATAAGGATTCAGAGTCAGATAATTCAGAAATCCATAATTGACGATTTGTATGGCATAGCCGAAACCATAACAGATAATCAAAACGAGAGACAGATTCTGAATGGCATATCTGCCCAATTTTTTTTCCAGTTTATTCATAAAATTCATATCCAGATTCTCCTTCACATACAAATATATTCTATCATTCCAATATCCAAAAGTAAACTGAACATTTTCTAAAGATTTCCTCCTGGTCCAATTTACTATTTCTCACGGACTTTGCAACAAGTACAAAGTCCTGGGCTGAACTGTTACGATTTTCTTCCATATTTTTAATATTTTGAGGCGTTGCATTTTGTAGAAACCTGTCGTATAATATTCAGGGTTTTGTCAAATACAGTACCTATTTTAATAAGAAGAAAGAGTGATCATTTTATGAATCGTTCGCAGTATTATTTAGGAATCGATATCGGTTCCACTACAGTTAAAATAGCTATTTTGGATGGCCAGAATACCATCCTGTTTTCTGATTACAAAAGACATTTTGCAAATATAAGAGAAACCCTTGCCGATCTGTTACAGGAAGCCGGAGAAAAACTTGGTAATATTACGATGCATCCTGTCATCACCGGTTCTGGTGGGCTGGCTCTTGCCAACCATCTCCAGATTCCTTTCGTTCAGGAAGTTATCGCTGTTGCCACTTCTCTGGAAACCTTTGCCCCGAAGACTGATGTGGCAATCGAGCTCGGCGGAGAAGACGCCAAAATCATTTATTTCGGAGGCGGCAACGTGGAACAGCGCATGAACGGTATCTGCGCAGGCGGTACAGGTTCCTTTATTGACCAGATGGCATCTCTGCTCCAAACAGATGCATCCGGTCTCAATGAGTATGCCAAAGATTATAAGTCACTATACACGATTGCAGCCCGCTGCGGCGTCTTCGCCAAATCGGATATCCAGCCCCTGATCAATGACGGCGCCACAAAAGAAGATCTGTCTGCCTCTATTTTTCAGGCAGTGGTGAACCAGACAATCAGTGGACTTGCCTGTGGCAAACCAATCCGGGGATACGTTGCTTTTCTGGGAGGTCCTCTCCATTTCCTCTCAGAACTGAAAGCTGCCTTTATCCGTACATTGAAGCTGGATGAAGAACATATTATCGATACTGATAATTCTCATCTCTTTGCTGCCATAGGCTCCGCTTTAAACGCCAAAGAAAATACGATAGTGACGATGGAGGAAATGGCCCATAAGCTTTCTTCCGATATCCAAATGGAATTTGAAGTGGAACGGATGGAACCCCTGTTCTCCTCCAGGGAAGAATATGACAGTTTCCGCAGACGCCATGATTCTCACCGGGTGGAAAAAGCAGATCTTGACAGTTATCAGGGACGATGCTATCTCGGTATTGATGCGGGAAGCACCACTACCAAGATTGCTCTTGTAGGAGAAGACGGTTCACTCCTCTACTCCTTTTATTCCGGCAATAACGGCAGCCCGTTAAAAACTGCCATCGGCGCTCTGAAAGATATCTATGCCAAACTGCCGGAAGGGGTAACGATTGTCCGCTCCTGCTCCACCGGATACGGGGAAGCTCTGATGAAAGCTGCTTTTCTCCTGGACGACGGAGAAGTGGAAACAGTGGCCCACTACTATGCGGCTGCCTTCTTTGATCCCGATGTGGACTGTATCCTGGATATCGGCGGCCAGGATATGAAATGTATTAAAATCAAGAATCAGACTGTGGACAGCGTACAGCTCAATGAGGCATGTTCTTCCGGTTGTGGTTCTTTCATTGAGACTTTTGCAAAGTCCCTGAATTACAGTGTAGAAGACTTCGCTTCCGCGGCTCTGTTTGCCGAGCATCCCATCGATCTCGGTACACGCTGTACCGTATTTATGAATTCCAAGGTGAAACAAGCCCAGAAAGAGGGGGCGGAAGTGGCAGATATTTCCGCCGGACTGGCTTATTCTGTCATTAAAAACGCTCTGTTTAAAGTGATCAAAGTATCCGATGCTTCGGAACTGGGAAAACAGATCGTAGTGCAGGGCGGTACTTTTTATAATGATGCTGTCCTGAGAAGTTTCGAACTTATCGCCGGATGCAAAGCGATCCGTCCCGATATCGCCGGTATCATGGGTGCTTTTGGTGCTGCACTGATCGCCCGGGAACGTTTCCTGGCGGAAACAGATTATGAAACGACAATGCTGTCTCTTGACAGAATCAACGCTCTGCAATTTGAAACAAGCATGGCGAAATGCAAAGGCTGTACGAACAGCTGTCGTCTCACCATCAATAAATTCACCGGTGGCAGACAGTATATTTCCGGCAACCGCTGCGAACGGGGTATCGGCAAAAAGAAAAATGAAAACAATGTGCCAAATCTGTATGAATATAAACTACACCGTGTTTTCGATTATGAACCTCTCTCACCGGACAACGCCCCCCGGGGCCAGGTTGGTATTCCGAGAGTGCTGAATATGTATGAGAACTACCCGTTCTGGTTTACTTTCTTTACGGATCTGGGATATGAAGTGGTACTTTCTCCTGTTTCCAACCGCAAAATTTATGAACTGGGTATCGAATCTATCCCCAGCGAATCCGAATGTTATCCTGCCAAGCTGGCTCACGGGCATGTAACTTGGTTGCTGCGCAAAAAAGTTCCCTTTATCTTCTATCCGGCTCTTTTCTATGAGCGAAACGAATTTGAAGAAGCCAACAATCACTATAACTGTCCGATTGTCACCTCTTATTCGGAAAATATAAAAAACAATATTGATGAAATCAGTCAGGGAAGAGTCAGATTCTGCAATCCGTTTATGTCCTTTCGTGATATAACCACGGTAACGGATGCGCTTATCCGGGAATTTCAGGAAATTACCCCGGAAGATATCCGGGCAGCTGCCGCTCATGGCTGGCAGGAACTTGCAAACGCCCGGGAGGATATCCGTAAAAAGGGAGAGGAAACGATACAGTATCTACAGGAAACCGGCAAACGGGGCATTGTCCTTGCAGGTCGTCCCTATCATATCGACCCGGAAATCCATCATGGGATTCCCGAACTGATCACCGGCTATGATATGGCAGTGCTCACAGAAGATTCTATCTGCCATCTGGCAGCTCCGGAACGGCCTCTCATCGTTTCCGATCAGTGGATGTATCATTCCCGGCTGTACGCCGCCGCATCCTACGTCCGCCTTACGGACAATCTGGACCTGATCCAGCTCAATTCCTTCGGCTGTGGTCTGGATGCTGTGACTACCGACCAGGTAAATGATATCCTCTCTGGCTCAGACAAAATCTATACATGTCTGAAAATAGATGAAGTCAACAATCTGGGCGCCGCCAGAATCCGTATTCGTTCCCTGATTTCTGCCCTCCGGGTCAGAGAAAGACAGGAAACGAAACGAACGATACAGCCTACCAACATCCAAAAAGTTTCTTTTACGGAAGAAATGCGAAAAGATTATACGATCCTCTGTCCCCAGATGTCTCCAATCCATTTCGAACTGATGGAGACTGCTATCAACAGTTGCGGTTATCATCTGGAAGTATTGCCCAATGACAATAAGCATGCTGTGGACACAGGACTGAAATATGTTAATAATGACGCATGTTACCCTTCTCTGATTGTCGTAGGACAGATCATGGAAGCACTTCTGTCCGGCAAATACGATCTGAACAAAACAGCTGTTATTATGAGTCAGACAGGAGGGGGATGCCGCGCCACCAATTACATCGGCTTTATCAGGCGGGCATTGGAAAAAGCCGGTATGAAACAGATCCCCGTTATTTCTCTGAATCTGGCAGGAATAGAGAGTAATCCCGGCTTCCATCTGACGAAGGACCTGTTCATTCGGGCTGCCTATGCCGCTCTGCTGGGAGATGTTTTCATGCGCTGCCTCTATCGTATGCGCCCCTATGAAAAAGTGCCCGGTTCCGCCAACGCCCTCCACAGAAAATGGGCTGAGAAATGCAAGCACTTTCTGTCCGGCCACCGTCCCGGTTATTTCCGTTACGGCAGTCTGTGCAAGAATATCATCCGTGATTTTGACAATCTGCCAGTAACGGGAGAAAAAAAGCCGAAAGTAGGCATTGTAGGAGAAATTCTTGTCAAATTTATGCCTGCTGCAAACAACCATCTGGTAGAGCTGCTGGAGGCGGAAGGGGCAGAAGCTGTCGTCCCCGATCTGCTGGACTTCATGCTCTACTGCTTCTATAATCAGATTTACAAAGCAGAAAATCTCGGTATGAGCAAGCGAAACGCCAGACTGTCTTCTCTTGGCATTCGCGCCCTTACTTTCCTGCGTTGTCCCGCCACCCGGGCTTTCAAAAAGAGTCGGCATTTCACGCCGCCTGCCAACATCTATGATCTGGTAAACTATGCTAAGCCTATTGTCTCTATCGGCAACCAGACTGGGGAAGGGTGGTTTCTCACAGGAGAAATGCTGGAGCTGATCCACAGCGGGGTGAACAATATCGTATGCACCCAGCCTTTCGGCTGCCTTCCCAACCACGTGGTAGGAAAAGGCGTGATCAAAGAGCTGCGCCGCCGCTATCCTGTATCCAACATCGTGGCAATCGATTACGATCCCGGTGCCAGCGAAGTCAACCAGCTCAACCGCATCAAACTGATGCTGTCCACGGCGCAAAAGAATCTGAAAAAAGAAATGGCTTTTATGGAGTAATTTTTTCAAAATAAAAATCACCTTTCATTATCGATCGGTTGGTACAACCGGTCATAACGGAAAGGTGATTTTTTTGTCAGCAGTTCCCCACATACACATGTTTCAGATATTTCTCTGCAATCCCTGCCAGTCTGTATATGTGAGCTACGTTAGTAGCCTCTCTGTCCTGCATATGATACCGTGGAAAGAAACGGGTAATGTGAAGGGGAATTTCACTGTCCACAGAAGCAATCCACTGTGCCTCTCTGGCCATCTCTCCCACCGTATCGTTCTCTCCCGGAACAACCAGTGTTGTAAGCTCCACATGACAGCATTCCGCTGCTCTGGCAATAAAAGCCTTCACTGTTTCCAGATCTCCACCCAGTCTCTCATACCAGGACTGTTGAAATCCCTTCAAATCTATATTCATGGCATCCACCCAGGGAAGAAGCTCTTCCAATATGTCCAGAGAGGCCATTCCGTTTGTCACAAGTACAGTTTCCATACCATACTTTTTCAGAAAAGCAGCCGTGTCCCTTACATATTCCCAGCCAATCAAAGGTTCATTATACGTAAAGGCCACACCGATATTTTCTTCCCTTTGACAGGCAAGTGCCTTTTCTGCCAGCTCCCGGGGAGAAAGGTAGACAGAGCCTTCTCCTTTTCTGTCCATGGATATACGATAGTTTTGACAAAAAGGACACTTCAGATTACAGCCAAAGCTTCCCACTGACAGAATCTTTCTCCCCGGATAAAACAGTCGGAGAGGCTTTTTTTCGATGGGATCCAGGGCCAGCGAAGTGATCTGTCCATAATTTCTGCATTGAATAACACCCTCTATATTTTCCCTTGCCCCGCACAATCCCCTCTGCCCGGGCTCCAGATTACAATGATGTATACATACCTGACAGACCGTTTTCATTTTCCGTCCCTCTTTTCATTTTCATCCCCATACGAAAAAATAACAAGTTATACGATATTCCAGATTCTTACAGAAATTACCCTAAACAGTAAAAATAGCACACGGTATCAATTATGTCTCACCACTTCAAACCGTTCCAATACGACACCTTCCTCCGTCCCAATTCCCGCCTTTTGTTTTGCGATACGAATCTGTTCCTCCACTGTATCTACACCCTCCAGATTGGGAAGCAGAAGTCCCCGTCTGTATCCTTTTGTTACAATAACACCATACTTTTTTGCATCCAGCTCTTTCGGAGAAGATATCCTCTCCCGTGCTCCCAGCACATCCACACTGATGGACAGATCTTTTAGCTCATAGGGCTCCACCGGATCGAACCTGGGATCATTCGTGACAGCGCTGATGGCATTCTGAATGATTTCTTCCGCCACAGATGAACAGACCGCCTGTATCGTCCCGATGCAGCCCCGAAGCATCCCTTTCTTTTTCACAGAGACAAATGCCCCTGCCCTTGTCCTGTACATTTCTTCAGGCAGCCCCTTCGGCACTTCTTTCACTTCTCCATTGCGTACATATTCCTCAATCGTCTGCCGGGCCAGCTCTGTATAGGCGTCTTTTATCACTTCATAGGCACATATTCCATATCCGACACCGAAAGGCCCTTCATAGGACAGACGCTCAGCCTTTACCGTCATATGTTCCAGTGCCCCTGCCATTATTACAAAACTGCGATGGCCGCACTCTCCCGCTCTGTCACACAGTTTATCCGAAAATGTCAGCAATTCTCCCCAGACTCCTCTTTCCATCACATCCATGACACGACTGTCATATTCGGGTCCCTCCCTGGCATATCCGTAGGGTCCTTCTTTCCGTAATCTGTGGGACAGATCTCCACTGGCAATGATCACAGTCTTTCTCTCAAGTGCGTCTGCCGTTTCTCTGACAATTCGTCCAAGCGCAAAATGTTGTTGCAGAGGCAGGCCGGAAAGACCTATCCTGACAAGCTTATATTTTTTCCATTCCTGATTGACAAACCAGAGCGGCACCATCGTCCCGTGATCCAGCTCCCGGCTGCGTTCTCCTTCCATCCCCGCCGACAGATCATACGCATCCGCCAGTCTGCAAATATGACCCACAAACGCAGTATCATAGGTAACTTCCATTCTTACCCATCCGGCGCCAAACTGTCCGAAATCTCCATATGCCCTGTCTCCTGGTGAAATATGGAAATAATCTCTGTACATCGTCTGATGGGGCGATATCAGTACGATCGTCTCCGGCCGCAGTTGTCCAATCCGGTTTGCCACCTCTCTGTATCCGTCAACGGTCTTCTGTATCTCCCTCTCTCTTCCTTTGCCGACCTCCGGTATGATCAGCGGCGGATGAGGCACCATATAGGCTCCTGCAATTCCCATCTCCACACCTCCTTTTGGCATTATGATGTGAGAACAAATTTTTTAATATACTTTCGATAAGTAACAAAGAACAGTGCCGCTGCCAGTACGACTGACAGATAGTCTGCTACAGGCTGTGCCAACGCCAGCGTCTGTGCCGTATGCAGCAGATTATGAAAAGCCAGTAAAATAGGAATATACAGGATACCCTGTCTGCTCACAGATAAAATGAGAGCCGGCAGCGCGGCCCCGGTAGCCTGAATGGCATTGACAAATACGAACAGAATCCCGATAATCGGCCCGGAAAAAATATAGATCCTGGCAAATGACATGCCGAATCCAAAAGCATCCGCATTATCCAGAAAAGCCGTTACAAGAGGCCCGGCTCCGAAATAACAGATAACCGTCATAATCACACTCATCCCGAAAGCGAGTATAAGGGAAAAACGCAATACTTCCATATACCGTTTTCCGTTTCCGGCTCCAAAACAATAGCCAAGCAGCGGCTGTATTCCCGTCCCCAGTCCAATGAGCAGCATCACTACGATCAGATTTACCTTCATGGCCACACCCAGACCTGCCACTGCCATGTCTCCGTAGCCTGCCATCATGTTGTTGACAATTATATTGGAAGTGCTCAACAGAATGCTGTTCAAAGACGCCGGAACACCGATGGCAAATACTCCTGCGGCGATTCCTCCCTTGATACAATAATCAGAGAGCCTGACCGAAAGCATCGTTTTTTTCGAAAGCAGATGTCTGAGATAAAACAGTGCGGAGATCATGTTGCTCAGCGTAGTGGCAATCGCCGCCCCCGCCACGTTCCAATGCAGTCCCAGAATCAATACAGGATCCAGTACAATATTGATCACATTTCCAAAAATCATTCCTGCCATTGCTGTCTTGGCATTTCCCTCCGCCCGGATAATATTGCTGAAACTATTGCTGATAATCAAAAAAGGAATCCCCGCCGCAACAATATTCAAATACTCGGAAGCATATCCTATCGTATCATCACTTGCTCCCACCATTTGACAGACGGGACGGATGAACATCCATATTAGAACCATAGAGACAACACCAATAATCAGGCCTGTCCAAAAACAGAATGCAGAAGTATTTTTCGCTTTCTTATCGTTACCTTCTCCAAGCATTCTGGAAATCAGAGAAGTACCTCCAATGCCAAACAGCATCCCCACTGCCATAAAAAACAAAAAAGCCGGTGTCGCCACGGAAACAGCCGCTACCATGTAGGCATCTTTCGTCTGTCCGATGAAAAAAGTATCTGCCAGATTATAGAGCAATACCATAATCATACTGATGATAGACGGTATCACATTGCTGATTACTGCCTTCGGTACCGGCGCATTTCTAAAAATTTCTGTTGTCTTATCTTCCATTGTATAAACTCCTTTCCCTTTGTATCTTCACTCTGCAAGGCTCTCTGCGTTCCTGTATTCTTCCTCTTTCAAATTCTCATAGGCTCTTTGCAGCAGCCCTTGTAATACCTGCTTCTCATCTTCTGTCATATCCTTCATTAAAATCCTGTCTATCCGCAGCTTCCCCAGAGCCATTTCCTCCATAATCTTTTCGCCTTCTGCAGTCAGACAGATCTGCCGGGAACGGCTTCCCTGCTTTCTGTCCTTCCGCACAATCAGTTCCTTTTTCTCCAAAAGCTTGATCACATGTATTACACTTGTGTGCTTTACATCAAAATAAGAGGCAATATCAGATATCCCACACTCCCCCCCATTTTGATAATGCAGATATTCCATTATTTCCATCTGCGTTCCCGTCAGCCCCAGGGTTTTCAGCCGTCTGTTCTTGCCCCGCTCCAGCCGATTACCTATCTTTTTCAAATACATCCCAACTTCACTTGTAAACAATGCCATACCTCCTAGACTGAAGAAGAATTTCCCCCATCCACTCCGGCGCTCTCCAAATCCTTCTTCCTGAACAGGCAAAATATGTAGCATGCTACATATTACACCAGATTTCATAAATTTGCAACTGTTTTTTTCCGGGGAAATGATGTATGATAGGAAAAACAGGAGGATTTTTCATGAAACGATTCTATCTGCTCAATATAGCCGCCATTCTTGGCGTATTATCTATATCTCTCACTGTCTCTGCTTCTGAAGTCCCCTCTTCCGAAGGTTTTTCCTGGGTAATACTGTCCGATGAAGAACCGGAAGAAAATAGCGATGACGATCGTGACAAGACTACAGACAGTGACAGCGACAAAGGTACAGATACAGATAATGACGATCATAATGACAATGATAACACCAAAGACAATGAAAGTGATCGTAATGATAATGATAGTGACAACCGCGATGACGACAACAGCAATAAGAGTATTTACCCTTCCGAAACGATCTATTCCAAAGCAGAAATCGAAGATATGATCGCAGAAAAATACGAGGAACTGGACGAAGCCTACGAAATAGAAGACAAATTTAAAAAGACAAAGACGATCGATGGCATTGATTCCTTCATTCTCAATTTCTGTGGAGACCCTTTACAAGATAAAAAAATCGCTTTTTTAGGCGACAGTATAACCGCCGGAAGCGGTGGTACTCTGACTCCCGACGGCAGTGGCCTGGGCTATACAGATTTTATTGCCAAATATACTTCTGCCAAGATCATCAATCTGGGTATCGGAGGCGCGCCCTTTGATGGCAGCAATAACGACGATGCCCTTGTCAACCGTTATAAGGACATCCCCAAAGATACGGATATCATCGTCCTGTTCGGCGGCATCAACGATCTGTTCGCTGGAGCAGAACATTTCGGCTCACCGGATGAACTGAAAGAAGGTACTTACTGTGGTGACCTTTACAAAACCTTTCAGCAGATCGATAAACGTCATCCCGATGCAGAGGTCTATATCGTTATTACCTATCCCAATAAAATGGAACAGTACCAGCAGTACACCGATGATAAATGGCAGGATTATGCAGATGTACAGATACAGCTGGCACATAAATTTGATTTTCGTATCATCAATCTCTATGAAGAGGGCTTTCTGGACAGCAATGATTCAAAAGTGAGAAATGCATTTTTCAAAGACGATATCCATCCTGACGATTTGGGAAGTGAAATATTGGGGAGACACATTCTCGTCCATCTGATTCGAAAACACTTATAATAAATAACACTCCGTATATTATTCATTCATAACGCACGCTACAAATCACATATAGACAATTTTTTATCATAACACGCATTTTCATAACACATGTATTTACATAACACACCAAATCCCGGAGAATGTTTTTAAGTGTACATTCCCCGGGTTCTGTATGATTTACTCTTTTGCTCTCAGTTTCTCCAGATTGTCTTCGATCTTATCCAGTATTCTCTGACGCTGCTCTTCTGTCAACGTTCCGTTTTTTACTGCAGTGTCAAAGACTGACATCATCCTTTCCGTCTCCTGCTCATATACTTCTGCTGTCAATGGAGAAGATTCCGGGCGCCATTCCTGCTCCGGTGCCATAATGGACAACGGGTCCAGACCGCCTCCATAGACAATCCCATTTTCTTCATACCGCTCTTCAAAAGCAGGCTTGTATATGACAAACTCCCCTTTCCCGTTATCTGCTTTTAATTTCTCCAAAGCAGCTTCCATTCTTTTCACAACTTCATTTTTGTCTCCTCCTTCTCCATCGGCGTATTTCTTCACCTGATCTATGACAGTCTCGTACTCTTCAGGAGTATACAGCTCAAAGATACCGCCCAGCGTAGGATCATCCAAATATGCGGCAGCCGCATCCACTGCCTCCTCCTCTGTCTGCCCGGTACTTATTCTTATTTCCGTACCACCCGAATTTGCCGTCACCACTAACGTTTCTCCTCTATCGGTCTCTTTCGTTTCCTCTTCCCCCACCACTACGGCCTCACTATCTGTCGGTACCGGCTCCTTATCTTTCTCCGAACGTTTTTCAGCCGGTGTGACCACATATATCACTACCGAGCCCGCAATTAATATAAGAGACAATACAATCCCCATGATTGTTACCTTTTTCTTTTTCATAATATGTAATATCCTTTCTTTCATAAAATGCTGCATAAAGCAGGAAGCCAGTAGGTTCACCTCTGTCTTTTGAGCCTCCCATTCCAGCAATACTCCTGCATATGCAGACCGTTTTCCATTTCCAATCATCCGAATTACTTCTTCATCACATGCCAGCTCTATATCCCGGTTGGCCAGATAATACATTATCCATACGAAAGGATTGAACCAATGGCAGGTAAGCACTGCTGCAAGACATATTTTTCCGAGCGCATCCAGGCGCTTTATATGGGCCAGCTCATGAAGCAATATATAATCCAGCCTCTCGGAATTTTCCAAATCCATCTTTTTAGGTAATAAAATAACCGGATGTACAATTCCATAAGTCAGAGGAGAACAGATTCTGTCAGATATCCGTACTTTTACATGGCGGCGCAGACTATGCGCGCTGTTAATTCTATCCTCGCTCTCCCTGCTTCCAAAATTTTCTTTTCCCATTGGCAGTGACTGGCGAAAAATGCAGATACAGTGCAAATAAGTGTACAGAAAATACAGTCCAAGACAGAAAATTCCTATCAGCCATATAATCTTCCAGATTACGGTATTCGATTGTGCCACCCTGTCCTGGATAACATCAAACCCCAGTGGAATTTTGGGCATATTCAATGTCTGGGCAATATCCTCTACTTCTGTCTGCATTTGCAGAGACGTTACTGCCATCCGGCCCATTTTTTCAATAGGCCTCAAAAGCCCATCCGGCATCATTAATTTACAGCATATGATACCCCAAACCAGCATCAGTACATTTCCCGAAACTTTGTTTTTCACTGCAGGTCTTACCGCAATCATAAGTATAATGAGAACTGATGCAGATATACTCATTTGAAATATTTCCATGTGATGTTCACTCCATCTCATCAATCATTTGTTTTAACTTTTTTATCTCCTCTTTCGACATCTTTTTTTGCTGCAACAGAGCAGAAAATAAAAGAGGAACTGAACCGCCGAATACCCGATTCACAAACTCATCTGTATCGTTTTCAATTGCCTGCTCTTTTGTAATTCTGGCTCTGCATAAGAAACCCGGCTCCAACCGTTCAATCAGTCCTTTCTGAATGCATTTCTTAATTACGGTATAAGTCGTATTTTTATTCCAGCCTATTTTTTCATTCAAAATCAGAGATATTTCCTTCGCTGTCATATCACCTTCTTCCCAGATAACTTCCATTACTTTTCGTTCAGAATCGAATAATTTTTCTTCCATTATTGTGCACGCACCTTTCATCATTGTACTACTACGATAGTCTATCTGTTTACAGACTATCACAGTAGTCTGTATGTGTCAACTATTTTTGAAAAAAACATGCCAGTCCTTTTGGGTGAAGCAGCTATTTCCTCTCTGCGAGCTGTGCATAAAAAACGACCCCGCTTCCATTTCTGAAATCGGGGCCGCAAACTGTTCTCTTTATTTTCCAATCATCTTTTTTGTACTATCTACTCTCACTGGATAATCTCCACGTCCTTATCTATCCCCTTCAGTTCTCCCACAGCATTATCTGTAATGTTTAAATATGTCAGCTGCTCCAGCTGCATAAGTGGAGAAAGATCCGTAATATAATTGTCCTGTACACTCAGTCTGGAAAGATTTTTCAATTCCCGTGCAAACTCCAGATCTGTCAACTCATTGCTGTCAAGATACAATTCCTCCAGATTGGGAAACTTTTGCAGAAAATCAAGATGCTCACAAAACACCACGTCATCGTACCACACATCTGTCATCCCTCCATAGGACTGCACATAATAATTCTCATGAAGAGACATCCCTTTCATACTCAACACCCGAAGGGAAGGATTCTCCTGTATTTTATCAAATCTAATTTCAAAAATACCATTATCCAGATACAGCTCTTCCAGCCCGGCATGGTTGAAAACAGAAGAAACATCCCCTGTGACCTGGACAAAATAATCGTAACCAATCCAGCCGGTCCCATCCCGGTTTCCATTGAAGTCTGCACATTTCAGATTTGTCATGCCATCCAGAAAACTGAGCGTATT
Source organism: uncultured Lachnospiraceae bacterium (assembly GCA_910587635.1). Taxonomy (GTDB): domain Bacteria; phylum Bacillota; class Clostridia; order Lachnospirales; family Lachnospiraceae; genus VSOB01. Next base: position 95,835 of record CAJUNB010000027.1, read on the forward strand.
CAGGTAATATGCCGCCGAATTCCAGACGGAATAAAAAGTCAGACGCTCTACCCCTGTAAGGGTAGAGAGCGCATCCGCACCATCCACATTACAATTATGAATCGACAAGTCCTTTATTCCCGTCAGGCCCCGCAGGGACGAGACTGACATGAATCCGCTGATATCCAGCCGTTCCAGATCTGTCAGCCCGGAAAGGTCCGGGTCTGTCTGACTCGTCATTTTATCGATCGTCAGCTCCGTGAGACTGGTTATCTGTCCTACCGGCCCGAAATCCTGTACTTCTCTATTACCGATCAGACACAGACTCTCTAATTTGGGGAGCTCTGCCAGTGACTCCAGACTGATAACGGCCGTTTCTTTTAATGTCAGAGAACGTAAAAGCGGCAAATCCTTTAAAAACCCAACATCCCGTATGATGTCAGATTCCAGGGACAGCACTTCCAATCCTTTCATAACGGAAATGGCAGAATAATCCTTGACGCGTACCTTATCCTCATCCAGAGAAATAATGGAATCTGAATTGCAAGTATCTTCCAGTACCAGTTCCTTTAACTTTTTCAGAGAAACGAGCTGCTTTAAATTCACCTCCGGCAAATCCTGAATATACAGCTTCTCTACATTGGCAAATTCAGCTATTCCCTCCATAGATTCTATCCGGGCTACTCCCAGTTCTGTTATCTGTCCCGGATCTGAAACTATCTTTGCAATGTCGGAAATTTCCGTTCCCCTGACGCTGATTCCCTTTAACGCCTTCAGTTCCTTTAAATACATGCCTTCAGGCAACCGGGAATCCAGTTCCAGCCGCACCAGCCCCTTAAAGTTCTGAATATCCGAAGTCTCCCATTCCATTATGGGAAAAACAAGGCATCTGATGTCCGGCGAATCGCCATAGGGATCATCAAAACTGTACCACACATAGTCCGCTTCCGATGAAGTTGCTATCCTCAAATAGGTGATCCGGTTTAACTCTTCCTGCGAAACTCCGGTATTTTTCTCAAATATTTCTTCCAGCATGGCTTCGTACAGATGACTGCCTGCCGAAATCTCTTCCACTTCGTTTACGACCTCTCCATAACTGCCATAATCATCGTCATAGGGACTGTCTATATCCGGTAAAAAATCCGATCTTCTGGAAGCACGCATCGAACCTGCAAAAAGAACCGCAAGAACAATCAAAAAAACAACCGCGCCCGCTGCCACAGCAATCCAGCCCATCAGCATGGAATAATCCTTGTCCTTATTGGATGCATTCGGATAGACTCTAATAGGCTCCCGGGGATATATATTATAATTGGTAATGTTCTGTACCTTTTCATCGTCCAGCCAAAACTGGTTCCCACAGTATTCGCATGTCACCAGTCTGGACTGGGCATTTTCCAATCGAAGCCTTCCTCCACAGGAAGGACAGTTAATTTCAACTATTTTCATCTTTTCCCCTCAACAGACCTACTCATTTGCCTCAATTCGACAAAAAATATTACAGATCTATTTTATGATAATCAGTCTGCATCGTCAAGGTATTCTGCAGGTAGCCTGTTTCTAAAAATCGTATGACTTTTATCATAGACAACTTTTTCTGTGACGAATAGCTACTCTATGTCAGTTTATGCCCACTCCATGTATAAATATTTCTCTTCTGCACATCCTATCCAGGAAAGGCAGGTAAAAGTATTATGGATCTGAACAAAACAGTATGTTTTTGTATGGGCGTTACTAACGGTATGATAAAAGATGCCGTATATAATGGTGCCAATACACTGGAAGAATTGCAGGAAATTACCGGAGCAGGTACTGTATGTGGTGCATGTCTTGAAGATGTGAAACATCTTTTGGAATGTTTCATAGCAGAACGGGACAGAAAATAAGGCATCCTTTGCCTTATTTTTTTGTCCCTCCCAATGAGCGTGCGTTCCTTTGTTCACTGAGGGTAATCAAATCAGTTGGCCCCATACAGTTTTTTCCATGTGGCACCTTTGGCAGTCAGTATGCCATCCTGATTTTTGACAGATGATTTTACCACATTGGATTGATACAGTTTGATTGCCTTGCACATCCCGTTTCCAAAGACAGGGACTTTGTTCTCATCGGCTTCAATGCTGCCTGTATAATATCCCAGTGCCTGCATATATCGCTCCAGAGGTGTTACAATGGCATGGGTCTGATTTTGAGACATGCTGACTGTCACTGTCTTACTTAATATCTCTGTTGCTCTGGCTGTCGCAGAGACTCCCCATATCTCCCGGCTGTCTTTGATAAAATCTGATAAATGATAATCGACTTTCTCCTCCGGAACACTGTCCACAGATGCCTCAATGTCCACATACCACAAATTCAGGTCGACATGACCGTCAATACCATCCACACGTCCCATTGAAGTATACTGCCATCCGTACCTCTCACCGTCAAAATTTGTTGGAGTTTTTTCCATATTCACAGGATCTGTGATCTTCATTTCTTTTTTGTTTCCATTATAGTATCTCGCTTCCCATCCTTTTCGATACTGAGGTTTTACATATTCTATTATTTTATCAAGATGTCTGTCATAATAGGCCATACCAAAATAAACCCCAAATTCACATCCTCCCTCTGTGATGACATCTCCAAACGTATTGATAATATCTGCAGCCCGTCTGTCAGTAGGCAAACTTTTATCTTCATAATCCAGCCAGACAAAAGGGTGCCTGTCAGGACCGAGAATCTTTAAAATTTTTGCGGCATCCGACGCTGCTTTGTCGATGTCCGCCGCATAGGTATAATGATATACTCCCTGTACAGGAACTCCCGCTGCCAGACATCCCGCCCAATTTTTTTCAAATTGGTGATCGGGCGTCATGTCTTTTCTGGCAACTTTCAGAATCGCAAATTCTATTCCTGCCGCTTTTACTTTTTTCCAGTCAATGAGCCCCTGATAGGATGATACATCTATGCCTCTGTATATTTTCATCGCTTCCCCCTGTTCACTGAAAGTAGTATCTGTTTCTTAATATCATATGCAGCCATAGTATTCCTGTCATAATGAGAAAATACGATAGAGAAAATAAAAAAATTACTTGACAAGCTATAGAAAATAATAGTATACTAACAAAGTGGGTTGCGGAGATTACATAGCCTGTATGAATGGGATCTTAGCTCAGCTGGGAGAGCATCTGCCTTACAAGCAGAGGGTCATAGGTTCGAGCCCTATAGGTCCCACTCATTTTCACAATATCATATATGGCGAGATAGCTCAGTTGGCTAGAGCATGCGGTTCATACCCGCAGTGTCGAGGGTTCAAATCCCCCTCTCGCTATTGAAAAAAGTCTGGAAATAAAATTTCCAGACTTTCTTTTCTTCTGCCCTATTAAGTGCTGTGTCAGTTTCTGGAGGTATAATTGCCTGCACAGAATGGTAAAATGTTTCATATCCAAGATCAGGAGAGGGGGTTGCGGTTTCGTCTTCATAATTTATCTCCATTTTCCTGTCTGATTGATATTGACTAATCTGATAACTCTCGCTATCCTAATAGTATATCAGATATAAGGGAGAAAAGAAAATGGCATTAGGAATGGATATCATAAAAATAATCAAATACGAAGGACCGAATACAAACGAAGTTCTCGTATGGAAGCACCCTGCGGAGAATTTCAACACCACCAGCCAGCTGATTGTACATGAATCCCAGACTGCGATACTGTTTCGGGACGGGCAGGCACTGGATATGTTTGGCCCCGGGCGACACACGCTGGAAACGGAAAATATCCCACTGCTCAGACGTATTATCAATATTCCTACCGGCGGAAAGACTCCCTTTCGCTGTGAAGTATATTTTATCAATAAAGTAGATGTCCTGGATGTTCTCTGGGGAACTTCCCAGCCCATGCCCATTCAGGATCCTGTATATCATATTATTCTGCCAGTACGGGCAAACGGCCAGTTTGGACTACATATTACGAACAGCCGCCAGCTGCTTGTCAGACTGATCGGTACTACCAGTGACCTGACCAAAAAGAGAGTGGCCGAACTGTTCCGGGGAATCCTTATGTCCAAAGCCAAAAATCTGATCGCGGATCTGATCACTGAAAATCAGATCAGTTTCGTGGAAATCCACAGTCACTTGAATGAAATATCGGATAGAATCAAAGAACAGGTATCCCCCCTCTATGCCGACTACGGAATGGAAATTATCAACTTTTTTGTCAATTCCATCTCAGTCCCGGAAAACGATCCGGGGTATATCCAGATACGCTCTGCACTTGCCAAAGCCAAAGAAACAGAACTCCTGGCAAAGGGAGAAAAAGCCCAGATGGATATTCTCGGCTATAATTATCAGCAAAAACGAACTTTTGATATGCTGGACAAAGCCGCCCAGAATGAAGGCGGCGGTTCCGGCGTCATCGGCGCAGGCATCGGCATGGGAATGGGCGTAGGCATCGGCAATATGGTAGGCAGCGCTGTCGGAAACGCTATGGACAGCGCAGGCATCGGCGGCGCTCTCTTTTCTGATACCCCTAAAGCAAGATCGTCTTATTCCGGTCAGATTCATTGTCCTTCCTGCCGGACACTTCTCCCGCAGGGAGCCAGATTCTGCTTTGAGTGTGGTACAAAAATAGCAGAAAAATGCCCCGAATGTGGTGCGCAATTACCTTCCGGGGCAAAATTCTGTCTGGAATGTGGCAAGAAAATATAATTCTTACCATTTGCATTCTTACATTCTCTCTGGAGCTGAAAAGCCAAGCAGGTCGATGCATGTCTCCAGCACATTTTCAGTCAACAATAAAAGGGCGATCCAACCGCTCTTTTTTCTTTTATCCTCTTCTGTCAGAATTTTCGTCTCATGATAAAAACGGTTGAAGGCATTCGCCATATCATAGATATAGGCACATATTTTATGTGGCGCTGCCTCTTCATGGGCGGATTCTATCGTTGCCTGGAAACCTGCCAGATGCATCATCAGATCTTTCTCTGAACTGCCAGACGCCTCCCGGAGAGTAACTGTCCTCAGATTTCCTCCCAGCTCTGCATACTTCCTCAGGATCGATTTGATACGGGCTATCGTATATAAAATATAGGGGCCGGTGTCTCCCTCTGAAGAGCTGAACTTCTCCACATCAAAAATATAGTCTTTGGAAGCCTGATTGGACAGATCCCCATATTTCACAGCGGCAAGAGCCACCTGCCCGGCTGTCCGTTTTGCCTCTTCTTTGGACATGTCAGGATTTTCTCTGATCTTTTCATACATCTGGGTATTGATTTCCTCCACAAGTGTCTCCAGGCGCATCACACCGCCCTCTCTCGTCTTGAAAGGCTTCCCGTCTTTGCCGTTCATCGTACCGAAACCCAGAAATTTCAGTACAGTCTCCGGTTTCACAAGTTTCGTCTTTCTGGCACACCGAAACACCTGCTCGAAATACAATTCCTGCCGTTTGTCCACCACATAGATGATCTCATCGGGCTTTATTTTTTCCATCCGCTCCATAATCGTAGCCAGATCTGTCGTATTGTACAGAGATGCTCCATCGGACTTCAATATCATACAGGGCGGAATCTCTTTCGTGTCTGTCTCCTCTTTGACATCCACGACAAGTGCCCCTTCACTTTCATGGGCATACCCTTTCTCCTTCATATAAGTGACCATACCGGGAATGATATCATGTACATCCGATTCTCCTTTCCAAAGATCAAAGGAAACTTTCAGATTTTCATAGTTTTTCTTCAGATCGGATACAGAAACGGAAATAATCTGCTTCCACAGTGCCCGATAGCCCCGAACGCCGCTCTGCAGCTTATAGGTTGCCTCCATTGCTTTTTCTTTATAGGCAGGATCTTCTTTTGATTTCCCGCTGGCAGTGGGATAGATCTCTTCCAGCTCAGATATCGTAAAAGGTGCTTCCTCTGGATATTCCCCTGTATAAGCTTCATCGAAATAGACAAGCTGCGGCCTTCGTTCTTTCAGTTCTGTTATAATAAGACCCATCTGCAGTCCCCAGTCTCCCAGATGAATATCTCCGATGACTTCATGTCCCCGATATCTGGCAATTCGCTTTACGCTTTCCCCGATAATAGCCGAACGCAGATGTCCCACATGGAGCGGTTTTGCCACATTCGGTCCGCCATAATCAATGACAATCTTCTTTCTTACCGTCGGCTCTTCCAGCCCAAATTTAGGACTTTCCTGCATTTTCCTTACATAGTCTGCAAGAAAGGTTTCCTTCACTTTCAGATTGATAAATCCCGGAGGCACCGCATCCGCACTGGAAAATACTACGCTTTCCTTCAATTTCTCTGCCACATCATTTGCTATTACAATCGGTGCCTTTTTATATTTTTTGGCACCCGCCATGGCACCGTTACACTGATATTCACACAGGTCAGGCCGGTTGGAAACAGTCACCCTTCCCAGCTCTTCTTCATAACCGGCAGCATCAAACGCCGATTTTACCTCTTTTGATATCAAATCCAAAATCTTTTCCATAAAAACTTCCTCTTTCTTCCTATATGGGTTTCTTCCCGGAGTCTTTCTCCGCCTTCGAGAAAACACACCCGCAATAATTCTGTCTGTACAGATCATATTTTCGAGACAGTTCAACAGACTGTTTATATCCCTCTTTTTTCTTAAAGTCGGAAGGTAAAAATGGTACTTCATACTGCTCTGCCAACTGCTGTCCGATCTCATTGAGAAGCCGGGCATTTTTCAAAGGACTGATCGTCAATGTAGTAGTAAAATAATCATAGCTTAGCTCTTTTGCCAGTTTCGCTGTCTCTTCCAGCCGCAGTTGAAAGCATCGCTCACACCGCAGTCCACCTTCCGGACATGTCTCCAACCCGGCTGCCAGATTCAGAAAAACTTCCGGCTCATAGGGCGCCTCCTGTATTTCTATGGGAAATACAGATTCCTCTCTCCATGCCGAAAGGGAAGAGCCATCCTCCTCCAGTATCCCCTGCTGCGCCGCTTCCGTATTCAGCACAGCAATCAGCCGCTTCTGTTCTTCCCTGCGCTTTTCATACTCTGTTTGCTCCGTAATATTGGAGTTATAATAAAATACAGTTATCCTGAAATACTGTCGCAAATAGATAAGAACATAGCTGCTGCATGGTGCACAACAGCTATGTAACAGCAGCCTCTTTCCCTTTTTTCCTTCCGCTCCCAATAGGTTATCCAGTTCTTTCTGATAATTCCGGTTCATATCTATTCCATCATCCTCAACCGCCCAAATCACAGAGAAGCAATATCAATCAATGTCAGAACGTCCGCCTGTGCATTCTCCAGACTCGTGACAAGGGCTCTCGCCGTATCCAGACTCGTCAGACAGGTGACCCCTGTTTCGATGGCAGTACGCCGAATTAAGAAACCATCCCTTGATTTATCCCGTCCCTGAGTAGGAGTATCGATCACCAGATCGATCTTATGTCCCAGTATGAGGTCCATCACCGTAGGAGACTCCTGCTGAATCTTATTGACTTTCCGTGCCTTTACGCCGGCCTCCTTGAGAGCCGCTGCCGTACTTCTCGTGGCATAGATGGTATAGCCCAGCTTTTCAAAACGCCTACTGATCTCGATCGCCTCTCCTTTGTCCGCATCCTTTACCGTGATAATCATCTGACGGTGTTTGGGCAGATCAATTCCTGCTCCGAGGAATGCTTTGTACAGTGCTTCCCGGAACGTACCGGCGATTCCCAGACATTCTCCCGTGGACTTCATCTCCGGCCCGAGGCTGATCTCCGCTCCACGTATCTTCTCAAAAGAAAATACCGGCATCTTGATGGCCACATAACCCGCTTCTTTTTGCAGCCCCGGTTCATAGCCAAGCTCCCGGATGGTCTTCCCGATCATCACCTGCGTCGCCAGATCTACGATAGGAATCCCCGTCACTTTACTGATATAGGGGACCGTCCTGGAAGAACGGGGATTGACTTCGATCACATATACTTCATCTCCCATGGCAATAAACTGAATGTTAATGAGTCCCCGCACATGGAGCGCCTTTGCCAGACGTTTTGTATACTCTCCGATCTTTTCTTTTACGGCAGCCTCTATTGTATGGGCAGGATAGACAGAAATACTGTCCCCGGAATGGACACCCGTCCGCTCGATATGCTCCATAATACCCGGAATGAGAATATCCGTACCATCGCATACCGCGTCCACTTCGATTTCTTTTCCCTGCAAATATTTATCCACCAGTATCGGATGATCCTGGGCAATCCGGTTGATGATCGCCATAAATTCTTCGATCTCTTTATCATCCACAGCGATCTGCATCCCCTGGCCGCCCAGAACATAAGAAGGCCGTACCAGTACCGGATAACCGAGCCTGTTTGCCACTGCTTTCGCTTCTTCAGCCGTATAGACAGTCCCTCCAGCCGCCCTGGGAATCTGTGTCTGCTCCAGTATCCGGTCAAACAGCTCCCTGTCTTCTGCCGCATCCACGTCCTCTGCTTTCGTCCCCAGTATAGGAACTCCCATTTTCATAAGACTCTCTGTCAGTTTAATAGCGGTCTGTCCGCCAAACTGTACCACAGCCCCATCCGGTTTTTCCAGATTGACAATATTTTCCACATCCTCCGGCGTAAGTGGCTCGAAATAGAGCTTGTCTGCAATATCGAAATCGGTACTTACTGTCTCCGGGTTATTATTGACGATAATCGTCTCATATCCGGCCCTGGAAAAAGCCCAGGTAGCATGTACCGAACAGTAATCGAACTCGATTCCCTGTCCGATTCGAATGGGGCCGGAACCAAGGACAAGTACCTTCTTCCTGCCCATCGTTTCCACTACTTCATTCTCACTGCCAAAACAGGAGTAATAATAAGGCGTGCTGGCAGCAAACTCCGCCGCACAGGTGTCTACCATTTTAAAGGCGGCTACGATACCGTTATCATAGCGCATCTGTCTGATCTCTTTTTCTGACATTCCTGTCAGTCTGGAAATCACATTGTCAGGGAATTCAATTCTTTTTGCCTCTTTCAGCAGTTCCACCGTCAGAGGGCCTTTTTGCAGCGCCTCTTCCATTTCCACAAGAATTGCCAGTTTATCGATAAACCATACATCAATCATGGTGATCTCGTGTATTGTCTGATAATCCACGCCTTTGCGTAACGCTTCTGCTATGACATAAATCCTCTGATCGTCCACGACCTTCAGCCGTTCTGTCAGTTCCTCAGCAGATAATCCACTGAAATCCACGCTCAACAGACAGTCCACATGCTGCTCCAGAGAACGAATCGCCTTCATCAGGGCCCCTTCAAAATTCTGGCAGATGCTCATGACCTCTCCTGTGGCCTTCATCTGGGTAGTCAGTGTACGCTTTGCCGTAATAAATTTGTCAAAGGGAAGCCTTGGCAGCTTGACAACACAGTAATCCAGCGCCGGTTCAAAACTGGCGTAGGTCTTGCCCGTAATGGAATTTTTGATCTCATCCAGCGTATAGCCAAGGGCAATTTTAGCCGCCACTTTTGCGATGGGATATCCCGTTGCCTTGCTGGCAAGCGCGGAAGAACGGCTGACCCGGGGATTGACTTCGATCACACAGTATTCAAAACTGGTAGGATGCAGTGCGAACTGTACATTACACCCTCCTGTAATTTCCAACTCACTGATAATATTCAGCGCCGAGCTGCGCAGCATCTGATATTCTTTATCTCCCAGCGTCTGAGAGGGTGCTACGACGATACTGTCTCCCGTATGTACACCCACCGGGTCGATATTTTCCATATTACATACGGTAATGCAGTTACCGACACTGTCCCGCATGACCTCATACTCGATCTCTTTCCAGCCCGCGATACAGCGCTCCACGAGTACCTGTCCCACTCTGGAAAGCCGCAGACCATTGGCCAGTATCTCTTCCAGCTCGATCTGATTGTGGGCGATACCGCCGCCGCTTCCTCCCAGTGTATAGGCCGGACGAAGCACCACCGGATAACCGATCTGGCCTACAAAGGCAATACCATCCTCGATGTTTTCCACTACTTTGGAAGCCGCACAGGGTTCCCCGATCTTCTCCATCGTATCTTTGAATTCCTGTCGGTCCTCTGCCTTCCTGATAGTAGCAGCCGTCGTCCCAAGTAATGTCACATTGTGAGCCTTCAAAAAACCGGACTCCTCCAGCTCCATACCCAGGTTCAGACCCGCCTGTCCCCCCAGCGTAGGCAGAATACTGTCCGGTTTTTCCTTTTCAATCAGGCGTTTCAACACTTCCACTGTCAGCGGTTCGATATAGACTCTGTCCGCAATATCTTTATCCGTCATAATCGTAGCCGGATTGGAATTAATCAGTACGACTTCAACGCCTTCCTCTTTCAGGGAACGGCATGCCTGCGTTCCCGCATAATCAAACTCAGCCGCCTGTCCGATGACGATAGGACCGGAACCGATCACCAGTACCTTTTTCACATTTGGATTTTTAGGCATTCTTTCCCACCTCCATCATCGCAATAAAACGGTCAAACAGATAACCGGAATCCTGGGGGCCTGGGCAGGCCTCAGGATGATACTGTACCGTAAAAATATTTTTTCCAATATAGGTAAGTCCTTCACACGTGCCGTCATTGGCATTTACAAAAGCCGGGACAGCAATATCCGGGTCCAGTCTGTCCATATCTACTACATAACCATGGTTCTGAGAAGAAATATACACATTCCCTGTCTGCAAATCCTTCACCGGATGATTTCCTCCTCTGTGTCCGTATTTCAGCTTATAAGTATCCGCGCCGGTGGCGAGAGCCATCAACTGATGCCCCAGACAGATGGCAAAAATCGGCACATCCGATTCATACAGCTTCCTGATCTCATCTATGATGCCAGTACATTCCTTTGGGTCTCCCGGGCCGTTGGACAGCATGATGCCATCCGGCCCGTCTGACAGTATCTCCTCCGCCTTTGTCAGGGCCGGATATACCGTCACATCAATACCCCTCTTTGCCAGAGAATCTGCAATATTGTATTTGGTGCCCAGGTCCAGAAGTGCCACCCGCTTACCCTTTCCATTCAGTTCTCTTACCAGTGTCGGCTTTTTCTCCTTCTCTCCCGTATAGACCGCACTGCCAGATATCGGTCCATTTTCTTTCAGGTCTCTGGATCCTTTTACTTCATATCTTTCTGTACAGGTTACTCTTTCTACCACCTTGCCCGTGGTATAAGCTCTCAATTTTGGAAGTATCTCATCGATATGATAGTTTTCATCTGTGGTAATCATACCGTTCATTGTTCCCTTTTCCCGCAGTAGCTTCGTCAGTGCCCGGGTGTCGATTCCTGCAATACCCGGCACTTCATTTTCTTCCAGAAACTGCTGAATCGTCATATCACACCGGAAATTACTGGGTATCCGGGAAAGTTCCCTCACGATAAACCCATCGGGCCAGGGACGCCTGGATTCCATGTCTTCTCTGCAAACGCCATAATTCCCGATCAGGGGATATGTCATGCATACTGCCTGTCCTGCATAGGACGGGTCCGTGAGCACTTCCAGATACCCTGCCATCGATGTGTTAAATACGATCTCACTGATAATTTCTCTGTCGGCTCCGATATGAGTTCCCTCAAATACAGTGCCGTCTTCCAAAATTAAGAATGCTTTCATAGTTTCCTCCTGTTTATGCTGTACAGTTACCGGCGCCCGCCACAGCGCCTGCCTTCGCAGTGCACGCTCAAGACCGCTTCGCGGGCTTTCGCTACACTAATGAGCAGTGCCCAAGCTCGATTTCGCTTCGCTTCTTCTCGCTTTCGGGCTTTCGCCCTATGCACCTCGCCCTTTTTCGCAGTGCACGCTCAAGACCGCTTCGCGGGCTTTCGCTACACTAATGAGCAGTGCCCAAGCTCGATTCCGCTTCGCTTCATCTCCCTTTCGGGCTTTCGCCCTATGTTCACTCGTGTCTATGGAAAAATATGCAAGCATATTTTTCCATAGACACTCGTTCACGCACTGCTCATTGCTAGCGAAAATATTTAACTCCGGATTCGAAGATGCGCATGTCCTGTTCTCCATATATGTTGATGGCCACTGCCGTCCCTTTTCGTTCCACATGTGCCATTTTGCCAAAGCACCGGCCGTCAGGGGAGGTGATACCTTCAATGGCCCCATAGGAACCGTTGATATTCCATTCCCCATCCATGGTAATATTTCCTTCGGGATCACTGTACTGGGTCGCTACCTGTCCGTTGGCAAACAGTCTGTCAATCCATTCCTGGGGCGCCACAAACCTTCCCTCTCCATGGGAAGCCGGGTTGACATAGGTCTCTCCCAGCTTCGCCTCTGCAAGCCAGGGAGACTGATTGGATACCACTTTTGTATATACCATTCTGGATATATGTCTGTTCAATGTATTGAAAGTCAGCGTAGGAGAATCTTCCTTCTGACCGACAATCTCTCCATAGGGCACAAGTCCCAGCTTAATCATTGCCTGGAATCCATTACAGATTCCAAGAGCCAGGCCGTCTCTCTCCTGAAGCAGCTTTGTCACCGCCTCCCGCAGCCTGTCATTCTGAAAGGCAGTAGCGAAAAATTTGGCGCTGCCATCCGGCTCATCCCCTGCAGAAAATCCGCCGGGAAACATAATGATCTGTGACTGTTCGATCGCCTTTTCAAAAGCAGCCACGGATTCTCTTATATTTTCAGCAGATAAATTGCCAAATACTTTTGTCACCACATTGGCTCCTGCTCTCTCGAATGCTTTCGCACTGTCGTATTCACAGTTTGTCCCCGGAAATACCGGAATAAATACTGTCGGTTTTGCCACTTTATGTTTACAAATATAGAGTGTCTCCGCCTGATAACAGCCCCGGTCCATTTTCTCTGTCCCGTTTTCTGCCTTTGCGGGGAATACTTTCTCCAGAGGAGCCTTCCATGCCTGCAGCGCTTCTTCTATCGGCAACTTCATATCTCTGTAAGTAAATACCGCCTCCTGCGTTACCCGACCAACCAACGTATAGGAAATGTCTCTTTCCTTCAAAATGGAAAGAGCCTCTTCTGATACTTCTGCCACGATACTGCCAAGACCGTTTCCAAACAGCTCCTCTTCATCCAGCTCCTCCCGCAGAGCAATACCAAAGCCATTTCCAAAGGCCATCCGGGACACGGCCGCTGCCAGTCCATAGGAATCCAGCGCATAGGCCGACACTATTTTTCCATCTGTTATGAGTTCCGTAATATTGCCATACAGCTCCATCACATCTTCATAAACAGGCAGGTCGTATTCATCTTTTTCAATGGAAAATACGATAATCCTGTTACCTTCCTTCTTCAGCTCCGGTGTAATAATATCATGGTAGTCCGCCACATCCACAGCAAAGGACACAAGAGTGGGGGGCACATCGATTTCATTGAAAGTACCGGACATACTGTCCTTTCCACCGATGGAAGGCAGCTCAAAGCCCATCTGGGCATCAAATGCCCCCAATAACGCCGCAAAAGGCTGGCTCCAGCGCTCTGCTTCCTCTGTCATCCTACGGAAATATTCCTGGAAACTGAAGCGGATCTTTTTATAATCCCCACCGGAGGCCACGATCTTTGCCATAGACTGCATCACAGCATAGACAGCACCATGATAAGGACTCCAGGAAGAAAGATAAGGATCGAATCCATAGCTCATCATCGTCACAGTATTGGTTTTACCATAGAGTACCGGCAGTTTTGCCACCATCGTCTGTGTCTCTGTCAGCTGATACTTTCCTCCATAGGGCATGAACACGCTGCCTGCCCCGATAGAGGAATCAAACATTTCCACAAGCCCCTTTTGTGAACATACATTTAAATCGGACAGTGTAGCAGTCCAGGCCTTCTTGACCTCTTTTTCTTTTAATGCTTCTTCCACTGCCGGAACTGCAAATTTTTTGAAATAATTGTCCTCTTCCGAAGGCATTTCCACAACTACATTTGTTTCCTGATGCGCTCCGTTCGTATCCAAAAATGCCCGGGAAAGGTTTACGATCTCTTTTCCCCGCCAGGTGAGTACCAGTCTGGGCTCCTGCGTCACAACAGCCACTTTCACGGCTTCCAGATTTTCCTGGGCTGCATAGTCCAAGAAAATATCCGCATCTTTCGGGTCCACTACCACTGCCATCCGTTCCTGAGACTCGGAAATAGCCAGTTCCGTACCGTCCAGACCTGCATATTTTTTAGGCACCTTGTCCAGATCTACGATGAGACCATCTGCCAGCTCCCCGATCGCCACGGAAACGCCGCCGGCTCCGAAATCGTTGCATTTCTTAATCAATCGGCTCACTTCTTCCCGCCGAAAGAGTCTCTGTATTTTTCGTTCTGTAGGTGCATTGCCCTTTTGGACTTCCGCACCGCATGTCTCTATGGAACTTTCCGTATGTACTTTGGAGGAGCCTGTAGCACCTCCACAGCCATCTCTGCCGGTTCTGCCTCCCAGCAAAATGATGACGTCTCCCGGATCCGACGTCTCCCGGATGACATTGCATCTGGGAGACGCGCCCATAACAGCACCGATCTCCATCCGCTTCGCCACATAGGCAGGATGATAGATCTCTTTTACATAACCGGTGGCCAGACCGATCTGATTTCCATAGGAAGAATAACCGCTCGCCGCACCTCTTACAAGCTTTTTCTGAGGAAGCTTTCCACGCAGTGTCTGCTGAGCAGACACGGTAGGATCCGCCGCGCCGGTAACACGCATTGCCTGATACACATAAGACCGCCCTGACAGAGGATCCCGGATGGCTCCTCCCAGACAGGTAGCCGCCCCACCGAAAGGTTCGATTTCCGTAGGATGATTGTGAGTCTCGTTCTTAAAACTTACAAGCCACTCCTGATTTCTGCCGTCGATTTCTACCGGCACGACAATAGAGCAGGCATTGATCTCATCGGATTCCTCCAGATCTTCCAGCCTGCCTTCTTTTTTTAATTTTTTCATTGCCATCAGAGCAAGATCCATCAGACAGATATATTTATCCTCCCTGCCTGCATTGATCTCCTCTCTGATATCCAGATATGCCAGATATGTTGTCTCCAACGGAGATTTATAATATCCCTCTTCAAATGTTATATTTTTTAATTCCGTGGAAAATGTCGTATGTCTGCAATGGTCAGACCAATACGTATCCAGAACCCTGATCTCCGTCATGGTCGGGTCCCTGTGTTCCTCTTTGTCAAAATAATTCTGAATGTGAAGAAAATCACGAAATGTCATGGCAAGCCCAAAACTGTCATACAGTTCCCGCAGCTGTGTGCCTCCCATCTTGCAAAAACCTTCTATTACCCTGATATCATCCGGTTCTTCGTAAATCGTCTCCAGCGTATCCGGCTTCACCATATCCGTCTCCCGGGAATCTACCGGATTGATACAGTATCCTTTAATCCGTTCCATATCTTTCGGAGAAATATCTCCTTCCAGCAGATACACAACAGCCGTTCTGACAATCGGCTCTTCCTTTTCATTTAAAAACCGAATACACTGTACAGCCGAATCCGCTCTCTGATCAAACTGTCCCGGAAGAAACTCCACTCCAAATACATTTGTATTTTCCGTTACCGGCAAAGTTTCTTCATACAGTAAATCCACCGGCGGCTCCGAAAAGACAGTCCTGCAGGCAGACCGGTATGTCTCATCACTGATATTTTCCACATCGTAACGGATAAATACCCTCACACCGTTCACGCTTTCAATCCCGAGATAATTCCTTATCTCTTCCCAAAGCTCCTTTGCCTTTACTGCAAAAGGCGCCTTTTTTTCCACATAAACCCGTCGCACACTCTCCATGAACCTATCCTCCATCTATTCTTCTAGCACAAGACCCTGCATGATGTATAGCAGTTCATCATCCACCGTCCGCTCTGTAATGCCAATGGTATTGGCAGCTACTTTCAATCCTTCCAACACATACATGATATTGCGTGCACATCCAAGCGGATCGTCACAGTAAAATTCTCCCCGCTCCACACCGTCTGTGATCAGCTTCTCCATCACTGCCACAGCGCCGTCAAACTGCATCCGCAGCATATTTTCCTTCTTCGCCACTTTGTTTTCAAAAAAATACTCATATATAGCCACTGTCAGGCTGTTCTTTTTACGCAGTATTTCTTTTTTCTGTTCTTTCAATAAAAGTGCCAGAATATCGGAAGGAGCCGCATCCTCTGCTATATTAGAGGAAAACAGATCATCCGCCTCCTGGCTCTCCAGCCTCAGTATCTCCATAAAAATGTCTTTTGTGCTTCCAAAATACAGATACAGGCCCCCTCTGCTGATTCCACAGGCTTCTACAACGTCTTTCATTGTAACACTTTTATAGCCTTTTTCCATAAATATTTTTTTAGCCGTTTCCAAAATAAACTGTCTTTTCTGTGTTGATTTTTCTCCCATATGTATAACTCCTTATCCCTGTCTTTCGTTTTCCTTCCTCAGTTTGCCCCAGAAAGCAATGATATCTTTCATTTTCAACAAAAGCTCCAGAAAAATGCCGCTCTCCACCGCCTCTGACCAGAGTCCGGCTTTTGTCATACCTTTCAGAATATATTTGGAAAAAATTTTCCACAGATCGCTCATCTCTTTGATCGTAGCATTCTGTATAAAATCCCATTCTTCTTTCTGCGAACGAATTCCAGTTCTGGAATAAAAATATACATAATTCCGATCGATCAGTTTGCTGGCCTGGGCTGTCCTTACAAAGCCAAGCAGCGTTCCATCGTAGATCGGGAAAGTCAGGGAGTTCTTTTCCACACCTTCTCCCTTAAAAATAGTAGCTGTCTTTTTCCCTTTCTGCGCCTTCAACCATGGAATATACACTGCCAGCTTTTCCAACTCCGGCTTATAATATGCAATGACTTCTTCTGTACTTAATTTGTCACTATCCATACCAAGGCCCCAATCCTTCTCTTTTTATGACATACTTGTTTTTCATTTTATCATATTTTTTCATTATGTACAGCTAAAATATTTTCAAATATAAAAATCATATAAGGAATTACAAAGGGATTTCCTATACGATAAAAAGCTGTACACCTGAGTGAACAGCTTTTATCCATTTGATACTCCGTATCATTGATATTTATTTTCCGGCCTTTTTTGCTGCAAGAGCCTTTTCCGTAGGCTTTACCATAACGAAGCAGATAATCAGCGCAAGGATATAGAGAACGATCGTTGCGTATAATACGCACTGATAACCGGCAGGATTGACTGTAATAAGTTCCACTGTGCCGTCGGCAAGAGCATGTTCGATTTCCACAGGTGTCCCAAATTTACTTACGATCCAGGTAGCCATCTGATTTCCAGTGAGCCCTGCAAATCCCCATGCCGACAATGTGATTCCATGAATCGCACTGATATTGCCCATACCATAGTGATCGGAAAGCAGTGTGGGTACATTGGAAAATCCACCTCCGTAGCCCGCATTGACAACAAAGATAAGACCCAGTACAAGTGCGATCAAAAGCACATTTCCTTCACCATTCTTAATACCACCTGTAACGAGTACAATTCCTGTAAGAATAATAGAAAGAATGAAAATCAGCTTATAGATCGTGTTCCTGTCTTTCATCGTATCGGCCCATGCAGAAAATCCAAGACGTCCGCCTGCATTAAAGACTGCGGACACTGTGGAAATCACACCTACCGCACCGGCAAGTCCGATACATTTCACAATCATCTTTTCCTGAGAGATCAGTGCCAGACCACACGTAATATTGATATAGAACATAAGCCAGATACCGATATAGTTGGCAATAGGTTTGGACTTGATAACATCAAAAGCGCCCTGTCCCTTCTCCTTTGCCTGAGGTTCATGCCAGCCTTCCGGCTTCTTCAAAAGGAGATGCCCAACGAACATCATGACGAAGTATACCACTGCCAGAATCAGGAACATTTTGTATATGCCGCCCTCTCCCAGATTGTCCAGCAGCGACTGCATAATCGGACTCGCAATCGCCTTCGCTGCACCGAACCCGGCAACAGCCAGACCTGTAGCAAGTCCCTTCCTGTCTTCAAACCAGAGCATCAGTGTCTTGACCGGGGACAGATAACCGGTGCCAAGACCGATTCCCATAATAAACCCATAACATATGTAAATCCCAATCAGAACGAGTATGCTTCCCTGATGCTGTCCACCATAATAAATAAAGAAGCCGGTACCCGCCATCCCTGCCGCAAAACAGATCGCTGCAATCAGAGAAGATTTATGTATATCCTTTTCCACTACATTTCCAAGAAATGCCGCTGACATGCCAAGGAAAAAGATAGCAAAGCTGAATGCCCACTCCGTAGCACTTTTTGAAAATCCGATATAGTCAGCAATCTCCTGACTGAAAATCGACCAGCAATAAACAGTACCGATGCTGCAATGAAGCAGCAATGCGGGAACGGCGGCACGAATCCACTTATTTGTCCGCCATCCGCCGACGTTTTTTTCCGTTTCTCCCATAGTATACTTCCTCCATTTTTCCAGATATTTCTCCGTAAAATCATTTAGCACAAAGCGCGGTAAACGCGCAGCGGCTGGATTTTCGACTATATTATACACTATCCATAATCAGGTTTCAACCCTTCTATTCGTTGCGTATCGCCGCCAGCGGACTTAGACGCATAGCCCGCAGTGCCGGAAAAAATCCTGCCACCATTCCTACGAGAATGGCAAACCCCACAGAGGAACCGGCAAGCCACAATGGTATATAGGAAAGAGTCATTTCCATTCCCATTTTCATCACTATCTGATTGATAATAAATGAAATCAGAAAACTGAAGCCAATCCCGACAACGCCTCCGATCAGCCCGATAAATCCTGCTTCCATCAAAAACAATGTCCTGATATCCCGCATGTCACAGCCAATCACCTTCATAACACCGATTTCTTTTGTCCTTTCATAGATGGACATCATCATCGTATTGGTAATACCGATCGCCGCCACGATCAGCGATACGGCACCGATGCCTCCCAGCACTGCCTGAATATAGCTGTACTGTTTTTTCATGGAATCCACCCATTCCGTATTACTATATGTCTGATACCCCATATCGGTAATCCATTTCTGGACTTCGGATACATTTGCCATATCGTCCACTTCTACATAGAGCTCATTGTAATAAAACTGCTTATAAGGCTTACCCGAAGCGGTACTGGGCTGCCCCGGAATGACCTTTCCCCGGAACAGCCGTTTCAGATGTGCCTCCAAAGGTACTATATTACAGTAAACTCTCCAACTGTAACTTTTATAGGTATCCATCCCTCCGTCGATCAGACCCGCATATCCGGCCAGATATTTTTTCGGTGGTTTTCCGCTCCCCTGCTGACCGTTTCCCAGATTATCCATACTATTATAATAGCTGTCCATATCGTAGATGATAAAAACAGAATCGTTCTTAAAATCGATGTCCGGTATCGTACCATCCATCCAGTACCCTGAATTCGTCCTGCTGTTCATAAATTCCGCTATCACCTGATTGCCATATAGAAAGACCAGTTCATCCTCTCTGACAGGGATTTCCCCATCCGCCAGCGGGAAATCCATGTTCTGCAGTGCTTCACTGCTCATGCCCCGTATCTCCATATAATTGTTCTCATAGGCACCACATTTCGCCAGTACATTCACGGTCAGTACCGGGGAAACAAGCTTCACGTGGGGATTACCCCTGATCAATTTTACCAGATCATCGTCCAGACGCTTCTTATCTTTCTCCGCTGTCTCCCCTCCGTCATAACTGTAACTGTCTGCCTCCCTCACTTCAATAGAGGTCAGTCCTCCGTTTTCCTCAATATCCTGCATTGTGGAACGGTTCAGCCCGAGTCCCAGTGAAACCATGACGACAATCGAAGCCGTACCGATGACGACACCAAGTACCGTCAGTATTGTTCGTACCTTCCGCTTCCACAGGCTGCCGCTGCTCATGTACAAAAGATCATCCAATCTCATCCTGTTCCCTTTCAGCACGCGCATGACGAATCGCGCAGGCATGATTCTTTTTATCCGTTTCTCTGATTCCCGTCAGGACCGCCTGCCAGATCGGCCAGATCTTCCTCCAGTTCCTTTGCCGCTTTTTTCTTCTTTCTCCATTTTGAAATCAGTATACAGGCAAGTAGCAAGATAAGAGCCGCCGCCCCCGCAATCACCGGAATAACCGGGAATTTCTTCTCCTCTTCCACCGGCATCTCATCCAGCATATAATCCGTCTCATCCAGCATCTCCTCTTCCACAAACAAAGAGACTGCCGTCTCCACCTCAGTCACTTCTCCCGCATCATTCTCATAGGAGATAATCGTCCTGATCGTACCGTCTCCCGTTGTGACTGCTTCCCCGGTGAGCATGGCGTCCACACTGCCGGTAGCACCGGATTCCAGTTTCCCTACATAACAGTCGCCCCCGGATACACTTTCATCTTCGAAACGTACCTTTACATTGTACAGTATTGTCTTTCCCGTATTGTACACACTGAAAATAACATTGGCCTGGTTCCCTACGGTAATGGACTCCGGCAGCACTTCCGCCGTGCTGTATTCTATCCGGGACAACTGCTTTACCGGAATCGACAGACTTGTCAGATTTTCATAGGGATTGTACTCATCGTCTTCATACTTCATCGTCATATCGATGGCATAGGGCTTCTGTACCAGATCGGCCTTCGCCGTCATCTCGATCTGCAACTGTGTCTCTTCTCCGCTTGCAATGGTAGGCACATAGATCGTATTCGAGCCGGACGTAGGCAGAAATGAGGCATACAGTGTCTTGTCGTCCTCCCCTTCTTCCGCTGCCTTCAGATCGAATTCCACATTGGAAACGGCAGTTCTGGAAGAAGTATTTTTCACATGGATCGTCAACATAAACGTACTGCCCGCAAACACATCCACCGGGTCTGTTTCAAATCCGGTGACGATAATCCGGGGAGTGGACGTCTTCTCTTCTTTATCGGCATCTTCCAGATCGCCACTGTCCTTTTTACCGATTGCCTTTACATAGGTAGAAAGCACTGCCTTCTCCGCTTTCCCTTCTCTTTCATATACGATATCAAAATCCAGCTTGTAATAGCCGCTTAAAATATCCTCTCTTGCCGCAAGAGCATACCACACTTCCTTGTGATTGTTATAGGCCTCTTCCATGTTGTGACTGCCGGGTATTTCTCCGATTTCTTCCGTATAGCCTGTCCTGCTGATCAGAAAAGGCCACTCCTTTGCAGAATTGGAAATAACGGGCGTCACAATGACATTCGTCAGATCTTCTGTCCCTAAATTCAGAATTGGAAGTTTCAGTGTCACCCCTTCTCCATATTTCACTACAGGTATATCGTAAATATTGCCCACTGCCAGATAATCGATGGTAGACTGGGGCCGCTCGGAAAGACATTTCTGCACATAGGTGTCCATCATGGATTTGGTTTCCGATACCCGATTCTGTACTTGCGTCAGGGTAATATCATCTGTACCGGCTATGTAATTGCGCCCATCATCACATATTTTTTTCAGTGTCTTTTTCTGCTCGTCCGTCAGCTGCTCCCCATTGATCAAATCCAGGTTTTTATAATAGGCAGAGAGCGTATTCACTGCATCGGCAATTTCATCATCGTCGGCCTCATCTGAATAGCTGTCACTGTCCTTTTCCTTTTCCGCATATACTGCTGTCTCCGGCACTATCAAAAGGATACAAAACAAGAAAACCCATACCCTTCTTATCCATTTCTTCATCTCTGTCGTCTCTCCCTTTATCCCAGGTGATTAGCCTGTTCTTCTATCCGTATGATCTTTCCGTCCTTAATATGAAATATTCGGTCCGCAAAAGCGGCCAGCTCATTGTCATGAGTTACCATAATAAGTGTCTGTTGCTTCTCCCGCACCACTTTCTGCATCAGTTCCATCACTTCCCTCGATGTGGCTGAATCCAGGTTACCTGTAGGCTCATCCGCAAAGATAATTTCCGGCTCTACTACCAGTGCCCTGGCTACGCCCACTCTCTGCTGCTGCCCTCCCGACATCTGTGTAGGTCTGTGTTTTTTGTACTTTTTCAACCCTACCATATCCAGCATCAGCTCCGCCTTTTTCTGGCGCCTCTTTCTGTCCATCCCCTGAAATGTCAGTGGCAGCGCCACATTTTCCACTGCATTCATCGTCGACATCAGATTAAAGGACTGAAAGATAAATCCGATATGAGCCTGCCGGAATCGGACAAGTTCATTTTCGCTTTTTTTCTCCATATGTTCACCGGCAATGACAATCTCACCCTTTGTAGGCTTTTCCAGCCCTGCCAGCATATTGAGCAGTGTGGACTTACCGGAGCCGGAGGCTCCTACGATGGCACAGAACTCTCCTCTGTGGATGGAAAAATCCACACCGTTTAAAGCCCGCACCTTTGTCTCCCCCACCCGGTATATTTTATACAGATCTTTTACGGTTATGACATTTTTACTGTCTTCCATCCTTTCTCCATCCTTTTCTGAGGGGAACTACACTGTCTTTCAGATTATTGACTATATTCAATAATCAAAAGCTCTACTCCCAACACATCGTTTATCCTGCCTGTCTTCACCTTTTCCTCCGTCTCCACACAGGCATTTACCGCCTTTTTCAGTCCGTCCGTTGGAAACCGGGACGCCTGAGCGGCATATTTGCCCACAAGAAAATCCCTCAGCCCCGTCTTTCCTGCTATCGTTCGGTTATCATACCCTTTTTTTCTGCACTCTTTTACCTGCATCAGCAGATTGAACTGTCTTCCGATCAAAAACAATATCCGCATGGGCGGCTCTTTGAGTGCCAGCAGATCATAATACAGTGCCAACGCCTTTTTCTGCTTTTTCTCTGCCAGAGCACTTATCATATCAAAAATCTGATTGGACACTTTTCTCGTACAGATTTTGTCAATATCTTCCTCCGTAATCGTATTCCGATCTGCCGTATAACAAAACAGCTTTTCCAGCTCCATACGGATATTTGCCATATCTGTTCCTGTCTTTTCCAGAAAATAGCGAATGCTGTGTTCCGTGATTCCTTTCTTCTCCCTGGCAGCCATTCCGGCAATCCACCGACACAGTGTATTCTCATCCTGAACCGAAAATTCCGTAATACGACCTGTTTCTTTTACTGCTTTATAGAGCCTGCTTCGCTTATCCACCTCTTCTTCTATAAAAACAAAATACGCCGCATCCGCTGCCCTTTTCAGATACTCTGCCAGCGCCTCTCCTCCCTTTTTGAACAGACCACTGTCTTCTACGATAATGACCCGCCTTGGCGCCAGAAAGGGAAGCGTCTCCGCCAGATCGATGATCTCTCCGGTATCAGTATCCTTCCCCTGAAAATAGTGACAATTCATCGTATCTTCTCCTGCAAGCGCGCTGCGCAGTCTGTCTCTGTACTGCTTACGCAAATAGGCCTCCTGTCCCCACAGCAAATAGACTTTTTTCAATTGTCCTGTCTTGATATCTTCATTCAGCTGTTTCATCTCTTCTTATTTCTCTTTGCCATGCCCTCAATAAGACAAGGGAGCTTATCTTCCAAACCATATCATTTGCCTCTTTTTTCATATCCTATTATAGACGAAAGCAGGGCGTTTGGAAAGAGCAAAGAACAGGGAAATGAAGGAATCTGTACTTCGCCTTTTCCCATATCCAGTCGAATGGCTCCTGTATCTTTTGTCACATATATCCTGCACCCCTTCTCCTCCAGCCGACATAATGTCTGCGTATCGGGATGTCCGTACCGGTTTTTTTCTCCACAGGAAATAAGGGCAATTTCCGGTCTGCATTTGGATAAAAGCAACTCTTTACTTGATTCTCCCGAACCATGATGACCCACTTTCAATACCGTAATCTGTTCTAACTGCCTGGGATAGTTTTCTGCAAACGCCTCCTCTGCAGCTCCGTCCAGATCTCCGGTCAAAAGGGCAGAAAATGCCCCTGCATCCAGATACAGCACAAGAGAAGAGGCATTTCTGTCACTGTATTGCTTTTCTCTTTCGGGATGCAGGCACCAAAATGTCAGATTATCTATTGTAAGCCTGTCCCCTGCCCCCATAGTACAGACACGAATCTTTGCCTTCACTGCCTCTTGCACGATCTTCTCATATGCCTCGTCCGTGGAGACGAGGGCAGGTAACACAAGAGTCCCAATCTCTATCCGTCTGTCCTGATTTGTTATCAGCTCCTCTATGCCACTGATATGATCGCTGTCCATATGTGTCAGAAATATGTATTCTATCTTCCGTATCCCCTGGGATTTCAAATAGGGCAGCAAGGTATACTCTGCCAGCTTCTTTTCGGAACTGCTGCCACAGTCTACCAATATGGTGTTTTCCTTGTCACTTCGTATTACAATACCGTCTCCCTGCCCCACATCCAGCATTGTCAATGTATTCCCCGGATGAAACGTATGTGTCAGTATCCACAGAGCGCTCCCCAGCCAAAAAATTACCCAGTAACCCGTCATATACTTTTTCAGTAAAAAAAAGACGAGCAACAGGCTATAGTACATTACAATCTGCACCGGTGCAGGCTGTCCTGTTATCCAAATGCTTCCCGGCAGTCTTTCTGCCAGACAGCAGCACATCCGAAAAGTCCAGAGAATCCAATGCACCGGTAAAAAAAGCATTCTGCCAAAAGAAACAGAAAACATTCCCCCGGCCATTGCGCCCAGTCCCAGTGCCATTACGACACTCATCAGCGGTATCACAAGTAAATTCAGGAAAAAAGAATAAATGGGAAACACAAAATAATCTTTCAAAATAATCGGTAATGTAACGATACAAATAGAAATGCCGGCCAAAAATGGTCTGATACCCCTGCTGCTCCAGGTTTGTTCCAAAATGGGATACATCAGTTCCAGGCCGAGGATGGCTCCGTAAGACAAAAGGAAACCGCTCTGTAACAGCAAAAGAGGCCGCCCGACGGCCAGTATCAGCGCAGATACTGACAGCAGTGTCATTCGGTGGCAGCTCCGTCCCGTTATCTCCGCCACAAGCCCAAAGACAAACATCATCCCCGCCCGCCAGGAAGAGGGACTCCCTCCTGCCATAACGACATAAGAGAGCAATACAATACCCGATAAAATCCCTGCTGCCGGAACGGGAAGCCATAGTTTTCTCAAGACCCGATATAGCCCCAATCCCAGAAAGGAAATGTGCAGGCCGGAGATGGCCAGTATATGTGAAATTCCGTTTTCCTGGTACAGTTTCCTGATATCCGGTGAAAGAGCATTTTTATCTCCCAGCAGCATCGCCTGTAAAATTCCCGCGTCTTCTCCTCCCACCTGTGACAGTAAGGCCGACATTTTCTGTCTGCACACAGACAATGCCTGCCTGTAACCATTGTAAGTCTCTCCCCGCTTCACGATTTTGGCGTTTGTCACGTAAAACTCCACGCCCTTTGCTCTGTAATAAGCACATACGTCAAATCCTCCTGGATTACGACTGTGCTGAAATCTCTCCGCTTTTCCCTCTATCACCACCCGTTCTCCATACAGAGGCAGCACTTCTCCTTCCTCCATATAGCATAAAACGCCCTTGGCTTTTTTCTCTGTCATATTCTGTTTTCTGTTTTTATCAGGGGATGTCCCGTTACAGAATGTAACGGTATGTAAAGAAATGATATACTGCCTTTGTTGACCGTCCTTTTCCTTCTCCTCGATCTGTCCTACCGTACCCAGGACAATGACGTTACTGCCCGGAGCCTCTTGCGAAAAAGGCTCCCAGGGGCAATCCATCCATGCTGTGAAAAAAAGTAATACCAGTACACAAAAGCAGCATTTACACAATGTATACCGCTTCAACCGTTCTCCTTTTATACTTACTTTTCTTGTTTTGTCGTTTTAGCTGTCTATCAGTTCCAGATTCCTTTCAAAAATCGTGGAAAAAGGAATACTTTCCCGATAAGTTCCCTCCGTATCCCCATTGATGGAGATCTGCACTTTGTTCACATTGGACAGTTCCACAAGGGAATTGGTAATCGAATAAATCGTCACTTCCGATGTCACATTTGTCATCTGAGTCAAAAAGCTTTCATTCAGATTGACATAACAGATTCCATCTTTTACCGTGACACTGTTTACCTTTGTCTCGGGGTTGATCGTCGGATAGATTTCTTCATTATTGGGTCCTTTGATCAGCTGCTCCACTACAAGCTTTTCCATGGAAATATTCGTATTGTACACTACGGAACGATTGGCTTCTACCAGCTTCGTACCGCTTTCATCTGTAAAATAGAGTATCAGGCGTACCTTTTCATAGGTGTTGATTTCATCTCCCGCATTATCTATAAACATGGATGCCTCCATGATGCCGATGGGATTACCTGACCGGTCGGTGAGCGGATCATTTCTCACCTTCATGGACACAAACTCCACTCCATCTGCCTGAGTCAGTGTACGCACAAGCGCTGCCCTTGTAAGCACTTCTACAGCAGGCTCCAGATTGCGATAGCTCTCATCCACAGTCAAAATGACCTGTTCCTCTTCCCTGGATACGTCCAGCACCGAAAAGCCGCTGTCAATCACGGCCTTATACTCCGCATCCTCCGGCGCTATTGCCATTGTCTGCAACAGTTCTGTAATCTGTTGCTCCGGCTCTGTCGCCTGCAGTAAATGGGGTTCGCTGCTGATTTTTGTTTCCTCTTTATTGATATAGTATACATCTACTATCTGGCCATCTTCCGCTTCACTGGCTTTTCCACAGCCCGAAAGCAGGATGCAAACCATCAAAAGCAACAGATATTCTGCCTTTTTCATAAAACACCTTTCACTTCCCGTTATACAGGATGAATCAGTGGAATCTTTACCGTAAAGGTAGTTCCTTTTCCCTCTTCACTCATAACCTTGATCGATCCTCTGTGCATCAAAACAGCACTTCTTGTAATGGCAAGTCCCAGTCCTGTCCCGCCTATTTCTCTTGAATGAGATTTATCTACCCGATAAAATCTCTCGTAAATATGCTCCTGTTCTTCCTCCGGGATTCCCATACCGGAATCCGAAATTTCCACAGTAAAAAACTGATGGTCTGCATCCAGTCTGACTCTGACCCAGCCCTGGGGCTCATTATATTTAATGGCATTCTCTACCAGATTGGACAGAGCAAGCGTCAGCTTCACTTCATCCACTTCCGCTGTCACCTGACGGATACTTTCATAGATCACTTCCACATTTTTCTGTCTGGCGATGGGACGGAGCCGTTTCAGTATCAGCTCCAACAGTTCATTGATATCCATGGAAGTCACATCCATATCCGCAGCTTTCTTATCCATCTTGACAATAGAGAGCAAATCATTGATAATCTTGCTCTCCCGCTCGATTTCATTGGCAATATCTGTCATAAACTCTTTATATAGCTCTACTGGCACTTCTTCCTGCATCATCAGGGAATCTGCCAATACTTTCATGGAAGTCAGAGGTGTCTTCAGTTCATGGGACACATTGGCCACAAACTCCTGACGGGAATCATCCAGTACCTTCATTCTTCCAAGCAGCTGGTTAAATGCATCTACAATATGTTCCGTCTCCACATAGTCATTGACAGAAATCTCTTCATCCGTGAATCCTGCCTTGACTGCATTGATCGCCTGAGTGACCCGTTCAAAAGGAATTGTAAGAAAATGTGACATGGCAAAAGCAATGGCCACCATAAAAATAAAAATAATAAACTCAACGATCAACGCCTTTCTGTTCAAAATTTCAAGAGTCGTCGTGATCGTATCCGTGGAAACACTTGTCAGCATCACACCATCTACCAGACCTGACGTACCATCCTGTTGCGTGCCTCCTTTGACATTAGATGTGAGATTCCCAATAGGCGTGGTAATTTCAATATAACCATTCTTCCGATCATAATTGGTAGTGCTGTTCCCCTTGAAACATCGGATGACCTCTTCTGAAATAACTGTCTTCCCTTCACTGAGCGCATAGGTATCTTTTACGACCTTGAAGTTCTGATCTACGATAATCACACGGCCATCATACAAATTGGAAAGCTGCTCCAGTTCCGTATTGATTATTTCCGAAGAAGTGTCATGGAGGTATCCATAAGTGATCAGGTGGTTTGCCAGGATCTTAAACTGATTCTGTACATCAGCAATCCTTACATTCACCGCCCGATCCTCATAATTCTGCAAAATTGCCAGCCGTGTCACCGTACTGGGAATAATACCTGCCAGTAAGATAATGAAAAAAAGACGTGCCTTCAGACTTTTCAGAATATTTATTTTCCTCAAATATTTCTTACATCTGCCAAACATCAAATAAGCTCCGTCAATGCTTAAAGTAATATCCAACGCCCCATTTTGTATAGACATATTTAGGTTCGCTTGGATTTGTCTCTATCTTTTCCCGAAGTCTTCGGATATGGACATCCACAGTTCGCACATCTCCCGGATAATCAGCTCCCCATATGAGTTTCAGTAAACTCTCTCTGCCATACACTTTATTGGGATTTAAAACGAGTAATTCCAACACTTCAAATTCTCTGGCAGTCAGATTGATCTCCCGACCGGCAATGGTCACTCTTCTGTTATCCCTGTCAATTCGCAGATCACCTGATTCTATGATTTTCGATTCTGCCGCCTCGGTTTTTTTCCTCGTAGTTGTCCGGCGCATGATCGCTTTTATCCGGGCTTTGACTTCCAGTATATTAAATGGCTTCGTAATATAATCATCTGCGCCATATTCCAGACCCAGTATTTTATCCATGTCTTCGCCTTTGGCCGTCAGCATCACAATCGGTACATTGGAAAAATCCCGTATCTGCTGACACACTTCCAACCCCGTGAGTTTTGGAAGCATAATATCCAATAAAATGATATCATAATGGTTCTGCTGTGCCATCTCCAGCGCCTCTTCACCATCATAGGCGCAGTCCACTTCCATGCCATCCTGCTCCAGACTGAAACGGATTCCTTTCACAATCAGTTTTTCGTCGTCTACTACCAATACCCTTTTTGCCATCTGCCTGCTCCTAATTCACTGTAATCTGTTCTTTTATCTTATCATATCCGCCCTGTTTGATACCGGCTACTTTCATAATATCTTCCTTTTGTGAAAAGTTCCCGTGTTCCATACGGTAAGCAATGATCGCCTCCGCCTTTCGCTCACCGATACCTGTCAAAGTACACAACTGCTCTTTTGCCGCCGTATTGATATTGACAAGTCCTCCTGATGCCTCATTCTCTTTGGCATCCGGTATATCTGTCATCCCTTTCGGATACTCCAGTCCGTTACTGTCCTCTGACAGTGTCCGGCTGTCCCTTCCTCTGCTGCCTGCCAGTTCTTCAGCCTCCTGCACTGTGGGAATCCAGATGCGCAGCCCGTCTGCCACACTAAGAGCCTGATTCACATAGTCTGTACAGGCCCCTTCCGTAAAACCGCCCGCTTTTTCAATCACAGTAAAGATACGGTCATCCGGTTCCATCTCATAGACTCCCGGTAACTGTACGGCACCACATATATAGACATAGCAAGGCTGCCCACAAAGTTCCTCCGATGACAGAGCAGCTTCTGTCTCTGCCAGTCCCATACCCACATTTCCTGCACCTGCATTACCGATTTCTCCGCCGGTATCCGTTTCCCCATCCCAGTCATCGTACCCGGCTTCAGGAACATTGTCCTGTAAGATGTCTTCATCATACACAACAATCTCATCCAGTCCGTCCGCTCGTTCTATTTTTCTCGTACATCCTGTCAAAAATACCAAAACACAGAAAAATACAAGGGTAACTGTAACATTTATTGATTTGTTTTTCATAAAATGGCTCCTTTTTTATCTGTGGAGCCTTTTCGCCGACTGTTTCTATTGTATAAAAAAAGCCTTGCAAATGCAAGGCTTCTAAAATAAATATTATCGAAAGCTTTTGATCCAGTTTACAAGAGAATTATGGTAGACATTTTCCATAACCTCTCTGCGCATCCTCTCTGTCACCGGCCCATTCTGCTTCATTTTTTCCAAAATTCCCTCCTGTAACTCCTCTATGCTCATTTCTTCATAGGTGTTTGACACTTTGGCCGCAGCAGGCTCCTTTTCTTTCTTTTTTTCCGGTTTCTGCTCCTGTACCGGCTCCTTTTCTTTCTCTTCAGCCACAGGCAGCTTTTCCTCCGGCTCCTTTATCTCTTTTTCCGGCTCTCCGGCTACAGCGAACTCTATCGGCTCATATTCTTTCTGATACACCCCGGCCGGAAGAAAGATACTTCCCCCGTTTGCCCGTATCAAGGCAGTGAGTTTCCCGTTCTCCACCGATACTTTTTCTCCGCTCAGAGCATCTGTGTATTCTCCCGCATCAGACGCAGGAAGAGAGACTTTGGCATCGTTATTATCGTTATTTACAACGACAATAACCGTTTGTCCCTCATAACTTCTGGAAAAGGCATATTGTCGGTTTGTAAGTACCAGTTCTCTGTAATCGCCGCAGGACAAGGCGTCTGTATTTTGTCGTATCAGACCAAGAGCCCTGATCAGTTTTGTACATCCATTCTGCTCCAATGCCTCTCTGTATTCCTCCAGATCAAGGGCCGGTCTCAGAGAATGATCCGAATGGCGTTCTTTTCTTCCTTCTATTCCGAATTCGGACCCATAATAGATGGAGGGAATACCCGGCAGCGTATAGAGCAGGATGTGCACCGGAGCAAAATGGGCTTTCTCCACCAGTTTTGTATAGATGCGTTCCACATCGTGATTGTCTACAAAATTATACAGCTTGAGCCCATCCGTTCTGTTACCGCCCATACCATAGAGTCGCTTCACCGTATGGGCAATTTCGAAATAATTGTGATCGTTGTGTCCGGAATAGAGTGCTTTATGCAAGTGATAGTTCGTAACAGAATGGAGTGTTCCCTCATTGACCCAGCGGATATAATCCCCATGAATCACTTCTCCCATCAACCAAAAATCGGACTTCACTTCGTTGGCCGTACGTCTCATCGATTCCATATAGGAAAAATCCAGCACATCTGCAGCGTCCAGCCGTATCCCGTCAATATCAAATTCGCTGACCCAGAAACGGATGACATCACAGATATAGTCCCTGACCGCCGGGTTGTGCTGATTCAGTTTTACCAAAAGATTGTATCCGCCCCAATTCTCATAGGAAAATCCATCGTTATATTCATTGTTCCCACAGAAATTCACATGGCAGTACCAGTCCCGATAGGGAGAATTTTCTCTGTTCTTTTTGATATCCTGAAATGCAAAGAAATCTCTACCCGTATGATTGAAAACACCGTCCAATATGACACGAATGCCCTGACTGTGACACTCCTTCACGAAGGCCGTCAGATCTTCGTTGGTGCCAAGTCGGCTGTCCAGTTTTTTATAATCTGTTGTTTCATAGCCATGGCCCACAGATTCAAACAGTGGACCGATATAGAGAGCATTACAGCCAATCTCTCTGATATGGGAAATCCATGGAAAAAGGGTCTGCAGCCGATGCTCTGAAACCTTATAGTCATTTTCCTTTGGCGCGCCGGTAAGTCCCAGCGGATAGATGTGATAAAAAACTGCTTTATCATACCATTTCATGTCAATTTTCCTCCTGTTATGTTACCCTCATTGATCATTTTTATAATTTCTGAAAAACAGCCGTTTCTTCCTGGAGCTCTTCCGTAATCTCCCGGTTCTCGTCCATTCGTCTGCTGATCCGGCTCATGTCCTTCACAAGAAGCTGTGTCCGTTCTGCTGCTCCTCCCACTTCCCTGGAGCCCTCCTCCACAGCTTCTACAATAGCATTGACAGAAGTTACAATTTCATCCACTTCCCCTTTCAATGCATCTGTTTTTTTCTGGAATTCATTCATGACCCGTTCCACATAACTGGCATCCTTCTCATATCTGGCACCGCTGTCCACAAATTTCCTGAATTCCTGCATAATAGAATTGTCCATATATTCTACCATACCTCTGGAATGTTCTGCCAGATCGTGTACCGCCTTGACAATCGTACTGTTGATCTCCTGAATCCGGTTGGCTGCCTCATGACTGGAGTCCGCCAGAACGCGGATTTCATCCGCTACCACGACAAATCCTCTGCCCGCATCTCCTGCCCTGGCCGCTTCTATGGATGCATTCAGTGCCAACAGATTGGTCTGACTGGAAATATCGAGAATATCATTCGTCAGGCTGTTCACCTGGTCCACACTCTGAGAATCTTCTATAGCTTTGTTCAAAGCAGCCATGATCTCGCCGATTCTTTTTTCTGTCTCTGACATGCTGCCCCTGGCATCGCTTTCCAATGCCTCTGCCTGTTGTTTCATCTCCATGGAGTAAGCATTCATGGCAGCCGAACGTTCCGCGATATTGATAACTTCTTCCCGAACCGCCTCCACACTACGATCAATCATACCGGCTGCGCCGGTTGCTTCCTGCATAGTCGCCAACAGTTCTTCTGTGACTGAAGAAAGCTCCGACACATTTTCATTGGAAGCACAGATACTGCTCTGTACCTCACTGACGACTCTGTCCATACGCCTGGAATTATGTATGATCATCCTGAGTATTTGCTGCAGCTTCTCCATAAAGGTATTGATACCACTCCCCAGTGCAGCTATCTCATCATGATATAGAATTGAAACCCGTTTCGTCAGATCTCCTTCCCGCCTGTCAATACAGGCAATAATGTCCCTGATATCCCGCTGTGCTGAAAGGACAGGACGAATCACCCGAAGCAGAACGATCAGGAGAGCCCCGATCATGGCAGCCACGCCGATACAGATTGTAATGCCATTGCCAATAATGGACTGTCTATAAACCCTGCCCAGATGTGTCCTGGCCTCTGCGGACCGGGTAGTCATATCCGACAGCAGACCGTTCATATTTGCCAGCATGGCGCTACCGTACACTGCTACATCTCCGTTCGCCCAGGCATAGGCTTCCGCCGTCTTACTGTCCGCACTTTGGGCTGCCAGATGCACGATGGCTTTCTTGAAATTTTCATAATTATCCAGCAGCTCCTCATAAATACCCTGTGTATCCGCGGTAACATAGCTTTCATAGGCCTTCAGTTTCTCATCCAGGTTTGCCTCTTCTGTCTTGATCTCTTCCACGATCGTTATCATCGTATCATAATCTGTGGCGATAATATGTGAAAGGGCTTTTTTATGAATATTCTGCGCCATTTCCCGCATATCGGACAATTCCTGAATCCCCGGCATATAGTCATCTGTGATAACGGAAGCATTTGTATTGACATTGTGTATATTTCTGATTGCCGTAATATTCGAAATAATAGATACGATGCCGAGCACCATAACCGGAAGCATAATCATGATCCTGATGCTCATATTGTTCTTTTGTCTGTTCATATGGCAGCTACCCTCTTTATGAATGATATGATAACGTTATGCCTTCTACCATGGTATCCAGCAATTCCTGCAAATTTTCTCCCTGGGGATTGCCATCAGCCATTGTCTGTCCGAAGATCTGGACCGGCTCCCAGTAATTCCCGCCAATATACTGCAGGCTTGCAAATTCTGACTGCATCAAAATCGCCTGAATCGCCGGAGAGTCGGCAACTTCAGGAGAGTCCGCCGCCTTCACATTGGATGGCCCCTGACCTCTTTCCACAAACCGCAGCGTCTGATTGGATTCGTTAGTAATCCACTCTGCCAGCCGCCCCGCCCACTCTCTGTTCTCCGAATAGGCATTGACCCCCAGCATCTTATACCCTGCAAAAGACGCCATCTGTACCTGTTTTCCTGCACATGTATAAGTGGGCAGCCTGACGGCGCCGTAATTATTTCCCCAGGCCGCTTCCACTGCATTGGCGTTCCAAACACCCGAAACACCCGCTATAACGCTTCCATTCTCCACACCCTTCACAAATTCCCCATCAGGTGTGTTCCAGAAAGCCGGACTGGATGAAATATCCAGCATCGCCTGGGCCACATCCGTTCCTTTTATGGCTGTATCCACTGCGTTCCAGTTACAATAGTTGGATACTCCGTCTTCATTCATACCAAGCTCCATGTCCGTACAGCCAAAAAAAGAATACAGATACCAGCCGGAAGTCCATTCCATCGTTACCAGTTTCCCAGCCTCCTGGGCTCTTTGCAAAATCGCATCCAGGCTCTTTACATCTTCCTCACTGAAATACGCTTTATTGTAATATAAGAAATAACCATTGTCCGCTGTCATAGGCCAGGCATAGAGCTTTCCATTCACCGATGCCGCCTCACTCGCTCCTTCTATATTTCTCTCCCGGATTCCCTCTGCGTCCTCCACTTCCGCCAGTGCTCCTGCTGCCACCAGTACCCTCAACTGGTCGTCCGCAAAGGTAAATACATCCGCGCCGCCCTCAATATCTTCCAGAAGCTTATCTTTACACTGAGACTCTCCCACATATTCCACCGTAATATCCAGCTCAGCCTGACCGGCGTATTCTTTTTTAAAATCTTCCACCATGCGGGCCAACAGCTGCCCATCCTCTTCTGCTCCCCACAGGGTAAGAGAAACCGGTCCCTCCAGACCGTCCTGCTCTGATATTTCCTCCTCTATCTGCCCATCCATATTGCCTGTCATATTCTTTTCCAATATTCCGCAGCCGGTAATCAGGAAAATGGAGGCAATGCCCAGGAACAAATTTCCCAGTCTTTTTCTCTTCATTGGTATATCCCCCCTGATATCTCTTTCCTGCCCTCATGGTTCAGGGCGTGTGTGCCCTTGTCCACTGAGGGTATCTTTTCCGAATCCCACAGCGTGACAGTCACGCAACGGCCGGATCTCCGAATACATTATACCAAAATTTTTTCCATAAAAAAAGCCCAAACCTGTCTGTTTGGGCTGCCTGTCATATTTTATATTTCAATCCCATTTAAATACAATAAATCCTGCAATGGCAACAACTATCCCTATCACTTTCCGTATGACAAGAGGCTGCCGCTCCACCCCAAACATTCCAAGCAACTCAATGATATAGGCGATCAGCAGCTGAGAAATAACGATCAACATAACCGCTTTTGCCGGCCCCAGCATATCCATACTCTTAATCACAGTATAGGTGATAAAAGCACCTATAGCACCACCAAGCAGCATATATTTCGGTTTTACCTGAAATACTGTAAGTAACGAGCTTCTGTCTGTAACCGCCCAGGCTATAAGACAGACAAGCAATGCCGTAAACTGGACAAAAGAACTGGCAATCCATATACTTGAGGCCTTTGTCGTCTGTGTATTAAATACGCCCTGTACACTCATCAGCGCGCCGGAAATCAGCGCTACAATCCATCCTAACATAGCATTTTCTCCTGAAAATATTTCTTCTGTCACTTATTTATTTCCAGGAAAAAAATTTTTATACAAGCTGTCTCTGGACCTGCTCTGCCAGCTCCGAAAGCATCTCTTTCACATCCGCCCCGTTCCAGATACGGGAAAAACAGATTTCCAACTGTACCCAGAAATTACTGGTGCCGAGAAGCTTTGGCATGGAAACGGAATTTTCATACTCCGCCATAAACTCCCCGATATTTCGGTTATCATACAGCACACCATATCTGGACGCAATTTTACCTGTGTTTTCATACAGCCCGTCAGCCTGGTCTTTTGTCAGAAATGCCGCAAAATCATTGGCAATCTCCGTTTTCTCGGAATAACCGTTGATAACGACGCCATTAGTCACGGACAATGCCCTGCCTTCCAGTTGTTCTGTCAGATCCGGCATCCTGGCAATTCCATATTCATAAGCAAAAGCACCTTCTTCCTTTGCCTGCTCCAGTTTTCCAATGGCGTCGGAAGTTGCCACGGTCATGAGAATTTTCCCGTCGATAAAGTCCTGCAGCACCGAATCATAAGTCACCTCTTTCGTATCGATGGAAAAGAACTGGTTCAGATTCTGGTAAACCTGCAGACACTCTCTCGTTTTATCATTGTCGATGTCCACATTCTCCAGGTCGTCACCGGCCTCTCCTCCTACGATCATATAATTGCCGGTAAAATAATAATTATAAAATATATCCGATACATCCCATTTAAACACTGCTTCCACCTGCTCCGGTGCATCGTATTCATTGGCAAATGCAAGGATATCGTCTATCGTCTCGGGTACGCTCATTTCCGATTCCTGCATATAAGTGCTGTTGTATAAGAGAGCGCTTGTCTCATAGTAAAAAGGATATGCCACATATTTTCCCCCATATGTGACAGCATCCAATGCAGTCTGAGGAAATGTATTGGTATTGCAGATCTCCATGCTGTCCGTGACCTGGGTAGCCAGCCCCGCCAGATATGCCTTCTCCAATCCGTCATTACTCATGATATACAGATCCGGCATCTGCGGCGAATCCTCTGTCGGATGCACAGAAGCGTCATTGATCTGCTCCAGATATTCTGCACCGGTCTGCAGTACAGGTATGACATGGATCCCCTTTTCATTGTAATATAAAGCTGACACATTTGTCAGATAATCTGTCAGAGAATCATCCGTATACCAGAAATACAGTGTATCTCCAGAGGCAAATTCCGTCTCCGGCATCTCTTCTTCCCTGGCCGGTATCGTATCCGCCGCCAGAGCAGTCCCTGCCAGAAGAAGCACTGTCAAAACCAATGCCATCAGTTTATTTGTATGCATCTATTTCTCCTTTGCCAACTCCGTCAGGCTTTCTTCCAGAATCCGTACCATCTCATCCACATGTTCTCTGCCGATGATCAGCGACGGAACGAGACGAATCACACTGGCGCCCGCATTGATCAAGATGAGCCCCTTTTCCATAGCCCTGGAGATAACAGCGTTCACAGCACCTCTGCACACAAGCCCCTGCATCAGTCCGCTGCCTCTGCGGCTCTCAATGAAATCATATTTCTCTACAAGCTCATCCAGCCGTTCTTCCAGATAGGGTGCTGTTTCTGCTACATGTTCCAGTATATGATCTTCCTCAAACAAGTCTATCATCTTGGATACCGCCGTAGTGGCCAGCGGGTTACCTCCATAAGTAGTGCCATGGTCTCCGGCGGCAAGAGAAGCACTTCCCACCTTTTCTGTCATCAGGAAAGCTCCCACCGGCATACCGCCTCCCAGTGCCTTGGCCGTCGTCATAATATCCGGTTTTATTCCAAACTTCTGCCATGCGAAATAAAAACCGGTCCGCCCCATACCGCACTGGATTTCATCCAATATCAAAAGAATATCTCTCTCGTCACAGATATGTCGGATTTCTCTCAGAAAATCTTCCCGGGCGGGGACGATTCCCCCCTCTCCCTGTACGGTCTCTAACATGATGGCGCATGTCCTGTCGCTGATCTGCGCCTTGACACTCTGGATATCGTTCAGCTGCGCGAATCGGATATTACCGATCATCGGCGCAAACGCCTCCCGATAGGCAGGCGTCCCTGTGACGGAGAGCGCTCCCATCGTGCGTCCATGAAAGGAATGTTCCATGGCAATGATTTCATGATCTGTCCTGTGATCTTTCAGCCAGGCATATTTCCGGGCAGTCTTAATTGCCCCCTCCACCGCCTCTGCGCCACTGTTCGTAAAAAATACCCGATCCATACCGGAAATTTTTTTGATTTTTTTCGCCGCTTCTATGGCCGGCATATTGTAGTAATAATTGGACGTATGCATGATTTTATCAATCTGCATTTTCAGAACTTCATCATAATCTTTATAATGATATCCGAGGGCAAATACGGCAATACCCGCTGCAAAATCGAGATATTTTTTCCCTTCCATATCATAGAGCCAGACACCTTCACCTCTGTCCAATACGATCTGATATCGGTTATATGTGTGAAGCAGCGCTTCTTCCGCCTGTGCAATCGCTTCTTTCATCATAAGAACTCTGCCTCCTCGTCCGTAATAATAGCCGTTCCGATTCCCTGATTCGTAAAGATTTCAAGAAGCAGGCAATGGGCAATCCGTCCGTCCAGAATGTGCACCCGTTTGACCCCGTCCCGGATAGCCGAAATACAGTTTTCCAGCTTGGGCAGCATGCCTCCCCCGATCAGCCCTTCCTGCAAAAGTCCCTCGGCCTGAGAGGCTGTCAGTCTGGAAATAAAAGAAGTCTTGTCGTTGATATCCCGGTACAGCCCCTCAATATCTGTCAGAAATGCCAGCTTCTCTGCATTTACTGCCTTGGCTATGGCACAGGCCGCATCGTCCGCATTGATATTGTACGACTGGAAATCTGTCCCCAGTCCAATGGGTGCCACAATTGGCAGAAAATCTTTCTCTAACAGATCAAACAGCAATTTGGGATTCACTTCGGTCACTTCTCCTACATATCCGATGTCCTGGCCTTCGGCATACTTTTTTTCTGCCGTCAAAAGACCCCCGTCTTTCCCACTGACACCTACTGCTTTCACGCCCAGTTCCTGTACCATTGTCACAAGGCTCTTGTTTACTTTGGCCAATACCATCTCGGCAATTTCCATCGTCTCGTCGTCCGTCACACGCAGCCCGCCTACAAAAGTGGATTCTTTTCCCACTTTGGCAGTCCAGCGGCTGATTTCTTTTCCGCCTCCATGGACGATAATCGGCTTAAAACCTACAAGCTTTAAAAGTGTCACATCCTTAATGACATTTTTCTGAAGCATTTCATTACTCATGGCGCTTCCGCCATATTTTACAACAATAATTTTCCGATTGAATTTCTGTATATAAGGCAGTGCTTCGATGAGTACCTCTGCCTTCTGCAATACTTGTTTCATTTCTTTATCCTGCATTTTTCATAATCCTCCTCATTTCACCGGACTGTCTCCAAGTAAGGTATTACAGTCCGATACCTTCCATACCTCCCTTAACCGCAATCATGCTCAGGAACGATAGTCCGCATTGATTTTCACATAATCATAGGTCAGGTCACATCCCCAGGCACTCGCGGATGCTTCTCCCATCTTCATATCCACAACGACAGTGACTTCCGGCTCCGACAGTATTTTTCCGGCCTCCTCTTCACTGTAATCCGCCGCCTTTCCTCCTTCATAGATCAGTATCTTCCCCGATTTTCCCGTAAAATAAAGGGCGATTTTTTCAGGATCAAAATTCACACCCGCATATCCAAGGGCACACAGAATCCTTCCCCAGTTGGCATCGTGCCCGAAAATAGCCGCCTTCGTCAGACTGGAACAAATCACAGACTTCGCCAGTATACGGGCCTCTTCTTTGCTCGCCGCATGGACGACCTTTGTCTCAAACAGCGCCGTGGCTCCCTCCCCATCACCGGCCATTTTCTTGGCCAGTGTCTCATTGACAAAGTGAAGAGCCTCACAGAAAATTGCATAATCTTCGCCCCGGCTGGAAATAATCGGATTCCCTGCCTGTCCATTGGCAAGTAAAAGCAGGGTATCATTGGTAGACGTGTCCCCATCTACAGAGATCATGTTAAAGGTATCCTGCACATCCCCACTCAACGCCTCCTGCAGCAGCTCCTTTGTCATACACACATCCGTCGTAACAAACCCCAGCATTGTGCACATATTGGGATGAATCATACCGGAACCTTTGCACATCCCGCCTATCGTTACTGTCCGGCCTCCCAGTGTCACCGTGACCGCCACCTGCTTCGCCACAGTGTCTGTCGTCATGATAGCATGGGCAGCATCGTCTCCGGCCTCTATGGAAGCGGCTTTGAGATCGGCAAGATATGACACACCTGTCACAATCTTATCCATGGGAAGCTGCATCCCGATCACACCGGTAGAGGCCACCAGGATACTGTCCTCGGAAACTCCCAGCGCCGCCGCTGCCGCCGCTGCCGTCCTGTGACAGTAATCATAGCCCTGCGCCCCCGTACAGGCGTTGGCAATCCCGGCATTTACAATGACCCCGTGGACATCCCTGCCTGCAGAGACGATCTCCCGGTCCCAGAGTACCGGCGCCGCCTTTACCACATTGCTTGTAAAGACACCGGCCACCATACAGGGCCGTTCACTGTATATAAGCGCCATATCCTTTCTGTCCTTATATTTTACCCCGGCCGCCACCCCGGCCGCCATAAAGCCCTTCGCTGCGGTCACACCGCCTGCTGTCTGTTCCATCTTCTCACTCCTCACTGATTAAACGCCACAATATTTTTTTCATTCAATGTAAAATCGTAATAATTCAAATCTTCCCGTTTTGTCCAGCCTATTTTTTTCCAGAAGGCATTCCCGATATCATTTACCGTAAAGGCGATGAGGGATACTTTACTGATCTTCTCCCGCTTCAGCGCCTCCATGGCAAATACTACCATGGCCGTACCGATGCCCTTCCTCCGATAGTCCCGATGCACGCACACATGATACAGACAGCCCCGCCGTCCATCGTGTCCGCAGAGGATAGCTCCCACGATCTTACCATCCTGTGATGCTACCACACTCGTATGGGGATTCCGCTCCAGGAAACGCCTTACCCCTTCCTCAGAATCATCAATACTCCGCATGGCAAAACCCTTCATACTCATCCAGAGCGTATATATTTTATCATAGTCCTCAATTTTCATTTCCCGTATCATGCTATTTACCATGCTTCTTTTCAGAAACCATTCCTCTTCCTGTTTTCTTTTTCCCTGTCGAAGCTGCCGTTTTGGCTCTTTTCTGCCCTGTTCCCGTCTTTGTTTTCACCGGGGGCTTTTCCCGGTCCCCGGTTCGGGTTTTCGTTGTGGATATTCCCCGGATTCCGGTTCTGGTCTTCGCCGGGGTTTTTCCCTGCGTCTCTGTCTTTATTTTCGTTATCGTTTTTCCCTGCGCTCCCGCCTTTGTCTTTGCAACCCCTTTCCCTTGGGTTTCTATTTTGTTTTTCGAAACGGATTTCCTCCGCACTTCCGTTACAGTTCCTTTTCTGTTTTTTGTTTTTTTCTTTGTCTCTTTTTCTTCTTTTATACACTTAACATAATCAGGATCCCTGAGTAGATAACATTTCTTCCCAAAGCTCACAAACAAATATCCCTTTGGCAGACGACGCAAGTCTTCTTCTTCCACACCCCCAAGAGCCATTAAAGCTACAAAATAGACAATACCTGCCAGCAGGATGGAAACGGCCAGTGCCGCAGCATTGACAGGCAGGACAAAATAGATTCCCATATAGGAACCCCAGGCGACAATCCCCATCAGCACTGCAGATAAAAGAGGACACCAAAATGTCTTTTTCAGTTCCTGTTTATATTTCAACGTCTTCCTGGCCGCAATCTGATTGAGCACACACATCAGAAACGAATAGGTTATCATGGCAACAGACAGCGCATACAATCCGCTGTCCGTATAGAGCAGCAGTCCTACGAGAACTGCTGTCTGTATTACAAGCGCTGCCGCCGCGTTGATAACCGGCAGATTCACTTTTCCGGCAGCCTGGAGCACCCCATTGGTAATGGTAGAAAGACTGTAAAACACCACCGTAATACTGATGGAAGCCAAAAGCAGCGCCGCCTGATCCAGAGAGGCTTTCTGGGGAAACAAAAGCTGTGTAATCGGCCTAGCCAGTACCGCCAGTCCCACTGCCGACGGAACGGCTATGAGCATAGTCGTATGAACCGCTTCGCCGATCTTTGCTCTCACCTGCTTTTTATCCCCCACGGCAAAAGAAGAGGACACTGCAGGAATCACCGCCGCTGACATGGCAGAGGCAAGTGCAATGGGAACATTGGAAATTACCACCGCCTTCCCTGCAAAGATACCATACATCGTGGCAATTTCCGCCTCTGCCATCCCCCTGACATCTGCCAGAATCCCGGTATAGATCGTCTGGTTCAAAGACGTACTGAAATTATAGATAAAAGTGCTCATAATGATAGGAGTCACCATACCGATAATCGCTTTACATATCATCCCATAGGAATCATCCTGATGCATAATGTCTTTTTTGACCCGCTTCAGAATCATCTTTCTGTTCAGTATAAACACACCCAGCATAAAAAGCAGAGCGATCAGCACTCCCACGCCTGTTCCCAGAGCGCTCCCTGCCGCCCCATAGACAGCCCTTGTCGTATCCGATTCCCGCTCCACCATGGAAACAAATCCATAGGCAGCCCCGATACTCACCACAGCATTCAGTATCTGCTCCAGTATCTGAGAAAAGGACGTCTGCATCATCGTTCCATGAGCCTGGAAAAATCCCCGAAGCACTCCCAGTACCCCTGACAGAAAAATAGTCGGAGCAAACACCCGAAGCACCGCCGCCGAATTTTCCTTCACAAGAAAGCCTGCACAGAAAAAGGTAAATAGGCTGGCAAGCCCACCTACCACAACTACATAGAGAAGAGCGCACTTAAACACCCTGTACGCATTTCTATATTCCTTCAGAGCAAGCTTCCCGGCTATGACTTTGGAAATTGCCGAAGGAATACTGTAGGAAGATACGAGCAGTATAATCGTATAAAAATTATAGGCAGTGCTGTAATATCCGTTCCCCTCGTCACCGATAATACTTGTAAGAGGACTTCTGTATAAAATACCGATAATTCTGCAAAGG
Source organism: uncultured Lachnospiraceae bacterium (assembly GCA_910587635.1). GTDB lineage: Bacteria > Bacillota > Clostridia > Lachnospirales > Lachnospiraceae > VSOB01. Next base: position 138,077 of record CAJUNB010000027.1, read on the forward strand.
ATACCTGCCGCAGCCAGGATGCCCGCCTGCAGAATAAATCCGTCTTTTTTCTTTGTCGTTGCCATAGTTTATCCTATCTGAAATACTCTGCCACATCCAGGCGATATCGCCAGAACGATATGGCTTTTCCCGGCAGAATTTAAGGGAAAAGAGGCGCCATCTGCAGCCCCTCCGTTTCCGAAAAGCCAAACATCAGATTCATATTCTGGACTGCCTGACCTGCCGCTCCCTTTACGAGATTGTCCAGAGCCCCCATCATAATGATTCTTCCTGTTCTTTCATCTATTTTAACGTTCAAATCCACATAATTACTGCCTTCCACCCATCTCGTTTCCGGGTATATCCCTTCCGGGAGCACCCGAACGAATGTCTCTTTTCCATAATATGCATCATAGACAGCTCTGATTTCTTTTTCAGACGGAAGGCTGCCATCGGCCCGTTTCACAGCAGACGCATAGGCCGTCACAAGTATCCCCCTGTTCATAGGCACAAGATGAGGCGTAAAATTGATGACAATCTCTCTTCCCGCTGCAAGTCCCAGCTGCTCCTCGATCTCCGGTGTATGTCTGTGGTTTGTCACACCATATGCCTTGATATTTTCGTTGACCTCACAGTACAGGTTCTGCGTTTTAGCTCCTCTGCCCGCCCCGGAAGTTCCGCTCTTGGCATCGATAATCAGTGTGGAAGGATCAATTATCCCTTCCTTTACAAGCGGATAAGCCGACAGAATAGAACAGGTAGTATAGCATCCCGGATTTGCCACAAGCCTTGTCATTTTTACATCTTCTCTGTTGATTTCACACAGTCCATAGACAGCTTCTTCAATATACTGGGGAGACTTATGAGAAATACCATACCATTTCTCATAGACTGCCACATCTTTTATCCGGTAATCCGCACTCAAGTCAATGATCTTTGTCTTGGAAAGTATCTCATCATGCAGTACAGAAGCAAGATACCCCTGAGGTGTCGCCGTGAAAATAACATCTGCTTTTTCAGCCAATTCTTCCAGGTTATCGTCCATGCAGACATCTTCCACAATTTCAAACAAATTTCTGTATATCTCTCCAAACTTTTCATTGCAATAGCTTCTGGAACCATACCAAATCAGCTCCACTTCTCTATGATGCGTCAACAGCCTCACAAGTTCGGCTCCGGCATAGCCAGTAGCCCCAATGATTCCCGCTTTTATCATAACAGTCCTTTCCGGTCATCTCTTTCCAAAGTTTCCCTCTTTTCTCTACTTTACTAATATAAACTAATAACTCTCCTGTGTCAATGTGCATAATTATACATATATAATGTATATTATTCAATAATTTCCTGTAAAATTCATAAAAAATATTTTAAATATTAACTAAATTTGCATATTTTTTCACTTGCATTATAAATTCGGATGTTGTATATTAGGAATGCAATACATATTTGACAAGGAGGCATTCTTATGAAAGAAAAAGTCGTTTTGGCCTATTCCGGCGGTCTGGACACCACCGCTATCATCCCCTGGCTGAAAGAAAACTTTGACTATGAAGTGATCTGTGTCTGTGTCAACTGCGGACAGGAAGAGGAGCTGGACGGTCTGGAGGAAAGGGCAAAATTCTGCGGCGCAGAAAAATTATATATCGAAGATGTCATTGATGAATTCTGTGACGAATACATTATTCCCTGTGTACAGGGACATGCTGTATATGAAAACAAATATCTGCTCGGCACTTCTATGGCAAGACCCGTTATCGCCAAAAAACTCGTAGAAATAGCCCGAAAAGAAGGCGCCAGTGCCATCTGTCATGGCGCAACAGGAAAAGGCAACGATCAAATCCGCTTTGAGCTGGCAATCAAAGCTCTGGCTCCCGACCTGAAAATTATCGCTGCCTGGAGAGATGACAAATGGACAATGGACTCCCGCCAGAGTGAAATCGAATACTGTAAAGCCCATGGTATCGATCTTCCCTTCTCTGCAGATTCCAGCTACAGCCGTGACAGGAACTTGTGGCACATCAGCCATGAAGGTCTGGAACTGGAAGATCCTGAACAGGAGCCCAATTTTGAACATCTGCTCGTTCTGGGAACTACCCCGGAGAAAGCGCCGGATGAGGGCGAATACGTGACAATGGCTTTTGAAAAAGGGATTCCTGTTTCCGTCAACGGCCAGAAGATGAAAGTTTCCGATATTATCCGTACCCTCAATGAACTGGGTGGCAAACACGGTATCGGCATTGTGGATATCGTAGAAAACCGCGTCGTAGGTATGAAATCCAGAGGTGTCTATGAGACGCCCGGCGGCACGATTCTCTATGAGGCCCATCAGCAGCTGGAAGAACTGATACTGGATCGGGACACTTTCCGGGAAAAAGAAGAAATGGGAAACAAGCTGGCGCAGCTCGTCTATGAAGGCAAGTGGTTCACCCCTCTTCGGGAAGCCATCCAGGCTTTTATTGTATCCACCCAGAAATATGTCACCGGAGAAATCAAATGCAAGCTATACAAAGGCAATATTATCAAAGCAGGTACTTCTTCCCCGTATTCATTATACAACGAAAGCATCGCTTCCTTTACAACGGGAGACCTGTATGATCATCACGATGCAGAAGGCTTTATCAACCTGTTCGGCCTTTCCTGTAAAGTACGTGCCATGAAGATGCAGGAAGCAGAAAAGACGAAATAATCGTTTCCGAAAGCCGGAGGAATTACAATGGATGTCATTATGATCATTGTGGAATATTTTGCAGCAATGAATATCATAAACTTTTTACTTATGGGAATAGACAAATGGAAGGCGCAAAAAGGCGCCTTCCGTATTCCTGAATCTACTTTATTTATTATTTCTCTCATCGGAGGCAGCATAGGCTGTGTCCTTGGCATGTATATTTTCCGGCACAAGACGCGGCAGTGGCATTTCGTCCTTACCATGCTGGCAATTCTTCTGCTACAGGCCGGTCTGTATTTTTTTCTGACCAATTACTCCTCTATTACCTTCCAGATCATGTAAAATACAGCAGGCATCAAACGGCCAGATACTGCTCACACCACCGTACTGTATAACAAATCTCAAATAACAGTCACTTATGCTGTCACAATGATCCCGCCATCATTGGCATACATGCTGCTCACCCCTGCCGTATCCATAATAACCACTTCTTTCAGCCTGGCCTTTTCTTTCAACAGCCCTTTTAAATATTCTGCCCGATCCGGACAGTTACAGTGTGTAATGACAATACGCCTTTCGTTCAGCTCTGCCACTTCTTTTAACATATAATCTCTGATTTTCATAAGGGCCTTTTTCATGCCGATCGCCTGACTTTTCTGAATGATAATACCGCCTTTGGCAGACATGACCGGCTTGATATTCAGTGTCTGGGCCACCATAGACTTCACTTCAGACAGACGGCCGTTTTTCCGAAGCGTCTCCAGATTATCCAGCACAAAATATGTCTTCATCTCATCCCGATATGCGTTAAGCCGCTTTTCGATCTCTTCAAAAGGTACTCCCGCCTCTTCCAGCTCCATCGCCAACAGCCCGATCTGCGTCTGCCCACCACTTGCGGACTGAGAGTCTACAATACAGATCTGTTTTTCACCATGTTTTTCCCGATACAGCTTCCTGCCAAGTTCGGCGCTGTTGTAGCTTCCGCTCAGATGAGAAGAGAGCGTCACGATGTAGACATGTTCTGCTTCCGTACGACATGCCTCCATATAACGTTCAGGAGACGGGCAGGACGAACCAGGACATTTGGGATACTCCGCCACTTTCTGTAAAAACTCTTTCTGATTGAAATTCTCATCATCCAGTATATGATAATCTCCCACATCGAGACGCAGTGGCACTCTCTCAAATCTACTGTCATTTTGAAATTCTTCTGGAAGCTCTCCACAGCTGTCCAGTATAATTTTATAGCCCATACATCCCTCCGGTTATTTCCTGCATTTTATTTTTCTCATATTTAATCTATACTATGCAATCCCATCTGATTGCAGAAATGCAAATATTATCAAATATCGCATTATGTAGTTTTTATTACTACATAATCTTATCATGACAAACACTTTCTGTAAAGCAATTTTTCCTATTTTCTTCTGTCTCCTTTTCCTTTATACTGTATAAGTATTTGACTCCCGCAATCACTGCCTATATTCATATTTTAGGCTCTCATACAATAAATGAAAGGAATATATCGATGATTTCCTGTAAAATTACCGAATTAAAACATTTTATGACCAGACTGCTTGCTTCTGACTGTTTTGACTCATTTCTCCTGGAACAGGCTATAATTACCACCTATAATACCTTTACTATAGACGGACATCTCGAACGGGAATTCTATACTTCTGAAGAATGGGAAGATCCTTCCCTCTGCCCCTACGATCTTTCCTGCTGGGCAGACATCAGGCCGATTTGTTTTTCTCTGATCAAAGGAAAGAAGACCCCTGTCAATATGAAATTTATCCTCTACCTGAAACCGGAAATAACAGAGAAACTTTTAAAGACGAGCGAAGCGCCAATCCCCGACCATTTCGTAAAAGCTTTCGTGCTGACAATACGATATACATCCGGCAGTATGACATGCACGACAGGCGTGTCCTTTACTGATTTCCTGCCGGATAAGACACCGGAGCGGCTGTGGGATAAATGCTTTATGCAGTTTCTGGAACAGAAAGGAATAATATTCGAAACAGAGGCAAGCTGTGTATAAAAAAACAAAACCCCTCCGCTTTTAGGCGGAAGGGTCTCAGTTCTTATTACGATAGATGATCTGTCACGACAGACCTTTTTCTTAAGCTTTGCCGTTGCTGCCAAGCACTTCTGTAATCTTATGAGCAACAACATCCTTTACATACTGACGGCCAACTTTGAGATATTCTCTCGGGTCGAATTTGGAAGGATCGTTCCACATAACCTCTCTGATACCAGCTGTCATGGCAAGACGCAGGTCAGAATCGATGTTGATCTTACATACTGCAGAGCGAGCAGCTTCACGCAGCATATCTTCCGGGATACCGATCGCATCCTTTAAATTACCACCATTGGCCTGGATAATTTTTACATAATCCTGAGATACAGAAGATGCTCCATGAAGAACAATCGGGAAATCAGGAAGACGTCTGGAAACTTCTTCCAGAATGTCAAAGCGCAGCTGCGGTTTCTGACCCGGTTTAAATTTATAAGCGCCGTGGCTCGTTCCAATGGCAATTGCCAGAGAATCAACGCCTGTACGGCTTACGAACTCTTCTACCTCATCAGGCTGTGTATACTGTGCATCATCACTGGCAACCTTTACATCGTCCTCGATACCCGCCAGTTTACCCAACTCAGCTTCTACCACTACACCTCTCTCATGAGCATATTCTACTACTTTTTTTGTCAGTTCGATATTCTCATCAAAGGAGAATCTGGAAGCATCGATCATAACAGAGGTAAATCCACCGTCCACACAGGATTTGCAGATTTCAAAATCTGCGCCGTGATCCAAATGAAGTGCGATCGGGATATCATTTAATTCCAGTGCTGCTTTTACAAGATGTACCAAATATTCGTGCTGTGCATACTTTCTTGCACCTGAAGAAACCTGAAGGATAATGGGAGACTTTAACTCTCCTGCTGCTTCTGTAATGCCCTGTACGATTTCCATGTTGTTCACATTAAAAGCACCAATTGCATAATGACCATCATATGCTTTCTTAAACATTTCCTTCGTTGTTACTAATGCCATATTGCGTACCTTCCTTTCAATTTTGGTAAAATTGAGTCATCCAACCCTTGCATTCATTGTAAACTTTTTCTGACGTTTTGTCCATATATAACTACCATTTTTTTCATGCAGAAGTCCGGCGCTCTAGTAGTTTTTCATTCAGTTTTCCATAAATCCTCTCCTGAAACCATGGCTCCGTCGAAGCCGCAACTGCCCCATCCAGGGAAAACCACGCTACGCCGCTGTTCTCATCCGGCTTTACCGAAAGGGCATCATCTTCATCTGCCTCCAACAAATACGTTACATTCAAATGCAGATGAGATGGAACGTAAACTCCCTTTTTCTCATGTCCATCCACGGTCAGTATTTCCAGAGAAAAGATGTCGTTCGAAAGAGGTCTTATATGGCTGATACCACTCTCTTCCTTTACTTCCCGCACTGCCACGGAAAGCAGATCTGTTTCCCCGTCTGCATGTCCGCCCATCCAGGACCAGGAATGATAAATATTGTGATAGACCATAAGCACCTTATCTCCGGCAGGATTCACTACCCATGCCGACGCAGTCATATGAGCCGTCCTGTTTTCACGCAGGAAAATACCAGGCTGTGTCAAAACCCTCAGTAATTCTTTTTTATCCTCCTTCTCCTGTTCATTCCAGGGCCGGTACTGTTTTAGTTGCTCTTCCAATCTTATCATCAGTCTTTTCTCCTTTTCACCTCACTTGTCAACCGCTATTTACCCTTTTGCAGCTTCCCATCCTTTGCATACATCTATCCAATCCTCGTATTCCGAACAGCGTTCCAGTTCCGATATCGTCAGCTCTATCGCGTTATTACTGCTGCCGCAGGCAGGGAACACCGTTTCGAAACGCCTCAAAGAAACATCCAGATACACTTTGACACCTTCTCTGATTCCAAAAGGACAGACGCCACCCACTGCATGTCCGATCAGCCGTTCCACTTTTTCTCTGTCAATCATCTTTGCCTTTTTCCCAAATCTGCCCTTATATTTTGTGTTATCAATTTTGGCATCTCCGGCAGCCACAATCAATAACGCCTCTTCTCCGGCCAAAAGTGACAGCGTTTTAGCGATTCTGGCCGGTTCACAGCCTGCCGCCTCAGCTGCCATTTCTACAGTGGCACTGGAACTGGAGAATTCGATGATTTTATTTTCCAACCCATATTTTTTCAAATGTTCCTTAACCCGTTCCACGGACATTTTTTTCTCCCCTTTTTCTCTGCTATTTCTTGTTCTCATGCTGTAATCTGATTAATCGCACTCTATACCCATGAACAGTATACCACACCCGATTATCTATGCGTATATTTTTCTATCGTATAGCAACACAAAAAGACAAGCAGAGAGCCGATCACTTCTAAAGCGATTGACTCTCTGCTGCTTCTTACCTATTATTTATCAGTACGAATCATAGGATTCCTCTTTGTTTTTTTAACAATCTTTACACGATCCCCTGCGCTGTCATAGCCTCGGCTACTTTCAGGAAACCTGCAATATTGGCGCCGGCAACATAATTGCCTTCCATGCCATATTTCTTTGCAGCTTCATCCAGATTATGAAAGATATTCACCATAATATTTTTCAGTTTGCCGTCCACTTCTTCAAATGTCCAGCTCAGACGTTCACTGTTCTGGCTCATCTCCAGAGCAGATGTTGCCACACCGCCTGCATTGGCCGCCTTTCCGGGCGCAAACAGAACGCCTTTTTCCTGCAGGTATTCCGTAGCTTCCATCGTCGTAGGCATGTTCGCCCCCTCTGCTACCGCAATGCAACCGTTTGCAACAAGCGCTTTCGCATCTTCCAGGTGAAGCTCATTCTGTGTAGCACAGGGAAGTGCCACATCACATTTGACGCTCCATACCCCTCTACCCTCATGATATTCTGCACCCGGTCTGGCCTTAGCATATTCTGTCAGTCTTGCTCTTTTTACTTCCTTTACCTCTTTCAACAGTGCTACATCGATACCGTCCTTGTCGTATACCCAGCCAGTAGAATCAGATACTGTTACCACCTTTGCTCCAAGCTGCTGCGCCTTCTGTGTGGCGTAGATCGCTACGTTACCGGATCCGGATACTACTACCGTTTTGCCACTGATATCATGTCCGTTACATTTGAGCATTTCCGCTGTTAAATAAAGCAGCCCATAGCCTGTAGCTTCTGTCCTTGCCAGAGAACCGCCATAAGAAAGTCCCTTGCCGGTAAGTACACCTTCATACACCCCACGGATCCTCTTATACTGTCCGAACATATAACCGATCTCTCTTGCTCCTGTTCCAATGTCCCCGGCAGGCACATCCGTATCGGCTCCTATGTATTTATTTAACTCTGTCATAAAACTCTGACAAAATGCCATCACTTCTCTGTCAGATTTTCCTTTTGGATCAAAGTCAGAACCACCTTTACCACCACCAATCGGAAGTCCTGTCAGAGAGTTTTTGAAAATCTGTTCAAATCCAAGAAATTTAATAATACCAAGGTTGACGGAAGGATGTAAGCGCAGGCCTCCTTTATAAGGTCCGATAGCACTGTTGAACTGCACACGAAATGCATTGTTCACATGCACCTGCCCCTTGTCATCTACCCAGGGAACACGGAACAGAAGCTGTCTTTCCGGTGTTACAATACGCTCCAGCAATGCATCTTTTCTATAGGCTTCCTCATTTGCCTCGATCACAACCCGAAGGGACTCCAAAACTTCCTTGACTGCCTGATGAAATTCCGGCTGCGCGGGATTTTTTTCTACTACCAGGTCAATCACTTCATCAACATATGACATATTGTATCCTCCTTATTATTGTATACATGTATAAAATATAGAACTCATCTAGTATTATATAACGGGTCATCCTCAAAGGCAAGCACTTTATTCTATTAAACTGCAAAAGTTTTTAATAAAAGAATCTTCATAAAAATTTACGAAGCTGCCGAATATTGCTCTCTTCAAAGTCCATAAATTCTCTTGCCATTTCCACAGCCTCCTCTCCTGCATTCTCATATTTATGCAATGACTGACAAAGTTTACTGATCTTTCTGCTGCTCTCCTGAATAATCAGCTCCGCAATATGGCTGGTGCTCGTATTCAATAGTGTATCTCTGTGCATTGTCCCTGCCACAACCATTTCTTCTACCACATTTTTTCGGGAAGGCTCCAGATGAGCAGACAATAATTTACCTGCCGCCTGATTACGTAACTCTGAGTATTTCAGTGATTGCCTGGACAGATGCAAAGCCAGATCATCATCGTACGTCTTATCAGATACCGTATCTACTGCTTTCATTGCCAGTTCCGCATTTTTCTGCACCACTCTGAATACCTGTATATCTTCCCACCTCATAATTTCACCCCATGCCTTTTTCTTACAGCATTCCCGTTATATAGTGTTTTATGCGACAAAAAAGAATCCTGCCTCACAGGATTCTTTTTTTATACGCATTGATCTATACGCTATTCCATAAATTCTGTTTTCACATAGGCTGTCTGTCCATTGTACTTCACTTTGCACCAGCCGTCAGCCTGCTGCATAATAAGCTCCAGCTTTTCTCCCTTATAAATAACACCGATCCGCTCTCCATCTTCATTGGCAGAAGCGCGTATGTTAACCGTCGTCTTCGCTGTAATCTTGCCATCCTGTCCGATCAGAGTGCTTGTCCCCCCTGAATCGGTCTCCTGCGACTGCTCTTCGCCTCCATTTTCTTCTGAAGAGGTCTCTGACGCTGCTGGCGTCGTTTCATCCACAACGCTGACTACATCTACCAGATATTCCGATTTAATATAAGCTTCCTTGCCTTCAAACGTTACTTTACTCCAGCCGTTCTCCTTTTTCTCAATCAGGGGAAGCCGCATTCCTTTTTCTGCCTTACCTATTTTATCAGCCACTTCACTGTCAGAGCTTCTGACATTGACCGTATCTACCGTCTCTACTTCCGTCACCATAACCTTCGGCGTCTGTCCATCTCCAGACTGCTCCGACGTGGTTTCCTCAGTATCCTCTACATTTTCCGTATCTTCCGCATTCTCCTGTTCCATGGCGGCAAGTCCCTTGGCCACATCCTCTTTTACCAGATCCAGGAATCCATCCAAAAAGGAAGCCAGCGCTTCATCACTTGCCCGTGCTTCATTATATTTCGCCTGAACAGAGTTGATCAGATTCGTCACATCATCCTGCATATTCAGCTCAGTGAAATAATAACCTACATTGTCATCCAGTTCACCATCATGAATATAGTAAGCACCCGATTCATTTTTATATACCACCCAGGCATTCAGAGAAGGCACCAGTGTCTCGAAATCATAGAGCTTCACATCCTGGTATACATAGACAATATAGGAATCTTCTTCCAGACCCGCCTTTGTATAACACGTAATATTGTCATATCGCTCAATATAATTGCTCTTCTCTATAATCTGGAGCTTTGTCGTATCTTTAATATAATCCCGGAGCAATTCCAGCTTTTCAATATCTCCATCCGCCAACGCCGTATAATAATTATTCATCAGCTCATTGACTGCTGCAATGGCATTTTCTTCCAGCGGGACTTCCGGTACCGGAATAACAGAAACTTCTCCATCTTCTGCCTCTGCACTGTCCTCTTTCCGGCTCATAAGGGAAACCCCTACAAGCAACAGAACCAGCACTGCTATGACTGCGGGAATGAAAATCTTTTTATTACGTACGATCCAGTCTTTTCCATCTTCCAGAAACAGTAAAATCTTTTCTTTTAAACCGTCCCGGCTTTCTGAACTATGACCCATATTCTCCTTCAATCCTTATGTTTGATACCATTTTGCTAAAGTGATGTAAATGCACCCGACAGGAATCGAACCTGCATTAAAGGCGTCGGAGGCCTTCGTTCTATCCGTTAGACTACGGGTGCATTTGAAGATGTTACAAAATTATTACAAAAACATTACATCACTTTAATTATTTTATCATAAGAAATCAGAAATGTCCAGCATTTTATTTTTTTCTCTTTTTTCTCCACTTTATCCTCTATTTCACCGACTTTTTTGATTTTAACCCATCATTTATATTTTTTCAAGTTTTCCCTTCTCCCGGTCGTAATAATAGACAGAGTCTGACAGCACTTCTTCCCATTCCACCTGTTCCCCGTTCATTTCTTTTACAATCTGTCTAAATGCTTCTCCGCAAAAGCCCTTTCTTTCCGGTACCAGAATCACTTCATGGACAGAACTTGGCAAAACATAGAAACTTTTATCCGCTGCCTGGGCAAAGTGTTTCAACACATCAGGATATAACAGGCAGGCGGCACCAAACATCTTTCTACTGTTTGTCAGCACATACATACAGGGTTCCTTCCCGGAAACACAGGAAATATGGCCAAGCTCTTCCATGATCTGCTCCATACTTCTGAGCGTAAAAGGCAGCAGAACCGGCGTATTTCTGCCAGCCAGCAATAGCAGCTCCTCCTTTTCGATTCCCCATATACGACAGATATTTTTTTTGATTACAATCGCAATATTTCCCAATGTCTCATGAGCAATACTGCAATAAAAGATAACTGCCATATCCAGAAAACGGACATATGGCACCTCGGAAAGCATCTCCCTGTTATTTTCATAATGGATAAGCCGAAAAACAATTTTCTCTTTTATCTTTTCAAAATCCAATAAAAACTGCAGATCAATGCCTCCTTCTATTTTATGGTCTTCATATATCTGTATCACCTTTTCCAGTATATCCCCAAGGGGCACCCCGTCTTCATACTCCTGATACAGTTTCTCCAAATATATGGTTGGTGAAATATTGGAATCTTTCCGTTTGATCGTAATACCATGATAGACAACGCCGTTATTTTTTTCTATTTCATTTACTTCCACCAGGCAAGTTTCTCCGTAACGCTTCGAAACTGCCTTCCGTAATTTATCTGTAAATCTTTGAAATGCCGTCATGTGATTTTCCTTTCCGATGTGAATTTAGATGTGATATGTTAAAACAGAACAGAATGGAACCTTGCAGAGCAATTTCCAATCGAATAAAAAAAGACAACAGAAAATCTGTTGTCTCATAAGCTTTCTTGAAAATACCCAATATCTATACTCTGGACAGATACTCTCCCGTTCTTGTATCAATCTTGATAACATCGCCGATATCCACAAACAGAGGAACAAGTACAGTAGCGCCGGTTTCTACAGTAGCAGGCTTGGTAGCACCTGTCGCCGTATCCCCTTTAAATCCCGGTTCTGTTTCCGTAATCGCCAGCTCTACAAACAGCGGAGGCTCAATGGCGAATACATTGCCATTGTGGGAACATACTTTTACCATCTCATTCTCTTTTACAAATTTCAGCGTGTCGCCAATCGTTTCCTGATTGAGCGCAATCTGATCATACGTCTCTACATCCATAAAGTTGTAAAGATCGCCGTCTGAATACAAATACTGCATATCCTTTCTGTCAATACGTGCCTGCGGACATTTCTCTGTAGGTCTGAATGTTTTCTCTACGACACCGCCGCTCTTGATATTTTTCAGTTTCGTTCTGACAAATGCAGCACCTTTTCCCGGTTTTACATGCTGGAACTCAATAATCTGAAAAATATTATTATCTAACTCAATGGTAATACCATTTCTGAAATCACCTGCAGAAATCATATTTTGTTCCTCCTGATTCTCTCGTTATAATTCCTGTATAGTTTATACTATATTCTTCCTTTTTTCAACTACTTTTTCTCGATTAACGCGCAAACTTCATCAATTGCCATCAAATACCCATTCAGACCATGCCCGTAAATCTGCTTCTGACAGGCAGCCTTTGTCACAGATACTCTGCGAAACTCCTCCCGCTTTGTAATATCCGAAATATGAATTTCCACTTTGGGCATAGGAACGGAAGAAAGAGCATCCAATATCGCGTAACTGTAATGCGTATAGGCCCCCGGATTGATAACGATCCCTTCTGTACCGTCACGATAGGCATCCTGAATCCTGTCAATAATAGCACCTTCATGATTGCTCTGAAACACTTCGATCTGACAGCTTCTCTCTTCCCCTTTTTGAGCGATCATGTGGAGCAGTGCATCATAATCCTGTGTTCCATACACAGTCTTTTCCCGAATTCCGAGAAAGTTGATATTGGGACCATTGATTACTAAAATTTTCATTTTGATTTCTCCTCAATTTCTTTTACAATCGTTTCAAAGTCCTTTCCGTCCACCGAAATCACCATATCCGCAGCTTCTCTGTACGCCTCCTCTCTCACCTCCATAAGCTCCCTGATTCGTTCCAGAGGCCTTTCGCACTGAAGAAGCGGTCTTTTTGTATCTTCTTTCACTCTTTCATATACCGTCTCCGGTTTCGCTTCCAGATAGACCACCTGACCCAGCTTCTTTAACAGAGAGCGATTCTCTTTTCTCACAGGCGTCCCACCGCCGGTAGCTATAATTCTGTCCTGCTCTGTTCCCGCCAGTTTTTCCAGCATCTCCGTTTCCAGCTGACGAAATTTTTCTTCCCCCTCCTGTGCAAATATCCGGGAGATTTCCTTTTCCTGCTCTTTTTCAATCAGCTTGTCCGTATCCAGAAATGCCCGGCGCATGGCGTAAGATAACCGGATGCCCACTGTCGTCTTCCCGCATCCCATAAATCCGATTAAAACAATATTACTCATAGACTTTCGTTTTTTCCCTCAATTTTTCTATTATATTCTGCGCCTGCTCTTTCGTAACGACTATGTCATTCCACAGCTCATAGGCTAAAATTCCCTGCCAGGCCAGCATTTTCAAACCATTAAAAGCTCTGCCTCCCCCGGCTCTCACAAGCTGCATGAATTTCGTATCACCAGGCTTGTAAACGAGATCATAACCTGTGTGTACTTTCTCATAGAAGGCACTGTCAGTAACCACTGCTGCTTCCACATCGGGATGCAGCCCTACGCTCGTACCCTGGACTGCCACATATTTTCCTTTTGGTATCTTATCATAGTCCGTCAAAAGCAGTGGGGTAACACAGTCTCTTCCGAAGACACTGTTCACTTCTTCTGCCACTCTGTCAGCCCGTTCTAGTGTTCTGTTCAGCATCCACACTTTTTCTGCTCCCGCATGAGCACACAAAAATGCCACAGCCCTCGCGGCGCCACCCGCTCCCAATAAAATAACAGACTCTCCTTCCAGATAAATGCCATCCGATTCCATCGCCCGCTTCAGCCCGGTCATATCTGTATTATACCCCTTATAGCCGCCTTCACAGCGAACCAGCGTGTTGACTGCTCCTATCTGTTTTGCCAGTTCATCCACTTCCTCCAAATAAGGAATGACAGCGCTCTTATAAGGCACCGTCACATTCAGACCAAGGATATGAAGCGCATATGCTCCCCGAACTGCTGCCTCAAGCCGATCCGCTTCTACAGAGAATGGAACATAGATGAGATTCTTTTCCGTGTACTCTGCCAGCGTGTTATGAATCAGAGGAGAGAGGGTATGCTCTACCGGATTGCCAATCAGGCTACAGACTCTTGTTCTTCCGTCCACATCTCTCATTTCCTTCCCTGCTTTCCTTTTTCTTTTTTATAAAAATATAAAACAATCTTTTCAAAAAAACGCTTTAATACAATCTGTATCTCTTCTTTTGGATGAATAGGTTTCACAAGATATGTGGTCATTCCCGCCTTTTTTGCCCCCCATACATCCGTGAACAGCTGATCTCCAATAAACAATGTATTTTTCTTTCCCGTTCGCATCTGTTTCATCGCCTTTTTATAACTGGCAGGGAACGGCTTGTTTGCCTTATAAATATAATCTGCCCCCACTGCGTCACAGAACATCTTTACTCTCGGCTCTTTGTTGTTGGAAAGCATCATCTTCTGATAACCGATTTTACCAAGTCTATTCATCAGAGCGATGCTTCTGGCATCTGCAGGCGCCCCATGGGGCACAAGGGTATTGTCAATGTCAAAAATGACCCCCCGGTATCCCTGCTCGTACAGCCTTTCATAATCAATATCATAGGCAGAATCCACATAAAAATCAGGATAAAAACATTGCAGCATCACATACCTCTCATTCTATATTCCAAAATCCTGTAATTCTTTTCAAATTACATCTTCAGATATCTATTCTACACAAAAAGCCACACCCGTCTTGTTACAGGGAAATAATCCCCAGCACATTGGCAATAGAGCTGATAAGTATAATACCAATGCAGACAGGGGCCACATATTTCAGGAAAAAATGATACAGCTTTTTCCGCCGAAAGGCTGAAGAACATTCCATTTCCCTGTCTATCTTATCGAACCCCACTACCCTGATAATGAGAATACAGGTAGAGAGCGCCGCCAGAGGCATCATAACGGAATTTGTCAGGAAATCAAAAAAGTCCAGAAACGCCATTCCAAAAATCGTTACAAAATCCAGTGCCCCATATCCCAAAGCAGAAGCCGAGCCAGCAACGATCACCACAGTCCCCATGATAAGACAACATTTCGGTCGACTCAGATGCAACTCATCCTGCAGGGAAGATACACTCGTTTCCATCAGGGAAATGGCGCTTGTCAGTGCCGCAAACAAAAACATGAGGAAAAACGCGATTCCCACCATACTGCCGATTCCCATACTTGCAAATATTTTGGGAAGTGTAATAAAGGCAAGAGATGGTCCCGCCTGCAGGGCATCCATATCACCGCCGGAAAAAGCAAAGACAGCCGGAATAATCATCATACCTGCCAGCAGGGCAATGGCTGTATCAAAAATTTCTACCTGCGTGGTGGATTTCTCAATATCCACGTCCTTTCCAATATATGAACCATAAGTATATAACACGCCCATCGCAATAGAGAGAGAATAAAACATCTGCCCCATGGCTGCAACCACCGTCATCCAGGAAAAATCCTCAAAATTGGGAATCAGGAAATATTTCACACCTTCCCAGGCTCCGGGACGGGTAACAGAATAGACTGTCACAAAAATAGCAAGTACCACAAGTACCGGCATCATAATCTTGGATACCCGTTCCACGCCCGCTTTTACCCCCGCCAGAATTACGAAAAAAACACAGACGGAAAACAAGATAAACCAGAACTCCACACTGCCGGAGGACGCAATAAAACCTGTAAAATACCCATCACCAGCCAACGCCTGCGTACTGCCCCGCAGATATTCAAACAAATATTTAAGAACCCAGCCTCCTATCACGCAGTAATAGGGAACGATAAGCATAGGAACCACCGCATTGATCCATCCGCCAAAGCCAAAAGGCAGGCTCTTTCCAAAAGCATGAAACGCCCCTGCCGGACTTTTTCTCGTCATACGCCCCAGAGCCGTTTCCGATACGATCAATACATAGCCGAAAGTAACCATAAGCAGCAAATAGACAAGCAGAAACATACCTCCGCCATATTTCGCCGCCAGGTAAGGAAAACGCCATATATTTCCAAGCCCCACTGCCGAACCGGCGACTGCCAGCACATAGCCGATGCCTCCTGAGAATCTGCCCCGGCCGGCCGCAGTATGTTTTTTATGTCCATCCGTATCTTTCTTCATCGTAATTCCCCCAGATAATTATTTATCTTCTATTCATACCCTCAGTGGACAAAGGGACACACGGTCGGAGAAGAGCCAATTTTTGCCCCTGTTTCGTTGCTTTCCTTCTGTGTACGTCCAGTACGCGTCAATCAAGCGCCTCGCAGGGACAAAAATTGACTTCTTTCCGACTCTCTGACCCTGACCATAGATATTTCGGTAATTTACAAGGCGGACGATTGAGGCGTACTGGACGTACGCTGATTGAGGACA
>CAJUNB010000028.1 GCA_910587635.1 uncultured Lachnospiraceae bacterium
TAAAAAGGAATGTTGTAACCGCTGTTGCCGCCTGGCTTACCATTTCCGAAAAACCATTGGAACAGCTTTCAGCCAATACGGAAAAGTCTATGACTGGCTTCCTAAAATGCAGACTGTTTTTCTTTGTGGAAAAGAACCACAATCCAATCACCGCCGGTATCATATAGCCAATGCCCGTACCAAATGCCGCCCCCTTAATGCCCATGTGAAGCGGCACCATAAAAATATAGTCCAGTAAAATATTGGCGATTCCCGCGCTTACGCCAAGCACCATACCCATTCCGGGGCGTCCCGCTGTTACGATCAGATTTTGAAAAAGCACTTGCAGGATACTTGCGGGCGTGAATAACAGCAGGATAAAAAGGTATTCTTTACAGTATGGAAATAGAATACTGTTCGCTCCAAGTCCCCATACAATCCTGTCAATAAAAGCCGTCCCCAAGACTGCAATCAATACACCTAACAAAATGCCCGCTGAAATAATCAGCGTAAAATCCTGTGCCGCCCTTGTATGTTCTCCTGCTCCCATTTTGCGCGCTACTATCGCGCTTCCTCCTGTTGCAAGCATCGTTCCCAGACCGACAATCAGATTGATAACAGGGCAGACAATATTTAATGCCGAAAGTGCATTTGTATCTACAAATCGTGCTACAAAAATCGTGTCCACGACTGTATACAGCCCCATAAATATCATCATCAAAATTGTCGGGAATGCAAATTTCAGCAGTGATTTTATGGTAAAGCTCTGGGATAAAGGATTTTCTAGTCGCTGTATGTCATTCATTTCTCTGTTCTCCTGATTTTCGATCTGGAATATGGGACTATGGAGTTTGTTTCAGTATAAACCGTTGTGTTGGATAGTCAAATTCAACCAATAATTCCGATTCAGTGAAACCAAGACTTTTCCATATCTTCCGATAGCCTGTATCTGCCTTATCGCCCTCTCTGAAAGTTGTCACGTTAATTTGTGCGGAACGAGCAAGTTCATACAATGCCTTTTCACAAAATGCTTTCGCTATCCCTCTTTTCCGATACTGTGGGTGTACCCCAAAGAAATCAATGCTCCCCGTCACCTCGTTAAACGCCATAATCCCGATTGCCGTATCAGCGTCTTTCAAAATCAATGCCCGCTTATTTTTGATATACTCCTGCAACTGTGCAAGGTATTGTTTTTCGTCCAGGTGTGGGAAACCGTCAATGACAAGGTGAACCAGTTCTATCCATTTGGGTATATCTTTCTGTGTTGCAAAGACGATTTTATCCTGCCATTCTTTTTCCTCTAAATTTGCAGGATTTTCATTCAAGACATATCTTAGCTGCAATGGATAAAATTCTTCTTCCTCTCTGTACCTGTTAGGGGATTTTTTATACATGGCTTTGAAAATATCCGTAAAGGACTGCTGGCTCTCATATCCGGCAGAAAGCGCAATTTCAAGGATTGATCTGTCGGAAAGAACAAGCAGTTTTGCGGCTTCAGTCAACTGGCGGCGTTGTACGTAAGTCTGGATTGTCAACCCTGTCGTACCTGTGAACATTCGATGCAAATGATACTTTGAATAATGTACAGCCCCCGCAACTGTTTCCAAGTCCAGTTTTTCGTGCAGGTGGCTTTCGATATAGTCGATTGCCGCCATTACATTTTTGATATTCCCCGGCATTGCAGCTTCCTCCTTCTTTCTTTAGTGGCAGGTCAGAAATTATGATTTCTGACCTGCCACTATATTATAACGGGATTTTTCATTCCATTTTTCATATATCTTGCGGTTTTCAGGAAAATTACGCAGACAGGTATTTATCAGTATATAACAACTCATTCTCATAGGAAACCATCGAACCAGCTGATAACAAAAAATAAGAGACAGGGTGTGGCAGGATTATCGTTGCTTATCATGATACTTGTCGATATAATAAAAGAAATGTCGGATAATCAGATAAAACCTATGAAGATAGAACATGAAAAAGAGAAAGGAAACATACAATGAAAGCCAGTGAAACAGAATTTGGTTTTATGTCAGCATCGATGAGTATTGAGATACCATATTTTCAGAGAGGATATGTCTGGAATGAGGAAAACTGGGAGGAACTTTTGGAAAATCTGCTGGATGACAAGCAGAGTCATTTTCTGGGCTCTATTATTTTAAAACAGTTGGAATGCGTATCAGGAAATATTCCCCGCTGGTCAGTTGTGGACGGACAGCAGAGACTGACTACTCTGAGTATATTGTTGCGTGCCTGTTATGATTCTTTACCTGTGAATACGATCTCAGCCGACGATAAAAAGTTGATCGATGCGGACATGGAGAGTATTCTGTTTTTTAAACGGAGAAAGATCAACTCTCCAAGAGAAATTAAGATCAGGCATTCTATGGTGGATGCCGCCGATTATAAACTGATTATCGAAGGACAGGCTAAAAATCTGATTGACAAGATCATCTTGCACAGTGAGAAGAAGAAAACGGAAAAAGAGTCAGGCAATATTTTGCAATGTTATAAATATTTTTACCGGTATTTAAGTGCCAATGCAGGTGACAGTGTGAAACTGTGGGAGAATCTGCTGGATGAACAAAATAAAATTTTGGTAAAGATTGATCTGGACGTTTCAGAAAACGAACAGGCTATCTTTGATACGGTAAATTCGGCCGGTGTACGGCTTACCTGTGCGGATACGATTAAAAACGCTCTGTTTCAGAAGGCCAATGAAAATACAGTAACGGAGGCGGAGAGGGCAGAAGTGATTGCCCTGTATCAGGAATGCTGGGAGAGGGTGTTTGCCTTCAGCAGTGAAAGGATTGAATACTGGAGTACAGAGCGGAAATTAGGCAGAACAGTGCGGGACAATCTGGAAGTGCTGCTTCACTGTATCGCTCTTGTAAAGGGATTTTATGATCCGGTACTCAATAAGATTTCCGATCTTCCCCAAGTATATAAAGCATATATTTCTTCTTTTGATAATAGAGAGTTGTTTTCTTTTATCCGGGAAATCAAAATGTATGCGGAGCTGTATCACAGGTATTTCTATACCTTCGACAAGTCTACACTGTTCCGGTATGATGATGTGATACAACGGCTGTTTCACGTGCTGAGCGTATGTGAAGTGTCTACGCTACATCCCTATATTTTAAAATTATTGAAAGAATATCATATCAGAGAGGATGAGGATTTACCAGTGACATTGCAGACAGAGCTGGAGAGAATAGAAAGCTATGTTCTGCGGCATTTGATATGTCAGGTATCAACGAAAAATTTTAATAAAGATTGCGCCATGCTGATTGCTGGAAAAACCACTATAGATAAAGAGATGAAAAATAAAAAAGAAGAGATCGGGGATGAGGCTGTGTCACAGAAACTGAAGACTGTTCCCTATCACAAAGTAGCGTCCGTGATCTTATTCTGGATAGAGCTGCGGCGTCGGTCTATGGACAACAAATTTGATGTACGTGAACTGAAGTATGTCTATTCTCTGGAACATGTTATGCCGCAAAAGTGGGAAACATTCTGGGGACCGGATGACTGTCCGGTAATCAATACGGACGATGATACGGTCATTACAGACAGGGAAAAAGCGACAGAAGTGCGCCGGGCGGCAATCTGTGAGCTGGGAAATATGACACTTTTGAACAGCAGCCTGAATTCTTCGCTGCGTAATTATGAATTTGCAAGAAAGATAACAGGGGAAAAGCGGAAGAAGGGAATGAAGGACTATGCAGGTCTCGATATTACCCGGGAAATTATCAACACTTATGAAGCGGGAACACCATGGAATGAATCTTCTGTCAGAAAACGGACAAAAGAACTGACAAAGGAATTTTTCGAAATCTGGAAGATGCCATAGGCACTGTTAACTGCAGGTAGCATAATCTTTTTTATGTCATGAAGAAATACGAAGGAGAAGACAGGAATGCGCATTATCATTTCACCGGCTAAAAAAATGAACCGGAATGAAGATCTGCTTGTCTGGGAGGGAAAGCCTGTATTCTGGCAGGATGGGGAGAAGATACTGGCATGGATGAGGAAACTGTCCTATTCTCAGGCAAAAGAACTGTGGTGCTGCAATGACAGTATAGCGGAAAAAAATTATAAATGGCTGCAGGATATGGATTTGCACAGAAACCTCACGCCCGCCATTCTGGCCTATGATGGAATCCAATATCAGTATATGGCGCCTGCGGTTTTTGAAAACAGGATGCTGGACTATGTGCAGGAACATCTGCGGATTTTGTCTGGATTTTACGGTGTGTTGAAACCCATGGACGGTGTGGTGCCCTATCGGCTGGAGATGCAGGCGAAGGCCGCTGTCGGACCTGGCGCAGACCTGTATGAGTTCTGGGGCAGCAGACTATATGAGGAAGTGATAGATGAAAGCCGGATCATAATTAACCTGGCGTCGAAAGAGTACAGCAGGTGTGTGGAACGTTTTCTCGAGCCGGAAGATATTTTTATTACCTGTATCTTTGGAGAGCTGTCTGGAGGCAGGATGATTCAAAAAGGGACTTATGCGAAAATGGCGAGAGGGGAAATGGTGCGCTTTCTGGCTGAAAGGCAGATAAAAGAGCCGGAGGAGATGAAGGCGTTTGACCGGCTGGGCTATGTATTTTGGCCGGAGCTGTCTTCAGAGAAAGAGTATGTATTTCTATCGGTACTGAAGTAGGAAGCAGTCTAATTCTATCAGTTTATGCAAGGATACAAAAAAGGTACATGGTTTACATTTTGTTGTTCCGTGGGCTTTGGGCTGTTATAGATTATTTGGTTTCTTGCTATGCGGGATTTGAATGCTTCGTAATTTAAATATTGCAAGTGGAAAATTATCGATCACAAAAAATTTTTTGAACGGTATAGGAAAAGCAGAGAGCATCTTCTGAATCAATATCAGCCAGCTCACTACAGATGCTGGTGGTGATTATCCCGGGATACGGATTTGATCAATTATGGCCAATTAAGCATTGCAAACAAATGAAATGCTGTAAAAATCTTCGTGAATTTTACAGCATTTTTGGCTATAATAAAAGACAAAATATAGTATTGTTATGGAAGGGATGGCAACTGTGCCAAATATTTTACGGGTATCTGATTTAAGAAATACAATGAAGTGTTGAAGAACTGCCAGGCAGGAGAGCCTGTTCTCCTTACGAAAAACGGTAGAGGAAGATTTGTAGTAATGGATATAAAAGAATATGAGCGTGATAAAGCAGAAAAAAACTTTTAGAAAAGCTGCAACAGGATGTTTATTAAAATACTTACGGAGCGGAAAGGAAGATATGAAATTTCTGCATTTAGGAGATTTACATTTAGGAAAAACACTGTGTGATTTTGATTTGATTGAGGATCAGAGGTATATCCTTAATCAGATTCTTTGTATTGCAGATAAAGAATCCATAGACGGTGTATTTATCGCTGGGGATGTGTATGATAAATCTATTCCAAGTGAGGCAGCTATGAGACTTTTGGATGATTTCCTCATTAAACTGGCAAAAAAAGAAATAAAGGTATTTATGGTGAGTGGAAACCATGACTCGGATGATCGTTTGAATTATGGGAGCACTCTGTTTGCGTCTAATCAGATATTCATATCAGCTGTTTTTGATGGAACACTTCATAAGCAGAGTTTTGCTAACGGGGATGCAGAGATTGATATATACATGCTTCCGTTTGTAAAAGCCTCTCAGGTAAGGCACTATTTTCCGGCCGAGGATATAGAGAGTTATCATGATGCCGTTCGAACTATTATAAAAAATACTCCTATCAACAAAAAAAATAAGAATATTCTGGTGGCACATCAATTTGTTGCAGGGAAGGGAGAGGATCCCGCACTTGCAGGTTCTGAAAGTGTAGGAACACAGAATGTGGGTATGGTTGAAAAAATCGGATATGACTGTTTTGATGATTTTAGCTATGTGGCGTTAGGCCATATTCATTCTCCTCAAAGAGTTGGAAGAGATGAGATTCGATATTCAGGTTCTCCTCTTAAGTATTCACTTAGCGAAGCGAATAATGAAAAGTCGGTTCCTCTTATTACGGTATCAGCGGAAGAAAGGGTTAAGATAGAGCTTGTTCCCTTAAAGCCTAAGAGGAATGTGAGACATATGAAAGGGACGCTGAAGGAGCTGCTGGATAAAAAGAATGTAAAGGCGCCAGAGGATTTCATTTATGCAACATTGACAGATGAGGATATTATCAATGATGCAATGGGATTGTTCCAGCAGGTATATCCGAATACAGTTCGAATTGACTACGACAATTCACATACAAGAGAGATTGAGCAGGTGGATATCAGCAGGATTGCCAGGAACAGATCGTTCCCAGAATTAATCGGGGAATTTTACAGGCTGATGTATAGTTGCGAGATTACAGAAGAAGAAATGGATGTAATGAGGACAGTAGCACAAGAGGCAGGTGTTATAAATGAAGCCGATTAAATTGATTATAAGCGCAATTGGACCCTATGCAGGGCTGCTTCCGGAAATAAAGTTTGATGCCCTTGAAGAAAAGGGACTATTTTTGATATCCGGGGATACTGGCGCGGGGAAAACTATGATATTTGATGCGATATGTTTTGCGTTATATGGAACAACCAGCGGAACATACAGGGGTACGAAGAATTTAAGAAGCGAATATGCCAGGGATTCTGTTCAGAGCTATGTGGACTTTTATTTTTCGCATCAGGGGCGTGAATTTCATGTCTGGAGGCAACCGTCTTATGAACGGCAAAAGCAACGTGGTTCCGGTGTGATAATAGAGAAGGAAAAGGCGATTCTTTATGGAGAGGGACAGGCACCGATAGAGGGCTTGACTCAAGTTAGTAATGCTGTCAAGGAACTGTTGCATATTGATGAGAAGCAGTTTAAACAGATTGCAATGATTGCACAAGGGGAATTCTGGGATTTATTGAATGCGAAAACTGATCAGAGAACAGAGATACTGCGTACTATATTTTTAACGAACGGCTATAAAAATATAGAGTACAAATTGAAAGATCGAATGGATGCAAGTTACAAGATTAAGACAGAGGCTGAAAACAGTATTATTCAACATTTTGGGGATGTATCTTCAAATGAAGAAGACGCGCTTTTTGACGAACTGGAAGATCTTAAGAGTAGAGCAAGACGATCCGGGAGTGCATGGAATATAGATGAAATTTTAGACGTAATAGAGCGTCTGATTTTGTCAGACAGAGAAAAATTAAAATGTATAGAAGAAGATTTGAAAAAAGCAGAGGCGGAGCTGGAGAAGAGCAATAAAAAATTTATACTGGCCAAGACCAATAACAGTTTCATCGAGAAAAGGGATAAGTTTCGAGAGGAAAAAGAAGAACTTGAAAAAAGAGGGACGGAAATTGAGGAAATGGTCCTGCTTGTAGAGAAACAAAAGAAGGCCACTCGTCATGTGAACCCATCTTATGATGCGTGGACGAAAAAGCGCGGGGAAGTATCTCTGATCCGAGAGCAGATTAGAGCAACAGAATCCGATTTGAAGACGGCGAAGGAAGCTGTAAAGCAGGCGGAAGAAGCACTCAATGTCGCTAAAAAGCTGGAACCGGAGGTTGACATATTAAAGCAGACGATAAGCAGGATTGATGATGAGGAACAGAAATATCAGCAAAAAGAGGAGCTGACCGAAAAGCTAAAAGAACTTGAAGAACACGCTAAGGATATCAGCAGGAAAGAAGCAGGTTTAAAAGAAAAGAAGAAAGCCCTTGAAGAGAAGATAAAAGCCCTTGATAAAACAGCCGAGGAATTAAAAGACAGGCCAGCTGAATTGATGGAGGCAAAAAACAAGGGTGAAAAGCTAAGTAATCTTTTGGCGGATTTAAATAAAATAACAGACGATCAGATTCCGGAAAGAGAAAACAGAAAAAAAGCGCTTTCTGAAAAACAGAAAGCATTTTTAAATGCACGAAACAGATATGAAGAAGCGAGAGGCAGCAGAGAAGAAGCCGAGCACATTCTCGAAGATAGCCGGGCTGGTATTTTAGCGCAAAAACTTGTAGAAGGAGAGAAATGTCCGGTGTGTGGCTCCGTACATCATCCAGAGCCGGCGAAGCTTAAAGAAGCTTCGATTTCCGAGGATGGTTTCAAAAAACTTCAGAAAAAAGAAGCTGAGTTTCAAGAGAAAAAGAACGATGCAAATACTGAAGCAGAAAAAGCAAAGACATCGTTAGAAGAATTCGAAGAACAGCTTAGGATAATTATATTGGATTGTATGGAAAACCCGCTTTTGGATATGGAGCTGAAGGAAGAGTCTCTCGAGAAGCTGATCAAGGCAGCAGAGGAAGTAAAACCGCAGATTGAGAGAATGGTAAAGGAGAATGTTACAAAGTGTAATTTTCTTGATCAGGATTGCAGGACACTTGAGAAGGCTGAAAAAGATCTCAAAACTGCGCGGGGAGAAACGGAGAAACTCAATTCGGAGAAAGAGGAACTCAACGAAGACAGGCAAAAAACGAATCAGGAACTGGCGGAAACGGCAGCTACATTGAAGACACTTGAGAAATTGAGCTTTCCCGATTGGAAAACAGCAAAAAGAGAGAGAAAACAAGCAGAAACAAGGAAAAATGGGATATTAGATGATATTGCAAAGGCAGAGGAAGAAAAGAAAAAAGCTGATGACAAAGTTACTGCTATTATATCAGAGCGAAAGACATTGAATGGCAGTCTGCAACAGCAGGAAAAAGATGAAGAAGTTTTAAGGAAGAAGTTGGATAAAGAAGTCGTTGCAAATGGGTTCTCTTCTGTAGAGAAAATGCTGACATATGTTGTGAACGAAGATAATATCGAATTGTCTGACAAGATTATTAATGAATATAAACAGAATGTTGCGATGAATAAGAAACAGCTTGCAGATGCTGAGTCGGATGCAGAAGGAAAAGAGGTTACAGACATTGAAGCATTAAAAGCCGTATGTGATGAGCGGAGCGCAAATGTAAATTCGATCAGAAAGAACCGTAACAATAGCGAAAACAGAATAAGTACGAACGAAGGGAAACAGAAGAGTATTCTTGGCAGGAGGGAAGAATTGGAAAAGGCACGTAGGGAGAATACAATCTGTCAGCGTCTTTATAATCTGGTCAAAGGCACAACTGGAAATGGAAAGCTTACACTGGAGCAGTACATACAGGCAGCGGGATTTGACGGGATTATCGCTGCTGCGAACAGGCGGCTGCTGCCGATGAGCAATGGACAGTATGAACTGTATCGTCAGAAGGACTCCCTTGGAAAGAGAAGTAATAATTACCTTGACCTTGAGGTATTAGACAATTATACGGGACACAAAAGACCTGTAGGAAATCTCTCCGGTGGAGAGAGCTTTAAGGCCTCACTGAGCCTTGCTTTGGGACTATCTGATACAGTGTCTTCTAACCTTGGCGGTGTGCAGATGGACGCACTCTTTGTGGATGAAGGCTTTGGAACGTTAGACCGGAAATCGATAGAAAGTGCGATGGAAATCTTAATAAACTTGACCGGAAGTAACAAGCTGGTAGGAATCATCAGCCACAGGGAAGAACTTATGGAGAATATCCCACAGCAGATCAAAGTCAAGAAGACAAAAGACGGAAGTCAGATTACTGTTGAATACGGCTTATAGTCTGCTCAAATATAAGATATGGTGCCAGTATTATGTGATGAGGATAGTTAAGAAAAAATAGCGCTTCGTGTGATATATGGTTTGATTTTTGTCCATAACATCATTTTTGTAATAAAAATAACATAGCTGTCGAGAATATTTTCCTTCGACGTCCTGGGGGCGATTTGACTCTGCCTTTTGCACGTATTATACCATGTGCTTTGCACATAGCATATGCCTATCCGGGCGGACACTTGCCATTTATAATACCATATCAGCAGAAAATCAAGCGCGAATGAAATGAGCATTTGATTTCACCTGATAATGGTAACGAAAGAATCACAAGCGCGTAGTGCGACAGATGCTAAATCTGTGTGGAATCGTGCTTATGAGCTTACTGGCTCATATGTTGCTTGGGAAGCCGATGGATAAGTTGGACTTCGAAGAGGCGGACTGCATCGAATATTATGATAATTATAAGTAATTCAACAGGTCTGAGGGCCGTTCCAGAGCATATTTTGCAATGACGTTTCCTGAAGAATTGCCCCAGACAGCCAAAGCGAAATCGGCCCCCGCTCCTTCACTGCATTTTTTATCATATGCGGTGTCACCGATATAGAGCAATTGGGCAGGAGCAGTTCCTGAAATTTCCATATATTTTTGAATCGGGGCAGGAGAAGGTTTATGCTCAGTAGTATCATCCGAACAGACGACATGATGGAAATAGTCTCTGATGCCAGATGAGCAAAACTCTTCTTCAAATTCTTTTTTCGTCTTAGAGGTAATGATTCCCAGTTCATAGCCCCGGGCTGAAAGAGCATCCAGCAGACGGGTAATCCCTGGGAAAATGCGGATGGTATCCTGATAACCGGACAGATTTTTCTCCCATCGGGACAATACTGTTTCTTTATCCGGGATTTTCAATATTTCCAGGGCATCTGCACCGGTAATACCGAGACAGAAAGTCAGATCGCTGATAGGGATATCCATATCTGACATTTCCCTGAGCGTATCCTGCAGAGAATGGAGTACAGCATATTCTGTGTCGAGTAAAGTGCCATCGATATCGAAAACAATGTGTGTGTATTTCATAGAATTCTCCTGAAGATGAAGTAACATGACTGATATGTTTATTATAGAGCAGTTTCTCTATAAAAGTATACAATGAACTGCCCTGCTTTATCAATATCCTGCCAGATTTTTAACAGGATTTTAATAGAAAAAGGAAGTAAAGTAAGGTTGACTTTTTTGAATTCGTTTTTTATAATTCTATTATCGTACAGGAGAGCCCTGTGAGATATAAACAAAATAATAACGATACATGTTTGCGAGGGAACTGAACAAGTTGAAAAAGGTTAAGACCTGACCTCTGGACCTGTCGGCTAATACCGGCGTAGGGAAGCAATTTCTTACGCCGTTTTGCGTTTGAAAAAGCTTCTGATGATCAGGGGCTTTTTTTGTGCTACGGGTAACTGCTTCGTAATTACCTGTAGCACATAAACATGGATGCGCAGCTCGCGGAGTGGAATATTGCACTAAGGTGTACCATTCGCTCGCGGCGAATCGCGCAGGCGCGATTCTTTTTCTTGCCGTTTCGCAAACAGACAGGAGGAAAAATGGCATTTATGCAAAAACTTTTGGCCCAGAATATTCCTATATGGGATGACTGTGCGGAAACGCCTTTTCTCAGGGAGCTGCAACAGGGAACGCTCCCTCTGGAAAAATTCAGAACATATATTGTGCAGGACAGTATCTATCTGAAAAATTATGCCAGACTCTATGGGAAGATGATCTGGCATTCCAGGGCGCTGCGGGATATTCAGGTTTACTATGGCGCCCTGAATTTTGTCACAGAAATGGAGTCTGCGGTACGCCTTGGGTATCTGAAGCGGTTTGAGATGACGGACAGTGATATAGAAGACCTGGAGCCGCTGCCGGAAAATCAGGAATACATTGATTTTATGATGAGCATCGGGGAAGGGGGCAATGTCCATGAAATGCTCATGGCTGCATTGCCCTGTATGCTGAGCTACAGCTATATTTTCAGGAAATTATTGTCATCACCGGATGGGATTGGGGCGGAGTATGCGGATTTTATAGAGGACTATGCAGAAGATGGTTATCTTGACAGCTGCAGAGGGCTGGAAGCGTTTGCTGAAGAAAAATGCTGTATGTCAACCCGGGAAGAAAAAGAGAAACTGGGACGTATTTTTGAAAAGGGGAGTTTGCTGGAGCTGCGTTTCTGGGAAATGGCTTATGGAGGGAGAATATGAAAAAGGTTTTGACAATTGCCGGGAGCGACTGCAGCGGCGGTGCGGGGATACAGGCGGACTTGAAGACCTTTTCGGCTCATGGTGTCTTCGGTATGAGTGTGATTGTGTCCATTGTTGCGGAAAATACGAGTCGTGTGATCGGTATTCAGGATATCCGGCCGGATATGATAGAAAAACAGATCGATGCGGTATTTGAAGATATCGGGGTGGATGCCGTGAAACTGGGAATGCTTTCTTCTTCGGCGGCAATGGAGGTGGTAGCGGGGAAATTAAAACAGTATCATCCATGGAATGTAGTGATCGATCCGGTAATGTATGCGAAAAATGGATGTCCTCTTATGAAATCGGAAGCGATAGATACGTTACTAAAAACAATTCTGCCCCTTTCAGATGTAGTGACGCCCAATATTCCTGAGGCGGAGAAGATAGCACGTATGGAAATTCGGTCTGTAAAAGAGATGGAAGAAGCAGCCCGCAGGATATATGGCATGGGATGCGGGGCCGTTATTATAAAAGGAGGGCACAGGAAAGGGAAGGCACTGGATATTTTATTTGATGGTAAGGGATTTCGTTATCTGGAGGCGGACAGGATTGATACGAAGAATACCCATGGGACAGGCTGTACCTTTTCCTCCGCCATTGCGTCCCGGCTGGCGAAAGGGGAGGGCCTTTATGAGGCAGTACAGGGGGCGAAGGACTATGTGACGATGGCGATCGCCCATTCTCTTTCCATCGGGAAGGGAAACGGGCCAACTCATCATTTTTGGCGTTTCTTCCCTGGGTAAACAATAGCGGGACGGCGTGAAAGATGTAATGATAGATAATACCCTCAGTGGACAAGGACGCACACGCCCTTGTCCACTGAGGGTAGGTTCGATTGAACGTGTATGCTCTTACTAACTGAGGGCAGGAAAAAGGAGAAAAAATGGAACAGAAAACAAACGAAAGAAAAAATGGGGACTGGAAAGCGGCATACGATTATTCCCTTCATCTCGTCACTGACCGGGCATGGATGAGCAGTGATACTTTGAGCAGCGGAGTGGAACAGGCTATTCTGGGAGGCTGTACGATCGTGCAGCTCCGTGAGACCGGAATCAGAGACAGAGATTTTTACCAACTGGCCATGGAGATAAAAGAGATGACTGACAGATACGAAATCCCGCTTATCATAAACAACAGAATAGATATTGCCCTGGCGTCGGGAGCAGCGGGAGTTCATATCGGACAGAAGGATTTGCCTCTGCACGCTGTGAGACAGAGTCTGGGAAGGGATATGTGTATCGGAGTATCGGTGACTTCTGTGGAGGAAGCATTGGAGGCGGAAAATGGTGGCGCAGACTATCTGGGAGTGGGAGCGATGTTTCCCACCAGGAGCAAAAAAGATGCTGCACTTGTTTCTTTTAAGATGCTTCGGGCAATCCGACAGACAGTACATATCCCTGTGGTGGCAATCGGCGGTATCAACAGGGAAAATGCAGGTAGATTTCGAGAGATGGGAATAGACGGGATTGCCGCCATCTCAGGAATCCTTGCCGGGCCGGATATTGCACGGGCGGCGAGAGAGATGAAAAAGGCATTTCTGACAGGAGAGTGATTATTCGGTAATTCGGTTGGAAAGATTGGTACTCTCGTTATACAATACCGGAAATAGCAGCAGGCGAAAGGGTAATTTCGATGGCAGAATAGGTATGGCTGTAGTGATAACCCAGTTTTTCTGCCAGAGTGAGGGAGGCTCTGCTGTGAGCATCCCAGCTGGGATACAATTCCCGCTGCAGGCATTCCAGGATAAGTCTGGCGCCACAGATGCTGGCAAGTCCCCTGCGACGGTATTCTTTTTTTGTGTCGATTTCAATTTCGATACCGGCATCGTACCTGGAATAGGAAGAGGCTCCAGATATAATCTGACGATTCTGCCGGATGACAACACCCAGACCGAGTCTGCGGTATGTGTCATAATCCTGAAATTGGGATACAAGATCGCGGCTCCAGATCATTTCTCTGCATTGATTGTAAAGTGGCCTGTCAATCAGAGATAATTCGTATTCCGCTGGTAGTGAAGCGGCAATGGTATTTAGTTCTTTTATGTCAAATATGGCAGGTTCTTTTTTGGTGGCATAGCGGGAAATTCTTTTTGCCTGCTTTCCGTAGTGTTTCAGAAGAGAGGATTCCCAGCTCCGATCCTGGGGAACGAGCAGCAGGAAATCTTTTTTGCAGAAGGGAGGATAGAAGGATACCAGTTCACTGTTCACTTTTCCCGCAAAAAAGGCAAAATCTCCCAGGACTGCCAACGCCGAGACGGGACAGTGCAGATCAGTGGTATAGATATTTCCCATCAGACCCTGCAGACAGGACCAGATAAGCGTCTCTTCCCAACCGGCAAACAGAGGGGCGGCCTTTGCTGTATCTGTAAGTTCGTAGATCATAGATATCCTCCTAATTCGCCCTTTTCCGAACGTTTGTCCTTTTGCTCACTGAGGGTATCAGTGAATTATTTATCACAATTATTATATCTTCAGCAGCCCTGTAAATCAATGATATGGCTGGGAAAACTTATATTCTTATACTCACTTTGGGGTTTGTGATACAATCGGGAAAGCGATAAATTCAGTTTTGGGCAGTGACAATATGGAAAGGTTTTTATGCCTGAACAAGTGTATACAATATTAAAATTAGATGAAGTGATGCCAGCCCGTTTGGTTATGCGGTCTTGCCAAGAAAGAAAATAGTCTTTGGATAAAGAGTAATAAAATTTCATTTCATGCACTTCTTGACAAAATACATTTCTGGATATATGCTATCTATAAGGATACAGGTGAAAGAAAAGACATGGAGACCGGAGAGAATAACGTCTTTGAGACAATACGGGAAAGATACGATTCTATTTTTGAAGCAGAAAAGAAAGTAGCGGATTATATTCTGGAATACCCGGAAAAAGCCGTGGATTATAATGTATCAGAGCTGGCAGATGTCAGCGGAGTGAGTGATGCCACAGTGATTCGGATGTGTAAGCATATAGGTTATCAGGGGTACTATCAGCTGCGGCTCCAGTTATCCCGGGATATCGGGAAGCTGCATCAGGAGCAGACGGAGGACAGAAAAGAGAGCAAAAGCAGCCTGGAGATGGCCTTTGGAGAAGCGGCACACCGGATACAGCAGATCGGAGAAAACAATAAAGAAGAAACTTTTCTGCAGGCGGCTGCGATGCTGCGGGAATGCAGACGAGTACATATTATCGCAGTGGGGAATACGGCGCCTGTGGGAATGTACTTCGGATATCGGCTGGAACATATGGGGATCCGCTGCGACTACAATGAGCTGCCGGAATATTTCATGAATCATATTAATCTGGCAGAAGAAGGAGACATTGTATTCGCCATTTCCAAGTCGGGAAGTTCCAGACAGATCATACAGGCGATGGAGCTGGCTGTGGAACGGAAGATTCCGGTTATCGCTGTAACAGGTGAAAGGCAGTCTCCGGTATCCAGATATGCAAATTGTATTTTGACTTCCTCCTATAGAGAGAAAGGGCAGAAGGGCCACTTCCGGTATGAAAATAATTATGAGCATTTGAGCGAGATGGCCGTCATTGATATATTGCTGGTAATATTTGAAAAGCAATACGGGCTGGCAAGACGGGAACAGGATTCGATCAGCCGGACAGAGATGATCTTTTCAGAATATAAATTATAACAGAAACAGAATTTAATTAAAAAGTTTCCAGGAATGGAGACATAACCATAATAAGAATAGATCATAAACAATAAAAGGTAGTGCCAATGAAAATTGGTGCTGCCTTTTCGCGCATTTATCTGACAATTTCAAAAAATATCTAAAAATTAATAAAAAATCAAAAAATTAATTGACAAAATATAATAATTAGTGTATGATACCCATCAAGTAAAGCGCTTTACTAAATAAAATATTACTTGGAGGGATACGATGAAAGCGTTGGTGTATGATAAGCCAGGACGTCAATATTCGGGAATCAGAGAGATTCCATATCCGCAGTGCGGCCCGGATGATGTGATTATAAAGGTCATGTCTGCCAGTATCTGTAAAGGCGTGGAACACGATCATGACCAGGAAGGGGTAGGTACTGATCTGGCCGTATATCCTGTTGTACCGGGACATGAATTTGCAGGTTACATAGAAGAGACGGGAGAACATGTTTCCGAGTTCAGGAAAGGGGACCGGGTTTGCGCGGACAATACGGAATATTGCGGAGACTGCTATTACTGTCGGAAAGAAGAGTCCAATTATTGTCCGACTTTCGGTTCTCTTGGACACAATCTGAACGGAGGTTTTGCGGAGTACGTAAGAGTAAAAAAGGAAAAAGTCTTTCCGATTCCTGATTCCCTGTCTTTCAATGCGGCAGCACTGGGAGAGCCTGTAGCATGTTGTATTCATGCGGTGGACCGGTGTGAAGTAAAATTCGGAGACAGTGTGGTGGTAATGGGAGCCGGACCGATGGGACTGATTCTGGCACAGCTTCTGAAGCATTCGGGAGCGAGAAGGGTAATATTGATCGCATCTACGGAAAGCAAACTGCAAAAGGCAAGAGAAATGGGAATTGATGATACAATTCTTGTGGACCGACAAGATTATACAGTTCATACGAAAGCATTAAAGGAGCTGGAGCCTCTGGGCGTGGATATTGTCGTGGACGCAACGGGCAGTGTGGATATGATTCGACACGGTATGACACTGCTGAAAAAGGGAGGCAGACTGGTACAGTATGCACTTGTACATGGCGGAGAACAGGTTACTCTGGATCCCAGGCTGATGTTCAACAATGAACTGACTTATACTACAAGCTTTTGCCAGTCCCATACATTTGGCAGAGCCGTAGAAGCGCTGGCAGACGGACGGGTGAAGGGGGATATGCTCGTTACCCATGAGTATACGCTGGACCAGTTCTATGAGGCATTGGATGAAAATGTAAATAACCGCAATTCCATTAAAGTAGTGATCCATCCCAACGAAGAGTAGGGCAGAGCGGATACAGTTAGGAGAATCGGAAATGCAAAAGCAGCAAGAGTACATTGTTGAAATGAAAGAATGCAGAAAAGAGTTTCCTGGCGTCGTAGCGGTAAAAGACGTTTCACTGTCGCTGAAAAGGGGAGAAGTACATGCACTGATGGGAGAAAACGGGGCAGGGAAATCTACCATTATGAAAATCCTGGCAGGTATCTTACCTCTGGACGGGGGAGAGATTCTGCTGAATGGAAGTGTGTTTCATCCCAAAAGTCCGGCACAGGCACTGGCAAGAGGGATTTCCATGATTCCTCAGGAACTGGATCTTGTTCCTCAGCTGACAGTGACAGAAAATATCTTTTCTGGTCAGGAATTGACGGTAAAAGCCGGTATTATCCATAAAAAGGCCATGATACAGAGAGCAGGGCAGTTGTTTCAGGAGCTTGGCATAGACATTTCTCCATTGGAAAAAGTGGGAAAACTGAGTGTTGCCCAGATGCAGATGGTGGCAATCGTAAAGGCTATTGCGTTTAATGCGGATGTCATCATTATGGACGAGCCTACTTCTGCCATTACGGAAAGAGAAGTGGAGCAATTGTTCCAGGTGGTAGGAGAGCTGAAAAAACAGCAAAAGGCGATTGTATATATTTCTCATAAAATGGACGAAATCTACAAAATTGCAGATACACTCACGATTATGAGAGACGGAGAACATGTCGTCACCAAAAAAGTATCCGAGATCAGTGAAGACGAAGTGATCCGTCTTATGGTAGGACGGGAACTGTCCAATATGTATACAAAAAGCAGTGCAAAGCTGGAGGAGTACGATGAGAACGAAATCATGATGGAAGTCAGCCATCTGACAAAAGAGGGACTGTTCCAGGACATCAGTTTTACGCTGAAAAGAGGGGAAATACTGGGCGTATCAGGGCTTATGGGAGCAGGGCGGACAGAAGTCATGGAAACGGTTTTCGGTCTTCGAAAACCGGACAGCGGAGAGATTTGGATTAAGGGAAAAAAGGTGTCGATCAAAAATCCTGCCACTGCGATCAGAAATGAACTGGCCTTTGTGTCTGAAGACAGGAAACTGTACGGGCTGAATCTGGCAGGGAGTATTAAGAAAAATGTCTCTCTTGCCTATTTGAGGCTGATATTGATTGCCCGTTGGTTTGTGGACTTTGGAAAAGAACGAAGAATCGTGGATGACTTGATCGCACAGCTCAGAATTAAGACGACGAGCAGAGATACCATTGTCAATAACCTGAGCGGTGGCAATCAGCAGAAAGTCATCCTGGCGAAATGGCTGATGGGAGACCCGGATATTTTTATCATGGATGAACCCACAAGAGGAATCGATGTGGGAGCAAAGGCCGAAATTTATAAGATTATGGACACACTGGCAAAGCGGGGAAAAAGTATTATTATGATTTCTTCTGAGATGCCGGAACTTCTTGGAATGAGCGATCACATTATTGTGATGCATGAAGGAAAGATTACAGGGAGTTTTTCCAAAGAAGAATGTAATCAGGAAAAACTGATGATCTGTTCTATGGGAGGAAATGCAAATGGGAACTAAGAAAATGAGCGTTGGAGGGATAATAAGCAACTATGGAATGTATATTGCGTTTACGATCTTATTTGTGCTGCTTTCCATTGTTTCGCCGGCATTTTTGACTTCCACCAATATTATTAACATTTTAAGGCAGATATCAGTAATCGGAACGATTGCAATCGGAATGACGTTTGTCATTGCTACAGGAGGAATTGACCTGTCTGTCGGAGCGATCGTAGGACTGTCCGGTGTGGTGAGTACGAGCCTTGTGGCAGGGGAGTCTGGGATGCCTCTTATCCTGTCCATCATGGCGGGGCTTGGTGTGGGCATTGCCTGTGGCATGTTCAGCGGCCTGTTTATTGCAAAGCTGGGAGTACCTGAATTTATTGCCACGCTTGCCACGATGACGATTGCCAGAGGCCTGTGTTATGTGTATACAGACGGTAGGCCGATCACCGGATTCCGGGATGACTATAAAGTGATTGGAAAGGGATCGGTAGGAATTATTCCCATTCCGGTCATTATCTTTCTCGTGATTATCGCTGTGGGTATTGTTCTTTTGAATCTCAGTAAGTTTGGAAGGCATGTGCTGGCAGTGGGTGGAAACGAAAAAGCGGCAATTGTATCGGGGATTCATGTGGCAGGGGTTAAATTCAGCTGTTATGTGTTGTCGGGTATTACGAGTGCAATCGCTGGAATCATTCTTTCTTCCCGGATACAGACCGGGCAGCCGGTAGCGGGGGAAGGATATGAACTGGATGCCATTACCGCAGTGGTAATCGGTGGTGCGAGTCTGTCAGGCGGTTCAGGCAGCATCATAGGTACTGTAGTGGGCATGCTTGTAATTGGCGTTATGACAAACGGACTGGATCTTTTGAATGTATCTTCCTATTATCAGGAAGTGATCAAAGGGATTATCATTCTGATTGCCGTTTTATCGGACAGATTAAAAAAGAGATAAAAAAGATAAATAAGAAACAAACGGAGGAAAAGGTATGAAAAACAGAAGTATGAAAAAAATTTGGAGTTTATGTCTGTGTATGGCACTGTTAATTTCTCTGTTGTCAGGCTGCGGTTCCGGCGGAGCTGATCAGTCGGCGGAGAATACCGGTGAGACGGAAGCGGCAGTGGAAAACGATGGGGGCCAGGAGGCGGCAGAAGAGGGCGCTGAACCTGCAGAGGCGGCTGCCGAGACAGAGAGCAGTGAATCTACGGGCAGTATCAAGATCGGATGGACGGATGCCAATCTTTCCAATGAATCCAATGCTATCTGTGCAGATGCGGCAGTTGCACGGGCGAAGGAACTTGGTGTGGAACTGATCGTAAATGATGGAGAAGGTACGTCGGACAAGCAGATCGCACAGTGTGAATCTTTTGTATCTCAGGGGGTGGATGCGGTCATTATCAGTCCTTTTGACTTTGATGCCTGTGTAACGGCAGCCCAGGTCTGCGTGGATGCAGGAATTCCGGTATTTGTTGCCAAAGGTCTGATTGCTGATATGAGCGTTGTGGAAACTTATGTGGGCTCTAATGATTACAATGCAGGGACAATGGAAATGCAGTATATTGCAGATCTGTTGAATGGGGAAGGCAATATTGTGATTATAGAAGGACCTACAGGAGTCACAGGCGCGGTACTCAGAAACGAAGGAATCAATGATGTACTGGCAGAAAACCCGGGCATCAATGTATTATACAGCCAGCCCGCAGACTGGTATCGGGACAGGGCAATGGAATTGATGGAGAACTGGTTACAGCTTGGAGCGGATATTGATGCGGTAGTAGCGCACAACGACGAGATGGCACTGGGAGCTTATGATGCACTGGAAGCAGTGGGGATTACAGATGTTCCTGTCATCGGTATTGACGGGATTCAGGCTGCTGTAGAGTCGGTAGGAGCAGGTAAAATGAAAGCGTCAATTCTTCAGGACTCCAAAACGATTGGCTCCAAGGCCATCGATGTGGCCATTGATCTTGCCAACGGAAAGTCGGTAGAGAAAGAGTACGACATTCCTTATCAGTTGATTGAAAAAGAAAACTACACAGATTTCCTGGAGTAACGAAAAAATTAACAAATGATTTATTTACCGCTCCGATTATTCCATATGTTACAATAAAAGAAAAAATCGGAGCGGAAATATGAAAGTTACAATTAAAAGTATAGCAGATGCCTGCCATTTGTCCATTACATCAGTGTCCCTTGTACTCAACGGAAAGGCAGACCATATCCCGGATGAAACGAAGAAACTGATACTGAAGACCGCAAAAGAGATGAATTATTTTCCGAATCCCAATGCAGTAGGGCTGGCAGGAGGAAAAACAAGAATTATAGGTCTGATTATAACAGATATAGGCAATATGTTCCTGTCGGAAATGTCCAGGATTATCGAGACGGAACTGCGAAAATATGGCTATACCATTTTTCTTGGAAATACAGGTGATAACAGCAAAAGAGAGATGGAATATCTGAGGGAATTTATCGGAAAACGTGTGGATGGAATGATTCTGCTGCATTCTTCAGATGCAAGTCAGGAAGAAGATGAGGAAATGAGAAAGATCATCAGTGCCTGTAACATACCGGTAGTTATGCTGGATACGGATCTGGAGAATCTGGATGTGATGTTCTGCCTGCTGGACAACGAGCAAGGAGGCTATATTGCTACAAAACATCTGATCGAAAAAGGGCATGTGAGAATCGGAAGTCTGTTAGGACCTATTGGACAGAGCAGTGTCCGCAAGCGTCTATGTGGTTACAGACGGGCACTGGAAGAGGCAGGTATTGCATTTGATGAGGAACTATTATATCCCGGGGATTTTACGATTCATATAGGAGCCCGGGCAATGCCATATTTTCTGGAACGAAATGTTACGGCAATTTTTGCGTATAACGACATGATGGCATATGGAATTTTGGCGTATGCGAAGGAGCATGGTATTCAAATCGGAAAAGATATGGCATTGATTGGATATGATGACAGTTTTATAAACAGTCTGCTGGAAGTGCCGATGAGTTCAGTGAGACAGCCTAGGGCGGAGATGGCGGAGATGATCGCCAAGATTTTAATAGATGCGATTCAACAGAAACATGAGATTCCCTCTCCGGTTATATTTGAACCAAAGCTGTACATCAGAGAGAGTACGAACTATGATTATCGGGCAAAGGAGGCAGATAACGTATAGCAGTAGCAGGAGCGGTACAATGGAAAAAAAGATGAAAGTGGCGGTCATGACAGATATCATGACGACAGAGCTTGTGGAAAGAGAGATACCGGAGATCAAAGAGGATGAGGTACTGGTAAAAATAGAATATGTGGGAGTCTGCGGCTCGGATCTGCATTATTACGAGCAGGGAGCAATCGGTGACGTGAAAGCGGAATATCCCTTTGTATTGGGACATGAGGCTGCCGGGACAGTAGTCGAGGCAGGAGAAAAAGTAAAAGGGCTTCAGCCTGGAGACCGGGTGGCACTGGAGCCGGGGAAGACATGCGGTCAATGTGAATTTTGCAGGACGGGAAAATACAATCTGTGCCCGGAGGTGGAATTCTTTGCCACACCGCCCTATGACGGCGTATTTCAGGAGTATGCGGCACACAAGGCGGATCTGTGTTTTAAACTGCCAGATCAGGTGAGTACGAAAGAAGGCGCATTGATTGAACCTCTTGCAGTGGGATTTCACGCTGCTAATCAGGGAAAGGCAGGGTTCGGTCAGACGGCAGTGATTATCGGTTCGGGATGTATCGGGCTTGTCACGCTGCTGGCATTGAAGACAAAAGGCGTGGACCGGATCATCGTAGTGGATATTATTGAGAAACGTCTGCAAAAGGCGTTGGAACTGGGAGCTTCTCATGTCATTAACGGAAAAGAGCAGGATGCTGTGAAAGAGGTGCTGAATCTGACGGGAGGAATGGGGAGTGATCTCGTATTTGAAACAGCCGGTACGGAACTGACAGCAAGCCAGGGAATTCAGATGGCAAAAAAAGGAAGCACCGTCGTGTTGGTAGGTTATTCCAGCAGCGGAAAGATGAACCTTCCCATGAGCCTTGCGCTGGACAAGGAACTGTGTTTCCAGACGGTATTCCGGTATCGGCATATCTATCCGATGGCAATTCAGGCGGTGGCTTCCGGCAAAGTGGATATTAACCGGATTGTGACAAATGAATATACGCTGGACCAGATCGGAGAAGGACTGGAACAGTGCGTACATAACAAAGCGGAAATTGTAAAGGCAGTAATTAAAATCTGATTTATGTACCCTTATTCACTGAGGGTATCATTAAATAAATAATACTCTTACCTGAAAACTCTCTTCGGCCGATCGGCCGGAGGGAGTTTTCTTTTGCTTTATAGGAAATTGCTTCGCAAATCCCCATAGAGCAAAATAGAAGAAAAATAATATATTGAACGAAAAGGTGGAAACAGGTATCATAAATATGACATACTATGTCAGGATTTAAGTGTTATGTTTTAATATAGGAGATTTGACAGGAGAAGGAGGTAACAGTGATGCAGGAAAGCCGGTTGTTTAAAATCGTGTATTATCTGCTCAACAAAGGACAGGCTACGGCCCCAGAACTTGCAGAAAAGTTTGAGGTATCGGTGAGAACGATCTACAGAGATGTAGATGCTTTGAGCGAGGCAGGTATTCCCGTCTATGCAGAAGCGGGCAGAAATGGCGGTATCCATCTGATGAAGGATTTTGTTTTGAATAAAACGGTGCTTTCCAAGCAGGAGAAACAGGAAATTCTTACGGCTTTGCAGAGCATTCATTCTGTACAGAACATGGGCAGCAGTGAGACGCTGCAGAAACTGTCCGCCCTGTTTCGCCTTTCTTCACAGAATTGGCTGGAAGTGGATTTTTCCAGATGGGGGAGCCGGGAATCTGACAATAAAAAATTTGAATTATTGAAATCGGCAGTCATCCACAAAAAATGTATGCAGATTCGCTATGCGAGCTCTTACGAAGCAATAAGCGAAAGGGTTGTACATCCGTATAAGCTCGTTTACAAAGCAAGAGCATGGTATTTACAGGCATTTTGTACGGTAAGGCAAGATTGGCGGACATTCAGATGCAATCGTATTTTAGACCTGCAAATCTTAAACGAGAGTTTTCCTCATCGGGAGTTTCCGAAATCAGCGGAAAGTTACGAGGGAAAAGCAGACCAGATTACCCTTTATTTCCCGAAGGAAATGACATATCGTGTATATGATGAGTTTGACGAGACACAAATACAGAGGCAAGATAATGGAGATCTGATCGTCTCTGCCAGGATGTCGGCAGATAAGTGGCTGGTCGGGTTCCTGCTGTCGTTTGGCACACAGGTAGACGTACTTTCACCTGCTCATCTGAAAAATGCGTTAGCACAACAGGCAAGATTGATCTATGAAAAAAATAAACCCTGACATATGGTGTCAGGGTTGTCCTGATAAAGTGTAACATACAGAAGAGACATATAGCCGGCAATGACAGATAGTTTTCATATATGCCTCTATTATTCCCTTGTTCACTGAGGGCAACCAAAGGAAAAGAAATGCATAAACTTTGACACAGAGATTCAGGAAAGGAAAGCGGATATGGGAAGACCGACAACAAAAACGGATCTATTGACGGCAGCGACTGTAAACTATGAAAAGCTGAATACTTTCATAGCGGAACTGACAGAAAAAGAACTGGAGACACCTTTCGATTTTTCATGTGACGAAAAGAAGAAAGAGGCCCATTGGAAAAGAGATCGGAACCTTCGGGATGTCCTGGTACATCTCTATGAATGGCATCAGCTTCTGCTTTACTGGGTACAGTCAAACCGAAACGGCAGCAAAAGACCGTTTCTGCCACTGCCCTATAACTGGAAAACTTACGGAAATATGAACATGGCATTTTGGAAAAAACATCAAAATACCTCTCTGGATGAGGCTGAAACAATGCTTCAAAAATCCCATGAGGAAGTGATGAAGCTGGCCGAAGAGTTTTCCAATGAAGAATTGTTTTCCAAAGGAGTCTATCAATGGGTGGGCGGAAGCACTCTGGGTTCCTACTTTGTCAGCACTACGGCAAGTCATTATGACTGGGCTGTAAAGAAGCTGAAAGCCCATAGAAAAAATTGTGCCAGAATGTGAGGCGGGAGAATATGCATTTTGTGACAGCAAAAGGAATATTATCTGCTCAAAACGGTATGAATTTATACCGGGGCTGCTCTCATGGGTGCATTTACTGTGACTCCCGAAGCAAATGCTACCATATGGAACATGCTTTTGAAGATATCGAAGTGAAGGAAAATGCCATTGCTTTGTTGGAACATGCCCTGATACATAAACGAAAAAAGTGTATGATCGGGACAGGCTCTATGACAGATCCCTATATTCCTTTGGAAATGGAACTTGAGTATGTCAGAAAAGCTCTGTATTTGGTAGGTAAGTATGGGTTTGGATTTACGGCTATTACGAAATCAGATCGTGTTTTGCGGGATTTGGACCTTCTACAGAGAATAAATGAAAAAACAAAGTGCGTTGTGCAAATGACATTGACTACTTATGATGAAACTCTGTGCAGAAAAATCGAGCCGCATGTGAGTACGACGGGGGAGCGTTTTGCTGTCCTGAAAAAACTCCATGATACAGGGATACCTGCAGTTGTATGGTTGACCCCCATTTTACCCTTTATAAATGATACGGAAGATAATATT
The DNA here is from genome assembly GCA_910587635.1 of uncultured Lachnospiraceae bacterium. Lineage (GTDB taxonomy): Bacteria > Bacillota > Clostridia > Lachnospirales > Lachnospiraceae > VSOB01. The sequence continues at coordinate 25,038 of CAJUNB010000028.1, forward strand.
GCCGGTATTTTGGATATGTGTGTGGAAGCAAAGGTCTATGGTGTCATCTGTTTCGGTATGGGGTTGACACTCCGGGAAGGAAACCGAGAGTATTTTTATGAGCAATTGGACCGTCTGTTTCCCGGTCTGAAAGAAAAATACATAGGAACATACGGAAATCAGTATATGATGGAAAGTCCCAATAGTCACCGTTTGATGAAGTTATTTCATGAGACATGCGAAAGGGGAGGAATGGTCCATAATAATGAACAAATATTTCAGTATCTGCATACTTTTGAAGAAAAAAATACGGCCAGGCAATTAAGTCTCTGGGATTTGGAGGGGCGATGACGGATAGGAAACACGCAGAGATTTTACCTGTCTTTCGGTAAGCTTATCCTCTTCTGTCAAATGGCTGCAAAGCAAAGGAGAGGAGGGATCATATAAGGAAGCATTGCGTTCCTGTATCCGGGAGTTACAATTGGCATAACAATAGAGACACTCATGCCTGCATGTATGATATAAACCAAGATCGATACTGGAAACACAGCCACAGGCAGGCCGTTGATTTTTGTCTTTTTTTACGTCCAGAGAATATCCTGTGAGCCTGGATATGAGCAGTGGGTCAATACAGCTGGCATGGTCGATCTGATAGGGAGACAGATCAAGCTCTTCTCCGCAGGTATTGATTTGGATAGAATAAAAATGGGCGATCCGCGCCAGCTTTTGTGCAATTATACATTGCTGTTTTTGATTCATGTCCTGAATTTCCAGAGTTTTGAGCCGTTTGCGGATTTTGGCATAGAAATCTAAAAAACTGAATGTACACATTTCAGTATAGGGGCTGAGTTTTTCCGCCAGATAGGAGAATTGCTCCTCATGCCAGAAAACAGAATAATCAGGGGTAAGTAAAATGGGGTCATATCTCCATATGACACGATGTTTTCCCAATCTGCATGACAGGGCCCGAAAGGTGTCGATACGTTCTTCCAGAGAGGGCAGGTTCGGTTCCACATCTTTTCCGTAGGCATTTAAAGTAAACTGAAAATAAAAGGGATAGGGCTGTAATTGCTCCAGTTTGTCCAGCATAGGGCGGGGATTTTTACTCCAGAAGACAATACAGTCAACGATATCCGGGGAAAGGTCGATACGGCTTACCTGACGGGAATTGACAGGATTTCTCACGAGGGCATATTTTTCTCTCAACCTGTATAGAAACCAGTCTGAAAACCAGGCCGGGATATCAGTTCTGCGGCTTGCACTTATAATCATTATAGTCCTCCATATCTGTATCTTAGCAGAAAACAGAAACGGGATGCAAGGAGTTTCTTTTTTCAGAATTTATGTACAAATATGGAGAAAGGGTGGTATAATATCCACCAAAGCAGTGAGCTTTGACCTGAGGAGGGGCCCGCGTGCGGGAGGAGCCCTGAGGTCTCTAAGAGGGAGCCTGCAAGGAAGTAAATGACCTGAGGAGGGGCCCGCGTGCGGGAGGAGCCCTGAGGTCATAAATGAAGTTTCAGAGTGTGCACTGCGGAATTTGCTGAGAACGGGCGGCGTGAAGAGTCTGAACTGGTATCAGCGCTGCGCGAAACAGGGAGAAAATCAGAATGGACAATTTACAGAAAATAGTGCTTTTGATAGATGCGGACAATACTCAGATATCAAAAATGGAAGCGGTTATACAGGAAATATCCACCCATGGAAGGATTGTCGTAAAGCGAGCCTACGGCAACTGGAAAAAAGAGGCTTTGAAAAACTGGGAAAATGAGTTAAAACGACTGGCAATCAAAGCAGAACAGCAGTTTGACTATGTATCCGGGAAAAATGCTACGGATATGGCTCTTGTAATCGGTACACTGGATTTGCTGCACAGCAATCTTTACGATGCCTTTGTTATCGTGGCAAGTGACAGCGATTATACGCCTCTGGCGATCAGGCTGCATGAATCAGGTGTATACGTTATCGGTGTGGGAGAGAGGAAAACACCCAAGGCGTTTCGAAATGCCTGCGATGAATTTGTTTTTCTGGAAAATTTGGATAAGGGAACGAGGGAAAAATCTCCTAAGGGGAAAAATACAGCAAAAGAGACGGGGAAAGAAAAAGGTACGGTCAGTGAAGAGGTGGTCGGAGAAACCGCGGAAGAGACCGGAGATGAGTCCAATGAAGATTCAATGGATGGATTCGAAGAGATTCATAATCTGCTAAAAGTAGCTTCCGATAAGTATCAGGATGATGATGGCTATGTGAATGTGAGCTCTGCTGGTACGTTTATCAAAAGGGCGAAGCCGGACTTTGACTCCCGCACTTATGGATTTCTGAAATTACCCCAGCTGATAGAAGCATTTCCTGAGAAGTATGAAATCAAACGTTATCCGGGCAAGGGTACTGTAACGATCATCGCTTATAAATGTATCGGTCAGTGAACTGTCGGTTGACAAGGCACATACGGCCAGAACAGAGAGGATAAGATTGAAAAAGAATAAAGTGCTTTTTATAGTGTTACTTTTCGTTTTTTTGCTGTGGGGATGTGGAACCTCTGACGAAGCAGAAAATGTTGCCGGATCTGATCAGGCAGAAACGGAAAATTTTGCCTCGTCTGATCTGCCGGAAGTGGAAATTGCCGACTCTGATCAGACAGGAGAAATGTCGCCAGAGGATACAGGGGGAAATGAGAGCATAGAGGAAAAAGCTGACGGAAATGACCATACACATCATCCGGCGGAAGAAAATAATATAGTGGCGCATGAACAGGAAGGCTATTGTGGGAATACGATTACGACAATCCAGTGCCATCTGGAAGATGGTGGAAACTGGGAGAAATCCTTCTGGGGAGATGATTCTGTAGTCTTGACAGATCTTTTGCTATATTTGGATTATAAGGATGATATTTGCACATGTATGCCGGAGTACACGGTAGATACGGAATTCGGAGAGGAATACGGCATAAGCCTGGCAGAAAGTTACGCCCGCCATGGAGACAGACAGACGGCGTTGACAGAGGAACAGGTGGAAGAAATCCGGGAGATCATAGAGCGGGTATCCGAGCAGCCGGATACACAAGCTTTAGGGATGAATGAAATATGCCTTTTTATGTTATGAAAGTTTTTTATGAGGAATTTTGAGCAGGAACAGTAAAAATAGGTGTTTTTTGGAGTATAAAGTATGAAGAAATTTTGTTTTATGTTGATTATATGTATTTGTATGATCTATGTACTGAACGGATGTTCCAATCAAACTGAGCTGGAGGAAAACAATCAAGCAGATATTATGGCAGGGACTTCCTGGCTTTCCCAAAACGATAATTCACATTGGGTATTTGGAGAAGATCAGACCTTCTGCTGGTATCAGACAAAAGGGGAAACGGATGACAATTATTTCGCCGGTACTTATGAATTTCATATCGGGCAGGATGCAATCAATTATTTGACAAAGGAGCTTTCTGATTATGGAGTAACAGAAGAAGAAATCAAGGGAGTAATCTCCAGGACATCTGAATATACACAGGACAATTTTGTCTGCTTTTCTTGTGTAAACCAGTCATGTATGTTAAATGGGCAGGAGCTGCTTTCCGAGGAAAAGGTATCGTCTTATTTTGGATTCCTTTTGGAAGATGGTACATATCTTGATATCGCAAATATGACTACGGGCACTTATTACGGTTTTACAAAGGAGTAAGGGATCGTCTTTACCTTGCTATTTTTTAGATAGATAGAAAATATTTACGGTGTTCAATGAGGGTACGATCAGGTGATTATGAAAAAAGAAAACATAACAGGAGGGACATTATGAAGAAAACCATTTTATTTGTCATTTTGCAACAGTATGCGGACTGGGAAGCGGCGTATCTTTCTTCTGCAATTTCCATGTTAAGCCAGGGTGAATATGAAATCAAAACAGTATCTTTGTCGAAAGAGCCTGTACAATCGATAGGCGGTTTTAAGGTGCTGCCGGATTATGATGTGGCGTCTGTTCCGATTAATTATGAAGCGCTTATTCTGATTGGCGGTATGACGTGGAGAAGTGAAAATACACAGCAGATAAAAGAGCTCGTTCAGGATTGCCTTCAGAAGGGGAAAGTGCTGGGTGGGATTTGTGATGCCTCCGCATTTTTGGGTACAATAGGTGCTTTGAATGATGTGACGCATACAAGTAACGACTTGAATGATTTAAAGCAATGGGCAGGTTCTGCTTATACAGGGGAAGCGAATTATATTGCAAGGCAGGCTATAAGAGATAATCATGTAATTACGGCCAATGGCACAGCTCCTCTGGAATTTGCGAAAGAGATTTTGCTGGCTCTGCATGTTGCAGAAGAAGAAAAAATATTGGATTGGTATAATTTTCATAAATTGGGATTTTATACGGTATCTCTGCCTAAAATGTAATCGTTTGCATAGGCCGTATGAAAAAATGGGCGTATGAAAATTTGTATTTGTTACAAATAAAAAATTATGACCTCCTGTATGGTATAGTTATTATATCCATTACGGGAGGTTTTTAATTGTAAAGTCTGACAAGGCAAAGTACAAATTATCAGAAAAAGTCATGAATATATTTTGTGCCAATATGTCAATCCAGATAATATTTTCGGAGGAGCAATCGTTGGAATATGTTTTGGTACCCTTGTCCACTGAGGGTAATCCGATAGAAGGAGATTTTGACTATGCGATCGGAGTTGCTTATTCGGGCGTTGACGTGGCTGCGGGACTGACGATTGAGAGGGTGCCTGAAAATACATTGTAAAATATGGCTTTCTGCAGAGGAAAAGTAAAGCCGTTGCGGAGTTGATACAGGTATATAGTGTCAAAGTTCAGCTTACTTGTATGAAAAAACAAAGGGGCACTTCTTGTTGTGAAGTGTCCCTTTTGGTATTTCTGTTTTATCTGATCTTAAAGATAACGATGTCATTACCGGAAATAAAATGAAGCTGCAATTCATCTTCCGATTCGGAAACGGAGTCCGGAATCTGGAAGATAATTTCGCCGTCCTGGGAGGACAGAGGATTTACTGTTGAATCATGGATATCATTTTCATATCCCATGAGATTTGTGGAAGTGAATTCATACCCGTCTCCGAAATACACCTTTGCATGGATGTCATCTCCCATTGCAAACATCGGCAGGAAGTGTTCTGCCTGTTTTCCCACATTGGATGCTGTTACGAATATCTGTAAATATTTACTGTTGCTTTCCTTAGGAGAAAAAGAGAGATAGTCTGATTTGATGGATTCCACAATCTGCATATCCGTTATGGTAATCTCCCAGTCTTTAAACGCAGCGCTTTCCCCGATATTGTAAACGGTATCTTCTCCATCTTCAGTCTCCTCGGTTTCTTCCTGCGTCTCTTCCGTTTCCGCCTCTTCGGTTTCTTCTTCTGTTTCTTCCGCTTCCTGCGCCTGGGCCTCCTGATTTTCCTCCTGTTTGGATGAATCGGATTTGCCTGAAGCACAGGCAGAGAATGACAGGCATATCAGCAATAATCCGATTACAATAAGTGTTTTCTTTTTCACAGTTTATTTCCCCCTTTGTAAATTATTGTTATCTATACATTACAAGGGGGGGGTAAATTGTCAATATCCAACTTTTTCAACATAAATTTTTGGGTCAACTCAAAAACGGGGTTAGACTGTTTTAAATCTGGGAAGGATGTGATATAATGCATATAAAAAAATACAAGTTTTTCGAATGATACTGCAATTTGCAGGGTTTTTATGAAGCAAGATGGCAAGGAGGGCTGATGATATGAAGGTATTGGCGGTAGGTTCCCATTTTAACAACATTGAGATCGGCTGCGGAGGGGCGCTGATAAAACACAGGCAGAAGGGAGATTCCATCACTCTCTTTGTGGCGGCCACTTCGGGATTTCTGGATTCCGAACGACAGCAGATCAAAAAAAATGATACCGTGTTCTGGGACGCTCAGGAGTCAGCGGAAATTATTGGAGGCAAGCTGATCTGCGGTGGCTTTGAAGCGTTGAATCTGGAATTTGAAGATAGTCTGAATGCCAAGCTGCTTCATATGATGGAGCGGGAGAAATTTGATCTGATGTATACTCATTTTCCAGGCGATATACAGCATGACCACAGGGCTCTGGCGAGGGCTTCTATCCATGCGGCCAGACATATTCCCCGTATTCTCACATACCGGTGTACCTGGTACCAGTCGGAGACGCCTTTTGCAGCTAATTTTTTTGTGGATATATCCGATGTGTGGGATTTAAAGGAAGAGGCCATGAGAAAATATCAGTCAGATACCGGCAGAGTAAAAGAAAATAAAATCGAATATTTTAAAAACGATGCAGAGAATAATGGACGTCAGAACGGGGTATCCTATGCAGAAGGCTTTCAGGTTATCAAATGGCTGGAGAGATGAAAAAAGTAGGGAATAGAATGATTCAAATAGAAAGATGGGAAGGGGCGAAGCGGCTCATGCTGCTTGGCGCCTTTTTGTCATTTTTCGGGATACTATACTATATTGCACCTATTGGTATTTACCCTGATTCCGGCTCTTATATATCCATGCAGGAAGGAAGAGAGCCGCTATATCCGCTTTTTCTCGCTTTTTTTCGGTTTATCTTCCAAGAAGCTGATACGATTGTATGGCTGGCCTCTTCGGGGCAGCTTGAGAGTGAAAAGGCAATGGAGCTGATCCGTACCTGGCCGGCGTTGCGTGTTTCCATGTTGTTGCAGAGCTTGTTTGCGGCCTGTTCCTGTTACTATGTGACAATATGCATAAAGAAGGTGTTTCAGTTGAAGGGGGGACTGACAATCCTGACGGGGCTGTGTACATTGATTCCCTATCTGCTGACGCCGCTGGCATCTTCTTCTCACATGGTTCTGAATATGGCTGTATTGACGGAAGGTATTTCATTTCCTATGTACAGTATGTTTGGAGGCAGCATCATTCTGGGGATTTTTGAGGAAGAGAAGAAATACAGGTACTATCTCTGGGCTTTTCTTTGGGCGCTTCTCCTGGCGCTTACGAGAAACCAGATGCTTGTCACCTTTGGTGTCTGGATTGTATCCGTCTGCTTTGAGATCCTGCGTAGTCGCAAATGGAAGAGTATTTTACTGCTCTGTCTGTCGGTTGTTCTTTTTTTCGGCGGACGCCGGGGGATTACACAGATTTATAACAGTGTTGCCCACAAAGGATATGAAGGGGCCAATACGGGCAGTTATAATATTTTGACGACACTTTTGTATCTGTCGGAACGGGAAGACGGAGAAGCACTGACAGAAGAAGAGGACCGGTTGCTGTTTCTGGAGATGTATGAACAGATGAACGCAGAAGGAATGACAAGGTTGAGTGCGCCGTCAGGCATTTTAAACTGGGCCTATCACTATGAGGAGTATTATGATGTCATCGGATTTGAAATACAGCAGCCCTGCCTGTTTGGATACGTACAAAAGAACGATATCCCCGAGGAAGAAGCGCTGAATGAAGTGATGCATATAGCGGCCCGGATGGACAGGGAGCTGTTTCCCCGCCTGATGGGGAGATATATTTTCAACTATTTTGCCACTGCAGCCAGTGGTCTGACTCGTTCGGTGTCTGCCAGTGGCAGAGTAATGGGCATTTATTCTGTTTTTATTTATTTCATTGCGGGAATACTTATGATATATTTATATAAAAATAACAGGAAGAGTAGAGCGGCATTGTTGATGCTTCTTGCCTTAGTGATGATCGGGGTCAACGTATTTGCAACTGCTCTGATGATTATGTGCCTTTCCCGGTATATGATTTACAATACGGCGTTGTTTTACATTGCGGGGCTGATGTGCCTGAAAGAGCTGTATGAGAAAAAGAAGATAACTATTTTATAGAGTCAAAACTAAGGAATCGGAAAGGAAGATAGAGATGGATTACAAACAACTGCAATTTCCAAAGGACAGCGTATTTCTTGTGACGGGAGGAGCGGGCTTTATCGGCTCCAATTTATGCGAGGCAATCACAGATATGGGCTATGAAGTGCGGTGTCTGGATGATTTGTCTACCGGGAAACAGGAAAATATCGATTTTCTGTCCGGCAGAGAAAATTATACATTTATCAAAGGAGATATCCGGGATCTGGATACGTGCAAAAGAGTTTGTGAAGGTGTGGACTATGTCCTGAATCAGGCGGCCTGGGGAAGTGTGCCCAGAAGTATTGAGATGCCGCTCCTCTATGAAGAGATCAATATCCGGGGAACTTTAAATATGATGGAAGCAGCACGATGCCAGGGCGTAAAGAAGTTTGTCTATGCGTCCAGTTCTTCTGTCTATGGAGATCATCCGGTACTGCCCAAAGTGGAAGGACAGGAGGGAAATCTGCTCTCTCCCTATGCATTGACGAAACGGGTGGACGAAGAATATGGTAAGCTCTATAAAAAGTTGTATGATCTGGATACTTATGGAATGCGCTATTTTAATGTGTTCGGCAGAAGACAGGATCCTGACGGCGCCTATGCGGCAGTCATTCCCAGGTTTATTCGTCAGCTTCTTCATGGAGAGATACCTACGATCAATGGGGACGGAAAACAGTCGAGGGATTTCACTTATATTGATAATGTAATACAGGCTAATCTGAAAGCCTGTCTTGCGCCTTCAGAAGCGGCAGGAGCAGCTTACAATATAGCCTATGGTGGCAGGGAATACCTGATAGATATTTATTATGATCTTTGCAAGGCTCTGGGAAAAGAAGTGGCGCCGAAGTTCGGACCGGACAGAGTCGGGGATATTAAGCATTCCAATGCGGACATTTCCAAGGCAAAGAAAATGCTTGGTTACGACCCGAAATACGATTTCGCTCAGGGGATACAACTTGCTATCGCCTGGTACGAGGAAAATCTGAAATAATACGATGGAGAAAAGATGGCCGGAGGAATTGCCATGACGCGGATGCTTCATATCGTAGGTTCCATGTCGCCAAGCGGCATTGGGAACTTTATTATGAATGTTTACAGAAATATAGACAGGGAGAAGGTGCAGTTTGACTTCATCGTCCACGAACACAGAGATGTGAGCTTTGACGATGAGATCAGAGCATTGGGCGGCCGTCTCTTTTACGTGACAAGAAAAGCGGTGAGCCCTGCCAGAAACTTTCGGGAAATCTGGAAGGTGGTAAAAAAAGGACACTATAACATCGTGTTCCGGCATACAGACATTTCTACGGTGGCATTGGATTTGCTGGCAGCCCGGCTGGGAGGGGCAAAGGTACGGATTGCTCATTCTCATTCCACAAGCACCTCCAATAAGAAAATGCATCTGTTATTCCAGCCTCTTCTGAACGCTCTCTGTACCCGGCGGTTCGCCTGTTCGGAAAAAGCGGGTATCTGGCTCTATGGAGAGAAACCATTTGAAGTCATTATCAATGCCATCCGCTTGGAAGATTTTGCCTGGAATGAAAAAGCGAGAAGGGAAATTAGAAAAAAGGAAGGGCTGGGAGAGAGCCTTGTGATCGGTCACGTGGGCAATCTCCTTCCTGTAAAAAATCATCTGTTTATGCTGGATGTGATGAAAGCACTTGTCAAAAGATCTCCCGACAGTAAGATGCTGTTTGTAGGGGACGGTGCTATGAGGACACAGATTCTGGAAAAGAGAAAGGCGCTGGGGCTTGATGAAAATGTTATCCTGACAGGGGTAAGGACTGATACGGCAGCACTGTTACAGGGTATGGATCTTTTTTTGTTTCCTTCTAAATATGAAGGACTTCCCATTGCCCTTGTGGAGGCACAGTGCAGTGGCCTTCCCTGTCTTTTATCTGATGCGATTCCGAGAGATGTGGATGTGACGCCACTGATTCATAGATTGCCACTTACAGGTTCTCCGGCGGAGTGGGCGGATAAGATCATCGAGCTGACGAAAGAACCGAGAAGGGCGCCCGATTATCATTTGTTTACAGAAAAGGGTTTTGACATCAAAGAGATGGTAAAGTGTTATGAGGAGCTGGCATGAATCAATTATCCCGGCGCATCCGTAGGATGAAAAGCTGCGACTACTGGATGATCGCATATCGGAAAATAGAGAATAACGAAACTCTTTTGGGAAAAAACGACAAAGGAGAAATCACAGGATTTCATGTGTTGCCCCAGAATAAATTCATTACCCAGGCGGATCCTTTTTTGTTTACCTATGAAGGGGAGTCGTGGCTGTTTTACGAGAAACAGGACCTGACGGATATGAAGGGGACGCTGTGGTGTGTGAATCTGGATGTGCCCGGGAGCAAACCGGTCTGCATTCTGGAGGAGGACTTTCATCTTTCCTATCCACAGGTATTTTCATATGGCAAAGAGATTTATATGATACCAGAGACAAGGAGTGCTGGAGATATCAGACTGTACCGGTGCCTGGAATTTCCAGCGAAATGGGAATTTGCCGGGAAATTATTTGATCTGGAAGCCGTGGATACGACAGTATTGCTTGATGCGCATGGCAGGACAGATGACAGGAAAATGTGTTATGGTGGCAAATCAGATGATTTTGAGAAGGGTCATGGCCGCTGCCATGTATTTACATATACGAGAAAACATCTGGAGATTTATGACTGCCAGTTGGAACAGGATATATTTCAAATCAGAAATAAAGAAAAAATTTACACTGCTCCGATATCAGCCACAGACCGTCCCGGGGGCAGTATCGTCTGTATGGCGGGGCGGGATGGCAGACAGCGAATGCTGCGCCCGGCGCAGAACTGTACGGATTACTATGGACAGGAGCTGCTTATCAACGAGATAGACAGACTGCATCGTCAGAGCTTTCAGGAGCATGTCTACTGTCGGCTGACCCCGGAACAGATAAAACTTCCGAACATCAATCCGGTGGGTATCCACACCTATAACCGTAATGAACGGTATGAGGTCATAGATATTCTGCACAGGGAAATCAGCGTGGGGACAATATGGAAAAAGATAAAATGGAAGCTCAGAGGAAGCGGAAAGTGAAAAAGACCATTGTATTTTATATTGCCACACTGACAAGAGGCGGAGCAGAGCGGGTCATCGTAAACCTCGCCAACTATTTCTGCCGGGAGGGATATGAGACTTATATGGTGACGCTGGAGCCGGAAGAAGGGCTGTATCCGATGGAGGAAGGCATACGGCAGATCGTATTGCCTATGTCCCCGGGAGGCGGATTGGCTGTGCGTATCGGCAACGCTCTGGGGCGCATCACACAGGTGCGCAGACTGCTGAAGGAGACAGAGGCTATGGCGCTGGTCACCTTTATCGGCAAGACGAATATCCGGGGCATACTGGCAGGTCTGGGCCTGAAGACCAAGGTGTTTGTATCGGTGCGCAGTGCGCCGGGGAGGGAATACGCGGGGAAATTTCAGCAGACTCTGGCAAAGATTTTGTTTTGCCTGGCAGGGGGCGCCGTGTTCCAGTCGGAGGGAGCAAGGGATTTCTTCCCGGGACCGGTGCGCAAGAAGTCGTGTATTCTGTATAACCCTCTGTCGCCGGAATATGTTCGGCCGCTTTTCACAGGGGATAGAAAGGGCGGCATCGTTACGGTAGGACGGATGGACCGGGTCAAAAATCACAGACTGCTTGTGGATGCCTTTTCCATCGTTGCCAGAGAAAGGCCGGATATGGAGCTGACGATTTATGGCGGCGGGGAATGTATGGGAGAGGTACGGGAACAGGCGAGGAAACTGGGGCTTACCGACAGGGTGAATCTGCCCGGAGATACAAAAGAGATCCCGGACAAGATAAAAGATGCGAACGTATTTGTCCTTTCTTCTGATTTTGAGGGGATGCCCAATGCGGTGGCAGAGGCCTTTGCCATGGGAGTACCGGTGGTGTCTACAGACTGTCCCAGCGGCGGCGCCAGAATGCTCGTGAAAGAGGAAGAGACCGGACTGCTTGTGCCGGTGGGAAATAAAGAGAAAATGGCAGAGGCCATTTTGCGGATTTTACAGGATGAAAAGCTGGCGGCGCATCTGAGAGAAACTGCCTTTGCCTTCAGTCAGACGCTCCATCCTGATAAAATAAATGAAATGTGGAAGAATTATATAGAGGATATATGCAAAAGCAAAGCATGGAGCAAAAGACGGGGAAAAAGAAAATAGCGTTTCTGGTCAACAGTCTCGGAAAGGGCGGAGCAGAGAGAGTGGCCGTCAATCTGGCGGAGCATTTTTGGAAGTCCGGTTATGATGTGCTGCTTGTCACTTCCAGAAGGCATCCTGAAGAGTACGAGGTGACATTTCCGGCAAAGCGCCGACTTCTGGAAGAGGAAATCGCAGGCGCTCCCCTTGGCAGGGCGGGGAAGATACCGGCGAGGGTGAGCGGGCTGCAGCGGATCTGGAAGCAGGAGCGGCCCGATCTGGTGGTGGCGCTGATCGGAAAGATGAATCTGTATGCCATGCTTTCTGCGCGGGGTTTGAAAATCCCTGTGGTTTTATCCGTCCGCAGCGATCCGGCCAGGGAATACCCATCCCGGCTGCAAAAACTGCTGGCGGAGAGACTGTTTCGCAGGGCGGCAGGGGTGGTCTTTCAGACAGAGGATGCCATGAATTTTTTCTCGGAAAAGGTACAGAGACATTCCACTGTCTTACCCAATGCACTGGATAAAAGTTTTGTAAGAGCCCGCTATGAGGGGCTGCGTGATGAGGAAATTGTCATGGTAGGCCGACTGGATGCCAATAAAAACCATCAGCTTTTGCTGCGGGCTTTTGCCAACATACATGAGGACTATCCTGCCATGCGAGTCGTTATTTATGGTGGTGGCCTGGAAGGCAGCGATACGGAACCGATGCTGCGGCAGTTGTCAGAAAGTCTGGATATCAAAGAGAAAGTCCTGTTTCGGGGAAGGCAGACAGATATCAGGGAAAAAATAGAGCGTGCCAGAATTTTTGTACTGGCTTCGGACTATGAGGGGATGCCCAACGCACTGCTGGAAGCTATGGCAACCGGCCTGGCGGTAATTTCCACCGACTGTCCCTGCGGCGGCCCCCGCAGCGTCATAGAAGATGGGAAGAATGGTTTCCTGATTCCTCCAGGAGATGAAAAGGCGTTGACTGTGGCACTTCGCAGGATATTGGATAATCCTGATCTGGAAGAGCGGCTTGGCAGAGAGGCGGCGAAACTGGGAGAGCAGCTTGGGCCGGAAAGAGTGTGCGGGCGCTGGCAGGAAGAAATAGAAAACAGGGTGAGAGAATATGCTGATCGTAAATCGTAGAAAAAAGCATGGTGTGGATTTCCGGGAAGTCTGGTATGCGGAAGAAAAGTGTGGCCTGGATGGTATTATATTGTACAGAGGTGCCAAAAGGCCCATTGGAAAGGTGCTGCGGGAAGTACGGACGCTGATAACCGATCTGACCCAGAGTGAAGAAGAGATCGTGGCAAAGTGTCAGAAAGACTGCCGTTATCAGATCCGCCGGGCAGCCAGGGAAAATATTACGGCCGACTTTAAAGTGGGAAAAGAGATCACGGAGCAGGACATCACAGATTTCTGCGGCTTTTTCGTGGAATTTTGGAAAAGCAAGGGGATGGAAGAGGAAACATACGAGAAATATAAGGAAGAGATTGAGACCTATGCAAAAGAAGGGGTATTTGCAATCACAAGGGCAAATAAGGACGGTGAAGCGCTCGTCTATCATACTTATATTGTAGGGGATACGTTTGTCCGTTCCTATCAGTCCGCTTCTCAGTTTCGGGGGGAGCATGTGAACGCCCGGACGGTGAGCATTGCCAACCGGTATCTGCACAAAGCGGATATGATGTATTTCAAGGAAATGGGGAAGACCGTCTATGACTGGGGCGGTGCGGGACTGCGGGAAGAGGTTAAAAATATAACAGAGTTCAAAGAGTCATTCGGGGGAGAGGAACTCTGGTATTATGACTGTGAGGAAGTAGTGGGACTGAAAGCAGAAGCAGTAAAGGGCATCATTAATCTGATTGGAGTATTGACGGATGACTAATGTATGTACGTTCCGGCTGGATGACATTACGCCGGACATGGATTGGGACAAATTTTACAGAGTGAAGGCGATCTTTGACAAGTATAAAATCAGGCCGCTGCTTGGCGTTGTGCCCGACAATGCAGATGGTAATCTAAAATGTGGGGAATATCACGAAGACTTCTGGGAATACATGGCTTCTCTGGAGAGGAGTGGATGGAGTATTGCCCAGCACGGCTACCGGCATTTGTATGAGACAAAAGATTCGGGGATGCTTGGTATCAAAAAGGCGAGTGAATTTGCGGGGCTATCATATGAGGCTCAGTTTGAAAAGCTAAAGAGCGGCAGGGAAATTTTGCAAAAATATGGACTTAATGCTACAATATTCATGGCACCGGGACATACGTATGATAAAAATACGCTGAAAGCGCTGCGGAAACTGAATTTTACCTGCGTCAGTGATGGGTATGCCAAAATTCCCTATTTTACAAAAGGGCTACTGTTCGTGCCATGCAGGAGCTCCAGACCGAAAATTTCGGGAGGAGTGGATACGATCTGTCTGCACTGTAATGAATTACATGAAAGCGACTACAGAGAGCTGGAAAATTTTCTGGAAAGGCACAGTGGACAGATTATTCCTTTTTCAGAACTGTTGGAACAGCTCTGGTATCCGGGGAAGACGTTGAAAATACGTTTGCAGGAAAAGCGATGCCTGGCGATGCATCGTGTGAGGAAATATGTGGCGGAGGATGAGGTGTTGCAAATGTATTTGCAAGATACTTTCGATGAAAATGCTTCCCGGAAGAAAAGGAAACGAATCAGGGCATTGCCAAAGCTCCTCTTTGGCAGAAAGAATTACAAAAACAGGGCAAGTGACAGATAAGCGTTAGCTTATAATCGATAGGTTATTGAAAAACGGGACGGATATATGGATATTATAAGAAAACTGAAGGTTGTACTGAGTAGAAAACAGAAGCGGCAGGTAGTCGTTTTGCTTTTCCTGATTCTGATTGGCGCCATTTTGGAAACATTGGGTGTTTCCATGATTCTGCCCATTGTGACGGCAGTGGTGGAGCCGGATATTTTTACGGAAAATGAGCTGGTGACGGAGGTCAGTGACATATTGGGACTGGAGAGCCTGGAAGAGTTTGTCATTGCGATGATTATCGTATTGATTTTGATCTTTGTGCTGAAAAATGCCTATCTTCTGTTTATGTACTATGTACAGCACACGTTTATCTGTAACAGCCAGTTCCTTATTTCCAGAGACCTGTTGCGGATTTATTTTAATAAGCCGTATGAATTTTATTTGAATGCAAATACTTCGGATGTACTTCGTACTGTGTACAGCGATACGACCGGTGTATTTTCTCTGTTGCTGGAATGCATTCAGTTCTTATCAGAATTTATTATTGCCCTCTGCCTTGGTGTCGTTTTGCTTGTGATTGATTTTCAGATGATGGTGATCATGTGTGCGGTCCTGTTTGGGGTGACAGCATTGATCGCCCTGCTCTTCAAGCCAAAGATGGGGCGTATCGGACAGGAAGCCAGAGTACGACAGAGCCGTATGTACAACAGCATCATTCAGTCGATTATGGGAATCAAGGATGTAAAAATCTTTGCCAAGGAAGAATCTTTCCTGGAGGAATATGAAAATAACGGTAGAAAATATTATAATCTTTCCAGAAGCCAGCATGTACTGGGGGCGGCGCCCCGGCTTATCATAGAAGCGGTATGTATCGGAGGGATACTGGCATATCTGGGAGTTATGATTGCGCTGGGTAACAGTGTGAAGACGATGATTCCCCAGCTTACAGCTTTCGGCCTGGCAGCAGTCCGGCTGATGCCCTGTGCCAACCGGATGAGTACCTATCTGGCAAATATTGCCTATTATAAACCTACACTGGATTTTGTGTATGAAAATGTGGAAATGCCTCAAAATGTAAAAGAGGAGTATAATCCGAAAACGGCTGGCCGGGACAGAAGTGGAAAACTGCTGTTTACCGATAGGATTACGGTAGAGAATATCAGCTATCAGTATCCGAATTCGGAGAAAAAGATATTTGACAGAGCGGAAATGAATATTCCCATTGGAAAATCAGTGGGAATTGTAGGAAAGTCAGGGGCAGGTAAGACGACGCTGGTGGATATCATGCTTGGTCTTCTGGATGCCCAGAGCGGAAAAATCCTTTGTGATGGGGTGGATGTACTCACCAACTATGGAGGGTGGCTGCGCAATATCGGATATATTCCCCAGTCCATTAATCTGATAGATGATACGATACGGGCGAATGTGGCCTTTGGTATACCGAGAGAAAAGGTGGACGATAAGAGGGTCTGGGAAGTGCTGGAGGAAGCACAGCTCACCTCTTTCGTAGAGGAACAGCCGGAAGGACTGGATACGGAGATCGGAGAGAGGGGCATTCGTATGTCTGGCGGACAGCGGCAGCGTCTTGGTATTGCTAGGGCACTGTACCATGACCCGGAGCTGCTCATTTTGGATGAAGCCACTTCCGCTCTTGATAATGATACAGAAGCGGCCATCATGGAGGCCATCAATCATTTCCATGGCAGAAAGACGATGCTGATCATTGCTCACAGACTAAAGACAATCGAAAACTGCGATATGATATTTGCAGTGGCAGATGGTAAGATCGTACAGGAGAAGTAGTTGGAAGAGAAACTTGTAAATCTGCCTGGATGATGCAGTATGTGTATCAGAAGGAGGAAAGGATGGACATAAATTTATTTTTTCAGGGTTATGATTCGGTGAACGGGTATCAGCAGTCCATTCTGCAGGATATAGATGACTGTATCCATTTCAGGCGGTGTGTGGTGACGAGCCGGGATAATGACGGCAAGGACAGGTATGATCCGGGAAAATATGTCAAAGTAGATTATGACATGTGCGCCAATGCCAGATATGAATATTGTATGGATATGAACAGTCTGCTTCCTCTTGACCGGGAAGTGCTGACAGCGATGGAGCCGTATGAACCGACAGCGGTGAAAATGCTCTGTCGAATTACGGATTTTGATATTTTTACTTATGATGAGGCAAAGCGGTTTTATCTGCATCATCTCCGGTACTGGAACGATATTTTTGAACGGAATCATATTAACTTTGTGTTTCTGACAGGTATCCCTCACCACACCCACGATTATATCATCTATGCGCTGACGAAGGTAAAAAAGATACCCATGTGTATCCTGGCCCCCACTCATCTGCCCCACTGGTGCTTTGTGGGAAATGATTTGTACAGACTCTATGAGCGTCTGGATGCCGCTTATGAAAAACGGAAAAAGTCGGAAGAGGACGTTATATTGCCTGAAGATGTGGAAGATTACTATCAGGCGCTGTTGCGGGAAAACAAGCAGCAGAAAATGCAGGTCATGCTTGGCTCCGGCAGTAAAAAGGAACATGCCAGAAAAGAAAAGCGTCAGATCATGGGCTATGTGATGCGGGACAAAATCATAAAGCGACAGCTTTCCCGGGTGAAGCACGGACTGGCCGGAGCAGTAAAAAGCCGCAGTCTCTCATTCTGGAAAGAGAGCCGCCTCTGGATGAAAAAGGATACCTACTGTATCCAAAAAGTGAGACATAAACTGAAAAACTGTATGACAATCGAAGACTATGAAAAAATGGCTGTCATGCCTGATATGACTCATGAGAAGTATGTGCTGTTCCTCCTTCATTTGCAGCCGGAAGCTACCACATTGCCTCAGGCAGGGGTATTTGTGGAACAGGAGCTCTGTGTACAACTGCTAGCGTCCGTACTGAAAGAATATAACATCAGACTCTATGTCAAAGAGCATTTCGTGCAGCCTTATCGGATGAAACACTTTTATGAAGATCTGCGAGGTACGGAAAATGTGACACTCGTCAGCAGCGATGCGGAATCCGTAGATTTGCTGGCTCATTGTGTGGCGGCTGCAACGCCGGCGGGAACAGTCTCTATTGAAGCTATAGCCAATGGCAAGCCAGTATTTGTATTTGGCCATGGCGGATTCGAACACGGTCCGGGCATCTATCAGGTGGGAAATGAAAAACAGTGCAGGGAAGCCATAGAGCATATTTTAAAAGACGGTCATGTACCGACTCAGTCAGTGCGTAATTATTTCAGAGCGTTTGTGGAGAGTGGCATTTGCATTTATTCTCCCATTGAGGGAGCAGACCCGGAAAAAGTGGAACAGAGTCGACGATCAGTGGTGGAGCTGGCAGTGGAAGAGATTCGCAGAGCATATACGGAGAAATTTTTAAGAAAACAGGATAAGAAGACGAGAGAAAGGTGCAACACATGAAAAAAGTATTGATTACCGGGGCGGACGGATTTATCGGCAGCCATCTGACAGAGTATTTGATGGATAAGGGCTATGAAGTGAAGGCTTTCACGTATTACAATTCGTTTAATACGTGGGGGTGGCTGGATACTTTCCCAAAGGAAAAGCTGTCAGAGCTGGAAATCTTCCAGGGTGATATCCGTGACCCCAACGGTGTGAGAGAAGCTATGAAAGGTGTGGACGGGGTATTTCATCTGGCGGCGCTGATCGCCATACCCTTCAGCTATCATTCCCCGGATTCTTATGTGGATACCAATATAAAGGGGACATTGAATGTGCTCCAGGCTGCCCGGGATCTGAATTTAGAGCGGGTGCTCATCACATCCACGTCAGAAGTGTATGGAACAGCCCAGTATGTTCCTATCGATGAAAAACATCCCTATCAGGGCCAGTCTCCATACTCTGCTACGAAAATCGGGGCAGACCGACTGGCGGAGAGTTTTTATCGGAGCTTTGGTTTGCCGGTGACAATTGTGAGACCATTCAACACATTTGGGCCTAGACAGTCGGCGCGGGCGGTCATCCCTACGATTATTACCCAGCTCCTTGCCGGAAAAGAGGAAATCAGCCTTGGTTCCCTGACGCCGACGAGAGACTTTAATTATGTCAAGGATACTGCCAACGGTTTTTATGAAATTGCCAGATCCGATCGGGCGATCGGGGAAGAGATCAATATCGCCACACAGCGGGAGATCAGCATCGGAGATCTGGCCCATGAACTGATTCGCCAGATCAATCCTGAGGCGCGGATTATCTGTGACGAGCAGCGGACACGCCCTGAAAAAAGCGAGGTCAACAGACTCCTTGGCTGCAATGAGAAAATCCTGCGCCTGACAGACTGGAAACCCGCCTACACATTCGAACAGGGACTGACAGAGACGATAGAGTGGATTAAAGGGCATATGGATACCTATAAGATCGATATTTATAACGTATAGGGAAAGTCCCGGCCCGCAGGAACGTACTTCCCATGCTTGCATGAGGAAGTACGTTCCTATGGGCCGGACAAGGGAATATGAGTAAGGAGGGCGAGAGCCCGGATTACGAATATGCCCGACGATCGCGGGAGTGCGAAGCACGGAGCGATCGGACTTTCCGAAAGGAGTCAGGGAGAGCGGAATATGAGTAAGGAGGGCGAGAGCCCGGATTACGAATATGCCCGACGATCGCGGGAGTGCGAAGCACGGAGCGATCGGACTTTCCGAAAGGAGTCAGGGAGAGCGGAATATGAGTA
>CAJUNB010000029.1 GCA_910587635.1 uncultured Lachnospiraceae bacterium
ATAACATTGGAGGTTTTTTACTGTAAGCTAAAGCAGCTGTTATCACACCTGCATAGCAGGTGGTTTATTTGTTTACCGATATTTCCATTTTTCGGAACTCGAAAAACTCCATATCGGTAAACAGGCCCTTGGCCTAACCAAAAAAAGGCTTCCCGATTTCTCGGAAAGCCCCATAAAATCTAGCTTTTTACTAATTACTCAATAATCGTAGCCACACGACCAGAACCAACAGTTCTACCACCCTCACGGATAGCAAATGTGAGACCCTGCTCCATAGCGATCGGATGAATCAATTCCAGTGTCATCTCTACGTTATCACCAGGCATGCACATCTCTACACCATCAGGAAGGTTGCATACGCCTGTAACGTCTGTTGTTCTGAAGTAGAACTGAGGTCTGTAGTTATTGAAGAAAGGTGTATGACGGCCACCTTCGTCTTTTGTCAGAACGTAAACCTGAGCAGTAAATTTTGTATGGCATGTTACTGTACCCGGTTTTGCAACGACCTGTCCTCTTTCGATATCTGTTCTCTGGATACCACGAAGAAGTACACCAATGTTGTCACCAGCTTCTGCCTGATCAAGCAGCTTACGGAACATCTCGATACCTGTTACAACGGATTTCTGTGTCTCTTCTTTGATACCGATGATTTCTACTTCGTCGGACATATGAAGCTGTCCACGCTCTACTCTACCTGTAGCAACTGTACCACGGCCTGTGATAGAGAAAACATCCTCGACAGGCATCAGGAACGGCTTATCTGTATCACGCTGAGGATCCGGAATATACTCGTCAACTGTGCTCATGAGTTCCATGATCTTGTCGCCCCACTCGCCTGTAGGATCCTCCAGAGCTTTCAATGCGGAGCCTTTGATAATCGGGCAATCATTGAATCCATACTCTTCAAGCTGCTCTGTTACTTCCATCTCAACCAGCTCGATCAGCTCAGGATCGTCTACCATATCGCATTTGTTCAGGAATACTACGATATAAGGTACGCCTACCTGACGAGAAAGAAGGATGTGCTCCTTTGTCTGAGCCATAACACCGTCAGTTGCAGCTACTACGAGGATAGCGCCGTCCATCTGAGCAGCGCCGGTGATCATGTTCTTTACATAGTCAGCATGGCCTGGACAGTCAACGTGCGCATAATGTCTCTTCTCTGTCTCGTACTCAACGTGAGCTGTGGAAATTGTGATACCACGTTCTCTCTCTTCAGGAGCTTTATCAATATTATCAAAATCTGTAGCAACGTTACCGGCAACTCTCTCTGCCAGAACTTTTGTAATTGCTGCTGTTAAAGTTGTTTTACCATGATCAACATGTCCAATGGTACCAATGTTACAATGTGGCTTTGTTCTTTCAAATTTAGCTTTAGCCATTTTTATATTCCTCCTTGATTTTGCTTTCTTACTAAACTCAGTTTCAAAAATCTACTCGGCTACTTTTGATTATAGTAAAGATAGCCAGATATTTCAAGTATTTTTTCCTATTTTCCCTTTGCTGCCAGTACCTTTTCCTGAACATTTTTGGGAACCTGTTCGTACTTTTCAAAGAACATGGAATAGTTTCCTCTTCCCTGTGTCTTAGAACGCAGATCAGTAGAATAACCGAACATCTCAGCAAGAGGTACATAAGCTTTTACCATCTTGCCGCCGCCGACATCTTCCATGCCTTCGATACGTCCACGACGGGAATTGATATCACCAATGACGTCTCCCATATATTCTTCCGGCATCGTCACTTCCACCTTCATGATAGGCTCCAGAAGTACAGGAGCTGCTTTCTGCATCGCTTCTTTGAACGCAAGAGAACCTGCGATGTGGAATGCCATTTCGGAAGAGTCCACTTCATGATAGGAGCCGTCATATACATTCGCATATACACCCACTACCGGGAATCCGCCTAAAATACCTGCTTTTGTCGCTTCCTCGATACCTTCACCAACTGCAGGGATATATTCCTTCGGAATGGCACCACCTACAACACTGGATTCAAATTTAAACAGCTGATCGCCATTGGCATCCATCGGCGCAAATCTGACTTTACAATGTCCGTACTGACCACGGCCACCGGATTGCTTAGCATATTTGCTGTCCACTTCGACTTCTTTTGTAATCGCTTCTTTATAGGCAACCTGAGGCGCACCTACATTTGCCTCTACCTTGAACTCACGCAGCAGTCTGTCTACGATAATCTCAAGATGCAGTTCACCCATTCCGGCGATAATCGTCTGGCCTGTCTCCGCATTCGTATGTGCGCGGAATGTAGGATCTTCTTCAGCCAACTTTGCAAGAGCTTCGCCCATCTTACCCTGACCTGCTTTTGTCTTGGGTTCGATTGCCAGTTCGATAACCGGCTCCGGGAATTCCATGGATTCCAGAATAACCGGATGCTGATCGTCACAGATCGTATCGCCTGTCGTCGTAAATTTGAAACCTACTGCCGCAGCGATATCGCCGGAATAAACCTTATCCAGCTCTGCTCTCTTGTTTGCATGCATCTGCAGGATACGTCCTACACGCTCTTTTTTATCTTTTGTCGCGTTCAGTACATAGGAACCGGAGTTCATCGTACCGGAATATACGCGGAAAAATGCAAGTTTTCCAACAAACGGATCGGCCATGATCTTAAACGCAAGTGCAGAAAACGGCTCATCATCAGAAGAGTGCCGCTCCACTTCATTTCCTTCCAGATCGGTACCCTTTATTGAAGGGATATCTGTAGGTGCAGGCATGAATTCAAGAACCGCATCCAGAAGCTTCTGTACTCCCCTGTTTCTGTATGCACTACCACAGCATACAGGAACTGCTGTACATTCACATGTTCCTTTCCGCAGAGCTGCCTTCAATGCATCCACATCGGGCTCTTCCCCTTCCAGATATGCCATCATCAGATCGTCATCCAGCTCACAGATCTTCTCCACCAGCTCGGTACGATACAGTTCAGCATCATCCTTCATATCATCGGGAATGTCTGTAATAGAAATGCTTTCACCCTTATCATCGTTATAGATATAGGCCTTCATTTCGAACAGATCGATAATTCCCTGGAAATCATCTTCCTTACCAATGGGAAGCTGCAAAATAACTGCATTCTTGCCCAATCTCGTTTTGATTTGTTCTACAGCGCCATAGAAATCCGCACCCAAAATGTCCATTTTATTGATAAATGCCATTCTTGGTACATTGTAGGTATCAGCCTGGCGCCACACATTTTCTGACTGTGGTTCTACACCGCCCTTTGCACAGAACACGCCGACTGCGCCATCGAGCACGCGGAGCGAACGCTCCACTTCCACCGTGAAGTCAACGTGCCCGGGCGTATCAATAATATTGATACGATGCTCCAATGCACCCGGCTTCGGTTTACAGTTTTCTTCCAGTGTCCAGTGACATGTTGTAGCGGCTGACGTAATGGTAATACCTCTCTCCTGCTCCTGCTCCATCCAGTCCATCGTAGCAGTACCTTCATGCGTATCACCAATCTTATAATTTACACCGGTATAGTACAGGATACGTTCTGTAAGTGTTGTCTTACCCGCATCGATATGTGCCATAATACCAATGTTTCTTGTCCTTTCTAATGGATATTCTCTTCCACTTCCAGCCAAGGGTATTTCCTCCTTTAGAATCTGTAATGTGCAAATGCTTTGTTTGCTTCTGCCATCTTATGCATATCTTCTTTTCTCTTAACAGCAGCGCCTGTGCCATTTGCAGCATCCAGGATTTCATTTGCCAGTCTGTCTACCATTGTTTTCTCGCCTCTTTTACGGGAAAACATAGTCAGCCAGCGAAGCCCCAGGGCCTGACGTCTGTCCGCCCTTACTTCGATCGGCACCTGGTATGTGGCACCACCGATACGTCTTGCCTTAACTTCCAGAACTGGCATTATATTGTTCATAGCTTCTTCGAATACGTCAAGTGCAGGCTTTCCAGCCTTTTCCTCAACCTTCGCAAATGCACCATATACAATTTTCTGTGCAACACCTTTCTTACCATCTAACATAATGTTATTGATAAGCTTTGTTACCACCTTATTATTGTATAAAGGATCTGCCAATACATCTCTTTTTTGAATATGTCCTTTACGTGGCACGGTTCTTCCCTCCTTAATCATCAAAGACTTAATTCATCGGTACTCACAATTCTAACCTGTGTTCGTGCGGTATTCTTTCACAAAATCCCAACACTCTTTAAATCAGTTTACTTGTGGTACATGCAAAATCATCCTACCTATTTTGCTGCTTTTTTCGGTCTCTTAGCACCGTATTTGGAACGAGCCTGTCTCCTGTTGGCAACACCTGCCGTATCAAGAGTACCTCTGATTACATGGTATCTTGTACCAGGCAGATCCTTTACCCTTCCGCCTCTTACAAGAACAACGCTATGCTCCTGTAAATTGTGACCTTCTCCCGGAATATAGCTTGTCACTTCGATTCCGTTGGAAAGACGTACTCTGGCGATCTTTCTCAGTGCGGAGTTCGGCTTCTTCGGAGTCGCAGTCTTAACAGCAGTACAAACGCCTCTCTTCTGAGGAGAAGATGTTCCGATTGCTTTCTTGCGAAGAGAGTTGTATCCTCTCTGAAGTGCCGGAGCGGTAGACTTCTTGACAGATGTCTCACGACCTTTTCTTACTAACTGGTTAAATGTTGGCATTCTGTTTCACCTCTTTCATAATGTAATGTAATAATAGTTTCCCATACGCGCTGCAGATATGCTCTTGACATTATAAAAAAGAATCGCGCCCTCGCGATTCGCCACGCGCGAGCGGACTACGACGTAAAGCTAGCCCTTTAGGGCACCAGCAGTCATTTCCTCTCCGCGAGCTGTGCATCTATATTTTTGTTCTACAGACAATTGCGAAGCAATTTTCTATAAAACAAAAGAAATGCATCTGCATGCACGCCTAATTAGTATACGTGTTTGCAAATGCATTGTCAATCCCCTTTTTAATAAATGAACCTTGTCTGATAGCCCGAACCGTCTCCTATAAAACCTTGCAGCGCCACATCCTCTGAAACAGCAGCAAATGTAGGATCCATCAATGTCCAATTACTACCGTCAAACCGGATAACCCCATTTATCCATCCCTCTTCCTGCACATAGACATTGACCCAGGCATGATAGGCGCCATCCACATATCCTACATCTATTCTGGCCGGTATCCCCTGGCTCCTCAACATACTTACCATAAGAGACGCATAATCCAGACAAATCCCTTTTTTATTGGCCAGAATCACATCTACATCAGGAAGATATCCGCTCTCCACACTGGAAGCTTTCTCATAATCATAGATTATATTATCCTTTATATAATTGTATATATTGGAAACCACTTCCAGGTCCGTCTGTGCGGAGACAGATAACTGACCAGCCATTTTTACCGTCTCACTGTCCGGGTGAAAATTTGCATATTGATTCGGATACAAGTAAGGGCCAAACAGATTGGTAATCTCTACATAAACAGGCTGTTTCAATACAGCGGTATACCGGTTCCCTTCAATGTTTTCATAGATGCTTACCAAATACTCCCCATTCCCCGCAGACAGCGGAAAAACTTCGTCTCCCCCATGCAGGTCATATGTATAAGTATTATTATCCTGCCCTGTGATCTGCAGCTTCACTTTCGGGCAGTCACCATAATAACCGGCCACAATATACCCTTCTGCAACATTGGACAGATCCAGTTTTGCAGGACCTGACAAACATACAACTTCCCCGGATATCTGTACAGCAGGACAGGCCACATTCGTTCTTTCCGCATGGACAGTCACAGGCATAGAAAACATACAAGTAAACGACAGCACCACTGCCATAATATTTTTCTTTTTCATATCCATACCTCTCTGATTAGAAAAGTCTTTTATCATTTATCCGGCGATCGGATATGTCATCCAATCGAAATAATCAATGGAACATGCTGCCACCTGCCTGCCCAACTGGTAAACAAGGCTGCTATTCACAGTTTTGGGTGCCATAAAAGATGTCCCCATTACGATACCAACACCAGCCAATGCACAAATACACTCAATGACAAACCTTTTTCTATTGTCAGGCTTTTTTATGCATAATGCCATGCGAATAAGAAATATGATACATACGCTCAACGGAATAAAAAATATCAGAAAACCAGCTCCGATACTTCCTGTTGCAGTATACTCCAACGATATTCCTCCAAAGCCTCCCCAGCCATGCCATAATACCTCAATGAAAATACCGGCTTCCAAAAGGGTCAGAATAGCAAACAATAAAAAGATTGCTACTATACGGTTCTTCTGAATGAAAAATCCCTCTTCACTATAAAGGAATATATCTTTCCGCATACAACTCTCCACAACAGCTTTCTTTGTCCGATCCCATCACCCTGATTTATTATTGTAATTATAGCCTATTTAAAGTAAGAATACAATAAAAGAGCACTCCCCTTTTACGGAATGCTCTTTTGTTTTGATTCCTATTCTATTATTCAGACATTGGCTTCATCCAGTTCCTCTTCACTCTCTGAGAAATCTGTCTCTTCTTCCATGTCTTCCTCTATGTCATCTGTCAGCTCTTCTTCTGGAAGCTCTTCCATTTCATCATCCACATCAGCAAAATCATCCAAGTCTGCTTCTGTTTCCACATCTTCCATCAGCTCATCCTCTTCCGTCATCTCCCCGGAAAAAATCAGTTCCTCATCGAAGGAAATCGTATCGTCCAGCTCTACATCTGAACTGAGCTTTACATTGCGATACCGTTTCATACCGGTACCTGCAGGAATCAGTTTACCGATAATGATATTTTCTTTCAGACCGATCAGGTTATCGACTTTACCCTTGATAGCAGCTTCTGTCAATACCTTGGTAGTCTCCTGGAAAGATGCTGCTGACAGGAAGGAATTGGTGGCAAGTGCCGCCTTTGTAATACCCAGCATTACCTGTTTGCCCTCTGCAGGCTCCTTACCTTCCGCAATGAGTTTTTCGTTGATTTCCTCATAGTCGAGTACATCCACAAGTGTACCCGGCAAAAACTCCGTATCGCCGCTGTTTTCGATACGTGTCTTTTTCAACATCTGCCGCACAATAACTTCGATATGCTTATCACTGATATCAACACCTTGCAGACGGTATACACGCTGAACTTCCCGGAGCATATAATCCTGTACTGCACGGATTCCTTTGATTTTCAACAGATCGTGAGGATTTACGCTACCTTCTGTCAACTCGTCACCGGCTTCCAGAATCGCCCCATCCAGCACTCTGATACGGGAACCATAGGGAATGAGATAAGCTTTGCTTTCTCCTGTCTCCTGATTGGTAATGACAATTTCCCGTTTTTTCTTCGTATCCCGCATTTCTACAATGCCGCCAAACTCTGCGATAATCGCAAGACCTTTCGGCTTTCTCGCTTCGAAAAGCTCCTCTACACGGGGAAGACCCTGGGTAATATCATCACCGGCTACGCCGCCTGTGTGGAACGTACGCATTGTCAGCTGTGTGCCCGGTTCTCCAATGGACTGTGCAGCTATAATACCCACTGCTTCTCCTACCTGTACTGGCTCTCCACTGGCCATGTTCGCACCATAACATTTGGAACAGATACCGTTGTGGGAACGGCATCCCAATATGGTACGGATTTTCACTGCTTCCACCGGACCGCCCTTATCGTCCACACCTTCACTCAGGATACGCGCTGCACGGCTGGGTGTAATCATATGATTTTTCTTAACAATAATATTTCCGTCTCTGTCTTTGATCTCCTCGCAGGAGACTCTTCCTGTAATTCTGTCTTTGAGGCTCTCGATGGTTTCCTTGCCATCCATGAACGCTTTTACCGTCATGCCGGGAATATCTTCCCTGTCTTCGGAGCAGTCGATTTCACGAATAATCAGCTCCTGTGACACATCCACCATACGCCGGGTCAGATAACCGGAGTCCGCCGTACGAAGCGCCGTATCGGACAGGCCTTTTCTCGCGCCATGAGCCGACATGAAATACTCCAATACATCCAGGCCTTCACGGAAATTGGATTTGATCGGCAGCTCAATCGTTCTTCCCGTTGTATCAGCCATCAGTCCACGCATACCAGCCAGCTGCTTGATCTGCTGGTTGGAACCACGGGCACCGGAGTCGGCCATCATAAAAATGTTATTATATTTATCCAGACCTGCCAACAGTACGTCTGTCAGCTCTTTATCGGTCTCATTCCATGTCTCTACTACGGCACGATACCTTTCTTCTTCCGTAATAAGACCCCTTCTGAAATTCTGGGAAATCTTATCTACCGTAGCCTGCGCATCGTCCAACATCTGCTGCTTCTGCTCAGGTACTGTCATGTCAGAGATCGATACGGTCATTGCTGCCTTCGTAGAATATTTATAACCGGTGGACTTGATATCGTCCAGCACTTCTGCCGTTCTGGATGCTCCATGAGTATTGATGACCTTTTCCAGAATCTGCTTTAGTCCCTTTTTCCCTACATGGAAGTCTACTTCCAGCTTCAGGAAGTTTCCCGGCTCCCTTCTGTCTACAAAACCCAGATCCTGAGGGAGTATCTCATTGAAGATAAAGCGTCCCAACGTAGATTCCACATTACCGCTAATGATTTCTCCCTCTGCATTTTTCTTACTTACCCGCACTATAATCTTAGAATGCAGAGTAATCGCCTTATTTTCATAAGCCAAAATGGCTTCATTGACATTCCTGAAAAATTTTCCTTCCCCAAGCGCTCCCGGACGCTCCTGGGTCAGATAATAGATACCGAGCACCATATCCTGAGAAGGTACAGCTACCGGACCACCATCCGAAGGTTTTAACAGGTTGTTGGGAGACAGTAACAGGAAACGACACTCCGCCTGGGCCTCTACAGATAAAGGCAAGTGTACCGCCATCTGATCTCCATCAAAATCCGCATTGAATGCAGTACATACGAGAGGATGAAGCTTGATAGCCTTACCCTCCACCAGTATCGGTTCAAAAGCCTGTATTCCCAGCCTGTGCAGTGTAGGCGCACGGTTCAGCATAACAGGATGTTCATTGATTACTTCTTCCAGCACATCCCATACTTGCGTATCCAGTCGTTCTACCAGTTTCTTGGCATTTTTAATATTCTGGGAAATCCCCTTAGCCACCAATTCCTTCATAACGAAAGGCTTGAACAGTTCAATTGCCATTTCCTTGGGAAGACCACACTGATATATTTTCAGCTCCGGTCCCACTACGATAACCGAACGCCCGGAATAATCCACACGCTTTCCAAGAAGGTTCTGACGGAACCGGCCGGACTTTCCCTTTAACATATCGGACAGAGACTTCAGTGCCCTGTTCCCCGGCCCGGTGACAGGTCTCCCCCTTCTGCCATTATCGATCAGTGCATCCACAGCTTCCTGCAGCATTCTTTTTTCATTTCTGACAATAATGTCAGGCGCTCCCAGTTCCAACAGTCTTTTCAAACGGTTGTTTCTGTTTATAATTCTTCTATATAAATCATTCAGATCGGATGTGGCAAAGCGTCCGCCATCCAACTGCACCATCGGACGCAAATCCGGCGGAATAACGGGAATAACATCCATAATCATCCATTCCGGGCGGTTCCCGGACTCCCTGAAAGCCTCTACCACTTCCAGTCTCTTTACAATCCTGGCCCGTTTCTGTCCTGTAGATTCTTTCAGAACGCTCTTCAGCTCCACAGCATCTGCTTCCAGATTTATGGACTGAAGCAGCTCTTTGATTGCTTCCGCTCCCATTCCTACCCGGAATTTATTGCCCCAGGTTTCCCTTGCATCCTGATATTCCTTCTCTGTCAGTACCTGCTTCAGCTGCAGCTCCGTTTCTCCCGGATCCAACACAATATAAGATGCAAAATAGAGTACCTTTTCCAATACTCTGGGAGACAAGTCTAAAATCAGCCCCATGCGGCTGGGAATCCCCTTGAAATACCAGATATGAGATACCGGCGCCGCCAGTGCGATATGTCCCATACGCTCCCGGCGCACATTGGATTTCGTTACTTCCACGCCACAACGGTCACAGATAACACCTTTATATCTGATCTTCTTATATTTGCCACAATGACATTCCCAGTCTTTACTGGGTCCGAATATTCTTTCACAGTACAGCCCGTCTTTTTCCGGTTTTAACGTTCTGTAATTGATTGTCTCCGGCTTCAGCACTTCCCCACGGGACCATTCCAGAATCTTTTCAGGTGATGCTAAGCCAATCTTAATCGCATCAAACGTCATTGGCTGATAAGCTTCGTTTGTTGTTTCTGACATCTATGGCACTCCTTTCAATTTGTAACTGCTATTCATCCAGAGAATCTACATACTCTACATCAAAATCGTCTTCGAAAGCTTCCTCTGCGTCCTCTTCTTCCTCCGCACTGATCAGCTCTCCATCCTCATCAAACTCCTGTTTCTGATAGCCCATGGAGCCAAGGGATTCTTCCTCCCGGTTGTAATTACCGGAATCCCCTTCCATCTCATAACGGTAATCTGTCTCACCGTAATCGATACTTTCCATAATCTCCACTTCCGTCTGATCGTCACGAAGTACCTTTACATCCAGCCCCAAGGACTGCAATTCTTTCAACAATACCTTAAAGGACTCAGGGATACCAGGTGCCGGTATGTTATCGCCTTTGATAATCGCTTCGTAAGTTTTAACACGACCCACTACATCGTCCGATTTTACTGTCAGGATTTCCTGTAACGTATAGGCTGCACCATATGCTTCCAGCGCCCACACTTCCATTTCCCCGAAACGCTGTCCGCCAAACTGTGCCTTACCTCCCAGAGGCTGCTGGGTAACAAGGGCATACGGGCCTGTAGAACGGGCATGAATCTTATCATCTACAAGATGGTGAAGCTTTAAGTAGTGCATGTGTCCGATCGTTACCGGGCTGTCAAAATACTCGCCGGTACGTCCGTCCCGCAGCCGCACCTTACCATCTCTGGAAATCGGCACTCCTTTCCAGATCTTACGATGATCTCTGTTTTCCGATAAATATTCCATCACTTCAGGAAGAAGCTCTTCTTTATGTTTCTTCTCAAATTCACTCCACTCAAGATTGACATAATCATTAGCCAGATCGAGAGTGTCCATAATATCATTTTCATTTGCACCGTCAAACACGGGAGTAGCCACATTGAAACCAAGAGCTTTTGCAGCAAGGGACAGATGGATTTCCAGTACCTGTCCAATGTTCATACGGGAAGGCACACCGAGAGGATTGAGTACGATATCCAACGGCCTGCCATTGGGCAGATAGGGCATATCTTCCACAGGCAGCACTCTGGAAACAACACCTTTATTTCCATGACGTCCCGCCATCTTATCGCCTACAGAAATCTTTCTCTTCTGGGCAATATAAATACGCACTGCCTGATTTACGCCCGGCGGCAATTCATCCCCGTTTTCCCTCGTAAACACTTTTGCATCCACTACAATACCATATTCACCATGAGGCACTTTCAGGGATGTATCCCTCACTTCACGAGCCTTTTCTCCAAAGATCGCCCGCAGCAGCCTCTCCTCCGCTGTCAGCTCTGTCTCCCCTTTGGGGGTCACTTTCCCCACAAGGATATCGCCGGCCCGGACTTCCGCACCGATACGGATGATTCCCCTCTCGTCCAAGTCTTTCAGGGCCTCATCTCCCACGCCCGGCACATCACAGGTGATTTCCTCTGCGCCCAGCTTCGTATCTCTGGCCTCCGCCTCATATTCTTCAATGTGCACGGAAGTATAGACATCATCCCGTACCAGTTTTTCACTCAATAATACAGCATCTTCATAGTTATACCCTTCCCATGTCATGAAACCGATCAAAGGATTCTTACCCAGAGCAAGCTCTCCATCCGAAGTGGAAGGACCGTCCGCAATGACCTGCCCCGCTTCCACATGCTCTCCTTTCAGTACGATGGGTTTCTGGTTATAACAGTTGGACTGATTGCTTCGTGCAAATTTTGACAGATGAATTTCTTCTTTTTCTCCGTCATCATATGCCATACGGATCTCATTGGAAGCAACATATGTGATCGTACCGGATTTTTTCGCAATCACACAGACACCTGAGTCTGCCGCCGCCTTCGGTTCCATACCGGTACCCACCACCGGAGCCTCTGTCATCAAAAGGGGCACTGCCTGCCTCTGCATGTTAGACCCCATCAGTGCACGATTGGCATCGTCGTTTTCCAGGAAAGGAATGAGAGCCGTAGCCACCGAAAATACCATCTTCGGCGATACGTCCATATAATCAAACATGGACTTGGGATATTCCTGCGTCTCATCATGATAACGTCCGGAAACACTGTTCCTTACAAAATGTCCTTCCTCATCCAGCGCCTCATTCGCCTGCGCCACATGATAGTTATCTTCCTCATCGGCTGTCATATAGACTACTTCATCCGTAACCCGGGGATTCTTCGGATCGGCCTTGTCAATTTTACGATAAGGCGCTTCCACAAAACCAT
This sequence comes from uncultured Lachnospiraceae bacterium, assembly GCA_910587635.1. Taxonomy (GTDB): domain Bacteria; phylum Bacillota; class Clostridia; order Lachnospirales; family Lachnospiraceae; genus VSOB01. Next base: position 12,451 of record CAJUNB010000029.1, read on the forward strand.
ATTCATTAATTCTCGCATAACTTGCAAGAGAGTTAATCAGACCGATGTTAGGACCTTCTGGCGTCTCAATCGGACACATTCTGCCATAGTGGGAATAATGCACGTCCCTGACCTCAAATCCGGCCCTGTCTCTGGAAAGACCGCCCGGCCCCAATGCGGAAAGACGTCTTTTGTGCGTCAGCTCACCTAGTGGATTGTTCTGGTCCATAAACTGCGACAGCTGAGAAGAACCGAAAAATTCTTTGACCGCAGCCTGTACCGGCTTAATATTAATGAGTACCTGCGGAGAGATTTCTTCCGCATCGTGTGTTGTCATTCTTTCTCTTACGACTCTCTCCAGCCTGGACAGACCGATACGGTACTGATTCTGTAAAAGCTCTCCTACTGCACGAATACGTCTGTTACCAAGATGATCAATATCGTCCTCATTGCCGATTCCATATTCCAGATGGATATTGTAATTGATAGAAGCCAGAATATCCTCTTTTGTAATATGCTTCGGAATGAGTTCATATATATTGCGTTTGATCGCTGCTGCCAGTTCCTGAGGCTGATCGCTGTATTCTTCCAGAATCTGTGCAAGGACAGGATAATAAACAAGTTCTGTCACACCCAGCTCTCTCGGGTTACAGTCTACAAAGTTCGTAATATCTACCATCATATTGGAAAGAACTTTTACATTTCTCTCCTCTGTCTGAAGATAGACATAGGGAACTGCCGCATTCTGAATCGCATCCGCCAATTCCGCAGACACTTTCGTTCCCGCCTCTGCCAGAATCTCTCCCGTCAGAGTATCCACTACATCTTCTGCCAGAATATGATGGCGGATCCGGTTGCGCAGCGCCAGTTTTTTATTAAATTTATACCTTCCCACTTTTGCAAGATCATATCTTCTCGGGTCGAAGAACATGGCGTTGATCAGACTCTCCGCACTCTCTACAGAGAGCGGCTCACCGGGACGGATTTTTTTATACAGCTCCAAAAGACCTTCCTGATAGTTCTCAGCAACGTCCTTTGCAAAGCTCGCTTCTATCTTAGGTTCATCACCAAACAGCTCCCTGATCTCATCGTTCGTACCTACTCCCAGTGCACGGATCAAAACGGTAATAGGCACCTTTCTTGTACGATCCACACGGACATAAAAAATATCATTGGAATCTGTCTCGTACTCCAGCCATGCTCCCCTGTTCGGGATGACTGTACAGGAAAACAAGCGCTTACCGATCTTATCATGGTCAATTGCATAGTAAATGCCCGGAGAACGGACAAGCTGGCTGACGATAACACGTTCCGCGCCATTGATAACAAAAGTACCGGTCTCTGTCATAAGGGGAAGATCACCCATGAAAATTTCATGCTCACTGATCTCCTCTTTTTCTTTATTATAAAGACGGACTTTTACTTTCAGAGGTGCTGCATAGGTTGCGTCTCTTTCCTTGCATTTCTCGATGGTGTTTTTATTCACAGGCATTTCATCCCTGCATAACTCAAAATCCACGAATTCAAGGCTCAGATGCCCGCTGTAGTCTGCAATCGGAGAAATATCGTCAAATACTTCTTTTAAACCTTCGTTCAAGAACCACTGATAGGAATTTTTCTGAACTTCTATCAGATTTGGCATCTCCAAAACTTCTTTTTGCCGTGAATAACTCATACGCACGTTTTTGCCTGCGGCAATTGGACGTATTCTGTTTTTTTCCATTGACATTTCACCCCGTTCTTCTATGATCATAGCCTATTTCCATGAAAACAAGTATAAATAAGCATACCACACCATAATAGTGCACTATCCATTCTACTACAAGAAAATTTCCCAGTCAAGAAGTTTTTTCCAAACAGTTCAGCCATAGATCGTATTTACAGCCGGAGCATGTTTACATGGTCAAGGCTGTAAGATACGATCTATGAGTGGAGCGCCTCTTTATGAGCAAAAGTAGCTGCGCAGCAGCGGAGAGCGCCAAAGGCGCAATTTTCCCTGCGGGATACTTCGTAATGCGAATGGCGCGGGCTGAACTGTTATGTATTGCACCTCAGCCGGGCCCAGTGGCAAAAAACCGGAAAAGTCATTGTCTATTTATAACAATGCTTTCCCGGTTTCTTTTCATCGTATAACGGCTACTCCGTTCCGTCATGCGTGCTTATCTACCGTAGACCCTTTTGATACTACTTCAAAGTAACCTTTGCGCCTTCAGCTTCCAGTTTTGTCTTCACATCTTCAGCTTCTTCCTTGGATACAGCTTCTTTTACTGCCTTAGGAGCTGCTTCTACAAGGTCTTTTGCTTCCTTCAGACCAAGTCCTGTTACCTCACGAACAACTTTGATAACTTTTACTTTATTCGGTCCGATCTCTGTCAGCTCTACATCGAACTCTGTCTTCTCTTCTTCCGGTGCAGCCTCGCCGCCACCCTGTACAACGACTGCGCCTGCTGCTGCAGATACACCAAACTCTTCTTCACAAGCTTTTACAAGATCATTTAACTCTAATACAGTCAGCTCTTTGATTGCATCAATCAATTCCTGTGTGGATAATTTTGCCATTTTATTTACCTCCATGATTCATTTTCGTTTTTGGTTTCCATTTAACCCTGCTTTTCGATTTCTGTTTATTCAGCAGGTGCTTCTGCTGCCTCTGAAGGCACCTCTTCAGTCACAGGTGCTGCCTCTGCGGATGCTTCTTCAGAAACTGCTGCTTCTCCTGCGCCGCCTTTTTCAGCCAGCTGCTTCATAACGCGGGCGAAGCTGGAAACAGGAGCCTGGATACTTCCAAGCAATTTAGACAGCAATTCTTCTCTCGAAGGAATATTTGCAATCGCGCTCATTCCCTTTGCATCATATGCAACGCCTTCCACCACGCCGCCTTTCATCTCCAGTACCGGCGCCGTCTTTGCAAATTTGCTGATAATTCTTGCAGGTGCTGTCGCATCTGTCGTGGAAAGTGCCATTGCACTGGGACCTTCCAGATACGGAATCAGAGCTTCAAAATCTGTTCCTTTAAATGCAAAATTCATCATTGTGTTCTTATAAACTTTATAAGTAACACCGGCTTCCCGAAACTGCCTGCGCAGCTGTGTATCCTGCTCTACCGTAAGTCCGCGGTAATTGACAAGAACAACAGACTGAGCATCTTTGATGCTTGCAGAAATCTCTTCCACAATAGGCTGTTTTAATTCGATTTTTGCCATTTTCTAACCTCCTTATAGATTTTGTGCCGAAAGGAGAAAAAAACCTCTTTCGTCAAAGACAAAAGAGGGCAGTTAGTCATCTCTGTAAACTCTTTCCTCGGCAGGCGTCTTTCCTTATGCCGGTTATAACCGGCACCTGCTGTCTTCGGCATGGCTTCTCAAAGCCATAATTATCGTATCAGACATACCGGACACTGTCAAGCAGTTTTTCTCACTTCGGGCTCAAATACCCTTCTTCATCCAGCATCCCGCTGTCAGAAATGGAATTCAGATACCCGATCACTCTTCTTTTCTCCTCCCCGTCCAAAAGCTTCGTATAGCAATCTGACTGTTTTGCCGGGAGCACCTGCACTGAGAGTTGCCCTTCCTTTTGTATTCTCACCTGTACAAGACAAGTATCCAGCGACTTGGAATTAAACCAAAAATTACCCAGACTGTAGATAACCGGTACATTCCCCACATACCCTACAGGCTGCAGACAGTGCGGATGCGCCCCGATAATGATATCTGCCCCCGCCTCTGCGATGGCGATCGCCTGATCTCGCTGCGCCCAGTCGATCTGCTCTTCGTTTTCCGTTCCCCAGTGGATAAATACAATCACCACATCGTTTTCTTCCCTGGCAACAGCGATCTCCTGTAACAGGCGCTCCACATTCCAGCACCGGAATGTGCCCGGTGTGCTTTCTCCCGCCCCCGGTGTATCAGGTCGATCATTCCGCTCAATCTGCGTGGCAGACAAAATACAGATCTTTGTATCATTCGCGATAAAGCTTACCGGTTTTACCGCCTCTTCCAGATTTCTACCTGCCCCCACATAGGGCATTCCCATCGCTTCCAGTGTATCCAGACTGTCCAGAAGAGAAACTTCGCCGTAGTCATAGGAGTGATTATTGGCAAGTGAAACCACATCTACCCCCATATCCGTCAGATAGGCAGCGCTCTCGGGCCTGGCCCGGAAAGTAAATGTCTTATCCGGCGTAGGTGTCCCCCGGCTCGTATAGGGGAATTCATTATTGACCATAAAGATATCTGCTTCCCGCATCTTTGTCAGTATCTCTTCAGAAAAAGCCTCCTCGATGGCCCCTCCCCGCTGCAACAGCTTTGCCATGACCGCGTAATTGGGATCGAACAGAATATCTCCGGCAAAAGCCATAACGATTTCTTCCGAAGATGCCGTTTCTTTGGCATAGATCTTTTCCCGATTCATCCGCTCTGTATCTGCCAGCAATTCCCCGTATCTGCTTTCTTCCATTGCCGGTTCCGGCTGCTCTGTTTCGTCCTCTGTCTGCTGCTCCTGTGCTTTGATCTCCTCTGTCAGTGCCGGTGCCGATATTTCCACTTCTGCTTCCTCTTCCTGAGACATCTCTGTTTTCCCGTTCTGCCCCGCCGCCAGGACTGCCAGAAAAAGACTCCCTGCCATCAAAACAGAACAGAACACCACTGCAAACAATACCAGTTTATTTCTCCGTTTTCTGCTTTTTCTTTTCTTTTTCCGCTTTCCGCTATTTGTAGATACTGTCATAGTCATATGCTCCATAAAAATCATGCAACCGTTTCAGATACGCCTCATAATTTTCCTTCGTCAGCCGGCCTTTTCCCTCTTTCATCCAATGAAGGATGCGAGAATTGATCTCTTCACTGTAATGAATCTGATCCTGATAGTAATCCAGATTACAGGTCAGCTCCGTATTGTCATCATAAGAAAAAAGCAAAATATTATCACAAGTCAGGATTTCTTCTATTACAAGTGCCTGCAGCTCCACGTACCAGTCCAGCTTTCCCGGTCTCATCACACTCACGTCCCAGTAGCAGACACTATAAGGTGGGAAATAATAATAAAATGTAATATCCGGGTTCTCTATTGCTACACCCGTCACATTCTGCCGGATATTGGCAAGGGTACGTTCCTTTTCTCCTTCCGACAGCGTGCCCTCGTATGTGCTCTGCTCCGGTCTTGTGTAAGTTGCCAAAACGGCTTCTTTGCCAAATTCATAGTCTCCCTGCCAATTCATATACTCATCAAAGGTAGTCATTTTTTTACCTTCACTTGTATCTATCAGTATATCGTCTGTCAGCATAAATACCGTTTTGTTCAGTACATATTCCGTATCATTGAAAGGATTATTATCATACAGGTAATAAGGGACGCCCTCATAACTGATATAATCCTTGTCCTGGGTGAAATTCCCCTGATCCAGGCAGCGAATCACTGTACGCAATTGGGGATTCGCCGAAACAGCCGCCTGCAAATTATCATTTACTTCTTTGAAGCTCCCTCCATGGAAAGGAGTCTTTACAGAAGTCCCCCCAAAGAGAATATCACATTCCGTCGTTTTAAAATTGGATATCATGGACGTACCGGTAATCAATGTATCATACCGGAAGTTCTTAACGATACCATCATTCTGATAGCGGCTGTTATCCAATGTATAGGCAAGTCCTTCCACAGGTTCATGATAGTGAAAAAACGGATCGATCGTTATTATATATCCTGCAAACGCCGCCAAAACCAGAAGCGTCCCTCCAATGACACTGCCAAACCACACTTTTGCCTTCATACCCTGTCTCCTAGAAATTGAAATATAAGAAAGTGGAAATACCCGACAACGATACAATCGTCCACACAAGCATTCCTACTGTAGCCGCCAACGTCTTTACATTACAGACAAACTCTTTTTCCTGACAATTTTTCGTCCCTACCGCCATATACAACACAAGCGGAAGAAAGATGCATAGATGGAGAGCATTTTTTTCAAACAATCCGTCGATATGCAGCAATCTCTCCAAATGGGCTATTTCAGGCAGGGTAAGCGCTTCCAGCATCGTCTCTGTCACTGCCAGAGATTCCAGCTTCGCTACCTTCCGAAACATGATATAGACCTGATGCAGAGAATCTGCCCGGAAAATCAAAAACGCACAACTGACAAACCCAAAGGTCAGAAACCATTGTAATACGGCCGGTAATCTGCCCCATGTGTTTCGAAATCGCCTCGTAAAAACCTCGGCCATTCCATGAAGCAATCCCCAAACGACAAAAGTCCAGTTGGCACCGTGCCAGAAACCACTTACTACAAATACAATCATAATATTCATGTAAGTCCTGATCCTGCCCTTCTTACTGCCTCCTAATGGAAAGTAAATATACTGTCGCAGGAATCTCGTCAATGTCATATGCCATCTGTCCCAGAATTCCAGTATCGATCTGGCTTTATAGGGCGAATTGAAATTGACCGGAAGAACGATATTGAACAGAGACGCAATCCCCGAAGCCATATCGCTGTAACCGCTGAAATCAAAATAGAGTTGCAGTGCATAGGCAACAATAACGAGCAGTACGTCCACGGTTGTCAGAATTTCCACACCGCCAAAGCCAAGTGCTACCATATTGCCCAGTGTGTCTGCAATAATCACTTTTTTAAACAGACCCACTGCAAAAAAATGCAGTCCCTTTGCCAGGTTTTCTGCATTCGGCCTGTGCTTTGTTTCATCTCGAAGCTGAGAGATCAGCTCTCCATGGAGAACAATAGGCCCCGCTACGAGCTGTGGAAAAAACGCTACAAAAACTGCATAATCTAACAGGCTGTATTTTTCAGTTTCTCCCCTGTAGGAATCCACCACATAGGAAATCTGTTGAAATGTAAAAAAACTGATTCCGAGAGGAAGTACAATGTTCCGCATTGTAAAATCCATGGAAAAAGCTGCATTGATATTTTCCAGAAAAAAATCAAAATATTTAAAATAAAAGAGAAGTGCGACATTTGCCAAAACGCCAAATAGCATACAGACTTTGCCGACACGCCTCCGTCCTCTTGCCTTCTCACGCAAAAGAAGCCGGGATATAAGGAAATTTCCAAGAATACTGCCACATATAATGCACACATAGGACGGATTAAAATACCCGTAAAACCAGAGTGACATTCCAAAAAGCCATATCCTTGGTGCTTTGTCCATCTTCAGGTGATAGAGCAAAAAATAAACTGCTGCACATAAAGGCAAAAAGAAGAATATGAAAATATAAGAATTAAAAAGCATCTCCGTTCCTCAAATAGTATGATTTTACAAAAAGAAGCAGCGGGTGCCCACTGCTTCTCCTGTTCTCATATTTTCTGTTAGAATTTCGTAGTGTTTACTTTTACACCAGGTCCCATTGTAGAAGTCAGTGTAATGCTTCTCAAATACTGACCCTTTACTGCACTTGGCTTTGCCTTAATAATCGCTTCCATAACTGCATCGAAATTCTCTTTCAGCTTTTCCTCTGTAAAGGAAGCCTTTCCTACAGGAACATGAACAATATTTGTTTTGTCCAGTCTGTACTCAATCTTACCGGCCTTGATTTCATTGATTGCTTTTGTAACGTCCATCGTAACCGTACCGGCCTTCGGATTGGGCATCAATCCTTTCGGTCCCAGTATTTTACCAAGACGCCCCACTACTCCCATCATATCCGGTGTAGCTACTACTTTATCAAAATCCAGCCAGCCATCATTCTGAATCTTCGGAATGAGTTCATCTCCTCCTACGAAATCAGCACCTGCCGCCTCTGCCTCATTTACTTTATCCCCTTTTGCAAATACAAGCACTCTTACAGTCTTACCTGTTCCGTTGGGGAGCACAACCGCGCCACGAATCTGCTGCTCGGCATGGCGTCCGTCACAGCCGGTTCTGATATGAAGCTCAATCGTCTCATCGAATTTTGCCATTGCCGTCTTCTTTACAAGAGCGATCGCCTCTGCAGGATCATACAAAACAGCACGGTCTATCTGCTTTGCAGCCTCATTATATTTTTTACCATGTTTCATTCTTTTTTCCTCCTTGTGGTAGTGGCGGAACCGATAGCTCCTCCCACACATGATGATTTCTTATTCTTCAACGACGATTCCCATACTCTTGGCAGTTCCGGCAATCATGCTCATTGCAGCTTCCAGAGATGCCGCATTCAGGTCAGGCATCTTTGTCTCAGCGATCTCTTTTACTTTCTCTTTGGAGATCGTAGCTACTTTTGTCTTGTTCGGTACACCGGAACCGGATTTAATGTTAGCTGCTTTTTTCAAAAGAACAGCAGCGGGGGGTGTCTTAGTTATGAAGCTGAAACTTCTGTCCGCATACACAGTTATGACAACCGGAATAATCAGATCTCCCTTGTCTGCTGTCCTTGCGTTGAACTGTTTTGTAAATTCGACGATGTTCACACCATGCTGGCCCAGTGCCGGACCTACCGGCGGTGCTGGTGTCGCTTTCCCAGCAGGGATTTGTAACTTAATGTATCCTTCTACTTTCTTTGCCATGTGGCACCTCCTAAAATATTGTGGTAGTGGCGGGTCTCATACGGAAACCTCACTCTCCGCAGCTCCCTCCCACAGCTCATATAGATGTCCTACTGCGAGACAGTTCAGCTTTCAGCTTCACTGTACCGTATCCTACATCTTTCTGATCTCTGCAAAACTGATTTCCACAGGCGTCTCTCTGCCAAACAGCTCCACATTGATCGTAGCTGTCTGCTTACCATAGTCCATTCTCTGTACTATACCTATCGTTTCTTTCCAGACGCCCGCAATAACGGCAATCGTATCGCCTTCTTTAAAGTCAACAGAAATATTCTCTGTCTTAATTCCCAGCGGCCGCATCTCCACATCACTCAGCGGAACCGGCTTGCTGCCGGGACCTACAAATCCCGTTACGCCCCTTGTGTTTCTTACGACATACCATGTATCGTCATTCATGACCATATTGATCAATACATAACCGGGAAACATTTTTTTCTGAACGTTTTTTCTTGCTCCGTTCTTAACTTCCACTACATCCTGCATCGGCACTCTGACTTCCAGAATCTCTTCTTCCAAATGCCGGTTTTCAATCGTCTTCTCAATGTTCGCTTTTACTTTATTCTCATATCCCGAATATGTGTGCACTACATACCAGTTTGATTCTGCCATTTAATCACCCTCATTTCTACATCGTCAGGAAATTCACACCATACTGGAGAAGCATATCAAGTATGGCAATGGCAATTCCCACTACGACTGAAACACAGATCACAGCAACCGACTGTTTCAAAAGCGATTCTTTACCGGGCCACGAAATTTTTTTAAATTCAGATTGAAGTCCTTTGAAAAAGCTGGGCTTTTCCTTTTTGCTCGTATCTCCCATCCGTTTGATTTCCTTTCACAAATACAGAACTACCGAACTATTTTGTTTCTTTGTGCAGTGTATGAGCTTTACAGAATCTGCAATATTTTTTTGTTTCCATCCTGTCAGGATGTGTTTTTTTGTCCTTTGTCGTGTTATAATTACGACGTTTACATTCTGTACATGCCAGTGTAATTCTTGTACGCATACTGTTCTACCTCCACGTGCTTATCTCATTCAGATTGCCGAAAATTTGTGCAAAAAAAAAGACCTAATTCTCATCTCGTTTATTTACTATAGCATAGCCAGGCCATCCCGTCAATGTTTTTTTCGTAAAAATATATACTGTACAACCTTGTTTTCTTGCACATTTCTGCTTTTTGTGCTATGATTATACATAAATAGTAGGTTATTATGCCCTGTATCCATAACATAGCGGAACGGATTCTGCTTACTATGTGATTTCAAGGAAGAAAGGAGGGGCAGCATGCTGGCATTAAGCTCGGTTTATAACCATTATCGTACTACTTATGCACAAGGTGCGATAACCAAATACGACGCTCACAAAAAAAGCGAGCTCCGCGATATATACAATTCTATTATCAGGTTAAACAAGGAATCCCCTCTGTATCTGCCGGACACAAGCAAGCGTTCCCAGGCCTTTGCCATCGGTATCAAAGAAAGCGCAAGAGGACTTCACAATGTGATTGCTTCTCTCGGAGGCCTGAGCGAAAACGAACTGCTCAATAAAAAAGCTGCTTATTCTACCAACGAGGATATTTTGACTGCTCAATATGTAGGTGACGCAAACAGAGAAGACGAGATCCCTTCTTTTGATGTGGAAGTGCGCTCTCTTGCTTCTCCGCAGGTTAACTTTGGCAGTTTTCTTCCTTCAGACAGCATGCAGCTTCCAACTGGAACTTATTCATTCGATGTCAATATCCACAATACAAAATATGAATTCCAGTATAATATAACAGATGGAGACACAAATCTGAGCATTCAGGAGAAACTGGTCCGTCTTATAAAAGGTGCCGGCATCGGCATTGATGCCACTGTAGAAACAGATGGCAATCTGTCAGCGATACGGCTTGTTTCCTCCAATACCGGCTCCCCACTGGGAAGGCCTTCTCTGTTTACCGTTTCTGATACCCATTCCAGTATGGAGCCAGGCTCCGTAGGCTACTTTGGCATCGGTCAGGTGACCCGTCCCTCTTCCAATGCAGAATTAATTATCAATGGTCTGGAACAGAGTGTTCCGTCAAACCGTTTTATTTTGGACAAAACATATGAACTGACACTCAACGGCATCAGCCCTGTGGAAGGCCAGACGGCCACTGTCAGTGTAAAAGATGATATGGCATCTCTTCAGGAAAATATTGGCCGACTCGTAAAAGAATACAACTCCTTTATTAATTATGCTTTCCAAAGTTCAGGCAGACGCATTAAAAATACGGATCTGCTCAAAGAAATGAAAGGCATCGCTTCTCAATATGAAGAAGGCTTTGATCATATGGGGCTTCGTATTGAAGAAAACGGTTCTCTCGGGTCTAATCAATCATCTTTTGTTCGTTCCATGGAAGACGGAGAAGCCAAACAGACGATTTCCATGATGCGTGGCTTTGCTGATTCCCTGTTCCATAAAACCATTCAGATTTCACTGGATCCCATGCAATACGTGGAAAAAAGAATTGTAGCTTACAAGAATCCGGCAAAAATTCATTTTGCCACTCCATACATTACAAGTCCCTATACAGGTATGCTGTTCAACAGTTACTGTTGAGAGAAGACTCCACTTCGAGCCATGCTAACCTCAAAAATCGAAGATTTTCTCGGTCCCAGGCTTCGATACCTGGCGCTATAGGCAGACTTCGAAAAATCACAGATTTTTCGAAGTCGCTTCGCTCGCCTGATGCAAAAAAGCACAGATCCTCATGTCACAACATGATATCTGTGCTTTTTTACGCCAGGCTCTGCCTATACCGACTATAATGGAATGTTTCCGTGTTTTTTCTTGGGAAGTTCAGCCTTCTTGTTTTCCAGTCCCCGAAGTCCTTTTAAAATACACAGCCGGGTCTCTTCCGGTTTGATGACTTCATTGACATACCCCCTTGCAGCAGCCACGTAAGGATTTAAAAATCTTTCCTCGTATTCTTTCTTACACTGCTCCCGCATGGCTTCCGGATCCTCTGCTGCTTTTATTTTTCTCTTAAAGGCGATATTGACTGCACCGTCAGCACCCATAACCGCAATCTCCGCAATGGGCCACGCATACACGAGATCCGCTCCCATCTCCTTGGAATTCATTGCGATGTAAGCACCGCCATAAGCTTTTCTCATAATCAATGTAATCTTCGGTACGGTCGCCTCAGAATAAGCATACAGCACCTTCGCCCCATGGCGGATAATACCATTGTGTTCCTGGGCCGTTCCCGGCAGGAAAGCAGGCACATCCACAAGGGTGACAATCGGAATGTTGAAGCAATCACAGAAACGAATAAATCTCGCAGCCTTATCAGATGCATGGTAGTCCAGAGACCCTGCTGTACTATTGGCCTGATTTGCCACATATCCAACAGTCTTACCTTCCATGCGCCCCCAGCCTACCACTACATTGGTAGCAAAATCTTTCTGTACTTCGAAAAAACTGTCATTGTCTATGATACAGTTAATGACTTCTTTTACATCATAGGGATGTCTGGAATTGTCCGGTACAATATCCCTCAGCTTAGCACACTGATCGTCACTTTTTTCTACAAAGTTCTTCCCAAAGTTACCCACTTTATTTAACATCTTGTTGACAGTATATAATAACGACTGTTTTTCACTGATCGATTTAATAACGGGCGGTTTTTCCTCGTTATTGCTGGGAAGATAGGACAGCAATTTACGCACTCCCATGAGGCAGTCGCCTTCCGTATCATATGTGAAATGGGAAACACCGCTTTTTTTCGCATGTACCTCCGCGCCTCCCAGCTCTTCCACAGATACTTCTTCGTTGATGACCGTCTTTACCACATTCGGTCCGGTAATGAACATCTTGGATATCTCTTTTACCATAAAGATGTAATCACAAATAGCAGGCGCATAGCAGGCACCTCCTGAACAGGGACCGAGGATTACTGCGATCTGGGGAATCACTCCCGAAGCTTTTGTATGACGCAGAAACATTCCACTATAGCCACTGAGGGAAGAAATGCCCTCTTCGATTCTGGCTCCGCCACTGTCGTTGATGCAGATAAGCGGTGCCCGCATTTCCATGGCCATATCCTGAATCCGGCATATTTTAAAGGAATGATACTCTCCCAGTGTACCGCCGATAACTGTAAAATCTTCACTTGCAACAAATACTAGTCTGCCATCGATCTCCCCATATCCTGTTATAACACCATCTCCCGGCACTCGCCTTTTATCTAAATCAAAATCATCAATTCTGGACTCTATCATACCGTCTATCTCAACGAAAGTCCCTTTATCAAGAAGAATATCGATTCTCTCACGCGCCGTCAGTTTGCCAGATTTGTGCTGCTTATCGATTTTTGCCTGACCGCCTCCAAGCAACGCCTTCTCTCTCCGCTCTTCTAACCCTTTAATCGCCTCATCCCAGTTCATGACTGCAATCCTCTCCTTCTATTCAAAATACATATCCACATTTGATTTGTATTTCAAATACTTTGATTATCAAATTATCATGTAATTATTATAGCACGCTTTCCAAAATGTGCAAGAGAAAAATTTGCAAATAAAATGACCCGTTCCTGTCCGAATGGCACTTGTGGCAAGAAAGGGCCCACCTCCGTCGGGAAAATCTGTAGAGTCTTTTATCTCCAAATCCTATGAAACGAAAACAGGAGTACCATCCTCTGTACTCCTGTTTATAATCAATCTCAGTTCTTCCGGTCCATCAGCCTTGCATCTGTATAATTTGTACCACTCATACTCTTATAATAATCACTTGCCACACGGACACTTTTCTTGGATTCCCTTATCTTTCCTCTCGTATAGGAAAAATAGGTTTCTACCAGCTTCTTATTTCTCTCCTCTGACGCCTGAATCCGAACACTCAGGTCTGTAATCTCGGAAATCAGCTTCTGCATTTGAGAAATCTCATCTCTGTGATGTTCTTTTACTTCAGATAGTTCTTCTTTTATTCTCGCATATACTTTCTCAAAACCACTATCAAGACTTTCCAATTCCCAGATATAACGTCTTTTCAGTTTTACTGTCCTGTCGAACTCATCCATATCACAGTTATTTCTGATCACTTCTTCCTGTCTGATATTCTGTTCCAGAATATTCTGGAGCATACTTTTCTTTTTTTTCAGACTCTCTAAAAGTATCTCCACATACTGTTTGATTTCTGCCATTTTCCCTCTTTCCCTATCAGCTCCCATGTGGCCGGCTCTGATTCATGACATCTTTCCAAGTATCTCTCATACTCCGCAGATGAGTCAATACCTCTTCCAGAATCTCCTTGTCCTTATAGGCATTTGCTTCCCGAAGCCGCCGCATCAAATAGACATATACATTTTCAAATTCTTTATACACCGGATACTTCTCATCCAGTGATCTGAGAAACTCTTCTATAATCTTTTCTGTTTTTATGATGTTGGTATGCGCCTTTTCAATATCCTTATTTTCGATTCCAACAATAGCGATATTACAAAACTTAATCGCTCCTTCATACAGCATCAATGTCAGCTCTGCTGGAGATGCTGTCAATACTTTGTTTCGATTATATGCGGCATACGCATCTGGTAACGGCATTTGGTACCTCCTTGTCCCGTCTGCATTTATTTCACCTACGGTCTGCCCGAGTCTTATGCTCCTCCAAATAGGCTACTGAGATAACTCTGGGTGGAGTTTAGCTTTGATAGAGCTGTCTCCATTTGAGAGAACTGTTTATAATATCTGTCTTCCAGATTTTTCAGCTTTGTCTCCTGTGCAGCAATCTTCTTTTTATAATCATCATACTGCGTTTTCATCAATTTGTCATCATAAATCTTTGAATAACTCCGGTAATCTGTACTCTGCATCTGCTTATTCAGCTCTGTATGCAGATTTCCGATAAGCGTGGAGAAAAAGTTGGCTACTGTATCTGGATCATTGGCAATCGCCGCCTTTAACAGGTCTTCATTACCGGATGTAGCGCTGTCGTCAGGATTTCCATCAATATGGAATACACCCTTTTCATTATCACCGGAAAGGAAATAATTCATGGTACTGATACCAAAACTGGAAAGGCTGTAACTCTTCCCATTTATTTTATAACTGCTTAACATTGCTTCCTTAAATGTACTGATTATGGTAGACAGATTATCGTCTCTGCGCAACAGAGAATCTTTGATTTTCTTTTCCCATTTTTCTACTTCCGTATCAGACAGGGCATCCTTTTCCTCATCTGTCAGAGGCTCATATCCTTTAGAAGACTCTGCGTTGTACATCGAATCCATCTCTTTGATCAATTCGTTGTATTCTTTAAAGAAGTTTACAATAGTATCATAGACACCGTCCACATCGTCAGACGTAGTGATCGTTGTTTCGATATACTTACCATCTGCTCCAATGGCACTAACACCGTTAGCAGTGATTGTCAGTCCGTTTATGGTATAACTGTTATTTTCAGATTCGTATTCCGCTCCATTGAGCAAAATCGCACCATTCTGTCCATAAATACGAACAGCTGTGTCACTGGGCTTTACACTGGAATCTGTCAATGCCTTATGGGCTGCCTCCGCCGCTGTGATACCATCTGCAGTAGTCTTTGAAATCAGATTGTATTCTGCAACACCGGGCAATACAATACCCATGGAATCAGCAGCAGTTTTTGCCACTTCAAAAGCGTCATCCACTCTGTCCAGAGATTCCTGGGCCGCTGCTTTTTCATCTGCCGTTGCCGTACTGGAATTGATAATGGAGTTATAATAATCCTTCAA
The DNA here is from genome assembly GCA_910587635.1 of uncultured Lachnospiraceae bacterium. Classification (GTDB taxonomy): domain Bacteria; phylum Bacillota; class Clostridia; order Lachnospirales; family Lachnospiraceae; genus VSOB01. Next base: position 27,695 of record CAJUNB010000029.1, read on the forward strand.
TACATTTGTCGTATTTGCCAGCTCTTTTTGCGCCTTTTCAGATTCCAGCCAGTTATTACTTTTATCTTCATCGCTGCTGAGCTTATCTCTGGCATCCTTCAGACTGTTTACTCTGTCTTCCAGAGCTGTCAGACTATCAAAGAGTTCCGATGCCTTCTTAGCCGCCGTTTCCTTTACTTTTTCCTGGAAAACAGCACTGGTACTATCGAAGACATAATTCCCTGAGCCAGCTGGCTGTTCTTCATAACACTCTGCCCAATATTTATAACTCTGATAAGTCTTGCTGTCCGGATCCGTGATATCACTTTCTGCCAGCAAGCCGAGCTGCTCCAGTGCTGTCAGACCATTCACATTGCCCGCCGTAATGGAAAAGTCGTTCTTTACGCCACCGTCATTGGCATTTACAAAGATACGTTGATTTACTTCGTCAAAATTAGCCTTTACTCCCGCATTGTTTAGTGTGCTGATTACGTCTGTAATCGTAGAATTACCCTTTAAGCTCACAACGGTTTCAGAAGAACCATTCATAACTCGCAGAGAGATTTCATCGGAGTCCCCAAGAGTAGCGCCATTTTTAGCCGCCAGCTCCGCCAGTGTAGTGCTGCCTGTGACACTCTTGTCATTGCTCAGCTTTCCACCCGTGAGATAACCTGCCTTAGCCATTTTTGTCACGGCCAACGTCTGCGTGCCGTTCACTGCATTGACACTTGTCACCACAGACGCAATACTGCTGTCGGCCACTGTTGTCTTTTTCTTTCTATAAGAACCCGCCAGCTTTAAATTATCAAGCTGTCTTGTAAAAAATGTATATATTTTTGTATTAAGGTCTTTCCAGGCGTCCTGTTTCCACTCAAGTCTTGTCTGAGCCTTTACAAGGTCATCCTTTTTTTTACTGGAAGCTTTTACAAGCTCCTGTACCATACTGTCTGTATCGAGTCCGGATGCAATACCGGAAATTCTCATAGTCATGCGATTTACCTCCTACCCTTTTTCATCGATGAGAATACCCGCCATCTCCCAAACCATCGTTATCATATCAAGTGTCTTTTCAGGCGGAAATTCTTTCAGAACTTCTTTTGATTCCTTATCTACGATCTTGATCATAATACGGTTTGTTCCTTCATGGATGCCGAAAATAGCTTCCGAATTACCCATTTTTTTATTGAATTCTTCCACCATCTTTTTAATATTTTCCTGAGACTGGGCCTGCTGTTCCATCAGGCTCTCATTCTGATCCTCCTGCCCATCTGTCTCACTTGCATTTTTAACGACAAGCGTCGTAGCATCTACCGGCTTTTGTGTCTCCACTTTTACCGCAGTTACATCCGTGTCCACCGCAGCCTGTTTTTCTGTGGGCTTCTGTGCCGATGCCTGAAATGTCATGGCACTGTTTACTGGTTCAATGTTCATGAAAAATCACCTCCGTGTGATAAATAAAATAATAATTACACTAAACTCTCTACTGCTATTATCGGTTAAAAAAAAGAAAATGTTTATAGCTGCCATAAACATTTTCTAAATTTAGATCTCCACTTTTACACTTTTTAACCAAGCAGATTTTTCAAATTTTCCAGAGTATCGGTGTTCATCGCTTCTTTATTCGCTTCCTGAATCTGAATATATACTTCTTTTCGGTACACCGGCACTTCCCTCGGAGCGGCAATCCCCAGCTTCACCTGCTCTCCCTTGATCTCCAGAACTGTTATTTCGATATTATTGTTGATTATCAGTGCTTCGCCTTTCTTTCTTGATAATGCCAACATACTATTCACCCGCCTTCTTTGCCGTCTGCAAAATATCATAAATCGGATATTTAACGGAATATTTTTCATCATCTACAATGATCTGGCAAGCCTTCCTGGACTGGGCGTGTACTAGAATAGGTGCCCGCAGATTGATACTCATCTTTTTAATATCCGAAGGCACTGTCAATGTGACAAGTACCAGGACATGATCCGGATCCAGTCCCCCGATTGGTTTCAAGAGTTCATCTTCCACCTGCGGATTATAATCCGGCATAATCACAAGAGGATCCAGTACCGGCATGGCAAATGCCGGTTCCTCCAAAGACTGCATCCATCTCACTGTGCCTCCGTCCGCTTTTTCCACGTCATGAACCAATGCAAATCTTTTTAATTCAGGAAATCCTACAATTCCATTCTCAAAGCATATAACCTTTTCCTCATCTATTTCAATTTCTCCGAAAATTTTAGTTTTTACTTTCATATTGGCTCCTTTTATTGTAAAATCTTTAGGCGCGGGTATTTAGACGAAATTCAACAGACTGTTTTCTGTAATCTTACCGGTTGCCATCAGTGCCCCATCATAAGCCAGCTTTGCCTGAGCCAGATTGGTAGCTGCCTCGGCCGTATCCACCTGTTCATTGTCTTTCACCAGATCCTTAAAGTTGGACTTCTGAGAATCAAGCCTCGTCTTCACAAGCTCCAATTTGCTGGAACGCGTTCCTACCGCTGTCATCTCCAGTTTTGCCTTATCGTGATGTCCCTGCATCTGACTGATACCATGTTCAAACGTCTTTTGCAGTTTCTCACCAAGGAAAGTCAGTGCCTTATTGGCCGCAGCCAGATTTTTCTCTGCTGCTTCATATTTAGCCTTATCCGTATTAGGATCCAATTCCTTCTTAATAGTTTCCAGAGTGGAAATCGTACTTTCCATATTCTGTACCTGTTCCAGGATTGAAATCATGTCGTCTACATCTCTGCCGATATCATGGGTAAAAACGTCAGAAGCCAATGTGTTGACACGAACACTCTGGTTGAAGCCCACATCATAGGCTATGATCTGATCGTTGACATCCTGATCTTTATTATGTTCAATCGTCTTGCCGTCAGGTGTCCTCTCTGTACACTCAAAATAATGCTGGGGTTTCAGATCCCCTTCCTTCCAGTTATTCTTCGTATAAGTAATGGAAATCTGTCCCTCGTTGACATCTTTTGTATTGGCATAATCCCTTGTCATATTCATTTCTGCATATGCCTTGTCATTCAGGATCAATTCCCCAGTCTCCGGGATAAACACAGCATAGGGCGCATCATTCCCTGCAGCATCCTTCTTTCCCTGCGCATACAGATAGGGATCTTCCATCGTATTGGGCGCAACCGGCGCTCCTGTCTCATCATAGAGCATCTCCCCATTCTGAGAGATGACAGCTATTGGCAGGTCTTTTGCCACGATCATGCCAGTCGCATCAAAACCGTAATATTGCACTTTGGGCATTGTATCCGGACTCAGATCACTGTAGGAAAGCCGTATTCTGTGCACTGTTTCCTGATAGACATCGGTCTCATCAAATACTGTCGTATCATAATTTCCGGCATTGAGAGAATCCAGAGTATCGGCACCGTCACGGGCTTTTACATAAATAATATCCTCCATCACTGCCTTCGTTATCTTTTCTGTAATATCATAGCTTGTTTTATTATCGTCTTCCTGGAACCGCAGCTTGGTACTCGTACGATAACCGGTAAAGATATTACGTCCCGCATAATCCGCATCTCCCCTGGCGTAAATCCCCTCCCGCAGCTCTTTTAAACTGTCTATCATCGTCTGCTTATCTATTGATTCCCACTTCTTATTGGCACCGGTATTGCACTCTTCTATCATCTTTTCCAGAGACTCGATAACAGAATTAATCGTATCTTCTGTCACTGTCAGCCAGCTGTCCGCATCTTCTGCATTTTTGTCTCTGAACTGAGTAACATCCGCAAGGGTACTGCGCAAGCGCAAAGCACGGATTGCAATCACCGGATCCTCCGACGGTCTTGTTATTTTCTTGCCGGTTGCCATCTGGGTATTGTATTTATCTTCCAATATTTTGTTCATATTCAGATTGGATAAAGAATTATTCTGTATAATTTTATTTGTAATTCTCATACTCTTTCTCCCTTATTTTTATACGCCTGTCTCAAGAATCAACCGGTCATATATTTCTGTCAATGTCTGCACCATCTTACATGCCAGGTTATAAGCTTCCCTGTATTTTACAAGACTCATTGCCTCCTCATCTTCATCCACACCAGATACAGATAGTCTCTGTGTATCGATGGACTTAGCAATATGGGAATAATTATCGCTGAAATTCTTTGCGCTCTGCCCGTTCAGAGAAACATCCGACAGTATACACTGGAGAAACTGACTTGCAGAACTGCCACGGAATTTCATCTTGTTCACATTGGTTTTCAAATCAATCAGTTCATCTACGATATCGTACTTGCTTTCATTGTCCGCATTGTTCGTATGGGTTGCCATCAGATCCGGATCTTTTAACATGGCATCATCCACAGCGAAATTGAAAGCCGTAAGTCGATAATAACTGTTATCTGTAGAAGAAATGGAAAAACTCTCTCCATCCGGTGACAAATAGGAATCCGCAAAATCCCACTGTCCGCTATCCGTAAGTTTATCCCCTTTAAACAGAGGTTTCCCCTTGTTGCCGTAATTGTCCACAGAGCCTTCCTGTGTCATAATATCATTAAACGCTTTTGTATAGCTGCGAACCCATTCGTTCATCTGCTCCATATAATACGGAATACCCTGATAATCAATAGCACTCCCTATTGTGGCTTCTTTACCGATCGCACCAAATACATTGGTGCTCTCATTTTTTGTGCTGTCACTGACGACAAATTCATAAGAATAGATTCCCGTTGTTTTATTATAATTCATTGTCCAGGAATCAAAGTGAAATTCCTTGTTTCCCAGCATGATAACACCGCCACTGTCAGACAGTGTACATTTATTGATATCTTTCAAGTATTCTGCCGTAACATCGATTGTTACGGTACTGTGCGCTTTCCCATCGATCGTTTTAGAACCGATATTAGATACCGTACCATGGAAGTATTCACCGTTATTTCCGTCACGGAGCTGTGCCAGTCCTTTCAGCTTGCCTCCCATACTTGCATTTTTCAAACTGAATTTATTGCCGTTGGACCAGACGATATCATACAATCCGTCTGCATCATTCTGATTTACCTTTTCATCAGAAGTCCTTGCCTTACAGATCAGGGAATAGGAAACCCTGTCATCTACCAGCGTCTGTCCCCCTGCAATCTTCACGATGTAACGGGTAGCTCCTGTATCTCTGCCCGGATTGTTGGGATCTTCCACATTCTGTTCTTCCGTTTCCACATCCACAATCTGAGAAAGTTCATCGATCAGCAAAGCCCTCTGATCTCTCAGCTCATTGGCATTGCCGCCGCCGATCTCGATGACATTGATCTGTTTATTTAACGTAACGAGCTCCTGAGCAATGGAATTGATCTGATCTACGTTTACCTTAATCTCGGCATTCATATCCTTCTGCATTTTTTGCAGATTGCTCGCCATTGTATTAAAATATTCCGTCAGTGCTTCAGCAGTTCCCAGAAATGCCCTTCTAGGATCTTCTGTACCGGAATCTTTCTTTACATCTGCCAGTGCCGCATACATATCATCAAAAATCGTATTGAAGCCTTTTAATGCTTCATCTTCCGTACCTTCATCAATGAAATAATCTTCGATCTGCTTCATATAATAATTCTTAACCGAATATTCTCCTACATATGCGTTATTTCGCCAGTATTTATAATCATAAAATTCATCTCTGTACCGCTCGATCGCCAAAACATCTACTCCGGCTCCGGCACAACCATAAGAAGTAAAGGTGCGCAGTGCCTCTGTAGCCTGCTGTACTGTGTGCTGCCTGCTGTACCCTTTTGTATTGACATTGGAAACATTGTTGCCTGTCGTATTGATCGCCGCATTGGCTGCTGTCAGTCCTAAATAAGCTGTATTCAATCCAAAAAATGTAGATGGCATATGTCATTCTCCCCTTTCCGTCCCATTAGCCTGCCATGGAGTTGATCAGATGCTCCAACATCTCATCCACTACATTGATATACCGACTGGAAGCGTTATAGGCATTCTGGAATTTTACCATATTCGTCAATTCTTCATCAGAAGAAACACCCATGATCTGCTCTCTGGCATAACAGGTAGCTTCCACTGTACCGTTCTGATTTTCATTAATCTTTCGCAGTACCATACCCGTATTTCCGATCTGCGTCATCAGATCAGAATAATAGTCTGTAAAATCTGATTTCATCGACACAGTTGGATTAAGATGAAGCTCAGCTGCCTGAAATGCCGCTGCCAGTTTATCTGCCGTCTCCTGATCCTCTTTCCCGTCGGGTTTCAACAACCCCAGTTTCGTAGGCTCTTTAATCAGAGCCGGATTGACTACCAGATTCATTACCGAATAGAGACTTTCCGTTTCGGAAGGATCCTCTTCATTGAAAATCCATTTGGCTTTATTGTCGGCAGGATCAATATCGTAGCGATACCCTTCCGTCACTCTCTTTTGGAAGAGCTGGATCGGCTGATAGGTCTCCACGCCGTTTACCATAACTTTCTCACACAGATACCCTGTGTTCTGATCGGCAGCCTCTGCCAGAATACCATTCAGAGTTGTAGCCACCGCATGAATGAGCTGATCAAACTCCGCCTGAATATTCATTATTATGGAATCAGCAATCTCTTTATTGTATGTCTCAGTATCCTGAAGATCCGTATAGTTGGCGCGTTTTGTCCCTCTGGCCAATAGCAGCGCCTTCACACCGCCAATATCCATCTGAGAGTTCGGATTGTCACCAACCGAGAACTGTTTAAACACTTCGGCGCCCTCAATATTATGAGTCTTACTGCCGTCCGCATTTACAGTCGTCCGCGCATCCATTTTCCAAAATGGCGTGAAAAATCCGGTATTGCCATCCACATCCAGGTCTATCTCCAATACCATATTGCCGGTGACAAAATCATGGCCTTCCAGCTGTACTGTCACCTTCCCGAATGCATCCTCTGTATAAGAAATCCTTGCCATAGAACTGAGCTCATCCAGAATCTGATTTCTGGCATCCCGCAGGTCATTGGCATTTTCCACGCCTCCTGCTTCTACTTTTGTAATTCTCTTGTTCAATTCAAGGATCTTTTTTCCATATTCATTAATTGTGTTAATATCTTTCTGAATCTGCAGATTCAGATTATCCTGATAATCACAAAGTCCCTGATAAACCCCCTGAGCGCTCTCCAGGAAAGAGACGGAACGCTGTATGACAAGACCCTGTACGACAGAGTCTGTAGGTGTCTTGGCCAGCTCATCAATGGCTCTCTGTATATTTTCCATGGATTCATTGAAAGTAGCGCCGTACAGTTCTCCAAATATCGTCTCTACCTGAGATAATGCCTGATAGGAATTGCTGTAAAATGCACTTCTCCCCGATTCCTTCCGGTATGTCTGGTCAAGGAAATTATCCCTTACCTGTCTGACTTTGGAATATGCGACGCCCTGTCCGATTTGTTTATAAGAAATAGCAGCCGGATTCTTGGCGAACGTATTATACGTTGTATCGCTCTGCATTACCTGCTGCCGCGTATAACCCACCGTATCGATATTAGAAAGATTGTGGGCTGTTGTATTCAATGCATTTTGACTTGTCTGTAGACCACTTACCCCTACAAATAAATTTGACATTAACGACATAGGATCACCTCGTGTAAAGCTTATTGTTTGGCATCGAACATTCCGCTGTCCGTGCCCATAACGCTTCTAGTATTGTACGCGCCTTTGTTATAGTTAGCTGTTTCAGGCGCTCTTTTGGCCGACTGAAGCAGGTTCATATCGAACTCTACCAGTTCCAGCGCCCCCATCAGCAGTTCTCTGTTGTGTCCGTTTATCTGCTGCATCTGGGAAAGTGTACTGCGAAGCTTATCATGTATTTCTGAGAGCATCTTCTGCTCCCGCGGGCTCTTTTCGAACATCTGAATTAGATTTTCCAGTTTCAACTGCTCAACGTCCTTGTTGATAACATCGGCAATATCGCGGATATGTTCTACTCTTTTATTCTCGAGCTGATGAATCCTGTCGATAACGTTCTGTTCCTCATCCGTGATTTCCTGTAACTGTACAATGTCTCCCTGTACAATTACAGGAGTCTTTTTTCTCGATAATTCCAATAAGATCTCATATTCTGAATTTTCCTGTTCCAAAACTGAAATTAGGTTCTCTATCAGACTCGCCACTGGAACTACCTCATTTCACCATAGTATCTTTCATACAGCTTCGCTGCAAAGTTCTCTTCATTTACCTGATAAGTACCGCCCTGTATGGCGTTCTTCAGCTGAGCAATTTTACTTTCCCTGATATCCGGCGTACTTGCCATGGCCTGCTTTGCAGTCTGAAGATCTTTTCCTGTACTGGAAATCTCGAACTGATCTGAAAAACTGTGTTTCGTTATCTTATCAGATTTTGTCGTTTTATTTGTCTGATAAAGCTGCTGCACCTTGGAATATGCTTCTATACGCATGTAAATTCCTCCTTCCATGGGTCTGCGAGTAATTATTTTCTCACTATAGATATCGGTTATTTTGCCCAGGACTTTAGTCATTTACCAAAATTTTTATCTTGCGTAAAAAGGGCTCTCCATTCTGTGATAGATATCCCATATTTCTTTCGCCGTAGCCAGATTTTCGGAGAATGCACTGGCGCTCCCTGCTGCCAAACCCATAAGGAAAGCATGATGATATTCTTTCTTTTTCAAATATCCGGCCAGAAATCCAGCTACCATAGAATCCCCGGCGCCCACTGCATTCACAAGTGTCCCTTTCGGTGCAGGGCTCTCATGTACACCGCCATTTTCATCCACAAGGACAGCGCCCTGTCCCGCCAGAGATACGAGTACATTGACCGCTCCCATCTGCTGCAGCTTTTTTGCATAGGGAATCACATCCTCGCGGGAGACAAGTGACACTTGAAAAATTTCTCCCAACTCATATTGATTCGGCTTGATAAGAAAAGGACGGTACTGCAGCGCGTCCTGCAACAGCTCTCCTGTGGCATCCACAACGCACAGAATCCCCTTGCCCGCCAGGCGTGCCATCAATTCACTGTAAACAGAGGTCGGAATGCTGACAGGAATACTGCCCGCCAGTACGAGCCCGTCTCCCGGCTGCAGCCTGTCTGCTTTCTCTATAAGTTCCTGTAGTTTGTCCCCAGATATCACGGGCCCCATACCATTGATCTCTGTACCTTCTATATCTTTCAGCTTCAGGTTGATCCGTGAATTGCCTTCTTTCAGGTAAATAAATTCTGATTGGACTCCAAACTCTGCCGCCCGCTTTTCGATCTCCCTCCCGGTAAAACCTGCTAAAAAGCCGAGAGCTCTGTTCTCTATTCCCATGTTCCCGAGCACAATGGAGACATTGATTCCCTTTCCTCCCGGAAGTATTTGTTCCCGGTGAGTACGGTTTGTCTTGCCCAGTGTAAAATTTTCCACGGAAACGATATAATCCAGGGAAGGATTAAATGTCACTGTATATATCATAGGCTCTTCTCTTTTTCGTCTCTTTTTTCTCTCATGCTTGTGAAGCAATTTCCTGTTGAGATTCGAGTGTCGAAAGGTCACATTTATGATTAAAATATAAATGAACTTTTCAGCACCTGAATCCTATTGAGCAAGTATCAACGCCATAAATACCAGATCTTCTTCCCCTGCATTGGAAATGCCATGGCCGTGTCCATCCGATGTGTATGTAACATCTCCGCTCCAGACCACCTGTTCTGTGCCGTCATCATTATAAAAACCATGGCCAGAGAGAATGAAATAGGTTTCGCTTTCCCCGCAATGCTCATGATATCCGATACTACACCCCTTCTCCAAAGTTACTCTGGCATACATTTTGCATTTCTCACCAAGAGCTTCCTTCTCTAAAATATGATCCAACAGTACATGACCGTCTCCGCCTCTCATATTTTCCTTCCGTTCTCTTCGCATTTCCATAACCATCCTCCTATTTTCCCAATTCCCCTGCTGTGCAGCCTCCCGCTCAGAGGCCTCAGAACTCCTCCCGCCAGCGGGTCCCTCCTCAGGTCATTTACTTCCTTGCTGCCTCTCGCTCAGAGACCTCAGGACTCCTCCCGCTGGCGGGCCCCTCCTCAGGTCATTATTCGCAGCGCTCATTCGGAAAACCTCTGGTTTTCCTCATTCACGGGCTTCGCCCTATCAATACAGCATCTGTCAATTTTGCCTGCAGGCAGTCAAATTTACATCTACTGTTTTGGCACTGCTCATTGCCTTTGCGTATATAGTATATCACAGGTCATCTGTCACTTGTCAATTTTCAAAAAATGTTCCATAATAAATTAACCACAAGCAGGAGGTACATTATGATCGGTACACTTTATAATACATCCACCATTTTAATAGGAAGCGCAGCAGGAAGTCTGTTCCGAAAGAGTATCGGAGAAAAACAGCAAAAAGTATTGTTCGATGCCATGGGACTGGCCGCGGCAGGGATCGGTATCAATTCCATCGTTTCCAATATGCCGGGCAGCAAATATCCGGTATTGTTCATCGTCAGCCTGGCCGTGGGAAGTCTGATCGGCAGCTGGCTGGATATCGATGGAAAATTCCAGAAGCTTACAGAACGCACCGGAAATAAGGGACTTGGACAGGGACTTTCCACGGCGATTCTTTTATTTTGTATCGGTACTCTCTCTATCCTGGGGCCCATCCAAAGTGCACTGAATGGGGACAATACATACCTTTTCACAAACGGCACACTGGATCTTGTCACATCCATGGTGCTGGCTTCCACCTACGGTATCGGTATCGCTATGGCAGCAATAGTCCTTTTTCTATGGCAGAGCAGTATCTATCTGGGTGCCGGATTTCTGGAGCGCTTTATTTCCCCGGATTTTATGACAGAATTGTCAATTGTAGGGGGATTTCTTATCGCCGCTTCCGGTATCAATATCTTGGGCATTAAACAGTTCAAGACAATGAATATGCTGCCGGCACTGTTTATACCCGCAGCATTCTTCCTTTTTGTATAGGGTTCGGCTGTCAAATGACTGCCATTTTATTTTCGTATGTCACCCGAATCTCTATAGAAAACTATTCCGTAATCGCCCACACTCTCGCAGGAAGCCCTGTGGCCCCTTCCAGGCGGGGATAAGACACGATAATCACTGCTCCCGCAGGAGCCACCTTGTCCAGATTACACAGTACCTCCACCTGTAACTTTCCTTTGTCCAGTACATAGCGCTCACAGGCCAGATCTCCGGCGGCAGCAGCTACCTGAGAAGCGTCCGTGTCCAGTGTCTCATGTCCATTGGCCGCCGCATTTCTTTCCTCATAGATATACTTCAATGCTTCCATAGACCAGCCGGGGAAGTGCTCGCCCCCTTCAGCATCCGTCCCTGATAAGGCATCCATATCCGGCCATTTCTCAGACCAGCCGGTATACAGTGCCACAAAGGCACCCTCTGGAATCGGTCCATATTTTTCTTCATAAGCCTTGATATCCTCTACCGTGACCGCATAGTGGACATCTTTTTTTACCTTTTCCGTAATATCGACCACACAGAGCGGAAAGATCAGGTCTTTTACCCCATATTTTTCAGAAAGCTCTCTCCCCTTTATAAAATGTCCCGGGAAGTCGATATGGGTGCCGAACTGTCCGGGAAATTTAAACGTCTGAATCAGACAATCCAGCATCTCATTTCCCCAATCAAAACAAGTCGCCCCCAGTTCAACGGCCCCTTCCGGGATACCGCCCCAATAGGGACTGGTATTGTTCAGAGAATGGGACAATTCCACCCACTTATATTTTTTGGCTTCTTTCAGTGCTTCCCACAGTTGATACATCTCTTTCCTCCTATCGTTTGATTAACAACACAGCCACATCATTGACATTCGTTCCGGTGGCACCGGTCATGATCAGCCCATCCGTTATCTGCAGCGCATGATATGCATCGTTATCTTGCAGCACATCATAGATGCGGATATTTTTCTCCAAAAGTTTTTCTTTTGTTTCCCCATCACTGTAACCTCCGGCTGCGTCAGTGGGACCATCCGTCCCATCGCTTCCCACACTGAACACCGCCGTACCCGGTAAACCGGCAATCAGCTGCGCCGCCGCAAGTGCCAGTTCCTGATTCCGTCCCCCCTTTCCCGTTCCAGTCAGATGGACTACAGTCTCTCCGCCCGCGATAAATGCAACGCTCTCCGTAGATACCGCATAGGTTTTACCAATAGCCCCCAGAAATGCGCCTGCCTCCCTCGCCTCACAGGAAAGCTGATCTGTCAGAATAACCGGCCGGTATCCCAGCTCTTTTGCCGCTTCCGCCGCGGCCCTGCACAGTCCTGATACACTTCCGGTAATCTGCGTTTCCACATTATACAGCTCTTTTGGCGTCTCCTGCTTTAGCAGCTCTGTCGCTCTTTCACTGAGCTTTAAATCATATTTCCTGACGATTCCTAAAGCATCTTCACAGGTAGAAGAATCCGGGTAGGCAGGTCCTGAGGCAATCATATCCAAAGGGTCCCCCAGAATATCGCTGAGAACGATACTACATACCCGAGCCGGCTCACAGGCAAGAGCAAAACGTCCTCCCTTCACAGCAGAAAGCCTCTTTCGAAGTGTATTCATCTCTACAATGTCCGCTCCACAGGCCAACAGCTGTTTCGTAATATCCGCCAATTCCTCTTTCGGAATCAAAGGCTTTTCAAACAGGGCGGAGCCGCCGCCGGAGAGCAGGAACAGTACCGTATCCTCCGCTTTTAAATCCTTTACCAGGTCAAGAGCCGCCTGTGTGCCCTGGAACGAATTTTCATCCGGCACCGGATGTCCCGCTTCGAAACAGGTCGTTTGGGGAATCTCTCCCTTCACATGATCATATTTCGTCACTACCACACCGGATGTCAGCTTATCTGCCAGAATATCCGCCGCCGCTTTTGCCATCTGCCATGCAGCCTTGCCCACCGACACCATAAAAATACGTCCCCGTTTAAAATCTCTTGTCTGCAGAGCGCTTCTCACAGCCTCATCCGGGAGACATGCCTCAATGGCAGCTTTCATTATATAATCCGCATCTTTTCTCAAATTCATATTTTCCCGCCTTATGACAGCCAAAGACCGGAACCGGTAAAACCGGCCCGGCCATGACTATTCTGATAATTAATTTTAATGTAAAAAAAGTGATAGAATGAAGATAAAGGCTATCGAACAGATACCTTCTACAAGTGTAGCCGCCGTCTGTGTCTTATATCCTTCTTCCGGTGTCATACCGCCGAAGTTTGTAACCACCCAGAAATAAGAGTCATTGGCGTGAGATACCGTCATGGCACCTGCTCCGATTGCCATAACACAGAGCGCACCCATAACCGGAGTGCCCATTCCAAGCGCTCCCATGAGCGGCGCCATAATACCGGCCGTCGTGGTAATGGCAACTGTGGAAGAACCCTGTGCAGTCTTTAAAATGGCTGCCAGCAGGAACGGGAAGAAGATACCGATCGTCTGCAGAGAAGCTGCATTGTCTGTTATAAAGGTAACAAGGCTCGTAGAAGAAATAACCTTACCGAGCACGCCGCCTGCTGCCGTTACAAACAGAATCGGCCCTACTGTCTTCAAAGTTTCATTTGTCAGATCATACAGTTTATCTGCCATATGTGACTGTATCACTACGATAATACCGAAAATAACGCCTACTGCCAGAGCTATGATCGGTGTACCCAGAAATGTGCATGCCGTAGCAAGCGCCCCTTCCCATTTCAAAATAGAAGAAACATTGGAAAGTGCCATCAGGACAATGGGGATAACAATAGGAGCCAGACTCATAAAACCGCCCGGAAGTTTTCCGTAGGAAGCTACCAGTTCCTCATAGGACTGTACGGTCTCCCCGCTGTCCGCCTCATCTGTGGCTTTTACCTTTTTGCCGACATATTTTGCATAGAAATAAGAGCCAGCCAGTGCAGGAATGGATACAAGAGCACCCAGTCCCATAACAAGCAACAGATGTTCTCCCACATTCAGTGTATTCGCTGCTGCAATCGGTCCCGGTGTAGGAGGTATAAATACATGAGAAGCATACAGACCTGCAGAAAGACAGACTGTCATGGCGACAGAAGAAGCTCCCGTTCTCTTTACCATGGCTTTTCGGATGGGATTGAGTACAACGAAACCGGAATCACAAAATACCGGAATCGATACAATCCAGCCCATCAATTCGATAGCCAGCTCAGGATGTTTCTCACCTACCAGCTTTACCACTATATCTGCCAGCTTCAGAGCAGCACCCGTGGCTTCGAGAAAGCTTCCGATCATGGCACCAAATATAATGACGATACCGATACTCGTAAATGTGGATGAAAATCCGCTTCCAATTACAGCGGCAATACCGCTGATCTTATTGCCATCCGCATCAACCCCATCTATCAGCGGGATTCCTCCGATCAGCCCGAGTATCATGGATACGAGCATAATCGATAGGAATGGATGGATCTTGAACTTACTGATCATCACGATCATTACAACGATCGCCAAAATGAATACAATTACAAATGGAACTCCTGTCATATCTTTTCCCTCCTGTGTATTATAGTATATTTGAGGGATTTGTGCAATATGTATATTTTATTGCTTATTTCCCCCTATTCCTTGTACTTCTTTCTAAAAATACCACAGGATTGATTCTTTGAAAATGTTATTCATAACATATATTAAACTATTTTTATGTTCTTTGTCACATCGTCTATTTTTGCTGCCTGCCTATACACATCTGACCAGCCGACTTTCCCCATACAGCTTTTTATAAAAAGCAAGTGCCATATAATAGACCGAAGCCCCCTGAGGTGTACGGATATCTTTTCCTGACAGAGCCTCCAGTTTTTTCAGTTTATACTGTATCGTATTTTTATGCATGAACAGTACCTCTGCCATCCGGGTTATGGAACCGTCCACCTGGAAATAAACTGACACAATCGTCATAAAGTAACCTAACTCTTCTTCCTCCACTGGGAACAACTTATCCAGATATTTTTTCATTGTCCCGGCGGAAATCTCATCCAGAAACAATTCCACGCTCAGTTCCTTGTAAAACATAATATCGCGGCCATTTTCTTCACAGTATTCTGCAGCTTTCTCTGCCTCCTCGCAGAGACGGCCGATGTGGCCTCCGTCTTTCCAGCTCCTTTCCGAATCAATACCAATTACAATCCGCTCCCCGTATTTCCCCCGGATCAGTTCAATCAGCTGTTCTCCGATCTCCTGCATCTTCTGGTCCGGGCAGGCGTTGATAAAACAGAGCTGCTTCGTCGGCTCCCGCAGATAGAGAATATTCTTCTCCTGATCTGTAAAATGCCGGACAGATGCTTCCATCGTCTCCAGATGCTGCTGCCCTTCCTGGGTATCGGAAAGTTCCTGATAGCGTTCGAAGTGGATGGCCAGCACCCGCCTCGGTCTTTCTATGTCAATACCCAGCCGCAATCCTCTCTCCACAAAGTTTCTGTCCCAGACCATTCCCGCTCTGGCAATCCACTCTTCCAGAAATCTATATCTGACACGTCTGTCATATCTGTGGCGGTCTTTCTGCATACTGTCATTTACCATAATCTCTGTCATCCGCCTTACGATATTTCCGTATCCCGCTACCTGCTCTTTTTCCCCGCTGATTCCTACGACACCTACGATTTCTCCGTGTATCATAATGGGCAGATTGATTCCTTTCCGGGTGGAGGCCGTCTCCATCTCGGATGTAATATACAGCTCTCCCAGTCTTTCCTGAATGATCTTTCTGGCGCCCTCATGCAGGCCGCCAATACGGGCAGGGTCCGTACTGGCAATAATATAGCCTCTGGAATCCATTATATTTACGTTTTCACAAATCTCCCTGCCGATCTCATCCACAATACTCTGTGCCGCCATCTGTGAAATGTACATTTTTTCTGTCCTCTCTCATCAGACTTTTTCGTATCTGTCTACTCTACCCTCAGTGGACAAGGGCACACACGCCGTGTGTCCCCTTGTCCACTGAGGGTATGCCTATTTTTTCAACATTTACAGACTTTCCTGCCCGTCACCGCTTTCTCACACGTCCCCCTTCACTCCATCAAAGGCCGCACCGCACTGTATACCTTTCTGTAGCGCTCATAAATTTTCCGGTATTTCTCATACATCTCCCGGCGGGGTTTATAGACCTCTCTTTTTTCCACCATATGAGCCGATGCGTCCTCCAGATCATAAAAACAGCCTGTAGCGATACCGGTCAGCATGGCGCTGCCCACTGTTCCCGCATCGGATGTCCCCAGCGCAGTAACGGGAAGTCCCAGCATATCCGCCTTCATCTGCATCCACACCCGGGATTTCGCTCCGCCGCCCGTGGCATGGAGCATCGTAAAGGCAGTGCCCGACTGGTTCAGATATTCCATATTGACCATCATCTCATAGACTACCCCTTCCATACAGGCGCAATAGATTTCCTCCACTGTCGTAGAGGTATCCAGCCCCAGGATGGCGCCTTTGGAACCGTTGTCCATATAGGGCGTGGCCGCTCCCGCAAAATGAGGCAGTACGAGCAGTCCCGTAGGCTCCCGATACTCCGCCTCCAGATAAGCATTGACCGAAATTCCCTTTTCTTCCGCAAGCTCCTTTTCCTTTTTGGCGAGCATTTCCGTACACCACTGAATCAGTGCGCCTCCCGTATAGGAAAAAGCATAGCACACATACTTTCCGGGGACCGCATAGGGTACCACCGCAAATTTCCCTCTGCTCATAATTTCCAGATCCGGCAGGTTATCATAGACCGGCGTGATACATTGTACTGTACCCGCCCCGTCCACAGCCTTGTCAGAAGCAAATACCCCTGCACCGACAGCTGCAGCCACCTGATCGTGGCTGATAGATACGACAACTGTGTCATGCGAAAGCCCCGTATGTTCAGATACCTGTGTCAGAATCTTTCCCGCAGCGGTACCCGTAGGCACAGGCTCAGACATCAGCTCCTTTTTCACACCGGCCGCCTGAAAGATATCGTCACTCCATGTGAGTTTCCTGATATCGAAGGCCTGTGTCCTGGCTGCCAGAGAATAGTCAATCTGCGCCCTGCCTGTCAGATGAAATACTACAAAATCTTCTATGAGAAAAATATGCGCCGTCCGCTCATACACAGCCGGTTCATGACGTTTCAGCCACATGATCTTGGAAATACTGTACATCTCATGGGCATCCACCCCGGTGATCTGTAAAATCCTGTCCCTCCCAAGGATTTCCGTCAACTCTTTGCATTCTTCCTTCCCCCGGGGATCTGTATAGAGCATAGCCGGATAGAGAGGTAGCCCGCCCTGGTCTGTTGCCACAAATGTCTCTCCGAAGCTCGTAACCCCTATGCCCCCGATATCCGGGTACTTTCCTGCCATATTGCCAATTACCTGCCATACGCTGTCCAGTATGGCCCCCGCATCCACTTCGTGTTCTCCTCCACTGCGCCTGATAGGATAATCCCGGTAAGCCTTTTCCAGAAAATTACCCCTTTCATCAAACACCGTCAATTTACAGCCTGTGGTGCCGATATCCAATCCCCCAATTTTCATGTTTTCTTCCTTCTCCAATCTTTTTCCTATTACATGACGATCCATATGACAATTATGTCATAAATATTGCCTGTACAAACCTGACACAGTTGATTTCACACAACAAATAATTTGTGTCCGTTTATCTTCAACTGTCAATCTCTGTCCAGTCATAGTGCAGGTATGTGGTAAAAGCTTCCTTCAATATGTCCTTCATATGCCCTATTCCCACGGAAGTATGGTGTTTGAAGCCGCCCCGTGCCAGCCTGATAAGCTTATTCTGGAGATCAGGGACCTCCGCTACGCCGCCACATCCAAAGAACGCCTCTTCGATCGGATCGTCGGTAAATCTGGCGTTACTTGCATATACCACGATCTTACCCTCCTTCGTCTGGCAGTTGGAAAATGTCATATCAAAGGGCCTGATTCTGCCTTCATTGCTCCCCCATCCCGAACCCGGATCTCCTTTGGCAAACATCTTGTGCTCTGTCACGGTGCCCTTTCCGGTCATAAGTGTCTGCGCCACCGGCCCGCAGTGGAATAAGATCACTTTATTTTCCTCTTCTCCATAATTATTGTTCCAGTCCAGAACCGCCGTGGGCATCTCACTGGCCAGATGCATCGCACGCATAGTCAGTGCCGAACACATATCGATCTCACAGGAGGCCACAATTCCTCTGTCATTCAGTTCACTGAGCAGGACACAGGGACAGATCCGCAGCACCTCTTCCATTTCATTCCAGCACCGCAGCGTCAGAGCATCCAGCCTGTATTCCTCTATGTACTCGTCAAGTACCACCGACAGCTTGGCAAGTGTCAGCATATTCTTTTCCGGTACCCTCGTAAAATCGGAATAGGCTTTCAGCTTTTCCGCTTTGGCAAGCACCTTTATATCCTCGTCCGCCTTTTTCCCCACCTTGAAAAATACTTCTGACAAATCAAAGGACTCCACATTGATTCCGTACTTCTGCAGCGTAATCTCATCGAACCGTACTGTCTTAAAGGCCGTCGTACGGGCACCGATACATCCCACATTGAACCGCTTCATACCATTTACTACCCGACAGATAGCTGCAAAATCCCGCAGATTCTCCGCAAAAGTCGTCGACAGAGGGTGCACTACATGGGGTTTCATGACCGTAAACGGCACCTGATACTGGGTGAATACATCAGTGACGGAAAATTTACCACAATAAGCATCCCGCCTGTGGGCAAAGTCCATCTTGCCGATCTCATCGGGATATGCCTGCATCAGAATCGGCACTCCCGCATCCTGCAGGGCAGTGATCGCCCCGTTCTCATCCGCGAAGATCGGCATGGAAAAGATCACACCGTCATAGCTTCCCTCATGCTCCCTCAGCCATCTGGCATAGAGCCGCCCTTCCTCTCTCGTCTCCACACCGCCATAGCGCGTCAGCTCTGCGTCCATGGCGATATAGTCATATCCCGCATCCGTTACGGCCTTTATCATATCTTCTCTTGCCCCATAGATCAGCTCTCCCGGCATAAAGCCTCTGTTACAAAAGCAAAGCGCAAATGTCATTTTTCTTCCCATACTCTTTTCTCCTTCTCTCATTAGTCTCTCAGTCCCTATTTGCGAACACCTTCATGGCCGCCATCACATTCTCTTTCATGGCCTCAGTTGCCCTCGCGGCAGCCTCTGTAAAAAATACCGGCATGTCATCTTCTACGCTGCCCACATATTTCGCCAGTTCTGCCCCGGCCGCCTTATCCATATAGGTGAAATAGTTGATTTTCCGCACGCCTGCGGCAACCGCCCTGTGAAAATCTTCCTTACTGACCCCGGAGCCTCCATGCATGACCACCGGAATCCCTCCGGTCTCTTTTCTCACATTTTTTACCACATCAAAATCCAGCTTCGGCGCTGTCAGATAGATGCCATGGGTTGTGCCGAAAGAGCAGGCCAGAGCATCGATGCCTGTTTCTTTCACAAAACCTGCCGCCTGGATGGGATCGGTATAAATCTTTGTATCATCCTCTCCACCGCTTCCTTCTCCGGCCCCGGATTCCCGCCTTCCCATGGAACCCAGCTCCGCTTCCACAGAGGCTCCTGTTTCTTTCGCCAGTTCCACTGCCTTTTTCACATTTGCCACATTTTCCTCATAGGGCATCGTAGAGCCGTCAAACATAATTCCCGTAAAGCCCATCTCCAATACTTTTTTCACATAATCCAGTGTCTCCCCATGGTCCAGATGAACGCAGACCGGCACGCAGGCCCGCTTTGCCAGCTCTACCATAACCGGCCCCATAATCGACACAGGTGTCAGTATTTCGTGAACCTGAGCCGCCTGGATGATGACCGGAAGCTCCAGTTCCTCTGCCGCCCCCAACACTGCTCGCAGACATTCCAGATTCGGCGTATTAAAAGAACCTACGGCAATTTTTCTTTCCTCTGCGATCTGCAATATTTCTTTTAACGTTACAAGCATATCATCTCTCCTTATATTCTTTAAATTTTAATTTTTCTGACTCCATCTTAGCAGATATTTGCCATGGAAAATACACAAATTCGTCTTTATTTCTTTGATTTTGTTCGCAAAAGGCGTATGATAACTATGAACAAAATTCTGTATGTTCATAGCTATTATTGCTCTCAGCAAACAAGAGACCGTATGTTCCCCTGTTTACTGAAGGTAAAATTTCCCCATACAAATAACGCAAAGGAGATTCTGTCATGGTATCCAGTTTCGACCTTACAAAACTACAGCTGTTACTGAATGATTTCTATACACTGACTCATATCCGCATTACTGTATTTGACGAACAGTTTCAGGAACTCACATCCTGTCCTACACAGCTCCCCGCTTTCTGCCGGCTCATCCGCCGCAGTCCGGCAGGCCTGGAACGATGCCGCCAGTGCGACCGGGAAGCCTGCAACATTTCCCTGCACCGCAGAGACACTTATCTCTATCAATGTCACGCCGGACTGACAGAGGCTATTTCCCCTATTTTTCTTGGCAATATTGTCACCGGCTATCTGTTTTTCGGCCATGTCTTTTCCTATGCCAGCCGGGAAGAAGGCTGGAAAATCATTTCAGAGAAATGCAGTGTCTATCCTTTAGAACAGGATGAACTGAAAAACTGCTGTGACCAGCTACCGATTACTTCAGAAGACTATATCCTCTCCGCTTCCAACCTGCTCCATGCCGTAGCCTCTTATCTGTGTATGGAACGGATGATCCTGCTGCGGCAAAATGACTTACCCATCCAACTGGATAACTATATTCAAAATCATCTCCGCAGCCCCCTTTCTGCCGAAATCCTGTGCCAGAATCTGCATATCGGAAAAACAAATCTGTACCAGCTCGCCCGACAAAGCTACGGCTGCGGTATCGCCCGGCACATACGCAGGCTCCGCATTGACAGAGCCATGTCTCTTCTCCTGGAGCATCCTGAAATGTCCGTGTCGGAAATAGCAGAGAGCTGCGGTTTTGAAGACAGCAATTATTTTTCCATCGTATTTAAAAAACAGACCGGAACTACACCCCTGAAGTTCCGATCTGCCGAATCCAAAAAATTTATTTCTCAGTCCTCCCAAGAAGACTGATGCCAATCCATATGATAAAAGGGAAAACCATGGCTGCGCAGAGACCTGCTTTTAGATTCCCTCCGAATGCATTGGCAACCATCCCTACTACAGTAGGCCCCGAAGAGCACCCAACATCCCCTGCCAGTGCCATCAGGGCATACATAGCGGTACCCCCGCCTCGAAGCCGCCCGGCTGCAATGCTGAAAGTCCCGGGCCAGAAAATGCCCACCGAAAATCCGCAAAATGCACACCCTGCCAGTCCGATCATCGCCTGCCCGGAAAAGACGGCTATGACATAGCAGCCAATACAGAGTATCGCACTGATCTTCATAAACAGTTTCAGAGGCAGTTTATCACTGAATTTCGCATAGAGCGCCCGGGAACTGCCCATCAACAGAGCAAAGGCACAGGGTCCTGCCAGATCTCCCACTGTTTTGGACACTTTCAGCCCCGCTTCAGCAAAAGCGGAAGCCCACTGGCTCATAGCCTGCTCCGATGCTCCGGCACAGATCATGATCACCATAAACAACCAGAATATTTTCTGTCCAAACAGTCCCTTCAAAGACAATGCTTCATGCTCTTCCACTACCGGATACAATGGCACAAGGGCAAAATAGAGCATATTAAAAAGCGGCAAAAGCGCCCAGACACAGGCCAGTATTTTCCAGTTTCCCACACCACATATTTGGAAAAATGCAGTGGAGGCCAACACTACAAACACATGCCCCCAACAGTAAAAAGAATGGAGCAGACTCATGGCCGCTTCCTTTTTCTCCGTAGGGCACGACTCAATAATGGGACTGATCAGCACTTCAATAATACCGCCCCCAATGGCATACAAAACAATGGATATCATCAGCCCAACATAGGGATCCCCTGTCATATCCGGCAGAACTGCCATGCCTGCCAGTCCCAGTGCCGCAAAGAGATGTGCACAAACAATCCCCTTGCGATACCCAATCCGGTCCATCACTTTTGCCGACAGCAAATCCACACAGAGCTGGACAAAAAAATTCACCGTTGTGATCAACGTGATCTTATCCAGCGTCAATCCATAATCTTTTGAAAAGGTCAGAAACAGTAATGGAGCAAAATTATTGACAATCGCCTGGGTAATATATCCGATATATCCGGCATATATCGTATGTTCGTATTTTTTTCGCACTGATTGAAACATATTTCCCTCATCTATCCCAGGCTGTTCCTGTAGATCGCCAGCATATCCGCTTCCCGCAATACCTTGGCAGAGCCTTTTTTTCCGCCGCTGGCTATACTGCACTTCTTTGCCAGCTCCTGAAGCTGCTCATCAGAAGGCGAGATTCCCAGCTCCTTCAGAGAAACTGGCATACCAATCCTGTGATAAAACGCCTCCATCGCCTCAATCCCCTTTAAAGCAGTTTCTTCATCACTGTTACCCGCTTCCACACCCATAACATCCAGGGCAAACTTCACGAACCGGGACAGGCAGTCTCTGTATACATATCTCGCCCAGCTTCCCCATATAGCCGCCAGCCCTGCACCATGAGCCACATCAAACATACCGCCCACTTCATGCTGTAACGCATGAGACGCGAAATCTTTATCTACAATACCACAGCCTGTCAGACCATTGTGGGAAAGGCTGCTTGCCCACATCACTTCCGCCCGGGCATCGTAATTTCCCGGCTCGTCCCGCAGAATCTCCGCATTTTTCATTACGGTACGCATCAGCCCCTCTGCGATGCTGTCCGTCAGCTCCATATGGCTGCCCGCTGTGAAATATCGCTCCATCGTATGCATCAAAATGTCGGTACACCCCGATGCTGTCTGATATGGAGGGAGGCTCATTGTCAGTTCCGGGTTCATCACCGCAAACTTCAGGCGACAGTAATCACTGCTGTAGCCTCTTTTGATGCCACCTTCCTCCTTTGTAATTACCGAGGAATCGCTCATCTCGCTCCCGGCTGCCGCAATCGTCAACACAGCACCTATCGGGAGACACCCGCTGGCCTGCTTTTTTCTGTCATACAATTCCCATACGTCTCCCTCATTGGCCACGCCATAGCCAATGGCTTTCGCGGAATCAATCACACTGCCTCCGCCCACTGCCAGGATGAAATCCACGCTTTCTTTTCTGCACAGCTCTATGCCTTTGTATACAAGAGACAGCCTGGGATTTGGCACTACACCGCCCAACTGTACATAGGCGATTCCCTCTTCTGTCAGACTTTTCTCAATCCGATCCAGAAGCCCCGATTTCCGGGCGCTGCCACTGCCATAATGAAGCAATACTTTTTTGCAGTTCTGCGCCTGCACCAGCGCTCCTGTCTGCAGCTCTGCACCTTTTCCAAATACAATTTGTGTGGGTGTGTAATAGTTGAAATTATTAGCCATAGGTTCCTCCTGATTTTATTTTCGTTATCGGCCGAAAGACTGACAATCGGTCCTTTCTCACTTTACTATGACAGCATATCCGCTGCCGGGTATTTCCGCAGCAATATGATCGTGCTTAGCATATCCAGCATCGGAACAAGCTGAAATACATAGTGAACCTCACTGGGCCGCTCATGAGTTGAAGGCCTTTTCCGCAAAACATCACATAGCATATTCCATGAAATCCGCTCTGGACTACCATAGAGCATGTTATAAAAATAGGAATAGGCACAAGAATTACCAAAATCCCCCTGGAGGCTCCCACCAGTGTGCCCCATACAATAAAGCTATATTACCCTCAGTAGACAAGGGCACACACGCCCTGAACCATGATATTTCGGTAATTTTCTGCGTTGTCCTCAATCCGCGTACGTCCAGTACGCCTCAATCGTCCTCCTTGTAAATTACCGAAATATCTATGGTCAGGGTCAGAGAGTCGGAAAGAAGTCAATTTTTGTCCCTGCGAGGCGCTTGATTGACGCGTACTGGACGTACGCGGAAGGAAA
>CAJUNB010000030.1 GCA_910587635.1 uncultured Lachnospiraceae bacterium
CATTATATCATGTGCTTCGCACATGTCAGATGCCCATTCGGGCGGGTATCTGTGCACATTATATCATGTGCTTCGCACATGTCAGATGCCCATTCGGGCGAGTATCTGTGCACATTATATCATGTGCTTCGCACATGTCAGATGCCCATTCGGGCGGGTATCTGTGCACATTATATCATGTGCTTCGCACATGTCAGATGCCCATTCGGGCGAGTATCTGTGCACATTATACCATAAGTCTTCTTCCGGGAAAATACTGTTAATTTTTTTCTACAATTTTTATAAAGTTAATGAAAGAAAGACAAAAAAAAGGTATACTTACCATATGGAAAACAGTCAAAATTATCACGAACAGGAAAATAAAAAAAATATATTGCGAATGCGGGAAGTGTTATCCACACTCCCCCCTTTCTGTAAGCAATTCTTCCGTGGAATGGAAAATCAGATTTCTGCCAGAACCAGGCTGGCCTATGCATA
Organism: uncultured Lachnospiraceae bacterium; assembly: GCA_910587635.1. Taxonomy (GTDB): domain Bacteria; phylum Bacillota; class Clostridia; order Lachnospirales; family Lachnospiraceae; genus VSOB01. Next base: position 478 of record CAJUNB010000030.1, read on the forward strand.
TGATATCCGGCTTTTTTTTGAATTTCTCCATGAGACTAATGGTATCTATAAGAAAATGGACATTGTAGATTTTCCTATGTCTATTTTGGATGAAGTGGGCCGGGAGGATGTGGAAGAATATATGGAATACCTGTCTCTTTATGTCAGAGACGGACAGGAAATTACCAACGACGAACGGGGAAAGGCAAGAAAACTGGCTTCACTCAGAAGTTTTTATAACTATTTTTTCAGTAACGAACTGATTGGCAATAACCCTCCTGCCCTTGTACCGATGCCCAAACTGCATGAAAAGGAAATTGTCCGTCTGGATCCCAATGAAGTGGCCGTTTTGCTTGATCAGGTGGAGGACGGTTCCAAGCTCACAAAAAATCAACTGCGCTTTCATGAAAAGACAAAGATACGGGATCTGGCGCTGCTTACGCTTTTGCTTGGTACAGGAATACGTGTTTCAGAATGTGTTGGATTGAATATTCAGGACGTGGATTTTGACAATATGGGGATTAAAGTTCGTCGAAAAGGCGGCTATGAGGACGTTGTCTATTTCGGTGAGGAAGTAGAATCTGCTCTCCTGGCCTATCTGGAAGAAAGAAAGCATATTGTGCCTCTTTCCGGCCACGAAGAAGCGCTTTTTCTTTCCATTCAGGACAGAAGGATTACGGTCCGCGCCGTGGAGAAGCTTGTCAAGAAATATGCTTCTCTTGTGACCGGGCTGAAAAAAATCACCCCTCATAAACTCAGAAGTACATATGGTACAACTTTATACCAGGAAACGGGTGATATTTATCTTGTGGCGGATGTCCTCGGACATAAAGATGTCAATACTACCCGAAAGCATTATGCGGCAATGCAGGATGCCAATAAACGGAAGGCAGCCAGAACTGTTCGACTCAGAGAAGATGTAAATCCTAAATAATTATAATATTTCGAACAAATATTTGGAATATACGTTTGCTTTTTGCTCATTTATATGATATAATAATAACAAGCACCTGCCCGAATGGGCATCCGTTACACGATTATGACTGGGAGGTAATATTATGAGATATGGCAAAATCAGTACCAAACAAAAGGAAATTTTAGAATATATCAAACATGAAATTTTATATACGGGATATCCGCCCGCAGTTCGGGAAATCTGTGAAGCAGTTCATTTAAAATCCACTTCTTCCGTGCATTCTCACCTGGAAACACTGGAAAAGAACGGATATATCCGCAGAGATCCTACGAAGCCAAGAGCGATCGAAGTATGCGACGATTCTTTTCAGATGGTACGTACAGAGACAGTGAGCCTGCCGGTTGTTGGGACAGTGGCTGCCGGTACGCCTCTCCTTGCGGAAGAAAATATTACCCAGTATTTTCCGGTACCTGCCGATATGGTACCTGCAGGGGAGCCTTCTTTTGTACTGAAAGTGAAAGGAGATTCCATGATTAATGCAGGTATCTTCAACGGCGATCAGTTGTTTGTTCAGATGTGTAATACGGCACACAATGGGGAGACGATCGTGGCTTTGATTGACGATTCTGCCACTGTAAAGACTTTTTACAGAGAAGATGATCATATTCGCCTTCAGCCGGAAAATGACACGATGGAGCCGATTATTGTAGATGACTGTAAGATTCTTGGAAAAGTATACGGTGTCTTTCGCCTGTTTTCCTGACAAGAAAGAATCCTGTCTATTCTGTCAGACTTTTTTTCTCCACTACTTTACCGTCTCTCCAAATACGATCCAGGTCATAGAAAAGTCGGTTTTCCTTATCAAATATGTGTACGATAATATCCCGATAGTCCATCAGTACCCAATTTGCTGTCTGATAGCCTTCCATTTGTTTCAAAAGAAGACCGGCTTTTCCCAGTATCTCTTCCACATGATCTGCCAGTGTCTGTATCTGGCTTCTGTTTGTTCCATTTGCTATGATAAAATAATCTGCAATGGTAGAAATATCGCTGATATCAATAATATGAATGTCTTCCGCTTTTTTATCTTCCAGTGCTTCTACTGCAATTTTAGCAAACTCTTTTATAGATTTCATAAATTCCCCTCTTTTTTGTAATAATCATAGGTTTTTTTAGTCATTGGGTCGATATCACTCTTAAGTGTCTCCAAATAAGAAAGCGTATCTTCTAATATTTTAATAAGTGCCTGGTCCAAATCTACAAAGGCAAGTTTACGAATAACTGCCAGATTGGGCGCCTGTTTCCGGTTTGGCTCAATGTAATCGGCAATATATATGATTTTTTCCAGTTTTGTCATACCGGGTCTGCCAGTAGTATGATTCAGAATTGCATTGACAATATCTTTTTCCCGGACACCATATCGTTCCATTGCCAGAAAACTTCCCACTTTGGCATGTAATAGAAAAGGATTTTTAGCTTCTATCTTATTTACATGAATGTTGTGCTTCTCACATATTTTTAATTTCTGTGGATTTTTCAGGCATTTGGCACAATCATGGAGCAATCCTGCCAATTCAGCATTCTTTACATTTTCCTCGTGACACATGGCAAGACAGCTTGCCGTATAAGCCACTCCCAGCGTATGCTCATAGCGCTTTTTATCTAGTGTCTTCTCCATTGCCTTTCGAATCTTTGAAATGTCTGCCTGCTTTAATTTCATCCCGTTATCGCCCCTGTTCCCTTTTTTCTATAGCTTGTCCGTTTTCATAAAAATGATGTTCTTTGATGTATTGTTCTACTGCCTGGGGAAGTAGTTCATGGACAGATATTCCTCCTGAGATTGCTTTTCTGATTTGCGAAGAGGAAATATCGATATGGTCCGACGCAATCAGACGGATATCTGCTTGATACAGTATTTTTAACTGTTCTATCTTTTTTTTCAACTGTTCCAGTGAAACCCCGGTGCGATATGCTGCCAGAACCGTTACAGAACAAAAAATATCTGCAGGATCTTTCCAGTTTTCCATGGAAAATACAGTATCTGCCCCTGTTAAAAAGAAAAATTGTGTATCTTTTTGCTGCTTTTGCAGTTCTCGAATTGTCTCATGGGAATAAGAGTTCCCTTTCTTTTCTATCTCGATGTTGGAAACACGGAAACGGGAATTTCCCTGTATGGCAAGCTGTACCATCGCCATCCTGTCCCTAGCCGGGACAATTTCCTGTTGATTTTTCATATAGGAAATACCACTGGGGATAAAAAGAACCTGATCCAGTGATGCGACAAGCATCGCTTTTTCGGCCAGCCGAAGATGTCCCAAATGGACAGGATTGAACGTTCCTCCCAGTATCCCTACTTTTTTGCAACTGTTTTTTTCTTTGTTTTCCATAGGGGGTTTCATGCTAGAGGAAGGATGATACGGGGCTTTTCTTTGTCCGGTTTGTAGAGAACGATTTTTTTCCCGATCACCTGGACAACTGTAGATTTTGTCCTCTCTGCCAATGCTGCCGCGATTTCTCGAGGATCGTCCATACAATTTTTTAACACAGTAATTTTCACCAGTTCTCTCGTATGAAAAGCTTCTTCGATCGCCTTCGTTACTTCCGGGCTCAGGCTTGCCTTACCGATCTGGTAGACAGAATGTACGGTGCCTGCCAGTCCTTTCAAATATGCCCGCTGCTTGCTTGTCAATTTCATAACCAATCTCCTATTTGTAATAATCAAAAGAGAGTCCATACATACGGACCGTATCGCCTTCCTGGATGCCAAGAGCTTCCAATTCTGACAGGATACCATTTTCCTTTAAAAAATTCTGGAAAAATACAAATCCCTTTTCACTCTCCAGATTCGTATAGCCTAGCATCTTTTCAATACGGGGGCCCTCTATTACATACTCTTGCTCTTCTTTGTCGTATGTGACTGTATAAGGATCGTTCCCATACGTGATTTCCGTTTCCGGGAAATATTCCTGTTCAAATATGACAGGAACATCTTCCATTGTATCCAATGCACTGCTGACATAATACAGCATTTCTGTCACCCCCTGCCCACTGACAGCAGATATGGGAAATACCCTGACACCCTTTGGCTCGAATTCTGCTTTCAAACGGGAAACAGGATCTACCTCCTGATGAGAAATAGCATCTATTTTATTGGCAGCTATGATCTGCGGACGACTTGCCAGATCTGTATTGTATTTTTTTAGTTCCCTGTCAATGGCATAGATATCCTCTATGGGGTCTCTTCCTTCTGTAGAGGCGGCATCCACGATATGAATCAGGAATTTTGTACGTTCGATATGACGCAGAAACTCATGACCAAGTCCGACACCTTCAGAAGCACCTTCTATCAATCCTGGGATATCCGCTATTACAAATCCTTTTGCATCGGGCATATCCACTACACCCAGGTTGGGATTGAGGGTAGTAAAATGATAGTTGGCAATTTTCGGTCTGGCATTGGTCACTCTGGACAACAGCGTAGATTTTCCCACATTGGGAAATCCCACCAGGCCCACATCTGCGATTACTTTCAACTCCAGTAAAAGCTCCAGTTCCCTGGCTGGTTGTCCAGGCTGGGCATATTTGGGCGCCTGCATGGTAGATGTGGCATAGTGCTGATTACCGTTTCCTCCTCTTCCGCCTTTTAACAGGACCTGCCTCATATTATCACCGGACATATCTGCAATTACTTTATTGCTCTCTGCCTCTTTGATAACCGTTCCGGCAGGAACTTTGATAATGATATCTTCTCCGTCTTTTCCACGACAGTTTTTTTTCTTACCGGTTTCTCCGTCCTGTGCTTTATATTTGCGGATATGGCGGAAGTCAACAAGCGTATTCAGACCTTCGTCCACGACAAAGATAACATCCCCACCATGGCCGCCATCTCCTCCGTCCGGTCCGCCATTCGGTACATATTTTTCCCGGCGGAATGAGACATGTCCATCTCCGCCTTTTCCGCTTCTGACATATATTTTCGCTCTGTCTGCAAACATAGAGATCTCCTTCTGACTTTCCTATCAAAAAGGCTTCAAACAATGGATGTGTTTGAAGCCTGAAATCATTCGTATTATTGTTCTACAGGATAAACGGAAGCCTGTTTCTTGTCTCTTCCTTTTCTCTCAAATCTCAGAACACCGTCAATCAGTGCGAACAAAGTATCATCTCCGCCTCTTCCTACGTTGACACCAGGATGGATCTTAGTACCACGTTGTCTGTAGAGAATATTTCCTGCTTTTACAAACTGTCCGTCAGCCCTCTTGGCTCCCAGTCTCTTCGCTTCGGAATCTCTGCCATTCTTTGTGGAACCAACTCCCTTTTTATGAGCAAAAAACTGAAGATTCATATTGAACATAGGTCTACACCTCCTTGAAATCCAATTTCAGATATTTTCCATTGTATTGCTTTTCCACGTCTTTCAAACCAAGTACCATTGAATCCAACAAAAGTTTTGTTTCCGCCGTAGGATGCTCAGACAGTTCGAAATATATATCGCCCTCTTTTTCGTTCTGCGTACATATAAATTTCTGATTGCCAAAACATTCTATGGAATTGATCGTATTGATAACGAGAATGGAAATCGCTGCACATACGATATCACTTCCTGCCTCTGCATAGTCTGCATGTCCATTACAATGGAAACTTTTATAGATTCCAGTATGTGACGTGGATACGGTTATCGTTGTCATACGCTTTCCCGTCTGGTTCAGTTATGCATTGATCTTGTCAATTTTGACCTGTGTGTATGCTTGCCTGTGACCGTTTTTCTTGTGATAGCCGGTTTTTCTTTTGTATTTGTATACAATGACTTTCCGTGCTTTGTCATGTCTCATAACTGTTGCTGTAACAGAAGCAGACTTTGCATCGGAACCAACTTTCAGCTCACCATCGCTTACGGCAAGAACCTGATCGAATGTAACAGTATTTCCCGCTTCTACGTCCAATTTCTCTACTCTGACAATATCGCCTTCTGAAACTTTATACTGTTTTCCGCCGGTTGCAATTATTGCGTACATAGGGCACCTCCTACTTATCTTTACTCGCTAACTGTGGTGATGTCTTTGATTGACATACTTTAAACCTCGCTATGCGGCATACTACTAAAAAATAACATATATACAGAAATCTGTCAAGATTTATTTCTTATTAACATTCATCTTTTTTGTCAATTAAACTAGACAGATCATACCATATTACCGTATCTGTCCATCCCCTTCAATCACATATTTGTATGTAGTCAGCTCCGGCAATCCCATTGGTCCTCTGGCATGGAGCTTCTGGGTACTGATACCGATCTCCGCTCCAAATCCGAATTCAAAACCGTCCGTAAACCGGGTGGACGCATTCACATAGACGCAGGCAGAATCAATCTCCTTGGAAAATTTCCGGGCATTTTCTCTGTTTTCAGTAATGATAGCATCGGAATGATGGGTGCTGTAACGGTTGATATGAGCGATGGCTTCGTCAATATTTTTTACGGTGACAGCCGACAGAATATAATCCAAATATTCTCTCCCATAATCTTCTTCTGTTGCCGGCACTGCGTCAGACAACATTTCACATACTTTTTCATCGCCCCTTATCTCCACTTCGTGTACCTGTTTTATCTTCTGAGCAAGAGTGGATAAAAAAACGCCCGCTATTTTTTCGTGTATCACGAGAGATTCACAGGCGTTACAGACACCGATCCGCTGCGTTTTGGCATTTATTACTATATTGACCGAGTCGGTCACACTTGCGGACTCATCTATATAAATATGGCAATTGCCCGTTCCTGTCTCTATGATCGGTATCGTACTGTTTTCCACAGCAGCTCTTATGAGCCCTGCACTCCCCCTTGGAATGAGCACATCAATATAGTTCTTACATTTCATAAAGGCAGTTGTTATTTCTCTGTCCGTCGCTCCGATCAGTTGTACAGCATCTTCTATAACACCTGTTTTCTTAAGAGATTTTCGCAGGGAAGCCGTAATTGCCCCATTGGAATGGATGGCATCGCTTCCGCCTTTCAAAATGACAGCGTTCCCTGCTTTGAAACAGAGGGCAAAGGCATCTGCCGTCACATTGGGACGGGATTCATAGATGATACCGATCACACCCAGAGGAACAGAGATTTTTTTCAGGTGCAGTCCGTTGGGCCGCTCCCACGCCTCCAGTTCTTTTCCCACCGGATCGGGCAGGTCCGCTACCTGCCGCAGCCCCTCTGCCATGGCGCCGATTCTGTCTGCATCCAGCTTCAGCCGGTCCAGCAGCCCTTCCTGCATGCCGTTTTCTCTGCCCGCCCGCATATCCCTGGCGTTGGCTTCCAGAATCTCCTCCCGGTCGTCCAACAGCCCCTGGGCGGCGCACAAAAGAGCCTTGTTTTTTTCTTCTTCTGTCAATACTTGCAATTTAAATTTTGCCGTGACAGCCTTTTTTCCCAGGACTTCCAACATATCCAAATTGTTTTTTTCCATCTTAGACCTCTCCTTTTTCCGTTATAATTACCTGTGGACAAATATCATGTGTATCAAAGGGAATAGCTTCCTGTATCTGAAACGAAAATGCCAGCGCTACTGTGGCGATTCCGGGTACCTTTTCCAGAAACCGGTCGTAATATCCTCCCCCATAGCCGATACGGTGATGCTGTCTGTCAAAGACCGCTCCCGGTATGACTATAAGAGACCGCTTCCTGATTTCTTCTGCCCGATGATACAATCGGTCCTCCCGTCCGGGAGGCTCCGGGATGCCATAGAATCCCGATTCCAGCTCTCCCGTAGAAAAAATGCGGTAAAACTCCATATCCTTTCCGGCTACTCTGGGACAATAGACATATTTCCCTGTAGACAGACAGTATTTCAGAAGTTCCACTGTTTCTACTTCCCTCTTATAGCTGACATAACATAAAATATGCTCTGCGGCAGTAAACAGAGGATGCTTGGTAAGCTTTGCACCGATCTGTCTGCTGGATTCTTTCCATATGGTTTTATCCAGTGATTCCCTTACTGCCAGTACCTCTCTTCTAATTTCCCTTTTGGTTTTTCCTGCCATACTTTTCTCCCAGATTAGTTATCGTTCCGTCGGGGTTTACCATCCATCAGTCAGTTATTATAGTCTGCGATGAAATCCGGCAGATCAAAGTTTTCATTTTTTTCGGCACAGAAAAATGTCCCGAGATTTCTTCCATCCATAATTCTGTGGATAATACGGATATCCGCACTGTTGGCGATGACCATGTCCGCTCCTGCGCTGGTAGCAATTTTTGCGGCCACCAATTTAGTATTCATACCGCCGGTACCTACACTGCTACCGGTGCTTTCTTTTCCCATATGCATCAGTTTTTCATCAATGTGCTCTACCGTCTCTATAAATCTGGCCTCTTTGTTTTTGCGGGGATCATCCGTATACAGGCCGTCCACATCAGATAGCAGAATGAGTAAATCCGCATCAATGAGCGCGGCCACGATGGCTGATAGGGTATCATTGTCCCCGATTTCAATTTCATAGGTGGCGATGGTATCATTTTCGTTTACGATGGGAATCACGCCCATTTTCAGCAATTCCGAAAAAGTATTGTGGGCATTGTACCGGTTCAAATTGTCCACAATCGTATTTTTTGTCATCAGAATCTGCGCTGTCACCTGATTATATTCCGCAAATATTTTCTGGTAGGTCATCATCAGCCGTGCCTGGCCGATGGCGGCGCATGCCTGTTTCACGGCAATATGATTATCTGCATTTTCCATATCGCCACGCTTTATATGTACTGCTTTACGTCCCGCCGCTATAGCGCCTGAGCTGACAAGTACCACGTCCTTCCCCTGGTTGCGCAGATCACACAGCTCTCTGACAAGCACTTCCATCCGTATATAGTCCAGATCTCCTGTCTCCGGGTGCTGAAGGGAAGAAGAGCCGATTTTAATCACAATTCTCTTTTTGTCTTTGATTCGTTCTCTTATACTGTCTGTCATTGCTGTCTGTCCTCCGTTTCGGTATTTCCTGTCCTTTCACTTCCCGGGCCTTGCCCGTCATTGTCGGCATTTTTCACGCTCTCATCCTGATGAAAGGGGCGATATTTCTTTGCTATTGCCTCTGCGATACGCATTCCATCCATTGCTGCCGAAGTGATTCCCCCTGCATAGCCTGCGCCCTCTCCACAGGGATAGATTCCTTTTATATTACATTGAAATGTCTCGTCCCGCAGGATTCTGACCGGAGAAGAAGTCCTGCTCTCCACAGCGGAAATCAGGGTATCTCCCCTGCCAAATCCCTCTATGATATGAGAGAACTGCTCCATACCGTCCAGAAATGCCTCCGTCATCTCCCGGGGCAATATTTCCGTCAAATCGCCGAAAATATATGTCCCTTTCATACATGGCTCCGGCGAATCGTCAGACAACCCGTCGGTGTATTCCTCCCGGAATACACCGTCTTCCCGACACGTTTCTTCTTTTTTTGCAGGAATTCTTTCAGCTGTCCGCCGGTCACGCACATCTTTTTCTGTCCGCCCTCCAAAGACATCTCGAAATTCTGACAGCCGCTGTACCGGAATTTTGCCATCTCCTACCCGGTAAGCCGCTTCTTCCAACTGCCTCTGAAAGGCAATTCCCGCCAATGGATGCTCGGAAGCAAAGTCTTCTCTTTTTACGGAAACAATAATAGCACTGTTGGCATTTTTTCCTGCCCGGTTATGATAGCTCATACCGTTTATGGCGAGTCTGCCCGGTTCCGAAGAGGCATTGACAACATACCCTCCAGGACACATACAGAAAGAATAGACGTTTCGGCCATTCTCTGCCTTTGCCGTAACTTTATAAGAAGCGGCAGACAGTGGCACAGGATTCTTTCTGCCATATTGGGAAATATTGATAGCTTCCTGGCTGTGTTCTACCCGGAATCCGGCGGCAAATTCCTTGGATTCCATCAAAATGCCATTGTCATAGAGCATGGAAAAGGTATCTCTGGCACTGTGTCCTATAGCAAAAACTGCGGTTTCACAGGGAATCGTCTCCCTGTCATTTATGACCAACCCGGTTAATTCTCCATTTTTTGATACGAAATCTGTGACAACGACACCGAAGCGAACTTCTCCTCCTTGCGCTTCGATCTGCTTTCGCATCTGTTTTACGATTTCTATGAGTCTGTCCGTACCCACATGAGGCTTATTTTCGTAGAGCAAAGAAGGTTCTGCCCCTGCTTCCACAAAGAGTCGGAGTACCTCCCGGTTTCTCCCCTCCTTATCTTTTACAAGGGTGTTCAATTTTCCGTCGGAGAAAGTGCCTGCGCCCCCTTCGCCGAATTGTACGTTGGACTGCGGCTGAAGGATTCCCTTCTCCCAAAAACGTTCCACATCCCGGATTCGGGTATCCACATCCTGCCCTCTTTCCAGCAAAAGGGGACGATAGCCGTGCAGAGCCAGCATCAGACCGCAAAAAAGCCCGGCCGGGCCGGTACCGATGACAACCGGCCGATATTTCAGAGGCATGACGCCGGATATCGGGAATCGGTAAACTGCCTCTTCCGCCCGACAAATTCTCCTTTTATCTGCTTTTTGCAATATTCTTTGTTCTCTTCCTTTTTCCGTCTTACAGTCAATAACATAGTTAAAATACAGTTCCGGTTTTTTTCTCGCATCCACAGAGCGCTTCCTGATCTCATAGACAAGGCTTTCTTCCGGTTTCAGACGAAGCTCCCGCCGGAGCTTTTTCTCCAGGTCCTGCCTGGTATGTTCAATTGGCAATTTTAACTGTTGTATCCGTATCATATGCTCCCCTGTGCTGTGTGTTATGTCATTTATGGCACTTTTACCCAGTTAGTTGCTCCCTCTGGCCGCTGCACGCCCCGCTACCATTCCCGTTGTCCATGCCCATTGCAGATTGTAGCCGCCACATCTCCCGTCCACATCCAGCAGCTCCCCTGTCACATAGAGCCCCTTTTGACGCTTTGCTTCCAGAGAGGTAGTAAGTTCGGAGAGCCTGACTCCTCCCGCGCAGACCTGTGCCTGCCAGAAAGGATTTACCCCCGTTACAGTAACCCGAAGTTCCTTTAACAGCTTTCCGGCTGAAAGGAGCTGGTCCGTTTCCAGATCACCGGCCTTTACACTAGAGGGGATGCCGGACAGTTTCAGTATGACTCCTGCAATCTTTTTATGTACCGTACCGGTAAAGAACCGTTCCATTGTTTCAAAACCAAGATTTTGCCGTCTCTCTAACAGCATCTTTTTCCACTGTTGATCGCTGAACTCCGGTAAAAAGTCAAGAAATACTGGTAACGTATCGATATTATGATTTTGCAGCATTTTGGCACCATGTCTGCTGAGTTGAAATACCGGAATACCGGAAATGCCGTAATCTGTCAGCTGTAATTCTCCTCTCTCACAATGTTTCATGCCTTTTGCCAAAAGTGTCACTTCTGCCTGACAGCGCACTCCGGCAAGTGCTTTAAAATAAGTCTCCTGGCAACGCATCTGTACAAGCGCCGGTACAAAAGGAGTCTGTTTTAAATTAAAGAGTCCGGCCAGCTTCTGACCATTTTCATCTGCATCTTTTTTTATTCCTGCCTTGCTGCCACAGGACAGTATAATCCGGTCAAAACGATAGGAACACTCCTCGTCCTGCACTTTTGCATTCACACAGAACATGTTTCTGGCATATGTGATACCGATGACCTGGCAGTTCGTTTTTATTTGTACTTTTTTGTGTTCCAGCCAGAAACGAAGTACATCCAATACCGCAGCAGCCTGCTCACAGGCCGGATAGAGACCGCCGTTCTTTTCTTTTGTCATCAGACCGATACGATGGAAAAAAGCGAGAGTATCCGATATCGTAAACTGCCTCAGAACAGGATCGATGCATTCTGGGGTATCGCTGTGATAACATGCCGAAGAAAGTTCCAGATTGGAGAAATTGCACTTTCCGTTGCCTGTAGCAAGCAGTTTCTTTCCGATTCGGTCATTTTTTTCCAGTATGGTAACATCTCCGCCGGCTTCCGCCGCAGCAATGGCCGCTATGATTCCTGATGCACCTCCACCTATGATTCCGATCTTCACAATTTCCTCCCCTTTTACGATCTCCAAAGAGCAGAAAGCTCCCCCTGAAAACGTATCAACTGGAATAAGACTCCAAAAAATGATACAGATTACTCTCTCCGGCAATCATTTTTTTCTGTATGATTTCTTCCTGAAGCCTTTCCGGCAGATTTTCCACCCGGATATCTGTATATAAGTATATTGTCTGCATATCCTGGGCATATACTGTAATATAATGATTTTCGGCCACTAAATAAAAAATATCCTCTGCCGGATCTTCTAAAATCTGATAATTTTTTCTTATGGAAACCTTGTCTCCAGAAAAAGTGAGCACTTCTACAGAGAGCAGCCCACGCTGTTGTTCTTCCAGAGGCGGTGAAAGAGCATAGGAAGTCATTGCGTCTACAAAGCTGTCCCTGTCCATTCCGATATATTTGCCGGGAATCGATTCTTCATGTTCTGCAGTAATATCCGTATTTTTATCATACTCCTCTATGACAAGAACAGTATCACAGGTAATGACATCTGACTTACGGCTTCCGGCAGGAAGACTGTCTGTTTTTTCTTTCTCTGTCTCTTCTGTTTCTCTTATTTCCGTATAAGGAATAAATTCTTCCTGTCCTCTTATTTCCTCTCTGTTTGGATAAAACCATTTCAGATAAACAGAATTGGCATAGGCGCCCACGCCAAACCCAAATAATGCAATCATACAAAATAAGCTGAATCTACCGATAAATTTCATGACATTTCTCCTTTTATCATAGTATCAGCTTAAATTTTGTTTTTATTCAATTCACAGTTTAAAGAAGCCTTGCTCCTTTAGCAAGAGTACAGATCAGTTTGCCTCCCGGAATCAGATACAGCGTCTTCTCCCGAACTCCCCGAAGAAGCAGCAATACGATAAAATAGACGACAAAGCCTGTCAAAATAAGAGCCGGAAGAAGTACAGCTCCTGTCAGAGCCTTTGCCAGCAACCGATTGAGCAAAAGCAAAGCGACTGTCATGGCGCCGGAAGCGATGACAAAAGATACAGTGCTGCGCAGTACCCTGAGAGAAAGCCTGCATTTGCGCCAAACAGCAGAGCCGATCAGAAACAAGAGCAGAAAAGAATATAGAATATCCGCATAAAGGACACCCAATATATCAAAATGCAACATCTCCAGCATTACATATAAAATGCCGACATGAATCGTAAAAGCACTGATACCGCACAGCAGTATTGTAATATGATATTTCATTCCCCAGAGCACTTCCGCCAAAAGATAGGCCGCCGAAAAAAAGACAGAGGTTACAAAACCGGCCATAAGTAGTACGGCGGCCGTTTCCGTATCCTGCCCTGGGAAAAAAGTATCCAAAATCAGGCCGGATAATACGCCTACCATAACTGACAGAGGGATGGCTACAGCCATGGAAGCCTGAAATACATTTTGTATGATATTTTGCATATGGTGCGTGTCTCTTTTTCTGGCAAGAGAATATACCCTGTCCCGCAGAGTGGAACCCATGGCAATTGTAAGAACAACAGGAATGGACGTAAATATTTTGTATTTTCCATAATATATTCCCCACTGCTTTGCAACTGCCCCACTGCTCAGATTATCTTTCATACACTGACGGAAAAATATCTGTTCCACAAACAAATTACCTTTTGTAAAAATGCCATAGATGACAATTGGCAAAAGACAGATAAAAAATACAGAAATAATCTGTATAAGGCCTTCTCGCTGTCTGCCGGAATCTTTGCCGTTTTTCTTTTTATAATAGGAATGAGACGTCAAATAAATAAACAGCAGCGGAACAAAAGCAATGACTGTCCCGGCCAGAATACCACAGCAGAATCCCTGTACGGCAAAGGATTGGGAAAATGAGGCATTTTGCAGCAGTGCGCCTATTTTCGCACCTCTCTCTTCCAGAATACGAGCCATGGGAATTCCCACTGCCAATGTAACGACCTGTTCCAGTATGACAGAAATTACGACCGGAAACCCAGCCCCATTACCAATAAAAAATCCCCGCAACACACCGTTCCATGCTGTAAAAATAAGAGCCACGGATAATATCTGGAGTGGCAGAGCCGAGAGTCTCTCCTGCATCACATATTCTGTCAGCCAGGAGCTTCCGAAAAACAGCCCCGCACCTAAAACAGCACTTGTAATCGTACCATACAGAAATACAGTCTGCATTACTTTTGCTGCATTTTTATACTGTCGCTGTTGAAGCCTTGGTTTTAGCAGACCAGACATGGCAATCGGCAGACCATAAGAAGAAATCAGCCATGCCAATGAGAAAATACCATAGGCGGATGCATAAATACTGTTTCCCTCATCGCCCCACATAACAGTGAGCGGAATCTGACGCAGCAAAATACAGGCATTGGCAAATAATATCGCCACTGCCATAATGCCTCCCTGGGCAATCAGATTTGCCCGTTTCTTTCTTGTCCTTCGTTCCATATACATTTATCCTTTATTCCTGCAAGCAATGAGCCAAGCAGCTGCAAAGTATTTCACTTCTCTCTCGTAATTCCAATCTGCTGCAAAACATGTTCCTGTTTTGTCTCCATGACTGCAGCCTCTTTTTCTGTCATATGATCATATCCACATAAGTGTAGCATACTATGAGCTATAAGAAAAGCAAATTCCCGGCGTGTAGAATGTCCATAGGCCGCCGCCTGTTCCTGTACTTTATCAACAGAGACAATGATATCTCCCAGAAGCAGTTCTTCACTCTCTGGATCGAAGTAGTCTGCTATCCGCTCTTTCGGTATCGAAAAATTAGAAGGCGAGTCAAAGTCCAGATTGGGAAAGGACAGGACATCCGTAGGCCTGTCCATATTCCGGTACTCTCTGTTGTATTGACGAATCCCCTCATTATCTGTCAAAAGCACGTTTACCTGTCCTGCGTATGGGCAGTTTTCTTCTGTGAGAACTTCTTCCATCACTCTTCCTACAATCTCTTCCTCGGAAAAAGAAAAGTTCATATCCGTTTCATTTTCAACGTAATAAGTCATAGTACAGTTTCTCCCTGATAAAGATCTGTTTCATAACAGAAAGCTCGTGCAGTGTGATACGACTGTCATTCAATGCTCCAATCGCCTGCTTTTTCTCGAACACGAGCCCTACCACCTGCTCGTAATCCGGTTTTCCACTTGGCTCTTTGGAAAAAAGAAACAATACAGCCGAGATAATGGCGTCTGAAAACATAACAATGGTACTTTCTCTGGATACAAATTCGCGCCGGGCACACTCCAGCAATACCTCCCTGACATTCGGAGGAAATCTGTATTCCTCGCATACCCGTCTGATGATCTCTTCCTCATCTGCCGTATCGCCCCATTTCTCCCGATATATCTTTCCGATACGATGATAATAGGCACCAGCCTTGGCAAGAGCAGCATTTGCCTGAATGCTGGAGGCAATCCGCTCACTGAAATGAGCCGTATGCAATGCAAGACGATAGTCCTCATTTGCCTCCTGTTTTATCTTTACAAGCAGTTCAAATTCGGAATCATAGATATCCTGATACCGGCCTTGATATTTATGGACTACGGAAAAACTGAAATATTTCAGTATACATAAAAGCAAAAGTCCCGTCAGACACAGGTTCATCAAAGGGATCAAAAACAGCTCCCATGTCAACCGTTCATTGATAAAAAGGACTGTGGCTGCTGTTTCGGCCACAAGGAGAAACAGCAAAGATATGACAATGGGAATACCGACTTTATAGGCATCGTTCATCTGGGAAAATAGCAAAATTGCCACACTGCCCCCTAAAAAGTACAGAAAAAATATATTCGCCGGTGCACCTGCCAGATAAGAGGAAAACATGACAACGAGAGTATAGGAATACAGACCAAGAAAAGTGTTGCTGAAAAAAGAAAGTGCCACTCCGATAGCTACAATGGGCCAGAGCTGGAATGGAAACAGAGGAAGCAGGCAGGAAAACAAAAGGCCTCCCAGAAAAAAGACAACAAAACGAAACTCGTGATTTTCATTGTCATAGTCAAGCAAACCACTGTGTTCAAAATAGAACCAGGCAAATGCCAGACAGATCGTGCCAACAGAGAGCATAACCAGATTCCGTATCTGTTCATTGACCGGTTTCTGATAAATATATCCTGCCCCTGCGCACAGAAACGCAGGTACAAACACAAGTAATATCACAACAATTATATTGGTAATTTTCTTCATAAGCAATTCCTATTTTCTGCCTTTTTGATCATATCCATATCGGTAATTTTTTCTCGATGAACCGTTATCTTTTTTTGAGGTATTGTTTTTCACGGCCCTTTCTTCGTATTGCTCATAGGCCTTGACAATTTTCTGTACAAGAGGATGACGTACAACGTCCTTACTTGTCAGTTCACAGAAAGCAATATCTTCTACCTTACCAAGTACCCGAAGCGCCACATCCAGCCCAGACTGACTTTCCGGGGAAAGGTCTTTCTGGGTCTTGTCCCCTGTCACCACAACTTTTGACCCGAATCCGATACGAGTCAGGAACATTTTCATCTGAGCAGGTGTCGTATTCTGGGCTTCATCCAGAATAATATAGGCGTTGTCCAGCGTACGGCCTCTCATATAGGCAAGGGGCGCCACTTCGATAAGTCCCTTTTCCATATTTCTGGCAAAATTTTCGGCTCCCATAATCTGATACAGGGCATCATAGAGCGGCCGCAGATAGGGATCTACTTTGCTTTGCAGATCTCCTGGCAGAAATCCCAGTTTCTCTCCGGCTTCGATGGCTGGCCTTGTCAAAATGATACGTCCCACTTCGTCATTTTTAAAGGCAGTGATTGCCATGGCCATTGCCAGATAAGTCTTTCCTGTTCCCGCAGGTCCCAGTCCAAATGTAATCATATGGTCTCTGATGGCATCCACATATTGCTTCTGCCCCAGTGTCTTTGGCTTTACCGGTTTTCCATTCATCGTGTGACAGATGATCTCCCCGTCGATTTCCACAAGCGCGTCTTCTTTCTGTTCATGGCTCATTTCTATCGTATAATTGACATTTTGCTCCTGTATGGCATTGCCCCGTCTGGAAAGCGTCACGAGATTTTCCAGAACACTTCGAGCCCGGTTGGCATTTTCTTCCGATCCTGTGATCTTTATATCCTCATCCCGGTTGACGATTGTCACAGAAAGCTCTTTTTCTATTTTTTTAATAAAAGAGTCATACTCTCCAAATACATTTCTCATGTGCTCGGCCGGAACTGACAGCTTTAAAGTAAATTCATCCATTCTCTTTTTTACTCCCTGGTTTCCTGAAAATCTTCTCCTGTTCTGGGATTTTCCGTTTTTGTCCTGACAAGTATTCCTGTCTTTTCCACAACAGTAAAATCTACATATAACATGTAATGCGAAGAATCTTTTTTTATTTTAACATCTTTTTCAATAATTTGTACCCCTTTTTCCTGTAAAGTTTCTATGACTCGATCAAGACTCTCCTGACAGAGCGTTTTTACCTGTTCCTGCGTGTATTGTTTTTCCAGCAGTGTGTATTCCCTGTAACGATAATTCCCAAAGCTGACTGGTAAATAGAAATCTTTTAATGGCTCCAGTCTGTTTTCACTGACTACACAGTCACAGCGGTCAAATCCGACCTTTTGAAAAGGAAGCTTCCATTCCCTTCCAAAAAAACGGAGATAGGAAATTTTTTTCTCATTTCCGGTATAGACTTTGTACTGGTACTGTATCGGAAACTTTTCTTCATAATGATATCCGCATTCCAGATAGATATCCGCATCTGCTTTGCAGAACAGATATTCTTTTATTGTTGTATCTTCATTATAGACAGGGACCGCTCCGCTGACAAGTATTTCTCCTTTTTCCACTTCATCTTCTATTTTGACAAGGGGTACACCGCTTCGGGTGACCATGTCAACGATCTTTCCTTTTTTCGTAGCCTCCAAATCCATCCCTTCTCCGTCTGCCACTTCGATCTGGGGTGTTTTTCTACTGTTTTCCTTGATCTGTATCACAAGCTTTGTTCCATCCAGCCTGGCCGATGTCCATGTCACGATGTCAAACTGTCTGCGGATGGATTTTTCCAATGCTTCAATATCCAGATCTTTTTTCCGACTTCCGCACACAATTTCATTTTCCTCCAGAAAATCCATGAGTACATCTGTCGTCAAACTGCTGTTGCCGGTAATTTCTATAGACCATATAAAATAGGACATCATATGAAGAAAAAACAGGCATCCTGCCAGTCCCAGAAAAAAAATACTCCGCTTTTTCATATAGGGAACAAAAAAAGGCAGTCCATATCTGTGCAGTATGGCTACCCTTGTCTTAGTTTTTTTCGTCACAGGCCTGAGTCTCCAAAAGCCCGCAATACTGATACACATTGTATAGTAAGTATCATGATTTTCAATATTCCACAGCAGAATGTTCCGGTTGCTACACAAATTCATGAAACGTTCCGGCGAATATCCCCATACCTTGATTTTCAGATACCCTTTCAGGGAACGAATTAGCTTCTCCATAGCCATCCTCCCGACTATTCATATTTTACACATGCAATACAGCCACTGATTTTCATATCCTCATTGGTATAATAATCAATAGACAGATTTTTCCCGGAAATACAGATCTGACATGTTTTTCCCTGCAGAAGGATAAAGGTGTCACAATATTCTATGATTCCTTTATAGTTTTCAATCCAGGCCTCATGGTTTCCTGTTAATGTCACAATAGAAGCTCCCAAAAGCAAGTCTTTTGGAAGCTTCAGAGAATCCACCATCTGTTCTTTTTTGGAAATCATTCCATCATTTTCTGGCTTCTTTTTTCTGCTCATACAACAATATACGAAGCAGATTACGGGGTTATGACTCCTTTTATGAGAGGGCTTTTTTCCACGATATTCTGACTGAAAGAATAAGCCTGAAGGAATCTTTGCCTTGCCTGTGTCATTTTTTCCCGGTCATTGCCATGAAGGACAGCCAGTGTCTCTCCCTTTTTTACGAAGTCTCCTACTTTTTTACGCAGGATAAGCCCTACCGAAAGATCGATTGCACTTTCCTTTGTCTCTCTTCCTCCACCCAGCAGCAAAGAACACATACCAATTTCACTGCAGGTAATATGAGAAATATAGCCCTCTTGGGAGGATATGATATCTTCCTGGTATTCGGCTGTGGGAAGCAGTTCAGGGTGATAGACAGATGTTTGATCGCCTCCCTGCGCTTCTATGAGTTGTGCCAGCTTATCTAACGCCTTTCCGCTATAGACTGACTCGGTCAGTTTATCTCTTGCTTCTTTCTCATTCTCCGCCTTCTCCCCTGCAATAAGCATATAACTGCCAAGCGTCATACAGAGTTCCAGAAAATCTGCTGGTCCTTTTCCCTGAAGGGTATCGATCGCTTCTTTTACTTCCAGCGCATTTCCTACAGCAAAGCCAAGCGGCTGGTCCATGTCGGAAATAATGGCATAGGTCTTTCTACCCGCATTGTTCCCGAGAGTTACCATTTCTTTCGCCAGGGCAAAAGAATCTTCCTGGGATTTCATAAATGCACCACTTCCGGTTTTCACATCCAGTACAATGGCATCCGCTCCACTCGCCAGTTTTTTACTCATAATAGAGCTGGCAATGAGAGACATATTGTCCACAGTAGCTGTCACGTCTCGCAGGGCATACAGTTTTTTATCTGCCGGTGCCAGATCTGCCGTCTGCCCCATAATAGCGATACCGATCTCGTTCACATTGCGAAGAAATGTTTCCGAAGAAATCGCTGTGGAAAATCCGGGAAAGCTTTCCAGCTTGTCAATAGTTCCACCGGTGTGTCCCAGTCCTCTGCCACTCATCTTGGCCACCGGTATCCCACAGGCCGCTACCATAGGTGTCAGTGCCAGAGTTGTCTTATCCCCTACACCTCCGGTACTGTGTTTGTCCACTTTGATTCCCCGAATACCGGACAGGTCCAGTCTTTCTCCACTGTGCTCCATACTTTCTGTCAGGTACAGTGTCTCTTGTCCGTTCATTCCCCGGAAATAGATCGCCATCATCATCGCAGACATCTGATAATCCGGTATCGTACCTGTAGTATACCCCTGTACCATAAAATCGATCTCATCTCTGGAAAGGATCTGTCCGTTTCTCTTTTTCATGATCAAATCATACATTCTCATACAGGTTCCTCCGATATTTTTATCAGTCTTCAGCCGCTTCTTCATCATTTTTGGGAAGAGGACTGTACCTGGATATTCCCAGAGAACGATCCTCCACTACCTGTCCGTTTACTGTCACTTCCAGATAAGCGGAGGCAGCCAGGCTCCCTCTTCTGACGGCATGAAGACGATAAGATGTACCTGCTGTCAAAATTTCATTTGTATACACGTTGACGATCAGACGGTTCCCCTCTGTATATGCTTCAAACAATACCGGGAACGGATAATCATTGCGCACCCGCAGATCTTTACTGCCACTGGAAATCGCCGCGTCCATGCCAAGAGGCAGGTAGTGGACCGGCATACTGTGAGCATGTCTTTCCAGAACAGTCAATCCACTGTTCATCACTGCATTATAAACAGTAGAAGATACCTGGCAGATACCCCCTCCTATGCTTGTGACTTTTTTCCCTCCCGAATAGGCACCTGCCAAGCGGTACCCATTGGCGGAGGTCCTCGGCTTAAACGCCTGATTCATGGAAACTTCCTCTCCCGGCATCAATACAAGCATATTGATATTGGAAGAAGCGACCTTTATATTGCCGATTCGATTGGAGGAACTGCCTCGAAAACTTGTACTGCAGCTTCCTTCGATAGAATATTTATTGGCAAGAATTTCTTCTGGTATATCCAGGCTGACAAGATCCAGTTGGTCTTGGCTCAGCGTTACTGTTTTATCTTCCGTTCCTTTATCTGCCAGTATTTCCAGAAGACTCTGGTAGATCAGCGCAGCTCCTGTCTCATTGATCTGCTGGCAGGATGCACCGGCATAGGTTTGAAATGTCCCTGTAGCCGCATCATAATAATAAAAAGAATCGTTTTCTGCAGGCACACCGGACAGAGCCACATTCACATCTGCTACAAATGCGTCCAACAGCGAAGTATCCGGGATGTGGCATATCCTGCTTCCGTCTTCGTTATCCTGAACCACCACCTGTACTGTCCCAAAATCGGCCATCATTTTCTCAAAAGTATACTCCCCTACCTTTAAGATCAACTTCTGTTGCGGTGCTTCCGCCTTCAACACAGCGATCACTGTGGCATAGGGTACGCCGTAAATAATTTCCTCTGCAGATGCACTCATTCCCATCCCCATAATAAGCAGGAACGATAACAGCATGGCAAAGAACATACGGCTTCTTTTTTTCATTCTGCCCTTGTTCATTTCCGTCTTATTCTCCCTCTTTATAATGATAATTAATATCATTATACATGGAATTTTCTGAAAATACAACAAGCTATCGGAATCCCTTTGGTGTAATCTCATTTTCCGACAGCAAACAAGGTAGTTTGTCTCCTGTTATATCACTCGTCTTTACAATCATATTATTCGTAGTAGAACCGTATTGTTTCAAAAGATACACGTCCTCTGCGCCATATACGCTGTGTGAACTGATAAAATCGTAGATGACCGGCAGAATTTCCTTTCCGCTTCCATCCAATAGACCGGATTTTCCTCCTGTTTCTATTTCATAGCAGCTGCCCCGTTCCTGGATGCGGTCATATTTCCCACTGATAAGTAGTCTGCCAAGGCAGTCATACAATTCCATAGTGTCCCCTGTCCAGAGAGCGACAGAACCATTGGCAAAGAACTGAGCTCTGTCATACTGAATCGGAATCACTACCGTTCCTTCTTTATCAATAAGTCCATATTTCCCATGCAATCCGGCAACTGCCCACCCATTCTGAAAGAAGGATAAATAATCGTACATCAATGGAATTTTTACAGAAAGGTTCTGGTCATCCAGGCATCCGTATTTTCCTTCGGAGGATATCAGTATTCCATGCTCCGTCGTGCCATCATACCGGATTTGGTCATAGAAAAAGGGAACCTCTGTCTTTCCGTTATAGTCTGTAATTCCCCAGTACCCATCCTTATTCGCAATGACCAGTTCTTCTTCAGCCATAGGTATGATCCAGTTATAGATCGGTTCCAACAACACGTTTCCGGCACTGTCTGCCAGGCCGTACTGATCGTCTACCGCAAAACAGAGCAGTCCTTCCCACTCATAGATTCTGCCCGGTTCCTCCAGGAGCAATTTCCCCACTTTATCAAAGCAATAGGTTCGCTCCTCTTTCTCTGCAATAATATAATCGCCTTTCATTCTGACAGAATCATACACTGGTTTGACAAGTTCTGTTCCCGTTTTATCAATTACACCAAAATAACCGTCTCTCATGACCCTGGCCAATCCATTTTCAAAATAACCGGCATCCTCGTAAACAGGAGCAATGACAATTCTTCCCGTCTGGTCCAGATAGCCATACTGACCGTCCTTGCTGAAATAAGCAAGCCCGTCCTGGAAGGCACTGACACTGTCACAGTCCAGTTTAAAAACAACCTGTCCTTCTTGATCAATAAAGCCGGATTCTTTTCCTATGGAAAAATAAGCCAATCCTTCTGAAAAAGATGATGCTTCATCAAAAAGAAAAGGAATTTTTGTTTTTCCGTCTTTTCCAATATATCCATATTTCCCATGCAGATTTACACAGGCAAGTCCCTCCGAAAAGGGGTTGGCTCTATCATAAATACAGGGAGCAATTTCCTTCCCGCTCTCTGTCATAAACCCATAAAAAGAACCGTTATAATAACAATAAGTATCTTCCGAGCATAAAATTAGGTCGATTTGCTCTCCTTCAGGAACTCTGGCCGTTACTGGACAGAATATAGCTGACTCCGTATTCTCTAAATCTCTGATATCTGCAGCTTTTATAACTGCATTCCTGCCAAAGCATATTAAAACAGCTATAGACAGACTAACTCCCGCCAGAAAGTTCTCTGCTTTTCTCTTCTTTCTGTCATTTTTATGTGGTTTCCTTATTTTTTTCAGCATCTTTCTTATCCCTTGCCCTGTATCTGTTATATCATCACTAAACCGTCTCTTTTGGTATTTGGCCGATAAGCCTTAGAGAACTTCCATCTGTTTTCATTCGATAAACCGGGTGTCTCTCTCCACTGCCAATGTACACTTCCACTACAATTTCATCTCCTCGTATTTTATAAATCAATGCCAGATAGGGAACGCCCATATCCATACCTTCCTTCTCTGCCTCGGAATATGGATAAGTAAATACCGTTTCTTTGTCTGTACCATCAGGATTGATTCTATTCAGCTCTATACCAGTTATCTCTGCTTCTGTCCCTTCTTCGCTCTCTTTTATAGAAAGAGCTGCTTCCTTAATCTCCTCTGTATAATAAATTTTTCCTTTATAGAACTCCAGGTCATCTATATGGGAATCGCTCTTCGCCAAAACAGTCAGAGACTTATCCTGCCAACGATACATGGCAATATATTCTTCCCATGTTTCCTGTCCTGCTTTATGAGAGAAAGTATAGAGCACACAGTTCTCATCACAATAATCGAACATACTCCATCTGTCGGGAAGTTTGATATCTTTTTCGTCCAGCTCTATTCCTGCTGTCACCTCTGTGGACTGCACTTCCCAATCTCTGACTCGATCTGTTGACAGCCACCATCGTTTTCCCGCCTCAAAGAGTGTAACAGGGGCATCCAGAGACATCTCATAGACAATATCATAGTCGGCAGTTTCTTCTTCCCAATGGGTCTCCATATCGCTGAATTCCGAACTGCGCTCCTTATAGATACCGATTCCCTTTTTCCAGTCCTCTTTTCCGTAAGAAGTGATATATCCTCCGTATCCATAAAAGTCTTCTGTTTCTGTGCAATACCAGGTGCCTGATTGATAGGTATATGTGCGGTTTTCCTCCCATTTCCATGCGCTTCCCCCAAAGCTGTGGGTAGTAAAAGAATTACCTTTGGCTGTCAATGGTAAATATGGATCACCAAATACTCCTCCTTCCGTAACACTCCGAATAAGATTTTCATCCTGAAAATCCAACCGATACTTTCCATCACCACTGCTTGCCAAAGCAAATAGAATTCGTGGATATACCCAATAATCCGCTTCCTCTGCATATGTTTTTTCCAGCACCCCTATATAGTCCTCTCTTCTGTCTCCATTGAAATCCATTTCTACACTGTCCAGCAATTCCCATCCTTCCGGGACAAAATCAGAAAGAGTGCTTCCCCAGGAAGGCAGTTTAGGCACTGCCGGGAGCTTTTTGTCAAAATAATAACATTCTGTCAATGCGTTCATTGAAGGGATCAGTATCTTCCTTTGTCTGCTGTCCTGTTGTCTTTTTAGCTTCTCCAGAAAAACAGCTTTCCGGGACACTTCCTGTAACTGTGCAGGTACCTTTCTTGTCTCCAGCAATCTTTCTATGAAAATTTCTGTTCGTACACAACCTGTTAAAATCACTATTCCTACGGTTGCCGCCAATAGGAATCTCCTATATTTTTTGTTTAACATCCGTATTGTTCCTTTTTTGTATTATCAATGTGGATTCTGTTACAGCATAACAAAGAGGGGCATCAAAATATCATCATTTTTGCATCAAAGTTGCATCATAGTGCATAACCTTCAGTGATCAAGGAAATACACACACACGATTCACCTCTCATTTTTTGTTAAAAAGAAAAACAGACATGTCAATAGATAAGCAATGGCCTATGTATTGTACATGTCTGTCCGATTCTGCCTCTTCAATATTGGTGCAGAATGTCCTGCACCAATATATAAAATTTAGAAATCTACTTCTGTGTCATAATAGCAGCACTTCAACAGTTTTTCCATTTCCTCCTGACTTGGCTGACGGGGATTGGAACCTGTACACGCATCTAAAATGGCGTTTGCGGCAATCTCAGGAAGCCTTTCCAGGAATATTTCCTCCGGTACAAATCCCTGCTCTGCCGGATAGCTGTCCGGTCCATAGTGCTGGATGCAATGAGGAATATTCAGATCGTCGTTCATCTTTCGCAGATAAGCAATGAGCAGCTGTACTTTTTCATCCAATGTATCGCCACCCAGCTCCATAAAGTCTGCTATCTCTCCATAGCGCTGCTTTGCTGTCTCATCCTTTGCATTGAATGCGATAACTTTCGGCAGATACATAGCGTTGGCAGCGCCATGTATAATATGTGCACCGTAATCTGCAAAAACAGCTCCGGTCTTGTGGGCCATAGAATGTACGATTCCAAGAAGAGCATTGGAAAATGCCATGCCCGCCAGACACTGCGCGTTATGCATGGAATCCCGTTTTGCCATATCCCCATTATAGGAAGCTACCAGATCATGCTGAATCATCTTGATGGAATGCAGTGCCAGCGGATCTGTAAAATCACAATTTGCAGTGGATACGTAAGCTTCTACAGAATGGGTCATGGCATCCATACCTGTATGCGCTACAAGCTTTTTGGGCATTGTCTCTGCCAGATCAGGATCTACGATAGCCACATCCGGAGTAATCTCAAAATCGGCAATCGGATACTTGATTCCCTTCTGATAATCAGTAATGATGGAAAACGCCGTCACTTCTGTAGCCGTTCCTGAAGTAGAGGAAATCGCACAGAAATGTGCCTTCTTTCTCAGGCTCGGAATACCGAACACTTTACACATATCCTCAAATGTAATATCGGGATATTCGTATTTAATCCACATCGCTTTTGCCGCATCGATAGGAGAACCGCCTCCCATGGCAATGATCCAGTCCGGCTCAAACTTCAACATGGCCTCTGCGCCCTTCATCACAGTTTCAACAGATGGATCTGGTTCGATACCTTCAAACAGCTCCACTTCCATACCTGCCTCTTTCAAATACTGCTGTGCACGGTCCAGAAATCCAAAACGCTTCATGGAGCCTCCGCCTACACAGATCATCGCTCTCTTTCCCTGGAAGGATTTCAGTGCCTCCAGAGCCCCTTTTCCATGATACAGATCCCGGGGTAATGTAAATCTCGCCATTGTAATCATACCTCCTTCTATTTGTTATTTTCTTAACAATATAAATACTATATCATATTTTTTTTATATATGGAGCAATTTAAAGAAAATTTATAGAAATTTTATGTATATTTCTTTAGCGATATCCCTTAGCTTGCAACTGTCTTTACCTCATTTATGATATGGTTCCCCTTTCACAATCCGGTAACCGCGGTAAATCTGTTCCAGAAGTATAATACGCATAAGCTGATGCGGAAAGGTCATGTCAGAAAAACTGACTGCCAGATCTGCCCTGTCTCTTACCTTTTTATGCAGACCAAGGGAACCGCCTATGATGAAGATAAGATGGCTCTTTCCCTGCACCCCCAGCTTTTCTATCATGTTGCCAAAAGCTGCAGAATCCAGTTTTTTCCCCTTGATTTCCAAAGTAATGACATAGCCGTTTTCCGGGATTTTTTTTACGATCCGTTCCCCTTCCCGATCTAATATAGCATCTGTCAGCGCCTGGGAAGCACCTTCCGGTGTCTTTTCATCCTGTACCTCACAGATTTCTAACGTACAATATCGTCCCAGACGTTTTGTGTACTCCCGTATGGCATCCCTGAAGTAACTTTCTTTTATTTTTCCTACTGTTATCAATGTAATTTTCATGACAGTCCTCTGTTTGCGGGATAATTTCTGATAGAAAAATAAGCGATGTAAGATCGGCTCCCACATCGCCTGTTTTTCATTCTATAGGAAATTGATCCACAATTACCTGTAGAATTAACTCCCAAAAATTTCAGCATAAAATTCATCGATCAGATTATCTAAAAATCCTTCATCAATATTGATAAAATTATGGGAAATCAAATTTTTGATATGCTCAGTACGTCTGAAATACTTTTCCTCTTCCGTGAGGGTTTCCAGAGTAAGGGTATCGTCAATCTGCTCCGCTGTCAGCCTGTCCCGGCACCACTCCATGATTTTCTCCTTTAAATTACTTTCGGAAAGTGCTTTGCTCTTATAAGTTTTCGCAGAGCTCATGGAACGGATACCGACTACAATAAAGATCAGAAAGAGGGCTGACATGACACTATAACTCAAATAGGCCGTTGCACCTTGGAATCCGAAGGGAATAACGCCCATCATCATAAGGACTATGGCAGCCAGCCCCAAAATGCCCACACCAATCAATGTATAACCGGAGTCCTTGAAATCAGCAGCCTTTTCAGAACTGTCTTTATAGACACCCTGTGACCTGGGAGACTTTTCCTTCTCTGATTTCTCTTCTCCATTCTCTGCATTTTCCAAAGCCTCTTTCACTTCTTCCGGTACAATGGGCGAAAAATCTGAAACAGGTTCTTCCATTTCCTCTGGCAGGTTCTCTACCAGATCACTACCGCAATCAGCACATTTTGTAATCCCATCCACATACTCGTATTTGCATTTCGGACACCAGGGCATCGCTTTCCCCTCCTTTTATCCTTTGCTCAAACCCCAAATTCCCCTTCAGATTAGATCAGTCTATTCCTGTTTTCCACTTAAATAAGTATCAATCCCTTTTGCTCCTGCTTTTCCGGCCCCCATTGCCAGTATGACAGTAGCTGCACCTGTGACGGCATCTCCGCCTGCATATACCCCTTCTTTTGTCGTTTTTCCATATTCTTCATCTGCAATAATACACTTCCATTTATTGACTTCCAACCCTTCCGTTGTAGAAGAAATAAGAGGATTGGGAGACGTTCCAAGAGACATGATAACCATATCCGCTTCAATGACAAACTCTGAACCAGACACGGCCACCGGCCTTCTTCTGCCAGATTCATCCGGCTCACCAAGCTCCATACGGATACATTTGATGCCATTTACCCAGCCGTTTTCATCCGCAAGAATTTCCACCGGATTGGTCAGCAGATCAAAGATAATGCCTTCTTCTTTTGCATGATGTACTTCTTCCACTCTGGCAGGCAGCTCTTCTTCACTTCTTCTGTATACGATATGTACCTCACCACCGAGACGAAGTGCCGTTCTGGCCGCATCCATAGCAACATTGCCGCCACCTACGACAGCTACCTTTTTTCCCCGCATAATCGGAGTCGTAGAATCCTCCCGGAATGCTTTCATCAGATTGCTTCTTGTCAAATACTCATTGGCAGAAAAGACACCGTTTGCCTGTTCTCCGGGAATTCCCATAAATTTGGGAAGTCCTGCACCGGAACCGATAAATACGGCTTCAAACCCCTCTTCCTCCATCAATTCATCTATTGTAACAGATTTTCCCACTACCACGTCTGTCTCAATCTTTACACCGAGAGATTTTACATTGTCAATTTCCTTCTGCACTACCTTCTCTTTTGGCAAACGAAACTCGGGAATCC
Organism: uncultured Lachnospiraceae bacterium; assembly: GCA_910587635.1. Lineage (GTDB taxonomy): Bacteria > Bacillota > Clostridia > Lachnospirales > Lachnospiraceae > VSOB01. The sequence continues at coordinate 28,705 of CAJUNB010000030.1, forward strand.
CATAGACAAGCACTCCGCCTGCTTCATGTAGTGCTTCAAATATTGTCACATCATAGCCCATTTTAGCCAGATCTCCCGCACAGGTAAGGCCTGCAGGACCAGAACCGATGACGGCCACTTTTTTATTCTTTTTCTCCTTTGCCCCTTCCGGCTTTATATTGTTTTCACCGGCCCAATCAGCTACAAAACGCTCCAACTTCCCTATGGAAATCGGCTCGCCTTTGATCCCCCGGATACATTTGCCTTCACACTGACTCTCCTGAGGACATACCCTGCCACACACTGCGGGAAGAGAACTGTCCTGGCTGATGATCTGATAGGCCTCTTCAATATTTCCCTCTTTGATCTGTTCTATAAAGGCCGGAATATTGATTGCCACCGGACAGCCCTTGATACACTGTGCATTTTTACAATTGATACATCTCTTTGCTTCTTCCATCGCCTCTTCTTTATTATAGCCAAGGCATACTTCTTCAAAATTGCAGGCACGTACAGCAGGCTCCTGCTCTCTTACCGGTACTTTTTTTAATGCATCCATTATTTATCACCTCCGCAGTTTCCGCATCCACCATGATGGGTGCTGCCTTCCTGAAATCTCAAAAGCTCTCTGCCTTCTTCTGTTTTGTACATTTGCTGACGCTTCATCGCCTGATCGAAATCTACTTTATGTCCGTCAAATTCCGGTCCATCCACACATGCAAATTTCACTTCGCCCCCTACTGTCACACGACAGGCGCCACACATGCCCGTACCATCCACCATAATCGGGTTCAGACTGACAACAGTGGGAATATGTAACTGCTCCGTGAGCCTGCAAACGAATTTCATCATAATCATCGGACCGATGGCAATACATACATCATACTGCTTGCCCTCTTTTTCTACCAAATCCTGAATGGTCTGTGTTACCATGCCACTTCTGCCATAGGAACCATCGTCCGTCGTCACATACAGATTTCCGGCCACTTTTTTCATTTCCTCTTCCAGAATCAGCATATCCTTTGTCTTTGCTCCAACGATAACATCGGCCTGAACACCGTTTTCATGCAGCCATTTTACCTGGGGATAGACAGGGGCTGTACCCACTCCTCCGGCAACAAACAGGATCTTTTTCTTTTTCAGTGTTTCCTTATCTTCCGAAACCAGCTCAGAGGCACAGCCAAGAGGCCCTACAAAATCATGAAAAGCATCTCCCACCTTCATAGCTGCCATTCTCTTTGTCTCTGCACCAACGCCCTGAAATACGATCGTCACACTACCGGATACCCTGTCATAATCACAAATAGTAAGAGGAATCCGTTCTCCTTCCTGATCCATTCTGACAATAACAAACTGTCCAGGAGCACAGGACTTTGCTACCCGTTTTGCTTCCACAACCATCAGATAAATATTATCCGCCAGTTCTCTGGTTTCCAAAATTTGAAACATTCTCTTTTCCTCCGTATTTTTTCTTAATCTTTATGATAAAGTATCTTATTCCAAAAGACAATCAAAATCTTCTTGCATTTACTGGAATATTGTCATTTCTAAAAAGAAACTACAGAATAATACCCGTCCTTGTCGACAGCAGCCTTAAACAGCGCTCCATTCTCTGCATCCACACAGTACATATTTCCTGTCCTTGTGTCCACGCCGGTGAGATCCTTATAATACTCTACCATGAGATAATAAGACCTCTGATTGATAGAAATGGCACTACTGCAAACATACAGGTTACGTCCATTCCGATCAGGAACGGAACAGTTGATATCCGTTATAATCCCTTTCTGCATAAGTCCTACAATCAGAAGATTTACGGCACTTGGAAGGTCCAGTACAGCCTGGAAATCAAATTTGTATTGGCGTTGTACCACTCCACTGGCAACCCCGTCTTCGTTATAGGAAATAAAACAATAGGTACTATCCCCCATAGGAAGTGCAATGGGGTTGTTGTAAGAAATACTGTCCATCGTAGGAACGCTTCCATCTATCGTATAATAGACACTTTCTCCTTTTGGTACTGTCACTGTAATCATCTGCGGCTGTGTGTAATTTCCTGAATCCAGGCTGATCTCCGGTTCATGGGCCTTGTTCAGATGAATCTGATAGATTTGGACAGCTGTCTCGCTTCGAATCCCATAATCATTGATAAAAAATGCCCTAACTGTACAAATTCCATCATCCAGAACAATAGGATTTGTATAGACCTGACTCCTTTCATCCGGTTCACTTCCATCCAGTGTATAATAGACTTTTCCAGAAGTATTGGCCGAAAGTTTCAGCCGCAGTATTGTGTCATAGGTTCCCTGCTCATAATTAAATTCGGGAGGATTTGCAATATATTTTGTAAATGTGTTTATAATCTTGTCAGAATGGCTGGACAGAACGAGCTGATTGACAGCTTCATAATCTTCAGCTTTTTCATAAATACCGATCAGACCCCTGTAAGCTTCTTCATTTTCACCATCGGCGGCAATTATTTCCTGGAAGACAGCGATGGCCTTTGAAGTCTGTCCATCAAGCAGATGGTATTCTCCCAGTGCATATTTCAGTTCCATATTGGAGTTATCCATTTCCACTGCCTTCAGCATATTTTCAATAGCTTTTGGATAATTTTTTTCAGAAGCGGCTTTCCTGGCCCGGTCAACTCTGGCTTCCATCGTTCCCATGTGGTTTGACAATAATAATCCAACAGCCAGCATTATAATAAGAATAACAGCTATCATTGTGCTGATAAAACTGATTTTGATCTCCTGTTTTTCTTTCTTTTCTCTCTGTGCTTCTTTTTCCTCCTTTTTTTCGCTCTCAATAAGATGATTGGTAATTCCTTCCAATGCACCGGTAATCTTTTCTTCTATCTCCGGATCAAAATCGGGAACCATATGTATTTCATATCCGCATTTCGGACAATAAAGCTTGTCCTCTTCCAGTTCGTATCCGCAGCTTTCGCATTTCATAATTGGGAACCTTTCTTTGGATGATGTTGGCAGTGCCGCTCAGGAACTGCGTTCCCTCGCTCACGTGCTTCGCACTATCGCAACAGCTTCCGTCAGCTATGCCTGCAAGCAGCCAGCCTGTCAATGTCTGTTCAGGCACAGGCATCTTCGTGAGCAGTGCCGCTC
>CAJUNB010000031.1 GCA_910587635.1 uncultured Lachnospiraceae bacterium
AGAGAGTCGGAAAGAAGTCAATTTTTGTCCCTGCGAGGCGCTTGATTGACGCGTACTGGACGTACGCGGAAGGAAAGCAACGAAACAGGGGCAAAAATTGGCTCTTCTCCGACCGTGTGTCCCTTTGTCCACTGAGGGTACGCAAACACGATATAAAAGTCGTTCCCGAGCCTACAAAAGGGTCAAATACAATACTGTCATGATCGGAAAATCCCAAAACCAGCCTGTCAATCAAATCCGTAGGAAACTGGCATGGATGCGGGGTTCGTTCCTTGGCAGAACGTTGGTATCCTGTGGTCACTTTCGCTATTTCCCATACATCGGACGGATTTTTCCCCAGTGTATTGACACGCAGCCTGCCATTTTTTTGGAATTGGGATATTTTACATTTTTATCCCGTATGGCATCCAAATGAAATGTATATTCCTTTGGATTTTTCACATACCACAATATTTTTTCATTCCGCGGGCTCAAATAGTTTTTACAGGCAACTCCAGCCGAATAATTCCATACAATTTCCTGATTCAGGTAAAGAGGTATTTTATCCCACAATAAATAAGGAATGGGAACTGCACGCCCATGATTTTCCACGGGAACATACCCCAGGTTCAGCAACAGAGCGCCATTAGAAGACAGGAGTTTGCACGCGTCTGAAATCCACTGGACCGACCAGACTATATAATCCTGTAGGGATTTTACCCTTCATATTCCTTGCCTATGTTGTAGGGCGGACTTGTAATAATTGTATCAAATAACGAACCTTGTATTTCCTTTTGCATTGCAAGTGTATCGCCGCAAAATAAAATACATTCTTCTGTTTCATAATAAGGAACGCCCAAAACAGAAATCAAATACTGTCTGACCTCCGAAAAACGATGATACATGAAACAATGGCCTCCTATATTTCACAATCTTACTATTTCTTATAACTCTTTTTACATACAGGCACGTTGCTTCCCGTATTCCAACGCATTCCCAACGCCATATACTCGCTGTCAGAAATCAGGTAGGTTATATAAGCGCCATTGCTGTCATCACAGAACACATCCACGATATACCACTCTCCGTTAATCAGCACTGTATTCCACATATAATCCTTTAAAGAAGAACTGTTATTGGCGGCAATTGCATAACTGCCCACTCCCATGGCATCACAGAGCGCCTTCATTGCCCTGGCATAGCCTTTTGCATTTGCCTCATGATAGACAAGAGCTCCCCAGGCATTATCACGGTGATTTCTATTGCCGCTTCCCGCAGGAACACACGTCTGCATCAGATAATCATGGGCAGTCCGTACTTTATTGATATCACTCATGGACGCTACATTGTTCTGAATCAAAAAACTGGACACTGCCGTCTGCACCTGGGAAATTTCCGCGGAATTCAGATCCGGCCCATATATGCTGCCCACGTCGTAACTGCCCCTGTTGCCACTGGCTGCAGCACCGGAATTGGCAATGTCATTGGGAATCGCCACATCGTCTTCGGTAGTGATTCTCTGTATGGACGTGGAAGACTCCGTCAACAGTTTATCCAGATCGATCTTCTTCCCCGCATTCAGAGCACTGAGCAGCTCCTGGACTGCCGGTCTGTCATCATCAAAAAAAGTATAGCTATAAGTCCCGTCTGCCTGTCTCGTCACAAGCACTTCTCCGTAAATATTGGAATATATCACACCTCCGGAAGCTGCGTCTGCCGGCGGCGGCGTATTGTCAGAGCCCCCGGCTGCCATCACTGTCATGGATGATGCCAAAAGCGCCCCTGCACACAACGCTGCCATCCCTTTGCGAAATCCGTATCTTTTTACTTTTATCATAATTGATTCCCCTTTCCGTCTTTCTATATCAAGTATCTTTTCACAAACAAAACCGCTGCTTCGGCTTTTCTATTCAAACCATCACTTTTCATCTACTTTACCGGCCTTTTCTTACCGATCAAAAAATAAAGATAATGATTATAAACAAAAACAATACCTGCTTCCATTACCGTAATCAGAACCGCCATCGTAACAAACAGTACCAGTTCCTTTGCCCGGGTTACATACCGATTGAGCCAATAAGAAAACTGAATGGTATGGAGCATCACTTTAAATTCCATATGTGTTGCCATAATAACAAGGGAATTGACGCCAAAAAATAAAAGAAGCCTGGAACAAAACATATTTTTACAAATCAGTATTACCCCGAAAGAACCGAGACAGGCGTTTCCCATATAGAGCAGAAAATGATCAAATACCATATAGTTCAAATCTACAGAACCATTTTGAAAGCAAAGTATTCCACAGGCAACCAGCATGACGGCTCCAACCAGAAACCCCGGTATGGATTTCTTTTCTCCTGTCCCGATCACATGGGCTGCCCAGTAACCTATCAGCAGCAGCGTACAGGACAAAAGACTCCGGGCCATTGTCTGCAATACTGCTCCCAGCGCCATCATTCCCAGACTTCCTTCCCATACCTCCTGGCCAAACACCGGAGAAAGAAACAGCATCAGAAATCCGGTCACTGCAAACAGCCCTGTCAGGCAAACATCATCCAACCGCTTTCTGCACCATAAAAACAGGATTTCCCCAAAGAACAGAGTTGGCAGAAACCAGAGCACTGATACACCACGAAATGTTATACTATAGATAAAAAACTTCCACAAATCTGAAAATGCCAGCAATTCGGGATGGAGTATACAGGTACAGACATTGATAACAAAATAGATCAGACTGAATGTAAGATAGGGAATCAACAGCGCCTTTGCCTTACGGCAGACAATCAGTCCGTACTCCCGCTCTTCCTCTTTCGTAATCCAAAGTAAAATTCCGGAAATAATAAAGAACAACGGCATATGAAAAGAAGCGATAAACTGATAGACACCGGAAAACCAGCTTTTATTGTCAATAGACTGAAGAGAACCTATCAGATGTCCTGCTATCATCAGTACAATGCCGACCCCTTTTGCCATATCCAGATAAACAATACGTTTTTGTGCATTCATAAGGATTCCTTTTTGTATCTGGCATTTGCCAATACGATCTGATACAGATAGTATTATATTACTATATCTGGGGTAGTTTTTCAACTGAAACGGAAGAACAGAAGCGCGCTGCACATCTATATTTTCTTTTATAGAAAATGCGAAGCAATTTCCTATAGAAAAAAGGCACTTCCCCATGAAGTGCCCTTTTCCCGCTCTTTTTCTGATATAGTCTCTTCTGCCATATCCTCTGCCTCTTTTTTCGTCCCATCCGGTCTGTCTCTACCCCGCCAGATAATTCCGCATCACCTTCAACGCATTTTTTTCCAGACGGGATACCTGTGCCTGGGAAATACCGATGATCTCCGCTACCTCCATCTGTGTCTTCCCTTCAAAAAACCGGAGGGTAATAATCTCGTTTTCCCGGTCATTCAGCCGCAGCATGGCTTCCCGCAGCGACAGATGTTCCACCCACAGCTCTTCTTTATTTTTTTTATCACTGACCTGATCCATGACATAGAGTGTATCGCCGCCATCCGTATAGACAGGTTCATACAGACTCATAGGATTTTGGATGGCGTCCAGGGCATAGACAATATCTTCTTTGGATACGCCGATCTCTTCTGCAATTTCCATGATGGTCGGCTCTTTTAAGTTCTTTTTCGTCAAATTTTCTCTGGCATAGATCGCTTTGTATGCTGTGTCTTTCAGAGAACGACTCACCCGGATACTGTTGTTATCCCGAAGGAACCGGCGTATTTCTCCGATGATCATTGGTACCGCATAAGTGGAAAATTTCACATCCAATTCTGTATTAAAGTTGTCAATCGCCTTCATCAGACCAATACAGCCGATCTGAAACAGGTCGTCAGGATTTTCATTACTGTTGGAGAATCGCTTTATGACACTCAAGACAAGACGCAGGTTCCCTTCTGTATATTCGTTTCTGGCTTCCATATCGCCTTCTTTGATTCGTTCAAAAAGCTTCGTCTTCTGCTCATTGGAGAGAGAGGGAAGCTTTGCTGTATTGACTCCGCATATTTCCACTTTGTTAAGCGCCATAGCAAGATTCCTCCTGATTTTTTTCTCTACTAAAATGATTCTCACTATGGCAATTTACTATGCGTCGCTTTCTGAAATTTTCAAAAGAATCTTTCGCCCAATACCCCTCCAATCAGACAAGATTTTTATCCTTCTTTCACCATCTCCCGTTTCAGCCTTTTTATGATCTTTTTCTCCAGTCTGGATATATAGGACTGAGAAATCCCCAAAAGGGAGGCCACTTCTTTCTGCGTCATCTCCTCTCCGTCCACCGTGTTGAGCCCAAACCGAAGACTGATAATGGTTCTTTCCCGTTCAGATAATTTACTCACTGCCTTAAATAAAAGCTTCCGTTCCACTTCATTTTCGATATCCCGGTAAATAACATCCTCATCTGTCCCAAGAATATCTGACAAAAGCAACTCATTTCCATCCCAGTCTACATTCAACGGCTCATCGATGGATACCTCCACTTTTGCCTTGTTATTTTTACGCAGGTACATCAGTATCTCATTTTCAATACATCGGGAAGCGTAGGTTGCCAGCTTAATATTTTTCCCGGGATTAAAAGTATTGATCGATTTAATCAATCCAATTGTCCCAATGGAAATCAAATCTTCCACACCCACTCCCGTATTGTCAAACTTTTTCGCTATGTACACCACCAGACGCAGATTGTGCTCAATCAGTGTGGCTTTGGCTTCCTGTTCGCTGTCTGTTCCCAGTCCGCTTATGACTTCTTCTTCCTCCAATGCCTCAAGGGGCGGCGGAAGCACTTCTGCCCCTCCGATATAATGAACGTCGCCTTCCTTATGAAGCAGGAAACCAGGCTCCCTTCTGATCATTCGAAATTGTATTTTTCCCGGTATCGCCACCTTAAAAATCATATTCTTTCCTCCTGCCATTTAATTAATGTTGGATGCAATATCATTTGATACGCCGACTTCGTTGACAACTTCCCGTCAAACGATCCAACCATCGGCTTCTCTATTCTTATTTTTTCATTTTCTTCGTAGACAATCAGTTCCGTAATTTCATACCCCTCTATGATCCCATGAGAAGTCCCAATACTGTGAAAGGGGATCGCCCGGAATATTTCCGGTTTCCCGCCTGCAAAAACCGCCTCCAACACCTTCTTTTCCACAATGGATACCGGCTTCCCGCTGACAGGTTCATATAAACTGTTACCGGTATCCGCAAGAGCCTTTAAAACAAATGTTTTGTCCCGCCATACAAGCTTTACCGGAAAAAGGCAGCTTCCTTTTTGTTTCTGTTTTTCATAAACAGTACAGACAATCGCATATATAATGATGCCAGTCATGCATATACCCAGAATTCCTATCCTGTATGTTCGAAAAAAAGGAATATGTACGGATAAAAACTCCAGCACACCACCCAATAAAAAAGCAAATCCATACAAATATACAGCAGCCCGGCAGACAGACTTGAAATGCATCCCCGGAAAGCTGATTTTAATCATACATATACTGATCACTCCATATCCCGCGAACAGTTTCATCCAGACAGGTATCATAGGCATGACCGTTATCATACATGTCATTCCCGCTCCAAAGGCCCCGCCTATAAGCAGCCTCGCATGTGTGGCAGTACATTTCAGAATTTTTCTGATAAGAAACAACAGCAAGGTATCCATGAAAAAATTCAGCAGGAAGAATACATCAATATACAGTTCATATTTCACGACTCACCTCCCGCATGTTCCAATGGATACATTATAAAAAGAAAGAGGCAAATATTTTGTCAAAATTGTACCTGCAATCTGTAATATTTCCTGACAAAAATCTACAAAAAAGAAACACGCCCATGCGATTCGGGTGTCAAAAGGTCTTGTTTTTAGAATAAAAAAACCTGAAGGAAAATTTCCTTCAGGTTATCATTCATTCTCAATTGCTTGTCCTATTTATTTTTTCTGTAAGAAGCTTGGAATACTCAATGTTTTTTCTTCTACATTGCTCTTAATATCTGCGGGCTTTCTGATACCGGAGAGCTGCTGCACATTTACGCTCTGTACGGGCTGAGAAGGCACCGTCCCTATGTTTCGGTTTGGCACAGACTGCTGCTTCATTGGCACTGCATGCTTCATCGGCATTGGCTGCTTCATCGGCTTTACCTGCTGTGCTTTGTAAGTCTGATAATTCCCCGCCGGTGTAATCCGCGGCGTTATATTTGCCTCCAGGCCAGTAGCAATTACAGTTATCGTACAACTGTCAGCTGCTGTCTCATCAAACATGGCACCAAATATAATATTGACTTCATCACCTGCCAAATTCTGCACATAATCCGCCGCATCCGCCGCATCTGACAATGTAATGTCTCCGGATACGTTGATAATGACATGAGTCGCACCGGAAATCGTCGTTTCCAACAGCGGACTCTCTACAGCCATCTTCACCGCATCTCCTGCCTTATCCTCGCCCTTACCGGAACCAATACCGATATGAGCAATTCCTTTATCCTTCATGACAGTCTGAACATCAGCAAAATCCAGATTGATAATTGCCGGCAAATTGATCAGGTCTGTAATCCCCTGTACCGCCTGCTGCAACACTTCATCCGCTTTCTTAAGGGCATCGGGCATCGTCGTCCTTCTGTCCACAATTTCAAGCAGCTTATCATTTGGGATCACAATGAGTGTATCCACGTTTTCTTTCAAACGCTCAATACCGCCTACGGCATTGATCATCCGCGCCTTTGCCTCAAAACGAAAGGGCTTTGTCACAACACCTACTGTCAAAATACCCATTTCCTTAGAGACCTTGGCCACTACAGGAGCCGCTCCTGTACCAGTGCCCCCTCCCATACCGCATGTTACGAATACCATGTCAGCACCTCTCAGGGCATTTGTGATTTCATCTATATTTTCTTCTGCTGCTTTCTGTCCGATCTCCGGTTTTGCGCCGGCACCCAGACCCTTTGTCAGCTTCTCTCCGATCTGCAACAGTTTCGGAGCCTTACAAAGCTGCAACGCCTGCTTGTCCGTATTGATACCGATAAATTCCACACCATCAATACTTTCATCGATCATTCTATTTACAGCGTTATTACCTGCACCTCCAACGCCAACTACAATGATTTTGGCTGCAGATTCCGCCTCGTTCGTCTTTATTTCTAGCAAAGGTATTTCCTCCTTCATGGCCCCTTATAAACTCTATGTAGTTTATAATACTATTTTTCAATAAATTAAGCAATTGTTTTTTTTGTTTCTGTATTACTTTTTCTTTCCGTTTTTTGCCAAATTCTCCGTTTTTCATTCAGAATCTATCTCAAAGGTAATATTCTGCATTTCCTCCGAATAGTTGTCCATCCGCAAAAGTCCCTTTTTCCCTGACAGCTCCGGAAGAATTGCCTTTAACTTCATAATCTTCTCTCCGATATTGTCATTGGAGCCCAGACTGACTCTGGCCTCCCCAAAATACAGGGTTTTACGCATTGATTTATCAAAAAGTATCTTGTCCGCCTGAATTTCATATTTATTTAAAAGCTGGGTAATATCCAGAATATCTTCGAAAATCTCAGGATTTTCTACCGGTAATTTTTCATGCATGACTACATAGCCAAAGGTAAGCCCCGATACCTGGGGCACCCCTGGCGTCTGCAGTTCGGATGACTCCACGATAATGCCGTCTTTGTCAAAATACATATATCTTCCAAGATATTCAATATACCCTGCCATCGCTTTCTCATATACAGTAATTTTGATCGTATCCGGGGAAAGTATCTTTACATCCATCGTCTGTACAAAAGGAATATTATCTACACCTTTGTTTTTATATTTCAATGCCAGATACAGTGAATTATTACCCAGTGTCCCCGTCATGACCATATCCATAATTTCTTCATTATTATAATGTATGTTACCCTCCACATAGACAGTAGTCACCTTGTAATATCGAAGCGCTATGAACATCAGGCCTCCCAGCAGGGTACCCACGATACATCCGCCTAAAAGTATGCATATCCTTTTCTTCATATTCTGCCTCCAAGACTTCGGATATCCCGTTCCAAAGCCTCGTATCCTCTGTCAATAAAATGCCTGTTCCCAATATAGGTTTCCCCCTTTGCCGCCAACGCCGCGATACACAACGCAGCTCCACCCCGAAGCTCCTGAGCAGTCACACATGCTCCCCAGAGGTCTTTTCTTCCCTGTACCACTGCACAACTTCCTTCTATATTAATAGATGCTCCCATTTTATTCAACTGTGGAACTACACGAAAACGATTTTCAAAAATCGACTCTTCTACGACACTTTTTCCTTCCGCCAACGCCAGCACTGCCAGAAGCTGAGACTGCAGATCTGTCGGGTAGCCCGGATATACTTCCGTTTTCAGATAGGAAATGGCTCTGGGCCTTCCCGGCGCCTTCAATACAATCCCGCCATTCCGGTATTCCCATCTGCCTCCCATTTTCTCAATCACTGTCATGACAGCCGTCAACTGACTCACATCCACACCGGTCAGCCTGATACTGCCTCCTGCCGCCATACAGCCCAGCAGGTAAGTGCCTGCTACAATCCTGTCGAAAGGAATATCATACGTACAGGAATGTAACCGCTCCACCCCTCTGATGCGAAGCGTTCCTTCTTTTTCATCTCTTCGGATATCTGCTCCGGCGCGGACCAGAAACTGACAGAGCGCCTGAATCTCCGGTTCCATTGCACCGCCCCGGATTATCGTCTCTCCCTTTGCCAGCACGCCGGCCAATATGGTATTTTCGGTAGCTCCCACACTGGGAAAAGGAAGAGAAACATCACTTCCACACAGATTTTCCGTACATGCTGTCAGTATATTGTTTTTCTCTGTCAGACTGACACCCATTCTGGCAAATGCCTGTAAGTGCATATCTATAGGGCGCTTTCCGATGACACAGCCCCCTGGATAATTGATGCTTATCTTTTTATTCCTGCCAAGAACAGCTCCCATCATAATGACAGAACACCGCATCTGTGTCACATATTCTGCCGGTAAGCTGTCCCCGAAAGCCCCTCTCGCATCTATCCTGATCTGTCCATTTTCCCATTGTACATGACAGCCGACGCTTGTCAAAAGCCTGACCATACACTCCACATCCGCTATTCTCGGACAATTTGTCAGTGTGACAACGCCATCTACAAGAACTGCTGCTGCAAGAATAGGCAATACGGCGTTTTTAGATCCCTGTACCCGTACTTCCCCGGAAAGGGGAATCCCTCCATAAATATGAATAGAATCCACTGATTCACCTTCTCAACCTTTGATGAAAAAGACCTATTCTATCTTATGACATACGGGAATTTATGTATCTTGTCATCTATGGCAAACGACAAATAAATTCATCTACACCTCCTTCAGACGAATCGAATGGGACACACTGAGCACCAATCCTATTTCGATCAGCAGAAACATGACGGAAGAACCGCCATAACTGATAAACGGCAAGGAGATTCCCGTATTGGGGATAGTATTTGTGACAACTGCTATATTTAAAATAACCTGAATGGCAATATGGCCCATGACTCCTACGACCAGCAGCGCCCCAAACAGATCAGGCGCATTATTGGCCACAATCATAAATCGCCAGATAAGAAGCAAAAAGAGCAATATAATCGCAATCGCTCCGAAAAGACCAAGCTCTTCGCATATAATCGAAAAGATCATATCATTCTGGGCCTCTGGAATAAAACCCAGTTTCTGCATGCTCTGTCCCAGCCCTTTTCCAAAAATATCGCCGGAACCGATGGCATACAGCGCCTGCAGCGTCTGAAATCCCTTGCCACTGGCATAGGCCTCCGGGTCCAGCCAGGCTAAAATCCGCTCTCCCCTGAAACCCAGATTCTCTGAGGAAGCCATATGTACGATGATGTATATCAATGCGGCGATAGCGCCCGAACCGGCCAGACCAAGTAAAATAAATTTTTTATAGTCAGGACTGGAAACAAAGAGCATCAGGGCCGCAATGCCAAAAACAATAATGGCCGAACTCATATTATCTGTAATCTTCCATATCATCAGGCTGATGGGCAACGGTACGAGCAATACCGTGGCAAATCCCTTTCCTGTACGAATCCCCTTTCCCATTTTACAAACCAGACTGGCCAGAAACAAAATCATGCACAGTTTTGCAATTTCGGCAGGCTGCAGCCTAAAACCAATGCCAAAATCCAGCCACCTTCTTGCCCCCTTTACTTTGACACCGATGGGTGTCAGGACCAGGCAAATCAGCACTGCAGATATGATATAGCCCGGTACTGCAAATTTTTCCCAGAAATGATAGGGAATATTTGCCGTCACTATCATTGCCGCAATCCCCAGTGTCGTGGAAACTGCCTGCTTTTTCAGATAGTAAGCCGCATCCCCATAATCTTTGCTCGCTTCGTAAGAACTTGTGGAATAGATCATAATCATCCCAAAACCAAGCAAAAAGAGGACAATGAACAAAAGACTGTAATCAAAATACTGATCTGCTTTCTTTTTTTTCCTTTCCCTGAATCGATTCAAACTCATTCCTCCAGATTGGCAACATATTGTTTGAACAGTGTTCCCCGGACTTCATAATTGGGAAACATTCCCCAGCTGGCACAGGCCGGAGATAAAAGTACCGCGTCGCCTTCCACCGCTTTCGCAGCACATATTTCCACCGCCTCCTCCAGACTGTCCACCATTAAAATATTGTAAAACCCATATTTTCTTGCACACTGTGCAATTTTATCCCGGGTCTGTCCCAGGAGTACAAGCCATTTCACTTTACCGTCAAAGGCCCGAATCCACTCATCGTATTCACTGTCTTTATCATAGCCGCCCCCGATCAATATGGTAGGACGGTTCATCGCCTGTATTCCCTTAATTGCAGCATCCGGGTTCGTTCCTTTAGAGTCATTGTAATAATCGACGCCCCGCTTCGTAGCCACATACTCGATTCTGTGTTCCACTGCTTTGAACTCTTTTACTGTATCCACAATATTTTTAAGGGGTACTCCCATACTGTAAGTCATAGCAATGGCTGCCATGACATTTTCCACATTGTGTCTGCCCAGCAGCTTCATCTCTTGAATGTGCATCACCTTTACAGGTTCATTGCCATCGGCAAGCCATATCGCATCTTCTTCCAGATAAATCCCGTTTTCCAGCTTCCCGGAAGAGGAAAAGTAAAAAGGACGGGCCGGTATACTTGTTCCAAAAGCTCTCGTATAGGTATCATCGTAGTTTAAGATGCAGCGACTGTCTTTTTTCTGATTTTTTACGATGGATTTTTTGATTGCCACATAGTTTTCCATCGTATGATGACGATCCAGATGATCCGGCGTAATATTCAGAATCGCAGATACGTCCGGTGTAAAATCATAAGTTGTCTCCAGTTGAAAACTGCTGATCTCCGCCACAGTTACGGATTTTTCCGTCGTATCACAGGCGATATCCGTATAGGGTATTCCGATGTTCCCCACTACAAAGGCCTCTCCCATATAGTCCTGCATGATCTGTCCGGTCAGAGCCGTCGTAGTGGTCTTTCCGTTCGTCCCTGTGATGGCGATGAGTCTGCCTTTCGCAAAGCGATACGCCAGCTCCACCTCTCCCCAGACGGGAATTCCTCTGTCTCGCAATGCTTGAATCCATTCCGAATCTACAGGTACACCCGGACTTAAGATAACAAGATCTGTTCTCCCGGCCACTTCTTCCGGTAATATCCCCGTATGGATTTCCGCCCCGATTCCATCCGGCAGCTTTTTCTGAACATCTGCCACCGACAGTTTTTTATTGCTGTCAAAGAAAATGATCTCCGCTCTGCCCTCACTCACTCTGGCTACCAACCGGGCCGCGCTGATACCGCTGATACCAGTACCTACGATAAGTATATTTTTCTCTCTCAGGTCCATACCCGTCTCCTCTGCATTGCAATTGATTTGCAACTCTGTGTCTGTCCTCAGCGAACAGGGACATCGTTACAAAATCTCTTTTTCAAACTTTCAAGCCTTACAGCGCCAGCAGTCCCACAAGGCAAAGAATTGCCGTTACGGTGGAAAATACTGCAACCACCCTTGTCTCTGACCATCCACACAGTTCAAAATGATGATGAATGGGCGCCATTTTAAAAATTCGTTTTCCGCCGGTAGCCTTGAAATAGCTCACCTGAATGATGACCGATAACACTTCCAGTAAATAAATAAAACCGACGATAGCAATAAATAACGGCATCTGCATCATATAGGCGCAGGACGCTACAAAGCCTCCAAGTGCCAGGGATCCGGTATCTCCCATAAATACCTTCGCCGGATATACGTTGAATAAGAGAAATCCGAGCAGGGAGCCTACCATGGCACAGGTAACAGGCTCAATACCGCTGCCTGTACCGATCGCCACCACCGTAAAAAATGTCGCAACCATAATTGTCACACTACTGGCCAGCCCATCCAGTCCGTCTGTAAAATTGGTGCCGTTTACCGTACCGATGATAACAAAAAAAAGAATCGGTATGTTCAGGAAGCCAAAATCCAGCATCTTATCCGGAAAAAAAGGTATTTTCATGGCCAGATCCATTTGCATATAATGGACGAGATAATAGGCGAAAATTGCCGTTACTACGATCTGCCCTCCCATTTTCTGTGCAGGTGTCAACCCTTCTGAACGTTTCAGGACAGCTTTAATATAATCATCCAAAAAACCGATCAGGCCAAATCCAAGCGTGAGAAAGAGTATCGGAATAATCTTCGGATACGTCCTCACATATGGCAGAGAAGTCAGCACAACACTGCCCAGGATCAGGATTCCTCCCATAATCGGCGTCCCTGATTTTTTCAGATGTGACTTCGGTCCTTCATCCCGCTCTGTCTGCCCCACATGCAGTTTCTTTAAAAAGGGAATGACAAACGGTCCCGCTATAATACTGATGACAAATGCGATAATAACCGGTATTGCTACCCAGCTGTATGGTATCATGTTTTTTAATCCTTTCGCCTGGTGTTTTCTTTCTCTGCTGACGGACAGAGCAAATTGTATCGGAAACTATGTCTGTCCCCCGCTATGCTGTTCACTGTCTTCCTCCATACCTCTGATATCAAGATATGGGAGAATATTCTCAAAAAGCTGTCTGATGACAGGAGCCGCTATCTGTCCACCATAGTAGGTACCCTGGGGATTGTTGATAATAGCCACGGCCATGATCTGAGGGTCGTCTGCCGGAGCAAACCCAAGGAAAGAAGAGATATATTTTCCGCTGCCCCTTGGCAGTGTCTGGCTGGTAGCTGTCTTACCTCCGATACGATATCCTTCCACAACAGCGTTTTTTCCGCCTCCGTTTTCCACCACCTGCTCCAGAAGCATTTTCATCGTCTCCGATGTTTCTCCGCTGACAATACCTTCCTGTACCGGATAGGAAAATTCTTTCACAGTCCTGCCACTCTGTTCCGTTGCCCGTATCGCAAAATGAGGTGTCACCCGTCTGCCCCCATTGACAAAAGAAGAAACTGTCGTCATAAGCTGAATAGGCGTGATCTGAAAAGACTGCCCAAACGATATGGTGGCCAATTCTACCATGCCGATATTTTCTTTTTGATGCATAATCGTTGCCGCTTCTCCCGGCAAGTCAATGCCGGTCTTATTTAACAGCCCGAACTTTTTGAAATACTCATAATACTGATCACTGCCCAGCCGCATTCCTACTGTCACAAATACCGGATTGCAGGAATTCATCGTACCCTGGATAAAGTCCTCACTGCCATGGCCTCCCACTTTGTGACATCTGATCTTACGATCCTCTACAATAATATATCCCGGGCAATGAAAAGAGTCCGAAGTGTGGACAACACCGGCCTCCAGTCCCGCGGCGGCCGTCACTGTTTTGAATGTGGAGCCCGGCTCATACGTATCATTGATACAGCCGTTACGCCACATCCGGTTCAATGCGTCCTGCTTCTGCTTCTGAGTCATTCCCACTGCATCCTCTCCATCATAATCGAAAGGTGCGTTTAAGTCAAATTCCGGTACATTGACCATTGCCAGGATTTCTCCATTCTGAGGATTCATCACAATGATGGACACACTGTCTGCCTGCTTTGTCTCCATCGCCTGATAGGCAAGCTGCGTGGCATATTTCTGAATATTCATATCCATGGAAATGACAAGATCTTTTCCGTCCACCGGTTCGATCCGGTCTTCTCCCGCGCTGTCTACTTCGATCCCTCTGGCGTCTGTCACTGTCAGTATCGTTCCGGCTTCCCCTTCCAGTACAGAATCATAGGTCACTTCCAGTCCAATGATTCCCTGATTATCCCCGCCGGTGAATCCCAATACCTTGGAAGCCAGTTCCCCGTATGGATAGTATCTTTTAAAATCTTCATCTACCTTTACCCCTGCCAGATCATATTCCCGTATGCGATCTCCCACCGATTTTTCCACATTACTCTGAATGCGTTCGATGGCGGATACTTTCTCCACTCTCTTTCTTACAAAATCTGCATCGAGACCAAGTTCTTTGCTCAGAATCTCGATAATTTTTTCTTTCTCTTCTATCTGACTGTGGATGACAGAAATGGTGCATACCGTCTTATTGTCCGCAAGCACCACACCTTTTCTGTCCAATATTCTTCCCCTTGCCGCCTTGATACTCCGCTCCCGCTCGTGCAGCTCTTTAGCCTTCTGCCCGTAGTATTCGGAATGGCCAATCATCAGCACCGACAGCCTCACTCCCAGACCCAGGAAACAGAGAAAAAAGAAGAGAAAGGAAACCAGTATTTTTTTCCGGTGAAATGTTTTATTCTTCTCCACCAAAACCCTCAAAAATTTAATTTATACAATCTATTATACCTTTTGAGAGGTTATGCCTGGAGACGCTTTTGTCAATTCATAAAAGAGCTGCCGTCTACAGCCCGCCCCGTCCGGGGATCAATGAGCGTCCCCGTTTCCGGCTCTATGAGATATCCGGTCTCAGGATCTGTCTCATAGCTGGCAATTCGTTCCATCCATTCTTTCTCCTGTTCGGAAAGTTCTTCACCACTTTCTGTACCTTCTCCCTGAGGGCCTTCCCCCTCTTCACTGCCCTCTTCTCCGGCTCCACTGCCTTCTGTACCTTCTCCTTCTGTACCTTCACCGCCCTCTGTATCCTCCGTCTCCAGACCGGGAATCCTCACCGCCAAACCACTTTCAACGATTGCATCCGTCTCCTCTTCCGACAATTCTTCCGTCATAAAATAATTCATATAGGGGAGCACTTCTGTCAGAATATTCTTTACAATGCCCGTTGCGAACTTGGCGTCGTCCTGGCTGACTGTATTTGGTCTGTCCACTACCACATAGATCGCAATTTCAGGATTATCCGCAGGCGCATAGCCCATAAAGGAAACGACGTAGTTCTTTTTATTACGGGGACTCATCTCAGCCGTACCTGTCTTGCCACCGATGGCATAGCCCGCGGGTCTGGCCGTATGACCGGTCCCTTCCGTTACCACCCCATTACAATAGTCTATAATCTTTTCCGAAGTGCTGGCGGATACTGTCTGTTTTAAAATACGCGGCTCAATATTTTTAATTGTCGTCCCGTCGGAACTCAGAATCTTATTCACTACATGAGGCTCATAATAATACCCTCCATTGATCAGAGAACAAAAGCCGGTAATCATCTGTATCATTGTCACATTATATCCCTGACCGAAAGTGGAAGTTGCCAGCTCTGTTTCTCCCATATTGGAAGCATTGTATACAAGGGCACTCGTTCTGGCCTCTCCTGCCAGATCCACGTTTGTTTTTAACCCGATATTAAAGGCATCCTGAAAGGTGAGGAAGTTCTCTTTTCCTATGGCATCTCCCATCTGCATCAGTGCTACGTTGCAGGATTTCTCAATTGCCTCTTTCACCGTCACCGTACCGTCCCCGAGACGATTGTGGCAGTGGATCTCATGGCCTCCATACCAGAGAGCACCGTCGCAGAAGTAACTTTCATTACCTGTCATACGTCCACTTTCCAGCCCCATAGCCACCGTAAACGGCTTAGCCACCGACCCCGGTTCGTAGGTACTGCTGATACAGTAATTTTTCCAGAGCGCATTCAGATTGGCATACAGCGTCTCATCATCCATGGAATCCAGCACTGCCTGCGTAATGACTTCTTCCGTTTCTTTTCCTTCCGCATCCAGTTTATAGGTTCCCAGCAACGGCTGCGGATTTTTCGTATCATTCAAATCATAGTTCGGGAAATTGGCCATGGCGAGGATTTCTCCCGTATTGACATTCATCATAATACAGGCCGCATTATAAGAACCATTTCCCTCTCTCGCCACATCCTTATTCTCTTCATTGAACTGTTTCAAATACTTTTCCACAATGCTCTGAATATTGGCATCAATCGTAGTCACAATCGTATTGCCATCTATCGCAGCTTTTGTCCGTCTCTCCAACGTGGAATCATCATTAAGATACCCATATTCCCTGCCATTGATTCCATTTAATGTATCATTATAATATTCTTCCAGTCCGTAAGTTCCTGTATTGTCCTTTCCGGTAAAACCGATCAGATCACTGGCCAGACTGCCTCCCGGATAGGTCCTCTTGTACTCTTCCTCAAACCAAACACCTTTAATATTCGGATTGTTTTTCGTATCATTCTGAAGCTGTACGAAGGGATCAATTTCATCATAGGAGAGCTGCTTTGCCATTACATAATAATGGGAATTGGGATTGGCTGCAATATAGGCACGGATTTCCGAAGTATCAAATCCGAAGCAACTGCCAAGCGCTTTCAGCGTATCTTCGATATATTCTTCCTTTTCCTGTACGAGATTGGCATCCAGTATGACGTTGTATACCTTTTCACTGACAGCCAGTTTCGTCCCTTTACAGTCCACAATGTCCCCTCTTTTATAAGGAATGACACGACTGTCATATCTTTGCTGAGAAAGCACCTGCCTCTTATACTGTTCCCCGTTGTCTCTGTTGATCAGTATGAGACGGGCACTCAATCCAACGAAAGCTGACAGTATAAATACAAACAATACTATCAGCTTCTTTTGCATCTTTGTTGTAAATTTTTGTTCTACTACTCTTTCCACTGTAACACCTGCTGTCTCAATCAGGAATATCTGCTACCTGTCTCACATAATCGCTTCCCTCAGAAGAATATTCCACTACCTGTCCCTCCGTCGCATAGGTCATACCCAGCTCCTCAATTGCAATTCGTTTGATCTCCTCCAGATTTACACTGCTTTCAATCCGGCTGTATTCCTCATCATTGGACAGCCGCAGAGCATTCAGTTCACTTTCCAGAGACGCGATACGATTGATACTGTTGGTAATCTCGGATTGCAGACGGATATAACTGATCAGTATGATGCTGGAAACAACGAGAGCGGTCGTCAGAAACAGTACATAGGCGGGATTCATACGCATCGCCTTTTCCTGGTTCTTCCTGACGGCAATGCTCGGCTTTTTCTTTGGTTTTTCCCTGATCGCCTCTCTTACATCAAGCTCTCTTGCTGTATTGCCATACACATAGATGTTGTTTCTTATTCCATTGTTATCTCTATTCGCCCTTCGGCCTTCGTAATGTCTTCTCTGACTTCTTGCGGCCATATTCTACCTCTTTTCAAATACCCTCAGCTTAGCACTCTTTGCTCTTTTATTACTTTCTGTCTCTTCTATCCCCGGTAAAATCGGTTTTCTCGTAATTACTTTTCCCTGAGACTGTTTTCCGCATACACAGACCGGAAACTCCGGCGGGCATATACAGGGATTCTCATTTTTTCGAAATGCATTTTTCACAATACGGTCTTCCAGAGAATGAAAGGTAATGATGCAAAGCCGTCCTCCCGGATGCAGCAGACCGATCAGCATGTCCAGAGAATTTTTCAACACTTCCAGCTCTCTGTTACATTCGATTCGAATCGCCTGAAAAGTCCTTTTGGAAGGATGTCCCACACCTGCCCTCATCTTTGCAGGAATCGCTGCCTTTATCACTTCATTTAGTTCTCCGGTCGTCTCTATCGATTTTTTCTCCCGTGCCTGCACAATATGTTTTGCAATATTCTGTGCAAATTTATCTTCGCCGTATTCTCTGATGATGCGGGACAACTCCTGCAAAGAATACTGATTTACGATCTCCTTCGCCGTAAGCTGCTGTCGCCTGTCCATACGCATGTCCAATGTCGTATCGTGATGATAGGAAAATCCCCTCTCCAGAGTATCCAGCTGATAGGAAGATACTCCCAGATCCAGCAAAATGCCATCCACACCATCTATTCCCAGCTCTTTCAGTGCCCTGTCTGTATTTTCATAGTTACTGCGTACAATAGCTACCTGCTTCCCAAATCGGGAAAGCTTCTCCCCTGCCGCACTGATAGCGGCATCGTCCTGATCCAGTCCAATCAGTCTGCCCTGCCCGGAAAGCTGTCCCGCAATTCGAAAACTGTGTCCGCCGCCTCCCAGCGTACCGTCCACATAGACTCCATCCGGTTTTATATTCAGATGTTCAATTGTTTCTTCCAATAATACCGGCTTATGCCCAAATTCCATGCAGTTTCTCTCACCTATATACTCAGCCCCAGATCCGCCATATGTTCTGCCACAGCATCCATGTCCTCAAAAGAGGCTGCACCTTCCCATCTCTCTCTACTCCAGATTTCGATCCTGCTCCCCACACCGATCAGTACCACATCCTTCAGAAGGGCCGCAAATTCCCTGAGAGAAGAAGGCAACAAAATCCTTCCCTGCTTGTCCACCTCCACACTGGCAGCTCCTGCCAGGAAAAAACGTACAAACTGTCTCGCTTCTTTATTGGTAATCGGCAGTGATTTCAGCTTTTCCTCAAATGCAGTCCACTCATTGTTGTCATACACAAACAGGCACCCGTCCAGTCCCTTCGTTACAACGAACTCATCGCCTAACGTCTCCCGGAATTTGGAAGGTACAATAACTCTGCCTTTTGCATCAATTGTATGGTTGTATTCTCCCATAAACATAAGCGTCACCTGCCATGAGCAGTCTGCCATGGATTTTGGTTCTATTTGATGTCATTTCCTTCTACTATATTCCACTTTGAACCACTTCAAACCACTTTCCACCACTCGTATCCTTATTCTATCCCAGTTTGTACCCCCTGACAAGGGGAACTTATGTTTTCCGGCCTCTCCAAAAGGGGAATGTATGTTTCTCTTTTCTCTCTCAATCCCCTGTTTTAGCCTGTTTACGACAAAAAAGTTCGACAGAAACTTGTCAATTTCTGTCGAACTTTTTTCATAAAATTAATAATTTCGTAAAATTTATTTTTTCTCTTCTTCCGGCAGTTCCTCCCGGATCTCCTTCGTCCGAATTTCCCTGCAAATCTGCTCCGTAAATTTCTCCACGCTCTTTTGTCCCTCATTGCCGGCAAACCGGCTTCTGACGCTTACCTGCCCCTGCTCTTCCTCATTGGCTCCCACTACAAGCATATAAGGAAGTTTTGCCATCCGGGCTTCTCTGATCTTATAGCCGATCTTTTCAGAGCGGTTGTCCACCGTAACATCAATACCGTTTGCCGCCAGTTCCTTTCTGACTTTCTCTGCGTACGCCTCAAATTTCTCGGATATCGTCAGAATACGTACCTGTTCCGGGCAGAGCCACGTGGGGAATTTGCCGGCATATTTCTCGGTCAGCCACGCCAGCGTCCGCTCATAACAGCCAAGAGATGTCCTGTGAATTACATAGGGACGTATCTTTTCCCCATTCTGATCGATATAGTACATATCAAAGTTCTCAGCAATCGCACAGTCCAGCTGTATCGTAATCATCGTGTCTTCTTTGCCGTATACATTCTTTGCCTGGATATCAATCTTCGGTCCATAAAAGGCCGCTTCCCCTTCCGCTTCCACGAAAGGAAGAGCATTTTCCACCAGAATCTGCCGCAGCGCTCCCTGCGCCTTCTCCCAGTACGCCTCATCCCCCAGATATTTCTCTGTATTGTTCGGATCCCACTTGGACAGACGGTAAGTCACATCCTCCTGAAGGCCCAGCGTAGCAAGCACATAATTTGCCAGATTCAGACAGCTTTTCAGCTCATCCTCCACCTGATCTGGACGGATTACGAGATGTCCCTCCGAAATCGTGAACTGCCGTACTCTCGTCAGGCCATGCATTTCACCGGAGTCTTCGTTCCGAAACAGAGTGGATGTTTCCCCGTAACGAATAGGCAAATCCCTGTAGGAATGCTGACTGTTTTTATAGCAGTAATACTGGAATGGACATGTCATCGGACGAAGGGCGAACACTTCCCTGTCCTTCTCTTCGTCTCCCAGGACAAACATCCCTTCTTTGTAATGATCCCAGTGACCTGAAATCTTATACAGGTCGCTCTTTGCCATAAGTGGAGTCTTTGTCCGCACATAGCCCCACTCTCTGTCTTCCAGATCCTCTATCCAGCGCTGCATTTTCATGACCATCTTCGTTCCCCGGGGAAGCAAAAGAGGCAGTCCCTGGCCGATGACATCCACTGTGGTAAACAGTTCCATCTCCCGGCCAAGTCTGTTATGATCTCGTTTCTTAATATCTTCCAGGTGTTCCAGATAAGCAGCCAGCTCATCCTTTCCGGCAAAAGCCGTCCCGTATATACGCTGAAGCTGCGCCCTGTTGGAATCTCCTCTCCAGTATGCCATGGAAGAGGAAATCAGTTTGAACGCTTTTATTCCTTTTGTATTCATAAGGTGAGGACCCGCGCACAGATCTATGAAGCCGCCCTGATCGTAAAAGGAAATCTCCTCTTCCTCTGGAAGCTCCCGGATCAGTTCCACCTTATAGGGCTCTTCCCGCTCTTCCATAAAGCGGATCGCTTCCTCCCTGGGAAGGGTAAAACGCTCCAGCATATGTCCTTCCTTTATGATTTTTTTCATTTCTTTTTCCAGATTGTCCAGATCTTCTCTGGAGAAAGGGGCATGGTCGAAATCGTAATAAAATCCCTCATCGATGGAAGGTCCTATCGTCACCTTCGCATCCGGGAACAGCCGCTTTACCGCCTCGGCCAGCACATGAGAACAGGTATGCCGCATTGCCCGCAGTCCTTCTGTATCCCTGGCTGTCAGAATCTGCAGACTACAGTCGCGGTCTACCACCGTCCGAAGATCCACAACGCCACCGTCTATCTCGCCCGCACAGGCGTTTCTCGCCAGCCCTTCACTGATATCCAGCGCGATGTCATATACAGACATCGCCTGTCCATATTCTTTTATCGTACCATCTTTCAGTGTGATTTTCATATGGCTTCCTTTCTTATTACTGCTGTGCCACACCCTTCATGGAAAAGCTGATGCGTCCCATCTTATCTTTTCCAAGGCAGACCACTGTCACCTTGTCCCCAAGCGTCAGCACGTCTTCCACATGGTTGATTCTCTCTTTGGAAATCTTGGAAATATGAACCATTCCCTCTTTTCCGGGAGCAAACTCAATAAATGCCCCAAACTCTTTGATACTGACCACCGTACCGGTAAATACCTGTCCCGCTTCGAATTCCGTCGTGATGATTTTAATCATATCCACCGCTTTGTTCATCATCGCCTGGTCAGTGCCGCATACGGATACAGAACCGTCATCCTCGATATCGATCTTCACGCCTGTCCGCTCGATGATCGTATTGATCGTCTTGCCTCTCTGTCCTACCACATCGCCGATCTTTTCAGGATCGATCTGAATCTGAATAATCTTCGGCGCATACTCACTGACAGTCGGACGGGGCGCGCTGATGGCGGGTTTCATGCAGGTATCCATAATGAACAGCCTTGCCTCCCGGCATCTTTCGACAGCACCTTCCACGATCGCTCTTGTCAGACCATGGATTTTGATATCCATCTGGATTGCTGTAATACCCTCCGTCGTACCTGTTACCTTGAAATCCATATCTCCGAAGAAATCTTCCAGACCCTGAATATCTGTCAGAAGTACATAATCGTCGTCACTTTCTCCTGTGACAAGACCACAGGAAATACCTGCTACCATCTTTTTAATCGGTACCCCCGCTGCCATCAGAGACATGCAGGAAGCACAGGTGGATGCCATGGAAGTGGAACCGTTGGATTCGAATGTCTCCGATACGGAACGAATCGCATAGGGAAATTCCTCTGTGGAAGGCAGTACCGGTATGAGCGCTCTCTCTGCCAGTGCCCCATGGCCGATTTCCCGGCGTCCCGGTCCTCTGGACGGTTTCGTCTCTCCCACTGAATAGGACGGGAAATTATAATGATGCATATAGCGTTTATTCACTTCATTTTCATCCAGTCCGTCGATTCTCTGTACTTCGGACAGAGGAGCCAGTGTCGTTACATTACAGATCTGTGTCTGTCCTCTCGTAAACATAGCCGAACCATGTACTCTCGGAATCGGATCTACCTCAGCTGTCAGAGGACGGATCTGGGTAATCTCACGGCCGTCAGGACGTTTATGATCTTTCAGGATCATCTTACGTACTGTCTTCTTTTCGTACTGATAGATAGCCTCGCCCAGCATTGCCAGCCATTCTTCATTTTCTGCAAATGCCTCTTCCAAGCGCTCGGTGATCTTTCTGATATTTTCTTCCCGAACCTGCTTCTCATCCGTAAATACCGCTTCTTCCATCTCCTGTGGAGGAACAAGCTCTTTTATCTTCGCAAACATATCTTCAGGAATTGCACAGCTCGTATATTCATGCTTCTGTTTGCCCACCTCGGAAACAATCTCATTGATAAAGGCAATAATCGTCTGATTGATATCATGAGCTGTGTAAATCGCCTGAATCATCTGTGCTTCCGGGATTTCATTGGCTCCTGCTTCGATCATGATGACCTTTTCACTGGTGGAGGCCACAGTCAGCTTCAGATCTCCCTTTTTCCACTGCTCCTGGGAAGGATTGATAACCAGTTCTCCGTCAATCATACCGATCTGTGTCATGGCACAGGGACCGGAAAAGGGAATATCAGAAATGCATGTGGCAATAGAAGCACCCAGCATCGCCACCAACTCAGGACGGCACTGGGGATCCACTGACATAACCATATTATTCAAAGTGACATCATTTCTATAATCCTTCGGAAACAGGGGTCTCATCGGCCTGTCAATGACACGGCTTGTCAGCACTGCATTTTCGGAAGCCTTCCCCTCTCTCTTGTTAAAGCCTCCCGGAATCTTTCCTACTGCATATAATTTTTCTTCATATTCCACACTCAACGGAAAGAAATCAATCCCTTCCCTCGGTTTTTCCGATGCGGTAGCGGTACTGAGTACCGTCGTCTCTCCATACTGCATAAAGGCACAGCCATTCGCCTGTTTGCCCACTTTGCCGATTTCTACCTTCAGGGTACGTCCGGCAAGTTCCATTGTGTAAGTCTTGTACATATTTTTCTCCTTTTTCACCTTGACAGATACAGAGGCCACCGATCTCTCCACTATCGATGCCCTGTGTGCATCCGCACATTTTCCATAAATACTCCGCCGGACAGAAGATGCCGAAACTACTGACCTGTATACATACGCGGGCCTGCCTGCGCCTGTGTACACCTCAGTGGTCTCGGAAGCTAACTTCTGCCCTTTTCATGGGAATCCATGGTGATTCCCCGCGCGCGAGCGGGCTGCCCCGGCAGCATTTTCCTCTTACGCGCAGTGTGCACAAAATGGAATCCTGCTTTGCTGGATTCCCCGCGCGCGAGCGGGCTGCCCCGGCAGCATTTTCCTCTCCGCGAGCTGCGCATAAAAAGGCGGATGAAAATCCATCAATCCGCCTGTTTAACACTATTATTTTCTCAGACCCAGTCTTTCGATCAGAGTACGATATCTTGTAATATCTTTCTTCTTCAGATAGGAAAGCATCCCCCTTCTCTGTCCGACCATTTTCAGAAGTCCTCTTCTGGAATGATGATCTTTCGGGTTTACCTTCAGATGCTCAGTCAGCTCCTGAATCCTCTCTGTCAATACCGCAACCTGTACTTCCGGTGAACCGGTATCCCCTTCACTCCTTGCATACTCATGAATAATCGCTGTCTTTTTCTCCTTAGAAATCATGTGAATTCCTCCTGCTAAAATAATTATGATTACACCTGTCACCAGGAACGGGTTGGAGAAGCCCTGTTCTGAGTAACGGTAAATATCATACTCGGTCAGTATAGCACACTCACTTTGCAAAGTAAAGCAGTTTTTCTACTTTTGTACTTCTCATCCAGGCACATTTTTCCCAGTATTCCGTCGTTTTCCGCCTCTCAAAATGCCGCCGTCAGACCGAAACTATTTTGTCCACTCCCGGATCATTTCCATATACGTTTCGATTGCCTGGAAATACTGTTCCCTCGGCAGATACTCATTGACTACATGGGCATTGTGGCAGGTACCCGGTCCGTACACCACCGTAGGAACTTTGGCGATATTGGTCAGATGTCTTGCATCGCATCCCGCGGTCATGCCGGAAATCACCCGCTTTCCCGTCACCTTATCGACCACAGCCGCCAGCGTCTGAACGAGTGGATCGTTTACATCTGTTTCAAAAGGCGGGCAATCCTGATACCACTGGAAAGTAATAGGGTGTTCTCTGAGCCACTCGTCCCCGGCTGCCATCAGATTCAGATGAGCTTCCACCTCTTTTACCACTTCGTCCTTGTCCACAGTGTGCCGCACTCCATATTTATCAATTTCCGAAGGGAAATATTCCACATCAAACTTCAGAAGACACCGTTCTGCCACTGTGGAAGCTGCTACACCCCCTTCTATACAGCCGATATTCATCGTAGGCGGTGCCAGCAGTGGATGCCGCTTCGTCGTCATCCACTTCGTCTCCAGCTCCCGGATAGCCAGTATCACCTTTACCATCTTTTCAATGGCGTTTTCTCCAAATCCCCGCAGACTGGCATGGATAGGGCGTCCTGTGATTTCTGCCGATACGAGCCATGCGCCCCGGTTCGCTGCAAACACTTCCAGATTGGAACCTTCTGCGATAATAGCCCCGTCTGCCCGGTAACCTCTCTCTACACAGGCCAGCGTCCCGTTACCGCCGCCCTCTTCATCCACTACCGACTCCAGGATAATATCCCCCCTGGGCCGGAATCCTTCCGACAGGACAAACTCCATCGCCAGTACGAGAGCACTGAGCCCTCCTTTCATATCATCGGTTCCAAGTCCGTAGAGCTTACCTTCCTTCTGTGTCATTGTCCACGGATCCGTATGCCACATCGCCAGATCGCCCGAAGGCATTGTATCCATATGGCCGTTGAGAATCAGCGACTTCCCACCGCCGCTTCCTTTGTATCTACCCACTACATTGGGTCTGTCCACATAACTGTGCCCTTCATTGTAACCCGGATATGTTTTCATCTTCTCATTGTCCGGTTCAAAAATATCTACACTGCATCCAAGCTGCCGCAAATATTCTGCCATATACAGCTGCGCCTCTTTCTCCTGCCCGTCTTCCCCATGCCGTATGACAGAAGTATCAAAAGATATGAGCTTTTCCAGAAAAGCCAGACTCTTTTCTTTCTGTTCCTGTGTCAATTTTCCCATAGAAATCTCCTTACAACTCTACCAATCCATTTTAGTCAGTATTTTTAATGCGATCGAGTCCCACTGCAATGATAATAATCGCCCCCTGCACAATCAGCTGCCAGTTAGTAGAAATGTTGAGCAGGTTCATACCGTTTGTAATAATCCCCATAATGAGCGCCCCCAAAAAGGTCCCCCATATCCGCCCCTTTCCTCCGGTGGTGCTCGTGCCACCGATAACACAGGCGGCGATGGCATTCAGTTCCAGTCCGTCTCCTGCACTGGGCTGGCCGGAAAACATCCTGGATGCCAGCACGATACCTCCAATAGCCGCAGTGACACCGCAGAGCACATAGATAAGAATCTTATTTCGGTTGACACTGATTCCTGACAGCCTTGCCGCTTCGATATTGCCCCCGATGGCAAAAATGCTGCGGCCAAACTTGATATATTTCAGCACAACATATCCAAGTACATAGCAGATGAGCATAATGATAACCGGCACAGGCAGAAACCCCACATATCCTCTGCCAATCACTTTAAAAGAATCTGGCAGTCCTGTCACCGGATAGGAATTCGTAATGACAAGCACAAGTCCTCTGGCAATGTTCAACATCCCCATTGTTACAATAAAGGAAGGGATTCTGGCATACACATGGATACTGCCATTTGCAAGGCCGCAGAGAGCCCCCGCTCCCATCGCCATCACGATGGCCGCAGCCATCGGCAAACCATCCCTTAGGCTCATTGTCACAATAATACCGGAAAGGGCGGCAATACTTCCCACACTCAAATCAATCTCTCCTGAAATCAGGACAAATGTCATACCAATACCGATAATTGCCGTGATACTCACCTGTCGGATAACATTGATCAAATTGTCAGGTGCCAAAAAGACAGGCTTCAATATCGTGAGACCTACTACAAGAATCGCAAAGATGCCCAGTATCGCCATGTCGTTCCAGTTTTTACTTTTCAGCATTTTATTTTTTTCCATTTTCTTCTCCTCCGGTAGCATAGTACATGATCTTTTTCTGCGTGAGCTCATCTTTTAAAAGCTCTCCGGTTATTTTTCCTTCATACATGACATAGACCCGGTCGCATAATCCGATAATCTCCGGCATCTCCGAAGAAATAAAAACAATCGATTTACCCTGCGCTGCCAGATTCACGATGATCTGGTAGATTTCAAATTTGGCGTTGACATCAATTCCCCTGGTAGGTTCATCCAGAACGATAATCTCCGGATCGCAGTTCAGCCACTTTGCCAGTACCACTTTCTGTTGATTTCCACCACTCAAAAATTTTACTTTCTGTCGCTCGGAAGGCGTTTTTATCAAAAGACTTTTGATATAGGAAGCACACAGCTGCTTCGCCTTTTTCATGGAAAATCTTCCTTTTTCAAAGGCATTTTCCATCTTTGCCATAACAATATTGTCCATGACGGACAGATCGGTGACAAGTCCCTCTTCCTTTCTGTTCTCCGGGAGAAAACCGATCCCATATCGGATCGCCTCTCTTGGAGAATGTATCCTGCACTCTCTGCCATTGACATACACTTTTCCACTGGCCTTTTTATCCGCTCCAAATACCGCTTTGAGCGTTTCTGTCCGCCCTGCCCCCACCAGACCGGCAAAACCGAGTATTTCTCCTTTTTTCAAGGTAAAGCTGACATCCTTCACTTCTTTTCCGTTGTCCATATGCTCTACCCGCAGGACTTCTTCCCCCGTTTCATGTTTCGTCTCCGGAAATACCTGGGAAAGAGACCGGCCAACCATAGATTCGATGATCATATTAGCAGTTACGTCTCTGATACTGCCCCCAGTCACATAGGTTCCATCCCGCATGACCGTATAGGAATCACAGATCTCAAATATTTCCTCCATTCTGTGACTGATGTAAATCATCGTAATACCCTGACTTCTCAGCCTCCGAATCACAGAAAAAAGCTTCTCTGTCTCGCTTTCAGTCAGAGCCGATGTGGGTTCGTCCAGTATCAGAATTCTGGATTTGAGCGAAATCGCCTTGGCGATCTCCACCATCTGCTGTTGTGCCACACTGAGGGAGCTGATCTTTCGCTTTACATCCAGTTCAATATCGATCTGTTTCAGTGCCTCCCCGGCATCTGTCCGCATCTGTTTCCAGTCGATAAAACCGCTTTTCCCCGGCTGTCTGTCCAAAAAGATGTTTTCCGCAATCGTCAGTTCCGGTATCAGATTCAGCTCCTGATAGATAATTGCCACACCCAGATTTTCAGAATCTGTCGTATTTCTGATGTCAACGCTCTGTCCCTCGATCAGGATTTCCCCCGAATCTTTCGAATAGGCACCGGAAAGTATTTTCATCAACGTGGACTTGCCCGCTCCATTCTCTCCCAGGAGCGCGTGGACATGTCCCTTCGGAATAGAAAAACTGATATTCTGCAGTGCCTTCACACCCGTAAAAAACTTATTGATGTCCCGGAATTCCAACATATTTGTATTATCCATAGTCTCATCCTTTTCCATCAGATCTCTTAGTTAAAACAGGCAGTCCGCTTCCAAAATAATGTTGGCATAAGGGGTAAACTCACCTGTACGGATCACTGCCTTCACATTTTTCGAAAGTTCCTTCACCTGTGCATGAGGCAGAATCTCAAGTGGGAAAGCATCTCCCACTGTTTCGGTCACTTTCTGCCGCATCTGAGGACTTACCGTTCCCTGCTCCAGATCGATAATTCCCTTTGCAACCAACATTTCCCCCATGACGGCCTTCAGAACATCGATAAAGGAGGGAACGCCCTGCACGACTGCCAAGTCGATCATCTTCACCCCTTCCGGCACCGGCATTCCCGCATCTCCGATCAAGATTCTGTCCTCATGAGCCAGCTCAGCCAGTGTCTTTGACAATTCTCCGTGTAACAAACCTATTTTCTTCATATGTTCCTCCTTTTTAAAAGAGCTGCCGTTCCAAACGGCAGCCCATTTTCGCTGTTCCTGCTTTCCTGTCCGCCGCCCGGGAAATCCCACAGGCGAAACGCCTTTCAGGTGCTGTCATCTACTGCAAATCTGCCGCATAAATAATGCCATCTTTTGTATAAACACCTACTTCAACGCCGATCTCTTCTTCCAGCGTTTCGCCGGCCAATACTTTGGTGACGCTTTCCACACATGTCTTGCCAAGCTCTTTCGGGAACTGCATAATACTTCCCTTATAGCATCCGTCTTCTGCGATCACATCCTGTTCTTCCGCACTGGCATCAAATCCGATCACGCTGATCTCCCCTTCTCTGCCTGCAGCCTGGATGGCATCATAGGCCCCCAGACCTCCCTGGGCGCTGTAGGAAAAGACAAGGTCGATTTCCGGGTTAGCCATGAGAATATCTTCCATCGTACTCATAAAAGTCTCTCTTGTATCTGCCCCCTGCTCTGCAACTACCTGTACATCCGGCGCCTCCTGAGACAGGACAGATTTGAATCCATCGATTCTCTCGATTGCAGCGGAAGAGAGGGGATTTGTCAGAAATACCACTTTTGCATCTGGTTTATCCTGCAACAGGTTTTGCAGCGCCCATTTTGCAGCCAGCTCTCCACCGAGGAAATTGTCAGAACCGATATACGTCTCGAACTTGCCTCCTTCAGGTTTCATATCCACTGTAATTACAGGGATTCCCTTTTCTTCCGCTGTTTCCAGTGCCGGAACGATGCCGCTGCCGTCCACCGCATTCAAAATAATGGCATCTACGCCCTGGGAACAAAAATTCTCCACCGCATCGATCTGTTTTTGCATATCCAGTGCCGGATCATTGAACACGATCTCATACTCATCCCCCGCTGCCTCTTCAATACCTGCTTTTACATCCTGGAAAAACTCATACTGTAATGTCATAAGCGATACGCCAATGACCTTTTTTTCTCCGCCTGCGGTCCCTTCCGCCGCCTCTCCGCCTCCTGCGCTTTCTTCTGCTGCCGCTTCCGTATCCGCCCCGGCTTCCGTAGATTCCGTACTCTCCTGAGCACCTCCCGAAGAACCACAGCCTCCCAGTACAAGTGCAGCTGCCAGTGTCAATGCAATCATCGCTTTCTTCTTCATGTTACTTCCTCCTTTGGTCTCTTCTTATCCTTACTCGATATATTTCCCGCCCTCTGAAACCGCGGGACCCCAAGCTTCCATGATAATCGTTGGGGAACAAAAGTGTGATTTACACACTCCCGCTCTATAAAATCCTAAAGGCACCTCCCGGCTCATCTGCTTTCTATCATTCCCATCTGCTCCAACAACTCCAGGGATATACGCACCATCACTGCCATATTGTCCAGTTTACTTTCTTCATATATATCCTTTGGAGAATGGAGAATTCCCTGGTCATTAAAAGTCAGCATACATACCGGAATCCCTTTCGCAAAGTAAGGAGCATGGTCGCTTCCCGGCGGTGGCGGACATTTATATAACGCCTCAAACTGCTCCGAACTCCCGGACAGAATACTGCGTATCTTTCGCTCCATCGGCTCCGGGCCACTCCATACTTCCAATACTTTGTCCCTGCCCACACCATCAATATTCAGGAAAAATACTGTGTCGTCGTCCCGACCTGACCCGCATCTCGCTCTGGCTCCCTGCAGATCAAACTCCTCGCCGTCTGTCAGCAGGAACTGTATCGTATATCTGCTTTTGTACTTTTCTTTCAGCCGCCTTGCCAGCTCCAGTATCACTGCCGTCCCGGCGGCATTGTCATAGGCGCCCGGTGTGGAGTATACCGTATCATAATGTCCGCAAAGAATGATCTTCCCGTTTCCCTGTCCGATCGTTCCCACCACATTGATACATTCTGCATTTTCTTTCCACGCAGCCTGGGCAAATCCTTTTACACGGGCTCCCGTCTCACAGGCTCTTGCCACAAATTCCTTTTCTTTTTCTCCTACGATATAATGGGGTAATTCACTGCGTCCGGTAAACAGCATTTGCGGTATCGCCTCTCCGTTTCCCCTGACAGTTATGTAAGCTACAATATGCTCTTCTTTATCCACAACACTGTACCGGTCCCATACATACATATCCCATACCCGGTTATGTCCTGCATATCGCAGCGTTCCTGTGAATCCGTCAGATGCACCACTTCCCAGGAACAGATAACTTTCCAGCTGTCCCCGTTTATGGCCTTCTATTTCCAGCTGCCACTCTCCTGCGTCCCAGGCACACCTTTTGTAGACATCTCGACAGGCATTATCTGTAATTTTTTCGAGAGTCTCTTTCAAATAGTAACTACACTTTGAAAGTGCCGATGAGCCAAAAGGTTTTGGCCCAAAATCAAGGATACGTTTCCAGTTTTTCTTCATCAGCTCATATGTCTGATCATACATGTTCCTCTTCCCTTTCCCGATTTTTGTCCCCGCACACTGATGATTTTCTCACCACCAGCTCAGCCTTCATCTTCGACAACTGTGCCAGTTCCTCATCCACCGGGGCATTGTGCATCTTATGCAGCAGGATTCTGGTAGCCAGCTTCGCAAGCTCCAGGACTGGCTGCCTCATCGTAGTCAGTGCCGGTGTCACCATAGATGCCACCTCAATATCATCATAGCCTACGACCGCCACATCTTCGGGTATCCTGTAACCATATTCCAGTAAATAGCGGATTGCTCCGATCGCCATCATATCATTGGCACAGAATACCGCTGTAGGACATTCTGATAATTCCATCAGCCTCTTCATACCGGCATACCCACTTTCGATATCATATCTGCCTTCTACCTGATACGCTTCCCGAATCTCTATCCCATAGCTACGCATACAGTCCACATAGGCCTGCTGACGTTCTCTCGCAATAACGGACTGCATATTCCCTGTGATATGTGCAATCCGTCTGTGCCCCTGATCGATGAGGTGTTCCACCGCCTCGTAACCGCCCCTGCAGTTATCGATCTTAACAGACTGGAATCTTGTGTCTCCTGCATCCCGCTCCAACAGTACAATAGGTGCCTTCACATTCATTCTTTCCAGATGCGCTACCGGCATGTTCATACCGATCAGTAATATACCATCGATCTGGCGCTGTTCCAGCATCTGCAGAGACTCAATCTCTTTCTGGACACTCATATAGCTGTCACAAATCAGAATGTTGTAGTCATAGTCCTTGAGCTCCATCTCGATTCCTCGTATCATCTGTACAAAAAACGGATTTGTCATATCATTGATGACGACGCCAATTACATTGGTGGACTTCCCTTTGAGACTTCTGGCGATATTGCTGGGCTTATAGTCCAGCTTGTCGATTGCCTCCTGAATCCTCCTTTTTGTCTCTTCTGTCATATGCCCCTGTTCCTGGCTGTTCAGATACCGGGATACCGAAGTCTTTGAAACCCTTGCCATCTTCGCCACATCGATAATTGTTGTCATATTCCTCCACCCCTTCACACTCTTGTTGTTTTTATTGTGTATTTCTCCTAATTATTTTTAACTTAATACTATAAATAACAGGATTGTGCCGGGGAACGTTCCCCTTATCATAAAAAAATAATAAGGAATCCGCTCCCTTGCTCTTTGTTAGATGTTTGTGTCTTGATACATTTCGGACTCGCAAATTTCCGTACATGTCGGATGCCTATTCGGGCAGGCTTCTGCGCATACCCTCAGTAAACAATCTACGATCCATGATCGTCATTCGCCGCTCGCCCAATATGTAAACTCATCCTTCTCGTCAGTGTCCATTATACCACCAAACTCTCAATTTCACAATATAACATCCATATAACAACAGTGTGATATGTAATTGTTTGTTAGGGGAACGTTCCCCTAATGGAATATAAAAATAAAACACTTTTTAAGTACGGTTTTATTTTAACATATTATTTCTTTTTGTCAATCATTATTTTTTTATACGATAAAAAACCGGAACAAACGTCCCGGTTTTATCTCCTCTATTATTCCAGTTATCACGGAAGCACTCTTTTCACAGCCGCCGGTGTACGGTATGTGGCATTGGAAATACGGATTCCCGTCTTGGGGCTGCTGGCATGCACTACCTGTCCATCTCCAATATACAGTGCCACATGGTTGATAGTACCTCCTTTTGCATAGAAAATCAAATCGCCCGGCTTGGCGTCCGCCAGGGAAATCTTTGTTCCCACACCCACCTGCTGTCTGGACGATCTGGGCAGAGAAACGCCAAACTGCTTAAACACACTCTGCACGAACCCAGAACAGTCTGCTCCCTTTGTCAGGCTCGTGCCACCCCACACATAGGGATTTCCCACAAACTGTTTCGCATACTGGCAAAGATCGATCCTCGTATTGGAAATGCCGTTACCATACATCAGCTCTTTCATCGTAACGGCCGTCTCCAGCTCCTCTTCTACGACACAATAGTCTGTGGAAACATAGGCCTCCTCATCATCCAGCATGATTTTTGCCCAGCCTTCCGGTTTCTGCTCCACCACTTCCAGTCGCTCGTCCTGGGCTACCAGCGTGATAACAGGGCACTCGGTACTCGGCTCTTCACGCACTTTCAAAGTCTGTGTATTGACTTTAGCTACTGTATAAACTACTTCCGCCGCTTTTTGCTTTGCTGCCTCACCAGTCAGAAGATAGTCTGTATGCACATATCCTTCCACTTTTCCGGATTTGATATGCGCCCACTCTCCCTCAACAGAAAGGATCTCACAGGCAGCGTTCTTTGTCATCTTCCCTACCAGCTCTCCATCCTCTCCCGCTTTGTCCCGGACATTCAGATGGTTGTCCACCTGCGCTATCCCAAGATTCGTATAGCCCCAGAGATTGTCTATGCCAAGTGCCTCTTTCTGCGCCTCAGCTGTCTGCAAAATCTCTTCGTCAATTTCTGCAGCCACCGCCGCCTGACTCTCTATTCCCTCTTTATTTTCTTCCCTTTCTTTCTCTTTTATTTCTTTTGCTTTGTTAACTGCTCTTTCCGCCTCTATAGGATCTATCAGTTCTTCATCTGCCTCTGCCATAATACGGTCAAAACCAGCCGTAACTTTTGTAATATCACTTGTCGATGCAGCCGTTACATCCAGACTGCCAGAAAGCCGGGCAGTCATATTTGTACTGCTAAGCAGAGCGACTGCCATTATCAGCCCGATTCCTCCTGCTGTCGTTTTTTTCATGTTCTCCTCCAGTGATTTGTATTTGTTACAAATTTGTTACATCTGTTACAAATTGTAACAAATACGAGAAACGATGTCAATGGAAGATATCAATTTCCAGTATGTTACAACATTACCTCACATTCATATAGCCAAGCCCCAGTTCCCGATGACGCGCTTTCATCTCCGCCTTGTTTCTGTACATGGCCTCATCAGCCCGACGAAAAACATCTGTAAAGCATCTGTCTCTTGTACTGTCATAGACAGCAATTCCCTGGGCCACAGATACTTTTGTTTCAGGATGTTCCTCTCCTTCCTTCCTCTCGATGACAGCACGAAATTCCTCCAGCAAGGCCGGATATGCTTCCAGGTCTTCTCCCATAAGAATTGCAGAAAATTCATCGCCGCCGATACGGTAAACCGGGCTTCGTTTAAAAATACTGCAGATAAACCGGCAGGCTCCGATAATCAGCTGATCTCCTGCGTCATGTCCGTAATTGTCATTGACCCACTTTAAATAATTGATATCAAACATCGCCACCCCAAATACCGCCTTGCCTTCATTGATATCATCATCCAGCTTTGCAGAAACTTCCTGAAACGCCGCTTTATTTCTTACACCGGTCATCTCATCAGTCAGAGATTTCGTAAGCAGGCGATATTCCTGCTGTTTTTCCTTTTCGATATTTTCTCTGTAGACAAGCATATGTAATGTACCATCTTTTTCGGAAACAATCAGCTCTCCGATCACCCGAATCCAATAGTAATTTTTTTCATCATTGGTAGCCATACATTCATAACGTATGGAACCCTCCCCATTCTGAAACGCTTTCAGTACATTCTCCGGGGAAAAAGCATCCAGATATCCCTGACGGAACTCTTCCCGAAACCGTTTCTTTGCAATAATAGGAAGACTTTCTCCAAATGACATCCCCTCAGGAACACCCATCCGGGCAAAATAAGCCTCCGAAGCCAGATTAGCAGGCCGGTTATTCGTAATATCTACTTCATAAATATCTTCAAAAAGCTGATTTGTCGCCTTAATAAATATAGCCTGCCGCTCCTGCTCATGAGCCGCGGTAATGGCTACAATCTGTCGATCAAAGCTCTGAACTGTTCCGATTACTACAATGAGTACAAGCAACAGTATGATAAAGAAAACGGCCATAATCACCGCCATCTGACTGCGCAGTCCGGAAAGCAGATCATCCATGTTCTGCTCCACTACCAAATGCCATTCAATATCCGGTAAATACCGGACTACCATATAGGTCTGTTTCTGCCCGGTAGTCCCCAGTTCCCAAAATCCTCCGGCACCATCCTCTTCCCAGTCCAAAACACTCTGCCAGATACTCCCATTCCTGCCACTCGCCTCCAGAACATTTACTTTCTCATGCCTCATATAATCTGAAGAGATCTGAATTATTCCTTCACTGTCCAAAAGAGAAACATTGACGCCAAATTCTTTGTTGTACTCCTGGATCAGAGTCTGAAATTGATCTACAGGCACTCCTATTCCCACCACTCCCAGCAATGTTCCATCACTGTCTGGAATTTTGCTGATGACATACAGCGTCGTCCTGTTGCCTGCCTCTGCACTCTCATCACTTTCCACGTACATGATATAATCTTTATCCGTATTGGACAGATCTTGAAAATACAGTTTCTTTTTCAGATCTTCCTGAGAAAGAAACTGATCTTCTCCATCATAGCTGTGAAAATGTCCCGTCTGAAAAGACACAAGAAATACCTCATTGTATCCATAAGCACTCTGATACCCCTGCAGATATTTTTGAAGTGTTTCTGTATGTTCTTCCCTACTCAGTCTATCGGATTCCTGAAGAAGAAATCCACGGAGCAATGTATTATTTGCCATAATAGCAGAAACGTCCACCGGCTTATCCAGTATGACAAGAATCTGCTGATAAATATTCTCACTGGTCAAATCCGAAACCTGTTCAATATGTTCCAGCGCCACATTGTAACTGATTCGATAATATATGGCAGAAATCAACAAAAATCCCGTAGCAATAATCAAACTGATCATAATATTGGTTTTCAATACAACACGGTTTTTCATTGCCTTCTCCCTTCCAAACGATGCCTGACTGTTCTCACTCTCCGGTGGAAAACAAAAGTCTGCCTGCGCCGCAAGTTAGATACTCCCGTTATCTTACTACGGGACGTTCTCTATCTCCTGTGCGGCTTCTTTATGATCACAGGCTGCTTCCGGCACATCATAACACTCCCCTGTGGCCCAGGGACTTCCGATGTCACACCTGCCATGATGATACACCTCTGACACACTTCCGCCGGGCTGCCCGGAAGACACGTCCAGTTTCATACGTCCTTTCTCGTCTGCAGCAAAATGATCCAAAATCTGCAATACCGCCTCTATATCCGCTTCCGCTATTGCCTTTCTGTCTCCCATTTCTTCCCCTCTTCAAACCAGCTCTTACACCTGACGATCCGGCTGTGAACTTTTTCATCTCACTCGAACGACTTCCTCACCACTGTCATCGCTGTCACTGTGTAAAATAGAAAAAGCAATGTTGGTAGCGTGATCCGATACCCGTTCCAGCCCGGAGACAATATCAGAAAAGAGCATTCCTGCCTCCGGTGTACACTCGTTCCGCGTCAGACGGTCTATATGAAGCTGTTGCAGCTCCCGTTCTTTTCCATCAATGGCATCTTCAAGCTCCATAATATCCTTTACATGAGACTCATTGCTCCTCGTAAACATTTCTACCGAATACTGAACGATCTTATTGACCATATCCAGCATCTCTCCCATCTCTTTCTGGGCCGACTTACTGAATACTGTCCCATTTTCCTTTCTCCGGCAGGCACAGTCCGCCACATTCTCCGCATGATCGCCAATCCTTTCAATATCGTTCACCACATGGAACAGAGCGCCGATACTCTTCAAATCTTCAATCGGAAGGGTAGTTTGATTGATCTTTACGAGATAATTGGTAATGGCATGGTTCAAAAAGTTGATATTTTTCTCTACCGCATAGACTTCCTGAATATCTTCCTCATCCAATGTAATCAATGCATTCATAGCACGGTTTAAATTCTCACTGGCAAGATCCGCCATTCTTTCGATCTCCTTGATGACTTCCACAACAGCCGTTGCCGGATTGAAGACAACTTTATCTCCGATATATTTCAACTGGAAACTGTCACGATATCCCACTTTCTTATCGTCACCCGGCACGACAAGATAAGTCATCTTCACAAGAAAACCTACAAAGGGGAATAAAAGAATTACCTGCAACACTTTCGTGATCGTATGGGCATTTGCCACACACCGCCCTGGATTGCCTCCTGATATCATATTCATCAAGTCCAGAAATGGCTCCATTGCAACCAAAAATACAAAATAGAATATGACTGTTCCAAATACATTGAACAGAAGATGGATCATCGCCGCCCGCTTTGCATCCTTTTTGCCGACCAGAGAAGCCAGTGTCGCCGATGCACAGGCACCGATATTGCATCCCAGTATAATAAACATACAGATCGGCAGTTCAAGAAGTCCCTGATTTGCCATAAGCAGTACAATACTGACCGTTACAGAAGAGCTCTGTATAATAGCTGTCACGATCGTTCCGAGCAGTATGGCAAATACCGGATTGGTCAGTGAAGCAAACAACTGTACGATACCCGGATCTTCCTTCAGTCCTGCCATGGCACCGGACATGGCTGACAGTCCCATAAACAGTACCCCAAAACCCAGTACGATCTCTCCGATCTTAGTCACCGTATTATTCTTCACAAACATGACGGCAACTACGCCGCCCAATAAAAAAACAGGAGCTATTTCAGATAAGTTGAAAGAAACAAGCTGCGATGTCACTGTCGTACCGATATTGGCACCCAGAATGACACCGGCAGCCTGATAGAGATTCATCAGACCGGAATTTACAAAACTGACCACCATGACTGTACAGGCGCTGGAAGACTGAATAATCGCTGTAAACACAACACCTACCAGCATACCAGTGAACCGGTTCGTCGTAAAAAATTCCAGAATTCCACGCAGTTTGGCGCCCGCAGCTTTCTCGATGCCTTCGCTCATCAGTTTCATGCCAAAGAGAAACAGACCAAGTCCGCCTGACATAGCCAACAATATTGAAGCATTCATCCTATGTACCTTTTCATCCTTATCATCAAAATCCTGTTAACAAATATGCATTCATTTCCATAATTATTCTACGTGATAGAACTTAAAATTACAAGTACAATTTTCCTTCCCGGATATCTTTTTGCATCTGAGCGGCAAGACTTTCCACACTGTCAAACTTCATCTCCGGTCTTTTATATTTCAACAGATTTACCGTGATTTCCCTGCCGTAAATATCCTCATCGAAATCGTACAGGAAGGTCTCCACCCCCATAACACCGTCCTGACTCACAGTGGGCTTTTTGCCAATATTGGTGATGCTTTTATAATGCATCCCTCCATAAGACACATAAGAATAATAGACACCCTTTGGAGGCAACAGCTTATCGGATGGGGGAAGGAGATTGACAGTAGGCATACCGATCGTCCTGCCCAGGCGTCTCCCATGGACTACCGTGCCCGTTATACTGTATGGAAAGCCGATCAGTGCCGACACTTGTTCCATATTTCCCCGTTCCACTTCTGCCCGAATCCTGCTGGAACTGATCTCCTCTCCGTCCAGGCAGATCTTGTCAATGATATCTACTGTAAACCCCAGCTTTTTCCCGTACTGTACCAGCATTTGACTGTTACCGGTTCCTCTGTTTCCAAACGTCACATCCATCCCGGCCACCACATAGGCAGCCTGCATTTTATCGGCCAGAATTTCCCGGATAAAGGCTTCCGGCTCCATAGCGGCACTTTTTTCATTCAATGGAAACTCAATCAGGATGTCCACTCCTGTCTTCTTAAAAATCCGGCGCTTCTCCTCCCTCGTTGTCAATCCCTGATACACGCCTGAACCAAAAAAGACGGCAGGAGGAGGATCAAAAGTAAAGACTGCCGCCAACAGCCCTTCTTTCTTTTTCTCTCGTATGTTCTTCAGTAATTCCTGATGTCCTCTGTGAATACCATCGAACTTGCCGATCGCCACAGCGCAGCATTTTTCCAATCTAAATTCTGCTGTCCCACGAATCAGTTCCATTCTAATTTACCTTTCCAAAAACATCTTTACAGGCTTGAAATTTCCTGTCATCACCTGAAAAGCATAAATGCCGTAAAATTTTCCGTTATTGTCATATACTCTTACCTGTTCTCTGTCCATCCACCCGGATTTCCCTGTGATCTGACGCAGGTACAGAGGGTTTCCATTCTGAACGGCACCGATACAATCCTCTTTTACCCGGATCGAAGGAAGGTCAGAAAACATCTCGTCTACCGGTATGACAAGCCCTGCCTGCCTCCCCGCCTTCACATCTGCCTCAATTTCCGAAAGTCGCTTTGCCCCATGCAGACTGAATCTGTCCACTTCCGTACGAAGCAGACTCTTCATTGCCCCACCGCATCCCAGCTTTTCACCAATATCATGGCAGAGCGTCCTGATATAAGTTCCTTTGGAGCATCGAATACGTATCTT
Organism: uncultured Lachnospiraceae bacterium; assembly: GCA_910587635.1. Taxonomy (GTDB): domain Bacteria; phylum Bacillota; class Clostridia; order Lachnospirales; family Lachnospiraceae; genus VSOB01. Next base: position 39,104 of record CAJUNB010000031.1, read on the forward strand.
CACAAGAGGAAGGGACATAGACAGTATTTCCAGCTCATAAATCGTCACCGGTCGGGGTTTTCGCTCCACTTCTTTTCCTTCCCGTGCAAGCTCATAGAGCCGCTTTCCATTTACCTTACAGGCAGAATACATGGGCGGAATCTGCTCATAGTCCCCCAGGAACCCAAGAATACATACTTTTGCTTCTTCTTCTGTTACCGTAACGGCTCTTTCAGAAAGAACGGTTCCTGTGATATCCTGTGTATCTGTCGTAATACCGAATAAAAACTCTGCAACATACTCTTTCTTTTTCTCTGTGAGCATATCGCAAAGTTTTGTTCCGCTTCCAAGACATACGGGAAGGACACCTTCCGCCTCCGGGTCAAGTGTCCCCGTATGCCCTATCTTTTTTTGTTTAAAAATCCCCCGGAGTCTGGCCACCACATCATGAGACGTATAGCCTCTCTCCTTATAGACATTGATGATACCGTTTATCAATTTTCTTCCTCGTTCAATTGCTTCTCAATATGTACAGACAAATTGTTGACTACATCATGGAAAGTACCGGACATCGTACAGCCTGCCGCCTTTTTATGACCGCCGCCACCGAAAAACGACGCGATTCTGGCCACATCCACTTTATCCGTGGAACGCATACTCACTTTATATTCCAGAATATCCGTCTCATACATGAAAATAGCACATTCCACATCCCTGATATTGCGCAGATGACTGACGATTCCATCCAGATCGGCGGCTGTCACATTATAAAACTGCATCACTTTTCTGTCCAGGCAGCTGACGATACATCTGCCATCCAGGAACATAATGCTCTCCAGCAGTGCCCGTCCCATGATCTGATTTTGCAGATATGTTTTCTCATAAAATGTCTTTTCAATCAAAGCCGAAAAGTCAAAGCCGTAACTGACCAGATCCGCAGCAATCCGCAATGTCTTGGGAGATGTATTGGAATACTGGAATACCCCCGTATCATGAATGATACCGATATACAGAGCTTTCGCTATTTCCTCATCTATCCATTCTTTCTCCAGCAGATCATAGACGAGCTCGCTTGTAGAGCTGGCATTTGCATCCACATAATTCAGATCGCCACAGCCGTTGCTGCTGATATGATGATCGATATTGATCTTCTTTTTTGCCTGCCGGAACAGCTTTTCCGCAAATCCAAGCCTGCTTCCCTCACAGTCCAGTACAAAGAAGAGGTCAAACTGCTTCCCCTCCTCTGCCTCCGTACGAATCTCGGAAATATCCTTTATTGTATTAAAAATGTCTGACGGTTTCTCAAAATAAACAGCGATTTCCGCATCCGACGGCATACATTTTTTTAAATACAGATAGAGCGCCATACATGAGCCGACACAGTCTCCGTCCGGTCTGATATGGCCGCCGATTCCTATCGTCTTTGCATTTCTGATTTCTTCTGATAACTGCAACATATGACTCCTTTCCTTTCAGTACAGATTATAAATCGTCTTCCTTCTGCCTTTCTTCTTTCAGATCTTTTGTCACTTCATCAATTTTCTTGGACATGGACACACCATAGGCAATGGACTGATCCATAACAAATCGAATCTCCGGCGTATTGCGCAGGTTGATTTCCCTGGCCAGCTTTGACTTGATATACCCTTCCGCACTTTTCAGCCCTTCCAGCGTATCTGCAATGGCCTTTTCATCTCCCAGTACACTGATCCACGCCTTACATGTTTTCAAATCCGGTGCCACCTCCACCGATACTACCGACGTCAGCGGTGCAATTCGTGGATCCTTGATCCCGTTGCGGATGATTTCAGCCAGTACCCGCTGCACTTCCCCGTTAATTCTTGTATTTTTAATGCTGTTTTTCTTCATTCCAATATCCCCATTCCTATCTGGGAACTTCCACCATGATGTACGCTTCCACGATGTCAAGCTCCTGCATCTGGTCAAAGCCCTCGAATACGAGACCACATTCGAAACCGGCCTTCACTTCTTTTACATCATCTTTGAACCGCTTCAGGGAAGCCAGTTTTCCTTCAAAGATCTGATTTCCTTCTCTCGTAATACGCACTTTGCAGTCTCTCTGGAATACACCGTCCAATACATAGGAACCGGCAATATTGCCTACTGCAGAAGCTCTGAACAGCTGGCGGACTTCCGCATGGCCGATCACTTTTTCCTCAAAGACAGGATCCAGCATTCCCTTCATAGCCGCTTCCACATCTTCAATGGCCTGATAGATGACCTTATACAGTCTGACGTCCACACCCTCTCTCTCGGCAACTGCCTTTGCCGTAGCATCCGGCCGGATGTTAAAGCCGATAATGATCGCATTGGAAGCGGAAGCCAGTGTCACGTCGGATTCGTTGATGGCACCTACTCCGCCATGGATACATTTTACAACAACTTCCTCATTGGACAGTTTCAACAAGCTCTGCTTTACAGCTTCCACACTGCCCTGTACGTCAGCTTTGACGATCAGGTTCAGCTCTTTCAGATTGCCTGCCTGAATCTGTGTGAACAAATCATCCAGAGACATTTTGGATTTGGTCTCTTCCAGTTTCTTTTCTTTATTCTGAGCCAGATATGTCTCTGCATAGGACTTGGCCGTTTTGTCATTTTCATGGGCGATAAAGATCTCTCCCGCTCCCGGCACATCGGAAAGTCCCAGAATTTCTACCGGTGTGGAGGGGCCCGCCTCTTTTACTCTTCTGCCTTTATCATCGATCATGGCCCTCACCTTGCCATGGCTCGCACCTGCGGAAATGAAATCACCCACATGCAATGTTCCTTTCTGCACAAGTACGGTAGCTACCGGCCCCCGACCTCTGTCCAGCTCGGCCTCGATAACGAGGCCTCTGCCCATGCGCTTTGCGTTTGCCTTCAGTTCCAGAATCTCCGCGGTGAGCAAAATCGTCTCCAGCAATGTCTCAATGCCCTCTCCCGATTTTGCCGATACCGGAACAAATTCTGTACTTCCGCCCCAGTCTACCGGAATGAGTTCATATTCGGTCAATTCCTGCTTTACTCTGTCTATATTGGCATTTGGTTTATCCACTTTATTGACAGCAACGATGATCTCGATCCCCGCTGCCTTGGCATGATTGATCGCCTCTATCGTCTGGGGCATAACACCGTCATCTGCCGCTACTACAAGGATTGCAATATCCGTAGAATTGGCGCCGCGCATACGCATTGCTGTAAATGCTTCATGTCCCGGTGTATCCAGGAAAGTAATTTTTTCATTGTTAATATTGACGGTATATGCACCGATATGCTGGGTAATGCCGCCTGCTTCCTTATCCGTTACATTTGTCTTACGAATCGCATCCAGAAGAGACGTCTTACCATGATCTACATGACCCATGACACAGATAACAGGAGGACGCTTCGTCATGTTCTTTTCATCCTCATCCTCTTCTTTCAGAAGCTCTTCTATTACATCCACTTTCACTTCTTTTTCACATATGATCTCATATTCGATGGCAATCTCTTCTGCCGTTTCAAAGCTGATCTCCTGATTTACCGTTACGATCTGCCCTTGCAGGAACAGTTTCTTCACGATAACGGAAGGCTGTATTTTCATCTTATCTGCCAGCTCTCTGATCGTAAGCATCTCCGGCAGTGTAATCGTCTTGATCTGCTCTTCCTGTTTCTTTTCTACTTTCTTCTCCGGTTTGATGAATCTTCCCGGTTTGTTTTTATTCTTACTGTCGCCATCTTCATAGATTGCATCTTTTCTGGAACGTCTGTCTCTTTCCTGATTGATACGGCGGTTGTCATCCCGATGCTTCTCCGTATCCTTTACCGGCGCTTCCGCCACGAACGGTCTGGCAGGAGCAGGTTTTCTGTATTTATTGTCCTCCCGGCCATTGCCTCTTTCAGGGCGGTTAGTATCACCAAAGCCCCTGCCACGATTTGAACCATTCTGATGATTCTCCGCATCTTTATGAAAACGGTTACCACCGGTTCTGTTATCCGTCTGACGGCTTCTATAATCATTGTTTCCACCTGTTCTTTCCTGGGGCCGTTTCCCATATCTGTTGTCAGACTGTCCTCTGTTTTCCCCTTCCTGTGATTTGTATGAGGAAGGAGCAGCTGCTGCATTTGTATTGTTCTGGATCGGCTTTTCTTTTACAGTGGCGCTTTCCTGAGGCTTCTGACTGCGTTTTGGCTGGTTGACAGGTTTGATCTGTCCCACGGAAGGTGTGGGCGAAGGTGGCGTCAATGGACGGATCAGAGGCCGGTTTATATTGCTGTTATGGTTGTTATTGCTATTATTATTTTGATTGCCGCCATTATTATTTCTTCTGTCCCGATTCCCCGGCACAGCAGTACGCTGTCCTCCCGGCATCTTGCTGTTGTGTGGATTGCTGACGAAAATAATATTTTTCTTTTTCCTGACCGGGGCCGTTTTTCCTGTTCCGTCTCCTGTTTTCTCCGGCTTTGCAGCTCCCTGTGGACGGGAGGCCTGTACCGGCCTGTCGTTTCCTGCAGATTTTACAGATGCTGCATCTGTCGACACCGTTCTTTTCTCCGGTTCTGTAGTCTTTACAGCAGTCCTGGACACTTCCATCACAGCCGATGCCTTTGATATCTCTGCCCCTTTATCTGTCTTTTCGACTTTGACAGGCTCTGCCGCTGGTGACATTTCAGACGGCTCTTTTACTGTAACCGCTTCTTTTTTCCGGTCGGCATCCTTTTTCCCCAGTTCTCGCCTCACCATGGCGGCAGCCTCCTCTTCCACAGAACTCTGCGCCGCCTTTACTTCGATTCCTTTATTCTGTAAAAAAGCAATAATCTCTTTACTTTGCTTATCCAATTCTTTTGCAAGTTCATGTACTTTGATTTTCGCCATACTCACTACCTCCGTATTTGTTATTGTCCACATTCCAATTTACTTATGATACTCTTTGCTAATCCTTCGCTCGTCACGGCAAGAGACGCACGAAATGTTTTTCCAATACAGTGTCCCAGCTCTTCCATCGTTTCATAGAAATACAGAGGCACTTCATAAAAGCTGCACATATTTGAAAATTTCTTTTTTGTATTATCAGATGCTTCCTCACTGACGATAACGAGATGGGCTTTTCGCCCCTTCACAGCCTTCTCCGTCATAAACTCGCCACTGACCAGATTCCCGGACTTGATTGCCAATCCAAGCAAAGATAATATCCTGTCATTTTTCATCTTCTCTCTGAAACTCCTTCTCCAGATTTTCATAGACCTGTGTTGGAATGCTCATCCTGAAAGAACGCTCCAGACCTCTGTTTTTCCTTGCCTTTTCCAGGCATTCCCCGGAAATACAAAGATATGCGCCTCTTCCATTTTTTTTGCCTGTCATATCCAGTGTAATCGTTCCCTCTGCAGTCTTTAACACCCGCATCATTTCCTTTTTACTCTTCATCTCGCCGCAGCCGATACACTGTCTCATAGGAATTTTTTTATTCATTACAGGCTCCTTTATACTTCTGCAGGTTCTCCCTCTTCCTGCTCATATGTTTCCTCTATCTCATCGGCTTCTGCCATTTCTGACATCTCACCGTTTTCATATGTTCCGTCTGCTTCATATGCGTCACTGTCTTCATAGGTTTCTTCCGCTGGATACTCTTCTTCGTACTCATCCTCATCATAGTCATCCATATAATCTTCGTAACGGAAACCTGGTGTATCTTTTGCCTGTGTTTCGCTCTTAATGTCGATCTTATATCCTGTCAGTCTGGCTGCCAGCCTCGCATTCTGTCCTTCCTTACCGATGGCAAGAGACAGTTGATAATCCGGTACCACTACTTTGGCTGTCTTTTCATCAGGATCCGCAAACACGGCTACAATCTTGGCCGGAGACAGTGCATTCTGAATGAGATTGCCCGGATTTTCATCCCAGTTGATAATGTCTATCTTCTCTCCTCTCAGCTCTTCCACAATGGCGTTGACTCTGGCACCGTTCATCCCTACGCAGGCACCTACTGCATCCACATTGGGATTGTTGGACCATACAGCCAGCTTTGTCCTGCTTCCGGCTTCTCTGGCGATACTCATGATCTCCACAGTGCCATCACGAATCTCCGTTACCTCCGATTCAAACAGGCGTTTTACGAGCTCAGGATGCGTCCTGCTCACAAGAATCCTCGGCCCCTTCGGTGTATTACGTACTTCCAGAATGTATACCTTGATTCTCTCCATGGGTTTGAACACTTCTCCCCGTATCTGTTCTCCTTCACTGAGTATGGCATCTGCTTTACCCAGATTGATACCGATATTTCGTCCAAGGTATCTCTGAACTACCCCGGTGACCACATCTCTTTCCTTTTCGTAATACTGGTTATAGATAACGCTTCTTTCTTCCTCTCTGATCTTTTGCAAAATCACATTTTTTGCATTCTGTGTGGCAATCCGTCCAAATTCCTTGGATTTGATTTCCACATGAATCATCTCTCCCAGCTGGGCTCCGCCAAAAATCTCTCTGGCATCTTCCAGAGTGATCTGCAGACAATCATCTTCCACTTCTTCTACTACTTCTTTTTCTGCATAACAGATAAAATCACAGGTATCCCTGTCGATTTCCACCTTCACATTGTCCGATTTCCCAAAGTGATTTTTGCAGGCGGTAATAAGAGAATTTTCAATGGCTTCAAACAGAGTCTCTTTACTGATTTCCTTTTCCTTCTCCAAAATATCAAGTGCTTCCATTAACTCTTTGTTCATTTTTTCCGATCCCTCCTGATTCCTTTTCCTAAAAATCAAATGCCAGTCTGACAAGCGCCACTTCTTTCCTCTGAAATACTTTTTCTTCGCCGTCATCTGCCTCTATTGTAATCGTGTCCTTATCAAAAGCTGTCAGGACACCGGTAAAGTCCTTTTGTTTTTCAATAGGCTTATAAGTCTTCAGTTCCACTTCTTTTCCGATCCCCGTCTGCAAATGCTTATCTTTCGTCAGCTTCCTGCCAAGACCAGGACTACTCACCTCCAGGATATAAGCATCCGCTATGAAATCCTCCTCATCCAGTCTATCGGAAAGTGCCCGGCTTACCTTTTCACAGTCGACAATATTGACCCCTTCCGGTTTATCAATATACGCACGCAGATACCACTCTGTGCCTTCCTTCACATACTCCACATCATAGATGGATACACCGGCCGATGCTGCTATGGGCTCCAGCAGTTCTTCCGTGCGCTGTTCATAATTTTTCTTTGACATCTTTTCACCTCTTTTGCGTATAAAAAAGGGTTCGTTATAACCCTTATATATAGAATCGCGCCTGCACGATTCGCCGCGCGCAGGCGGACTGCAAAGCAGCATTTCCCTTCTGCGAGCTGCGCATCTATTCTTGTATATAGGGGTATTTTATAACCCCTATATATAGAGAATCCTGTATTGCAGGATTCTACGCCTGCGGCGGGTCGCTTTAGCGACATATTCCAATCCGCCGCAGTGTGATTCGCCGCGCGCGAGCGGACTGCAAAGCAGCATTTCCCTTCTGCGAGCTGCGCATCTATTCTTGTATATAGGGGTATTTTATAACCCCTATATACAAGAAAGAGTGGAACGCTTTCCACTCTTTCCAGAATATACTATTAAATTCCTATATCATAATAGCACCCTGCATTTTAGATTGCAAGGGGTTTTAGGAAAAATTTTGTTTTATTGCTTCCTACATATCACCCTACAGCACAACTCCGCCCAACACCTTCACCAGTATCCACCCCAATCCCGGCATCTTCCAGATGATCAGCAAAGCCAGTTTCTTCAACAGACTGACATTAGGTGCAGACAGATAGACTCCCGCATACCGCTCCATCTCCCGCATACATATATCCCAGTTTTTCGTACCGGGCGCAAATTCCCTTCTGCTGCACCTGTATGTTTCCCTACACCAATATGCCAGAAATCGGAATGTATATTGAATCTGATGGGCATGAAAGGAGCTTCCCATCCGATTTCCCACTTCCATGATCGGCTGCAGCGCATGCCGCAGCTCTGCCGCAGAATATCTTTTGCTCGTCAGACTTCCTTTTCTCTTACAATAATAATATCCGTAAAATGGCAAAATTTCCAGTATACCCCGGCATCGGTAAATATATTCACATACGAAGGAAAAGTCCTCAAAACTCACCACATTTTCGGGAAAATACAGTTTCAATTCCCCTTTTTCATCCAATATTTTCTCTCTTCGAAACAACGTCCGGCAGCTGCTCATCGATATCTGTTCCCACATGGCCATTTTCAGGGCTGCCGCCGGACATTTTCTGCGCTGTCCTTTCATGGAATACTGCCATCTTTTCCAGGAAGGTTTCCCACTCTCATCACAGATCATCAGCCCACATACAGACATATCATTTCCTCTGGATAAACTCTCAGCCAGTCTCTCTATCATCCGGGGATGAATCAGATCGTCCGCATCCATAAAACCAATATACTGTCCCCTGGCATAACGCAGTCCCGTATTTCTGGCATGGGCAAGACCTCCATTTGGGATATTGATCAGTCTGATCTCCCAGCCCCTCCTATTTACTTTTTTCATAAAAGCTCTGACAATCTCCTCTGTCCTGTCTGTGGAGCCGTCATTGACTACGATCAGTTCCACCTTCGAATAAGAAGACTTCAGAATATTCTTCAGACAACGTCCGATTCTGCCTTCTTCCTGATAGGCAGGTATGATAATGGAAACCAGCTCTTTCATAAGAACATTCCTCACTTTATTTTCTCCAGATACGAAGCAGCAAAATCACTGCCTTTGTCGCCAACAGTGCAGGATATATATGTCCAAAGCTGACCAGATACACATAACATTTTTCTGAAAATGTCAGCCCATCCACAGGGCATATGGGAAATTCCTCCACCTGTCCTGTCTTTTCTCTAATACTACCACAGGCACTGACAAAAGAAGGCCGAAACTGCAGCTCCTGATAGATAGCGCTTACCAATCCGTCAAACTGAAACTGATTTATCTGCTCTTCAATGGCATCATTACCTCTTCTCCCGATTCGGAGCCGAAGATATCTTGCCGCCTGCCTGCTATTTTCAAATAACTCCTTATGATAGCGCTGATGCATGGAACATCCGCTGAACCGATTGTAATAATAAAAATTCTCCGATGAAAAGTAAACTTTGTCCGCAAAATACATGCATTCATAGGCACAGACAAAATCTTCATAGGCAAACAGCGAAGTATCCTGGCAGTAATGTTTCATCAGCAGCTCCCGGGATATGATCTTATCACAGAGACTGGAAGAAACTACCCCTACCCACGTCATCTGTCCTCTTGTTCGCATCATCCTGGGATAGATTTCCCGTTCCAGCCGCCTTTTTCGATACAGTCCAGGCCGTACGAAACAGGGATATGATGTCAGTTTGCCATTCTCTTCTATTAATGTATACCCAAAGGAAAAAATATCCGGGGAATCCGGCCCCTGTAAAATACAGGCCGCCTCCTGCAACAGTTCCCGATCTATCCAGTCGTCGCCGTCCACATAGCAGATATACCTTCCCACAGACCGGAACAGACCTTCATTTCGCGCTGCGGCCACCCCTTTATTTTCTCCCATATGGATGACATGGATTCTGTTATCCGCTCCGGCATATCGGTCACAGATTTCCGGCGTACTGTCCGTGGAACCGTCGTTGACCAGAATCAGTTCAAAATTTTCATAGCTTTGTAAGAGGATACTGTCCACACACTTTTCAATTGTTTTTTCATTGTTGTATACCGGTATGATCACCGAAAAAAACGGAGATTCTGTTTTGTCCCGATTCATCTGCGCAATACCGCCTTTTTAACCGATTTTTTCCAGCAGCCCTCCAGTATCTCCTGGCTTCGGATCAGCAGATCGAACTATTTTATATTCCTAAACCTGACCGTCACATGATCTCTATGGTCCCCACCGGATAACCCATGAGCTCTGCCATCTGTTCATTTGCCAGAACAATATATTTTCCGGAGTCTATATCCTTTATGAGAAAATAGACTGTATACCTCGTCCTGGAAAGGTCTTTCACCGGAATATCCAGGTGCAGCGCCAACGGCACATCCGCTTCCGCTCCCCCTGCCAATGCAGACAGGTTACCCAGCACATCATAGGTAAACAGCTCGTTCTTTTCTTCACTGTATAAAAGAAGCTTACTCTCCGTATCTTTGTAAATCGGTCCGAATCCTGCGTTTTTCAACGTAATATCCACCGATACGTTCCTTCCGGAATCGTCAGGATCCAGCAACACATTGTCAATATACAGCCGGTAGCCAAGCCGCCGTTCGATATAGGAATATCCGTCCATGCCGGAAAAACAGCCCTCTTCTGTGACAGTTTCTTTCGCCCATTTGGCAAACACTTCTTTATCATAGTCCTCGTTCAGATACGTAATATGCATCCGGGACAAATCTCGCACTGCGTTCGAAAAATCGTTATAGGGATTATTACGAATCACTTCTCCACCATTGGGTACCAGGCGGCACAGATTGTCCTGAAAGGCCAGTTCATCCTGACGCAGCCATCCGGTAAACGGCCCTATTTCCGGCAGGTCTTTCGTCCCATAAGTACCGTAATCGGTCTCGTTGCCAAGGATGCCGTCATTGAACAGGCCCAGGCGCATTCCCAGGCTGCTGCCGGCCAGCGTCTGCGGCGCGGGAGAAACAATCCCTGTAATATTACGCCACTGTGACGGCGTGCGGACAGACAGATACGTGGATGTTTCCGTCACCTGTTCCAGTTGAAGGGTCAGGCTCTGCAGCTCTTCCGGGGAGACATATTTCGTGCCGTTCATCTCTCCCCAATTACCGATAAAGAGACCCTGCACGGCAAAAATCTGCCTGCTGTGTCCCCGCAGTACAGACTCCAGCTGTTTCATATGATTCAAAATAATATCCAGACTCTCGGGCTCATAGGTCTCGTTCTCTCCATCCCAGTCATACAGGAAACGGACAATGAGCTGTTTATCGATGGTCTCCAGAGCCCGGAACAGTGCTTCGATATTGGCAAGCCCTTTATCCGAAATCTCTCCTTCCCGGTAGTTCTGGAGATTGATCTCCACCAGGGTCAGGGACGTCCCTGCATCCTCCCTGTATTTCTTTGCCACGTCCTGCATATAGTCCGTTTCTCCGTCTGTAATCCAGAACTTATAAATATAGTAAAATCCCCTGTTGGGATTTTGTATTTTCCGGGAAGACTGCGTAAACGAATAACTCTCCGCCTCCACCTTCCAGTTGAAACTGCAGAACAGGAAAACACAGGCAATCATCACGCAGATCGCCATCCCGTAACATACAATCAGTTTCACAACAGAATGATAAAATTTTGGTTTTTGTCCTCTTCTCATATCAACCTATCCCCAAATCATATGGTGCGTTTGGCTCCTGTCTGAAATAATAGCAGATAAAATCTTCGTCTTCATAATAAACATTCAATTCAAACGGATACAGCTGGGAGAAACGCTGGCACCAATCGTATGCTTTAGATTCCAGTATGATACGATTTCGATGATTTATGTAGGCCTGATACATCTGGGCAAAACTCCTGGTCTCTTCCTGCGCCATCTCCTCAGAAATTTCCGCGGAGATCACCTCTGGACATTGACTGAATCTGACTCCACGGAAACACTCCTGATATTTATCCGATGCCAGCCAGGACGGCCCCTGGAAGAAATGGTTCTGAGGGCACTCTATGGGTTTTTTCTCGATATAGAAAAATACATATTCCGTAGGCAGAATATAATTTGTTCCCTGAGATTCCTGGACAAAGGTCCACAGCTCCTCATGGCGTCCATATTCGATGATCTGATACAGCTCCTCTGTAGGTGACACGATCGTATACTGGTGCCGTGGCAGTGTTTCGATGATGGAGTTTGTTACCATCGCCGTAGCACTATACCGCGTCAGATTGTGATATAAATACCCATGATAATAGTCGAGCATATACACAAGCACACAAACGCCTCCCACACAGACAAGGGAAAGACCCTGCAGTATCCAGTCCTTGCACAGAAGGGCAAGCAAAGAAAACATCATATCCACCGGTATCGCCAACACCATCAATATGAGCATCTGCTCACTGGAACAGATGCGGAGCCCATCGATCAGCTGGGGGAGTCCCAGATAGCCTGATGTATACACTACCATATAGAGCACAGAGGCCAGGATGACCGCCGGATACCCATTGAAACAACTTACATTGATTTTCCCTTTGAAAGGAATGCTCAGCACAAGGGCAAAGAACCAGTACAGAAGCCAGAGAGCAAAGGCTAGCCCCGTCAGACGGACAATCCACTGAGCCCGCTCCGTCCCATAGAGGGCATTGTAGCCGCCCCAGAAGACCCTCGGAAATCTCTGCCTGAAGATAGCCGCTGCCTTTTGCCCCATGTCCTGCAGCTTTTCCCAGGAAGTCCTGTTATCCGGCAGATCGGAAGTGACGATATCCTCCTCCAGAGCCTCTCTGTCCTCTCTTTCCCAGACCTCTTCCATAGAAGTCTCGTTGTCCTCCAGCAGTCTCTGTTCCTGCTCCGTCTGAACCTGCTCCATCAGCTCTCCCTCATCCGGTTCTGTCGCTTCTGATTCCTGACCGCCTTTCATAACGTTCATCGCCCATCCAATCGAGCCATGAAAAGGAATCCCGGAAGCCAGAGCCAAAGCCATGGGAACCACCGCAATGAAAAAACCGGTGATAACCGCTGCCACCAGCGGCAGAAAATGCCCCTTTGTCAATATCCTTCTCAGGCCGGTCACGGCAAAGGCAAGACAGAGAAAGAACGCGATGATCGTCGTATAAAAATGGATAGCTATGGACGCTGTCAGCGCCATCATAAACACAAATAAATTTTCATCCCAGCAACTTCTCAGAATCTTCCCCTTCCGAACGGTTTGGGGAACAGCCTTCAGATAACGAGTCAGGAACAGGGCGCAGATAAACTGCGTATACAGGCCGAATTCCTGAGGGAGCGTCCACTGCAGCCGGGCCATGCTTACAATTTCAACAACACTGACCAAATCCATTATCAGAAACATCGTCAGTACCAGAAACGGCGTAAAACGCCAGCGGAAAATTTCCCGCATCAAGCAATAGGCGGAAAGCAAGAATGTGATAATATGAATCCCTGCCAGAAAAAGAAGCACACTGTAAACCCGAATGCCAAACAAAGCATATATGGCATATATAAAGCAATGCATCCCTTCTGGATACACCTTACCCGAAAACGCCTGTCCCTCCACAAGGCCATAGACCCATTCATGATGGGGATACATGTCACTCGCCCCATAAGTAGGATCCTGAAACACCCCATAGGAAAAATATATCATACCATAGACAAGCAGACAGCAAAGGAGCACATATTCCCAGAAATGATTCTTTACAATGCTCCAAAGGCGGAAAAACTGCTTCCCGGCCCACTCTTTTAGATTGCCCAGCAGAAAAGTTTTCACGCCGTAGACGCCCGTGGCGACCCGGTATAACTGCTCGATCTTTTTATGGTTGATGTGAAATCTTTTACAAACAACTGCAATAAATGTACCATAAAACAGCAATATCACCACCCACCTGTTCAGGATATGCAACAGGCCGAGACAAAGTACCACTGTATTCACAATGACCGGCTGTATCGCCACACAGAAGCCGAACCGGTACACTTTTGATTTATTCTGCAAATGTTTATAAAAAACGACAGAAGGCCACAGGAACATCAGAAACAGATATCCCAGAAACACCTTCCCATATTCCATTCCCCAGTATAACGTAATCACTTTGCCGCCTCCGCTTTGCAAAGTCTCTGTTTTAATTCAAACAGGAAATGATCCTCCAATTCTCTTTCCTCCCTATCTCATACGATCCGGTCAAATCCAGTCCAATCGTCCCAGTGGCACTCTTTTTTCATTCCCTTGATTTGCAAACCGGATCGTCCGTCCGTCTCTTTTCCGTTTCAGTTCCAGATACAGCATATATCTGTCCACCCCGGACTCTTTTCGGGGCACAGCAGCGTCTATGATCGTCTGCTTTCCACATTCCCATTGGCCCGGATCCGTATCAACTCTCACGCTGCTGCTGCGTCCCTCTCCGTCTTCCGCTGTCAGCAGACAGTCTGTCTCCTCACAGATTCCTGCAAAACCACAGTTTTCCACAGTAATCCTTATCCTGTCTCCCCGTAACAGTTTTACATCCCGAATCACAAAACGGTAGCCCAGATGTCTTCCAATATATTCATAGCCGCTGACTCCCTTCCAGCATCCCCGTTCTTTTACCGTTTCCGCTTTCCAGTGCACCAACTGTTTTTCCTCATAGGTACTGTTCAAATAAGTCACATGCATTTTCCGCATCTGCTCCGCCGCCTGTCTGTAGCCCGTGGGCTGCTCTCCTGAAAGGGCCTCCCCGCCATTCGGTACAGATGCAAGCATACGGGACTGCCAGTCCAGCTCCTCTTCCCGATGCCATCTCTCCTTTTCTCCCACATCCTGCCTCGCTGCCATACCGTACGTTCCAAGATCCGTAGGAGAGCCAAACATGCCGTCGTTAAAAAGAGCCAGTCTCCCAGTCAATGCCGGATCTATCCCACGGCAGCTGACAATCTTTCTCCACTGGGCAGGTGTACGCACCGCCAGATAACAGCTTCCTTCCGTTGCCCGATACATTGTATCTGCCAGTTCCGTGAGATAACGCTCTGTCAGAAATTTGGAACTGTGCATCTCTCCCCAGCTCCCTATCAAAAGTCCCTGCACCACCAAAATATGATCAGCATACCTGCATATGACACTCCCCAGCTGTTCCATATGTCTTTTGATCAGAGATACCGTGGAAGGCTCCCGTTCCATGCCCCGTCCCTCTGTGTCATAGGCAAACCGCAGGATAAGCTGCTTTTTCTGACAGGAAAAATATTTCAGGATACAACCGATGTACGAAAGAGCTCCTTCTGACAGTTCGCTGCACTGAAACGCACCGATATCGATCAGCACTAACGCCAGACTCTCTTCCTCGTAGAGAAACGGCGGACTCTCCCCCTCCTCTGGAAACTGTTCAGAAGATGACCTGACTGCAAAAGAGTATACATGGTACCAGCCACAGCCCGGATTATGCAAAAATACATTGGTTTCTTCCGCCACGGTCTTATGGAATTTTATTCTATTCCCACGTCCTGTCCACATTCTTCAGTCCTGCCCCTGCATCCATCTTCAATATCTTTATTCGAAATACAACAATCCAAACACTCAAAAACATCCGAAGCATATACCAGACGGGCTTCAGCCCGGAATGCATACTCTTCCCGTCTGTTCTTGCATGCATGACAGCGGGTATCTCCGCCACCTGAAACTGCAGCAGGAGCATCTGGGTGATCATATTGGCATCCGGGTATCTCTCATCAAACTGGCTGTACCGGGAATAATAGAGAAACGCCCGGCGGCTCAGTCCCTGTAGTCCTGTCGTGGGGTCCGCAATTCTTCTCCCCGTATAGATGCGAATCATAATTCGAAACATTTTATAGGCCAGATTTTTCAAAGAAGAGACCGGAAAGTCCGAACTGCCTTCCATAAAGCGGGAGGCCAATACAATATCGGGGTATTTTCCGCTTTCATCTTTTTCTTTCAGTCTCTTATAAATACCGGGAATATTACAGACATCGTGTTGTCCGTCTGCATCCATCTGAATGACATACCGGTATCCTCTGCGTACCGCATATTTATATCCAAGCTGCAGACCGCTGCCATAACCAAGACTGTATACATGAGTGGCAAGCATATGATGCCTCGCCTTGACAATCTCCCCGGTCATATCTGTGGAAGCATCATTCATCACAAGTACATCTGCTATCGATGTGATCTCCGGCTTTTCCAGCTGATCCAGCACTTTCGGAATATTCTTTTCTTCATTATAAGCTGGTATGATGATCAGCAGCTCTTTTCTGTCCATTGCTTCCTCCACATCTACATCCCAAGTAACACCTGCAGATTTTCCATCTGGTGTATTTTTTTCTTCTTTGCCGCCCTGCCAAGTGCTTTCCTTTTTTCTTCGTCTTTCAGCAAGGTCTCAATCCTCTCCGCAATGGCACAGGGTGTCAGCTCACAGAGCATACCGTCACTTCCGTCTGTTATCTGTTCCCGGTTGCCGTTACAGTCCGAAGCAATGACGGCACATCCCAGTGTCTGTGCTTCCTGTATGGCAATACTCTTCCCCTCAAATCTGGTGGCATGGACATACAGATCAGTCTGTAAATAATAGGGATGTGGATTTGTCACTGCCCCCAGCAGTAAAAAATCTTCCTGGAGGCCAAGAGCTGCGATTTTCTTTTCCAATGCTTTGCGTTCCTCTCCCTCCCCCAGTACATACCAGCGGGCATGATACCCTGCATCCTTCAGTATTTTCATCGCTTCCACTGCAATGTCATAGGCCTTCTGATAAGTCAGCCTTCCCACTGTCAGAATCCTTCTGCCCTTAAAATCATCCGAAAAACCGCCCTGCTCCATTGCCTGACTGCGGATGGTCTCCTGATTGATAAAATTGTGAAAGACACCGACTTTCGAAGCATATTCAGGATAAAACGATTGAAAATGCCCTTTTACCTCATCTGAGACCGCAAAAATGTTATCAAACTGCTTCCAGCAGCCCTGATCCATCTCCTTTGTATATCCTGCACTCTCATAGTCAATATGTATAAACGCTGCTTTTCTGGCCGCTTTCACATGCTCCGCCACATAATAGGCCGCCCCTCCTTCCAGCCAGGCCACTGCCAGATCAAATGTCTCATCAAAGCGCTGTGCACCGTCTGAAACAATCCTCCAGAGAAGCTTATCTGTCTGTAGTTTTCCTCTTTTTTGCATGGCCAGAAATGTCTGCCATAGATAACCTGCTTTTTTCAGGAGATTCCCATTGCGGAAAAATGCAAATATTACAGTTTTTATAAGCTTTCTCCGACCTTCCTTTGACAGAACCGACTGATCGCAAAACTGTGTATTCAAAAGCCGGACTCCGCCAGGCAACTGACTGATCATTTCTCCCTGTCCCATTATCACATAGAGGGAAATATCCCAGCCGGGACCGTTCAGTTTTTTCAGCAGTTCAATCAGCGCTGTCTCCGCTCCCGCCCGTCCCATCGTATTGATAACGAACAGTATCTTTTTCATTCCGGTTTTCCCCTCCATCTATCAGATTCACTTTCTTTTCGATCTCTCTCAGTTCGGCCAATACCCTCTCATTCTCAAAATTGAGCAGCGATACCTGTACCGCAAGCTCCTGGCTTTTCATAATCAACTGGGAAAGCAGCAGGCTGAACTCGATCCATCCTACGATGCAGATAATCTCCATAAGAAACAGAGCCAGTATCACTTCAGTCTGCAAATATCCAAGCCAGGAAGACAGTGCAGGGACCAGACCTGCCAGAAATAACAGACCCCCTAAAAACTCCCACACCACTGCAAGATCTACCGCCATTCTCTTGATCGTATGGAGCCAGAAAATCCCCAATATGATTAATATCCCTTCTATTACAAGACCAACTCTCACAATATCAACTATTGTCATATTCTACCGTCCCTTTGCCATTTTCGCAGATGCCATAGCATCTTCCACGCCTTCCGCCGCCTTCACATACACGACGCCTGTCGGCTCTTTTCCGTTCCCCCATTCCAATAATGTCCCCCTGCAAAATACATGTGTATCCAGATTTCTTTCCACCCAGCGCAGCCGCATATAGGCAATAGACCAGCCCGCAAAGGTCCCAAGCACAAGTCCGATTCCAAACCAGATCTCCGGCAGCCGGGTAGCAAATACACTGCCCAGGAAAGTGATTCCGCAAAAGCCAACGGATGTCATTACCGCACCTGCCAGGTCATTAAAATAATACAGAAAAAGAATTGCCGAATACATCAGAAACAATATGAAATATCCCACTGCAAGACAGGGATAGATACGCATCACCATGCCCGCAAAGCCAAACTGGGGCAGAAAGATAATACAGAGTAAATACACTACCACCGAAATAATGAACTGAATACGCACCAGATTCATCAATTCTCCGGCCAGCTGACGGAACATTCTTTTCTTTGTATTTTCAATGTCAGCTCCCTTTCCACCGATGACCGCTTCGGAATAGGCCTTATATTTTTCATGGAAATACATCTCCACTCTGGCAATGAAAATAACGGTGGCGGATATATTCGTAAACATGGCAAGACAGGTGGCCATATCATAAGGCTGATTACATACAAAGCTCTTAACCACCACAATCCGCATATCCGTCGTCCAGAACACAAAGTTGTGAATATACAATCCCAGAATATAGAAAAAATTCGCCGCCACAAGCTGCCACCATTTCCCAAAGTATCGGAGTACCGGCAAATATCTACTGCTATTTTCCATAAAATAGCGCTTTACTGTCGTAAATTCCAATACGGCAATGAGAAAAAACCCCGTCATAAGGGCAAAGAGCATGCTGATCGTGATCTCCCAGCCAAACAGAAAATGCAAAATCAGCGACAATATAAAGGCCTCTACCATGCCGATCAGAAAGTAGACCGAAATCCTCTGATAGTCCTTACAGATCGAAAGATAGATCATGGAGTAAAAGACAAGGGCCAGAGAGATATAGGCACAGAATCCGGTAAAGACATAGAAGACTTCCACTCCCCCTATAAAATGTTCCCAAAGACAGAAAGGGATACCAAGGAGACAGCTCAATGTCATATTCATCACAAGCCCCAGGTAATAACAGGGCAGAATATCCTGATAGCGCTCCTCATAGATGACATCCTGCATATATTTGGACAGGACCGCATTAAAAGGAGATACCGTCAGCAGGGAAAAGATAAAGGTATACAGCACAGTACAGGAAAAAAGTTCTCTGTCCAGATAGCCCACATCATTAAAGCCCAATACATATCCCATCAGAATAATATTGCCGATTACGACAAACATCGGTGCTACTGTGACAGCTGAACTATAGGCAAAGCCCACCAAATCCGTTGTAATTGTATTCTTTTCAAAAATACGGTTTAATTTGATACCAATGCCTGCCATACCTTACCTCTTTTCTCTGCTTTCCGGCTATTTTCGGATCCCTGTATCAGCCCGGATTCCCTCGTCGGCCCATCCGGGCTCTATCACGATCTCATCCTCTGCCCACCCGGGATCGTTCTCCACTTCCCCCCCCTCATCATATCGGGGATCTTCCTCTTCCCATACGAGCCACATGCTGCCTGCGAAATCCATATAGATCTTTCTGTATGTATCCCTCATATATTCAATCCGATACCCGGCCTGGAGACGCCGATAACCGTTCTCTCCCATCTGCAGACGCAGCGGCTCATTTCTCGCCATACTCACAATGGCCCGGGCGATCTCTTCCACATTCATAATATGGGTAATGATGCCCGCATCACCAAAGTCATCGTTTTCTCCCAGAACCAGGCCTCTGCAATTCCCCACATCCGTGGCGATCACCGGCTTGTGGGCCGCAAAGCTTTCCAGAATTGTCAGCGGCTGTCCTTCGCTGATACTTGTGAGAATCGTCATATCCATCCGTCCGTAATAGTCTCTTACGTTGATTCTTCCCGTAAATACCACATCCTCCAGCCCCATACTTTCCACCAGCTCAAAACATTCCCGGGCATATTCTTCCTCTTCTTCCCAGGGTCCCATAATCCACAGCTTCAGAGCCGGTACTCTTTCTTTTGCAAATCCGAAGGCCTGGATCATTGTCTTAACATCCTTGATGGGAGCCACCCGCAGTACGGCTCCCAGATTGATTTTTCCTTCGTCCTCTTCCTGCTTTCCCGGAATATTTTCAAACAAATCTACTGTGATGCCATTTGGCGTCACCATCGTCTTTTCTTCCGGGCACCCCAGCTCCAGCTGCAGCTCCCTAGCATGTTCATACAGACTCGTGACCAGATCCGCTCTGTCATAGGCCAGTTTTGACATCTTGCGAAACTGCTCAATCCATATATTTTTATACAGTCCCTGCACCCACTTGGCCTTAATCAGTTCCTCTTCCCGTTCCCGGGTATAGATGCCGTGCTCCGAAATGAGCAGCCGCCCGCCGTGAAAATATTTGGCCATACTTCCCAGAACTCCCGCATAGCCTGTAGATACGCAATGATATAAATCCGCCTTGGGCGTCTTCATTTTCAGCGTAAAGAACAACGGCAGATAGATAGAACGCATCATCCATAAAAAATCCGAAAATACGATCTGGCTGTAATGTAACTGATAACACTCTTTCACAGCATTTAAAAAATCTTCCCCCATGAGCAGAGCATTCAGGGAATAGCTTCCCTTCTGAAACAGGTCAAACAACACTTCCCACTCCACCCGCTGTCCCAGCATCAGCCCCCGCAGGGCCCGGTATTCTTTTCTCTTCATTCGACTCTTATGCCGTTTTTTACTGCCCCAGTCGCAGTCGTTCAAATACAGCTCATGCACTTCCGTTACATTTTCCGGTAATTCATACATGTACTTTCCCCGCAGAGAACGATTTGCGGCAATGGCAAGAATTACAAATTCCTGCCCCGGAAAAGACTGTATCAGACTGTGTATCCAGCTGGATACGCCGCCCACTACATAGGGGTAACATCCTTCTGCTATGATACAAATTCTCATGATTATCCTTCTTTTCTGACTGTTATCACCATATTTTCAGTGTCCTGAAACACTATTTAAAAATATAAACATATTGATCTGTTTTGAGCTCTATCGTCACATTTTTACTTTCCGCCTCAATCAGATAGATATTTCCTTCCATCCGCTTCCAGCTGCCGCCCTCCATATGCTCTATCGTCTCATTGTTCGTCCGCAATAAAAACCATACGGGGCCTTCCACATTCTCAATTTCCAGAGAGATTCTGTTGTTGCTGCGGCTCTCCTTATAGTCAAGCGCAAGGAATTTGCGGATTTTCTCATCCCCTTCCGATACGGTAGCACGGGAAAAACTACGAAACGGCTTCCAGTAATACCTGATATTCCAGTCGAAGTCCTCCGCGATATCTTCCCACGTATCCTCCCCCGGTCCCGGGTAGGCAACCTGTTCCATATCGATGAGCACATTGGAATATCCCAGGGCCGTCTCCACACTTTTCAGCCGGAAATCATCCCGGTAAGTATGTGTCAATCCGGCGTTGATGCCGCTCTGCCTTGTCACATACTCCGACTGATATCCTATGACTTCGCTTCCTCCGTCGTAATCCTTTACCACGGTCCGCACCCCGGACAAAAAATCGCTCTCCAGTGCTCCTTCTATCTCTTCGTCCGTAAGACTCCCCCCGTAAAAAGAAGTAAATGTATAGTCAGGCAGGGCTTCCTTTACAAATTTCTCATCCTCCAGAAGCTTCTGCGCCATGGGCGTTCCCGATATGTTGACGCCGGAGAGCCCTGCCTCTGCCGACTGCTCATTTATCAACTTCATATAATGCACGAAACGAGCTTTCTCTGGCAGGTTTTCATCTCCATAGTCATACTGCGGGGACACCATAAAGGAGAGCCCCAGATCGTTTCTCTGATAGACAGCTATGATACCGGGCCAGATCACATCCCGGAACACCCCGGATATGGGCTGACCATAGAGCCGCAGCATCTCTTCTTCATTTTCCTCCGCAAGTCCGGGATAATCTGCAAGTATCATGCTCTGTGCATTTACCACAGGATACAGTTCATAGTGATCCATCTCCGCGGACATGGCGGATAAAAGTCCCAGTCCCGTCACATCTTCCATATAACTGCCATTTATGGCAAATACATAGGCTGTCTCAAAGCTTTTACGCCAGATCACCGCCGGATACTCCTCCAGCTTCACTGTCTTATCCTCTACAATTCCCTTCATATAGGCCTTTGTCCCCACACCAAGGGTATACCAGGGAAAAGTCAGCTCCATATCCTGCCTTTTTTCATTTTCTTCTTCATCCTCAGATTTGTATATTGTCTCTCCACCCAGCAGAAATCCTTCATATAAATGTAGCCCTGATACAGTGCTCTCCTCTGCCTTCACGGTCCGAATCCCAAGGAGATTTCGGATCCGCTGGTTTCCCTCTATGACAGATACATCTGGCAGATCGGAAAAGACAAGATGTATCCCCAAGTCCAGATACTCTTCCAGGCAGCCGATCTCCCTGCTCTCTTCCCAGTGAATATATACAGGATCTATTACGATCATCTCTATCTGTTCCAGACTTTCTTCATCTTCCTTATTTTCAAACTGTTCCAGTGATTCATATGTCCTGCTGTTCCGTTTGGAATACATAACCCATGTATGTACTACTTTCCCGACAGAGTCTTCCTTGTCGCCAATGTAGATCACCACGTCTTTTGGTACATAGTCCGCATCCTGCGTCTCAGTCTGTCCTGTGACAGAAGTCTCACTATCTCCCTCGCCTACCCGGTATACCTGACTCCTGTCCGGCAGTTCTTCCATATTGACAATATAGGTATTTGTCTCATAATCATTCCAGACCTCCAGAGCCACATTGGTGAACTGGAACAGAAAAAACACAACAAACAGGATTACCGTAATCGTAAAATAGTTCCGTCGTGATACCATCTCTTCCTCCTCAGCTGAAAACTTTGATCAGGTCCAGCGTCTCATTGTCAATGATGACATCCGATCTTTTCAGCGCATCCAGTGTCTGAAAAAAGGCCTCTTTCTTTCTCACCGTAAAATATAACTTCAACCTGCACGTATAGGAGCAAAGCTCATCCGGGTACTGCTGTGCCAGACGCAGACACCACTTTTCCGAATCTGCATACTCTTTGATTTCCAAAAACCGCAGACAGATTCCCTCATACCGCTGCTGTGTCAGCTTGGAGGCGTCTTTTTCATACAGTCTCTCCCCGGTCTGTGCCATCATCTGCACATATTTTTTCTGTTCCAGGTCAGAGAACACACCCTGCTTTAAAATACTGTCCATATAGTCCAGCAGCATTTCTTCACATTCACTCTGCCCTTCTTCCTCTTCCTGAATACCCCGATAAAGTTTCTGCACATTCATACGGAACTCGTTGAGCTCGTCGCTCAGAACGGAGGCCGCATAATGAGATGACTCTGAATCCTTTGTATTCAGCGCCAGGGCAACCGACGATAGAGAATTCCGAATTTCCCCTTTAATCATGTTCATCATCGCCAAACGCAGTTCTTTTTTCTCACTTACCGCAATTGCCTCTTCGATAGGAACGATATTCCTCTCCCGATCCTCATCTGCCCGCAGCTGGACCCTCACCCTGTCTTTACTGAAAATAACATCTTCCAGATCTACCTGGGATCTCATCACTGTATGATAGAGGAGATAAGACAGGCAAAAAAACAGGGGGCCTATGACCGGACACAATATCATAACAATGAAACGAATCAGGTAGGTCCTCCTGTTATCATGCAGGAATTCTACTTCTCTTCTTCTCCCCCGGGATCTGGCAGACACTACAACAATCCCGCCCCAGAGAAAATAGATAACTGCCACAATCAAGTTGATAATCCACACAAGTACAAATATCTTTTCTTCCCATGTCAATGTCATAGTGCGATGCCTCCCCTGATCTGGCTCTGAAAACCAAAGTTACGGAAACGTTCCATGACACCTATCGCATTCTCCTCATCTGTATTGGAAAGTAATATGTACAGCTTGCCATCCGGCAGCATCCCCATATAATCTGTCTGACGGATACGTCCTCCCAGTATAGCGGCACTTTTATCCCGTCCCTCTGTTAAAATCTCCAGCAGTGTACACTCTGTCAGTCCCTGATCTCTCGCTTTCAGGAATGCTTTCAAAAGCAGCTCAAAAGCTTGTTCCCGCAATACATTCGTCCCTTCCAGATAGCGTTCGTTTTTCAACGCTTCCAGATAACGATTTGCCCGCAGAACCGCATTCTGTATCAGATCCCCTATAATCGTCAGCCGGTTTGCTTCCGCCAGTGTCATGCGCTGCCACGGAATCCCCCAGAGCATCAGAACCAGCCGCATCTCATCCTGCTCGTATACGGCACTGGCCATCAGTGGAAAGTCCTCATTCAATGTCCTGTTGATGTAGACGCGGCCTTCTTTTATTTCATCGTACATCTCTTCCATAGCCGTGTACTGGATAGAGCTGCCCAGCCTGCGCGCCTCCCGAGATGTGGAAGAAACAAGTCTGGCATAGTTCCTGTTGGCTACAGAATAGATTGCCACATCCTGACTGTCCATCAGATTAGACAGAACTCTGGCTGCATAGAACAGGACTTCTTCCGGGGCATACAGCTCCAGACTGGATGTAATTTCATACACCTTTCCAAGACTATCCTTCTGATTGACGAGCTGGGATTCAAAATTCTGCTTCATTCTGACATTACTGTCGTTGATATCCGCAATATCATTCATCTTTCCGCTGAGATAGCGGATCTCTTCCTCATCTTCTGTCTTGATCAGATGAAGCTGATCCCGCATATAGCCCACTACCATACCCAGGATAAACAGCTGGGCCATCCACACGTATGTATTATAGTCCAGCAATACCTCAAAACCGCTACGGTTATACATCTGCCGGAAACAATATCCTGCCACCGCCAGAAGAGCCGAGAAAATAGCCTGCTGCTGTCCATGCACTATGGCAAACAAAAGCACATAGAGCAGATAAAAATCCAGTCTGTCAAAATATTTGCTCCCCACTGCCCTGTTATTCAACATGAAAAAAGGAATAAAACAAATCATATTCTCGGCAAACGGCAAAAGTCTGGCAAAAATTGTCTTGATATTGTGCCAGAGCCTTCCGCCCCATCCGCCTCCCGCATCCTCAGGATTGATGAAAGTATCGCTGTGCAGCTTCATATATCCGGCTACCTTGGCAATCCCTTTTTGATAATTGTGAAAAATCTGGAACGGATATTCTTCTTTATAGGCGCTGTTGTCCAATATGAGCCGGTGATTTTGTCCTACGGAATTATCCTCGAGGGTAACGCCCATTCCCATCTCTTTCACCACAATCTCCGCCAGTTTCTTTTCACTGATCTCTTCCATGGAAGAAATATGATAGCAGAACCGGTCAGGCTGCTGAGCAGTCATAACAGCGTAGGACAGCTCCACCGCATCCTTTAGATATATCATGGAAAAAACGTTCCGGTCACTGGCCGAAACGCTCCCGGTCTTCAGTGCTTCCAGGCACAACTGAAAACAAGGATCCCCTTCCTCCTGCCCTTTTTTCGGCACCCAGTACACATGATCCAGTCTCAGGACAATGATATCGATCCCCTGCATCTTCCGATAATTACTGCAGATTTCTTCCCCCTGTGCTACCACCATTGCCTTAAACCCTTTCGGCGCCACAGTTTCCGTTTCCCGGATGTTGTTCGTATAGGAACCGCTGAATACTTCCTGGGAAGAAAAATAAACGAAACGTCCCTTACCTACTACAGAATAGGCAGACAGAATATTCATAAGTGCGGCTGCATAATGTACGGAATCCTGCCTGGCCCTCTGCCAGCTGAAATTAGTATCATAGGCACCTAAAAACAGCACCATGTCCGGCTTAATGCTCTCAAAAATATCTTTGACACTGTCATCCTCATATTCAAAATCATATCTCTCAAATATATGTTTATACGAAAAGCGTTTGTCACGCCGACCTGTCAGCACATAGAGCCGATGGCCATTTTTATTTAATTTGTCAATTATGGCATCCATCATCCTGCTGCTACCGCCTATTAACAGAACGTTCATCATTGTCACCGCCATTTTTATTATTTTTTATCAGGAAACGCCATTCATTTTTACAAAATATATATATTGTCTAAATTTATTTTATTATAACATACAAAAAAGAAGAATTACAATTACTTTACGAAAATCAATTTTTCGCGCGCTCTTGCAATGCCTGGGGAAAAAAGATACAATAACTCTATAATGCAATTATCATCTGCTCTGAGCGCCTGTCTCTTCCAATACGGAGCCACAGGCCATAACAGTTCAGATAACCCTTTAAACTATGACTCACTTATTCATGGAAATCAATGTATCAAAAAATAGTATAAGGGATACTTGCAGACAGGAGGAAAAGTGAACAATCCGATTGATTTTGTTATCACATGGGTTAATGGGCAGGATCCTGCCTGGCGTAAAGAACGCACCCGCTACAGTCCGTCTGGCGGAGAGGACAATTCAGAGTGCCGATACCGGGACTGGGGACTTTTGCGGTACTGGTTCCGGGGAGTGGAAAAGTTTGCGCCGTGGGTTCGGAAGATCCATTTTATCACATGGGGACATTTACCAAAATGGCTTGATATCAGCCATCCAAAGCTCCATCTCGTCAGGCATGAAGACTATATCCCTTCGAAATTTTTGCCGACTTTTAACAGCTGTGTCCTGGAAATTTATATGCATCGTATTGAAGGCCTGGCGGAGCATTTTGTGTATTTTAATGACGACATGTTCCCGCTCCTTCCTTTAAAGCCGGAACTTTTTTTTGTGTCTGGAAAACCATGCGACATGCTGGCCTTCCAGCCGGTCGTTGCCAACCCACAAAATCCTGTCATGTCTCACGGCTATCTAAACACTGCCCTGATTCTGTGTAAGTATTTTAACAAGCGCGAAAACGTTAAAAACAGGCCATGGAACTATTTCTATCCAGGCTATCCGCCATTGTATTTCTTTTACAATATACTGGAGCTTTTCTTTCCCCTGTATACGGGCTTTTACACGATCCATGGACCGTCCCCTTTCTGCCGAAAAACCTTCCTGGAAATCTGGGAAAAGGAAGAAGTGTACTTAACAGCTATGTCCCATGACCGTTTTCGCAGCCGCAATGACGTTTCTCAATATATGTTCCGCGAATGGCAGAAGCTGTCCGGAAACTTCCATCCCCGGAATGTCCAGCGATACTTCTCTTACTACAATATAGAGGAGCACAACATCAGGTTGAACCGGGCGATCCGAAACCAGAAAAGCCGGATTATTTGTATCAATGATGACTTAAAGGCTGGCAATCTGGAGCAGATCCGCCGGGAAATCCAGAGTGCATTCAGAGCCATTTTACCGGAGCGGTCGTCCTATGAGTGCTGAAGGCAGAAACGGAATAAAAAAAAGCAGAACAGCCTATTCGGCACAGAATATAACGGTAGCCATAACCTGCCGGGCGCTGGCGATCCTGGCAGGATTCTGCACGCGAATGGTTTTTACCCACACCCTCACCCAGGAATATGTGGGTGTAAATGGTCTCTTCTCCGATATTCTGAACGTTCTGGCCCTGTCGGAACTGGGTCTCAGCTCAGCTATTACATATGCACTCTACTATCCTATTGCGAAAGGGGACATTGAGAAGCAAAAATCCCTCATGCGGCTATTCCGGCGTTTTTACCGTGTGGTGGCGCTAATCGTGCTGACAAGTGGCCTGCTGATAATTCCATTCATGGATATTCTGATCAAGAATCAACAGGATATTCCCCATTTGACACTGATCTATTTGTTATATCTGGTCGGTTCCGTGTCATCCTATCTTATGACATATAAGCAGACACTGATTGATGCCCATCAACTCTCCTATATCGGTGTGCTGTACCACAATACCGCCCTGCTACTACAGGATGCATTGCAGGTTGCCATACTACTGGCCACCCGGAATTTTATTCTATATGTCTGTATCGGAATACTATGTACACTGCTCAAAAACGTGGCCATATCTCTGCGGGCGGAGCGTATGTACCCTTATCTTCGAGATAAAAATGTGCAGAAGCTGCCCACTGAAGAACTACAGGATATTTTTCGCAATACCCGAGCTATGCTGATGCACAAGATCGGCGGAGTCGTAGTCAACAACACTGACAATTTGCTGTTGTCCTCACTGGTTGGCCTCTCTGCCAACGGGATTTATTCCAATTATTATCTGATCATTGGATCCGTCCGGCAGGTTCTCAATCAAGTTTTCCAGGCAATCACTGCAAGCGTAGGTAATCTGGGTATCGAATCAGACAAAATGCGGGTACAGAAAATTTTTGAAGCATCCTTTTTTATGGGACAGTGGATGTTCGGCCTTGCAGCCATCTGCATCTGCGAGCTGATTGACCCTATCGTGTCCATTTGTTTTGGCCCCTCATATGTATTTCCAAGGGAAGTCACCTGGATCATCTGCCTGAATTTCTACCTGACCGGGATGCGGCAGGCTACGCTGGTTTTTCGAGACTCCCTCGGCATCTTCTGGTATGACCGATACAAATCTCCAGCGGAGGCTGTCATCAATCTGGTAACGTCTATTCTACTGGGAAGGAAACTGGGTGCCGCTGGGATCTTCCTGGGGACACTGATCAGCACTATAACCACCTCCCTTTGGGTGGAACCGCTTGTACTGTACCGCCGTTTTCTGCATATGCCTGCCAGACCGTACTTTTTCCGCTACGCTCTGTACGCCTCGGCGACCTTCCTGCTGTGGTTCGGAGAAAATCAACTGTGTCAGCTTGTTACAGGAGAAGTCTGGATCGTATGCGTCAAGCGGTTACTGATATGCGTCACAATAACCAATTTGACCTATTTGCTTCTATATCACCGGACAAAGGAATTCCGACTATTGCTCCATAAGGCAAAGAGCCTTCTATCCAGCAAAATTTCTATGTAAGTTCCCGTTAGGTTTTTGCAGAAAGGCGATTGCTTCATCAATATAAAAAAACGAAACATCAGCAGTCGCCGTTTAAAAAAGACACATAATCGAAGTCGTCCATATACCGACGTTTCAGGAACTGTTTTCTCCAGTTCGTCACTGTGCCAATCTCTCCCTGATCTTCAAACCCTTTTATATAATACGCTGATGAAAATTCAGGGTATTCGATATGGGTAAAAATAACTTTATTTGTATACGGCAGTTGTTCAAAGCGTTTTAGAGTTTCATAAGTACAGCCGTCCCGTTCCGTCCCTACGATAAAAAGGTTATTCCAATTGATCCGCTGTTTTCTTTCCTCCCATTTACAGACCCCTTCTTCAAAAGAATCGTAATGGACAAAGTTGATTCTGATATCTCCGCACATTCCTGCAGGGTATTCTCCGTTTTCTTCCTTTATTTCTACAATTTCCTGTTCCATGTACCATTTCAGATTCGACACCATTTTGATCAGATCATTGATATCGATCGTGAGATTCACTGTAGGCGTGAGATAAGGAAGTCTCAGATCATAATACATGAATGTCCCACAACAGTTTGATGCCAGAATCGTAAAATCTCTGTTGCGCAGTTGACGAAGTTTTTTCTTCCGATACCAGCTCCGCTCTTTATTCTGTATTTCATAAAGTATGTTGTTCCATCTGTTCTGCACACATTCTATTATCTTCACAACAAATCTCCTTCGTTTAGAAACGGCAGTTATATCTGTTCTTCATATTATATACTTCCCATGCTTCCCAAATATAAGACAGGCAACTATTTATTGCAATTAAAAAATGCCACAAACCATATCTCCATGGTTTCCAGCATCCTTTAGGGTTGGGCTGTTCTAAAACAGTCAGCAGCGTGTAGGGGAATCGAACCCCTGATTCCGCCGTGAGAGGGCGGCGTCTTAACCTCTTGACCAACACGCCATATATAATACTTGCTTATTTTATTACATCTTTCTAAAAAAAGCAAGTATTTTTTTGAAAAAAATTGCGCAACTCTTTTTGCTCATGAGCGGGCGCTCCCTCAGTGGAAACGTATGGGTGAACTTTTCAAAGTCAGATAACCAGGTCGAACAGGCTGATCTGATTGGATTCCGGCAGATCTCCCAGCAGATGCATTTCATCCATCATATCCACCACTGTCTTTGACACCTTCGTCCGTTCCCTAAAATCGTCTTTGGACAGAAACGGTCCTTTTCGTGCCGCTTCCATAATCGCATCTGCCGCTTTCTCTCCGAGGCCGTCGATACTGTTCAGGGATGGCATGATTTTTCCGTCTATGATCTGAAAAGCTCTGGAATCTGCCCTGAAAATATCAATAGGCAGAAAGGTAAATCCCCTCACATGCATCTCCTGTACGATCTTCATATCCTTATAGGAATCCTGTTCCTTTTTCGTCAGTGTGTCGTTTCTGCGCCTGTAATCCGCCATGACATTTTCCAGGTAGTCCTGTCCCTGCGCCATCAGTTTGTAGGAAAAGGCAGAAGCCCTGATACTGAAATAAGACGCATAATAGGCAAGAGGATAGTTGATCTTACAGTAGGCTATCCGCCAGGCCATCATGACATAGGCCGCCGCGTGGGCTTTCGGAAACATATATTTGATCTTTTTACAGGACCAGATATACCAGTCTGGCACATCCGCTGCCAGCATGGCTTTCTCCATCTCATCCGTCAGTCCTTTTCCCTTTCGCACCGACTCCATGATTTTAAAAGAAAGGCTGCTTTCCACTCCCATACCGATCAGATAGACCATGATATCGTCACGAGTACAGATCGCTGTGGAAATCGTAGCTTTCCCCTCTTCGATCAGTGTCTGGGCGTTGCCCAGCCACACGTCCGTCCCATGGGCCAGACCCGCAATCCGCACCAAATCGGAAAAGGTAGTAGGCTTCGTATCGAGAAGCATCTGAATGGCAAATTCCGTGCCAAACTCCGGGATACCAAGAGATCCCAGCTTGCAGCCGCCGATCTGCTCCGGCGTGATGCCAAGCGCCTCCGTATTCTGAAACAGAGACATGACCTTTTTATCATCCAGGGGTATTTTTACCGGATCGATTCCTGTCAAATCCTGAAGCATACGAATCATCGTCGGATCATCGTGTCCGAGAATATCCAGCTTCAGCAGATTATGATCGATGGAATGATAATCAAAATGTGTGGTAACGACGCCGGCCTTCACGTCGTTGGCAGGATACTGTACCGGTGTAAAAGAGTTGATGTCCTCCCCGATAGGTAATACGATAATCCCTCCCGGATGCTGTCCCGTACTTCTCCTGACCCCCGTACAGCCCGTCACGAGACGGTTGATCTCACAGCTTCTCTTTTTGATTCCATGTTCTTCATAATACCCTTTTACATAACCGTATGCAGTCTTATCCGCCAGAGTACCGATCGTCCCTGCCCGGTAAGTCTGTCCAGCCCCAAAAATCACTTCCGTGTATTTGTGGGCTTTACTCTGGTATTCCCCGGAAAAATTCAGGTCAATATCCGGTTCCTTATCCCCGTTAAATCCCAAAAATGTCTCAAAGGGAATATCAAATCCGTCCTTCTTCAGCGGCTCTCCGCAGTTGGGACAGAGCTTATCCGGCATATCGCATCCCGCCCTGCCGGCATATTTTTTCACATCTTCCGATGAAAAGTCACAGTAATGGCATTTCCCACAATAATAATGAGGACTTAAAGGATTGACTTCCGTAATCCCCGACATCGTTGCCACAAAAGAAGATCCCACACTCCCTCTGGAACCCACCAGATAGCCGTCCTCTATCGATTTCCACACAAGTTTCTGGGCAATGATATACATCACCGCAAAACCATTGGTTATGATAGAATGCAGTTCTCTTTCCAGACGCTTCTGTACGATCTCCGGCAGCGGATTCCCATACATTTCATAGGCCTTTTTATAGCAGATATCCGTCAGTGTCTTATCACTGTCCAGAATGACCGGAGGACACTTGTCAGGACGCACCGGAGAAATACTCTCTATCATATCCGCAATCTTATTGGTGTTGGTAATTACCACCTCTCTGGCCTTATCACTTCCCAGATAGGCAAACTCCTCCAGCATCTCCTCCGTCGTCCGCAGGTAGAGCGGCGCCTGATCATCCGCTCCGCTGAATCCCTTCCACCCCATGATAATACGGCGATATACTTCATCTTCAGGATCCAGAAAATGCACGTCGCAGGTGGCCGCCACCGGTTTATCAAACTGTTCTCCCAGCCGGACGATCTCCCGATTTATCTCCATAATATCTTCCATAGTGTGTATACACTCTATTTTCTCCGAATCGATCATAAACGCATTGTTTCCAAGAGGCTGAATTTCCAGATAGTCATAAAAATTCACGATACGGGCGATCTCCGTATCAGCTTTCCCATCCAGAAGAGCCCGGTACAGCTCCCCTGCCTCACAGGCGCTTCCCAGCAGGATACCTTCCCGGTGCTTCAAAATAAAGCTTTTGGGAATCCTGGGCCGCTTATAAAAATAAGTCAGATGGGATTCCGACACCATCGTGTACAGGTTGACCCTGCCCACATCGTTCTGAGCCAGCATAATGGCATGGTAAGAAGGCAGCCGTTTGACAGACTCCCTGCTGCCCGCATCCAGCTCATTAATGCCCTCCAGTGTAGTGATTCCCTCTTCTCTGAGCATTTTCAGAAATTTCAGGAAAATCTGGGCCGTAGCCTCTGCATCGTCCACAGCGCGATGATGATTCTCCAGAGAAACCCCCAGTGTTTTCGCCACTGCATCCAGTGTATGCTTCGCCTGATTCGGCAACAGCAGACGGGCGATTCCGACTGTATCCACAGAAGTAAACTCACATTCCAGTTTCTGCCGCCTGGCATTTTCCGTCACAAAACTCATATCGAAGACCGCATTGTGAGCCACCAGTACACACCCCTGACAGAATTCCAAAAACTCCGGCAAAATCTTTTCTATCACAGGGGCATCCATCACGTCATTGTCACGAATACCTGTCAATTTCTCAATCCGAAAGGGAATGGGAGTCTGAGGATTTACAAAAGTAGAAAACCTGTCTGTAATCTCCCCACCGGAAATTTTTACTGCCCCGATTTCTATGATTTTATTGTTTACCGGAGAAAATCCTGTCGTCTCCAGGTCAAATACCACATAGTCCCCGTTCAGCCCCTGTCCTTTACAATTTGTAACCACATCTTTCAGATCATCTACAATATAGGCTTCCATCCCATAAATAATCTTAAAGAAACTGCCCGGATTCGGATTCTCCTCTCCGGCTTCCTTCCGTTTCGCCTTTTCCGCTTTCCAGAGCCGTTCCCACACATGATTGGCATCGGGAAATGCCTGAACGACGCCATGGTCTGTAATGGCAATCGCCGGATGCCCCCACTGATAGGCCCTCTCGATCAGATCTTCTGCATTGGCCACGCCGTCCATATCACTCATCTTCGTATGACAATGGAGCTCCACCCGTTTCTGCTCACTGTTGTCCACCCGGCTCACCGTAAAATCACTGATCTTTTTCATACCTGTAACAGAACCTATCGTCAGTTCATTGTCAAACCTGTCAATAGTGGCCACACCCTTTAATTTGATAAACGCACCTTTCCGAATATTTTCGCTCATCTCTTCCACATATTCGTTCTGCAAAAACAGTTTGATCGTCACCGTATCCGTAAAATCCGTTACATCAAAGATAAAGATCGTACGTTCATTACGTATTTCCCGCTTGTCCACGTTCAAAATTTTCCCACGGATGACTACTTCTCCGATTTCTCCTACGATCTCATCGATCTGCATCGCCTCTTCCTCGAAGTCTCTGCCATAGATAACATCCGGGTTGTCGGAACGGCGCAGCGGTCTTGTCCTGCCCGCTTTCCCCGAACCGCCCTTTTGCATCGTCTTTCCTTTGGACGATCCCTTTGGCACCCGCTTTTCTGATGATATTTCTCTTTCCTTTCCCTCCAGGACGGCATAGGTGACAGCACTTGCCTGCTGCACTGTCATCTCCCCGGACTGCTGCTCTCCGTAAAATGCAGATTCTCCATAAGGCAACGGACCCTCATACGCGCCTTCACTCTCCTGAAACGTCCCTGTGCCATCGCCAGCTTCCCCACCATGGACAAATGGCGCCTCGTATCCTGCCCCTTTCTCATAATCGGACTGCATTTCATATCCTGCTCCTCTTTCATAGCCAGGCTGCGCTCCGTACTTTTCCAAAGTCCCGTTTCTCTGGCCTATGGCCTCTTCATAAGTCAGCATATTTTCTGTTTCCGACAATATTTCCTCTTCCGGCTGCTTTTTATATTCCATAACAGTAAAGACCGGCAGAGAGAATCGCTCTCCCAGAATTTTATCCAATATTCGAAGCAGCTCCTCTTCCTTTTCTCTTGCCAGAACACTGTCCTTCACTGTCAGCAATACTTTCTTTTCTTCCGGGAACGAAATTTCCGCCCTTTTGAAAATCATGTATTCCAGATGGCCGTACTCTTTCAGCTCCAAAAGTATACTGTCCCGATACTGTTCCAGCACAGTCGGAGTATCATACCGGGCAGACAGACAATATTTTTCATAGAGTTTGATTACGATCTCCACCCCCGGAAAGAGTT
This sequence comes from uncultured Lachnospiraceae bacterium, assembly GCA_910587635.1. Lineage (GTDB taxonomy): Bacteria > Bacillota > Clostridia > Lachnospirales > Lachnospiraceae > VSOB01. The sequence goes on from CAJUNB010000031.1 coordinate 73,217, forward strand.
GCTTTTTGATCTCTCTTTCCACTTCATAGATTCGATCCTTTGAAATCAAATGATCGCTTTTGATGAAAACACGCAGAAAATCCTTGCGTTTCGTAGTAGTTATCCGCTCCACCGTTACCTGTTCCAGAAAGGCAGCTGTCTCATTTTTTAATTTTAATGTGGGAAATACTTCTAAAAACTGCTTCGCCATAGTGATACTTATCCTCTACCGTTTCCGGTGCCACGAATCTTGACATGACACCTTTGTCATTCATGCCGACTGTCTTTTCCCCAGTTCAGCAATTCTTCCCGCAGCGCTGCGAGAAGCTGATCTTCCGGTACTTTCCGAACGATCTCCCCCTTCTTTATCAGAAGGCCTTCCCCGACACCGCCTGCGATGCCGATATCTGCTTCTCTGGCCTCTCCCGGGCCGTTTACGGCACATCCCATCACGGCCACTTTCAAATCCAGCGGGATATCCTGTACCATAGCCTCCACCTCATTGGCCAGCCCGATCAGATCGATCTTCGTCCTGCCGCAAGTGGGACAGGAAACCACCTCGATTCCGCCCTTACGTAGTCCCAGTGTCCGTAAGATCAGCTTGGCACTTCTGATCTCTTCCACCGGATCTCCCGTCAGAGATACCCGTATCGTATCACCGATTCCCTCATATAAAATCACTCCCAGTCCTACAGAGGACTTGATATTGCCACTAATGAGTGTACCTGCTTCTGTAATTCCCACATGCAAGGGATACCTGCTCTTTTGTGCCAGCAGCTCATGGGCCCTGATACACATAAGGACATCCGAGGATTTGATACTGATAACAAGATTATCATAGTCCATCTCCTCTATCATTTGCACCTTGTTCAGTGCGCTTTCCACAAGTCCCTGCACCGTCACTTTCCCATATTTTTCAATGAACTCTTTCTCCAGAGAACCGCTGTTTACTCCTACCCGAATCGGGATATTCCGCTCTTTTGCCATATCCACCACAGCTTTCACCTTATCCCTGCCACCGATATTGCCAGGATTGATGCGAATCTTGTCCGCACCGTTTTCCATGGCCGCCAGTGCCATCTTATAATCAAAATGAATATCCGCCACAAGCGGAATGGAAATCTGCTTTTTGATCTCTTTCACAGCCACAGCCGCTTCCTGTGTCGGTACGGTGCAGCGGATGATCTCACACCCTGCCGCCTCCAGCCTGTGAATCTGCTCCACAGTGGCCTTCACATCCTCTGTCCTCGTATTGGTCATGGACTGTATCAATACCGGATTTCCGCCTCCGATCATTCGATTCCCGATAGAAACTATTTTTGTATGTTCACGATGCATTTCATTTTCCTCTCTTTATTACTCTCTGGTCAGATATTCTAACCGACATTGGTTTACCCTCAGTGAACAAGGGGATATTTCACAAATAAAACATGCTCCCGGTGACATCTTACTTCTCCTCTACAGCTCCAGTGCCATCTGTCCATAGTCCAGAAACTGAAAGCCCAGACTTTTATACAGGGCTATCGCCCTCTCATTGTCTGCTGTCACTTCCAGCCGAACTCTCTTTACATCTCTGTGTTGTCCAATTACCCACTTGATAAAAGCAGTTCCATAGCCTTTTCCTCTCGCTTTCTTCTTGATATGTATCTCTTCCAGCATGAGACATTTGCCACCCACTTCACAGGCATAAAAGGTCGTAATATAGGCAAATCCTACGATCTCTGCTTCCTCTTTCAGCACATAACCTGTCAGAACCGGATCCTCACTGACCGCAGCCTCAAAAGTCCGTTCCAGGACTTCCATGGGAACCGGATGGGATACGGCACTGCTTTGATAAAACTCTCCTACCATTTCCAGCACTTCCTCTCGCATAGAGGGACTCATTTTTTCTATTGTAAACATAGGACTCCTCCGTTCGTTATATGATGAAACTCGCTAATGCTCATTATATCATGTGCTCCGCACATGTCAGATGCCCATTCGGGCAGGCTTCTGCACATACTATATTCATCTGCTCCGCACATGTCAGATGCCCATTCGGGCAGGCTTCTACGTATACTATATCATATGATACCCCATCCATTTATTCAAGAGGAATCTTTTTATGGAAGCCTGCCGAAAAAACAAAAAACGTAATCGAAAGCTTCATCTGTTTTTTTCCTGTTCAAAACATATGATAAAGGTCCTCTCCTTCTGTGCTCCCCCTTTCCCTCCTTTTTCCCTCTGACTTATTGTCACTTCGTATTCTCTGCCTTCTTCGAAATATTTCACCGGTATTTCAAATATGGGATTTTCCTTTGTATAATAGACCGCATCGAAATCTACCAGCAGCTTCTCCCCCTCTTTGTTTCTCAGGTTGACAGGCAGCAATTCTCCCGAGGCCCGCGCCGGTATCGTTCCCATGGACAGGACGCCCGCCAGTAGCAAAAGGGCCGCTCTCCCTCTGCTGCCGGATATCCTGCCGCCCAATGTCCCCTCTGTCAGTAAAACACTGCGGATACTTCGAAACTGTCGTTTTTCCTTTGTTTTTTCTTTTCTTTCCCTGTAAATTGCCTTCCATTTTCCGGTACCGGTTATCTGGGAGGCCCTTTCCATCTTTTTCAATTCTCCTATGACCTCTTCCATGGAGCGGTATCGTTTTTCCGGCATCTCTTCCGTACACTTTAAAATCATTTTTTCCAACGCCGATGAAAGTGCCGGATTCTGTTCTCTGACCGGATAAATTCCCCTTCCCGCTGACGGATGCTGTCCCGTAACAAGATAAAATAATACAGCGCCAAAAGCATAGATATCGCTCTTTATCGAAACAGGCCTCTGCCCTGTCAGCTCTGGCGCTCCATAGCCCGGTGTATAGCACCATCCCTTCTCTTTGTCATCCTGCCGAAAACAGGCCCCTCCGAAGTCCAACAGAGCCATCCTGCCATTGTGACAGATCAGGTTGAGCGGTTTTAAATCTCCATGAATCAGCTCTCCTGGCAAGTTATGTAGATACTGTACCAGCTCTCCAACCTGTATACCGCATTTTACAGTCTCTTCTTCATCCATAGCCCCCTGGGTCCTGATTTTTTCCTCTAATGACACTCCTGTCATATATTCCATAATCAGACATACCCTGTCCATTTCATAAAAAACATCTGCCAAAACAGGAATCCCCTCATGACGAAGACATTTGAGAGCGGACATTTCCCGACGGACAACTTCCATCTGTGCCTCCCCCTGCAAAAAGATCTGTTTCATCACCCATTTCTGCTCCAGTCGCTTGTCCCACACGAGATAAGTCTCCCCGGTACCTCCTTCTCCCAGTTTTTTTAAAATGCGATATCTGTTTTCTTCCATAAATTTAACCTCCCTTTTCTTCCGGTCATCCACCTTTACCTGACCACCACTGCAATGGCCGCCATGTTGTCCATGCTGCCAGAGCGTATCGCATGTTCCCCCAGCATTTCCAGCTTCCGTTCCAGTATTTCCTCGCTTCCAGCCCTTTTTTCTGCCCTTTGTCGTTTCCTGTTCAAAACAGGCCCCAACACGTCCCTGCATCTTTCCGTTCCCCCGCCATGGAAAAATCCGTCCGTACAGAGGAGAAAGACGGTTCCCTTTCTGACCGTCCCCGTTTCAAAGCAGGCTCTGTCTCTGCCTGAAACACCAAGGCATTTTAGCAGAAATCCCTTGTCATTTCTGTCATCTCTTGTCAGGCATACTATGTTATATTTTGGTTTTACTATTGGGATACTTTTTACTCGAATCTGATAGATACGGCTGTCGCCGATATGGACAAGATAATATCTGTTTTTGATAAGAAGAATACTGCTGAATGTAGTACCTGTCTGAAGATTGCGGTTTTGTTGGAATTTTTTCAGATTTTCCTGGATTTGCCCGATCTGCTGTTGCAGGGCAAGTAAGATAAGTTCTTTTGGACTGTTTTGATAGATCAGTTCTTTTCCTTCCTGATAAAACCAGTCAGTCATATGGCGAACGGCATAGCCGCTTGCTTCTTCTGATACCGCAAGACTGCCGATGCCATCGCAGACGGCTGCAAACAGGCACTCTCCTCTCCCTGCAGCTACGTGCTGCAGAGAAAGAGAATCCTGATTTGCATCCCGCCTTGCGCCCGCTGACCAGTATACACCGGTTCGTATACGCATAGCGTCACTCCTTTTTATTTTATTAATTTTACAATATCATTGTACATGATAAATACCATCAGGCCGCACAATACAGCGAACCCGGCCAGATGCACCATGCCTTCCTTTTCCGGGGGAATCGGCTTACCCCGCACCACTTCCAGCAGAAGAAAGACGAGTCTGCCCCCATCCAGTGCAGGCAGCGGCAAAAGATTCAATACTCCCAGATTCACCGATAAAAGCATGGCCAGACTCATCAGGTTCACAATCATGATCCATATCCCCAACGGTCTTGTCTGCTCTGCCACATCGTCTACAAGTGCCGCAATCCCGATAGGCCCCGACACTTCATCCCGGCTGGCCTTCCCCTGCATAAGCATCTGCAGGCTCTTTACTGTCGCCTTCAATCCATAACGGACCTCGTAATAGCTGTATTGGAACACCTGGAGAGGAGAACACTTAAAATACTCCGCATATCCCTGAAAACCCAGTAAATATCTGCCGCTTTCCTGATCCAACATCGGCGTAAGGACAGTTTCATATTTTTCTCCGTCCCGCATATATTCCACTTCGAGAGTCTCACCCTGTCTGAGCATGGTAATCAGGTTGATCTCTCTCGACAAATAGACGCGCTCTCCCCCGAGACGTACAATCACATCTCCGCTGCGCATCCCCGCCTGCTGCGCCGGAAATCCCGGAATTACTTCCTGTATCACAGGCCTGTCTGAATAGGTACTTCCCACGATAATCAGTGCCAGCAAATACGCCAGAATAAAATTAAAGATCGGTCCTGCCACTACGGTGGAAATTCTGGCCCACACACTAGCTCTGGGAAAGGCTCCCTCCGACAGCGGAATAGCCTCTCCTTCACTGTTTTCCTCTTCTTTGCCGTCTTCTCCTTCAAATACACAGGCACCTCCGACAGGAAACAGCTTCAGGGAATATTTTGTTCCTCCTTTTGTAAAAGAACAGAGCGTAGGCCCCATACCTACAAAAAATTCCTTCACCGTAATACCATTGGCCTTGGCCAGAAGAAAATGGCCCAGCTCATGAGATATGACAATGACACATATTATAATAATAAAAATAACAATCGTCAAAGATTCACCTTCTAAACTTTAATTTGCCCATAGGTCCAGCTTTCTGTCTCCAGTATTTCTTCCACACCGGGGCTTTGTATCACCTTATGCTTATCCATACACATTTCGATAATATCCGGTATTTGCAGGAAAGTAATCTGATGATTCAAAAACAGACTTACCGCCTTTTCATTGGCCGCATTGTATACTGTCGGCATACTGCCCCCTGCTCTCATAGCATCAAAGGCCAGAGCCAGTCCCCGGAATGTCTCCGTATCCGGCCTCTCAAATGTAATCTGCGCCAGCTCATAGAAATCAAGCGAAGGCGCCATCATCGGTCTTCTGTCAGGATAGAACAGCGCATATTGAATCGGCAGCTTCATATCCGGCAGACCAAGCTGCGCTATAATACTGCCATCCACATACTCCACCATAGAATGAATGATACTCTGAGGCTGCACTACCACCTGTATCTGATCCAGATCCACATCAAACAGCCATTTGGCCTCCATCACTTCCAGTCCTTTGTTTACAAGTGTGGCAGAATCTATCGTAATCTTCTTTCCCATATTCCAGTTGGGATGTTTCAGCGCATCTTCCGCCTGCATTCCTGTCAGCTGCTCCCGTTTCTTTCCCCGGAACGGCCCGCCGGAAGCAGTCAGAAGTATTTTCCTGATCTGAGACTTCTTTTCCCCGTTCAACGACTGAAATATGGCACTGTGCTCGCTGTCCACCGGCAGGATTGCCACTCCCTTTTTCCTGGCAAGGGGCATGAGCAGATGCCCCGCTGTCACAAGCGTCTCCTTATTGGCAAGTAAAATATCTTTACCGTGCTCGATGGCAGTCAGAGTAGGCCTTACACCAATCATTCCCACTACTGCCGTAACAAGCGCCTCCACTTCATCCATGGCGGCGATCTCCAAAAGCCCTTCCATCCCGGTAAGGATTTTTACGTCCAGATCTCTCACCCGTTCCCGCAGATCCCGGCAGGCTTTTTCATCCCACAGCGCCGCCACCAGCGGTTTGAATTCTCTGATCTGTTCTTCCAGTGCAGCCGCATTGCTCCCCGCAGCCAGTGCGGTCACCTGTATCTCTTCTCTGTAGTTCCTCACAATTTCCAGAGTCTGTGTTCCGATCGAACCGGTAGAACCTAAAATTCCTATTTTTTTCATTTGTCTATGCTCCTATCAGCAACTGCGCCATAAAATAAATGATGGGGGCAGTAAAGATGACACTGTCAAACCGGTCCATAATTCCTCCATGTCCCGGTATACAAGCTCCATAATCTTTGATCTCATGATTTCGCTTTATGGCAGATGCCGCCAGATCTCCGATCTGAGAAATGACTGCTCCCATACCCCCGATAGCCGCAAACGCCCATGTCACATTTTTATCGGGTATTGCCTTTCCCGCCAGCAGAAACGCAAACAATACCCCTGCCAGACAGGAACCGGCCACGCCGCCGATCGCACCTTCCACTGATTTCTTTGGGCTCAGCACGGGTGCCATCCGATGCCTGCCCAAGGTCACTCCTGTGAAATAAGCACAGGTATCACACACCCAGGAGCTGATAAATATCATCCATACGATATATCTGCCATAGGGCAGCCTCTCCGTCAGATATATAAAAGATAACATAACGGGAGCGTAAATCAGACAAAAAAAGGCCGCCATCACCTGTTCTGACCGATATTTGGGAAAAGTCAGCACATAGGCCGCCATCATAAGCATCAGGATACCGATTGGCAGCATAAAGAGTAAAAATTGTATTCCTTTTTCCCCGATAAGATTATATCCGGCTGCTTTTTGCCAGAGCAGGAAATAATAGAGAAAAATTCCTCCATATCCGATTGTCTCCAGCAAATCCATGCCCTTTTTGTTATGAACACCCGTTGCTTTACACAACTCTCTGTAAGCGGTACAGGATATAACAAAGAGAACTGCAGCCAAAATCGTACCACCGGCCAGAATTGCCGCTACGGCCAACACCATTACGACAGCGCCGCTTAAAATCCGCTTTCCCATACTAAGCCTCCTTTACGCCGCCGAAACGTCTGTCTCTCGTATTATATGCCTCTATGGCTTTACCCAATTCCATTTCATTAAAATCCGGCCATGGAACATCCGTAATATAAATTTCCGTATAGGCAAGCTGCCAGAGCAGAAAATTAGACAGCCGTAATTCACCGCACGTGCGGATGAGCAGATCCGGTTCCGGCAGTCCGCAAGTATCCAGATAGTCCGAAATCATCTCTTCTGTTATCTCTTCCGGCTTTCGCACTCCGTTTTCTATTTCTTTTCCGATCTTTTGCATGGCACGGCGCAGCTCATCTCTGCTGCCATAGTTAATGGCAATCTGAAAGTGCAGCCCGTCATTGTCTTTTGTCGCCTCTTCCAGCTCTCCGATCCGCTCCCGGATATCCGCATCCAGCCCTGTCTTATCGCCAATGACCCGCACGCACATCCGATTTTTCTCTGCCGTTTTCAGACAGGTCTTCATATAGCTGCGCAACAGCTTCATCAACGCATCCACTTCCTCTTTCGGCCTGCTCCAGTTCTCTGTAGAAAAAGCATAGACCGTCAGATATTGAATGCCCATTTTATAGGCCTTTTCGCAGATCAGTTCCACCTGCTTTGCTCCCTGTACATGGCCATAATTTCTCGGCATACCTTTGCGCTTAGCCCACCTTCCGTTTCCGTCCAGTATGATCGCTACATGATTCGGTATCTTCATGCTCTCCTCCTTTTGACACAGTTGCTGCGTCATCCAGGGAGATTTGGAACTATATTTCCAAATTTTCCCCTCTTTCAGAAGAAAGGGGAAGGCAACTACAGTGCCCGCCCCTTAGTTTTTCGTAATCAGATTCTTTTTATACTTTCAGAATATCTTTTGATTTCTCGTCTACCGCTTTGTCCACCTCTTTGATAAACTTATCTGTCAGTTTCTGCAGCGCATCTTCCAGCTGCTTGATCTCATCTTCCGAAACTTCCGTCTTTGCCAGTTTCTTAAAAGAATCATTGCCGTCTCTGCGAATATTACGGATCGCTACCTTGCTCTCTTCTCCCTTTTTCCTGATCTCCTTTACGAGATCTTTTCTGCGCTCCTCTGTCAGCTCCGGAAATACGAGCCGGATGACAGAGCCGTCATTCGTAGGATTGATACCGATATCTGATGTCTGAATCGCTTTCTCAATCGCTTTCAGGAGACTCTTTTCCCATGGTGCAATCTGTATCATCCTGGCATCAGGCACCGATATATTTCCCACCTGCTGAATCGGAGTAGGTGTTCCATAATAATCCACTTTGATCTTATCAAGTACATGGGGATTGGCACGGCCCGCACGAATCGTCGCAAAATCCCCAAGCAGAAAGTCATAGGTCTTCTGCATTCTATCCTCTAATTTTTTTATTCTTTCATCCATAGCCTTTCCTCCTGCTCTAAACAGTAACTTTTGTCCCGCTGAAATTCCCTCTCATCGTATTTACAATACTGTTTTCTTCATTTAAACCAAATACCCACATCGGCATTTTGTTGTCCCTTGCCAGAATAGAAGCTGTCATATCCACTACCTGCAGGTTTTTGGCGATCACTTCTTCAATGGACACTTCGGCATATTTTCTCGCTGCCGGATTCTCCCGGGGATCGTCATCGTACACACCATCCACCGCCTTGGCTAGCAAAATAACATCCGCTTCCACTTCCACAGCCCGCAGTACCACTCCCGTATCTGTAGAAAAATAAGGATGCCCCGTACCTCCTGCAAAAAACACTACCTTTCCACATTCAAAATTTTGATTGGCACGATCTTTTGAAAAGAGCTTCGTAAAAGAACCACAGGCAAAAGGCGTCAAAATACTCGTTTTCATCCCTTCGCTGCGGAAGATTTCCGACACATAAATGGCATTCATAACCGTAGCCAGCATACCGATCTGGTCAGCTTTTGTTCTGTCGATATTTTCACTGGAACGCCCCCGCCAGAAGTTGCCACCACCGATGACGATTCCTACCTGTATCCCGTCATCCACCAGTTCTTTCACCTGCATGGCCACTTTTTTTACGGTAGGTTCATCAAAGCCTGTCTTTTTATCTCCTGCCAGCGCCTCGCCGCTGAGCTTCAGCAATATTCTCTGCATGACCATTCACCCGATTTCCGTTCTATTTCCAGTGCTTTTAGTTTTTCTTCTTCAAATCTTCAAAGAAAGAGGTTGGATTGACATCTGCATAGCACTGAGAGCACATACCTTCGATGACTGCCCCATTGTTAATCTGTACAGATCTGGACTTAATATTTCCCATAACAATCGCCGAAGTATCTAAAACAACAGGGCCATGTACATCGATATCACCCTTGACCGCTCCTGCGATCACTGCACTGTTGGCAAAGATATTACCGATAATAACGGAACTTTGTCCGATCTTTACACTGCCGTCACTACGTACTTCTCCACTGATATTGGCATTTTCTGCGTAAATTTCCGTAGCTTTGGAATTTCCCACAATACTGCCTGTTACATTCAACTTACCCATGATATCGATATTTCCTTCGATCGTACCGATTACGTTCATAGAGCCGTCAGAAACAAGATCACCTGTGATCTTCATGCCCGCTGTTACAACAGCTACTTCATCACTGACGCTTCTTCCTGCAAAAGATACTTCCGGTGCAGGTTTTTTTATTTCCTGGACTGCTTCCGGTTCAGATGCTGTATCCTGCTCCTGAATATCAATCTGTTCCAGCAATGATTCCAGTGTGTCTGCCATGTCGTGATTGTTCATTTTCCCTTCCGGTACCTCCTCTTCTACAGCGATCTGGCTGCCCAAATCAGTCTCGTCTGCCTGGAAATCTTTGTTTTCCGGCAATACGCTCTGTGCTGTTTCCATTTCTTTTGCTTCCTGTTCCCTTACTGTTTCCTCAGGAGCCACCTCATTTACTGCCTGAGATAAATCTTCCTTCAGATCTGAAAAAAAACCCATTTTTTATATCCTCCATTCCTTTGTATCCCTGTTTAAATATAGTTACTTTGTTTTCCCATGCTGAATCGGCACCGTATCTTCTGTAATCGGCGCAATTACAGTATCTTCCATTGCCAGTATCTTCTCTATGATTTCAGGCAGTGCCTGGACAGTGGATCTCTTATCCCCCGCATCATGGAGCAAAATAACCGCCTCGTCATACCCTGACAGATAGGCTGTGCAGTTCCTGACAATCTGGTCTTTCCCCAGATGTCCTGTAGCATCTCCACTGGAAATATTCCAGTCATACCAGGTCACATCAATTTCGTTTAAGTATCCTTCCAGCTCCTGCATGTTTACGGTACTGACACGATTGCTGCTACCACCGGGAAAACGATAAAAATCCGGGTACTCCCCCGTTACCTCATGAAGATAATCCTGCAACTTATTCACATCCTGAATAAACGCCTCTTTCGACTGATATATCTCACGATATACATGACTGTAAGAATGCATTCCCAGTGTATGTCCCTCTTCCAGTATTCTCCGGTAGGCATCTTCATAGGACTCTTTTCCTTCTGCCACTACAAAAAAAGTCGCCTTTACATTATATTCCTTTAAAATATCAAGGATCTCATCTGTATATATGCTTGGACCGTCATCAAATGTCAAATATACTTTCCGAATGCCGTTTGCAGACGGTTTGGAAGCAGGAGTGCTGTCCGCCTGTTCTTCCCAGGCCCTGATACTGTCCTCTTCCGTCAGCTCCACAGCCTCTCCCTCAGGAAAGAGCAGCTGCTGTCCTCCCGAACTTTCCGCCCACGCTGTCTCCAGCCAGAGTACCTCATCCCGAAGTTCTGACAGCTGTGTCTCCAGTCCTGCCATTTTCACTCCGAGCCATACGCTGATGACCGCAGGCACCAGAAGCACAATAACCAGGCAAAGAACCACAGTCCCCTTTATCCACTTTTCTATTTTTCTGTTCTTTTCCTTTTTTTCCTTCGTGTCTGACATATGCGAACAAACTCCTTTTCTATTGTATCATACAAAATGAAAGGAGAAAAGCACAATTTATTCCATCCCGGCTTTTATTCCTTCCTGCCCGCAATTTTCAGCTATTTGTCCCTGTTTTCGCCCCCTTCGCCCCATTTACTGTTTTCTTTGAAAGTATACCTTTCTTTTCTTTTTTCATCCTACCACTTTTTAAAACATTCGGCAATAAAAAAGAATCCTGCATCGCAGGATTCTTCGCCTGCACGGTCTTCCGTGCAGGCAGGATCTATTACAGTCATATCAGATAACCATCCGTTTATACCGTCAGTTCTTTTCCTTCTCTTCTGGCCTTCTTTTTCGCTTTTTTCGCCTTGCTCCTCTTATGGATAATCATATAGAACGTAGGCAGCAGAATCAGAGTCAATATGGTGGAAGCCGTCAGACCACCCACGATAACCACTGCCATCCCCTGTGTCATCTGTCCGTTCTTGCCTACTCCCACTGCCATAGGTATCATGGAAAGAATCGTCGTCAATGTCGTCATCAAAATAGGGCGGAGTCTGGATTTCCCTGTTTCGACCAATGCTTCTTCCGTACTCATAGTCTTACGAAGCATATTTGTATAGTCCACATAGAGAATACCGTTGTTGACAACGATACCTACCAGCATCAGAAAGCCCATCAGGGATACCATGCTGACAGTACATCTTGTAATGAGCAGCAGCAGGATAGAACCGATCAGAGAAAACGGGATACAGAACATAACCATTCCTGAATACCGCAAATTTTCAAACTGAATCGCCATAACGATATAGACTAACAGGATCGCCGTAATGATGGCGGTAATGAGGGAAGTAAATTCTTCCATCATCATCTCGTTCATCGTATTTGTCACCTGTTCCACGCCTTCCGGCAGGAATGTCTCCGCCATCTGCTGCTGGATCGTCTCCTGGGCGCTGAACTTGGCATCCGCCTCCAGTGTCGCTGTTACCGTCCCCTGATACATACCGTCTTTTCGTACAATCGTCTGGGGAGAATCCGTATATACGATTTCTCCAATATCCGAAAGAGGAACGGACACACCGCTCGTATTTGTCAGCGTAATACCATAGATATCGTTTACTGTCTCATATTCATCCGCAGGGAACTCCACAGTCACAGTATATTCTTTTCCGTCAATCATTACATCCATGGCATTTGAACCGCTCATCATGGAATAGATCGCACCGGAAGCCATCTGAGGTGTCATCCCTGCCGCTGCCGCCTTGATCGGATCAATGATAATCTTCGCTTTCGTAGCTGCATCTGACAGAGAAGAACTGGCACTGATCACCCCTTTTGCCTTTATAACTGCATCCGATGCGATACGACAACCTTCTTTTAATTTTTCCAGATCATTACTCTGCAACGCAATATCATAGGTATTGCCACCTCCCATACTGCTCATGCCCATAGACGAGGATGAAGCCACGCTGATCTCACAGTTATCTTCATATTGATTCAATTCCACTGTCCACTCGTCTACGATCTGGGACGTGGAAAGTTTACACCCATCCGCCACATAAGTCTGTACGGAACCGCTGGCACTTGACTCTGTTGCAGTCGCACTGTAATCATCAATATAAGGGCTCTCTTTTACAAACTGTTCCAGCTCCCGTACTTTGGCGTCGATCGTTTCCAGATTGGTGCCGGGGCGAAATTCCACCGTAACAGCCACCTGGCCCTCATCTGTCTGCCCCATCAGTTCCATATTCAGAAACTGAACAAGGAAAATGGAAATGACAAAAATGACTATCGCAATCACAGAAACCAACAGTTTTTTATGCAACGCCTTCCGCAAAATCGCCACGTATTTTTCCCCGACAATTTCCAGAAAGCGATTGACTTTCGTTTCCTTTTTTTCCACTGGCCTATACTGCGAAAAACACAGGGGTACAAGAGTGACCGACGAGATAAGAGAGGCCAGAAGGGCAAATACGATCGTATAACCAAGCTGCCCAAACATCTGTCCCGACATGCCTTCCATCATGGCAAGAGGCAAGTATACGACTATTGTTGTAATCGTAGAAGCTACAATGGAAGAGATAACCGTCTTCGTTCCGTCATATGCCGCATCGATAAAGCTCATGCCCTCATCCCGTCTTCGGAAACACATCTCGATAACAACGATGGCATTGTCTACCATCATACCAATACCGATGACAAGAGCTCCCATCGTGATCATATTCAGGGAAAATCCCATAAACTTCATCAGTAAAAACGTCACCAAAAGCGATATGGGCATGGAACTTCCCACGATCAGACTTCCCTTGAAATCACCGAAGAAAATAAACAATACGAGCATCGTGATGACAATACCCACCAGGAGTGTCTCCGCTATGGAGACAATGGAATCAATGATTGTATCACTGCTGTCATACACTGGTGTAATCTTAATATCCGGGTTGGCTGCATTGAGTCTATCAATCACCGATGTCACTTTGTTTGACAGCGTCACCGCACTGGAACTCTGGATTTTGGAGATACTGACAGAAACGTTCTCCGTACCGTTATACCGGCTGTAACTGCCCGGCTCTTTTACTGCATAATGCACACTGGCAATATCCGACAGGTGAATGATATTACCGGAAGGCGTAGTAATCGGTATTGTCGCCAATTCTGCCGGTGTTTTATATTCTGCCGTAGAAGTCACATTCAGACTCTGTCCGCCATATGCCGCAGTCCCTGCCGGAATGGTAAAGTTGGCAGACGCCACCGTATTGGCAATCGTGGAAATGTCCAGGCGATACTGCTGCACCAGTTCCGGGATCAGTTCGATACTGATATAACTCTCGTCACCACCGGAAATCTCCACATCCGCCACATCACTGACCTTTTTCAGTTCAGGCTCCACCGTATCTTCCACATAACCCAGTACGTTGATATCCGAACCCTCTTCCGCCGCATCCACCGACAGCATCATGACCGGTGCTGCATTCATATCCATGGCGATAATCGTGGGATCTTCGGCATCATCCGGCAGCTCCCGTTTTACTCTCTCGATTGCCTCCTGCATATCGATAAAAGCATCGTCCATATCTGTTCCGTACTCAAAAGAGAACATTACCATGGACATATTTTCCTGGGAATAAGAGTATGTATTGTCCAGGCCGGAAATCGTTCCGCACCCGTCTTCTATTTTTTCTGTCACAAGCCGCTCTACATCTTCCGGGCCTGCCTGAGGATATACAGTCATAACGAGCAGTACCGACATATCCATATCGGGAATCAACTGCAAATTCATACCGGCAATGGAACTGATTCCGAATATAATCAGAGACACAACAATCACCAGAGCCGCAACAGGCCGCTGCAGCACTGTTTTCGTCAATTTACTCATCCGTCACCTCTCCTTTTACTGTGCCACAGTTCCCTGCAGAATTCTTTTTTCAACGCTGTCATTGAGTCTCTGGGTGTCCGTCAATTCTTCCGCAGACGCTTCTTCCAGCTCTTCCGGACTATTTTCATCTTCTTTTAACTCACCGCCTGTATTTGCTTCGTTTTCTTTCTTACTGTCTTTTTCTGTATTCGCATCAGATGCCACGCCCTTTTCCTTCACATCAGAGCCGTCCTTTAGCTGAGAAGCCCAGGTAGTGATGACACGACTGTCATTTGTCAGCCCGGACTTTACTTCCACGTTCTCATTGTTGGTAATTCCCGTCTCTATCTCTGTCCGTACTGCCTTACCATTCTGCATACAATATACATATGCTTTCTCACTTTCATAATACACGCTGTCCACCGGAATCGTCATGACATTGTCAGCCTTCCGGGTAGCCATCGTCAGCTTTACGCTCGTTCCGGCGATCAGTTTATCGGCGCCGCTTATCAGCCGGGCTTTTACTTTGAACAGTCCGTTGGAAGCATCCGCCACTCCCACATTTTCTGAAATCTCCGCCGTATAGATTTCTCCATTTCGCTCTACCTGCACTTCCTGACCTATGGTCAATGACTGCATGACCTGCTCGGATACATAGAAAGTGATCCCGATACCATCATCTGCCGATATGATATAGGCAGGAGACCCCTGAGTGGCCATATTGTTGACTGTCAGATTTTTCTTTGTCACCGTACCGGACACCGGAGATGCCACTCTCGTATAATCCAGCTGAAGCTGCGCAGCCTCCACCCCTGCCTGAGCCTGTTTTACCCCTGCCTGTGCCTGCTGTACTCCAGCCTGGGCCTGCTGTACTCCAGCCTGGGCTGAGATCACGCCCACATTGGAACCTGCCAGCTGGTAGTTAGCACCTGCAATAATAACTGCCTTTGTATACAACTCATAGTCTTCCAGCATTTTCTCTGCCAGACGCAGGCCGTCCTCCGCAGAATAGACATTATTTTTTGCCGTCTCCTTGCTCACAGCCGCCTGAAAACCTGAAAATTTCACCTGATCCTTACTGTCATCCAGACTGTCCCGGGAAGAACGCAGTGTATTTACCTGGGACTCCGCCGCATTGATCATGACGCCCAGGTCATATTCGGTAGCCGCTCCCGATACTTTGCTCAGATAGTATTCTCCTATCTCTTTTGCATCCGTCACTCCCGAAGGCACCGAAATACCAAAACCTGCCGCAATGTTGGCAGCATCCGCATCACTGGCGCTTTTAATTCTGTTATAGTTCTCCCTGACTTTTTCCAACTGGCTCACATATTTTTTCATATTGTTGGTATTGTCCTTCAGATCGTCCAGATTGCTCTCCAGATCCTGATAGGCTTCCATTGCCAGACCGAACTGTTCCGCTGCCAGCGCCTCGTTTTCCTGTGCCGCCTTCAGAGCATATTTGGCGGATGCAACTGCATTTTCCAACTGCATCTGGTTCGTCTCCACCTGTCCCAATGACTGCTTGATCTGCTCCTGGGTATAGAGCAGATTCAGTTCATTCAGTGTCACATTGGCGTTGGCAGAGGCTACAGAAGCTCCTGCACTGGCCACGGAAGCATTGGCGCTCTCCAGTCCCGCCTGGGCCTGAGCCATACTGATCCGGGCACTCGTATCATCTATCGTGAAGAGCAGATCTCCCTGATTCACCCGGTCTCCCTCTTCGAAGTAAGTGGCGGTCACATCTCCTCCTACCTTCACCACAACCGTAATCTCATCTTCTGCTTCTACCGTGCCGATAAAATCACCGTTCAACTCAATGCTCTCAATCTGAGGCAATGCCGTTTCCACTAAAATAGACGTATCTTTTAAAGCTTCTTCTTCCGGTTTTCCCTTTTTTTCGCCGCCACAGCCTCCAAGCACAAGCCCGGAAGAAATAACGGTAACACAGGTAAACGCAGTAAAACGGGAAAACTTTCTTCTGCTTTCCATGGTGATGTTGTTGCTGCTTTTTCTTTCCATATGCCTACTCCTCATTTCTGTCTTCTATATTATATAAAAGTTTTTTCAAAAGCTCTGACAATTTGTCCAGATCTTCTTCCGTAAAATTTCGAAACAGCTTTTCCTTTTCCGCTTCCATCCGTTCCTCTGCATTTTTCCGCAGATAATGAAAATCTCCCTTTATCCGTATCTGCTGCTTCCGCCTGTCAATCGTTCCTGGTGTCCGCTCAATAAATTCCTTTTTCTCCAGTCGTTTTAAAATACCGGATATGGTAGGGTTACTCACCTGAAAGCGCTGCTCCAGGTCTCTGGCGGTGATCTCTTTTTCTCCCCCCCCACTATTGAGCATTATGTAAAACAGTATCTGTGCCTGGGCCACTGTCAATCCGATCTTTTCCAGCTCCATATCCATTTTCATCTTCTGCTTCCTGTTCAGAAGCCCCATCATGGCAATAATAAGGAATTTGGTATCATAGGTCGCTCCCAGACAATCTCTGAATTCCCTGTCATCCAGGTCGATGCAATCTATACACCTCATGCCTATATCTTGTAGCTTCAATATAGTTGCCCCCTCTTATATTGATGTTTTTCTTATCTATAGCCCGCTATGTATTTTATACCTGACAAGATATAAAGTCAATCATTTTCACAAGATTTTCACATTATTTACAAACTCTTAAGAAATGGAATTGTCTCCTCCACAGAATGCGAAACAAAGCCCTGAATCCTCAGGACTTTGCTTCTTATGGCATATTTATTTGTATGTTGGTATATGCTATTTTTCGCAATGGCCACTGCAATGCTTGCAGTTACAGCCACACTGTAAAGATTTTCCGTTTTTCTTATCCCGTACCATATTTCGAACAATAAGTGCTATGATTCCGGCCAGTATCAAACCGGTGATTACCGTTCCCATATAGTTATCCGCCTCCTTTTTTGTCTGCTGGTTATCCTGTCATTCTCTGTTATTTAGCCAATACCCTATTTCTGATACCGCTTCTCCTGTGCAACTCCCTGTTTTCCCTGTAAGGCCGGAACAAAAGATAAAGGAAAACGACTATGAGCAGGAAAGCAGCTACTGTGCCGATGCCGAAAGCTCCAGTTGTAATCAGCATCCCAATCTGATAGATGCAAAGGGCCGCCGCATATGCCAGCAGACTCTGATAGCCGATGGCAAACCAGAACCATTTGCCATTATTCATTTCCCGCCTGATTGCTCCCATGGCAGCAAAGCACGGTGCACAGAGCAGATTGAATACGAGAAAAGAATAGGCCGACAACGCCGTCATACTGCCTGACAGAGTTCCCCAATATTCCGCTCCATCCTCTGCCACTTCCGCAAAACCAAACAGAATACCGAAAGTACCCACTACATTTTCTTTTGCCACCAGTCCTGTGATCACTGCCACCGCAGATCTCCAGTCCCCAAACCCAAGAGGAATGAAAATCCATGCGAACAGATTGCCCACACCGGCCAGAATACTATGATCCATTTCCATCTCTTCCAACATTCTGAACTGTCCATCCACCCATCCAAAATAAGTAGTGAACCATATGACAATCGTTGATAAAAGAATAATCGTTCCCGCTTTTTTAATAAAAGACCAGCCACGCTCCCACATGCTTCTGAATACATTTCCCACAGTGGGCATATGATAGGCAGGCAGCTCCATGACAAAGGGCGCCGGTTCTCCTGCGAACATTCTTGTTTTCTTCAATAAAATACCCGAGCAGATAATAGCGACAATTCCGATAAAATAAGCACTGGGAGATACCCACCACGCTCCATGGAACATCGCCCCTGCAATCAGAGCGATAATGGGCAGTTTTGCCCCGCAGGGAATGAACGTCGTCGTCATAATCGTCATCTTCCGGTCTCTGTCATTCTCAATCGTCCGGGAAGCCATAATTCCCGGCACACCACATCCAGTACCGATCAGAATCGGTATAAAGGACTTGCCGGAAAGGCCAAATTTCCGAAAAACTCTGTCCATGATAAACGCCACTCTCGCCATGTATCCACAGGACTCCAGAAACGCCAGAAACAGGAAGAGCACAAGCATCTGCGGTACAAATCCCAACACTGCGCCAACACCGGCTACAATGCCATCCAGTATAAGCCCCTGAAGCCAGTCCGCACAACCGACTAAGGTGAGTACCCCTTCCACTATGACCGGTATCCCCGGTACTCCCACTCCAAACAGACTCCAGCCATCCCCGAACACACCGTCATTCGCCCAGTCGGTAGCCCACGTTCCTACCGTCGTCACAGATACATAATACACAAAGAACATGACAATGGCAAAGATCGGCAGTGCCAGCCATCTGTTCGTAACGACTCTGTCTATCCTGTCTGAGATCGTCAGCTTCTCTTTGTTCCCTTTCTTGTAACACACCTCCAGCACGGAAGATATATAGAGATATCTTTCATTTGTAATAATGCTCTCTGTGTCGTCATCAAACATCTCTTCCATCCGTCCAATCACATCGGATACATCCGGTACAGTTTCCATTCTTTCCTGGATTCTACTGTCCTTTTCCAAAAGTTTGATGGCAAAAAAACGCCGCTGTTCTTTCGAGATATCCGAACCGAGCCTGCCCTGTACATCCTCTATCAGACGCTCCACATCCCCGGAAAACGTATGTACCGATGAAAACCCACACTTTTTTTCTGCCAGTATCACAGCTTCCCTGGCTGCTTCCATAACTCCGGTTCCCTTCAGGGCCGAAATTTTCACTACTTCACACCCCAGCTTTTCTCCGAGTTTTCTGGTATCTAACTTATCACCCGACTTTTCCACGATATCCATCATATTTATCGCCATAATGACCGGAATGCCCAATTCCATCAACTGTGTGGAAAGATACAGGTTTCTTTCTATATTCGTACCGTCTACCAGATTCAGTATGACATCTGGCCGTTCCTGAATCAGGTAATTTCTTGCCACTACTTCTTCCAGTGTATAGGGAGACAGCGAATAGATCCCCGGAAGATCAGTAATCACCACATCTTTCCTGCCTTTCAGCTTTCCCTCTTTCTTTTCCACGGTCACTCCCGGCCAGTTTCCCACGAACTGATTGGAACCTGTCAATGCATTAAATAACGTAGTCTTTCCGCAGTTCGGATTCCCTGCAAGTGCTATTTTCAACGACATTTCCCTTCCTCCTGTTTTATATTACTTACTTTTATTCGTCATAACTTTCTCAAATTAGTTTAAACTAACATTTGCCCAAAAAAATAGGCCGCTTTCACAGCATCCTGCACCCTCAGTGAACAAGGGTACGAATTTTATTCTACCTCCACCATCTCTGCATCGCCTTTCCGCAGCGACAGCTCATATCCCCGTACTGTCACTTCTACCGGATCCCCCAGCGGCGCTACTTTCCGTACATAGAGCGAAACTCCTTTTGTAATCCCCATATCCATAATTCTTCTTTTCACAGGGCCGTCACCGGTCAGTCTTTTCACCGTCACCGTCTCCCCGCAGCCCACTTCTCTCAAAGTTCTCATAGCTCCTCCTTATACTGTCAAATTTTTATTCTTTCACACAAGAATTTTATTCGCCATATCTTTTCCGATGGCAATCCTCGAATCTTTTACATTGACAATGATATTGCCGCCCATATGGGATATGACTGTCACCATACTGCCTGCAACGAATCCCAGATTTTCAAGAAATCTTCTCGTATCCCCCCGTCCGCCTATTCTTTTGATCGTGCCCGGTTCTCCTGCTTTCATCATCGATAGTGGCATCTCTTATCCTCCTTTGGACTGACTTCTGATTTCTTTATATAGTTAGTATATGCTAACTATTATTAGATGTCAATAACATTTTTCGTCTTATGGAAACTTTTTTGAAAGTATGCTATAATACATACAAAAGTAACGAGCATTGCACAAAGGAGTATACCCAGGAGGACAACTATGAGTTACAATGAATCCGCAGAAAATTATCTGGAGACGATACTGATACTGAGTAAAAGGCTTCCTGTCGTTCGCTCCGTAGATGTGGCTGTCGAACTGAATTTTAAAAAATCCAGTGTCAGTGTGGCTATGAAACACCTTCGGGAAAAAAATCAGATCACTGTCACCGATGCCGGTTATATCTATCTCACGGATACAGGCAGAGAAATCGCGGAAATGATCTATGAACGACATGAGTTTCTCACCAACTGGCTCACTTCTCTTGGCGTAGCTCCCGACATCGCCAGTGAGGATGCCTGTAAAATAGAGCATGTCATCAGCCGCGAAAGCTTCGAGGCTATAAAGAAGTTTGTAAATCCAGATCGCTTAGGAAGAACTTCAAATTTTGGATAATTTCAAAAAATAAAACTTTTTCAGTATTCTATCACTTTAAAACAGGACAGAACCTTTTCGGCTCTGCCCTGTTTTTCATCCGTTACCTGATTTCTTACTACATTCTCTACCATTAATATTTTATATTCCGTAATTAAAAATACCGCCCACCGTCTCTCTCTGCTCCGGTCTGATCTTATCCCAGTCTACATTTTTGATTTTTTCCAACAGCTCCTCTGTAGAATCTGCAGTTACTCTCGTCCTCTTTACCTGCTCGTAATGATTGCTGCTGCCCCGAAGCCTCTCTTCTTCCGCTTTCCGCTCCTGTACCTTCCTGTCCTTCGCCGCCTTTTCCTTTTTATCCGCTCTCGATTTGTCTATCCGCTCTCTCTGCTTTTCGGAAGATTTCTCCAACTCGGCAAAATAGGATACACTGCCGTCCTTTCCAAACGATACGCCAAGACGGGCTACCGTGTCGTCATCTCCCAGCTCTTTCTTCATCTCATCCAGTTTTCCGGTAGCCTCATCGATCATACCGGTATATTTCTTTTCTGTCTCTTCGTCAGCTGCCATCTTTTCCAATACTTCCGGCTCTATCAATACACTGTAATCCTTCGTACCCCCTGCCAGATAACGCTGTGCTTCTTCGTCACTGCTATAGTTTGCCACGACAAAGTCCATATTCCCGTATTTCTTTTTCAGACGTTTCAATAAATCCTTTGCATCATCACTCAATTCTACAGATTCTCTTTTATCATTCACCTCTTTGGCGCTGCCGCTTTCACCGGTCTTTCTTGCTCCCGTTTTTTCATAGGAATTGGTGTAAGCGGCCGTTCTGCCATATTCACTCTGAAAAACCTGATACTCATTGATTCCGTTCATTTTTTTATCCTCCTTGATTCCTTATAATTATGATTGTTCTGACTCTGCACTGTTCTCTTCGCCGCCAGTCTCCGCACTTTCCGATACCGTCTCGTTACTTTCCAGCCTTCCGCCCCCTTCTTTCAATTCCCGGAGCTTCTCTGACATGGTATTTTCTTCCTCATCAAACAGAGACTTGTGCTTTTTATGCTTTTTCATGGCATTGAGCATCGCTGCCGACTTTGCCATCTGATAGAGCTCCTCGCTGTATTCCATCAGCTTTTTTTCATCTCTGGGAGGAACTTTGTCGCCTCTGGCAATTCGTCTTGCGATTTCCAATATTTTTCCATATTCTGCAATTTTATCGCCATTTTTCTCATCCGCTTCCCGACTTTTCTCGGCCTGCTTTTCAAGCATCTCCTGTATCGCTTCGGATATATTCAGCTTTACGCTCTGCTCTTCCTTCTTTTTTTCCCTTTCTGACACATTCTCCTTAGCTCTGTTCCTTACCGCGGTATTTTCTACCGAATAAGCCTGGAGCTGAATCGATTCTCTTCTTAACTCTCCTGTATTTTGTGCCCGCATATAGATTCCCCCTGCCTGATTTACCAACGATAATCAATATGCTGTCCCAGGTTTTTCTCTGCCTCAGTACGGACGTTACCTTCTTCGCTTTCATCGATCACACGGTTGATCTTCTCTATAAGCTCTTCCCAGGAAGAAGCTGTAACTGTTACCGTATCTTCTGCATGCTCCACCCGGCGTTCTTCTTCGGCCGCTGTTGCTTTTTTCTTCTCTGCACGCTTCTCCTGCATCGCTTTGACAGATTTCTTTTTTTCTGCCGCTTTCTCAGCAGCCTTTTTCTCCAGTTTCTTTTTCTGTATTGCCAATGTCCTGTCAACTACCGCAAAAAATGAGGACAACCCACCATCATTTACCTTCACGCCCTGAGATTTTACACAGTCCGCCCTGGAACCAAGACTGGTCTTTGCCAGTGACATCCGGGACGCCGCATTTTTGATAACACTCTCATACATATTCCTGTAGTTCTCATCCTGAGCCATCCGCTCTATCTTTTCCGTATCGATCAAAACTACCATCCGATTTGGGTTGGCATAGGACGCGGCCTGGGCATGGGTCTGCGCTTTCATATCCTCACTGACAAGAATAAATTCCATATTGCCGTATTTCTTTTTTAATTCATTGTAATACTTTTCTGCCTCTTCGCTCAGCTGGGGATCTCCTACTGTCCTGCCATAGTTTCCACTCCCGGCTTTCGCAGGTCTTTCTGGCTTATCAGGCTTTTCCGCTTTCTGAAGCCCGGGATACCCGGCAGCAGCCTGACTTGCCCCGGCCTGAACCATAACATTATTCATATGCATCATCCTCCTTGAAACTATGTTGCAAATCCGTTTGCAGCACCGGCATACACAATCTATCATTTTATGTATCGGATCGCGGGAGAAGAAAGTTTACCATCATTTACGTTTCAGACCAATATTTTCTATTTATGTTTTGTCCGCGGATAGGGAGTCTTCACATCCGTTAGACTCAGTAAATAATCCACACTTGTATTGTGGTAATTTGCAAGTTCAACCAAAATAGAAGTAGGAATATCATTTTCACCGGTTTCATATTTGGAATACCCGGTCTGAGACATATTCAATCGTTTTCCCATTTCCGTCTGGGACATGTCTTTATCTTCTCGTAAATCTCTTATACGCGGATACATAACACTCTCCATTTCACAAATTTTTTTCATTGTATCTAACCCGCCACAGGTTATTTTTTTATAATCTGAAACAGATTGAAATGTGGTAAAATTTAAGGAACAGAAAAGAATCCTGCATCGCAGGATTCTTTTCTGTTCCAAATCTTTTTATCAAATCAGTATGTGAATAACTGTACCCAGTGATTTACTCCGTTCGTGTCCTGATAATATCCTACCCCAATATTTTTAAAATTCGCATTTAAAATATTGGCTCTGTGTCCGGCACTGTTCATCCAGCCTTCCATAACCGCTTCAGGGCTTCTCTGCCCATAGGCAATGTTTTCCCCGCTGCCTCTGAATGACACGCCGTTTTCTGTAAGTACGGTGTCAAAACTCCTCCCGTCCGGTCTTGTATGAGAAAACTGCTGTTTGATTTCCTTTGCTCTCACATTTGCAGCAGTCACAATCTCTGTCTGTACTGAAAGAGCCGGAAGTCCTGCCTTTGCCCGCTCCGCATTTACAAGCGCCGCAACTTGCTGTGCATAGGAACCCGCATCCGTTCCCGGATTATTCACAGAGCCATCTTCTCCCGGCTGTGAAGTGTCCGGCAGCTCCGTATCTGGCCCAGAAGGTCTATCTGTGCCTGGACCTCCCGGCACACTGGGCATCCCCGGAATCTGAGTACCCGGTGTACAAGAATTGCCCCAGTTATTTCCTCCATTGCCTGTCCCATTACAGATTTCATCTATCAACTGCTTCAGGCTGTTAATATCCTTTCCTTCATAGACTTTGCAGACCTTTCCATTCGAGATTTGTACCGGACGGACGTAAGCCGCATGGGAAATCATCGGTGTACTCCCTGCTACCGCTGCCGCCATCAATACCGTTGACAAAAATAATTTCTTATTCATCGTTCCCTCCTTATATATTACAAAAATATTTCATAATTGTTACAAGCAGATCGTATCATGTAATATATAGAAGGTCTACCGGTAAATACTGGGTCTGTTTTTCATCCTCTCCTGCGCCATATCCCAAACAGGCTCTTCTTATAATTTTTCAAAGCTTCCCGCGCCGGTTCATAGGCTCCTGCCGCTCTCAAATATTCTACCCCTTTTCCGATATCCTCCGGCACACCGAGTCCTTCGGCAAACATCATACCAAGGCCATAATTTTTATATTTTGTATTTCCACTTCTTTCCAGCAGCGCCCTCCCCCGGGCCGTGTCCTGCCGGCAGCCAAGTCCTAGCAGATAGCAGAGCCCCAGCATATCTGTATCCCTGTCCCGGCCTCCCAGTACAAAACAGTGCTCCAGATACTGTACCGCCTTGGCATAATCCTGAGGCGCCCCCTGCCCCAGGAAGTACATCGCCCCGGCCATACCGCAGGAGTAGGGATCCTCGCCGTAGGGCGCCGATTTCTCAAAGCATTCCAGGGCACGGGACAGATCCTTTTCCGCACCGTCCCCGTAATAATAGGCGTATCCCCAGATACTCCACCCCTTCAAATGCCCCAGTCGGGCCGCCTGCATTGCCAGGGAAAGCCCCTCCTGCGTTTGCTCCATTTTATAGCAAAGCTCGTAGGCCAGCTCATACATCCAGTCAGGATACCCCATCTGCGCCCCCTGCCTGCGTACTTCCAGCGCCTTCTCAGGATCAGGGGGAATCAATGTTCCTCTTCCATCCTCATAGTAATTGCGGAGATTTCTGCCCGCAAGTCCCATACCGTTGACAAAAGCCTTCTCAAACAGAGGAACGCTCTGCATCATTACATCCCGCCGCCAGTCGTCCCAGGCATCCTTACTCTCAAACTCACTCTCTCCCCGTTCTTCGATCTCGATCACATCCAGGAAATAATAGGTATTTCCGATCACATACTGACAAAACTGGCAGCCCGCTTCCGCCTTCTCATTGACGATATCCCACGCCTCCTTTACACCGGAGAAGGGCATGATCTCTTTCAGTTCTGGCGTCAGCATATCCATCCGCAGAGCCCCCAGCACTGCCACGGCGCTTCCCAGAGAGATCCCCTTGTGCAGCATCGCATAGGCAGCTTCCTCATTCTCCTCAAAAGGGTGATACTCCCAGCTGTAACATGTGCCCGAAAAACACCGGGACAGAAAATAACAGGCGTCTCCATCTCCCTCCTTGGCCGCAAGAAACAGCGCCTCTGCTCCTGCTTTTGCCCGGACACTGTCATAGCAATAATAGATATCCTCTATTGCTTTTTCCACTACATCACTGAAATATTTTCCCATTTTCTCTCCTCTCTTCGCCAATATTCTGTCTGCTCCGCAGTGGACATAAGTCCCTTCCTACCAGGCGGCGATCACTTCCCGCAGCCCCTCATGAAAGATCTTTACAAGCCAGAACTTTACCTGTGTCATCGTACCCTTTTTTATCAAACTGCGAAATCCGCTCTCTTCCTCAAAATAAATCTGCATAATTATGATCTCTTTCTCTTCCTCGTCTGAAAAGATTCGAAAGGAAGCACCCTTCAGCCCCAATTCCACACACTTATATTTTCCACCTGAAAGTCCTTCCACTGCCAGCTCCAGATCTCTGGCTGAAAAAAATCTGTGTTCATCCTGCCAGCTCTCCCCAAAGATTCGAAGATACCGTCCGGCTCCTCCTTCCGTATGCCCCGGATGAACTGTCATTGTCCCTTCTTCCCAATATGAAAAATCGGGGCTGCCAATTAAAAATTGCTCCATAAACACTTCCGCCAAAGACAGATCCGCTTCTTTTTGCCGTATCGTATATCCTCCGTCAGTAGATTCAAAAAATGCCACCAGTCTGGGAAACTCTCCATATAAATAAGAGATCTGTATGAGCCGTCCCACCCCCTGTATCCAAACCGGAGGCAGAATCTGCAGGCTGATGTCTGCATCTTCTTCCTTCTTCGTAAGAGCTATCAGCTGTTCCCGTAACACTTCCCGACTCACATAAGAACTCCGCCTTCCCTCTGCATCTGTCAGTATAAACTGATTCGTCTGTATCCATCCGGCATCTCTTTGTGGCTTTACCAGATCCCGTATTCCATCCCATATCCCGTACAATCCAAAACTGACAAGAGCAAAACCGACAATACAGCGAACAACTCCCATACCCCCTGGCGAAATCCCAGCCACGCTCTCTGCCAGATCTGCAATCCCTATCACTGTCAGTCCCAATCCAAGGATAAGACCATATACACCTGCTATCAGCGGGATGAAGCGTAACCTTTTTCTCTTGTTGTGATGTCTTACTTTCATCGTTTTTTCTCTGTCCTCTCATGGCAGTGTACCTTCCATCCCCGGAAAGTACACTCCTGCTGCCGTTTTCTCTCATGATATGAATATTAAAAATCCCTGAAAACAATACAGACGCATTATTTTCAGGGACTCTCCAATTCACAAATATGTTTATTTCTTCCGGTCTTTCATGGCCTGTATTATGGCCTGTACCATTTCTTCCACTCTCCCCGCAGGGGAAGGTGCACCCACAATACCGGAAGTGGAGCCTGAGCCATCTGCACCGTTGACTACTACCTTGTAGCAATCCTCTCCTGTGGTAATCCCCGACGCAATCATCACTTTCACATCCGGGTCCACTGCTTTAATCTCCCGACAGCAGTCGATGGTATAACTAACATCTGCCGTCATCCCGGTACCGATCAGTGCAGTCGGTTCTGCCAGAATCACGTCCGCACCAAGCTCCGCCACTGCCTTCGACTCTGTCGTGGAATCTGCACAGACAATCGTAATCAGCCCCAGTTCCTTTGCTCTGTTGATACAGGCATAGAGCTCTGCCAATGTCTTCTGATTCTCCGCATGATTCAGTACCACTGCCTTTGCTCCTGCTTCTACCAGAGATTCTGGCAGCACTGCCCCCATTCCTCTGCCCGGTTTCAGAGAATCCATATTCTGAGCCGTAACCACCACATGCTTTGTGTTTTCAGCGATCAGTCTCAGATCCGCATAAGGGCAGGTGAAGAAAATCATTACACCGGTCTCTTCACAGATTTTATCTGCTGCAAGAGCCAGTGCCAGGCTCTCTTTTCCCCACAGATAGGATTTCGGGTTTACAAATAAAAACGGAACCGTTACTTTACTCATGTTGTCCTCCATTATTCACATTTTCTGTCATATTTTCAAAGCAGTGTCATACGTATTTCTCTACAAAATCAGCCATGGCTTTCAAAATAACCCATACGCTTGTAGCGCCTGCATCCTGGAAACCAATTGTCGTACCCTGTGTCTTTGCCCTTCCGAATTTTGCTTCAAATGTTTTTGTGCTTTCCACACCCGCGAGAGCCGCTGCCTCACCTGCGCGGAGCATCGCCAGCATTCCTTTCTCCGCATTTGCTTCCAGTGCATCCACAGCCGGAGAAAGAGCATCTACCATCGTCTTATCCCCTACCTGTGCATGGCCCCTTTCCTGAATGGCAACAAGTGCTTTCCGCATCATACGGGCAATATCTCCCGCTTCCAAGGCGCTCTTTTGCTCTTCCCCTTTCGGACCGGCCATAAACATACTACCGAAAATGACACCGGAGGCGCCGCCCATACTCATGAGCATGGCATTTCCTGCGATCGAAAAAGGTACATATGCGTTGTCACCATCTGCCAGCTTCAGCAGTTCCACATGCGCTTTTTTCAGACCACCTTTCATACCGATTCCGTGATCTCCATCACCGATGGCACTGTCCACCTTTGTGAGCATCGGTTCCGCCTCTACCACAGCTTCTGCCACAGAAAGGAGCATCGCTTTGGCAGATACCGCATCCAGACTGTTTCCTTTGATCTCGGTTTTGTGATCTTCTATGTATTTATGGCCCTCTTCCGGGTGATAATGACGATTTTCCCCTTCCGGCTCTGCTTCTTCCTCTTCTTCCACATCTGCTGCACTGTCATCAACAGCAACACTTCCCTTGGAATAATAGGGGCATGCACAGGGCATATCATAATATTTCTTCAGTTCCTCATCCATTTTCAGAAGAGAGATGGAAAATCCTCCCATTTCCAGTGTCGTACAATAGCTCCCCATCGTCGCATCATATACGGAAATACCATCCCGCTCCAGAATCTGCCTTAACCGACGATAGATAATGCTCATTTCCATCAACGTAGTGCTCCCCAGGCCATTGATCAGCACACACACTTCTTCTCCTGCACTTACCGGCATATCCTTCTGAAGAGCATCGTATAAAAATTCTGTAATCTCATCGGCAGGAGCCATCTTTGTCCGTTTGATACCCTTTTCCCCGTGGATTCCCATACCATATTCCATCTCATCATCTGGCAGCGTAAAGATCGGATCTTCTGCTCCCGGTATATGAGCTGATGTAGTAGCCACACCGATACTGCGCAGATTTTCTCTGGCATGCTCTGTCACCTTCAGTACCTCGTCCAGAGAGAGTCCCGCATCACAGGCAGCACCTGCGATCTTGATCATAAACAGATCTCCCGCAATCCCTCGGCGGTCTGTCAGTCTCTCCATCGGCGCAGACGCACAGTCATCCCACACCCGCAAATGAGCAGTGGGGATTCCCTCATCATTTAACATTTCTTCTGCCATATCAAAGTTCAGGTTGTCACCGGCATAGTTACCGTACAGGAAAAGAATCCCTTTGCCGGCATCAACGGCTTTGGCAGTTTTATAAATTGTCCCTGGATCAGGAGAAGCAAAAATATTGCCGCAGGCTGCCGCATCTCCCAGCCCTTTTCCGACAAAGCCATCGAACATCGGTTCATGCCCGCTGCCCCCACCGATGACAAGGGCAACCTTATCTTTTCTGTGGTGTCTCAAAATCAGACCGTTTACTTCCGGGTGCTTCCGATACTCTTTGGAAAAGCAGGCTGCAAATCCCTCCAATGCCTCTGACGCAACATTGTCAAATTCATTGACAAATTTCTTCATCATCGTTTTTATTCCCCCTTTTATTTCTTCGTCTGTGTAAATTCCAGCTGACAACCGTTCGGATCTTCAAACAGCATAAAATAGCATCCAAGCTTATCGCTGAAAGCAGGCCCTTCCGATATCTTAACGCCTTCTGCCTTTAATTCCTCTGCGGCCTTGAAAATATCATCCACGTCAAATGCCACATGACGGAATACCCCGGCATCTACTTCTGTATAGACTGCCGGTTTTGTCTCATAAAAATATTCCAACAGTTCCAGCTTAACACCGCCTGGCAAAGCAAAATAACGGATATAGTGATCTCCCATATTAATTTCATTCAATTTTTCAAGTCCCAAGACTCTTCCATAGAAATCCAGACTCTTATCAATATCTTTCATATTGATCGTAATATGATTGATAGCTTCAATTTTCATCTAAATACCCCTTTCCAAAAGATTCTATCATACAGAAAATGGTAATGCAATCAAACAAAAAAGCTGAAGGCCAAAGCCCCCAGCCTTTTCAAATTTTACAGTTCGCTCATAAGAGGCGGTGCAAGGTATTCTTTCCCTACCTGAACCGGAACATGCTTAGCCACTAAATAGGACATATAGTCACACTGCTCCGGAGAAAGTTTGAAATCAGTGCATCCGGCGATAGGTCCAAGATGGTGCGGTTTGCGGCATCCATACAGAGCGCAGCTGACACCTTTATCCAATACCCAACGCATTGCAATCTCATCTACCTTTTTGCCAAGTGTCTTCGCATATTCTTTCAGTTCATCCACTGCAGCCAGATGATTCAGGAAGTTTTCCCCGAGATATTTCGGATCTTTTTCGCCACGCATATCCCCGTCATTGAACTTCGTATCCTTCGTATACGTACCATGCAGCATACCACGACAGAGAGAAGAATATCCGAGAATGGAGATTCCATGTTCCTGTGCATAGGGAATCTGATTTTCAAATAACTTATCTTCCAGAATGTTGTAGGAAGGCTGAATGAAGTGAACCGGAGCATATTTTCTCCACTCATCGATCATTGCATTCGTATAATTGGAAAGACCAATGGCACGAATCTTACCGGAGTCCAAAATCTCTTTCAGGCACTGCGCTGTTTCAGCGATCGGTACGTCTGCATCCGGCCAGTGTACCTGATAAATATCTATGTAATTTGTCTGAAGTCTTTCCAGAGAAGCTTCCACTTCCTTTTTCAGTGTCTCCGGGCGGGAATCACGATATACCGTACCCTTATCGTCCCAGCTCAGACCACATTTGGTAGCCAATATTACTTTATTACGATAACCACTCTCTTTCAGTGCACGCCCTACCAGCTTCTCGGAATGTCCCTCGCCATACGCCGGAGCCGTATCGATCAACGTCACGTCCATCTCTACTGCTTTTTTAATCGTTTCCACTGCCATTTCATCTGCTTCAGATGTGATGACCTCACCCCATCCGCCCATAGCCCAGGTTCCCAGGCCTACACGGGAAATCGCACCTACGGGTGAATTAATATACTCCATAAATGATTCCTCCTTTTTAATAAGTAGAATTTAATAGTTTCTTATTTATGAATTGCATCCTCGTAGAACGCAAATGCTTCTTTATCTGTATAACCTTCATGAACGACTTTTGCCACAGCCGCACTCATCTCTACCGGATGCAGACTCTGGAAAATATTACGTCCCATATCTACCCCACATGCCCCTTTGCTTATGACGTCATAGGCAAGAGTAAGCGCATCCTTTTCAGAGAGCTTCTTTCCTCCGGCAACTACAATCGGTACCGGGCAGGCTGCCACAACTTCCTCGAAATTTTCTACATTATAAGTCTTTACCATCTGCACACCCATCTCAGCAAGAATACGGGTTGCCAGTTTAAAGTAACGATCGGTACGCTCCATATCTTTTCCAACAGCAACAACACCCATCGTCGGAATGCTGTACCGAAAACCATCATTGATAACACGTGACAGATTATCAATGCTGGAAAGCTGTCCATCTGCTCCGATAAAACACTGAACTGCCATACAGTCAGCATTCATACGAACAGCATCCTGAATATCCACTGCTACAATCTCATGGGAGAGATCATCCTGCAGCATAGAAGAACCGGAAGTCGTACGAAGCGCAATTGCCTTACGGCAGTCCGGCCTCACACAAGAACGGATCGCTCCCCGGGTTCCCATGAGACAGTCTACATTGTCCAGAAGCGGCGGAATCACAAGATCAAGCCGTTCCAGACCAGCGGTAGAACCCATAAAATATCCATGATCAAAAGCGAACATGACTGTTTTACCGCTCTTCGGATTGAAAATATTAGAAAGATGTTTCTTCATTCCCCAGTCCAGATTATTTGAACCCTTTACATGAAAATCCCCCTGGTTTGCAAAGGGCACCTCAACATGATAATCCTTTGCTACTTTTACTCCTTCCAAGTCAGCCATTGTTATATTCTCCTCATTTTCTATATTTGTGAATCAAATGTATAGACAGAATTGCGCAGGCGCGATTCGCCGCGCGGGGACTGCCTTAGCAGCCATTTCCTCTCTGCGAGCTACGCCGAGTGCGGTCACATAGTGATATCTTCTCGCATGAGTACGCATATTTAAGGGCGGCCATCCCTGACCGCCCTTTCTTCTACAAACTTAAGCCAGGCAAGATCAGTATCTCGTCAGCAAATATTTTTAGAAGTTGTAATCATGTACATTGTCAGCAGTCCACATTGTTCTTTCAGGAAGGAAGATAACGCCATTGTTTACGTCACCAGTCTCAGCACCTTCTGAAATTTCGCCATTTTCAACAACTGTAACTTCGCCGATCTGAGGGATATTCAGCTTATCACCTACATGAAGCTCATTGCCAGCTGCCAGGTAAGCGCCTACATAGCAAGCGATACCACCCTGGATAGCTGTATCCCAGAGTCCTGCACAGTCAATAATACCATTGTCGATGAAGTCTGCAACTGCATTAGGTGTAGCAAATCCGATTGCACAAACATCAGCTTTTGTCAGGCCCTTATTCTGGATAGCCTGTGCCTGTCCGGGCATAGCTGTGGAGTCCGGGCACATAATCAGATCAACATCAGGATAAGCTTCCAGAATTGCCTCACCTGTAGATACTGCCTGGTCAGAGTCCTGATTGGAATAGAAATAGTCAGGAGATGCCATTGTCCAGTTCGGATATTTCTCTTTGATCGTAGCCTGTGCAGACTCAACCCAGGAATTCTGGTCTGTAACTGTAGGGTTGGAATAATGCCATACATAAGAAATCTCATCCTTTTCAGGATCTTTTCCTTCTGCTTTCAGGGCATAAAGAGCCTGTTCAATCAGGAAATCACCGAGCTGCTTCGGAGAACCCTGGGATACCATGATCTGACGTGCAGATGTAGTGATGTCAGAGTCCCATGTACAAACTACGATACCTGCATCAGCAGCTTCTTTCATAGCAGCATCCAGACCCGTTGCGTCTACTGCGGAAAGAACGATAGCATCAGCGCCTGCATTGATTGCATTGTTGATACATGTGATCTGATCGGTAACGTCAGCATTCGGGGAACCTTCATACTGAATCGTGAAGCCCCAGGACGGATCTGCAGCAAATGCCTGAGAACCATCATTAGCGGACTCGAAGAAAGAGTTACCAGTTACCTTCGGAATGAAGTAAACCAGTTTGTCGGACAGGTCAGGTGTTTCTCCTGTCGCAGCTGCTTCCTCAGCAGGTGCCGCCTCTTCAGCAGACGCTGCATCTTCAGCAGGTGCTGCCTCTTCAGCAGGCGCTGCTTCTTCAGCAGGTGCAGAAGCAGGCTCGCTTGTTGCACTGTCGGAAGATGCGCCACATCCGGCAAGGAGTGACACTACCATTCCGAGAGACAAAACTAACGCAATAACTTTTTTCATTTTTTTCTCTCCTTTTTCTTGTTTTTTATATCCATGGGATTTCCCATAAATACCATTATGTAGCTCTATTATATAAATTTTTTCCGACCGTCTATGCTTTCTTTTTGCTCTTTGCAAGTAAATTTTGCATGAACGGCGATGCCAGCACTGCACGCCCTACAACCACGATAATCAGCAAAAGCCCGATCGGCACATCCAGATACTGACTGTTTACTTTAAAGCAAAGAGGCAGACCAAATCTGAGAATACCTACCACAAGAGCTGCCAGGGCCGTACCGATTACCGAGCCTTTACCCCCTGTACTCAACGTACCACCAAGTACAACCGCCGTAATAATAGACATCGTGCTCGTACTTCCCAGATCACACTTGGAAGATCCTACATAAGCTGTAGTAATAATACCGGCAATACCGGCCGCCATACCGGAAAACATATAAGTGCTCATAATCACCCGGCGGCTGTTGATACCGCAATATTCTGCAGCATCTTTATTTGTACCTACCAGAAATACTTTACGTCCGTATTTGGACTTATGTAAAATAAAATAGGCAATCACTGCAAGTAACAAAAAGATAACAAGCTGTATCGGAACAACTCCGCCCACTTTATATTTACCTAAAAAGGTAAAATATTCCGGGAAACCACTGATTCCCTGATATGCTGCCGACTGAGACAGGTTCGATACGAGAAGGGCAATACCCGCGTACAGGAAACTTCCCCCCAGCGTAATAACCATGGCCTGCACACCGCAGTAAGCAATGAAAAATCCTGAAAGTGCACCGCACGCGATAGCACAGATGAGTCCGATCAGCGCTGCTACCCAAATATTCAGTCCAAAGTCCTGCCAGCCCACACCGATGATAATGGAAACGAGCCCCAGTATCGAAGCTGCCTGAATATCAATACCTCCTGTGATCAATACAAAGGTCACAAACAATGAAATAATACAGACTGCCATGACATCATTTAAGGATCCAAAGATAACTCTTGTCATGAGAAATCTGGAATTTGCCGTACCAAAAATTACAAACTCCGCCACAATCAGCAGGAACAAAAAAGCTTCCCAGCTTTTAAACGCACTTTTTATCCTCGCCCCGGGAGTTGTATAGGCAATTAACGGTTCCTGAGTCGTTTTCTTTTCTTTATCACTCATTATTCTGCCTTACCTCCTTCCAAAGCTGCTGTTCTCGCCAACAGACGCTCCCGCCTTGTCTTTGTCACTTTCTTTTTCTGGCTGACTGCATCGAATACTACAATCGCAATCAAAACGACACCGGTAATGGCATCATTATAATCGGAAGAAAGTCCGATAAACACAAGCAACCGGGAAATGGAGGAAATAATAATCGCTCCGATAGCGCTTCCCAGAATGGAACCGACTCCGCCCGTCAGGCTCAGGCCCCCAAGCACACAGGCTGCGATAGCCGTCATCTCATATCCGTTGCCGGTGGACGGCTGAATAAATCCTACTCTCGTACCATAGACAATGCCTGCAATGGCTGCAAAAATACCACAGAGCACATAGGCAATAACCTTTACCATAGTAGAAGGAATACCTACCAGGTTTGCACCGTTAGCATTATCGCCTACCGCAATGAAATATTTTCCCTGTCTGACTCTCGTCGTTATAACAAAAGCAATCATCGCCAACACAAGTGCGAAAACATAAATACCTGTCAATCCCCCCAGTTTAAACTGTGCAATCTGTGTATAATAAGGGGGAAGGTTCTCTACCCACTTACAATCTGTATATACATATACGAGCCCTCTGACCGTACCCATAACGCCTACTGTAAAAATCAGGGAAGGAATCTTCAGGATTGCCACACCCCAGCCATTGAGCAGACCGATCAGAGCACCCACTATGATTGACACAATTATCGCAACGGCAAAATTTGAACCGTCACGAATCATAGAACAGCAGATCGCCGCACACATACAGAGACTTGCACCGATGGAACAGTCGATCTCACCTACCAGGATTACAAACGCAATGCCCGCTGCCAGTAACGTATAGATAACAGCTCCGTTTAAGCAGTTCATAATATTGTCAAGCTGCAGGAAAGTCGGATTTACAATACCTACTATCAGAAAAAGTGCAATCAGACAGAGGAAGCTTGTCATTTCGCGAACTTTTAAAATATTTTTTATCTTCTCCATGCCTACACCACCTCTTTCTCTTTTACGACGCCGAAAGCGGCAGCCATCAGATTATCCTGATTGATATCGCTCTGGTCAAAAGTAGCATTGATTCTGCCCTGATGAACAGATACCGTACGGTCAGCCAGCTCGATAATCTCCTCCATATCAGAAGAAATCAGCATAATCCCCACGCCTTCTTCTTTCAACTGTTCGATAATCTTATATACATCTCCACGGGCTGCGGCATCAATACCACGAGTAGGCTCATCAAGAATGACCACAAGAGGTTTTGTTGCCAGTGCATGTGCCAGAACAATCTTCTGCTGATTACCACCGGACAATGTCCCGACTTCCTGATTCAGCCCCGTCACTTTCGTCCGAAAATGCTTTACATAAGAAAGAGCGATTTCCAGTTCCTTCTTTACACTCAGCAGGAAGGTACCCATCTCCTTGCGTGGAAGAATCCCGACAGTTGTATTGGCTGCAGCATCTCTCATCTTGAAGAGACCGTTGACATGTCTGTCTTCCGGGACATAATTCAGTCCCGCCGCCATAACCTCAGGTGTGCTCAACCCTGTAATGTCTTTATCCTGTAAATATACTTTACCGCCGAGCACTTTATCCATCCCGAAAATCGTAGTGGCGAACTCGGTACGCCCCGCTCCCACGACTCCCGATACGCCGAGAATCTCACCCGGATACACCTCCAGGTTGATATCTTTGAATCCATAACCGGTAAAATTTTCCAGTTTCAAAAGAGGTTTTTTATCCGTATAATCTACCGCTTTTCTTTCTCGTTTCTCACCGACTCCCGAATCATCGGCATCCGGGGGCAAGAGTCCCTTTACGAGTATCTCACGGGTAAACTCACGAATCGCGCCGGAAACTCTGACTGCGCCGTCTCGCATGATCGCAACGGAAGTAGCAATCTCGAAAACTTCATCCAGACGATGCGTTATGTAAAACATGCCGATTCCTTTTTCCTGCAATGTCCTGATACAGCGGAACAGGCTCTCTACTTCTCCGAAGGTGAGCGCGCTGGTAGGTTCATCCAAAATCAGAATACGTGCTTCCCTCATAAGGCCTCTCAGAATCTCCACGAGCTCCTGTTCTGCAATGGAAAGTGTGCTTGCCTTTCTCGTCAGATCCAACTCAAACCCCGTTTCCTCCAGCTTTGCCAACAATGTTTCATGGAGTACACTCGCTTTCTCTTTAAATCCGATCAGAATGTTTTCCTCTACAGTCATATTCTGAAAGATCAATGGCTCCTGTGGCACCATATAAATACCTGCAGCCAATGCTGCAGACGGTTTATTCAGATTCACTTTCTTACCATCAATAAAAATGTCGCCTTCGTCTTCCGAATAAAGACCCATGATGATCTTCATCAAGGTACTTTTACCAGCGCCATTTCCACCAATCAGAGCCAGGATCTCTCCATGATCCAGTGTCATATCGATCCCTTTCAGCACTGCATTCATTCCAAAAGACTTATATACGCCTTTGATTTCCAGCAAATGCGCATCTTTCTTTTCAGCCAAAAAAGCACCCTCCTATCTTTCATATGATTTTAGTATAAACAAATTATTACTTTTTGTAACTTTTACGATACCCGTTCAAATCAGAACACAAATCGTATTATTGTACAAAAACATTATATATCCTCTCTAAATACATGTCAAGTTTATTATCAAATTCATCAACATTTTCACAAATATGTGCATTTTGTTTATTTTCTTGATATTGTTTTGTAGATGAGTTGACATTTTTGATAGATGTAGTATAATAAATTTATCAATCATTTGTTTTTAATTTGAACATTTGTTTATAAAAGAGGTATCTATGAGCGAGAATTATGATTTTGAATATGGGCTTGCCCTGAAAGCATCCTGGTATTATTATGTAGAAAACATGACCCAACAAAATATTTCCGATATTATGGGAATCTCCCGTATGCGCGTGATCAAGCTTCTGGAACATGCCCGCCAGAAGGGTATTATCCAGTTTCACTTCCGCTCGGAGCATTCCTACCGGATGGAACTGGAATGCAGACTTATGAAGCGCTGGGGATTGCAGGATGTATTTATCGTTCCCGTTGACAATACAATTAAAAATCTCGACCTGTCCGTTGGTAAGGCGGCCGCCATGTATCTGTATAACCAGATCCATGAAGACTGTTATATCAACTGGGGCCATGGCCGCACTTTGAACTATACGCTGGGCAATCTGCTCCAGTCCTGTGAACACCAGCTCTCCATCGTCAGTCTGACAGGAGGCGTGGACTATTATTTCCCGGATTTACGAGCTGTTTACAACAATGCAAATATGCATGTCATTCCCGCTCCCCTGATTATGTCGAGCCGGGAGGCCACCCAGGCAATCCGCAGCGAACGTCCTGTCCAGGATATTTTCAATATGATCTGGCACTCTTCCATGACAGTAGTCGGTGTCGGCAGTATGAGTGCAGAGGCCACTCTGATCAAAAAGGGCGTTATGTCTTCCAATGATTTCCTTCTGCTTGGTATGCAGGGCGCTGTAGGCGATATATTAAGCCAGTTTATCAATGAAAACGGAGAAAAGATAGAATGTTCTTTTGAAGAACGAATGATCGCTATTTCTCTCGAAGAATTAAAAAAATTAAAAAATGTCATCGGCGTAGCCGCCGGTGTAAGCAAAGTCCCAGCTATCCATGCATCTCTTCGGGGAGGCTATTTAAATAAACTCATAACCGATGAAGAGACGGCAGGGCTTTTGCTCCAGATGGATGAAACACAATAGTAATCTTAATAAATAGAAGGAGGAAACACCATGAGTAAGAACTATTTGATGGCAGTAGATGCCGGAACCGGAAGTGTCCGCGCTGTGCTGTTTGATCTGGAAGGTAATCAGATCGGATGCTCCCAACAGGAATGGGACCATAAAGAAGATCCCCGTTACCCGGGCAGTATGGATTTTGACTGGGTGTATAACTGGAAACTGGCCAGTGGCTGCATCCGGGATGTCATCAGCCAAACGGGTATTGATCCCGCAGAAATCGCAGCAGTATCCACTACCTGTATGCGGGAAGGCCTGGTAATGTATGACAACCAGGGGAAAGAAATCTGGGCATGTGCCAATGTGGATGCCCGCAGCAATGACGAAGTCGTGGAGCTGATCAACAAAGATCCCGAACTGGAAAAGGAAGTATATTTAAAAACCGGCCAGACCTATGCTCTCGGCGCCCTGCCCCGGATTCTCTGGATCAAGAACAAAATGCCGGAAATATATGAAAAAATAGACAAAGTCGGTATGTTCAATGACTGGCTGATCTATAAGCTTACTGGTGTTTTGGCTGTAGAACCATCCAACGGTTCCACTACCGGCATACTGGATTTGCAGAAACGCGCATGGGATCCTTCCATAGCCCAAAAATGTGGACTCCGTTCCGATATTTTCTCCGATGTAGCTGAATGTGGCACTATCATTGCCAGCGTAACCGAAAAAGGGCACGAAGATACCGGACTTGCAGTGGGCACTCCTGTCGTAACGGGAGGTGGTGACGCACAGCTGGGATGTATCGGTGTCGGTGTGGTAAATCCGGGGGAAGCGGCTATCTTCGGCGGCAGCTTCTGGCAGTACGAATTTAACACTGCAAACGGGCAGACCGATCCCGACTGCCGCGTCCGTGTCAACTGTCACGCAGTTCCCGGTGTATGGCAGTATGAAGCCCTTGCATTCAAACCGGGCCTTGTCATGCGCTGGTTCCGGGATGGTTTCTGTGAGAAGGAAAAAGAACTGGCAAAACAGACCGGTCAGGATCCCTATGATCTTATGAACAAACAGGCAGCGAAAATACCCGCCGGTTCCTATGGCATGATGTGTACTTTTTCGGATGTAATGAATTTCATCTGCTGGAAACATGCCGCTCCCACCTTCACTAACTTCGAACTGGATCCGGCCAGATTTAACCGCTACACCTTCTATCGTGCGATTTTGGAAAACACCGCTATGCTGGCAAAGGGACACATGGAGCTTGTCAGAGAATCCACTGGAAACATTCCGAAAGAAGTGGTATTTGCAAACGGCGCTTCCAAAAGCGATCTGTGGTGTCAGATCGTAGCCGATGTCCTTGGTCTCCCGGTGAAAGTCCCTGTCGTCAAAGAGGCTTCCGCCCTGGGTGCCGCTATCATCGCAGGCTATGGTGTGGGTATCTATTCCAGCATTTCCGATGCAGCGAAAAAACTGGTAAAATGGGATAAAGTATATGAACCAAACATGGAAAATCATGCCGTCTATGAAGAGATGTATGAGCCATGGCACAAAGTATATGCGGCCCAGCTGGAGCTCAGCAACCAGAAACTGACAAAAAATATGTGGGCTGCTCCCGGTGTGGGCAACGGATTATAAAAAATATAAAAAGAAAGGATACATAATTATGTTTATCAAACATGAAAATGATGAAGAATATCGTTTCGGGGACAGTGGCCCCAAGTATCTCATGAAAGGTCCCCGCTCCAATTTTGCTCTTGTTCAGTTCCAACCGGGGCAGGAGTTTCAGGCTCATTATCATCAGATTATGGAAGAAAATTTCTTTATTCTGAACGGAAAAGTGGACATTGTCGTTGATGGCGAAATCCACACCCTGTCAGCGGGACAGTTGATTCATATCGACCCTATGGAAGTTCACTATGTTGCCAATCCCTATGAAGAGCCGGTAAAAATGATCTCTACACTGGCGCCCTATCAGATACAGGATAAGACGGATGTGGAAAATCCTCCCTATGACCGGTTAAAAAAATAAAGGCCGAAAGAAAGGAAACAAATTATTATGAAATTTACTTTTTATCACAACAATATCAACGTATCCGATCTGGATAAATCAGTGACATTTTATAAAGAAGCACTGGGACTTACCGTCTCAAGGACAAAAGAAGCTTCTGACGGAAGTTTCAAACTTGTTTTTCTGGGAGATGGCGTCACCGAGCATCTGCTGGAGCTCACATGGCTCAGAGATATGGATCGCCCCTACAACCTGGGGGACAATGAATTCCATCTGGCTGTAAAAGTGGATAATATTGACGAGGCTCTCGCCCACCACAAAGCCATGGGATGTGTCTGCTTTGAAAATATCGATATGGGTGTCTATTTCATCAATGACCCGGACGGTTATTGGACCGAAATCTGCGGAAACGATTAATTTCTCTGTTGCACTGCATCTGTATTTTAGAGCCGGACAATTGTCCGGCTCTGTTTTCTTTTAGGATACATCTCATTATCTATCTGGCACAGAGCACTTCCACTGCTTCCCGAAGCGTCCGATCCTCCCCTACATTTCCAGGGAATATAACATAAGGAGTCTGGGGAAATCTGCTCTCCACCCCGGTCTGCCAGACTGGAATTCCAGGTCTGATCTGCCCCAGTACATTTGCACATT
Organism: uncultured Lachnospiraceae bacterium; assembly: GCA_910587635.1. GTDB lineage: Bacteria > Bacillota > Clostridia > Lachnospirales > Lachnospiraceae > VSOB01. Next base: position 113,908 of record CAJUNB010000031.1, read on the forward strand.
TTACCTGCAATGCCTTCGTTCCCACGTCGCTGGAAGTAATCCCGCCTTTTGCTATTACAAAAGCCGGTGTAATACTCAGATTTCCCACCAACCGCTGTACCCCGTCACTGATCTTCACACTGCGGAGCAATGCACTTTCCTTTGTATCATTCTCTACTGTCAGCAATGTCCTCTCCGTAAAGCAAACTGCCGTCCTGCCCGACCTGATAATCTTCTCTTCTTCCGCCACACATCGTTCCACTTCCCGGTCAAATGCCGCCTCTCCCTGCAATACTGTACTGGACTTAAATTCCACCGGTACTACGTATTCCAGTTTCAGCAGTTCCTCCAGCTGCGCCGTCGTCTTGGCCGTATGGCTTCCCACGACTACGATACCACCATTTTCCGTCTCTTTTACTACCATCTCTTTTCTTGTCAGAAGCGGTCTGTCCGTGATACCTCCCACTACCTTTACAAACCCGGCTGCCGTACGGAACATGAAATTTTTCCCCATCTCCATCGCACGGTAAAGAGCGATACAAAATACCTTAGCATCACAGTAATCGATGGCGTTCACACAGATCTTATTGAATCCGTTCACTTTTAAAAGCTGCTCTGTCATTTTATCAAAATCTTTATTACGAATATCTTCCAAAGAAATACAGATCACATCTTCCGCCCGATATTGTCCCTTTGTTTTTTCCTCAATGTACGCTGGAATAGAAGAATGAGTATACCCAAACGTCCTGTCTTTTGCAAATTCCGTCTGCGCCGCCGGTACCAGCTCTTCTCCATATTTTACATAGTGGATATTGTCAATGGTGAAACGGCCGCCCTCTTTAAAAAACGGAAACAAGACTTCGCCGTCTATCTTTCTGCCGTCCTTTTCCATCCCATCCTTCAGCAGACAGGTCTCCAGAGGATAATGTCCCCGCAGCGTGGAATCACTCCTGGAAATAAACAGATAACGCCGATCCTCTTCTTTTGCCGCCTGGCTGACTGCCTGAAGGATTTCACGGTGGATTTTCGTCGTTTCCGCTTCCGTCATCCCCCGACTGTTTGTCAGAACGTAAAAAACTTTATTGGAATCCGCCAATCCCTTTTTCATGGATTCCACTGTCCAGTCTGTATAGACAGAAATATCATGTACTGTCTGTACTCCGGTGGGATCATCATCCAGTACGACAAATTTCATATCGTTTTTCTCAATCTCTTTCAAAAGCAGCTCATCCAGTTCCGCTTCTTCCAGTACAGGATATATATTCAATACACTGCTATTTAATTTTTCTTCTTTTCCTTTCATAAGCTCTCCATCTATTTTCGCCAAATATCATCTCTCCTGTAAATGCCCGCAGACTGCTATTTTTACTCCTCCCGGTCTCAAAGCCGAATATCCGACTTTACTTCCACACCCGCCAGATTTTCAAAATACTGAACAATTCCGGCATGATCGTCATCCATATGTCCGCTCACCTTCAACGCCTGCATGATTTCAAACAGCTCTGCCGTCAGCGGAAGGGGCACATCCAGATCATGCGCTGTATTGATTACATTTTTAATATCTTTGTGATTGATACTGATTTTGCCGCCTGGGACAAAGTTTCTGGCACACATCATAGGCGCCTTCGCATCCAGTACTGCACTGCCGGCAAGACCGCCCCGGATTGCCTGATACACTTTCATCGGATCAGCCCCTGCTTTTGTAGCCAGTACGAGAGCTTCCGATACAGTGGCGATTCCCAGATTAACGATGATCTGATTTGCCAGTTTCGTAACGCTTCCACTGCCGCTGCCGCCGATCAGCAGACTGCTGTTTCCAAGGATACCAAACAGAGGCTGCAATCTCTCAAAATCCGTTTCGTCTCCTCCACACATAATGGCCAGACTGCCTGCAATAGCTCCCGGTTCCCCGCCGCTGACCGGTGCGTCCACAAAACCAACGCCTATCTCTTTCAGCTTCGTATAACAGGTTTTGCTCTCTCCCGGCGTCACACTGGACATATCGCAAACAAGCTTCCCGGCAGACAGAGCCCATGCCACCCCATTTTCACCAAACAGCACATCCTGCACGATGGCGCCATTGGGAAGAATCGTCAGTACAATGTCACAGTTCTCACCGATTTCCTGATAACTGCCCTCTTCCGCTCCCAGCTCTGTCAATTCTTTTACGGCGTCCTTGTTCAGATCAGAAACCATCAGCTCTATTCGCTCTTTCAGCAGATTCTTCGCCATAGGCTTTCCCATAATCCCCAGTCCAATAAATCCTACTTTCATATACACCCTCCATCTATTTTAGTTTTATTTAATTTGAAAACGGTGCCAAGTTAAATGCACTCAAATCATCGCAATCGACCAGATAAGTACCCTCTTTTGTCAGATAACGATACCATTCTTCCTGATTATAATAACTGATCGGACTCGTTCCCAAAAGCCTGTTTTCTGATAATAGTGCGTTTGCATCATCTACAAAGGCTTTCTGATTGTTCCAATCACTAGAAAGTGCAGTCGTTTCAATCAGAAAATATTTCCCCGTACCGCTCTTATCTTCCCCGCGTCCGTTCCAGACTTCCACTGCAACCTGTGCATGTCCCGGCGGAAAGACCAAAAACACATGCATTCCTGCACTCTGAAGGGCGCTTGCCACGGTCAGGGAAGTTTCGATACACAAACCGCTTTTTTGCTCCAGTACATCCTCTGGAAACAGGATATGCTGGTTGCTGCCGCTTATGGAAAACGGATCCATATTATATCTGACTCCCGTTTCATACAGCGCCCGCATGATTCCCGCAACCTGCACATAGGTACCTACATAGTGATTATTCCACCTTGTATTCTGATACCCGACAAAAGATTCCATCTTCCCTCCTGTCATACTGGTTATCTCTTCGATTGCCTGACGCTTTAACCGCGATATAGCCGCCGCTTCCGGCGTCAGAAAACATAAAATATTATCTTGTGTCGCCACTCCATATTCATCACTGTACCATTCAAAATCATATTTGCTTTTTATGGTAACGGGAAATGATTTGGCTTCCAATAATGTTCCGTCCTGTTCGGAAATCGTAACCTTGATCTGTGCGTTTTTCGATGATGACAGATTCAGATTGCTCGCTAACGCAGGCGGCTTGATATGGATTTCTCTGTAAGCAGAATCCAGTGCAATCGTTTCTTTATAGCTCTGTGTAAATCCCGGTATTTCCATTTCCACTAAAATCTTTTTTTCACCGCTTATACATCCGGTTTTGATAATTACAAATGCATCATACGAATGATACAGAGAAGGATATATCGTATCCACAGTATCATAGCTTAAACGAATCTTACCCGTACGAATAGATTTAAACTCATACTCTACCCTCTCTTCCTCATCGAGCTCCGCGTAAATATGCAGCTCCTTTACAAGATCGGAAGACAGATCACTCTGGGCCTGTAAATGCTCTGCCTCTCCTATTAAACAATTTAGAATATCCTCAAACTGCAGTGCTTCTACGGTCTCAAATCTATTTGACATATTCAGGGCAGACAGATATCGTAAATTATCCCCATACACATTTGCCAAATATAATTTATTAATGATATCATCATTTAAATCCAATATCTCTCCGTACTGCTTCCATTCTCCTTCCATACAAGGTGGACAGGAATCTATCGCTGTATATGCCTCTTTTGCTGATTCGTACCATGCATTAAGTTCATTGTAATACTCTTTCGTGGTATCATAATTTTCCTCCCGCGGCCAATAGGCCAGATAATCTTCACAAAACACCAAGTAATCTGTCAGGAAAATCCACACTTCATAAGATGCTTTATAGGCATCATTTACCATAGTAAAATACTCATTTCCCGCATTTTTAAGTTTCGTATCAACTCCACTGATCGCATTTGCCTTATTTTCCACATCTGCCAAATCCGCAAGCAGATTTTCTAAAACAGTCGCCTGCTTTCGATATCCTTCTATACCGTCTTCCGCATCAAACTTTACTATTTCATTGTCTGTCTTCGCTATAAGCTCGGCTGACTGATCTATACATTTTACATATTCATTGATTGCTTCCTGTGAAAAAATATTTTCATTCGTTTCACCGTGTGCTCCCATTACAGACGCCACAGAACTGCCTGAGTCCCCGTTTCCCGCTGTCTGTATCGGAGAGCCGGAACAGGAAGTACAAATGACCGACATAGCGGCAAATGCCATTACCAATAGTTTTACATTCCCTTTTTTCTTCCGTTCCATATCCATATTCCTTTTTCTCAATATCCCTTTCTTGTCTGTCTAAATACAAAAACTTTCCTGCAGACTATGGCCTTAACCCCAGTCCGCCTTCCAGCGTAATTGTCTCTCCTGTCATATATTTAAAATCATCCGAGGCAAGCTGTACGCACACACGTCCGATTTCTTTTTCCGCATCTCCCAGATGTCCCATCGGCGGCATATGAACATTCTTCTCATAAGCTTCAGGATAGGCTTTCTGGAAATTCTCAAGCTGAGAGGTCCAAGCCAGTGGACAGATCACATTGACGTTGATCCCATCTTTTCCCCATTCATTTGCAGCTACCCGGGAAATACCACGGATTCCCTCTTTTGCCGCTGCGTAAGCACATTGGCCCACATTACCGAAGAGCCCTGCCCCCGATGCAAAATTAATCACTGCCCCCTTCCTCTCTTTCAGATAAGGATAGCAGGCCTGCATATAATAAAATACCGCATACAGCCCGGAGTACAGAGCCAGATCGAACTGCTCTGTCGTATGATCTGCTAAAGATACGCCGGATGCAGACGCCTGCGCACTGTTGATCAGCACATCGATACCTCCAAATGCCTCCACTGTCTGCCTCACAACATTTTCCACCACTGCCCTGTTATCAGCTCCCGCAGATACATCGGCAGCAATAGCCAGCACTTTCACTCCATAACTCTGTTCCAGCTCTTTTTTGGCATCCTCCAGTTTTTTCATATTGCGTCCGGTGATGACCAGGTTTGCTCCCTCTTTTGCAAAAGCTGTCACAATCCCATACCCGATAGAACCGCACCTTCCATCGCCCAGGACTGCCCGTCCTCCTCCTGTAACAATAATGGTTTTCCCTTTAAAATTTTGCACTGTATTTTCCCCCTCTTCCGTTTCCGGTATTGTACCATGTTCTATACTGGATATCCAGATTTACTTTTAAAAAGGACCCTATTTTCACATCACTTCGTAATGAATATTATCCTCCTTGAGGGCCACCAGTTTCCCGCTTGAGAGCCACCCGGAATTGATATTTTCCACCTTCGGAGCCACCACAACATATCGAGCCACCATGTATATTTGATTTTACTATAGATCTCCTTATAGTTATTTCCGGATAACTGCAAATGCAGTGTCACCAAATAATCTATAAAGAGGTCTTTTTATGTTTAAGAAGACAAAAGTCAGAAGCATTCTGGAACTTCTGGGAAAAAATCTAAGCGCAAGGGAGGTGTCAAAAGTTTTAAGTGTATCCAGAAACACCGTTGCCGAAGTTCAGGCATTGTTTTTACAGTCAGGCAGGTCAGGGGATGATATTTCCGAATGGGATGACCACAGACTCTATGGACTGTTTTATCCGGATAAGTTTAAATATAAGCCCAGATATGCACCGGTTGATTATTCTTACGTCCATAAGGAATTAAAGAAGACAGGCGTCACAGAGAAGCTCCTTTGGGAAGAA
>CAJUNB010000032.1 GCA_910587635.1 uncultured Lachnospiraceae bacterium
ATAACATTGGAGGTTTTTTACTGTAAGCTAAAGCAGCTGTTATCACACCTGCATAGCAGGTGGTTTATTTGTTTACCGATATTTCCATTTTTCGGAACTCGAAAAACTCCATATCGGTAAACAGGCCCTTGGCCTAACCAACAAAAGGGCACTTCCACTCAGGAAGTGCCCTGCACAATTCTATTTCTGCAGATAGGCATCTATCACGTTCCAAATGGATGGCCGCTCAAAGCCCAGCTTCCACGCTCCCACACCTGCCAGATTATAATTTGCCATTACATTTAACTTCACTTCTATAGACTGTTCATCCTCCAGCCACACCTGATATAATACATTATCTTCTTCAAATTCCGCATAATTCTGACATGTCGTCTCATCCCATGAAGCTGTAACTCCGTGTTCCGAAAGAAACCTTTCAGCGGAATCCATTCCCACTGCGTCACTGGTCACCTGTCCGCCACTGCTCTTCCACACTCTTGTGTAAAAAGGCACTGCATTGATGACCTTTTCTGCCGGCACTTCCTCCAGTGTCAACTGGATACCTTTTTCCACAAAGTCAATGGAAGCCACACTCCCGGCAACACCGCCCCCTGACCAATGCTCATCATATCCCATGATAATGACATAATCTGCTACAATTCCTTGTTCCTCTCTTCCATAAAATCCCGTATTTCCGACAGGAACATAATTATCCACTGAAAGAACAAGTCCGCTAGTGCGGCAGGCAATGGAAAGTTCTCTGATAAACTGTACGAAATGCTCTCCTGTCTCCTCACTGAGCTGCTCGAAATCCACATTGATACCATCCAGGCCACAGGTCGCAGCCGCCTGCATTAACCCCTCTATCAGGTGGGTACGATTCGACGTAGAAGACAGTACACTGTGAGTATCTTCTTTTGTCTGAAACCCCTCTGCGTTAAAGTTATCTATTACGCCCCACACTTCCAGCCCCAGCTGATGTGCCTGTGCCACGTAATCCACAGAAGAAATATTTGTAAAATTACCCTGATTATCATTCAGGGAAAACCAGGTAGGAGAGATCGTGTTCAGCCCATGCGTCCCTGCCACAGCATCTGTCAAAGTGGCATTTGCTGTCTGAGTCATCACCTGATGCCATACCATATTGATTTTATAGTCTTTGGTAATGTTCGTATAGACCGGCTCTTCATAATCTGTCACAGCTTCCATCGTTTCTGTACGGACACTTCCAAGTCTCTTATTCTCTACATAGCCAATGATGCCATCTGTTTTTACCTTTGTCCACGTATCCATCTCTTCCAGCACAATAAGCTGTCTGCCCTGTTCCACATCAGTCAGGATTTCGCTTTTTACCCCTCCCTGATATCGGATCTGTGTATCTTTTGTCACTTCTGCGAGATTTTGTTCTCCCCATTGCGTATATACTTGCATACGCCTTGGCTCCGTAAATACTTCATAAGAGAAATTTGTAAATTTCTTGACATATTCTGCTGCAATATACAATGATCCGTTTTCATATCTGGAAATCATATATCCCGCATCCTGTGCTTCTCCATTTTGGGCAAATTCTGTGCTGCCTATATTGGTACGATAAATGCTGTCCGGCGTTGTATAAAGAAGCAATTCTTCTCTGCTGTCCTCGTAAAAACGTGTATTAAAATAAGAATGTACTGTATTGATGGAAAAATAATAAATTCCATCTACAAAAAGTGCCTTGTCTTCCAGAATTTCATCCTGGAGAACAATTGCTGTTTCAATCCCGTTGCTTACTTTAAAATATTCATCCAAGTCTGCTCTTTCTTTGGAATATGAATATTTTTCTACCAATTTCATTCCAAGACTGATTGCAATTATCGTAAAAATAAGGACAATTGCAACGAATACCGGAATTACTTTTTTCATTGTTTCTCCAGCTCCTTTCCAATCGTCCCCATTATACCAGACTATTTTCATACCGTCATTACCAATTTTGACGTTTTTTGTATTTTTCTAGGATATCACTTTGTTTGTCAGCGTAAAGGCTCCCGTTTTCCGTTTCCCTTTCGTGGTATCCTTCCAGATCAGGTCTGTCTTACTCTGTCGTAACGAAGCTGCGTGAGTTTTCCATCCTGATTTACGATATAATCCGGCATATAAACAGCTTCTTCATTGACACAGCATGCCCATGCCAGCTCTTCTGCAGACACTTGTCTGCCGTCAAGATATAAATCCGCACCTTCTTTTACGATTTTCTCCAGACGCTCCTTCATATTGTCCAGTACATCTTTCTGAAACACACATAATCCCTCCTTTTCATCTCTATTTGAAAATCCACTAAGACCTGGAATTTCTGTGGTATATCCGATTCCTTTGGATTTTCATAAAAATTTACGACAAAAATGGTGTGAAAACAGTTCTGAAGAGATGCAGGGACGTGTATTATGACATAAAATAAATGGAATACTACTTGTGATAATTTTGAATTATAACATTAAGAAAATAAGTGGAAAATTCTGATGCTCTGTGCAGACACATAAGCTTATAAGACTTCCTCTGCCCTGCAGAGGTCTGTTGATGAAACTTTCCGTTCCAAGACTTAATGCAAGATAGGCAAATCATATGCCCAATGACCTGTAGATACCATGCCCCCTTCCAGCTACTGATTGTCCGAAAGCATCTCTGGATCTATTATAGCGTAAAGTTTTCTTTCGTACAAGTTTTTTTCTGGATTTATAAAAAATTTAGATTTCTGTAAAATACTTCTATTGACGAGACGATTCAATAAGTATAATATACAAATAGCATATTATTATTAATATATTTTCTGTATATATATGTTATAATTTTGATTTATAATTTTTTATGTTATAAGTTCCAAGAGGGCTGTAAACATATTATGTTTATAAAGGAAGTGATACTATGAAAATCGAAAAAGTTAATGATCATCAGATTCGCTGTACTTTGACGAAAGCTGATCTGATCGATAGAGAATTAAAGATCAGTGAACTGGCATACGGTACAGAAAAAGCAAAAAATCTGTTTCGTGATATGATGCAGCAGGCTTCTTTTGAATGTGGATTTGAAGCAGAAAATATTCCCCTGATGATCGAAGCCATTCCTTTAAATTCGGAATGTATTATACTCATTATTACAAAGGTAGAAGATCCTGAAGAACTGGATACACGTTTTTCCAAATTTGCACCTTCTGTACACGATTCTGATGAAGAGTCCTCAGAAGAATCATCTGAAAATTATTATGAAGGAGCAGATGACGTTCTCGATTTATTTAAGAAAATTCATGAAAATAAGATCAAGGAAACGCAAGATGCAGAAACTACAGGCAATCTGTCTTTAAATGATCTTACAAATTCTCTGGCACAAGCGCCGGAGGCTGACCAGTCTACTACTCCTGCGCAAGATAAAGAATTGATAACTGTATTTTCTTTTCCTCGTTTGAGTGAGCTGACCCGTCTGGCACATGTACTGAAAAATTATTATAACGGTTCCAATTCCTTATATAAGAACGAAGACAATGGGCGCTATTCTCTCATTATTTGTAAAGGCGGTCATACTCCAGAGGAATTTAACAAAGTCTGCAACATCATTTCAGAATATGGCAGACCGGAAAGATATTCCGCTGCGGCAGAAGCGTACCTAAATGAACACTGTCAGCTGTTTATTTCTGATAATGCGCTTCAGTCACTCGCGTTAATTTAAGTTCTGTGAAAATGAATCGTCTTTGTACCATGTGCGAACAGATTGTATTATGACTAACTTCCATTCTGCATTACCTATATGAGCAAAAAAAGCCCCGGAATTTTTATGCCGGGGCTTTTTCAAAATCACATCAGTGTCTTTTCATCCTATCCCAATGCTTCAATCTTTTTCATAAGATCATCTGCATCCATCCCATGAACCATAGCAGCTTCCTCCAGTGTCTCTCCCTGAGCGGAAGGGCATCCAAGGCAATGCATGCCTGCTTCCATTAAAATGGGAGCCACTTTAGGATTTGCCTGAAGTATTTCTCCGATTGTCATGTCTTTCGTAATTCCTGCCATTTTAATTACCTCCTGTGAATTATAATATGTTCATCTCGCAGTGCAAGTTCAGGCAGAGGCTTCACCTGCTGCGGGCCCCTCCTCAGGTCATATCTCACGGGCTTCGCACTGCTGGCTTTCCTGCAGGCTTCGCAGTGCCCGTTCGGAAGCTTCGCTTCCTCTCTCACGGGCTTCGCCCTATGCTCGCTCGTATCTGTACCAAAAATATGCAAGCATATTTTTGGTACAGCCACTCACTCGCGCACTGCTCATTGCTTTCGTGGACATTATAATACTTTAACCAGGGAATAGCAAGTTATCCACGTTTTTCACAAATTTTTATAAAAATTTTACAATATTTATGGGTTTGTATACAAAAAAATACATCCTCCATTCTTGACGTTTCAGTGCTCTAACACTTATAATATTTTCATGACACAACATCACTTTTATATGAATAAATAATTTAATAGGAGGCTATTCAAAATGAGACCAGAATGGACAGATTTTGTAGGCGGAAAATGGGATAATGAAGTCAATGTCCGTGACTTCATCCAGAGGAACTATACTCCTTATGAGGGAGATGAATCCTTCCTGGCAGGCCCTACGCAGGCAACAAATGATCTGTGGGCACAGGTACTTGATCTGCAGAAAAAAGAACGTGAAGCAGGCGGCGTTCTTGATATGGACACAAAGGTAGTTTCTACCATTACTTCTCATGGTCCTGGATATCTGGACAAGAGCAAGGAAAAAATCGTCGGTTTCCAGACAGACAAACCTTTCAAACGTTCTCTGCAGCCTTACGGCGGCATCAGAATGGCTGAAAAAGCTTGCTCTGACAATGGATATGAAGTTGATCCTGAGATCAGCGAGTTCTTCTCCACACATAGAAAGACACACAATGCAGGCTGCTTTGACGCTTACAATCAGGAGATGAGAGCTTGCCGGTCTTCCCATATCATCACAGGTCTTCCTGATGCTTATGGACGCGGACGTATTATCGGCGACTACAGACGTGTGGCTCTGTACGGTATTGATTACCTGATCGAAGACAAACAGGCGCAGAAAGATTCTACCGGCCGTGTTATGACAGACGATGTTATCCGTCTTCGTGAAGAGCTTTCCGAGCAGATGGTAGCTCTTAAGTTAATGAAAGAAATGGCTGCTTCCTATGGCTGCGATATTTCCAAACCTGCTACAAACGTACAGGAAGCTATCCAGGCTGTATACTTCGGTTATCTTTGCGCAGTAAAAGAGCAGAATGGTGCCGCTATGTCCCTGGGACGTACTTCCACATTCCTTGATTGCTATGCACAGAGAGATTTAAAGAACGGTACATTTACAGAAGAAGAAATTCAGGAGTTTATTGATCATTTCATTATGAAGCTGCGTCTTATCAAATTCGCTCGTACACCTGAGTACAACCAGATTTTCGCAGGCGACCCGGTATGGGTAACAGAGTCTCTGGCAGGCGTTGGCGTTGACGGACGTCACATGGTAACAAAGATGAGCTTCCGTTATCTGCATACACTGGAGAACCTTGGTGCCAGCCCGGAACCCAACTTGACAGTTCTCTGGTCTACAAGACTTCCTGAAAACTTCAAGAAATACTGTGCTAAGATTTCCATTACGACATCTTCTATCCAGTACGAGAACGATGATCTGATGAGAGTAACACATGGCGATGATTACGGTATCGCATGCTGCGTATCTTCTATGGTAATCGGCAAAGAAATGCAGTTCTTCGGTGCACGTGCTAACCTCGCTAAATGTCTGCTGTACGCATTGAACGGCGGTGTTGACGAAGTGACAAAGAAACAGGTTGGTCCGAAATATCGTCCTGTAACTGGCGATGTACTTGATTATGACGATGTATTTGACAAATTCATGGATATGATGGAGTGGCAGGCAGATGTCTATGTAAATACACTGAACATCATCCATTACATGCATGACAAATATTGCTATGAAAGAGCAGAGATGGCTCTTCATGACAGAGATGTAAAACGGTATTTTGCAACGGGTGTTGCAGGTCTTTCCATCGTTGCCGACTCTCTTTCCGCAATCAAATATGCTAAAGTAGAAGTTGTTCGTGATGATGACGGCGTTATCGTTGACTTCAAGACAACTGGCGATTTCCCGAAATACGGCAATGACGATGACCGTGTTGACCTGATCGCGCAGAACGTTGTTCACAGATTCATGACTGCAATCAGAAGACATCACACATACAGAAATGGTGTTCCTACCACATCTATCCTTACCATTACCTCTAACGTAACTTATGGTAAGGCCACAGGAAATACGCCTGATGGACGTAAGAAAGGACAGCCGTTTGCACCTGGCGCTAACCCGATGCACGGACGTGATACTCACGGTGCAGTGGCATCTCTGTCTTCTGTATCCAAACTTCCGTTCAAAGATGCACAGGATGGTATTTCCAATACCTTTACGATTATTCCTGGTGCACTTGGAAAAGAAGATCAGGTATTCTCAGGCGATATTGAAATTGATCTTAGCAAATAATAAAAAAGACTTTCATTGGCAGGGAGGTTATTGCAATGGATGATAAGAGAGTTGAAGATCTTGTAAAAATGCTGGATGCTGGCATGGCTATGGGTGTAGGGCATGTAAATGTTGACACAGATCTCACAAATGAAGAAACAGCTACGGTTCAGACAATGGGATGCACCGATTGTTCCAGAACACCGTTGGCATGCAGTGTACCTACCCTGCAGCAGGGTCTTGATGATTATCAATAATCAAATAACAATAATATTAAAGGAGGAATTCACAATGGCAGTAAATGCAGCACAAGTTGACAATTTAGTCTCTTTATTAGATGGTTATGCAACAAAAGGTGGACATCACCTGAATGTAAATGTATTAAACAGAGATATGTTATTGGATGCTCAGAAACATCCTGAGAACTATCCTCAGCTGACAATCCGCGTTTCCGGATATGCAGTTAACTTCATCAAATTAACTCCGGAACAGCAGGCAGATGTTATCTCTCGTACATTCCATGAGAGCATCTAATCACTGAAACATCAGTTGACAACAAACCCCTGGAACTATAATTCCGGGGGTTTTTGTTCTAACGTTCTATAAAACAATGATTATGGAGGTAACGAAACATGAGCGGCAGAATTCACTCTCTGGAATCTTTTGGCACTGTCGACGGTCCCGGTGTACGTTTTGTCGTATTTGTACAGGGATGTCCCATGCGCTGTGCATATTGTCACAATCCTGATACATGGGAAATGAATGCCGGCACAATAATGGAAGCATCTGAAATTATCGAGCAATATGAAAGAAATATCAGTTTCTATAAAGGAGGCGGTATTACTGTTACTGGTGGTGAGCCTCTCATGCAAGTGGATTTTCTCATAGAACTCTTTACTCTGGCAAAGGACAAAAATATTCATACCTGTATCGATTCCTCCGGCATTGCCTTCAATCCAAATAATTCGGATTGGATGGAAAAGCTGGACAAATTGATGACGCTTACGGATCTTGTTATGTTGGATATCAAACATATCGACCCCGAAAAGCACAGGAAACTGACAGCACAGCCAAATGATAAAATCCTGGCTTTTGCACAGTATCTTTCTGACAAAGGAGTATCTACCTGGATCCGTCATGTAGTCGTCCCGGGCATTACCGACGATGATGACGCGCTCTACAAGCTAGGCTACTTTATTGGGGGACTGAAAACGCTGAAAGCGTTGGATGTACTTCCCTATCATACAATGGGCAAAGTAAAATACGAAAAACTTGGTATTCCTTATAAACTGGAAAGTGTGGAGCCAATGGATAAGGACAAAGTTGTTGCGAAAAAGCAGACTATTTTGGAGGGTATTAAGGCTCGACGGGCTGACGATCAGGAATAAGCCCAAATTTTCCAAATTGGACAGTTCCCTTCATTTTCTACTTGTATTCATCATATATTTGTATTAAAATATGTGTGTAATTAATAGTTCATATCAAAGGATTACTATTTTAAGGAGGATATTATTATGGCATATGTAATTAGTGATGGTTGTGTAAGTTGTGGTGCCTGTGAAGGACAGTGCCCTGTTGGTGCTATCAGCATGGGAGATTCTCAGTTCCAGATTGATCCCGATAAGTGCATCAGCTGTGGTTCTTGTGCAGGCGCATGCCCTACTGGTTCCATTTCTGAAGAATAATGCTTATATAAAAAGCTTTAAAAGCACTCAAAAAAATGAGTGCTTTTTTCTTTTCTCTTTTTTCTCCGCCTTTTCCCGAATTAATTCATCAATTTTTTTAAAATGTTCTTCTTCTCGTTTTAACCGCTCATTTTCTCTTTGTTCTTCCCGCTCTTCCAGCATTCTAAATTGGTAATCAAGCTCCTTCAATACACTGGCTCTGATCTGTTCACAGAGAGCCTCATTTTCCTCTCGAATTGCTTCTACTACCATATTTTTAAGAAGCGCCTGCAAACGATATGCCTTGTCTTCTTTTTCAGTAAAACTCTGCTCCTTCACTACGTAAGAAGTCGTACGGGCAGGCCATAACTCTTCTGCCGCTTTTTCTGCATTCTCTTTCCCTTTTCCCTCTACTTTGAGATTTTTAGGCAATTCTTCCTTTTTTTCCTCCACTCCCTGCATTTCCTGCTTTAAGGCTCTTCGAATAGCCTTTAGCTGAAACCCTTGTTCCTTCATAGATTTCACTCTCTTCAGCCTGTTTACATCATCCGTTGTATAATAACGGTGTCCCAACTTATTTCTTTTAATGGGAAGTTCCAGTTCATCTTCCCAATATCGCAGTACATGGCTCTCCACTTCCACCTGTTTTGCTGCATCCGAAATCATGAACATCTTTTCTTCCATTGATTTTTCCTCCTTCTTCTTTTCGTGAGTTATACGTTACGTATGGATAAAGGACCCTATTTTGCAGGATTCTTTGACTGCTGCGGAGCAATTTCCTATAGCATAAAAAAAGGACATGCCAATTACGCTTGTCCTCTTTTGTAGTCGTATCAATATTTTATTCAGAATTATTTCTGTATATTTGCAAATTTTGTATAATCCGCCAGCCATGCCAGATTCACTGTCCCGATAGGGCCATTCCTCTGCTTTGCAATAATAACTTCTGCTATTCCTTTTATATCTGTGTCTTTATTATAATAATCATCCCGGTATATGAACATCACTACATCTGCATCCTGTTCTATAGCGCCCGATTCCCGCAAATCAGAGAGCATTGGCCTGTGATCAGGTCTTTGTTCCACTGCACGGCTGAGCTGAGACAGTGCCACTACCGGTACTTCCAGTTCTCTCGCCAATGCTTTTAACGAACGGGAAATATCTGATATTTCCTGTTGTCTGGAATCTGTCCTGCCGCTGCCTGACATCAATTGCAAATAATCAATAATTATTACTTTCAAATCGTGTTCCAACTTATATTTTCTGCATTTGGAACGTAATTCCGAAACACTGATTCCTGGTGTATCATCAATAATCAAGTTGGACTTTCCGATAATTCCTGCACTCTCTATCAGTTTTTCCCACTCTGTATCACTCAGATTACCTGTTCGGATATGCTGGGAATCCACTTTGGATTCCAGAGAAAATAAACGATTGACAAGCTGTTCTTTTGACATTTCCAGGCTAAAAACGGCCACTGTCTGACGCTGTTTAAAAGCTACATACTGAGCAATATTCAGCACAAAGGAAGTTTTTCCCATGGAAGGCCTTGCTGCAATTAGAATCAGATCGGAAGGCTGCATTCCTGCCATCCTGTAATCCAGATCAATAAATCCGGTAGGAATCCCGGTTACGACTCCTTTCGTTTTGGAAGCACTTTCGATTCGGTCTATCGCCTCCATGACAATCTCCCGTATCGGAACATAGTCGCTGCTGTTTCTCTTTTGTACAAGATCAAATATTTTCTTTTCTGTTTCCTCCAATATGTATTCCAGACTCTCCTGTCCGGTATAACAAGTATTCGCAATTTCCTCATTCAGGCGAATTAATTTTCGCAACGTTGCCTTTTCAGCCACAATATCTGCATAATATTTAATATTGGCAGAGGTAGGTACTGCGGTAATCAGATCTCTGGCAAACTCCAAGCTACTGACCTCCGGAGGAACCCCCTTTTCCTTCAGACGATCCTGCAAAGTAACCAAATCCACTGGCTTTCCTTCGTCATTCAGCTCCACCATAGCTTCGAATACCATTCCATACTGTTTCCCGTAGAAATCTTCTTTATGGAGAATTCCTGCGGCCACAACAATCGCTTCTCTGTCCATTATCATAGAACCGATTACAGACTGTTCCGCTTCCACACTGTGAGGCAAAACTCTCTTTAACAATGCGTCTTCCATTGCTGCCATATACTTCTCCTTTGATATATTATTTATCTTCCTGTACTTTTACTTTAAGTATTCCTGTTACTTTAGGATGAAGTTTTACTGCCACTTCATAAACGCCAAAACTTTTAATGGGCTCTGCCAGTTGTATTTTCTTTTTATCTATTTCCATATCACACTGTGCTTTCAACGACTGTGCAATCTCCTTTGTAGAGATAGAGCCAAAAACTCTGCCTCCTTCACCAGCTTTCATTTTGACAAGAACTGTCTTCGTTTCCAGTTCTTTGGCAAACTCCTTAGCCGCCTCCAGCTGCTCTTTTGCCAGTCTTTCTTTATTTGCATTTTGGAGTTTCAGATCATTAAGATTTTTCCCGTTAGCTTCCAGACCTAATTTTTTCGGCAAAATAAAATTTCTGGCATATCCATCATTTACCTCAATAATTTCTCCCTTTTTACCCAATTTTTTTACATCTTCCATTAAAATTACTTTCATTCCAGATCACCCTCTTCAATCATCTTGTCTAATGTTTTTTTCATAATTCTTACGCCCTCTTCCAGAAGGACATCTTCCATCTGCGCCCCTGCGATATTCATATGGCCTCCGCCTCCCAGACGCTCCATAATGACTTGAACATTTACTTCATCAATGGAACGGGCACTGATATAGATTTTGCCCAGATATTCTGTCAAAACAAAACTGGCTTTTATCCCTTTTATATTCAACAATTCATTAGCCGCCTGAGCTCCCAGTACAGTGGGGCTCTTCACTCCATTGCTGGAACATATAGAAATCGCATAATTTCCCCGGTAAATTTCAGCCTGGCTTACTGCATCTGCCTTTGTTTTATATTCCACCGCATCTTCCCGGAACAGCTTTTTCACTTTTATAACATCAGCGCCATTTCTTCGAAGATAAGCGGCCGCTTCAAAAGTACGTACCCCTGTCTTTGTAGTAAAATTATTTGTATCTACAATAATACCAGCATACATACTATTGGCTTCCTCAACTCTAAGCCGAATTCCTTCCTTTATATACTGTAAAATTTCTGTTACCATTTCACAAGCAGAAGAAGCATAGGGTTCTACATAGGACAGTGTGGCGTTTTCTATTGTCTCTGCCCCCTGCCTGTGATGATCCAAAACTACAATAGATTTACATGTATGCAACAGCTCCGGGCACTCTGTAATACTTGGCCTGTTTACATCGACCACCACCAGCACGGTATTGCTCTCTGCAATTTCAACAGCCTGTGCACTGTTGATTATCATATCTTCTTCATACTCAGAATTATCTGCAAACATATCAATCAGAGGCCGCATTGATGTCGTAACATCATTTACAATAATATGGGCTTTTCTGTCCAGTGATTTTGCAATCCGATAAATGCCGATTGCCGCACCAAAACAATCCATATCTCCCAGTCTGTGCCCCATAACCAAAACCTTGTCCCTTGAAGAGATGATCTCATTGAGAGCATGAGCTTTTACTCTGGCCTTTACTCTTGTATTTTTCTCTACCTGCTGGCTCTTGCCCCCATAGTAGGTAATAGATTCCGGTGTCTTTACAACTGCCTGATCACCGCCTCTGCCAAGCGCCAAATCGATAGCAGTTCGGGAAAATTCATAATTTTGAGAGTAGGTAAGTCCATCCAATCCAATACCGATACTCAACGTGACGGCCATTTCATTTCCGATATTAACTGTCTTTACCTCATCCAGAAGATCAAATTTGCTTTCCTGCAATTGTAAAACGGATTCCTTACGCAAAATGACAAGATATTTATCCTTTTCCATCTTCTTGCTGATACCATCAAGGGAAGCAATATATTTATTTACCTTTCTGTCTATCAACGCAATAAGTAGTGAACGTCTGACTTCTTCTACACTTTCCAGAGCCTCTTCATAGTTATCCAGATAGATCATTCCTACAGCCAGAGACTGATTATCATTCTCTCTGAGAGCAATTTTCAGGGCTGTCTCGTCATAAAGATACAAAGCGATCAAGTAACCTTTATAATTTGGTTCCTGAAATATTTCACTGTTCACCGCCATTTCTCGTAATGATATTTTCTTCATCTTTACAAGAAACTCACTTTCCTCAAACTCCAGGTCCATTTCTGTCTCTTCTTCTTCTCCTGGAAGCTTGTCCTTTGTCAACGTTGGAAATACAGCAGAAATTGCTTTGTGATATCCCTTTTCCTTATGTATCACCCGTTCAAAAGCCTTATTGGTCCAGACTACTTTTCCTCCTTCATCCAAAAGTGCATAGGGAATTTCCATTTCCCGTAAAAGTCGTTTCTGAATCTGTCCATATTGTGTAGCAAAACTGATCATTTCATTCATAATGACCGGTTTATTATAAAACATAAAAACAAAAATAACTAAAAAATAAATAAGCAGGGCACCGGTCAGCAATAGTCCCGACCAGTAATCCATCAGATAAATGCAGAGATTTACAAATACAAGCATGATCCCCAGCATTATAGATCCCTGAAGATAAAATCCCAACCTACCCTTTATCTTAATTCTCTTTTTCATATTATATTCCCTCTGGATGAGGTCTAATACACAATCTCACCCCGAATTCGCTTCCAATTCTATTATTTGTATGAAATCATCAAAACTCTCAAACCCGCACCAACGCGCTTACTGCTCGATTTCACCGGGCGTTCGTTAATGACACAGAAAAAACAAATGTCTGCTTCGCAGCCGCTTGTTTTTTCTATGTGCTCATTATATCATTAATTATATTGAAATACCACAACATTATCTCGTCAAAAAAAGTGCTGTTTTGCATTTATCTAGCAGTTTACGTATTATTTTGTCGACTATTGACCGGAACAGACATAATATATCTCTCTATTCGCAGGATTTCTTTCTATATGATAATTTGATCTTCCTCCTGATATAGTACGAACTGCGTATAACATTATAACTTATAAGGATCCTTAAAAAATTTTTAATCATAAAAATGGGTAAAAAAGTAGCCTTTCAAGCTATGAAAGGCTACTTTCAGGTACTTTTTTTAACTTATTTCAGCGCTACATGAAAATATTTTCCATATACATGCCATTACTTCAAAATTATTCTGCGACATATGGCATAAGTGCAATATGTCTTGCTCTCTTAATTGCCACAGTAAGAGCTCTCTGATGTTTTGCACAGTTTCCTGTAATACGACGAGGAAGAATTTTTCCCCTCTCAGAGACATATCGTTTTAATTTATTTGTGTCTTTATAATCAATTACATTGTCTTTTCCGCAAAAAACACAAACTTTTTTTCTTCTGCGGACTCCGCCTCTGCGCTTCATCGGCCCATCTGATTTATCTGCTTTATTAAAAGCCATGATGTACACCTCCTGTTAAACTATTTGTTTGTGATACGAACGTTTAATTAAAAGGCAGCTCCTCATCAATTCCATCCGGGATATTCATAAAACCGTCTCCCACAGAAACCGGTTCCGGTCTGCTGTTGGGAGCACTGTAACTGCCTCCCTGTCCTGGATTTGCATTTTTACTTTCTGCAAACTCCTGATCTTCCACTACGACATCTGTCGTGTAGACTCTCACGCCATCCTTATTGGTATAACTGCCTGTCTGAATTCTTCCGGTCACAAGCATCTTGATTCCCTTATGCAAATATCTTTCAGCAAACTCTGCCTGTCTTCCAAATGCAACACATCCAATAAAATCGGCATTGTTCTCATCACCGTTTCGATTAAAACGACGATCCACAGCCAGTGTGTATCTGGCAACTGCTGTGGCACTCTCTCCCTGAGAATACCGGATTTCAGGGTCTCTTGTTAATCTACCCATAAGAATTACTCTATTCATATAGTCCCTACTTTCTATTATGCCTCGTCCTGTCTAACGCATAAATATCTGATCACATTGTCCATAATGCGGATACGGGATTCTATCTCCGCCGGAGCAGTAGATTCAGCCTCGAACTGGATGAAATAGTAGAACGCTTCTTTCATTTTGAGAATCTCGTAAGCCAATCTCTTCTTACCCCATTCATCAACATTTGTAATTGTTCCACCGAATCTTTCGATGAGCGCTTTGCATTTGTCTACAGTAGCAGCTCTTTCATCGTCTTCGATTTTAGCACTGACAATAACGGCTAATTCATACTTGTTCATGCTAGTTACCTCCTTTTGGTCTCTGGCCCCTTTGTATAAGGAGCAAGGAATAAAATATACCACAGATTTATATAATACAATATAACCCTTGTACTTTCAAGCCTTTTTGCGAATTTCTCTTATATTTTTTTCCACCAGTTTCCTGGCAATCATAATTTGACGTCCACATCCAAGGCACCTTAATCGAAAGTCAGCACCTATTCTCAAAACCTCCCACTCTTTTGCCCCACAGGGGTGCTGTTTTTTCAATCTGACAATATCTCCTACCTGAATATCTAAAGGCATATACCCACCCTTGCTCAATCTAATTTTTCAAAAATCTCACCAATGCTTCCCTGAATTACCAGATCTGCTATTTTATCTTTCGGTGTGGCTGTTTTATTTACAAGTACCAGCTTGTTTCCTCTATAATAATCAATCAGTCCCGCCGCCGGATAGACAGCCAATGAAGTCCCGCCAATAATCAGAACATCCGCTGCGCTAATACAGGCAACAGCTTCCGAAATTGTCTGATTATCCAGGCCTTCTTCATAAAGTACCACATCCGGCTTGATTACACTGCCACATTCGCATCTCGGTATGCCTTCAGAATACATAATATATTCCGCATCATATAATTTATGACAATGTTCACAATAATTCCGATGTACACTCCCATGAAGTTCCAGAACTTTTTTACTTCCAGCTGCCTGATGTAACCCGTCAATATTCTGTGTTATTACGGCCCTTAGTTTTCCTTCTGCTTCCCACTGTGCCAGCTTTAAATGCGCCTTGTTGGGCTTTGCTGTCAGACAAATCATCTTATCTCTGTAAAAGCGGTAAAATTCTTCTGTGAAATTTCTGTAAAATGTATGACTCAATATCGTTTCCGGAGGATAATCATATTTTTGATTATAGAGCCCATCCACGCTTCTGAAATCAGGAATGCCACTTTCTGTAGAAACACCGGCTCCGCCAAAAAATACTACATTGTCCGTTTCTTTCATAATTTCTTTGAATTGTTCCAATGCATTCATGTTTTCCCTCCTCTTCACGATGACTTTATCTCTACTTCCAAATTATAAAATATCTACTGTGCAAAATTGCTCTTCTTTTTTGGAATCGCAAAATCAGGATGTTCACCAAGCCATGTATTTTGTGGCATATTGTTTATAATAGACATATCTTCTTTTGAGATTTTAAAATCAAAAATATCCTGATTCTGTTTCATTCTTTCAATAGTAGAAGATTTGACAAGAGGTATAATGCCTTTTTGCAGAAGAAAACGCAAACAAATCTGTGCCACTGATTTATTATATTTCCTGGCATATTCTTTTAAAATAGGATTTTCCAGCATGCTGCTTCTACCTAACGGGCTCCATGCCTGCACCCTGATATCATTTTCTTCACAATATCTCACCGCTGCCTCTTGGGTATATCCCGGATGAATCTCCAGTTGATCTACTACAGGACTAATTTTACAATTTTCCAATATATTTTCTGCATGATGAGGAAGAAAATTACTAAGTCCCAACCCTTTTACTTTGCCAGCCTCACACAACTCTTCCAGCGCTCTCCATGTTTCCAGATTTTTTTCTTTCCAATCTGTATCTTCCTCCGTCTCTCTTGGCCAATGAATTAAATATAAATCCAGATAATCAGTCTGAAGCCTTTCCAAAGTCCTTTCAATTGCTTTTTTTGCTTCTTCGTATCCCCTCTCATCAATCCAAAGTTTAGATACTATAAAAAATTGCTCTCTGTCAATCCCACTTTCCTGGATCGCCTGTCCGAGCACACGCTCTGTTTCATAGAGAGAAGCTGTATCAAAATACCGGTAGCCCGCCACAATAGCATCCCGTATTATCGCAAGATTATCTCCTTTTTTCGCATTATAAGTTCCAAAGCCAAGGCAGGGAATTCTCTGTCCATTCGCAAGAGTATAGTAATCGTATACAGATCTCATAATTAATATCATCCTTCTCCAAATATATAATTGTAATTTGATTTTTTATTAATGAAAATCTCATTTTTTCGGCATGCTTTCGGGACTAGATATCTCAATAAAAGTAAAGCTCAAAGCTTTTTATCTTTTGTACGTTAATCGGAAAATATTTTTCCGTTTTAATATGAAGAAACGATAAAATAATTTTATCTCACCGTCAATTTTAGAAAGGATACTTTCCCTTTATAGAGAATATAATAGGAAAATACTATAATAGATTGTCTGACAACATGAAAACCTCCCAGATATGAGTTTATATGATATGTGGATCTTTCCCGATTTGGGATAAGAAGCCCGAAAGCCCAAGACTACCACTCTGACATAATAATTACCGATCTTTCAATGTCAGCTGTACGCTCCTTTCGGAGGATATGGTATATCGATGTAAAGTAACCTTTACTGTATTATATTATAGCATACTGATTATTTATGTACAAGTATTAAGTTTACTTTCACGTAAAAAAACCCCAAAATAATTCTTGAGGTTTTAAAAGGCGCCAACCAGATTTGAACTGGTGATAGAGGTGTTGCAGACCTTTGCCTTACCACTTGGCCATGGCGCCATGTCTTAATTAAATGACTCCGACGGGAATCGAACCCGTGTTACCGCCGTGAAAGGGCGATGTCTTAACCGCTTGACCACGGAGCCATATCCGGGACACTTCCCACTGCTACAAATCAATTTATTTCAAACTCCCCGAGTAGGGCTCGAACCTACAACAACTCGGTTAACAGCCGAGTGCTCTACCATTGAGCTATCGAGGATTATTCTCTTTCTTTATTACTTCTTTCTCTGGAAAGAACTACTCTCTCCTCCAGGGCCATGCCCTGAAAACCGAACACTGAAAGATTCTGGGACATCTCTTTACTGCTTTGTAATCAGGGCTCCTCCCGCTTACGCGGGCCCCTCCTCATTACATTGGTCAAGCCCTCGGCCTATCAGCAGCAGTCAGCTCCACATATCACTATGCTTCCACCTCTGCCCTGTCTACCCCGTACTCTTCGGGGGGCCTTACCCTTTCGGGGG
>CAJUNB010000033.1 GCA_910587635.1 uncultured Lachnospiraceae bacterium
CCCCGAAAGGGTAAGGCCCCCCGAAGAGTACGGGGTAGACAGGGCAGAGGTGGAAGCATAGTGATATGTGGAGCTGACTGCTGCTGATAGGCCGAGGGCTTGACCAATGTAATGAGGAGGGACCCGCGTAAGTGGGAGGAGCCCTGATTACAGCAAGAGAAAGCAGTAAGCGAAAGCGGATGCATACAGAATAGTTAGCGAGGTAGTTAACGAGCGTTACTATTGTGTAGAGTAATGAGGAGGGGCCCGCGTAAGTGGGAGGAGTCCTGATTACACAGCATTACAAAGCAGTAAAGAGATGTCCCAGAATCTTTCAGTGTTCGGTTTTCAGGGCATAAGCAATACATTTGGCCCAGTGGCTCAGTTGGTTAGAGCGTCGCCCTGTCACGGCGAAGGTCGTCGGTTCGAGTCCGATCTGGGTCGTTTGTAAGAAGTTTTATGGAATATATGGGATCTTAGCTCAGCTGGGAGAGCATCTGCCTTACAAGCAGAGGGTCATAGGTTCGAGCCCTATAGGTCCCATTTTTATGAATCTATAATAAGCATGATGCCGATGTGGCTCAATTGGCAGAGCAGCTGATTTGTAATCAGCAGGTTATCGGTTCGAGTCCGATCATCGGCTTATGGATGGATTCCCGAGTGGCCAAAGGGGACAGACTGTAAATCTGCTGCAAATTGCTTCGGTGGTTCGAATCCACCTCCATCCAGTTGATTTATTGTATAAATCATAGAAATAAATATAATCTTATAACGCGGGGTGGAGCAGTCTGGAAGCTCGTCGGGCTCATAACCCGAAGGTCATAGGTTCAAATCCTATCCCCGCTATTCAAATGCCCAGATAGCTCAGTTGGTAGAGCAGAGGACTGAAAATCCTCGTGTCACTGGTTCGATTCCGGTTCTGGGCATTTTGTTTTGTATAAGATAGATGGGACACTAGCTCAGTCGGTAGAGCACTTGACTTTTAATCAAGTTGTCTGGGGTTCGATTCCCCAGTGTCTCATGGTTGGTAGGTTTCTTAGTAATATACATTATTAAGAAATCTATTTTTTTGTGATTTTATATTCTTGTGTATGGAACACATCCATTTCATTCTATAAACATTGTAAATTATAGTAAAAGATGATATAATCAGCACGAAATAAATTTATAAGAGATAAATATGGAAATTTGATAACATTGAAAAAGGAAGGTATTGAAGTAACGTTTTCTTAAAAAATGGGCAAACAAATCTTGTCCACTGAGGATAATAACGGAAAATACATGAAAATGGAGAATGGGTGAAGAAAAGAGAATCTTTAAATATGCCGAGGGTATCTGACCCAGTGGCAGACTTTGTAAGAAAAGACTGGAGTGGTGATCAAAGATATCAGGATATAGGAAATGAGATTCTGGAGTAAAATACTTTTTCAGTAATCAGGATGCTTATGAAGAATTTTCTTCTCTTTTGAATAATTTATCGATAGATTTGGTAAAGGAGGGTATTGTAATGCAAAGCAAAGAAATCTACGACAAACATCCAGAAACCTGGGCTTACTACAGAGGAACATTAACGATTCCTAAGGCGGAAGCATATGATCCTGCATTGGACGGCGGAAAGTGGGACATTAGCTGGTAAGATATCAAAAATAAATATAAGAAGCTGTGTATATTTCAATATAAATATAGAAGGAAGAGAAATCAGAAATGAAAGAATGTATAAGCCGTGAAGATGCTTTTGCTTTATTAAAACAATACAATCGAGATCCTTTTCATATTCAGCATGCACTTACAGTGGAAGGAGTTATGAGGTGGTATGCGAAAGATCTGGGCTATGAAGAGGAAGTGGATTACTGGGGAATTGTAGGACTTCTTCATGATATCGATTTCGAAATGTACCCGGAACTCCATTGTAAAAAAGCTCCTGAGCTGTTGAAAGAGGGGGGCGTAAAAGAAGACATGATTCGTGCGATATGCAGTCATGGATATGAGTTGACGGTGGATATCAAGCCGGAGCATGAGATGGAAAAAGTGTTGTATGGCGTAGACGAGCTGACGGGCTTGATCTGGGCCGCTGCTCTGATACGTCCTTCAAAGAGTGTACAGGATATGGAAGTAAAATCATTGAGAAAGAAGTTTAAGAGTACAGGATTTGCAGCAGCCTGTTCTCGGGAAGTGATAGAGAAAGGGGCTGTTATGCTCGGCTATGACCTGAATACACTATTTGAAAAAACGCTGGAAGCAATGCGTTTCTGTGAAAAGGATATTGCAGATGCCATGGAGAATGAAAGATAAATGCCGGATCAATTTTCAAGAACATGCCTAATGCTGGGAAAAGAGAATATGCAACGGCTGCAACATGCCAGAGTAGCGGTATTTGGAATTGGTGGAGTGGGCGGTTATGTGGTGGAGGGATTGGTACGGAGCGGCATTGGTACATTTGATCTGATTGATCATGATCAAATATGTCTGAGCAATCTCAACAGGCAGATTATTGCAACGAGGAAGACGATCGGAAAATATAAGGTTGATGTGGCAAAAGAGAGAATTTTAGAAATTAATCCGGAAGCATCTGTGAACATATATAAGATTTTTTTTCTGCCTGATACGGCAGACCAATTTGATTTTACACAATATGATTATGTGGTGGATGCCATTGATACGGTATCGGGAAAACTGGAACTTATTCAGCAGGCGATGAGATGTAATATTCCCGTAATCAGTGCAATGGGAGCAGGCAATAAGATGGATGCCAGTGCATTACAGGTGGGAGATATTTCGGAGACAACGGTCTGTCCCCTTGCCAGAGTAATGAGACGGGAACTGAAAAAACGGGGAATTTATCATTTAAAAGTAGTGTATTCTACAGAAAAACCAGTGGAACCGAAAGAAATCCTGGGAGAAGGCAGAGATGACGGAGATGATCAGGAAAATGGGTGTCAGTGGGAGGATAAAAAAGAAAATACAGGAAGAAAACGGCCCCCTGGGAGCAATGCATTTGTTCCTTCTGCTGCAGGGCTGATTATCGCCGGCGAAATTGTTAAGGATTTAACAATATGGTAATAATTAATATGTAATTATTTTTCTCTTTTAGTTGTTTTTAAAGGAAAAAGCATATAAAATATAAAAGAGAAATACATATTAATCGGGTGATTCAATTGGATAAGGGAAACAAGAGAAAAATTTATCTTTTTAGCGGAATTGCTGTAGGATGTGTGCTTTTACTTTATCTGGCTTTTTCGCTATTTTTTATGGAACATTATTTTTTTGGGACGAGAATTGGAGATTTTCAGTGTGGCGGAAAAACGCCAGAAGAAGTAAAGGCTCTCATCAAAGACAGAGCTGCACACTACGTATTGACAATTCAGGGACGGGACGGAGAAGAATTGCTGACCGCTTCGCAGATAGGGATACAATTTCTGCTGGATGATACACCGGAGAAGATTATCGGGATGCAGAATGGGTTTGCATGGATTTCTTCTTTGTGGAACGATGAATCCTATGAAATGCCAGTGACAGTGAGCTATGAAGAATCGCTCATGGATGATTGCCTGGCAAATATGGATATGTTTCAAAAAGAAAATATGAGGAAACCTGCAAATGCCTATATCGGAGAATATAACCGGGAATTGGGCGCCTATGAAATTATAAGTGGTGATTTGGGTACCCTGGCAGATATGCAAAAAGTAAAGATTGCAGTGAGCGCCGCCCTTAACAGCATGAATACGGAGCTTGTTCTGGAAGAAGCAGACTGTTATGTGGAACCGGAAATTCCGGCAGATAATGAAGATTTGGTCAGATTCAAAAACAGACTGAACCGTTTTGTATCGAGCAGAATTGTATACGATTGGAACGGAACAGAAGAGATTGTCAATGGGGACCTGATTCAGGAGTGGCTGAAGATTGACAGAAAGCGGCAGCTGGTAACGATTGATCCTGAGCCGGTAAGGGAGTATGTGGATGGTCTGTCTAAAAAGTATGATACATATGGACGGGCAAGAAAGTTTCAGACGAGTGAAGGAAGGAATATTATACTGAAACCGGGTAATTATGGATGGAGGGTAGATCGGAACAAAGAGGCTGAGAAATTGATTAAATTAATTCGCTCTGGCAGTCAGGTGAATAGAGAGCCTGCCTATCTCTATATGGCGGCGGTCAAAGGGGAAGATGACATTGGAGATTCCTATGTGGAAATTGATCTGACAGCCCAGCATCTGTATCTGTATGTGGAAGGAGAACTGATAACGGAGAGTGATTTCGTATCAGGAAACGTAGCAAAGGGATATGATACACCAGAAGGAGTCTACGGTTTGACCTATAAGACATTAAATGCCACATTACGGGGACCGGGATATGCCACGCCGGTCACATACTGGATGCCCTTTAACGGAAATGTAGGAATGCACGATGCCACTTGGCGGGGAAGCTTTGGAGGAAGTATTTATCTGAGGAATGGTTCTCATGGGTGTATTAATCTTCCAAAGGAACAGGCCGAAAAGATATATGAGCAGATATACAAAGGATTTCCAGTTATCTGCTATAAAGATGAATATACGGAAGAAGATACGAAAAAAGATACAAAAAAAGAATCCGGGAAAAGTTCCGAACAGAAAACAGAAAATAATGCAGAAATACCGGAACAAAACAACAGTGGAGCGATAGAGAATGGCAGTGGGGAAACACCTGTGCCAAATCCAGGAAATAATTTGCCGATTCCACCGACGAATACGGAGATTGTTCCTCCTGCAGATACAGAAAATAATCTCCCGGCTGATTCGGGAAATGATTCTACGACAGTTCCTGGAGATATTCCTCAGAATCCTCCCGGGAATACAGAGAGTAATCCGCCTGCCAGTACAGAGGTGGTTCCGCCTGTGGATACACCGATTATTCCCCCTGCAGATCCGGGGAATGTTCTGCCGGTAAATTGAGAAAATAAATAGGTGAAATGAAGATGGAAAGAATTGAAGATGCGGTAAAAAAAGCCGGGAGGGATATTTTACTTTCGGCACATCATAAACAGACGAAATATGATATTCAGCATGGTAACATGTCTGTGCGCCAACATACGATCAATGTAGCGATCTGCAGTATGCTGATCAGTGAAAAATTGGGGATTTCCTGCGATAAAAAGGCGCTCGTCAGAGGCGCCCTGCTGCATGATTACTTTCTGTATGACTGGCATGATAAAGATCATGCCAATATTTTCAGATTGCATGGGATACATCATCCGGGAATTGCATTGAAAAATGCAGAAGATGAGTTTTCTTTATCCGAAATAGAAAAGGATATTATTAAAAAACATATGTGGCCATTGACTGTAGTGCCTCCCGTATACAGAGAGGCGTGGATTGTGTCAATTGCAGATAAATACTGTTCTTTTATGGAAACAGTAAGACTTCACAGGAAGCATTACAGGAGGCGCCAAAACGGATAAACTGGAGCATTTATACGATAAATTGAAACAATATCATTACTCGGGCATTTATCCATATCACATGCCGGGACATAAACAGAACATGTCCGGTTATCCTATGGCGGCATATTATGGGATTGATATTACGGAAATAGACGGATTTGATAATTTGCACAATGCCAGAGGTATTTTGAAAGACACGATGGAACGGGCGGCTCTACTGTTTGGAGCGAAAACCTATATGCTGGTAAACGGTAGCACTGGGGGTATTTTGAGTGCTGTTTCCACGGTAGCTTCAGGAGGCGGGAAAATACTTGCTGCCAGGAACTGCCACAGATCTTTTTATCATGCAGTTTATCTGAATCGGTGCAGAGCAGAGTATATTTATCCCTGTTTTATGGAAAAATATGGACTGTGCGGAAGTATTCCAGTGTCAGAAATCGAAAAAAAACTGGAGACAGATTCAGAAATCCGGGCCGTGTTTCTGACATCCCCCACTTACGATGGGATTGTATCGGATATCGGAGCAATTGTAAACATAGCTCATGCAAGGCGGATTCCGGTGATTGTGGATGAAGCTCATGGAGCCCATTTTGTATTAGACGGGCGCTTTCCCAAGAGTGCGGTGCATTTGGGGGCGGATATGGTGATCCACAGTATCCATAAAACACTGCCAGCCATGACTCAGACAGCCCTGCTACATGTACAGGGAGATTTGGTAGACAGAGAGAAACTGGAACGGTTTCTGAGAATTTATCAGACAAGCAGCCCTTCCTATATTCTGATGGCGGCTATCGAACAGTGTATTTCCATACTGGAAAAGGAAGGAAAAGCATTGTGCAACCGGTTTTTTGAGAGAAATGCATTGTTTGAAGAGAGAACGAAGGGGCTGAGAGACCTGCAAATTTTTCCTGAAGGAGAGGAAAACAGTCAGAAAGAAGTATTTGATATAGATGCCGGAAAGAAAATTATTTCCGGGCGAAAAATAAGATTGACAGGGCCGACGCTATATAAACTCTTTCTTGATAAGTACCAACTGCAAATGGAAATGGCAGGAGCGGAATATGTGACGGCGATTATGACGATTATGGATAAAGAGGAAGGCTTTAAACGTCTGGAAGAGGCACTGTTGGACATAGACATGGAGAAATCGGACAGTAAGTATGGAGATAAATATTACGATTACCGGAGAGAAGAGCAGTGGAAAGAGACGGATAGCGCCCGGGAAGGGCGAAAACGGAGAAAGATATCTGTCGGCTTTGCCGAGGAACTACGGCCGGGAAAAACTGCCTGTGAAATCTACAGGGCTCTGGAGGGAGAAAAGGAAATTTGTTCTCTGGAAAATTGTGTGGGAGAAATATCTGCCGAATTTGTTGCTATTTATCCTCCGGGAATTCCGCTTATCGTACCAGGTGAATATTTTACAGATGATATAGTAGAGCAGCTGTACCGGTACCGGGAGCAGGGATTTGAAATAGAAGGTATGCAAGATCAGAACAAAAAAGTTTGTATTGTCAGAAAGGAGACTTATGCGTAGAACAAAAATTGTCTGTACAATCGGACCGGCCAGTGAAAGTGAGGAAATGCTGGGAGAACTTATGAAAGCGGGAATGAATGTGGCAAGATTCAATTTCTCTCACGGGACTCATGAAGAGCATAAAGCAAAGTTTGGAAGAGTGCTGAAAGTCAGCGGAGAACTGGGAATGTCAATTGCTACGATGCTGGATACAAAGGGACCGGAAATCCGATTACGGAATTTTGAAAATGGAAAAGTGCAGTTAATCCCGGGACAGATGTTTACGCTGACAACGGAAGATATACTGGGAAATGAAAAAAGGGCTTCTATCACCTACAAAAATTTAAAAAACGATGTAAAGCAGGGCACCAAGGTACTTATCGATGATGGCAAAATAGAGATGGAAGTGAGTAAGATCGTGGGAGAAGAAATCCTCTGCACTGTGAAAAACGGAGGAGTTGTATCTAACCACAAAGGGATCAATGTACCAGGTGCAAGATTGAGTATGCCCTATATCAGCGATGTGGACAGAGAAGACATTCTGTTTGGCATACAGATGGGTTTTGACTTTATTGCCGCTTCTTTTGTCAGAACAAAAGAGGACATTCTGGATATTAAACAGATACTGGATGAAAATAAAAGTCCTATGAAGATTATCGCCAAGATAGAAAGCGTTCAAGGTTTGCAGAACCTGGAAGAGATTCTTTCGGTTTCAGATGGCATCATGGTGGCTAGAGGCGATATGGGGGTAGAGCTTCCCCTGGAAGAAGTGCCGGTTATCCAGAAAAGAATGATTAAAATGGCAGTAGCAGAAGGGAAGCATGTCATAACAGCGACACAGATGCTGGAATCCATGATACAGAATCCCCGTCCTACAAGAGCGGAGACGAATGATGTAGCGAATGCAATCTATGACGGGACAACAGCCATTATGCTGTCAGGAGAGAGTGCTGCAGGGAAATATCCGGTGGAAGCAGTCAGAACGATGGCCAGAATTGCCGAGAGGACAGAGCAGGCAATTGATTACAATGGGAGAATGCGCAGATATTCTCCTCAGAATCAGGAGGATGTGACAACGGCGATTTCGTATGCTACCTGTACGACAGCGATGCATCTGAATGCAGAGGCAATCATTACCGTAACGATGTCAGGATTTACGGCGGAGATGGTTTCCCGCTATAAACCGGGCTGTCCGATTATCGGATGTAGTGTCAATCCGAGAGTATGCAGACAAATGGCGCTGTTATGGGGGGTAACACCGGTCCTGATGTCAAAAGAAGAAAAAACGGGCGAATTGTTTGAAACGGCGAAATATCTTGCGAAAAAACAACAACTCATTCATAATGGAGATACTATCGTATTGACGGCAGGAATACCACTTGGTATTTCCGGACGAACCAATATGATTCATGTGATGGAAGCATAAGGAGCATAAGGGGAGGAAATCTCCATGGAAATTAAAGTCAATCCCCTTTCCACGCCTGCGGCAGTGGAACAGGGGCAGCAGATGCATGAGAGTGACGGTAGTTTTAAGTTTACGCTGGCAAGCCATATTCAGGAGACGGAACTTCAAGCAAGACTCAGCACGATGATGGAAGAAATCACCATGCAGGGAAATAAGATTGCCAAGCGCAGAGATGTCAGGGACATGAAACGCTACCGGGGTATGATCAAGGAATTTATGAACGAAGTGGTAAGCCGTTCTCATACTTTTTCCAGAGAGAACTTTCTGGACAGGCGGGGAAGACACAGAATATATGGTATTATCCGCCGGGTGGATGAGACACTGGATGAGCTGGCACAGGAGCTGGTAAAAGACGAACAGGATCATATTGCGATTCTGGAAAAGATCGGCGAAATCAGGGGGCTGCTGCTGGATATTTTTACATAGGGACAGCAGAGAAAGGACACAGAAGTGGCTAAATTTACAGATATAATCGGACAGGAGCATATAAAAGAACATTTACAAAATGCGATCAGGACAAAGAAAGTTTCCCACGCCTATATCATCAATGGAGAACGGCATGCCGGAAAGGAATTTATTGCCGGAATTTTTGCCATGGCGCTTCAGTGTGAAAACGGGGATATCCAGCCCTGTCAGAAATGCCATTCCTGTACGCAGGCGTTATCAAAAAACCATCCCGATATTATAAGGCTGGTTCATGAAAAGCCAAATACGATCAGCGTAGAAGATATCAGAAAGCAGATCAACAGTGATATCAGTATTAAGCCCTATAGTGGTCCTTATAAAATATATATCGTCAACGAAGGAGAAAAAATGACAATTCAGGCGCAGAATGCGCTGCTGAAAACATTGGAAGAACCTCCTGCATATGGCATCATACTTATTTTAACAGCGAATAAAAATGCATTGCTTCCGACGGTAGTGAGTCGCTGTGTTGTACTGAATATGAAGCCGGTGGAAGATGAACTGTTGAAAAACTATCTGATGGAAACAGTGGAAATTCCAGATTATAAAGCAGATATCTGTGTAGCTTTTGCAAGAGGGAATATCGGCAAGGCCAGGATGCTGGCGAGTAGTGAAGAGTTCGAAGAGATCCGGGAAGAGGCCATGACGCTGATGAAATATATCGGCGAAATGGAAATTAATGAGATTGTTGCGGCTATTAAGAAAATCAATCATTTTAAGCTGGAAGTCAGTGATTATCTTGACATTATTTCTGTCTGGTATCGGGATGTGCTGCTTTTCAAGGCGACAAATGATGCGAACCTCTTGATTTTCAAAGGGGAGATACAGTATATTAAAAAGGCAGCAGGAAAAAGCGATTATGAGGGGATAGAAACAATATTAAAGGCGTTGGATACAGCAAAGAGCCGTTTGAACGCCAATGTCAATTTCGATTTAACAATGGAACTTCTTCTGATGACGATTCAGGAGAATTGATGTGAGGTAAAATATGACAAAAGTAATCGGAGTGCGATTTCGCACAGCTGGTAAAATATATTATTTCGATCCGGCAAAATACCAAATCAAAAAGGGAGATCATGTCATCGTAGAAACTGCCAGAGGAGTGGAATTTGGAACGGTAGTCAGTGATATCAAAGAAGTGGATGACTCTCAGGTGGTACAACCGCTGAAACCGGTATTGCGGATAGCTACAGAGCGGGATGAAGAACAGGAACAGACAAACAAGAAAAAAGAAAAAGATGCATTCAAGATCTGTCTGGAAAAGATTGCAAAGCACAATCTGGAGATGAAGCTGATCGATGCTGAATATACATTTGACAACAATAAAGTATTATTTTATTTTACGGCGGATGGCCGTATCGATTTCCGGGAACTGGTAAAGGATTTGGCTTCGGTATTTAAAACAAGGATAGAACTGCGGCAAATTGGTGTCCGGGATGAGACAAAGATTATCGGCGGTATGGGAATCTGTGGCAGAACGCTTTGTTGCCATGCTCATCTGTCAGAATTCGTGCCGGTATCGATTAAGATGGCAAAAGAACAAAATCTTTCTCTGAATCCTACAAAGATATCCGGTGTGTGCGGCAGATTGATGTGCTGTCTGAAACATGAAGAGGAAACTTATGAAGAGCTGAACAGAAAGCTGCCAAATATCGGAGATCATGTGACAACGGATGACGGGCTGCGGGGGGAAGTGTCCGCTGTCAATGTGTTGCGGCAGCTTGTGAAAGTAGTAGTAACCGTAGATGATGAAAAAGAAATTCACGAATATAAAGTGGAACAGTTGAAATTCAAAAGAAGGTCCCATAAGAGAGATAAGGGAAAAGAAGTCGTGGATGAAGAGTTGAAGGCTTTGGAGAAGCTGGAGAAGCAGGAAGGAAAGTCGAAACTGGATGACAATTGACTTGAAACCCGGAGAAAGACTGGATGACTTGCAAAGAAACCATTATCAGATCATACAGAACAGAGAAAAATTCTGTTTCGGTATGGATGCAGTCCTTTTATCGGGCTTTGCCAGAATCAGACCGGGAGAAAAGGTACTGGACCTGGGAACAGGAACAGGTATCATACCGATTCTTCTGGCGGCTAAGACACAGGCAGCCCATCTGACCGGGCTGGAGATACAGTCAGAAAGCGTGGATATGGCCAGGCGCAGTGTGAAATTGAATGGGTTGGAAGAACGGATCAGCATCGTAGAGGGAGATATCAAAGAAGCTTCCGGCCTGCTGGGAAAGGGAATGTTTGATGTCGTTACAAGCAATCCGCCTTATATGATAGCTCATCACGGACTGACGGGAGAGCAGGAACAGAAAGCGATTGCAAGACATGAAATACTCTGTACCTTTGAAGATGTGGCGAGAGAGACGGCCAGGGTACTGGTACCGGAGGGGAAATTTTATCTGGTGCACAGACCTTTTCGACTGGCGGAGATCATCAGGACACTGACGGATTATGGCCTGGAACCGAAGCGGATGCGGCTTGTCCATCCTTTCGTGGAGAAAGAGCCCAATATGGTACTTCTGGAGGCAAGAAAAGGGGGCAATTCCCGGATTTGTGTGGAACCTCCATTGGTTGTATTTCGGGAACCGGGCGTCTATAGCCAGGAAATTTATGATACTTATGGATATTAAATCAATATGAATGGAAAATTAATACTCTGTGCCACACCGATTGGGAATTTGCAGGATATTACACTGCGGGCTTTAGAGGCACTGCGGGAAGCTGATCTGATCGCGGCAGAGGATACGAGAAACAGTATCCGGTTACTTAAATATTATGAAATCAACACGCCTATGACCAGCTATCATGAGTATAATAAAATAGAAAAAGCGAAATATTTAATAGAGCAGATGCAGAAAGGGAAGACAGTAGCACTGATTACGGATGCTGGTACGCCGGCCATTTCCGATCCCGGAGAGGAATTAGTACAGATGTGTCAGAGGGCGCACATTCCGGTTACATCTCTGCCGGGCGCATCGGCCTGTATTACGGCACTGACGTTGTCCGGTTTGCATACGAGGCGCTTTTGCTTTGAAGGATTTTTGCCTTCTGAGAAAAAAGAAAAAAAAGAGATTCTGGAGGAACTGAAAGAGGAATCCAGGACAATTATCCTATATGAAGCGCCTCACAGACTGATAAGTACATTGTCAGAATTGCAGGAAACGTTGGGGGACCGAAAGGTGACGTTGTGCAGGGAGCTGACAAAGAAGTTTGAGACGATTATGCCTGTTACATTTTCAGAAGCGCTCTCTTTCTATGAAGAGGAAGCTCCCCGGGGAGAATATGTACTGGTGATAGAGGGAAAAAGTCTGGCTGACAAAAAAAGAGAAATAGAAGAGAATTGGCAGCGGATTGGCATCCGGGAGCACATGGAGATCTATGAACAGGAAGGAATGGACCGGAAAGAGGCCATGAAAAAGGTGGCAGCAGACCGGGGAATTTCAAAACGGGAAGTGTATCGGGAATTACTGAGGTAATCCGAAACAGCACGCTCAAAATGCTGCGCATTTTTGGCTGTTGACAGATGACCGAAAGCAACCGAAACGGCACGCTCAAAATGCTGCGCATTTTTGGCTGTTGACAGATGACCAAAAGCAACCGAAACAGCACGCTCAAAATGCCATGCATTTTTCGCTTTGTGGCTGTCGCCACATATACCAGAAAATCAAAATACTGTCTGGTAAGCGAGCTTCCCATCCAGAGTTTGATTTTCTGGTATGCTGTTTCTCGTAGCGAAAAAAATGGTTGACAAACGGGTGTATACAACATATACTTTGAGTGTCAAACTATTTTGGAATAAAAATTAATGAAATAAAAGGAGACAAAAACTATGTTAGAGAGAGTAAAAGAAATCATTCAGGAACAGTTAAGCTTGGACGGAATCGAAATCACAGAAGAATCTTCTTTCAAAGATGATCTTGGCGCAGATTCTCTTGATTTATTTGAGCTCGTTATGGCATTTGAGGAAGAGTATGGTATTGAAATTCCTTCCGAAGACCTGGAGCAGATCACAACAGTCGGAGCAGTTATTGAGTACATGAAAAATAAGGGCGTTGAAGCATAAATGAAAACTAGAATAACGCAGTTACTTGGAATAGAATATCCCATTATTCAGGGCGGTATGGCATGGGTAGCAGAACACAATCTGGCAGCAGCCGTTTCAGAAGCCGGCGGACTGGGACTGATCGGTGCAGGCGGTGCACCGGCTGAATTTATCAGAGAACAGATCCGCAAGGTAAAAGAAGTAACGGACAAACCATTTGGTGTAAATCTGATGCTGATGAATCCGGAAGCAGATGCCATTGCACAGATTATTGTAGAAGAGGGCGTCAAAGTAGTGACTACCGGCGCAGGTAATCCGGGGAAATATATGTCTATGTGGAAAGAGGCCGGTGTGAAGGTCATTCCGGTTGTTGCCAGCGTGGCGATGGCAAAGATCATGGAACGGGCCGGAGCGGATGCAGTCGTGGCGGAAGGTATGGAGTCCGGCGGGCATATCGGATCGGCTACTACAATGACTCTTGTGCCTCAGGTGGTGGATGCGGTAAAAGTTCCTGTTATTGCGGCAGGGGGTATTGGAGATGGCAGAGGATTTGCAGCTTCTATTATGTTGGGAGCAGAAGCGATACAAATTGGTACTCGCTTTGTAGTAGCCAGGGAATCCATTGCACATGATAACTATAAAAAGAAAATTATTGCTGCAAAAGATATTGATTCGGAAGTGACCGGAACGAGCCACGGTCATCCGGTTCGTCAGATCCGTAACAATATGACCCGGGAATATGTAAAGCTGGAAAAAGAGGGCGCACCTTTTGAAGAGTTGGAAAAGCTTACACTAGGAGCTCTGCGAAAAGCAGTTGTGGAAGGTGATACTGTAAATGGTACACTGATGGCAGGCCAGATCGCAGGACTTGTGAAAAAAGAACAGACATGCCAGGAAATCATTCTGGAAATCATGGAAGAGGCAAAAAAGTTATTGTCAAAATAACAGAAATTATATATATGTGAAATACATAGGAGGTCATGGCAGACCTCCAATTTCACATTAGAATAGTTTGAATATCAAACTAAAAAGGAGAAGGATAATTATGGGTAAGATAGCATTTATGTTCCCAGGCCAGGGGGCACAGTACATAGGGATGGGAAAAGACTTTTATGATGCAATTCCCGTTTGCCGGGAAATGTTTGAACTGGCAGGCAAAGCAAGTGGTCTGGATGTAGCGGGGCTTTGCTTTGAAGAAAATGATAAGATCAATATTACAGAATATACACAGATTGCCATGCTGGCAGCAGAAGTGGCAATTTTGAAAGCCGTGGAGGATACGGGAGTAAAACCGGATGTGACAGCAGGACTGAGCCTGGGAGAATATGGCGCTCTGGCGGCCAGCGGTGTCATGAGCCCAGAAGATGTATTTAAAGTAGTGCGGCAGAGAGGTATCTATATGCAGGAGGCAGTACCTACAGGAGGCGCTATGACAGCCGTACTGGGGTTGGATGCTTCTGTGATTGAGAAAGTATGCGAGGAGACGGAAGGGATTGTCTCCATTGCGAATTATAACTGCCCGGGACAGATCGTTATCACGGGAGAGGAAGGAGCCGTCGCAGCGGCAGCCCAGTCACTGACAGAGGCAGGTGCAAAGCGGTGTGTACCCCTGAAGGTGAGCGGACCGTTCCATTCTCAGATGCTGGCAGATGCAGGAGACAGGCTGGGCAAGGTTCTGGAAGAGGTAGCGGTGTGTGATATTCAGGTTCCTTACATAGCCAATGTGACGGCAGATTATGTAACAGACAAAGGACAGGTAAAAGAGCTGTTGACAAAACAGGTATCTTCGTCTGTCAGGTGGGAGCAAACGATCCGTCGTATGATAGAAGATGGCGTGGATACGTTTATTGAAATCGGTCCGGGAAAGACACTCTCGGGATTTATGAGAAAGATCAGCAGAGAGGTTAAGACTGTTTCCATAGAAAAGTTGGAAGATTTGCAGAAATTATCAGAGATGCAGTAATTTATGTATCGTGAATGATTGCATAGAACGGAAAAGAAAGAAAAATCCGTCAGGAAGAAAGGAAAAGACAGGATGTTAAAAGGAAAGGTTGCTTTGGTAACGGGAGCCAGCAGAGGTATTGGCAGGCAGATTGCGTTGACACTGGCGGATTATGGGGCTGTTGTCATTGTAAATTATAATGGGTCAAAAGAGAAAGCGGAAGAGGTAGTATCGCTGATCCAGGAAAAGGGAGGCACTGCAGAGGCTGTACAGTGTTCTGTGGCAGATTATGCGGCATGTGGCGATATGATTACACAAATGCTCGGAAAATACGGGCACATCGATATACTTGTAAATAATGCAGGGATTACAAAAGATAATCTGGTTATGAAAATGACGGAAGAGGATTTCGATGCAGTCGTTACTACCAATTTAAAAGGCACATTTAACACGATCAAACATATGTATCGGGCTTTTCTGAAACAACGCAGTGGACGAATTATAAATATGACAAGTGTGTCGGGAGTTTTGGGCAATGCTGGACAGGCAAATTATGCGGCTTCCAAGGCAGGTGTCATCGGATTGACAAAGACGATGGCAAGAGAACTGGCCAGCAGAAATATAACGGTAAATGCAGTGGCGCCGGGGTTCATTGATACGGATATGACGCAGGCGATGACAGAGGGGGCAAAAGAAGCGACGCTGGCACAAATACCGCTGAAAAGAATGGGACAGCCGGAAGACATCGCGGAGACGGTGGCATTTCTGGCAAGTGAAAAAGCCTCTTATATTACAGGGCAGATTATCAGCGTAGATGGTGGTATGGCGATCTGAGAAAGGAAGGAAAGAGTATGAGCAGAAGAGTCGTTGTAACAGGAATGGGTGCAATTACGCCGATTGGGCTCAGTGTAGATGAATTTTGGGACAGTGTAAAAGCGGAGAAAATCGGTTTTGCCGAAATTACAAAATTTGATACTACAGATTATAAATGTAAGCTGGCGGCAGAAGTAAAAGGATTTGTGGCCAAGGAATATATGGATTTCAAATCGGCAAAGAGAATGGAAGCTTTCTGCCAGTATGCTGTGGCTGCCACAAAAGAAGCAATGGAAGATGCAGGGCTGGATATGGAGAAAGAAGATCCTTACCGGGTGGGTGTATCGGTAGGCTCGGGTGTCGGCGCTCTACAGGCAATGGAAAGAGAACATATCAAACTGCTGGAAAAAGGTCCATCCAGAATCAACCCATTGCTTGTACCGATGATGATTTCCAATATGGCAGCAGGCAATGTCTCTATTCAGTATGGTCTGAAGGGAAAAAGCATCAATGTAGTGACAGCCTGTGCAACAGGCACAAATTCCATCGGAGAGGCATTCCGTTCCATCCAGTATGGAGAGGTGGATGTGATGGTGGCAGGCGGAACGGAAGGTAGCGTAACGCCGATCGGAATCGCGGGATTCACAGCTCTGACCGCATTGTCTACCAGCGATAATCCAAAGAGATGCTCGATCCCCTTTGATAAGGAAAGAAGTGGATTCGTTATGGGAGAAGGTTCCGGCATTGTTATCCTGGAAGAACTGGAGCATGCGAAAAAGCGGGGAGCTAAAATTTATGCAGAGGTAGTTGGCTATGGCTGTACAAGCGATGCGTTCCACATCACTTCTCCGGCAGAGGACGGTTCCGGCGCTGCCAGAGCGATGGAAAATGCGATCGAAGATGCGGGCATTGCAAAAGAAGATATCACTTATATCAACGCTCATGGTACAAGTACCCATCACAACGATCTGTTTGAAACGAGGGCAATCAAGCTGTTATTTGGTGAACATGCCAAGAAT
Source organism: uncultured Lachnospiraceae bacterium (assembly GCA_910587635.1). Lineage (GTDB taxonomy): Bacteria > Bacillota > Clostridia > Lachnospirales > Lachnospiraceae > VSOB01. The sequence continues at coordinate 16,655 of CAJUNB010000033.1, forward strand.
ATAAAGATCAATTCCACGAAATCTATGATAGGACATCTGCTGGGCGCGGCGGGTGCAGTGGAATTTTTGACCTGCGTCAAGGAGCTGGAAGAAGGCTATATCCATGCGACGGTAGGCTATGAAGTACCTGACGAAGAATGCGATCTGGATTATTGTAAAGAGCCGGTGCAGCAAGAAATCAAATATGCTCTTTCCAATTCTCTTGGGTTCGGAGGACATAACACCAGCCTTCTGATTAAGAAATATGAAGCGTAAAAAAGAAGGGCCATATAGAAATATATGGAGAAGGGAATAAAAATGTCGGTATATACAACAAAAGAAATTATGGAAATTATCCCTCACAGGCAGCCATTTTTACTGATCGATACGATCGAAGAACTGGAAGTGGGTAAAAAGGCAGTGGGTAAAAAGTGTGTCTCTTATAACGAACCGTTTTTTGCAGGGCATTTTCCGCAGGAACCAGTCATGCCGGGAGTCCTGATTGTGGAGGCACTGGCACAGGTGGGTGCAGTGGCGATTTTAAGCCTGCCGGAAAACAAAGGGAAGACAGCTTATTTCGGAGCCATCAATTCTGCTAAATTTAAAGGAAAAGTAGTGCCCGGAGATGTACTTTTATTGGAGACTGAGATCATAAAATCAAAAGGACCTATCGGAGTGGGCAGTGCAAAAGCCTATGTGGACGGTAAAGTAGTGGCACAGGCAGAGCTTACGTTCGCTCTGGGAAAAGCGGAGTAGGAAAATGGCGGATAAAAAGAGCAGAGCACTTGTAATCGGAGATTTGAAAGCAGAGGTTCCTGTGATTCAGGGCGGTATGGGTGTCGGTATCAGTTTGTCAGGTCTGGCCGGTGCCGTTGCAGCGGAAGGCGGTATCGGGATAATATCGACAGCGCAGATCGGATACCGGGAGCCCGATTTTGATGATCATCCTATCGAAGCAAATATGCGGGCAATCGGTAAGGAAGTCGCAAAGGCAAAGGAACTTTCTGGAGGCGGTATTGTCGGCGTCAATATTATGGTGGCTACAAGGGAATATGAAAGATATGTAAAAGCAGCGGTAGAAGCAGGAGTGGATTTGATTATTTCTGGAGCCGGACTTCCTATGAAACTGCCGGAGCTGGTGGGAGAATCCAAAACAAAACTGGCGCCTATTGTATCCAGTCTGAAATCGGCAGAAGTGATCTTTAAATACTGGCAGAAAAAGTATAACCGATTGCCGGATCTGATAGTGATTGAAGGGCCTCGGGCAGGGGGACATCTTGGATTCCATATGGAAGATTTGGTGGAAATTGATGATGCCGCCTACGATGTGGAAATCCAGAAGATCATTGACCGGGTAAAGGAATATGGTGTTCAGTATGGAAAAGACATTCCGGTAGTAGTGGCAGGCGGTATTTATGAAAGAAAAGACATGGAGCATTATATGGAAATGGGGGCGGCAGGTGTACAAATGGCAACGCGGTTTGTCACCACATATGAATGTGATGCTGCACCGGCATATAAGCAGACCTACATTGATGCCAAAGAAGAAGATATTGTCATTGTGAAAAGTCCCGTGGGGATGCCGGGAAGAGCAATTCTGAATCCTTTTATGAAGAGAGCTAAGGAGGGTCGGATTCCCCATGGCAAGTGCCATACATGTATCAGTACATGTAAACCGGCAGAGACGCCTTATTGTATTACAGATGCTTTGGTAAACGCAGCAGTTGGAAATGTAGAAAATGCGCTTCTATTCTGTGGAAGCAACGCCTATCGTGCAAAAGAACTGGAGCATGTAAAAGACATTATAGAGGAATTCAGATAAATATGACGAATGGAGATGAACATGACAGCTAGAATCATAGGAACGGGAAGTTGCTTACCCGAAGCAATCGTGACGAACGATTATTTATCCACAATTATGGATACTTCCGATGAGTGGATATCTTCCAGAACGGGAATTAAGGAAAGGCATTTGGTAAAGGAAGAGACGACAGCTTCCCTCTCTCTGGAGGCGGGGAGGCGGGCATTGGCCGAAGCGGGAGTAGCGCCGGAAGAATTGGATATGATTATTGTTGGCACTCTGACCGGAGATTATATTACCCCTTCTACGGCCTGCGAAGTACAGGCGGGACTTGGGGCGGTAAATGCAGTGGCGTTCGACATCAATGCGGCTTGCGCAGGCTTTCTGTTCAGTTTACATACAGTAAATGCGTATATACAGTGCGGCATGTGCCGTACAGCATTACTTATCGGGGCGGAGACCCTTTCCAGAATTATGGATTGGGGCGATAGAAGTACATGTGTTCTGTTTGGAGATGGAGCCGGTGCTGCCGTGGTACAGGCCCAGGAGGGGGGGCTGATCGCATACGATCAGGGAAGTGACGGAGAGAAAGGTAAATATCTGGCCTGCAGAAACAGAACGAATAACAATCCCCTCGTCCAGACAGAGAAGAATTATAGCTATACGCAGATGGATGGACAGGAAGTATATAAATTTGCAGTGACATATGTACCAAACTCTATCCATAAAGTGTTGGAAAAGGCCGGACTGCAGCCGGAAGACATTAAATACTATCTGCTGCATCAGGCAAATCTGAGAATCATACAGGCTGTAGCCAAGCGGTTGAAAATAAGCCTGGACAGATTTCCTATCAGTCTGGATCACTGTGGCAATGTATCCGCGGCGAGTGTACCGATTTTACTGGACGATGTGAACCGAAAAGGGATGCTTCAAAAGGGAGATAAAATTATTTTATCTGGATTTGGCGGCGGTCTGACGTGGGGAACCTGTCTGATAGAGTGGTAGAAATGAGATAAATATATGGACCGAAAGGAATCCCGCTTGCGGGATTTTCTTTCGTTTTGTTCTCATAAAGGTAATTTGATCATGAAAACAGAGAATAAACACCAATGGATAAAGATTATAGCAGCAGTAATTGTCATATTTTTGCTCTGGGGAGTAAAAGCCGGGCAGTCGGGAGAGGAAAAGATATCAGAAAAGGATATACAATCAGAAGAAACAGAAGCAAAAGAATCTGTGGAAGAAGGGCTCTCTGACCGGATAAAAATAATCCCCGGATACATTGCCGGACTGGAATACGACGATGGTATGACGATGCAGGGAAGCGGCAGTTATGCCTGCTGGAAGGATATTCTGATTCTTGGGAATACTGTATACAGATTGGAGAATGATGTTTATAAAAGAACAGGGGAGTTGGTCTATGATTTATTTGGCCTGTTTCCATTGGAAAATACAGATGTATACGGAAAAATACGCCAGTATGAGAACTTAATTATGATGAAAAAAGTGAATACTTTTCTTATCTGCGATTTAGATACGGAGCCATATTCCTGTTATGAATATGAACCTTCAGTGGAGGCGGAAGGAGGGGCAATAGACCCGTACTGGTATATTTATGAAGGAGAATTACTTTATTGGAGCAAAGGAGAGGACGGAATCAGCTCTTTATGGGCATATAATCTGGAAAGTCGGGAAGAAGAAAGAATAGATACATGGACAGAGTCGGAAGTATCGGCGGAAACGACAGGCTATGAGGAGATAAAATGGCAGGCAACTTGCGGAGACAGCCTTTTCTTTTTTGACAACTCTCGGAAAATCTATGGAAATGGCGGCATATTTATGCAGGGTGTGCTGGGAGAGTCAAGAGAAACCGGAATCGGACGTATCGATGGGATCATCTTAACGGCAAAGGGATATTTCCGGTACGATGGGAAGAAAGAGCTGATATTTTATGACTTGGATGGAAATGAAAGGGCATCTTATCAGATCAGGGAAGAAGAGCTGGGAGAAGAGTATTGTTTGCAGTATCTGATATACGATATATATGACAGAGGAAGACTGCTCTGTTTTTATGAAAATCAGGAGACCAGGCAATTACATATCAATCAGGTATCTATAGAGCTGCCCGATTTTTCGGAAGAGGGACAGGGACTTTCTTATTGGCTGGAAGAAGGAGCCGAGCGCATTTCGGTGACACCAGGGGAAGAGCAGGGAAATATCCTCGGTTATACACTTCGCAGGGAAGCTAATCAGATGCAATACATAAAGGAACCGGATTGGCTTGTGAAAAATTCCTCTGTGGGAAAGGGAATTTTCCGATCGGAGCATATGAGCGAAAACAGCGTTTTTCTTGGAGAAATTCTGAAAGATATTCTGGAGCGTCGGAAAATATCGAAAGGAAATAAGCAATATTTTTCTGGTCGGGCGCTGGATGCATTGGAAATCACAGAAGAAGAGTGGGAAATCTTACGACAGGGACAGAAAACGGATGCCAGCCGATATGACTGTTTCTATCGGATTAACAGGGTCTTTGGTGTGGCAGGCTATGATTTCTTTTATAGATTTTACAGTGGGAGTGTCGGGAATGAGACGGAACAGGAAAAGGCATTGTTGAGAACTGTTTCAGAAGTTGAAAAAGTATCTGTAATTGCCCCGGGGGATGAAGAGGGGAACTGGAAAGCCGACGTGAGAGTGACTGTAGATCAGCAGGGAATCATCCGGGATATCCAAGTCGATGTGAATATACTACCAGAGGGCATAAATACTTGTTATGGACGGCAGCAGGGAGATTTTTTCCAGGAAGAATATGAGGAGAGCGTGATTCGAAATGGAGAGGCAGAGACAGGGAAAATTGTAATCGACTACGGAAAATACTGGCAGCAGCATATGGAATATGACAAACTTCTGAAAAAACTATCGGAAGGTCCTGGAGGACTGTTGGTAAAAGATGCGGCAGAGAGTGGAGAAACTATCGGCAGAATAGTTACTGATGTACTGGAGAGCAAAGGTGAAAATACAGTGCTCTATGGAGAATTGTTTGAAAGTGACTATGACTTCTATCTATTTCAGAAGCTTCCCTGGGAAAAACTTTCAGAAGACTGGAAAAGTGACGGAGACTATGACTGTTATTTTTCAGATATGACAGAAAAAGAGGGATGTATCAAGTTATGTTATTATATATATCCTGAATTTGGTGAAAAACAGGAAGCAGAAGGGGCGGCACAGGCGGTCATCTTTGAAGTGAAAATTACAGATAAGGGAAAGCTGGCGGATACAGCGCTACAGGTCGTATTTCTTACGAAGGAAGAGCGGATGGCAGCGAGGAAAAAAGAGGGGAACCGGCTGGCGCTGCTCCAGGACGGAGAGGATACCGGAGCGGGAGTCGGAATCCGTATCACAGATTCTTTGACAGAAGAAGTCCCTGTTTTGCTAAATGAATATTGTTTCGATGAGGATGCTGCCTACGGGAATAAAAAGAGGAATACTCTATCCTTATGGGAGTGTTATGGAGCCACAGAAATAGCCACATATGTGGGAGATGCATTACTGGAAGATTTGAATGAGAAAAAAATAGAAAGTGGTCTCATAAAAGAATTACTTGCCGGAAAAGCAGATGGAGAAAAAAGGGAAGAACAGGTAAGCAGAGAGCAGAAAGCTATGCTTTCGGATATAGAAGATGATCGGAAGTATGCGGGAAATAAGTGGAGAGGAGACGAGAAATACGACTGTTACTATGTGAGAGAGAATGAACAAAATGGTTGTCTCCATTTAAAATATTATTTTTACCGGAATAAACCTTTTGAAGGCAAACTGCGGAATATCATAGCGGATGTATATATATCAGAAAGAGGAATCGAAGACATAGAGACGAGCGTGCTGATCAGTGGGGAAGAATGGCGGGAAAAAATAAAAAAGACTTGTAATTTATGAAAAACATGTTAGTATTAAATCTGATGAATAAATATGCATAAAAGATGAATGGAGGAGAATGTTATGAAAAAGTTTGCAGCATTATTGCTAACGGTCTGCATGACAGCAATGCTGACGGCATGTGGCAGTGCGGATCAGGGAGAGGCGCCCACAGCGGATAGTAGCGCGGAGGGACCGGCAGAAGAGGTTGTGGAAGAGGCGGAAGAGGAAGCAGAGGCGGCATCAGAAGCGATTCCCAATACGGTAAACTCTCTGGAAGATCTGCCGGGTAAGACTATCGGCGTACAGCTGGGAACGACAGGCGATATCTATGCCAGCGATTATGAGGCGGAAGGTTCTACCATCGAGCGTTATAATAAGGGAGCAGATGCGGTACAGGCATTGAAGCAGGGCAAGATCGACTGTGTGATCATCGATGCTCAGCCGGCGCAGGCTTTTGTAGAGAAAAATGATGATTTAACGATTCTGGAAGAGGATTTTGCAATCGAAGATTATGCGATCTGTATCTCTAAGGATAAGACAGACCTGAAAGAAGCAATGAACGGCGCGCTGAATGAATTGAAGGAAGACGGAACATTGGATCAGATCGTTGCCAACTATATCGGAGATGATACAAAGGGAACCTGCCCTTATGAATCTCCTGCGGACGTAGATTATTCTAACGGGAAGCTGGTTATGGCTACCAATGCGGCATTCGAGCCTTATGAATTTTATGAGGGAGAAGAAGTTGTGGGTATCGATGCCGATATTGCAAAGGCTATTTGTGATAAACTGGGTTATGAATTACAGATCGATGATATGGAATTTGACGCAATCATCAGTGCAGTACAGTCCGGTAAAGCTGATTTCGGTGCAGCTGGTATGACAGTGACGGAAGATCGTCTGACAAGTATCGATTTCACAGATTCTTACGCAACATCCACACAGGTTGTTATTGTAAGAAAATAATTTGTAGATTATAATAAAATAAATGTTACAGACAAGCGGACTGTTACATGGTATGCATGGAATGGCCCGCTTGTTAGTTAGAGAAGGGTGTGGAGACGTGGAAGATTTTAAGGTACGCTTTTATACGAACTTTATCAAAGATGACAGATATATGTATCTTGTAAAGGGACTGGGAAATACGCTGGCAATCACTTTTCTGGCGGTACTGCTGGGAATTGCACTCGGATTTTTGGTGGCAATCATACGATCTACCTATGATAAAACCGGCAAGGGAAGGATATTAAATCTTATCTGTAAAATTTATCTGACAGTAATCAGGGGAACGCCTATGATGGTACAGCTCATGATTATGTGTTATGTGGTATTCGGAAAATACAATATGAATAAGCTCATTGTAGCCACGTTGGCATTTGGCATCAATTCCGGGGCCTATGTGGCGGAAATTGTCCGTTCAGGTATTATGTCCATCGACCCGGGACAGCTGGAGGCAGGCAGAAGTCTGGGCTTTAGTTATCCGCAGACAATGTGGTATATCATTATGCCTCAGGCGTTTAAAAATGTACTGCCGGCTTTGGCAAATGAGTTTATCGTACTGCTGAAAGAGACTTCAGTCTGTGGTTATATCGGAATGATGGATTTGACAAGAGGCGGCGATATTATCCGAAGTCGTACATATGAAGCGTTTATGCCTCTGATTGCGGTAGCGATCATTTATCTGATTATGGTAGTTGTTCTCTCGGGACTGGTAGGAAAACTGGAAAGGAGGCTGCGTACAAGTGAGCGGTAAAGGAGAAATATTATTTCAGATCGATAATTTGTGTAAAGCGTTTGGCAGCAACCTTGTACTGGATCATATCAGTACGGAAATTAAAAGCGGTGAAGTGGTGGTTATAGTGGGACCTTCCGGTTCGGGAAAGTCCACATTTCTTCGGTCATTGAACCTTTTGGAGATGCCAACTTCGGGAACGATTACATTTGAAGGGATGAATATTACAGATAAAAAGACAGATATTAATAAGTACAGACAGAAGATCGGTATGGTATTTCAGCATTTTAATCTGTTTCCTCATAAGACAATCCTGGAAAATCTCACGCTGGCGCCTATTAAACTGTTGAACAAGCCAAAAGAAGAGGCAGAAAAAGAGGCCAGGGCTTTGCTTCAGAGAGTGGGACTGGAAGAGAAGGAGAATGCCTATCCGGCACAGCTTTCCGGCGGACAGAAACAGAGAATTGCCATTGTCAGGTCTCTGGCGATGCATCCAGAAGTGATGCTTTTCGATGAACCTACTTCTGCACTGGACCCGGAGATGGTTGGAGAAGTGTTGAACGTAATGGGGGACCTGGCAAAAGAAGGAATGACAATGGTAATTGTTACACATGAGATGGGCTTTGCCAGAGAAGTAGGTACGAGGATGCTGTTTATTGACGAAGGTGTGATCAAAGAAGAGAGCAATCCAAAAGACTTCTTTGAAAATCCTTCTCATCCCCGCCTGCAGGAATTTCTGTCAAAGATCATATAAAGATCATGGAGAAGGAGGGTATTTATGGTAATTAAAAATGGGTTTGTATTTGGGGCAGAAGGGAACTTTACTAAAAAGGATGTTTATATTGATGGAGAGCGGATTACAGACGATAAAAATGACGATGATATCATAAATGTGGAGGACTGTTATGTGATTCCCGGACTGATAGATGTTCATTTCCATGGCTGTGTAGGGCATGATTTCTGTGACGGGAGCCAGGAATCCATTTCAGAAATGGCAAAGTATGAGTTGGCAAACGGTATCACAAGTATGAATCCTGCAACTATGACACTGGGGGAGAGTGCTCTGCTGAAAATCATGGAAGCGGCAGCGGATTATAGAAAGTCCAATACAGGAGAAGGGGCTGAACTGGTAGGAATCAATATGGAAGGGCCCTTTATCTCCATGGCAAAGAAAGGAGCTCAGAATCCTGATTATATTGCCAGGGCGGACGCAGAGACGTTTCGAAGGTTGCAAAAGGCGTCGGGGGGACTGATTCGTCTGTGTGCACTGGCGCCGGAAGAGAAAGGAGCGATGGAATTCATCGATGCGTGTAAAGAGGAAGTGGTGATTTCCGTGGCCCATACGACGGCGGACTATGATACGGCGAAAGAGGCATTTGGCCGGGGGGCAAAGCAGGTAACACACCTGTATAATGCGATGCCTCCTTTTTCCCACAGAGCGCCCGGTGTGATTGGAGCGGCCTGTGACAGCGACTGCAACGTAGAATTGATCTGTGACGGTGTCCATGTGCATCCGGCTGTGATTCGCGCTACTTTTAAGATGTTCGGCGATGACCGCATTATACTGATCAGTGACAGCATGGAAGCCACTGGTATGCCTGACGGAGAATATTCTCTGGGCGGTCAGGCTGTAAAAGTACAGGGCAATCTGGCAACATTGGCAGATGGTACGATTGCAGGCTCTGCTACAAATCTGATGAATTGCCTGCGTTACGCGGTAAAGACGGCGGGTATCCCTCTGGAAAGTGCAGTGAAATGTGCCACAAAAAATCCTTCCATAGCAGTAGGGTTATCGGCGGATTATGGGAGTATTGAAGCAGGAAAATATGCCGATATCGTTATTTTAGATAGAGATTTGAATCTTGTGCATGTGATAAAAAAGGGAAAAGTCTGTGAAGGGCTTATAAATTGACGACAGGAAAGTTTACTGTGTTTTACGATTGCACCTGTGGCGCCAAGCATTCTGATGGCATTTCTCATAGAGGCAGTGCTGTTGATTGCTGGGATGCTGCCTTTTTCTATTGGTGCGGAACTGGCGATGCCTCCATTGATGAACGAGTGGGATACTTTCTTGTCGTTGCTCTTTTTGTTCCGAAAGATTTTCTTTCAGTAGCTTTTCATTCAGGAGGTGTCACTACCAGACCGATGACAGTGCCTTTTATTATGGCATTGGGAGTGGGTATATCGGCAATTTGAAGTGATGAGCATGCATCAGATGACAGTTTTGGGCTCCGTCTGCTGGAAGATTAAAATATTTGATATGGTTTTGTGCTGCTCCTCATATACTGATAGAAATGATGGGAGAGTATTTACGATGCTGAATTATATTTGGGGGAGCATGATCATTATCGGTGTCATTTACGGTTCTCTGACCGGACATATGGCGGAAGTGACAAATGCAGCGTTGGATTCATCGAGAGAAGCGGTGAATCTCTGCATCACAATGATGGGAGTTATGGCCCTGTGGATGGGACTGATGGAAATTGCAGAGAAGGCGGGCCTGATTGATAAATGGACAAAGGCGATCAGTCCTTTTGTTTCTTTTATGTTTCCGAATATTCCAAAGGGGCATAAGGCCAGAAAATATATTTCCACAAATATCATTGCCAATGTACTTGGGCTCGGCTGGGCATGTACTCCGGCGGGTCTGAAGGCAATGGAAGAGCTGGCGAAGCTGGAGGCCGAGCGGGGGAACCTGGAATATACGGAAACAGGACCGGGGAAACGAGGACGGAAAGCCAGCAGGGAAATGTGTGTTTTTCTGATTTTGAACATCTCTTCCCTGCAGCTCATTCCGGTGAATATGATTGCCTACCGGAGCCAGTACGGCAGTACCGATCCGGCAGTTATCATAGCGCCGGCGATATTGGCCACAGCGGTGAGTACGGCGGCGGGGATTTTATTTTGTAAGATAGTGGGCGGAAAGCGGAGAGAATAAGGCTCTTCGCTTTTTTAATTTAGTTATAAGAATATCATATTTTCATTTGAATATAAAAGCTATCGATAATCTAAAAAACAAATTTGACATAAAAATAACAGTCCTGTATAATGAGCTGGATATAAAAAAGAAATCTTTTAATAACATCAGGAGGAAACGTTATGAAAAAATGGAGAGTCATACTGATAACAGGAATTATGATTTTGGCCTGCGCAGGATGTGGCACGCAGGAAGTGCAGGAAGCAGCGGAAGCTGAAGTACGGGAAGAAGCAACTGTAGAAGAGACAGATGCGAATGCGGAAGACGGACAGGCAGAGGAGGAACAGGCAGTTAGTGAAATGGCAGAAAGTGAAGTAATAGAGAAAAACGACAGTAACAGTGATCTGGAAACAAAAAGTGATAATGGAGAAATAGCAGCGTTTGCGGAAAAGATTCAGGCAGCAGTGGCTAATAAAGATCTGGAAACGTTGGCTGATATGTGTACTTATCCGGTGGCAGTCAATGGAGAAGTGGTTGAAGAAAGAGACGCTTTTATGGAACTGGGTGAGGACGTTATTTTTACAGAAGAAAGATGTGCAGCGATAGCAGCTGTAGATATTGCTACATTGGAGGAAACGATGGCAGGTGTCGTTATGGGAGATGCTACACCCAATATTATTTTTAAATCTGTGGATGGACAATTGGGGATAGCAGGTATTAATTAATTGGATAAGTAAAAATAAAAAGAATTCAGATATTTTCGAAAAAAATATTAGGAAATTCTTCCTTTTTTTGTGATAAAAACCAGTTGGACAGATTTCAATATTGTAGTATGATAGGAAAAGAGCATTGAAATTTGAATAAACAGAAAGGAATTTGGTGAACCAATGAAAAGAAAATCAGTATTGCTTTTAACTTCCGCTTTGTTGGCTGCCATGGTTCTGGGAGGATGCGGTAAGAAAGAGGAAGAAGATGCTTCGATCTTAGACGATATCAAAGAAGAAACTGTGGAAATGGAAATTGAAGAAGAGACAGAAGAGACGGAAGAAGAGGTAGGAGAGGAAGAGAACCACGACGGTATGTACCGGAGTGAACTTACAAATGAGTGGATTGACGAGAGTCTGAAAAATCAAAGACCTATCGCTGCGATGGTGGATAATGAGTCAACGGCACTCCCCCACTACGGACTTTCCGATGCAGATGTAGTATATGAAGTAATGAATAGCACAAAAAACGGCAGAATCACTCGTCTGATGGCAGTTGTTAAAGATTGGGAAAAGATCGAACGGCTGGGAAGTATCCGAAGTACGAGACCCACGAATATTCTGCTGGCAGCAGAGTGGAATGCAGTGCTTTGCCATGACGGCGGACCGTTCTATATTGACCCGTATCTGGCAGAAGATTATTCGGCACATTTCAGTGGCGGATTTGACAGAATTGACAATGGTAAGGCGAGAGAATTTACAGAGTATATCTGTACTGGAAATTTGGATTCCAAGTTCAGCGCTTCCAATTATTCCCGGGAATATGATCAATATTATGAAGGCGATGGAGTAGAAGATTTCCAGCATTTCAAATTCTCTGATGAGGAGCTTTCCCTGGACGGTGAAGGCGGTGCAAAAGATGCTACAGAGATTTCCCTCCCGTTCCCTCATAATAAATCAACTCTGAAGTACAATGAAGAGACAAAGACCTATGATTATTATGAATATGGGGATGCCCATGTGGATCCCGGTAATGGAAATGCAGTGCTTACTTTTAAGAATGTATTGCTCCAGAACTGTACATTCCATCAGTATGATGAGAATGGCTACCTGATCTATAACTGTATTGATGCAAGCAACAGGGATGGTTATTATATTACAAACGGTAAAGCGATTCCGGTTACCTGGGCAAAGACCGGGGATACAAAAGCGACTCGCTTCTTTGATGAGGATGGTAATGAGATCAGTATCAATACCGGTAAAACATACATTGCGCTCGTTCCCGATGACGGATGGAGTGATCTGTCTATACAGTAGAACATAGGACAACATTGACAGGCAAGGATAAATCATAAAGGGATAACGGCAATAATAGAAACAGTGTTAAATATTTCCGGGCGTGATTGCATATATATGTAATAAATCACTGCCCGGAATTTTTATGCTCTCTGTATTATCGAATCTGTCAAATATTATTATCCCTCTAGTTATTTTTTATATTGTTGCAGAAGGACTGCTGATGAAAACCAATGTCTATGAGAACTTTATCAAAGGGGCAAAAGACGGTTTTCAGGTTGTAATCGGAATTATGCCCACACTTATAGGGCTTATGGTATCAGTGGGAGTGCTGCGGGCCTCCGGTTTTCTGGACTTTGTGGGAAAACTGACCGGCGGGTTGACGGAATCTGTCGGGTTTCCTTCTTCTCTCATTCCGGTGACAGTCATTAAGATGTTTTCCTCTTCTGCGGCTACAGGACTTGTGCTGGATATTTTCAAAGAATTTGGCACGGATTCCTATGTTGGGCTGATTACGTCTATTATGATGAGCTGTACCGAAACGGTATTTTATACAATGTCCGTATATTTTATGGCGGCAAAGGTGACAAAGACGAGGTTCACATTGCCAGGAGCATTGTTTTGTACACTGGCAGGAATCGTGGCAAGTGTGATAATAGCTGCAGGCATGTTATAATCTTTTCAGTTCATAACGGGATATATGTCCCAATTCGCCTTTTTTCGTCGATGCGTCTATTTTATACAGAAAGGGTTAGGTAAGATCGAAAGAGGAAACCGACAGGAGGAAAAGATACTTTGAGACAGTTGGGAATACAAACGATACTGCACAACTCAGGAGATACAGAAACTGTGATTCCGGCGCTTGTAGTGGCCGGAATTCTGCTATTGCTGTTGTGGGGGATTATACATAGGATAATATCTTCCAGAAAGAGATACCTGCATGTGGACGATATGGAAGGACTTGCGTTCGAGGAATACTGTGCACAGCTTTTACGTGATAATGGATTTCTGGAAGTGGAAGTGACAAAATCCAGCGGAGACTTTGGAGTGGACATCCTGGCTGAGAAAGAGGGAGTGACTTACGCGATTCAGTGTAAATGTTATACTTCGGATGTAGGGGTCAAGGCAGTACAGGAAGTCTATGCGGGGCGGGATTTCTATGACCGGATGGTAGGTGCTGTCCTGACAAACCAGTATTTCACCGGGCCTGCGGTAGAGGCGGCGAAGAAACTGAAGATTTTGCTATGGGACAGGGATTATCTGGAGCAGATGATGGAAGAGTAAAGATACCTTTATATAAGAGACATTCGGAATATCCTGATATTGTTAAATATCCTCTATTTGCGTCTTTGAAGAAGTTGTGATATACTTTGAATATCAAACTATAAAGAAAGGATGCAGCCGGGCGTGGATATCAATGCTGCCTTGAATGAGGTATTTGTCAAAGTATTTAAGAATATTACCGGAATCGAGGAACGGGTCATTCAGACAGGAGAATACCAGAATGCCACTGCAAATGACATGCATGTCATAGAAACTATTGGTATCGGTAAGCCCAAGAACATGACATCTGTAGCGAAAGCCCTTTCTGTAACGACAGGAACACTGACAATATCGGTGAACAGTCTTGTGAAAAAGGGATTTGTAGAGCGGGTCAGGAGCGAATCTGACAGACGTGTCGTTTTGGTCTCTCTGACAGAAAAAGGGCGGATGGTTTATTTGGAGCATCAGAAATTCCATGAAGATCTTGTGAACAGTATCGTACACAGGTTAGATGACCGGGAGAAAATATTGTTAGAAAAAGTATTGTCCAATCTCAATCAGTATTTAAAAGAAATGCAAAAATAAAGGCCTGTTGACAGGAATGGAATCCTGAAACAGGCCCTTTTAATCGTATCGGAATTGCCCTGGGGTTTCCTATAGGATCATATCCCGCAGTGTGGGAAAAGGACAAGGTCCTGTTTCGAGTATCTTTTGATGGAAGCGTATGTCGCTGTAACTTTCTCCCCATTTTTCTTTTGCCTCTTCTTTCAGTATCTCAAATTCCAGATAGGAAACATAGTATTTCGGGTAATTGGCGGGTTCCTGTGCAATATATTCATAGATATTTTGGGCGATTTCAAAATCTGTGACGCCAAAGCCGGACAGAAAATCAGATACTTCTTCCACACTGGAGCCGTTATAATGAATTTCCAGATCCAGGAGAGAATACAGGCAAAGCTGTATACTCCGGTTCAGGCGCATGGCTTCTACCAGGGACAGAAGGTCTTGAGAAGCTCCTGATTCTTTCAATAATTCTTTTGCGTACTGATAGGATTGCATTTCCACATAGAGGGCCCAGCCTTCGCAGTAGCCTCCATAGTGAAGCAGGCTGCGGGCAGGATTGCTGTTTTTATTCTGCTGGCAGAGCTGGAAATAAACAGTCTGGTAAAGGTGCCCCGGATATCCTTCATGGGCCAGAGTAGTATACAGGTCCAGACCGGTCATAGGATCCTTCTCGTTGATATAGATGGAATTCTCGGTAATATCATCAATAGGAGGTGTAAGATAAAAAGCCGGACTGGAATATTCTTCCAGACTGGGAGATACTCGTTTGACTGTACAGGAAGGCTCTGTGTCTCCGGGCATGGGAGGGAAATCCTCTGCCATCCTCTGCCGAAGATCCTGGAGGCAGAAAGCGGGTTCGGCCTGAGGAAAACTCTCTTCCAGAGAGGCAGCAGAGAGATCGGGAGACTTTTCCAGGAGTGCTGCCAGTTCTTTTGTATCTTTTTTCAACTGCATGGCAAGGAGATTTTGGACCTCCGCCACAGAACGATCGGAACCGGTGGACTGAGAGAAGAGAAAAGTGTAGTATTCTTTTCCTTTTGGAAGACGTGACAGCCCTCTTTCTTCTCCGCCACTGCCTTTCAGCACAAGTATTTCATCTCCCAGTGCTTCATAGGCAGGGAGGACCGTTTCCAGTAAAAGTATATGATTTTGCTGAATATAGGCAGTTCTTTGCTCCGGCGTGATCAGATTTTTTTCCACCAGTGGCAGAAGACGTTCTGAAAAAGAGGTATTCAAGAAATGAGTATCATTGGTAAGGCTGTTAAAGTCTATAATCTGATAACACTGATCAATTACTTTGTCTGCAGCAATATCTGACATAAAAAGTCCTGCCTGGGCTTTTTCTTTTTCGTACTGTGCGATTCCCTCAAGATAAGCGGGTATCTGTTCCAGTAGAGAGAGATAGTTTTCCACGTCCTGCTGGCTTCGGAAGGTGTATTCTGCCAAAAGAATCGGCAGAGAAGACTGGACACCGGAGGCAGGGGAGAGAGGCTCCGCATAGTAGGGGAAATCCTCTTCTTTGCTTCGGCTTTCCAGATAATCCATTAGCAGAGTGTGCAAAAGGCGGTTATCCTTTCCGAAAAAAACAGGGTGGATTTGGGAAGCCGTTTTTTTATACAATTTCAGCTGAAGGTATCCCTGTTTTTGGGCTTCCCTGGAATAAATCGGAAGAGAAGGACAATCCCCGGGGATACCATAGTTTTCCGGGTTTGCCAGCACATAATGCATGCTTAAGGTGTCGCTGGACATTTCTTCCCGGAACAAAGTATTGGTGAGACGGTGGAAGCGGAATGTCTGAAAACCGATAAATAAAAGAATACACAGGAAAATGGAAGCCAGGAAAAGGATTCCTTTTTTTAAAGAATATTTCATATGTGATATGCCTTATCGTTCTTTCAGTGAATTATATGTGACAGGAAAAAGGAATAGCACGTTGACGGAAAGGAAAATTTATTGGAAAATGAAAAGAAGATAGGACAACTGATATTTTTGATTTCGTATCTGAAAAGATACTGACAGGAGAAAATCAATGGCAGACGGACAGAGAAATGAGAAAATAAAATATCCACTGAAGATGAAGATCGTACTTCTGATGATTGTGGCACTTGTTCCTCTTCTGGGAATTGCTGTCTATCTGATCGCAGCACTTGTCAATTACAGAGATTCTTATGACAGTATTGTCAGTAATATGACAATTGCTAATAATTATAATTTAAATTTCAAAGAAGAGCTGGACGAGAGTATCTATAAGCTGGCAGTGGGCTATGTATCTTTTAACAACATACAGGAAGAGAAATCGTTGAAAGATCCGTATGATCTGATTGGTGAATTGAGGACGGATTTCAGGGAATTGATGACGATCACTACAGACCGGGAGAGTCTGGCGTGGCTCCAAAGTCTGTTGCGGAACATTGATACATTGGAGGATCGGATTGATGATGTGCGAATTAATGTAGAGGCGGGGGAACGATATGATGAAAATATGGAACTCCTGGATAACAACGTTTATATATTGACAGAACTGATTCAGGATGACATCCAATATTATATTTACTATCAGACAAAAAGTATCGAAGATCTGACAGATCAGCTGAATGAACAGATCAGCACCTTCTTGGTACTTTGCGCGTGGCTGATCGGAGCAGCAGTGGTTCTTGTGATGATTATTTTTTCTCTCGTACTGAAGAGCATCACCAATCCGCTGGAGCGTCTGTGTAAAGTAACGGAGAGAATTGCAAAGGGAGAATTTACGGTCAGGGCAAAAATTCATACAAAAGATGAGATCAGAATACTGTCTGACAGTGTGGATAATATGGCTGAAAAGCTGCGCATTATGATGAATCAGATTAAAGATGATGAGCGAAAGGTACGGGATGCAGAATTGCGACTCTTACAGGAACAGATCAATCCTCATTTTCTGTACAATACATTGGACACGATTGTCTGGTTGATCGAAGGAAATGACAGGGAGGAGGCGGTGAGTATGGTAGTTTCTCTGTCTGAATTTTTCCGGCTCGTACTCAGTAAAGGAAAGGAGTTCATCACAATTCGGGAAGAAGAGATGCATATCAGAAGCTATCTGGAAATACAGCATGCCCGTTACCGGGATATTCTGGAATATGATATTTCTATAGACCCCGGGATTTATAAGTATAAGATATTGAAGCTGATGTTACAGCCTCTTGTGGAAAATGCGCTGTATCATGGTATTAAATATAAACGGGCAAAGGGACGAATCGATATTACCGGAAAGCAGGAAGGGGATTTGATTCGTTTTATTGTCAGGGACAATGGAGTGGGAATGGAAGAGACAGAACTGGAAAGACTTCGGGAAGAAATCAGAAAGCCTTGCAAAGAGACGCAGAAAGGATTCGGATTGGCGAATGTAAACGAGAGGATTCGTATGAATTTTGGGATGGAATACGGAATGGAAATTGAATCTGTGAAGAATGAAGGGACTTGTGTCAGTATTACAATTCCAATGGAATACTTTGGAGAAGGTGAGGGGAGTTGAAATGAGAGGAAAAGTGTGGAAAGATACCGTGGCGGTTGTAGCAGTTATTGTGCTGGTGGCTCTGTCTGGCTGTGGTGTGTCATCCAGCGTTGCGCCAGAAGATAATAATGAGACGGATGATCTGTACATATATGGAGAAAATGGAGACCTGATTGTAGTGGGATTTTCTCAGATTGGAAGTGAATCGGTATGGAGGACAGCGAATACAGAATCTGTGGAATCAACTTTTACGAAGGAAAACGGATATTTTTTACTGACAGATAATGCCAGACAGAGACAGGAAAATCAGATCAAGGCCATTCGGAGTTACATTTCTCAGAGGGTAGATTATATTGTGTTTTCGCCTATGACAGAGGATGGGTGGAATACTGTTCTGGAAGAGGCAAAAGAAGCGGGCATTGAGGTGATTCTCATGGACCGTCGGGCCAATGTGGATGAGTCTCTTTATACTACATGGGTAGGTTCTGATATGAAAAGAGAGGGAGAGAAGGCTGCAGAATGGCTGGAAAAGGATCTGCGGGCAAAGGATATTCTGTATGATACGGTGAATATTGTCATATTGCAGGGGACACCGGGCTCTTCTTCAGAATTGGGGAGGACAGCGGGATTTGAAGCCATTGCATCCAAATATAAAAACTGGCATATTCTGGACCGGGAAACAGGAGATTTTACCACTGCGAAAGGCAAGGAAGTGATGCGCAAAATGTTAAGACAGTATCCTCAGATCGATGTAGTTGTGTCACAGAACGATGATATGACATTTGGAGCCATTGAGGCGATCGAAGAGGCCGGACTAACAACAGGAGTAAATGGAGACATTACGATTATTTCCTTTGATGCGGTAAGAGGCGCCCTGGAACTGGTAGAGGAAGGCAGGATCAATGTGGATATCGAATGCAATCCCAATCAGGGAACTTATGTGGAAGAAGTCATACAGAAACTGGAGCGGGGAGAACAGGTGGAAAAAGCTTATGTGGTAGAGGAAAAGGTATTTACGAAAGAAAATGTATCGGCATACATAGAGGACAGAAATTATTGACGGGAGGACAGGGCATGTTAAAAGTATTCCTTGTGGAAGATGAAAGCATTGTGAGAGAAGGGTTGCGTGACAATATTATGTGGCAACAGCACGGATA
Source organism: uncultured Lachnospiraceae bacterium (assembly GCA_910587635.1). Classification (GTDB taxonomy): domain Bacteria; phylum Bacillota; class Clostridia; order Lachnospirales; family Lachnospiraceae; genus VSOB01. Next base: position 35,473 of record CAJUNB010000033.1, read on the forward strand.
TCAGTTTGCGGGGGAAGCCAGTGACGGGGAGATGGCATTGCCTCTTATCCGTAAGATTAAGCCGGATTTGCTGATTACTGATATTAAGATGCCTTTTATGGATGGCCTGGCACTTTCTAAAATTGTGAGTCAGGAATTCCCACAGATGAAAATCGTCATTATAAGTGGCTATGATGAATTTGAATATGCAAGACAGGCTATTCGAGTGGGGGTGGAGCAGTATTTGCTGAAGCCCATTACCAGGTTTTCTCTTCAGAAAGTATTACAGGAGATTCGGGAAAAGATTGAAAACGAACGGGCTCAGGAAGACTATTTGAAAAAATTTAAGGAAGAAATGCAGGAATATGAACAGTTTTCCCGGAGAAATTTTTTTGAGAAAGTTTTCGAAGGACAGCTTTCGGTTCAGGAAATCTATGAAGAGGCACAGAAGCTTTCATTGGGAATGGATGCAGCAGGCTATAACCTGGCCATGGTGAGTCTGTGGGAGAAACGACATATGGGGGAGCGCTCTCAGGATTCCAGGCTGGTGGCGGGTAAAAGAGAAGAGCTGACTCGATATTTTCTCCGTTATCCTGAATTTTTAATGTTTCGGTGGAATATTAACACATTCGGGATTTTGATGAAAGGAGAAGAGGAGCAGATGGAAGGGCTGAAAAATAAATGCCTGGAAAATATTATGCGGATCTGCTCGGGACAGGATGAAGAGATGGGGTGGTGCTGCGCCATCGGAGACTGCGTAGGCCGTCTCAGCCTTTTACCACAGGTATACAGTAAAGTGAACCATATGATGTCTTACAGGTTTTTGAAACCGGAACAGCATATCCTTACCATGGAAGAAACTGTGGGCAATCTGCCCCAGGGAAAAGAAGAAAGTTCCCTTGGGGGTATAGATGCGGCAAAGGCAGATCCAGAGATTATTCGCAATTTTCTGATGCGGGGACAGGTGGAAGAAATAGAAGATTTTGTGGACGGTTATCTGGATAGTCACAGGGAGGCTCTTGAGTCCCGCATTTTTCGTGATTATCTGATTTTAAGTATTCGTTTTACAGCCATCACTTTTGTGGAAAAACTGGGCTATGGGCAGGAAGAGCTGTTGGAAAACAGTTACGAAGGCAAGATACACAACATGCAGACAGAAGATATGGGACCGTATATGAGGGAATTGCTGGAACGGGCAATCGTATTGAGCGACAGAGCAATGGACAGTCAGGGCAAGAAACTGATAAAAAAGGCGCTGGAATATATAGAAGAAAATTATACAAAAGATACCGTCTCCCTCAATGAAGTGGCAAGTACGGTGGATGTGAGCGCCAATTATTTCAGTGCGATATTCAGTCAGGAAATGGAAATGACTTTTACAGAATATATAACAAAGAAACGGATGGAACGGGCAAAGCTGCTCCTTCGGCAAACGGAAAAGCACTCCGGGGAAATCGCAGTGGAAGTGGGGTTTCGGGATCCCCATTATTTCAGTTTTGTTTTTAAAAAGACACAGGGCTGTACGCCAAGAGAGTACAGGAGCAGTATGAAAGGCTGAAAGGTATATGAGAGAAGATATGGTTTTGACTATGGGCCAAAAACCAGAAGGCTATTTTTCGAAGGGGGAGTATCGCTTCCCTTGGAAATCAATCGCCAGGAAAGAGCTTCTGTAGAGACAGTTTCTCCCCGGATCATTTTAAGGATAGTCCGGGCGGCAACTGTTCCCATATGGGGCTCTCCGTGGGATAACGTAGTAATGCGCACAGGTCCCAGGTCGCTCATATAACTGTTATCAAAGGAAACGATGGAAATATCTTCAGGAACACGGATCCGGGCATAGCCAAGTTCCCGTATCAGCCAGTAGGCAATTTCATCGTTGTGACATACAACGGCTGTATACAGATGCCGGTTTTTTCGCAGAAAGGATGTGAGAAAGCCGGTGTCTGATTTTTTTTCCAGAGATGTAAGATGAGAGGAAGTGTACCAAAGGCTCTGTTCATCGGTAAAGGGAATGTGAAAGTCCCGCAAAGCAGACAAAAAGCCATAATAACGTTCCGGTCCCTGTATGTCATCCGACTTGAAAATACCGGCAATCCGATTGTGTCCTTTTTGAATCAGGTGTTTTGTCAACAGATAGCCCCCATAATAATTGTCTTCTTTGATACAGGCAGACTCAGGCAGATTGGGGGCATACCCTCCCAGAAACAGAAGAGAAATACCCCTGGATTGTAATTTCTCATACAGATCCAGATTGGGAGTTGGCAGAGAGGTCCGGGTGCCTTCCGCGATCAGCCCGCGCAGGGGCATACTTTTCAATAACTGTAAAATACGGCGTTCTTCCGCTATTTTACCGCAGGTGGAATAAACCTGAATCTGATATCCTTTATCCCGGAGGACAGCCCGGATATCTCCCAAAAGGGCAGGGGAAGTGTATTCATCAGCGTTGTTGAGGATGACACCGATATTATTTTCCGCAATACTGTGGCCAGTGGAGAAAGAACCGCTACCCTGCCTTTTTTCCACAAGGCCTTCTTCTGACAGAAGGCGGAGGGCCGCCCGCACCGTCTGACGGCTTACGTGGTACTGCTGACAGAGGGCATGTTCGGAAGGCAGCTTATAAATGCCGTTTCCCGTATTCTGAAGCAGCAATTCTTTTAACTGGTTGGCAAGACGGATATATTTAGCTGGCATAGGGGTCTCCTTTTGTCAGGGCCATGACGTTTTATACATCCTATCATATCTTACTGGAAAAGACATGAAAAATTTTTCTGGAAATAGATTTTTTTCCTGTGTTTTTTTCTGTATTACCTGATCTGCTTCCCAAATCCTGTGTAAAAAAATGAACAAATATAGTTGAGGAAATGAACAAACTGTGAACAAAAAGGGGAAAGTGACAAAAAACTGACGACTGATAAAATTTGAAATGACAGGTTAATGAGAAACGGGCAGTGAAAAATCGATAAAAATTCCACTTTTTTCTTAAAATTTTAAAAATAAAGATTTCTTTTTAAAAATTTGTATTGAAATAATTAATGGAAATGAAAACTTGTATTGGAGATAGCGACAAATATGAAAAATCCTGCGGAAGCGCCGTTGACGCCAGAGAGCGGGAGACATTAAAGTAAACATAAGGACGGCAACAGAGCCGGACAAAAATAAAAAGGGAGGATTTTTTCTATGTTAAGAAAGAAACTGGCAGTATTATTGGCAGCAACAATGGTAGTAGCATCTATCGTGGGTTGCGGCAGTGCAGAAGAGGCGGCAGCACCTGCAACAGACAGTGCGGAAGAAGCAGCACCGGCAGATGATGCGGCAGCGGCTGCAGATGACGGGGCGGCAGAGGAAGCGGAGCCCGCAGCAGCTTCAGGCGAACTGATTACAGTAGGGATTATTAACAACGATCCTAACGAGTCCGGTTATCGTACAGCAAACGATAAGGACCTGAAGGAAACGTTTACGGAAGAGAACGGCTATTCTGCCTCTTTCGCTTACAGCCTTAAGAATGACGAGCAGATCACAGCAGCGCAGAAGTTTATCCAGGACGGCGTAGATTATCTTCTGCTTTCCGCAGCGGATACATCAGGATGGGATTCCGTATTAAAGGATGCGCAGGACGCAGGTATCAGAGTTATTCTCTTTGACCGTACAATCGATGCAGATGAGAGCCTTTATGAGGCGTCCATCGTTTCCGATATGGCAAAAGAAGGAGAAACTGCAGTTAACTGGCTGAAAGGTCAGGGACTTGATGAGTACAATGTAATCCATATCCAGGGTGTTATGGGTTCTGCAGCACAGCAGGGCCGTACAGGCGCTCTTGACGCAGCGGTAGAAGCAGGGGAAATGAACATCGTTACACAGCAGACAGCAGAATGGAACGCAGAGAAAGCACAGCAAATCGTTCAGTCTGTTATCGATTCCGGCGAATCCTTCAACGTAATCTATGCTGAGAACGATGATATGGCAAAGGGCGCCGTAGCGGCACTTGACAAAGCTAACATTTCTCACGGTGTTGGAAAAGATGTCATCGTTATGGGCTTTGACTGTAACAAATGGGCTCTGGAAGAGCTGCTTGCCGGCAACTGGAACTATGACGGACAGTGTAACCCGTTCCAGTCTTCCTACATCGATGAAGTAATCAAAACAATTGAAAGCGGCGGAACAATTTCTGAAAAAGTAATTATTATGGAAGAAAAAGGTTTTGACGCTACTACGATTACACAGGAAGATGTTGATACTTACGGTATCTAAGGAAAGCGTTTCGTAGTTGAAAAGAGCGCGGCACAGCGTAGATGGAAGTTTATAGCCTGTGTCGCGTTTTCTATTCTCATTATATCAGATAAGTCAAATGCGTATGGAATTCATGTTTGGCTTTTTGATAATAGTAATCAATTTACAGGAGGTGGATTAAGGGGTGAAAGATGGTGCAGCAATGAAAAAAGACAATGCAGTTTTGAGAATGAGAAATATTCACAAAAGCTTTCCTGGTGTAAAAGCTCTGCAGGGTGTGGACTTCACACTACGGGAAGGGGAAGTCCATGCATTGATGGGTGAAAACGGTGCCGGAAAGTCAACTTTGATTAAAGTATTGACAGGGGTTTACACAAAGGATGAAGGTGATATCTTCCTGGAAGGAAATGAAGGCGCAGTCTCCATCCGGTCTCCGCAGGAAGCTCAGAGGCTGGGTATCAGCACGGTATATCAGGAAATTACACTTTGCCCGAATCTTTCTGTGGCGGAAAATATGTACATAGGCCGTACGAGAGGACCTGTCCAGAATTGGAAAAAGATGAATGCCGATACAGACAAAATTTTGCAGTCACTGGATATACCGGCAAAGGCATCGCAGCAGCTGGCAAGTTGTTCGATTGCTGTGCAGCAGATGGTGGCCATTGCCAGAGCGGTGGATATGGATTGCAAAGTGTTGATATTAGACGAACCTACTTCTTCCCTGGATGAACAGGAGGTGGCGAAGCTCTTTAAGCTCATGCGGGACCTGAAGGCGAAAGGCGTAGGAATTATCTTTGTGACACATTTTCTGGATCAGGTTTATGAAATATGTGACAGGATTACCGTCATGCGTGACGGCGGGCTGGTAGGGGAGTTTGAGATTAAAGACTTGCCTCGAGTTCAACTTGTTTCCAAGATGCTCGGTAAGGAATTGGATGATCTGTCTGATATCCAGGGAGAGTATCGTACATACGATAAAAGAGAGGATGAAGCGCCCGTACTGGAGGCGGAAGGTCTTGTGAGCGATGCAGGCATCAAGCCTTTTGATTTCCATATCAGTAAGGGAGAAGTCAATGGTTTCACCGGTCTGCTTGGCTCAGGAAGAAGCGAATGTGTCCGTGCCATATTTGGAGCGGACAAAGTAACAGGCGGAACCGTGAAAAAGAACGGCAAGCCGGTCAAAATTTCCAGGCCCATCGATGCCATGAGAAACGGAATCGGCTATCTGCCAGAAGACCGTAAGATAGACGGTATCGTTGGTGATCTTTCTGTCCGTGACAACATTATATTGGCACAGCAGGTACTGAAAGGATTTTTCAAACCGTTTTCGAAAGCAGAAGCCAACAAGTTTGCAGAAGAATATATTAAACTTCTGAGCATTAAGACTGCTTCTGCGGATACGCCGATCAAATCCCTTTCCGGTGGCAATCAACAGAAGGTGATCCTGGCAAGATGGCTGCTCACCCATCCTGAATACCTCATACTGGATGAGCCTACCCGTGGTATCGACGTGGGGACAAAAGTAGATATTCAGAAACTGGTACTCAAACTGGCCTCCGAAGGAATGAGTGTAACATTTATTTCCTCTGAACTGGATGAGATGCTGCGTACATGCTCGAGACTGATCGTCATGAGAGACCGGAAGATGGTAGGAGAGCTCAGAGAAGAAGATTTGAATCAGACGAAGGTCATGAATACAATAGCCGGAGGTGATAAATAGTATGCAGGGGAAAGATAGTAATAGATCAGGTGTAACAAGCTTTTTTACAAAGCTGTTCCGGCAGCAGATTTTTATTCCGCTGGCGGCGTTGGTGCTGTTGGCAGTTTTCAATCTGATTGCCGATCCCGGCTTTTTTAAGATTACATTGGGATATAACAGTGCGGGAAATCCGGTTCTGTCCGGCTTTCTGATTACAATTCTGGACAGCGGTTCCGAGCTGGCCATTCTTGCTATCGGTATGACGCTCGTTACTGCGGCATCCGGCGGACAGGATATCAGTGTGGGCGCAGCCATTGCCATCAGCGGCAGTGTATTACTGCGGGTACTGTGTGGGACGGATCCACGTCCGGAGCAGCTCCAGGCGCCTATTATTGTCGCTTTTCTTGTGAGCTGTCTTGTAGCGATGCTGTTCGGAGCGTTTAACGGTGTATTGGTAGCCTATTTCAAGATACAACCAATGATTGCCACGTTGATACTGTATACGGCGGGACGTTCCATCGCAGCCTGGATCAATCTCAATGCACTGCCCATCGTCAGCGAGCCGTCCTTTACTTATTTCGGGGAATTCATACCGGGGATTCCGATTCCCACGCCCTTCTTTATTGCGGTGGCCTGTATGATTATTATCGGATTGGTGCTGAAGTTTACCAATCTGAGGCTTTATACGCAGGCAGTGGGGATCAATGCAAATTCCTCCCGGCTGAATGGTCTGAATCCGGCGTTTATCAAGTTTATTTCATTCGTTATTCTTGGGCTCTGTGTGGCTGTGGTGGGGCTGATCAAAGTAAGCCGTATTTCTACTATCAACTATTCGGTTATTGCCAAAGATATCGAGATGGATGCAATCCTGGCGGTAGCGCTGGGCGGTAACCCGCTGGGCGGCGGTAAATTCAATATGACGGCGTCAATCATCGGTGCCTATGTCATTCAGCTTCTGACAACGACACTTTATAAATTCAATGTGCAGTCGGATGCACTGCCGGCCTATAAAGCGGTGGTCGTTATTGTGCTCGTCGTATTGAGCGCGCCGGTTGTCAGAGACTGGATTTCCGGTCTTGCAAAGAAATCTAAAGTGAAGGGGGTAGCTTGATATGTCAACATCCAATAAAGCCGGTAGTTTCCAGGATAAAATGAAGAATATTACCGATACAAATTTGCTCCTTACGATCACAATAGTAGTTTTCTTTGTTATGTATATCGGTGCGATCATATTTTTGGGAGCCGGTTTCCTAAAGCCGCAGACTTTCTTTAATATTTTGAATGCCCAGGCGGCGCTGATTATTCTGTCCTGTGGCATGAGCCTTGTCATGATCACCGGTGGTATCGATATTTCCGTGGGCGGCACCACGGCGCTGATCAGTATGTGCTGCGCCGTTTATCTGGATTTTAAAGGCGGCAATATTTTTATGGCTGTAGTCATCGCCCTGCTGATCGGGCTTGCTTTCGGGCTTGTGCAGGGGTTCCTGGTGGCATACCTGGACATCCAGCCCTTTATCGTCACGCTGGCAGGGATGTTCTTTGCCAGAGGTATGACGACAATCGTCAATACAAAGCCCTTTAATGTGGAAAACGAAGTCTTTGTGGCACTGAAAGATACCCGTGTTATCGTACCCGGGCTGGGATCCGTGAACAAGCTGGGAAAATACGTGAACGCCTATGTGGAAATCGGCGTTATCGTTGCTCTTCTGGTGGTTATCCTGATGTTCTGCATGCTCAGATGGTCCAAGCTGGGGCGTCAGTTTTACGCAGTGGGCGGTAACAGCCAGAGTGCATTGATGCTGGGCATCAATGTAAAGAAAGTCCGGTTTCTGGCACATCTGATTTGCGGGCTTTTGACCGGGATCGGTGGATTTGTATATTTCCTGCACGTAGGATCCGGTTCCGCTTCCCATGCCAGCGGCGCGGAGATGAATGCCATAGCCTCTTCCATCATCGGCGGTACGATGCTGACTGGCGGTGTGGGCAATATCATCGGTACCTTCTTTGGAGTATTGTCCTTAAGTACGATTCAGAATATCGTATCCTCTTCCGGAAGAGATGAAGCCTGGTGGACAGGTATCACCATCGCGGCAATGCTCTGTCTTTTCCTTGTGGTACAGAGTGTAGTTATGGCTCGGAAAAAAGGAAAATAATTTTAACTATAGAAAAAACATGAAGTGAATAATTGTAAGGCAGAAAAGACTACCAATATGGTAGTCTTTTCTGCCTTATCTGAAAATTCCTCGAATATTCTACATAATATTGCAAAAAATATTAGAACGCAGCACCATTACTCCTGAACGTTAATAATAACTTTCATGGTTGTTTCACGGTTTGCATCAATGTATTGATATGCTTCCAGAAAATTCTGAAATGCAAATGTCTTGGAAATCAATGGTTTTAAGTGAACTTTATCGTTATTGACCAGCTTGATAGCGTCTACATAATCATCATGACGATACATCATCGTGCTCTTGATATCCAGTTCGTGATCATTTGCTACTGCCAGATCAATTTCTGCCATACCGGCGAATACTGCAACAAGTACAATAACGCTTCCTTTTCTTGCGTATTTGATCGCCTGTCCCATAGTGGTATTGTTTCCGGCACAGTCGTAGATAACATCCGCCTTATCCGGTCCAAAAGCATCTACCATAGCTTCTCCGAAGTCTTTGCTTTTTGTGTTGACACATACATCGATGCCACATTCCTTTGCTTTTTCCAGACGTAGATCGCTCACATCAGTAATCATAACCTTAGCTGCCCCCATACCTTTGGCTGTCTGTGCAACGAGATTCCCGATGGGACCTGCACCGAGCACTGCGATATTCATTCCATTTACATCGCCGACCTGCTTTACCGCATGGACAGCGACAGCCAGCGGTTCGATCATAGCGCCTTCTTCAAAGGACATATCTTCGGGAATTGGTGTTACTTTAGAGGCATCTACAGCAAAATATTCGGATGCGGTTCCTGTTGTCTGGAATCCCATGACTTTCAATTCTTCACAGAGATTATATTTCCCATGGCGGCAGGGATGGCATTGTCCGCAATATACCTGAGGCTCAATTGTTACTTTTTGCCCTACACGGAATTGGGCAACATTTTTTCCGGTCTTAGTAATTTCACCGGATACTTCGTGCCCCTGTGTTACCGGATACTTTGTAAACGGATGCTTTCCATGATATACATGGATATCTGAGCCGCAAATGCCGATATTCATGATCTTGACCAATACCTGATTCTCTTTTATTTCGGGTATCGGCACCTCTCTGAATATAATTTCTCCTGGGTTTGTCATTACCTGTTGCAACATACGATCGTCCTCCTTATATTTTCCATTTAATAAAATACTTTAATAAAGTAATTATATTATTATTATTATGCACGCCAGTTTATCTGTCAATTGGATTCCTGTGAATTCTATTTATTGCACAATATCAGAAGCACGTTTTTGTGTACATTCCCTATATTTCTCCCAATTTCTTCTGTATTGACGGATAGGCATTTTTAGGGGAAAATAAACAGAGACATTAAAAAATAAGGGGAGAATAAAAATTGGTCAGAAAAGGTCTATTGATTTGGAGTATTGTTATGCTGTTGGGGATGGTGGTTTCGGGCTGTAGCAGCAGTGCAGAAGTGGCGGCACCGGTAACTGCCGGAGAAAATACAGAGGCAGAGCAAGAGATAGAAAAAGATGGGAAATCTGAAGAGACCCAGGAAGAAATATCCGAAGAGTCCATAGGGGATATTTTTACAATAGGATTTGTGCAGGGGGGAGAGGAATCTGACCGGCAAAAAGCTGATACAATGCGTTACCGGGAAATTTTCTGCAAAGAAAATGGGTATGAGTTAGAGCTGGTAGACTGCGGGTCGGACAGCGAAAAGCAGAAAGAGGCAATACGGGATTTTATTGCAAGGCAACTGGACTATATTATCCTTGTTCCTGCGGAGAAAAAAGGATGGGATGATGTCTTAAAAGAGGCACAATATGCGGGGATACCGGTAATTATTGCAGGATATGAGGTCGATGCGGATGCCTCCCGGTATGATACATGGGTAGGTGTGGACGGAAAGATTCAGGGTGTCAACGCAGGGAAGTGGCTGGCGGAACATTTAAAAAATAAAGAAGCTAATATTGTCATTCTTGAAAATGCAATAGATCCTTCTGTTGGAGAGAAACGTAAGAAAGGCCTGAAAGAAGTGGGCAAAGGGCAGGAGGGGTGGAAGATTATCGCATCCAAGGCAGGAGAAGATACGAAAGAAGACGGGAAAAAAGCAATGGAGTCTCTTATTGCTTCTTACCAGGGGAAATTCAATGTTCTTGTCTGCCAGGGTGACGAACAGGCTATGGGCGCCATGGAAGCCATGGAGGAAGCAGGCATGAGTTACGGCGCAGATGGAGAAATCATTGTTATCTCTTTCGGGGGAACAAAGAAAGGGCTGGAAGCCGTTCTGGCAGGAAAGATCAGTTGCCTTATGGGGGGCAGTCCCACACAGGCGGAAAAAGTAGAGGAGATTATCGGGAAGATGCGAAGCGGCGAGACATATGAAGCGCGGGAAAGTACGGGAGACCAGGTCTTTGTGGCGCCTGGAATGGAGAATACAAACGCCACGGCTGTAACGGAAGAGATCATTACGCAGTGGGAATAAGCAGTCTTTATCCTCATTGAACAAAGGGTATTATTATAGAAGAAATGGAAACAAAAAACAGATAAAAGGAGAAAAATTATGACACAGAATAACAACAGTAACGGTAAAGTTCCAAGCAAATTCCTTCCTACAAAATTTATGTTGACGGCAAGAGTGCTCGTGGGAGGATATTTGTTGTATACCTCTTATTCTTTGATTGAGGGGGTAGTTGGAGGGGAAGGAAGAGATAAATATTTCCTTGGAGCATTTATGGTGGCATTTACGATCATTGGTATTTTGCTGATTCTGTTTGCCGGAAGAGATTTGCTGTCCGGGAAATACGTAGGCGGAGCGCTGGACGGCGGAGAGGCGCCGGAAGAAACCGCAGCAGAAAGTATGGAAACGCCAGAAAATGAAGTGAAAGAGATGGCAGAAAATACACAAAAAACAGAAGGGTATTTAGAAGATACAGAAAAAGAGGAAAGCAAAAAATAAGAGGAGAAAAGTTGTATTAATACAACTTTGGCAAAACAAACATAATTTTAAATAAAAAGTGTTGACAAATGTACAATACTACTATATTATAATTTCAACAGATTTTAAAAAGATATTGTCTGATACAGAAAATATGACGGATGGTTTGTTGTAAAAATAACAAAATGTGTGTAAAAGCTACAAAGAAAAATAATTTATTCTAAAAAAATACTTTAAAACAGAATAAATTGTACAAGACCATACAAGTTATGGATTGTAAATACAACTTTCAAACCAAATTAAAACAGGGAGGAAAAGAAATAAAAAAGAAAGTTTTAAGCGCATTGCTCAGCGTAGCAATGGTAGCAACTCTGTTAGTTGGCTGCGGCAGCAGTGCAGAGACAGAGACAGCAGCACCTGCAGAAGAAGCTGGTGAAGCAGCAGCACCTGCAGAGGATGCAGCACCTGCAGAAGATGCAGGCGAAGCAGCGGCACCTGCAGGAGACTCCGGTGCAGGCAAGAAGATCGCTCTTTGCATGCCTACACAGTCTTCCGAAAGATGGATTAATGACTGCGCAAACATGAAATCACAGTTAGAAGCTCTCGGCTATGAAGTGCTTGATCAGTTTGCTGAAGATGATGTTCAGCAGCAGGTTTCTCAGGTAGAGAACATGATCGCACAGAATGTTGACTGCCTTGTAATCGCAGCAGTTGACTCCGGCGCTCTGACAACAGTGGAAGCAGCTGCAAAAGAAGCAGGTATCCCGATCATTGCTTATGACCGTCTGCTCATGGATACAGATGCAGTTTCCTACTATGCAACATTTGATAATGAAGGCGTTGGTACTGTTATCGGACAGACAATCGAAGAGAAAGCTAACCTGAAAGAAGTACAGGCTAACGGCGAGCACCTTACCATTGAGTTCTTTATGGGATCTCCTGATGATAACAATGCATTGATGCTTTACAATGGTCTTATGGGCGTTCTTCAGCCTTATTTGGATGATGGTACACTTGTTTGCAACTCCGGCAGAACATCTTTCGAAGACACATGTATCTTGAGATGGTCTCAGGAAACAGCTCAGCAGTGGTGTGAGAACTATCTGGCATCCTTCTATGCAAACGAAGATCTGGATATCGCAGCATCCGCATTTGACGGATTCTCCTATGGTATCAAGGCTGCTCTTGAGAACGCTGGTTACACAGCTGACAACTGGCCGATTATCTCCGGTCAGGACGCAGAGCTGATGGCTTGCAAGAACATCATGGCAGGAACACAGACATTCTCTATCTACAAAGATACACGTCTCCTTGCTGAGAAGTGCGTTACGATGGTAGAGGCAGTTGTTAATGGTACAGAGCCTGAAATCAATGACGAGACAACATATGACAATGGCGTACTTGTAGTTCCTTCTTACCTTTGCACACCTGTATCAGTAGATGCTGACAATATGCAGGAGCTTATTGTTGACGGCGGATATTATACACAGGATCAGTTAGATAACTAATAGCTATGAATGAAGGGTGGCGGCATATGCTGCCGCCCTTTTATGCACACTTGCAGGTTCACGCAATGGGAATGTATCGCTGAAGCGACGCGTGGGCCGTGCGGCGGGCAGAGGAAAGGCAGTCCTTTGCCCGATATACGGAAAACAAAAATAAGAGAAGGAGCGTGCAGGATGTCGGATTACATTTTGGAAATGAACCACATCACAAAAGAATTTTCAGGCGTAAAGGCACTTGATGATGTCAATCTGAAAGTAGAGCGCGGGGAAATTCATGCGATCTGTGGGGAGAATGGAGCCGGAAAATCCACATTGATGAACGTACTGTCAGGCGTTTATCATTATGGGAGTTATTCCGGAGATATAGTGTATAATGGTGAAATTTGCAAATTCCATAACATCAAGGAAAGCGAGCGAAAGGGAATCGTTATTATCCACCAGGAGCTAGCACTGAGTCCGCTTCTGTCGGTTGCTGAAAATATTTTCCTTGGCAATGAACAGACTTCTGTAAAAGGCGTGGTTGACTGGGCAGTTACAAGAAAAAAAGCGGAAGAAGTTCTTGCAAAAGTAGGATTGGAAAATGAAAATGTCAATTTGCCAATCAATGCTTTTGGCGTAGGAAAACAGCAGTTGATGGAGATTGCCAAAGCGCTTGCAAAGAAAGTAGACCTTCTGATTCTGGATGAGCCTACTGCCGCTTTGAATGATGAAGAGAGTAAGCATTTGCTGGATCTTATGTTGGGGTTAAAAGAACAGGGCATTACAAGTATTATTATTTCTCATAAATTAAATGAAATCGAATATGTTGCAGATTCCATTACCATTATCCGTGACGGAAAAACGATTGAAACGCTGAGTAAAAAATCAGATGAAATATCGGAAGACAGAATCATCAAGGGCATGGTAGGACGTGAACTGACAAACCGTTATCCAATCCGGGAGGGTGTTTCTGTTGGTGAAACTATTTTCGAGGTAAAGGGTTGGAATGTCTACAGCCCGGATGATGCGGAAAAGAAGGTCATCAACAATGTAAATCTCAGTGTAAAATCCGGTGAAGTGGTAGGGCTTGCCGGTCTGATGGGTGCAGGACGTACAGAATTGGCTATGAGTATTTTTGGCCGCAATTATGGACAGAAAATCTCCGGTCAGATCTTTATCAATGGCAAAGAAGTATCCACAAAAACAGTAAGGGACTGCATTGAAAATAAACTTGCTTATGTATCTGAAGACAGAAAGACTTATGGTCTTGTACTGATGCAGACGATCCGAGAAAATATGACAATGGCTGCCCGCAGGAAATATTTCAGCAAAAACGGTGTTATCAATAAAAATGATGAAATCGTGGCAGCAGAAGAATATAAAGAGAAGATCAATGTAAAATCCAATAGCATTGAGCAGGAGGTAGGTTCCCTTTCCGGTGGAAATCAGCAGAAAGTGGTTCTTTCCAAATGGATGTTGACTCAGCCTGATGTTTTGATATTGGATGAGCCTACACGTGGTATCGATGTAGGTGCAAAATATGAGATTTATTGCGTAATCAATGAGCTGGCAAAACAGGGTAAGGCAGTGGTTGTTATCTCCTCTGAGATGCCGGAAGTTATCGGGACCTGTGACAGAGTCTACATTATCAATGAAGGTGAGATCGCAGGGGAACTGACAAAAGAAGAAGTAACCCAGGAGAAGATTATGCAGTGCATCATGGATCATAACAGGAGGGAAGGTTAATTATGGATAATAAAAAAACAGTTAATGTCGATCTGAAACAATACGGCATGATATTCATGCTCATTGTCATTTACCTTATATTTGCAGCTTTGACAAAAGGTGCTACACTGGCTCCTGCCAATATTAATAACCTGGTAATGCAGAACGGATATGTCGTTATCCTGGCAACGGGTATGTTGCTTTGCTGTCTGACCGGTAATGTTGATTTGGGTGTGGGTTCCCTCGTAGCCTTAACCGGTGCTGTCTGTGGTATCGCCATGGTAGACCATGGTATGAGTATGTGGGTGGCAATTATTCTGTCACTTCTTGTCGGTATCGCTTCCGGTGTATTCGTAGGCTTTTTCGTTGCTTATCTGGGTGTGCCGCCTTTCATCGTAACATTGGCTACCTGGCTGATGTGGAGAGGTCTTACATATACAGTGCTTCAGGCACAGACAAAGGGTCCCTTCGATTCCAATTTCACCTTTATTGGATCCGGTTTCCTGCCTACCGCTAAAATTCCCTTTGGAGAAGGAACACTGGATATGGTTTCCATAATTGTAGCGGCAATTGTATCCGTATTTGTCATTCTGGCAGAGGTCAAGAGTATTGCAACGAAGAAGAAATATGGTTTTGCACAGAATCCTCTTTGGCAGTTGGCGATTAAAGATATCGTTATTATTTTCATTGTTTTCTTTGTATTTTATAAACTGGGACGCAATGCTGGTATTCCTTTTGTACTTGTTATCCTGGCAGTCATCGTTGGCGTTTATCAGTTTGTCACGAGTAATACCGTAGCAGGGCGTCAGATCTATGCGCTGGGTGGTAACAGAAAGGCTGCAAACCTGTCCGGTATTAATACAAACAAAGTATTCTTCTGGGTATATACAAATTCGGGATTGATGGCAGCAATTGCAGGTATCGTGCTTGCTTCCCGTAATGCGGCAGCTACACCGAAAGCTGGTGACGGGTTCGAGATGGATGCCATCGCTTCCTGTTACATCGGTGGTACGGCAGTAGCCGGGGGGGGCCGGTACCGTTATGGGTGCAGTAGTCGGCGCGTTTATCATGGGTGTATTGAACAATGGTATGTCTATCTATGGATGGTCCACAGATATTCAGAAAGTTGTAAAGGGTGTTGTTCTGCTTCTGGCAGTTACGGCAGACCTTCTTTCCAAGAGAAAGAAATAAATGAATAGCATAATGGCTTTCCGAAGCCTGTGAGCGTTTTGTTAGGGAAGGAGAAAGGCTGCTTATGAGACGAACTCCATAAGCGGCCTTTTATCATATAAAAATGAAGAATGACACACCAAAATATTTGGAGCTTGCCAACTGGATAAAAAATCAGATTGAAACAGGTGAGCTGCTTCCCGGACAGAAGCTGTATTCGGAGAATAGGCTCAGCGAAATGTTCGGACTGAGCAGAGAGACTGTACGTCATGCCATTGCACTGCTGGAGCAAGATCAGATATTGATGAAAGTGAGGGGCAGTGGGACATATATCACTGAAAATCTTTCCGGGGAAAATCCGGCAAAGAGAAAACGCATTGCCGTTATCATGACCTATCTGGATGGATATATTTTTCCAAGGACAATCCGGGCTATCGAGCATTCTCTCTTTGAACAGAATTATTCTGTACAAATCGCTTTCACAAATAATCTGATTAGCAGAGAACGTACGATTTTACAGGACATTTTAGAGAAAGACGAAGTGGCGGGTATGATCGTGGAGACGACAAAGAGTGCTTTGCCGAATCCAAACCTGCATTATTATGAAGAAATTCTGAAAAAAAAGATAAAGGTTATTTTTATTAACAGTTTTTATCCCCAATTGACAATTCCGCATGTCTCTATGAATGACAGGCAGGCAGGTCTGGTGGCTGCGAATCATCTGATTGAAAAAGGGCATAAAAAGATCACAGGTATTTTCAAATTGGACGACGGACAGGGACACCAGCGCTATGCAGGCTTTGTTGAAGCACTGGAGCGGGCGGGACTTGCCTATGATGAGACAAAAATTTTCTGGGTAGATACGGAAGATATCAAAAATATTTTTAAGCTCAGGGAAAAGATCATATACAGACTTGGAGATTGTACTGGAATCGTCACTTACAATGATGAAGTGGCCTTTGAATTATTAAAGGTGCTAAAAGATGAAGGAATTCGGATACCAGAAGATTTGTCCATTATAAGCATTGATGATTCTGAACTGTCGGTAATGGATCGAGTAAAACTTACTTCGATTCCTTATCCAATGGAAAAGCTTGGAGAGCTGGCTGTGCGAAATTTGCTGGGGATGATTCATAATCCAGGATTTGACGGTAATTATGAATTTGATGTTCATATCGTAGAGCGGAACTCTGTAAAACAATTAAATGAATAAATGGTAAGGAGGAAACAATGAAAGCAGCAAAGAATTATAAGTTTTGGTTTTGTACAGGTTCTCAGGATCTGTACGGAGACGAATGTTTGAGACATGTGGCAGAGCATTCTGCAAAAATAGTAGAAGGGCTGAATGCCAGTGGAAAACTGCCCTATGAAGTGGTGTTGCGGCCGACTCTGATCGATCAGGCTTCTATCAGAAAGACTTTTAATGAGGCTAACAATGATGGGGAGTGCGCCGGCGTAATTACATGGATGCATACATTCTCACCTGCAAAGATGTGGATCATCGGCCTTCAGGAATATAAAAAGCCGCTTTGCCATCTGCATACGCAGTTTAATGAAGAAATTCCCTACGATACAATGGACATGGACTTCATGAACGAAAACCAGTCCGCTCATGGGGACAGAGAATATGGTCATATCGTAAGCCGTATGGGAATCGAGAGAAAGATCATCGTAGGACATTGGGCAGACGGAAAGGTACAGGAGAAGCTGGGGAGCTGGATGCGAACAGCTATCGGTGTAATGGAATCTTCCCATATCCGCGTATGCCGTTTCGGGGACAATATGAACAATGTAGCCGTTACTGAAGGAGACAAGGTAGAGGCACAGATTAAATTCGGCTGGGAAATCGATCATTATAATGTAAATGAGCTGGTAGGATATGTGGACGCTGTATCTGAAGGAGATGTAAATGCCCTTACAGATGAATATTACAGTAAATATGAAGTGGCACTGGAAGGCAGGGATGAGACTGAATTCAGAAAGCATGTAGCGGTACAGGCGCAGATCGAGATTGGTATGGAGAAGTTCCTGACAGAAGGGAATTATCAGGCGTTTGTTACACACTTTGGTATGCTGGGCGGATTGAAACAGCTTCCGGGGCTGGCAGTACAGCGTCTGATGGAAAAAGGATATGGTTTTGGCGGAGAAGGCGACTGGAAGACGGCTGCTATGGACCGACTGATCAAGATTATGACGGCGGGTGTTCCAAACGCAAAGGGAAGCTCTTTTATGGAGGACTATACATACAATTTCGTACCGGGTAAAGAAGGTATTATTCAGGCACATATGCTGGAAGTATGTCCGCTCATTGCAGAAGGACCGATCACTATGAAGTGCCAGCCTCTTTCTATGGGAAACAGAGAAGACCCTGCCCGTATCGTATTTCAGGCAAAGGAAGGCAGCGGCATCGCCACTTCCCTGATAGATCTGGGACACAGATTCCGTCTGATTATCAATGCTGTTGACTGCAAAAAGGTAGAAAAACCTCTTCCGAAACTGCCTGTAGGTATTAACTACTGGACACCGCAGCCGGATCTGTATACAGGAGCGGAAGCATGGATTCTGGCAGGTGGCGCACATCACACAGCATTTACCTATGATCTAAGCGTAGAGCAGATGGTAGACTGGGCGGCAGCCATGAACATCGAGAGTGTTGTTATCGATAAAAATACAACGATAAGAGATTTAAAAAACGAACTGAGATGGAATGAGATTGCTTTCAGAATTTAGAAGAAGAGGGTTGGGAGGTAATGACATGAGTATGGATAAGAAAGAAATAAAAGGCTTTATCGAAAGTGGAAAGGCTGTGCTGGGTATTGAATTTGGCTCTACCCGTATCAAAGCGGTGCTGGTAGGAGAAGATAACGCCCCTATCGCATCGGGAAGCCATGACTGGGAAAACGATTATGTGGATGGTATCTGGACATACAGCCTGGATAAGATTCATGTGGGGCTGCAGGATTGTTACAGAAGCCTTGTGGAAGATGTAAAAGCCCAGTATGGTGTAGGAATCAAACGTCTGGGAGCCATGGGCTTCAGCGCCATGATGCATGGCTATATGGCGTTTGACAAAAACGATACGCTTCTGGTGCCGTTCCGTACCTGGAGAAATACGATCACAGAACAGGCTTCTAACGAACTGACAGAGCTTTTCTCTTATCATATTCCCCAGAGATGGAGCATTGCCCATCTCTATCAGGCAATTTTGAATAAGGAAACGCATGTAAAAGACGTGACATTCTTTACGACACTGGCAGGTTATATCCACTGGCAGCTCACGGGACAGAAGGTGCTTGGTGTGGGAGAGGCTTCCGGTATGTTCCCGATCGATATTGAAACAGGAGATTTCAATGAAAGAATGATCGGGCAGTTCGATGAAAAGACTGCTTCCTGTGGATTTGACTGGAAACTGAGAGACATTATGCCCAAGGTACTGACAGCGGGAGACGACGCAGGAAAGCTGACAGAGGCGGGGGCAAAGTTTATCGATCCTTCGGGAGAGCTGGAAGCAGGCATTCCGTTCTGTCCGCCGGAGGGGGATGCGGGCACGGGAATGGCGGCTACAAACAGCGTAGCGGTCCGTACCGGTAACGTATCCGCCGGAACCAGTGTGTTCGGTATGATCGTTCTGGAAAAAGAATTGAAAAAGGTACATGAGGAAATCGATCTTGTGACTACACCGGACGGACATCTGGTGGCTATGGCTCACTGCAACAACTGCACCTCCGATCTGAATGCATGGGTGAACGTTTTCAAGGAATTTGCAGAGAGCTTCGGTATGGAAGTGGATATGAACAAACTCTTCGGCACGCTGTACAATAAGGCTCTGGAAGGAGATAAGGACTGTGGCGGCCTGTTGGCATACAACTATTTCTCCGGCGAGCATATCGTGGGGATGGAAGAGGGAAGACCTCTTTTTGTCAGAACTGCCAATGCAAAATTCAATCTTGCCAACTTTATGAGAGTAAATCTGTTCGCTTCTCTTGGCGTGCTCAAAACTGGCCTGGATATCCTGTTCAAGGAAGAGGGCGTTCAGGTAGATGAAATACTGGGACATGGCGGTCTGTTCAAGACAAAGGGAGTCGGACAGAAGATACTGGCAGCTGCTATTAATACGCCTGTTTCTGTTATGGAGACAGCAGGAGAAGGCGGCGCATGGGGTATTGCACTTCTTGCTTCTTACATGATTCACAGAGAGGACGGAGAGACACTGGATACTTTCCTGAACAGAGCTGTATTTGCAGGAGAAAAGGGAAGCCGTATGGAACCGGATGCCGCAGATGTGGCAGGATTTGATGCCTTTATCGAAAGATATTCCAAAGGACTGCCCATTGAGAGAGCAGCAATTGATTTCCTGAAATAAACGACAGCCAAACTAAACAGAAATATTGCGTCTTTTCGGCCTGCGGAAGAGAAACCGGCGGGTCGGAAAGAGAAAAGAAGGGAGGATTTTGCAGTGCTGGAAGAACTGAAAAAAGAAGTATATGAAGCGAATATGATGCTTCCGAAACATGGCCTGGTAACTTTTACATGGGGAAATGTGAGCGGTATCGACAGGGAAAAAGGTCTGTTTGTCATCAAACCAAGTGGTGTGGACTATGACAAGCTGTCACCGGAGGATATGGTGGTAATGGACTTGGATGGCAATAAGGTGGAAGGCAGGTACAAACCTTCTTCCGACACACCTACTCATGTGGAAATCTACAGAGGATTTCCGGAAGTGGGCGGTGTGGTTCATACCCATTCTTCCTGGGCGACAAGCTGGGCACAGGCGGGAAGAGGGATTCCGTGCTATGGCACTACCCATGCGGACTATATGTATGGAGAAATTCCCTGTGTCAGAACGCTGACCCAGGAAGAGATTGACGCGGGATATGAAAAAAATACGGGTGTGCTGATTGTAGACTATTTCAAGGCAAATAATATCGACGTAGTGGCTATGCCTGCAGTGCTCTGCAAAAATCATGGCCCGTTTGCATGGGGCAAGGATGCCCATGAGGCGGTTCACAATGCAGTCGTACTGGATGAAGTGGCAAAGATGGCGGCCCGCTGTGAACTGATTAATCCGAAAAACAAGCCTGCGCCCCAGGAATTACAGGATAAGCATTATTTCAGGAAACATGGGGCAAATGCTTATTATGGACAGAATACCTGACAGGTATACAGCCTGCGGAGTGGTGACGCTTCGCAGGCTGTTTTTTATCGTATAGGAAATTCCTATACGATAAAAAACATAGATCGCACTGCGGCGGATTAGAAATATATCGCTGAAGCCCTAAAGGACTAGCTTTTCGTCGCGACCCGCCACAGGCGGCGAATCCTGCGATGCAGGATACTTTTTTTAGATAGGAATTTCCGATTCTTTCACAGAAGAAGCTGGACGCAGGAAACGTAATATGATAAATTGTTAATAGGAAAAATTATATAATAAATGGAGGACAAGGCTATGAACAAACTGGAATTAGCAAAAACAGCTAATGAAGTGCGTAAAGGTATTGTAACGGCAGTACATAGTGCGAAAGCGGGACATCCGGGCGGATCTCTTTCTGCAGCTGACATGTTTACATATCTTTATTTCGAAGAGATGAATATTGATCCGAAGAATCCAAAGATGGAAAACAGAGACCGGTTCGTATTATCAAAAGGACATACGGCGCCTGGCCTGTATTCGGCCCTTGCACATAGAGGATATTTTCCGGTAGAAGATTTAAAGACACTGCGTAAGCTGGGCTCTTATCTTCAGGGACATCCTTGTATGCAGGATACGCCGGGACTGGATATGTCCAGCGGTTCTCTGGGACAGGGACTTTCTGCTGCGGTAGGTATGGCGCTCAACGCGAAACTGGACAATGCTGACTACCGTGTATACTGCCTTTGCGGAGACGGAGAAATTCAGGAAGGACAGATCTGGGAAGCAGCTATGTTTGCCGGACACAAAAAGCTGGATAATCTTGTAGTGATTGTTGATAACAATGGACTTCAGATTGATGGTAAAGTAGAGGATGTATGTTCTCCTTACCCTATTGACAAGAAGTTTGAAGCATTTAACTTCCATACGATCAACATCAATGGCAATGATCTGGATGAGATCGACAAGGCAATGAAAGAGGCAAGGGCTACCAAGGGACAGCCTACTGCCATTGTTATGAAGACAGTAAAGGGTAAAGGTGTATCTTTTATGGAGGATAAAGCCGGCTGGCATGGAAAAGCGCCCAATGATGAGGAATATGCAACTGCTATGGCAGAGCTTGAAAAAATCGGAGAAGAACTGGGAGGTGCAAACTAATGGCTGATGTAAAGAAAATTGCAACAAGAGAAAGCTACGGCAATGCACTTGCCGAATGTGGAGCAAAGTATCCGAAATTGGTTGTATTGGATGCCGATCTTGCAGGCGCTACCAAGACAAGTGTATTCCAGAAAGCATTTCCGGACAGACATATCGACTGCGGTATTGCAGAATGTAATATGACGGGGATCGCAGCAGGACTTGCAACTTGCGGTAAAGTACCTTTTATCAGTTCTTTTGCAATGTTCGCAGCAGGACGTAATTTCGAACAGGTGAGAAATTCCATTGGCTATCCTCATCTGAATGTAAAGATCGGTGCTACTCATGCAGGTATTACAGTAGGAGAAGACGGCGCCACTCATCAGTGCAATGAAGATATTGCATTAATGCGGACAATTCCGGGCATGACTGTTATCGTACCTGCGGATGATGTAGAAGCGAAAGCTGCTGTAGAGGCTGCTATTAATCATGAAGGCCCTGTGTATCTGCGTTTTGGACGTGCAGCAGTACCGGTAATCAATAACAATGACGGATATAAATTTGAAATCGGTAAGGGCGTTGTGCTGAAGGAAGGCAAGGATGTGACGATTGTAGCTACAGGAACCTGTGTATCTTCCGCATTGGAGGCAGCAGAGAAACTGGCGGCAGACGGTATTGATGCAGAGATAATCAATATCCATACAATCAAACCGCTGGATGGAGATCTGATCGTTGCTTCCGCAAAAAAGACCGGAAAAGTGGTAACGGTAGAAGAACATTCCATTATCGGCGGCCTGGGCGGTGCAGTAAGTGAAGTGCTCAGTGAAAAACAGCCTACAAAAGTGTGCAGAATCGGTATGAACGATGTGTATGGGGAATCCGGCACAGCTTCCGGCCTGCTTGAAAAGTATGGCCTGGATGGAAACGGTGTTTATGCGAAAGTAAAAGCATTTGTACAGGAGTAAACAAAAATTATATGAAGACAATTATTTCACCATCGATTTTGGCTGCAGATTTTAATGTCCTTGGACAACAGATTCAGGCAGTAGAAAAATCCGGCGCAACCTATCTTCATATCGACGTTATGGACGGGATGTTTGTCCCGTCCATCTCCTTTGGTATGCCGGTAATTGCATCAATACGTAAAAACTCAAAGCTCGTCTTTGATGTCCATCTGATGATTGAAGAGCCGCTCCGCTATATTGAGGAATTTGCAAAATGTGGTGCGGATATTATTACATTTCATCTGGAGGCGGCAAAAGAGCGTACAGAAGAAACGATAGATAAGATACACGACTTTGGCTGTAAAGCGGGTCTTTCTATCAAGCCTGGGACACCTGTGTCAGAAATAGAACCCTATCTGAAAAAAGTGGAGATGATATTGATAATGACAGTAGAACCGGGATTTGGAGGTCAGAAATATATTTCCGCGTGTACAGAAAAGATTCAGGAAACAAGGGCACTGGCGGAGAAGTACGGACTTGCTATGGATATTCAGGTAGACGGCGGCATCAATGAGGAGACAGCATCCATTGTAAAAGCGGCAGGTGCCAATGTACTTGTGGCAGGCAGTTCTGTCTTTAAAGGAGATATCAGGGATAATGTGCGTCTGTTGGCAGGAGAAGAATAAAACAGGAAGTTTGGAGAAACTCAAAGTATTCTCAAATTGACAAACGGACGGAAGTATGTTAGTGTTAAATGCAATCAAAATAAAAAAGGCATTGATGAAGAGAGTATCTGTTCTTACATTTTACAGAGAAGGTTTCGATGGGATTTTATTTTAAGGAATGGGAATCCCTGTTGCTGAGAGAAATCAAACTGTGGAACAGAGAAAATGGCTTCTGAGCAGCGCACCGAGCGTGCGGTATCATAAGATGTGACAGAGATAATATAAGTGACACAGATGTCGCAAATATTCTGTCAGATGAGATCTCATGTAAGGCTGCGACAGGTTCCGCCTGTTACAGCGGATAGGTATGGAAGTACCTGCAGAGGTCTGTCCTGTGAGGGACAGATGAAGAGAAGTGGTAACACGTTTGATACGTCTTCTTATTCGAAAGGATAAGAGGGCGTTTATTTATTTCACAGGAAATTATTTTGCAATTAAATTGGAGATAAGAAAAATAGTAATCTAAGAAAGGAAACAAACTATGAGGAAAGGAAAATACTATATTACTACAGCGATAGCCTATACGTCGGGGAAACCCCACATTGGAAACAGTTATGAGATCGTATTGGCAGACAGCATTGCCAGATACAAGCGAAAAGAAGGCTATGATGTGTTTTTCCAGACAGGGACAGATGAACACGGACAAAAAATAGAGCTGAAGGCAGAGGAGGCTGGAATTACACCGAAAGAATTTGTAGATGATGTAGCCGGAACAATCCGGGGATTGTGGGATTTGATGGATACTTCCTATGATAAATTTATTCGGACGACTGACCCGGACCACGAGAAGCAGGTACAGAAAATTTTTAAAAGGCTTTATAATCAAGGTGATATTTATAAAGGTGCTTATGAAGGCTTGTATTGTACCCCCTGTGAATCCTTTTGGACGGAATCTCAGCTTGTGGATGGAAAGTGCCCGGACTGTGGCAGAGAAGTAAAGCCTGCCAAAGAAGAAGCTTATTTTTTCAAAATGAGTAAGTATGCGGATCGGCTGATTGAGCATATCAATACTCACCCGGAATTTATTCAGCCTGTATCCCGACGGAATGAGATGATGAATAACTTCTTACTCCCAGGTCTGCAAGATCTGTGTGTATCCAGAACCTCGTTTAAATGGGGGATTCCTGTGGACTTCGATGACAGGCATGTAGTTTATGTCTGGCTGGATGCATTGACAAACTATATTACCGGTATCGGCTATGACTGTGACGGAAACAGCACGGAACAGTATAAGAAATACTGGCCGGCAGATCTTCATTTGATCGGAAAGGACATCATCCGGTTCCACACGATCTATTGGCCTATTTTCCTGATGGCACTGGGAGAGCCGCTGCCAAAACAGATATTCGGACACCCGTGGCTGCTGCAGGGTGACGGTAAAATGAGTAAATCTAAAGGAAACGTCATCTATGCGGACGACCTGGCTAATTTCTTTGGAGTGGATGCGGTGCGCTATTTTGTACTCCATGAAATGCCTTTTGAAAATGATGGTGTTATTTCCTGGGAGCTGCTGGTAGAGAGACTGAATTCCGATCTGGCCAATACTCTTGGCAATCTTGTGAACCGTACTATTTCCATGAGTAATAAATATTTTGACGGCGTTGTTTCTGACATGGGTGTCATATCAGAAGTGGATGAGGATCTGAAAACAGCAGTATGCTCCGCGGCGGACAGGGTACATGATAAAATGGAGAATCTGCGGGTGGCAGATGCCATGACAGAGATTTTTAACCTGTTCAGACGTTGCAATAAATACATTGACGAGACACAGCCCTGGGTTCTGGCAAAGGAAGAATCAGACAGAGAACGTCTTTCAACGGTACTTTATAATCTGGTGGAAGGTATTGTCATTGGCGCTTCTCTTCTGGAACCCTTTATGCCCAAAACGGCTGAGAGAGTTGCGGAGCAGCTGTGTACTTCCCTGCGGGGTTTTGACAGTCTGAAAGAATTTGGGAAATATCCTTCGGGCAATAAGGTGACGGAAAAACCGGAAATACTGTTTGCGCGGCTGGATGTAAAGGAAGTAGTGGAGAAAGCGGACGCTATGTTCGCGGAGAGAAAGGCAGCTGCAGAGAGCAAAGTCGACGAGAAAGATGCAGAGACGAAGCAGGCAGCTGATGAGAACAAAGGAGAGACTGGCCAAGAAGAGGGAATCGATATAGAGGCAAAACCGGAAATTGAATATGGGGACTTTGATAAACTGCAATTTCAGGTAGGAGAGATCATTGCCTGCGAAGCGGTGAAAAAATCTAAAAAACTGCTCTGCTCTCAGGTCAAGATCGGAAATCAGGTAAAGCAGATTCTTTCGGGAATTAAACAATACTATTCCCCGGAAGAGATGGTAGGGAAAAGGGTAATGGTACTTGTGAACTTAAAGCCTGCCACTATGGCAGGGATTGTGTCGGAAGGAATGTTGCTGTGCGCAGAAGATGCTGATGGCAATCTGTCTCTTGTATCTCCCGAAAAGGAAATGCCTTCCGGTGCAGTTATTTGTTGACAGATATAAGAGGCTATAAAGGAATACAGATTGTGTTACTACGTTATATCTATTTCGTGATTTGAATGTCTGTTAATTGAGGACAATTATGAAAATCATACAAATGACATGGTTCAGAGCGTATGCTCCCTCGTCCGCGGAGGGTATACTAATGAGCACGAAGGCAATGTGCTTTGCAGAAACAGGAAATATTACGAAAATGCGGGGTAAAGAAAAGGAGAGGTAATACTATGAAAATCATGTTTTACAGTACAAAGCCATATGACAAGCTTTGGTTTGAACCGATGGCAAAGGACTATGGGTTTGAGATTCACTTTGTAGAGATGAAATGCGATGCAGAAACTGTACTATTAGCGGATGGTTATGATGCAATCTGTATTTTTGTCAACGATTATGTAAACGCGGCGATGATAGAGAAATTGTATCAAATGAAAGTGAAGGGCATATTGCTGCGTTGCGCAGGTTTTAACAATGTAGATATAAAAGCAGCGGAAGGAAAACTGCATGTTTTGAGAGTACCCAGTTACTCTCCTGAATCAGTGGCGGAGTTTGCAATGGCTTTGCTTCTGACAGTGAACCGTTATACCCATCGGGCCTATGCACGAACAAGAGATTTCAATATGAATATCAACGGCTTTATGGGAACAGATCTGCATAGGAAAACAGCGGGAGTTGTGGGAACCGGTAGAATCGGTCAGTCCATGATCAGGATTCTGAAGGGGTTCCAGATGAATATTCTGGCCTATGATCCTTATCCGAACCCGAAGCTGGATGTAAATTATGTCTCATTGGAAGAGCTGATGAAACAATCGGATATTATCAGCCTGCACTGCCCGCTGACGGAAGAGACAAAACATGTGGTCAATGAGAAGACAATCGGCCTGATGAAAAAAGGGGTCTATCTTGTGAACACTTCCAGAGGTGGTCTGATCGATACGGAAGCGTTGATCGATGGACTTCTGGAGAAAAAATTTGCAGGTGTGGGACTGGACGTCTACGAAGAAGAGGAAGGCGTTTTCTATGAGGACCGTTCCAATGAAATTATTAAAGATGAGAATCTGGTACGGCTTGCAAGCTTTCCCAATGTCATTATCACATCCCACATGGGATTTTTTACGAAAGAGGCAATGCAGGCTATTGCACAGGTGACTATGGAAAATGCCTATGCGCTGGAATCGGGGAAAGAACTTGCCAATGAGGTAACGCCGGAAAAGGGTTAATACTTGTAATTCCGTCAAAAATCCTATATGATGATAAAAAAGCCGGTTGGAGAGACAGTCATATGGAAAAAGCAGATTTCCCATGGGAAATTAGAGCAGCACATCGGGAAGAATGGCAGGATGCCATGGCATTGGCATGGAAGACATTTTTAAAATTCGAAGCGTGTGATTATACAGAGGAAGGTGTAAAGAGCTTCCAGGAATTTATTACAGATAATACCGTTTACCGCATGTTTCTCGCAGGTAGTTATGAGCTGTTTGTCGCCATGGAAGGAAGGCATATGATTGGGATGATTACGGTGAGATGTGGTAGTCACGTTTCCCTTCTGTTTGTAGATGAGAAATATCACAGAAAGGGCGTTGGGAAGTCTTTGATAAATTATCTATGTAATTACCTGATGACAGAAGCGGGCACATCCAGGATTACGGTCAATGCGTCTCCCTATGGTCTTGCGTTTTATCATAGGCTGGGCTTTCGGGACACTGGCCTGGAGATGGAACAGGATGGGGTCCGCTATACGCCGATGGAGTTTATCCTGGGATACGGTAATTAGATAAGAAATTTTTTTATAACGAACAGAGAAAGCAGTGAACCATGACTGCAAAAATCCCGGGGGAGGGAAGAAAGATGAACCGATTATTTAATCTGGACAGTCCGATCATGGTATTTCTGGGAAAGGTGGGGGACCTGATCTGGCTGAATGTACTGACGATGATCTGTTGTATTCCGATTGTGACTGTGGGGGCGTCAATTACTGCGTTGCATTATGTATCTATTAAAATGGTGAGAAATGAAGAAGGATATTTGACAAAAAATTTTTTTAAATCCTTCCGGCAAAATTTCTTTCAGGCAACTGTACTATGGGTGCTTATGCTCTTTATTTTGGCAGTGGCCGGGGCAGATTTTTATTTTCTTTCGATGATGGAAGGAACCGTGGTTGAGGTAGTTAAAATCGGATTGTATGCTGTCTTTTTGTTTTTTCTGTGCAGCAGTATTTACTGGTTTCCCCTTTTATCGAAATTTGAAAACAGCTTAAGAAATATTGTGAAAAACTCTCTCTTACTGAGTATCATGCATTTTCCAAAGACAATCGGCATCCTGCTCATCCATGGGGTATTTATTGCCCTCTATTATTTTTTTACATTCAGAATTATGCCTGTCATCCTTCTGATGGGAATTTCGCTGCCTGCATATGCAGCATCGTACCTGTTTTCCGGCATATTTAAGAAGCTGGAACCGGAGGAAGAGGAAATTAGTCAATCTGTATAAAATTGGATTAAATCTTTGTGGATTCGTGGTATGGCATAAAAAAGGAACTCCATCTATACTTAACACATGAAAAGATCATGTTAATGCAAATGTATAGAAAACAGGAGGAAGAATCGTGGCAAGTTTATCATTAAAAAATATTTGTAAGAAATATCCCAATGGATTTGAAGCAGTAAAAGATTTTAACCTGGAAATTGCAGATAAAGAGTTTATTATATTTGTAGGACCTTCAGGCTGCGGCAAGTCCACCACACTTCGTATGGTAGCGGGTCTGGAAGATATTTCTTCCGGTGAACTGAAAATCGATGGCAGACTCGTAAATGATGTAGAGCCCAAGGACAGAGACATCGCAATGGTTTTCCAGAACTATGCTCTTTATCCTCATATGACAGTATATGATAATATGGCGTTTGGTCTGAAGCTTCGTAAAGTATCAAAAGAAAAGATCGATGAGATGGTAAAAGAAGCAGCCAGAATTCTGGATCTGGAAAAGTTACTGGATCGTAAGCCAAAAGCTCTTTCCGGTGGACAGAGGCAGCGTGTTGCTATGGGCCGTGCTATTGTCCGTAGCCCGAAAGTGTTCCTGATGGATGAGCCTCTTTCCAATCTGGATGCAAAATTACGTGTACAGATGCGTACAGAGATCGCAAAGCTGCATCAGAGACTGGGAGCGACAATCATCTATGTAACTCATGACCAGACAGAAGCTATGACGCTGGGAACGAGAATCGTCGTTATGAAAGACGGTATTGTTCAGCAGGTAGACAGCCCGCAGAACCTATATGATAGACCACAGAATCTGTTTGTTGCAGGATTTATGGGTTCTCCGCAGATGAACTTTATAGACGCTACAATCGAAGTAAAGGGCGATAAAGTATATGCAAAGACACCAAGTATGACAATTGAGCTTCCTGCAGAAAAAGGTAAGAAGGTAGCAGATGGCGGCTATAATGGAAAAGTGGTTACACTTGGTATCCGTCCTGAAGACGTATATGATGCAGAGCAGGCACCTCATCTGACAAATGTATTTGAGACGACAATCAATGTATATGAGCTGCTTGGTGCAGAAGTCTATCTGTATTCTGATTTGGATGAATTCCCGATTACGGCAAGGGTATCATCCAGTACAAATGCAAGAAGCGGAAGCAAAGTGAAGTTTGCATTTGATGTTGCCAAGATGCACGTATTTGACAAAGAGACAGAAAAAGTAGTCACAAATTAAGGAGAGATATGTTATCAAACCAGATCATTCAGTCGAGTATTGATGAACTAAGATGCATTACCAAAATTGACTTATGCGTTATGGATCTGCAGGGAACTGTTGCTGCATCTACAATAGATGATGTGGAAATACCGATTGATCTGGTCAGAGAATTTGCGGAATCTGCAGCAGACAGCCAGGTAATCAGCGGATATCATTTCTTTAAGGTTCTGGAAGATGAGGAAGTAGTCTATCTTGTCCTGACTAGAGGAAATGAAGATGCCCATATGGTAGGTAAAATAGCTGTGACCCAATTGCGGCAGCTGATGACTGCTTATAAAGAAAAGCTTGACAGAGACAGTTTTCTGCAAAATCTCATATTGGATAATCTGTTGCTGGTAGATATATACAATCGTGCCAAAAAGCTGCATATTCCGGCAGAAGGCGACCGGGTAGTCTTTCTCATAGAAACGATGGGAGACGAGGATGCAGAGATTATGGAATTGCTGAAAGGCCTGTTCATTCCCTATCATGGGGATTACCTGACAGCAGTGGAAGAGAGGAATATTATCCTTATCAAATCTCTGACACAAGGAGATAGTTATCGAGAGCTGAAACATATCGCAGAAATGATTGTAGACATGGTCAATTCAGAGGCGATGGTCAATGTCCGGGTCTCCTATGGGACGATTGTTCATGAACTAAAGAATGTATCCAGATCCTTTAAAGAAGCAAAAATGGCTTTGGACGTTGGCAGGATTTTCTATGCCGAAAAAGATGTGATAGCGTATCATGCGTTGGGGATAGGGCGGCTGATTTATCAGCTCCCGGAGAGTCTGTGCAGGATTTTCATTCAGGAAGTCTTTGGCAGCTCTACAATACCTGAAGAGGTGGATGAAGAGATACTGGCAACAGTACAGAAATTTTTTGAAAACAGCCTGAATATATCAGAGACATCCAGACAGCTGTTTGTACATCGGAATACTCTTGTATACCGGATTGAAAAGGTACAGAAAGCTACCGGGTTGGATATGAGAGTGTTTGAGGATGCGCTGACATTCAATATTGCATTGATGGTAGTCAATTATTTAAAATATCTGGAATCTATGAATTCCTGACGGGAAACTATTTTAGGTCTATATAACCCTGTCCCTGAATATAATAGTTATAAGCATGGGCTTATGACTGGAGGGACAGGGTTGTTTTATTTCAAAAAAATAGTTTCCTATTTTGATTATTACGAAAATCATGAGAAAAAAAAGAACTGCGGTTATGGAAAAATCCTGATCAGAGATGAGGAGGTAACGCTGGAAATACATATCAGAGGATTGGGAATAAAAGAGAGCCATATGTGTGATATCTGTATAGACCAGAGACAGGAAAAACAGTTGGGGAGATTTGTCCTAGATAAAGGGACAGGCTATTATAACGCCCATTTCCACAGCAGAGATATGGATGGCAATGGGCTCAGTGTTTTTGATATCAATGGCCTGTTCATCCCGATTGACGAGAACAAATATTGTGAAACATACTGGGAATGGGGAGAACTTCCCATTAATATTATAATAAAAGATAAAATACAGGGAATGGAGAAAGAAAAGATGGAAAGTTCTCTCAGGGAACAGACAGAAGAGAAGCCAACGGAAGATCATCTGACAGAAATATCGACAGAAAGAGAGCCTGAAACCACAGAAACCGAGAGGGAGATTGGCGTATTGCCATCAGTACAGAAAATAAATGATACAGAAACCGAAGCTGAAGGAGAGATGTCAGAAAAGGAAGTTGTGGCATCAGAAGGAAATAATGAAATTGCAGAGACAGAAGCTGTGGTATTGAAGGAAAGCATTGAAATGTCGGAAGGAGAAGCTGAGGTGGCATCTTCCATAGCTGCTATAGAAGAATCGACAACTTGTAATAATTCTAAGACGCCTGCAAATCTTGCAGATTCGGAACGCCCCCTGCATAAGGTGCAGCTACAGAGTATGGGAAACAGAATACAGGGCAGAAACGCTCCTGGGAAAATCCCAGTACAGGATCCTTTGCATGTAGATAAGTGGAAACAGCTGTGCAGTCAGTATCCGGTATGTCACCCTTTTGAAGATGGAGAGGAATATATTTCTATAGCGCCAAAGGATTTTATTATTTTGCGAAAAGAATATCAAAATCTTGTGAGCAATAGTTTTTTACTTCACAGTTTTTATAATTATCATCATGTTATTTTGGGAAAAGCCGGAAAAGAAGATAGTGATATGTACTATATCGGAGTACCCGGCAATTATCTGGACAGAGAAAAGAGAGTGGCAGTTATGTTTGGCTTTGAAGGCTTTGCCATGTCTGCGAGGGGAAACAGGAACAGAAATGCACAGAGGCAGGAGCGTATTCCAGCTGAGACAGGAGCATTTGGGTATTATATGAGAAAAGTGGAAATTTAGGAAAAACAGGGAGTGAGCCTGCTGCGTAACTGCAGCAGGCTTTTACTAAAGAAATGAACCGCTCTAAGCGGGGATTTTTTTGTGATTTACAAGATAAGAAAGAATCCTGTGGAAATCTTCATTTTTGTGGAAAATAAGATCAATTTCCCTAATTCCTCCAGCCATATGGAAGAGGAAAAGCTGCTCTGCTACTTCTTTTCCGTGGAGAAAATGGATTCGTGCTCCATTTTCATTGATCAGCTCAATAGTACCTTCACAGTCTACCAGTCTCTCAGCAAATTCTTTGACGTTTCTGATATTACAGATTTTCATAATGTTACCTCCTTTTTAAAATTGTATGTCTGGCGTTATTGTTGTTACTTTTTATTTGTGATATAATTATATCGTAAGTATTTTATTTAAAAAGTCTATATTTGGACAGATAATATAAATATATAGACGATTAAAAAGGTGTTTGGCGATATGATTATATCTGAGCTGAAGCTCAATGAGAATTTGGAAGAAGAGCTGGCGCGTCCCATTGCTGCTTTCCCGCATACGATTTTTTATGATGATATATCCAGGTATCCAGGCAGTTATGTACCATGGCACTGGCATTCAGATGTGGAATTTGTGTGGGTGCTGCAGGGAGGGATTCGGCTCGATACGAATCACCATTCCTATTCTATCCAAGCGGGAGAAGGAGCCTTTATCAATTCCAATGTGCTGCATTATAAAGAACCACTATCCGGTCCGGTTCCCATTTTGCTGACACATGTATTTGATTTACAGCTTCTTACCGGGGGCCATAAGAGTATCTTTGAGCAGAAATATATTACGCCGATTATTGATTGTAAGGAACTGGAGGCTATGACTTTTCACCCGTCAGTTCCAAATCAGCGCAAGATTCTGGAGCTGATTCGACGGGCCTATGATGCGGCAGATGACGCCGCCTATGGGTATGAATTTGCGGTACGGAATGATTTATCGACGATTTGGTGTCTACTCTGTAAAGAGGTGGAACCGATACTGAAGTCAAAAAAAGTCATTTCCAATCAGAATGAAGACCGAATTAAAAAGATGCTGCTGTTTATTCGGGGAAATTACCAGGAAAAGATATCTTTGGAGCAGATTGCGGAAGCGGCCAATATCAGTACGCGGGAATGTCTTCGATGCTTTTCTCAGAATTTAAGTACGACCCCTTTTACTTATTTGTTGGAATATCGCATTAGGAAGGCGGCTGGTGAACTGAGGGAGAGCAATAAAGCAATAACGGATATCGCCTATGACTGTGGCTTTGCGGGGACGAGCTATTTCAGCAAAACTTTCCGTAAGATAATGGAATGTACCCCTTCGGAATACCGTAACTTGTACAGAAACAGCAATATGGATAGCAATCAGGGCGATCGTGAGGCAGGAAAAGAATAGCAGTGACAGAGATGAAAAATTGACGACAGCGATGGAGAGAACAATGACAGAATATGAGAAATATATGAAAGAAGCGATAAAGCAGGCAAAAAAAGGGAAACTGCTGGGGGAGGTACCTATTGGCTGCGTTATCGTATATAAAGATAAAATAATTGGAAGAGGATATAATCGAAGAAATACAGATAAAAGCACTCTTGCCCATGCGGAAATAACCGCAATCAAAAAGGCCAGTAAGAAAATGGCAGATTGGAGACTGGAAGGGTGCACGCTCTATGTGACGTTGGAGCCGTGCCAGATGTGTTCGGGGGCCATTGTACAGGCGCGGATACCGAAAGTGGTTATGGGATGCAGAAATCCGAAAGCGGGATGTGGAGGTTCTGTTTTGAATATTTTGCAGGAACCCAAGTTTAATCATCAGGTAGAAATTACAGAGGGTGTGCTGGAAAAAGAATGCAGTGCGTTGCTTACAGATTTTTTTAAAGAACTGCGATATCGAAATAAAAGAGAGAAGGAAATACGCTGGGAACAGAAAAACGGAAAAAATACGGCATTTCATTGACTTTATGGAAGAAAACAAGTATACTAAATTAGCCGTGCAGCCGGGGTGTTAGCGGTACCCTGTACCTGCAGTCCGCTACAGCAGGGGTGATGTCCTGTCTGAGAGCTTTGACTGGTGTAGCTGCCCTTTGTAAGTGGCGTAGAAGTCTGGGTCTTACGCAACGGATATCTGTGAATCGTGTCAGGTTGGGAACAAAGCAGCACTAAGCAGAACCATTCGTGTGCCGTAAGGGTGCCTGGACGGAGCTAACTGTAAAGGTAACGTACATGAGTGTCGCCCGAAGCAGGATGCACGGCTTTTAACGCAATGTAAGGCATCCTTTTATGCAAATATAAGGGTGCTTTTTTGTTTTTCTATAGGAAATTGCTCCGCAATCACCTATAGCACAAAAATATAGATATGCAGCTCGCGAAGGGGAAAATTGCACTAAAATGCCCTGACTGATCAGTGCGCTGATCGTTATTGACAGAGGGATTGTCTTTTACCATAAAATAGCTGGAATTATTAAAAGAGGATTTACGAAAAGGTATGGAACAGATATCAAAAGCTATCGACATCCGGAGGGCTGGCAGGGAATTGTACGGATTGGGGATGACGGCAGAGTATTTGCCCTGTTCCACAGTTTCCATGGAGCTGCTGGCATGGAAGTGGCTGTTCCGGTGCCGGAAGGTCTGGAGATCACGGACATTTATTCCTGTGAAACAGAGCATGTATGGCTTGATGAAAATAAATTAAATATAAATTTAATAAAAGATTTGCAGGCGGTAGCGATATTATTAGAAGTAAAAAAATAATTAAAACTTGTTTTTATAAATAATTCGTTTTATTTGAATCAAACATGTGGGCAGGAAGGCTAACCATAGGACGCTTCCTGCCTGTATTGCTGTAAGAGGAATGACAGCAAACAATGACTGAAGAAAAGGAAGGAAGAGTACCCCAGTGAGCAATGCCGTTCCTGTGAAAAAAGCTGCAATGAGATAAGGGTTGCTTCCCAGGCCAAGCCGGAAAATGCTCTGACTGCCTCGGCAGGAGAAACCGTGGAACAGTCTGGCCATTGTCAAGGTGGAAAAGGCCATAGTACATGCGCAGGCCGGACTGGTGATAAGCCCTATATAATAAGCAGCCAATGTAGCGAGGGAGATTAAAAGTCCCTGGAAAATCAACCTTTTATAAAAAGAGGCATTTAAAATAGGCTCCTCAGGATTACGAGGCCTGTCCAGTAGAAGATTTTTTCCGGGCTTTTCCACGCCGATGGCAATGGCAGGAAGAGAATCTGTCACGAGATTAATAAATAACAGCTGTACTGGAACAAAGGGAACGGGCAGCCCGGCCAGGGAAGTATACAGCACTGCTAGGATACCGGCAGTATTGCCGGATAATAAGAAGAGGATTGTATTTCGGATATTCTGATATACGTTCCGGCCGTTGGCTACCGCTTTTATAATCGTAGCAAAATTGTCATCGGTCAGTATCATGGAAGCGGCATCTTTGGATACTTCTGTGCCGGTAATACCCATGGCGATGCCGATATCGGATTTTTTCAGGGCGGGGGCATCGTTGACACCATCTCCTGTCATAGCGACAATATGACCCTTTTTCTGCCAGGCTTCTACGATGCGAATTTTGTTTTCAGGAGAGACTCTGGCATAGACAGCAATTTTTTCTATTGTTTGGTACAACTCATCTTCGGACATATTATCCAGTTCGCTTCCAGTTACAGCTAGATCTCCCTTTCCCAAAATACCAATTTGTTTTGCAATCGCAGCAGCAGTTACTTTATGGTCTCCAGTAATCATAACAGGGCGGATACCTGCTTCTTTTGCCTGAGTGACTGCCATGGCAGATTCTGGCCTGGGCGGATCTACGATAGATACAAGACCAAGGAAGCAAAACGCAGTTTCCGAAGAGGAGTCTAACGGGATATCCTGTTCAAGTTCCCGATAACCAAAAGAGAGAACACGAAGCCCTTCTTCCGAAAATTTTCGGTTCTGTTCCATAATATCCTCTTTGTCCTGAGCAGTAATGGGACGGATCATCCCTTTATCCATAATATGTGTGGTGCGTAAGAGCATTTCATCTACAGCACCTTTTGCCAGAATAGTAGGATTGCCATGGAGCATATATTTTACGGACATCAGTTTTCTGACGGAGTCGAAAGGAAGTTCTTCCAGACGGGGCATCATGTCCCGGAGAACTTTTTCATCCAGACCGGCTTTTCTGGCCATGAGGAGAAGGCAGTATTCTGTAGGATCTCCGATTCCCGGCGCATTCAGACTGCATGTGGTGAGCATGGCAGTATGCACAATATTTTCCGGGGCAAGAGAAACAGAAGCAGACGGAACAGTGTTTTTTTCTGCGGTACTTTGATCTTCCAGAGAGGAATCGTTAGCTAATATGGCGGTGTAAAGGAGAAGGCGGTGGGCTCTGTCATCTAGTTTTAACTGTTCGGGAGTCAACAGGGTATTGTTGATATAGATTTGCTGCGCAGTCATCTTATTTTGAGTAAGGGTTCCTGTCTTGTCGGAACAGATGACGGAAACGCATCCCAATGTCTCCACGGCTTTTAACTCTTTTAATATGGCATGTTCTTTTGCCATTTTCTGAGTTCCCAGTGCCTGAACGATAGTGACAATAGAACTGAGCGCTTCGGGGATGGCGGCAACAGCCAGTGCCACGGCAAACAAGAGTGAGTCCAGAATAGGCATATCACGCAAAATGCCCAATAAAAATACGAGGGCACAGATGACAAGGATAATAGCCGCCAATTTTTTGCTGAAGGCGTCAAGGCTAATTTGCAGTGGTGTCTTTCTGGCCGCAGCTTTATTCATCAGCCCGGCAATTTTTCCTATTTCTGTCTGCATACCGGTAGCTGTAACGAGGACAACGCCTCGTCCATAAGTAACGAGACTGCCGGAGTAGACCATATTCGTCCGGTCTGCAAGAGCGGTTTCATCGGTCAGGACGTTTTCTTCCTTTTCGGCATTGACGGATTCTCCTGTGAGAGAACTTTCATCCACCTGAAGAGAGAATCCATGGAGAAGACGGCCGTCTGCACAGACCACATCTCCCGCTTCCAATACTAAAATGTCTCCGGGAACGATATCGGATGCAGGAATCTCTTTTTGTGTGCCATCCCGCATAACCCGCGCGTGCGGAGAGGACAAAGCTCTCAGAGAATCAAGAGATTTTCGGGCTTTTTCGTACTGGACTGTGCCCAGCAGGGCATTCAGAAAAATGACGGCGAGAATGACAAAGGTACTTTCTGCATTACCGGAGAGAAAGGATATTACGGCGGCGGCAATCAAAATCAAGACGAGAAGATCCTGAAATTGTTTCAGGAAAATAATTATAAGAGAGACTTTTTTCTCTTCTTCCAGTTGATTTGCACCATAACGGGATAGTAAGGTGACAGCTTCATCGCTGCAAAGACCTTCTTCTCTGGAATGAAATTGAGTGAACAGCTCCTGAATGGATTGTTGATAAACGGGTTTCATAATGATCTCCTTTCTGTATGTAAAGTGGGGACATTTGAGGAACATATGCTTTTTACTGTAATTCGTTTAATACTTTTTCCTATAAAAAACTTGGAGCTTTTTCGGTACGAAAAAAAGACTCTCTATGTATTTATTTCCCAATTGAAAAATAAAACATAAAAAGTCTTGTAACCAAATTATGGTATACATTGCCAGCCGAATCGGCGGGATGATGACAATGTATTAAAACTACTCCCTTTTTCTGCCCATATAAATACTATATAAGATTGAATGCTGCAGTCAGTATATACTGAAAGAAAAAGAAATGCAAGAGAAAAGATGTAAATAATAATAAATAATAGTCGTTCCTTTATCATACATCAGCGATTATAAACTGTCAAAGAGAATAATTAATATTAAAGTAAAATTTAATTATTTTATAATTGTGTATGAAATACAGAAAAATCAATTCAACTGCTTAAAATCTGGCTTCAAATAATAACATACGATATTTTATGAAGTGTAATTTTTATGAATATAGTAAAAAGTGTAAAACTCCGCAAAATCGCACAAAATAGATATTAAATATAAATTTAATATTACATCAATGGCCGTCTGGATTATGAAAACTGTAGGCAGAGAAAGTGACTATTGGGGCTACAATATATTTTCACGTATCGTACTTTTTTCCCGGCAAGTATTTAAAATATGAAAAAAATATTATATAATATAAAAAATAATGCATGTCTGGTTAATTGATCAGATATGTAAAAGAGCGATAGAAAAAGAAGGAGGTTTCTTGATGAAAAAGATTGGGTTATTGACAAGTGGGGGAGACTGTCAGGCATTGAATGCGGCTATGAGGGGAGTCGTAAAGACGATTATCAATGCATCAGACCAGGTGGAAATTTATGGTTTTCTGGAAGGCTATAAAGGATTGATCTATGGAAATTTCAGAATGCTCGGTAGTGCTGATTTTTCTGGAATACTGACTAAGGGAGGAACAATACTGGGAAGTTCCAGGACACCTTTTAAATTGATGAGAGAGCCGGATGAGAATGGTTTGGATAAAGTAGAAGCCATGAAGCACAATTATTATAAACTGAATTTGGACTGCCTTGTTATTTTGGGAGGAAATGGTACTCATAAGACTGCAAATATGCTGCGGGAAGAGGGGCTGAATGTAGTCACACTGCCTAAGACGATTGATAATGATCTATGGGGAACGGATATGACATTCGGTTTCCAGAGCGCAGTGGACATTGCTACTGATGCTATTGATCGGATTCACACGACAGCAGCTTCTCATGGAAGGGTATTTATTGTGGAAGTCATGGGACATAAGGTAGGATGGCTGACACTGAATGCAGGTATGGCAGGCGGTGCTGATATTATTCTTGTTCCTGAAATCCCTTATAATATCAAAAAGATTGTGAAGGCAATTGAAGAGCGTCATAAGAGAGGCAGCAGGTTTACAATTCTGGCAGTGGCAGAAGGCGCTATTTCCAAAGAGGATGCTGCACTTTCTAAGAAAGAACTGAAGAAAAAGCAGGAAAAGAAAATCTATCCCAGTATTTCATATCAGGTGGCAGCAGAGATCGAAGAGAGAACAGGGCTGGACGTCCGCGTTACAGTTCCGGGGCATACGCAGCGTGGGGGCGGGCCTTGTCCGTATGACAGAGTATTTGCCAGCCGCCTTGGTGCAGAGGCAGGTAAGCTTATCATGAAGGGTGAGTATGGATTCATGGTAGGCTACAGCAACAGGGAAATCGTAAAGGTACCGTTGGAAGATGTGGCAGGTAAGCTGAAATATCTTTCCCCTGATGCGTCGATTATCCAGGAAGCAAAGATGCTGGGCATCAGCTTTGGAGATTAATAACTGACAGGAGTGTCAGAAATAGTTAGGAGCAGACGGTATGTCATATACGGCACTCTATAGAAAATTCCGGCCGGATAATTTCAGTGATGTAAAGGGGCAGGAACATATTGTAACGACATTAAAAAACCAGTTAAAAGCAGAGAGGATAGGCCATGCCTATCTTTTCTGCGGCAGTCGGGGGACTGGCAAAACGACTATCGCCAAAATACTTGCCAAAGCAGTAAACTGTGAAAATCCCCATGAGGGAAGCCCGTGTGGTGTCTGTACATCCTGTCGGACGATTGCTGCTGGAGCCAGTATGAATGTTATCGAGATCGATGCGGCGTCTAACAATGGCGTTGACAATATCCGTGAGATTGTAGAAGAGGTTTCTTATTCTCCGGCAGAAGGCAGGTATAAAGTCTATATTATCGATGAAGTTCACATGCTTTCTATTGGTGCTTTTAATGCACTGTTAAAAACACTGGAAGAGCCCCCTTCCTATGTTATTTTTATTCTGGCCACTACAGAAGTGCATAAAATTCCTATTACGATCTTATCCCGTTGTCAGAGATATGATTTTAAGAGAATTTCTGCGGATACAATTACCGGGCGGATGAATGAGTTGATGGCAGTGGAGCAGACTGAGGTGGAAGAGAAAGCACTGCGCTATATAGCTAAGGCGGCAGATGGCTCCATGAGAGATGCCCTGAGTCTTCTCGATCAGTGCATTGCCTTTCATTTTGGAGACAGACTCACTTATGACAAAGTGTTGGACGTACTGGGAGCGGTGGATACGTCTGTATTCAGTAAAATGCTGCGTATGATATTGAAAGAGGATGTAGTGGGCAGCATAACACTTTTGGAAGAGCTGATTATGCAAGGCCGTGAACTGACACAGTTTGTTGCTGATTTTACATGGTATTTACGCAATCTGTTACTTGCTAAAACATCGGATCAGATCGAAGATGTGATAGATATGTCTTCCGACAATTTACAGAAGCTAAAAGAAGAAGCGATGATGGCCAAGCTGGATACGATTTTACGCTTTATTCGTATTTTTTCTGAATTGTCTGATAAAATAAGATATGCTTCCCAAAAGAGAATTGTATTGGAAACGACTATCATAAAACTATGCAGGCCGGAAATGGAAGCAGAACAAGATACACTGGCGGACAGAATACGGAAGCTGGAGAAACGGCTGGATAAAGGCGTGGTGCTATCTGGACAAAACATTCCTCCTTCGGAAGAGAGTCCAAAGGAAGCGGAAAAAGTGCAGCGTCCGAAACTGCCGAAAGCGATTCCGGAAGATGTAAAACAATTGGCGGAAAAATGGAAAGGGATAGTAGAAAGTACACAAATGCCTGTGAAACAGTATTTGAGACAGGCGAGACTGACTCTGAGCGGAGAAAATAAAGTAATACTTGTATTTTCGGACGGGATTGCCTCAGATTATTTTACAAAAGGAGAAGGGCATATGCAGCAACTGAATCGTCTCCTGTCAGAAAGTATCGGCAAGGAAGTGGAAGTATCTGTTCAGACAATTCAGGAAGAGCAAAATTTTGATGACAATTATGTGGATCTGGAAGCCGTTATTCATATGGATATCGAAGAAGAATAAGTAAAGTCAAATACCCCGCAGCAGACTGACGGGATAGCAGGAGGAATGAAAGATGGCAAAACGCGGAGGATTTCCGGGAGGAATGCCGGGAAACATGGCAAATCTGATGAAGCAGGCGCAGAGAATGCAGCGACAGATGGAAGAAAGTCAGAAAGAACTGGAAACAAAAGAATTTACTGCGAAGGCTGGCGGCGGTGCCGTTGAAGTGACTGTGACAGGGAAGAAAGAAGTCACAAAAGTCAAACTGTCTCAGGAAGTAGTGGACCCGGATGATGTGGAGATGCTGGAAGATCTTGTCATGGCGGCTGCTAACGAAGCTCTTCGGATGGCAGAGGAAGCAAACAGTGAGATGATGGGAAAAATGACAGGTGGTCTGAATATGGGCGGAGGTCTGCCCTTCTGATGGATTTGTACAGCGGACATATCAATCGATTAATTGAAGAACTTTCCAATCTTCCGGGGATTGGCAATAAATCCGCACAGAGACTGGCATTTTATTTAATCGGTCTGCCAAAAGACAGAGTGGGGCATCTCGCAGAAACGATTGTACAGGCGAGAGACAATGTGAGATATTGTGAGCAGTGCTGTACTCTGACAGACCAGGAGTTTTGCCCGGTCTGTGCAAACAGAAACAGAGATGCCAGAACGATTATGGTAGTGGAGAACAGCCGGGATCTGGCAGCTTATGAAAAGACGGGAAAATATGAGGGGGTTTACCACGTACTGCATGGAGCGATCTCCCCTATGCTTGGAATTGGCCCGGATGATATCAGATTAAAAGAACTCATGGCCAGGCTTCAGGGTGATGTGAAGGAAGTCATCATAGCCACCAATTCCAGCCTGGAAGGAGAGACAACAGCCATGTATATCAGTAAACTGATCAAACCTACAGGTATCCGGGTGACAAGAATTGCCAGTGGTGTACCGGTAGGGGGAGATCTGGAGTATATTGATGAAATAACGCTTTTGCGTGCTCTGGAAGGACGTACAGAACTGTAAACGCCGCAGTTACGCTGTGAGAACGGAAAGGAAAAAGAATGAAAAAACAATTATTTGGCACAACAAAAGAAGGAAGAGAAGTATTTTTATATACATTGGAAAATAAAGGCGGGATGAAAGCAGAAGTGATTGACTATGGCGCAATTCTCGTCAGACTGTTCGTACCGGATAAAAATGGAAAAACAGATGACGTGACACTGGGATATGATCGTCTGGAAGATTACTATGAAAATGGGAGCTTTTTTGGCGGTACGATAGCACCTAACGCCAATCGGATCGCCGGGGCGGCTTTTATCATTGACGGAACAAAATACAGTCTTGATGTGAATGACGGACCGAATAATTTACATAGTCATTTTGTAATGGGCGGACATAAACAAATATGGCAGGCACAGGAAGGAGACCAGTCAGTTAAGTTCACTTTGAAGTTAAAGGATGGAGAAATGGGATTTCCGGGAAACAAAGAGATTTCTATCACCTATACACTGACAGAAAACAATGAACTTCGCTTGGATTATCACGGCTGTACCGACAAAAAGACGATTTTAAACCCTACAAATCATGCTTATTTCAACCTGGCAGGACATGACGGCGGAACGATTCTCAATCATGTGCTCTGGATGAAAGCAAGTCATTATACACCGGTAGTACAGGGGGCAATACCTACAGGGGAGATTGCACCGGTAGCCGGAACGCCTCTTGATTTTACTAAGGAAAAACGAATTGGAGATGAAATAGAGGCAGATTTTGAACAGTTAAAGCTGGTAAGTGGCTATGATCATAATTTTGCCGTAGATGACTGGGATGGTGAATTGCAGCTGATTGCCTCCGTTATGGAACCGGAGAGCGGCAGAAAAATGAAAGTATATTCTGATCTTCCGGGACTTCAGTTCTATGCAGGAAACTGCATTGCGAAAACAATCGGAAAAGAGGGGGTTGTATACAAAGAACGGGACGGACTTTGCCTGGAGACAGATTATTTCCCCAATGCCATAAATGAAGAAGGTTTTGCTTCTCCTGTCTATGGGCCGGAAAAAGAGTATACTTCTACTACGGTCTACCAATTCGAAACTGTGTAAAAATCATTATAAAATCATCATATAGACAAAGGCGCCATGAATTTAGATGGCGCCTTTTGTCGTTCAAAAGAATAAAACAGCCGACAGGATATGATAAATGTCTTTACTCTTCTGCCGTATAATTATTGTAAAAGTTGCAGACTGCGATAAAGAAACTGTAAATTTGGGACAAGGAGGGTATTATGAAAAAAAGACTTCCTAAAAATATTTGTCAGGTGGGAGAAACGGACGGGAGCCCTAAAATACTAATTGAGGAATATACGATTTCTTTTTTACAGGAAATAATAAAAAAAGCAAAGGATCCCCAGATTGTTGTATTCTATGGAGACGGATATGAACAGGAAGGAATCAGATATTATTATCTGAAAGGCATTGCTTCTCACAGGGCGTCTGGAAATGTTTTGAATAAAATGGACGAGTTCTATTTTCAGACGATTGGAAAACAGTATTTTCCTGCGTGGAAGGGAATTGGATGGTATTACATGGAAGAAGGAGATAATGACATACTTAAAATATTACAGAACATGAGAGAACAGGATTTTGGAGGAGTGAAAGGATATTATATTTATTTCGAAAAAAATATAGAAATGGAAGACTATTTACTCCATAGGCAAAAAAAAGAAAGAAATAGCGCAGAGTTTGCGGAAGAAAAAAATCATAAAGAAAATGCAGCCGTGACAGATCATGATATCAAAA
This sequence comes from uncultured Lachnospiraceae bacterium, assembly GCA_910587635.1. Lineage (GTDB taxonomy): Bacteria > Bacillota > Clostridia > Lachnospirales > Lachnospiraceae > VSOB01. The sequence goes on from CAJUNB010000033.1 coordinate 79,109, forward strand.
AGAAACTGAAAAAGGACTGGAATCATTCATGGGCTGTAAAAGGGACTTTCTTTAATAATAAAATGCCTGCGCCGATTGCAGCTGTTCAGGTACTTAATATGGTAAGTCTCTGTATTTTGATTATCTGCTGTATTATTGCCGTAACTACTTTAAATCAGTATGATAAAATGAAGCAACTGGAAGAAACTGTAACCTATCTGGAAGCAAGCATGGAAGAAGAAAAAAATTTACCGGAGGAATAAAATCTATGCTATACTGTGCATTGGGAGCACGATATGATAAAAATCAAAGATATTTTTCAAAAAAGAGAGAAAAATAAAGAAGAGAGTTTTGGCAGAAAAATCCTTCGTCATAGATTGACAATATTGTACCGGAGCATTCTTATTATTGCTGTTCTTGCGGCAGCATCAGTAGTAGTCTTAATGCAGATGAAAAATAGGGTATTTGGCGGATACCAGATTGTTTCTTCTGTGGAAAAGGAGAAACTGACCGATTCTGTTACAATGGCACTTGGCGAAAACATTTTGACATACAGCAATGACGGGGCCAGTTGTATCAATAAAAGAGGAGAAGCGCTCTGGGACCAACCCTATGAAATGCAAAGTCCTTTGATCAATATTTGCCAGAACGTAGTGGCTATAGGCGATTATGGCGGCAGGACGATCTATGTCATGGATACGGAAAAGACGTTGGGAGAAATTGATACAAAGATGCCGATACGAAGTTTCGCTGTTTCGGGAAATGGCGTTGTGGCTGCTGTACTGGATGACAGCGCAAATGTTACATGGATTTATTTGTTTGACAAGTCGGGAAAAACATTAGTATATTTTAAGACGACAATGAAAGACAGTGGATATCCCATCTGTGTCACGATTTCGGAAAATGGTTACTTGGTAGGGGTGTCTTATTTTTATATGGATAACGGGATGATGCGCTCCAGCGTGGCATTTTATAACTTTGGGCCAGTCGGACAGAATGAAATTGATAATTTTGTCAGCAGCTATGATTATCTTGACACAGTTGTTCCCTTTGTTCAATTCTTAAGTAACGATAAAGCTGTTGCAGTGGCGGACAACAGATTGGTAATTTTCGAAGGAAACCAGAAACCGGTGAGTATTGCAGACGTACTTCTGAATGAAGAGATAGAAGAAGTCTACTATGGAAATGAATATATTGCGCTGGTCTGTAACGATGTAACAGGAAAAGCTCTCTATAAAGTAAATATATATAATAGTTCGGGCAAACTGGCAGATACGGTTATGCTGGATATGCAGTTTTCGGACATCATATTTCATAAAGATAAGATGATTGCCTATAACGAACAGGAATGCGTCGTACATACGATCGGCGGTATGGATAATTTCAACGGAAACTTTGATAAACAGGTACTCACATTGATTCCGATGGATTCTTCCTATGAATATATTGCCGTGACGCCGGATTCTATAGATACAATAGAATTAAAATAACGGTCGGATAATTGACGAAAGGATACATAAGAAATGAATATTATATTTTTAATCGTGTTGATGCTCTTTATTGGTGGAGGGATAAAGGGCTTTCGACATGGTATGGTGGAAGAACTGAACAAGGCTGTAGCTCTGATTCTTGCACTTGCTGCAATTGCAATGTTCGTTGTAGCCGCTAAAAGTTACATGGAACATGAAACGTTGCGGACGATATTAGGGATTGTCTGCATGACCATAGCAATTCTTGTATATAAAATAGTGGATTTTATTTTGTCCTCGTTGAAAATCATCTCCCTCATACCGGTGATACGAGGAGTAAATAAATTGCTTGGTTTTGGCGTTGGGGTAGCGGAGTCCGTTATTTTAATATGGGCAGTCTTTATTGTGATAGTAGCATTTGAATTTGGAGGGGCCAGCAGATATATACTGGAAAATATAAAAGAAAATACATTGCTTACTTTTCTGTTCAGTAATAACTACCTGGCAAATTTAGTAGCTGATATTATGCCGATAATTTGATATATTCAACCGGGTGGATCAAACATTTGGCAGTTCTGTTACATTTTAAGTTTTCTATTCTGTAACTTGTCACAGAGTAATCGCCTTAAAATAAAAAAATATGTTGACAATATCAGGAAGAGCATGTTATCATAAAATTCCACCGCAGAAAAATGTGGTGGAAATTATTTGTAAAAAAATTCCAAAAAAGGTCTTGACAGGGAAAAGAAAGCATGATAATATATCAGAGCTGTGCCCGGAGAGGCCGGCAGCACCTTGACAAATAAACAGCAATGCGACCCTGAAGATTCCAAAAAGAGGCG
>CAJUNB010000034.1 GCA_910587635.1 uncultured Lachnospiraceae bacterium
CTCTGACCCTGACCATAGATATTTCGGTAATTTACAAGGAGGACGATTGAGGCGTACTGGACGTACGCTGATTGAGGACAACGCAGAAAATTACCGAAATATCATGGTTCAGGGCGTGTGTGCCCTTGTCTACTGAGGGTATCTATTGAAGTTTCCTCTTTTCAGATATAAATCTTTGCATTTTTTGTTTTTGAAATTCCCTTTATCCGCAGTAGTTTCACATTTGAATCAGATAAGGAGAGAATGATGGAAAAAGATGTTTTAAATACAATTACAAAACATTTGACTGCAGAGAGATTTGATAAAATTGTTTCTAATGATGAGACATATTTGAAAAAGCAGGATAAAATAGAAAAATATGCGAAACAGTTTGAGGAACTGGGTCTGTCAAAGGATCAACGTTTGATTATCGACAGGCTTCTGTCTGCAAATAATGAAAGCAACTACCGGTACAGTGAGCTGGCATATATGCAGGGATTTAAGGATTGCGTTGAACTGCTGAAGACAATTGATTTGATTAAAGTATAATTTTAATTTACATACGTGGAAGACATTGGCATGGAAAGACAGACGGCTGCAGGAGGGACCTTGTGATTCTAGGTCATGTTATATCTGCATATATTTTGGGAAAGAGAAAACAGAATGGCGGGGTAACATGATAAGTGAATATAAGGTGCTGGCCAGAATCGGATTTTTGTTTGTCATGATGTATATGATAGGTGCAGGACTGGCAGGAGGCGTGAATGCGTGGAAAGAGACTTCTGCAGTTGTCCATGAGACAAAAGACTGGGGGCTTGGTTTTGGAGAAAACGGACAGAAACCTACAGGAAATACAAGTGCCCAGGAGCTGAAAGAACAGGATGCCTATTACGTGGGAAATACGGATGAAAAGGTTATTTATCTGACGTTTGATGCGGGATTTGAAAATGGAAATACGCCGGAAATCCTGGATGCATTGAAGAAACATCGGGTTTCAGCTACATTTTTTGTCGTGGGCAATTATCTGGATACAAGCCCGGAGCTTGTAAAGCGAATGGTAACAGAAGGGCATACGGTAGGAAATCATTCCTGGCATCATCCTGATATGACTACCCGGTCAGAGGAAGAGTTTGAACAGGAGCTGACGCTGCTGGAAGAGAAATACAGGGAAATTACCGGTGAGGAGCTCACAAAATATTATCGGCCTCCTCAGGGGAAGTACAGTATGGCGACTCTCAAACATGCTCGTGAGATGGGCTATCGTACCTTTTTTTGGAGTCTTGCCTATGTAGACTGGCTGGAAGATGACCAGCCAACAAAAGAAGAGGCGTTTGAAAAATTGCTTGGCAGAATACATCCGGGGGCCATTGTACTGCTGCACAGTACATCAAGTACCAATGCACAGATTCTGGATGAACTTCTTTGCAAGTGGGAAGAGATGGGATATCAGATAAGGCCTCTTAGTGAAATAGAATAATTGTCATGGGTATTACGGATTTTTCCGTTCTCTTTTCCATACATTGCTGGGTTGCGCTTTGTAAGTGGGCCGTCTGAAAAACAGGGTGATAAGGGCCTGTTTGTTGAAAGGATACAGAGGCCAGAAAAAGCTCTTCCCTGCAAAAGACGGGGTCGTCAGAATGGACAGCAAGATAAGGCAGCTTCCGATGAGAAAACCCCAGAAACCAAAGACACCTGTCGTTATGAGTAGAAAAATGCGATAACAGCGAAGGCCTTCGGCGAAGGCGGTACTGTAAAGCGCCAAAGAAGAAAGCATAGAAGCAGCAGTATAGAACATAACTTCCAGAGAGACCCAGTGCAGGTCAATGGCCACATCACTCAGAATCAGACCGCCTACGATGGAAACAGAGCCTGCGTAAGAAGAAGGACTGTGAGAAGCGGAGTATTGAAAGAGATCCAGCGCCAGTTCTGCAAACAGTGTATACATAAAAAGTCTGCTGCTGCTCACTTGCTCTACAGGAAACAGAGAAAAGGTATCAGCGATATCCGGGAAATAGGAACCAATTAACAAAAAAACAGGTAACAGGAACAGACTGATAAAGATGCAGAAAAAGCGGAGCAAGCGGCTGTAACTGCCCACGATAGGACTTTTATAATAGTCTTCGGGACTTTGGGTAAACTGGAAAATCGTACTTGGCAGAATCAGAGCAAAAGGAGAATTGTCTACCAGGAGAAGCAGGTTTCCTTCCATAAGGTAGCTGCATGCCACGTCAGGACGTTGTGTCTGCTGGATACTGGGCAGTGGATGATACCATTTTTTTGGTACAAGAAGTTCTTCCAGACTTTTGGCTCCCATGGTGAGAGAGGTTACCTTCAGACTGTCCAGGTGTGCGTGCAGTTTTTCCAGAAGGACATTGTCCACATAGCCGTCTATGTAGGCGATGGCTACATCTGTACGACTGTCTGTACCGATGGATTTGATAGAAAAAGTAAGTCGGGGGTCTCTTATCCTGCGCCGGATTAGATTGGAATTGGAGAGCATAGTCTCCACGAAACCGTCCCGGGAGCCGAGTGTGACTCGTTCCGTATCCGGTTCTGATACGCTCCTTGTAGGGTACGTTCTTGTGTCCAGTAATATGGCACTGGAGAAACCATCCACAAAGAGAACAGAAGGACCGCTGAGGACAGAAAAGACAATTTTATCCCAGTCATCGGTGAGTTCTGCTTGGGCGAATCCGATTTTTGATTCCATATAGAGAGAAATATCCTGAATGGAATCCTCCTTCATATAGAGAGGATTTTGCAAGTCAGAAAAGATTTCCTGCAGCACTTCTGTTTTACACATTCCATTGATACCCAGGAACCAGGCTTTTGTCCTGCCTAGGTACAGGTCTCTTGTAATCAAATCAAAACTTTTGCCTACGGGAAAGATCCTGCAGGCTTCTTTTTTATTACATTCGAGGGAAGTTGATAAGTTCATAGTAAGAGGTACCTTCCATAGATTCGTATTCTATTTTCTGTTTCCTGAGTGAATTTTATACAGAGAAAAAGTGAATTGTACAGTTTGCACAAAAAAAGTATGGAATCAGGCGGAAAATAATAAAATATGCAAAACAAAGTGTTGACATAAAAGGATAATATTGGTATAATCATTTCAATTAAATAGTCCATGTAAAAGGATTGTTACTGGAAACAGGCAAAACCGGATTTGATAAATTAATCAGAGAAGATTGATTTGTGGAATTTGGTTTTTTTTATTCTATAGGAAACTGGTTTGTATTTCCTGTAGAATAAAAACAGTATGCGTATTTGTGCATTTTTTACAGGATTATGGAGAGGGATAAAAATTGATAATTGAGCGAATCATAAATAACAATGTAGTCAGCGCTCTGGATGAAGATGGAAAAGAAATAGTAGTCATGGGAAATGGAATCGGCTTTGGAAAAAAGAAGGGACAGACCTGTGATGAAAACCGTATTGAAAAGGTATTCCATATGGAGGACGAGAGAGTCCTGAGCCAGTTTAAAGATTTGCTTGCGAAGCTTCCATTAGAGTATATTCAGGTATCTTACGATATCATTTCCTATGCGAAGCAGGAGCTGGGAGTTAAGCTGAACCAGAATGTGTATATTACGCTGACAGATCATATCAGTTTTGCACTGGAACGTTTGAGTGACGGCATGACTTTTACAAACGCACTACACAGTGAAATCAGACGTTTTTATCCTACAGAATATTCGGTGGGAATTCATGCCCTGCACCTGATTAAGGAAAAAACTGGGATTTCACTCCCCGAGGATGAGGCGGCGTCCATTGCTCTCCATCTTGTGAATGCAGAACTGAATTTACAGATGCGGGATATCTGGGTACTGACAAATATGATCGGTAAAATGATGGATGTGATTGTACAGTATTTACCGATATTGAAGGAAGAAAGCCTGGAGATGGATTGGCTGTTGTCATATCTGAAGTTTGTGACATGTCGGGTCCTGATGATGAAACCTTTGAAGGAAAAAGGAGATGAAGGGTTATATCGCTATCTGCAGAGTAACTGCCCGGAATTGATGGAAGGGGTAGAGAGTATTGCAGGAATGCTGCAGGAGGAGTACGGATGCCATATGACGGAAGAAGAGCAATTATATCTTGGAGTAAGTTTGAAAAGGATCAAAGATCTTTACAGTGAGATGTAAAGAAAGGAGAAGACATGGGATTTTTGGATGGGGTTTTTAAGAAAAAGGATTTGGAAATAGGTTCACCGGCAAAAGGTAAATGCGTCAGTATCAAAACGGTACCGGATCCTACATTTAGTGAAGAGATTCTTGGAAAGGGAGTAGCGGTTGAGCCGTCAGAAGGGAAATTTTATGCACCTGCAGATGGAAAGATCAGCACATTGTTCGCTACAAAACATGCGGTAGGAGTAACTACTGCGGAAGGAGCAGAAATTCTGATCCATGTGGGATTGGATACTGTAAATCTGAAAGGGGAGCATTTCACGGCGCATGTGGAAGAGGGAGCGGCGGTGAAAAAGGGTGCTCTGCTTTTGGAGGCAGATTTAGAGGCGATAGCAGCGGCTGGTTATAAGACGATTACACCGATTTTGATCTGCAATACCGGAGATTTCAAAGAGGTAGTTCCGGGAGAAGAGAGAATGGTGTCCCCGGGAGACAGTGTACTTTCCATTAAATTATAGAAAGGACGATATCATGAAAGCTTATCGGGGAAAAAGTGTGTTGCACGGAATTGCGATCGGAAAACTGTATGTAATAGAAAAAAAAGAGAGCAGTTGGACAAAAACGACGATAGCAGATGCTGACAGGGAAATAGCCAGATTTCAGAGAGCCAGAGAAGAGGCGCAGACAGAACTGGATGAGCTGTATCAAGAAGCCCTGGAACAGGTGGGCGAAGAAAATGCCATGATTTTCGATGTGCATAAGATGATGCTGGAAGATCTGGACTATATCGAAGGAGTAGAGAATCGTATCAGGACGGAAATGGTCAACGCAGAGTACGCAGTCACTGTAACAGGAGAAGAGTTTTCGGCTGTCTTCTCCTCTATGGATGACGAATATATGAAGGCGAGAGCGGCGGATGTGATCGATATATCCGGCAGAGTAGTTAAAATCCTGGAAGGCCGGGAGGATGCGGAACTGCATACGAAAGAGGCAGTTATTGTACTGGCAGATGATCTGTCTCCCAGTGAGACGATTCAGATGGATAAATCCAAGATTCTTGCTATTGTTACAAAACATGGTTCTGCCAATTCCCATACGGCGATACTGGCCCGGTCTTTGAATATTCCTTCTCTTGTCAATACAGAGATTGACATCACAAAAGATTATCATGGGAAGGGGGCAGTCGTGGATGGTGTGGAAGGTGTTCTGTACATAGAACCGGATGCACAGACACTGTCAGTTAAGGAAAAAGAACAGGCTAAAATTCAAGAAAACGCAGAGAAACTAAGGCTGCTCATTGGCAAGGAAAACAGAACAAAGGATGGAAGAACGATCAACCTGTACGCCAATATGGGCAATGTAGAAGATGTGGATAAGGTACTGCTAAATGATGCAGGGGGTATCGGGCTTTTCAGAAGTGAATTTCTCTATCTTGGCAGGGAGGATTTTCCTACAGAAGAAGAACAGTTTACAGCTTATAAGGAAGTCGTATCCCGTATGGAGGGTAAAAAAGTCATTATCCGTACACTGGATATCGGTGCGGATAAGAAAGCAGATTATTTTGGCTTGGATGCAGAAGAAAATCCTGCCCTTGGCTATCGGGCTATTCGTATCTGCCTGACAAGGCCTGAGATTTTTAAAACGCAGCTTCGGGCTATATACAGAGCTTCGGCCTTTGGGACTGTGGCGATTATGTTCCCGATGATAATATCTGTGGAAGAGATACGTAAAATCAAGGGTATTGTGGAAGAGGTGAGGACAGAGCTGCAGAAAGAGGATATTTCGTATGGGGATGTGGAACTGGGCATCATGATAGAGACGCCTGCAGCGGCTCTTCTCAGCGATGAACTTGCCAAAGAGGTTTCCTTTTTCAGTATCGGGACCAACGATCTGACTCAGTATACTCTGGCTATTGACCGACAAAATCAAAAGCTGGAACCCTTTTATGACTCCCATCATCCGGCAGTGCTGAAGCTGATTGAAATGACGATACAAAATGGGCATAAAGAAGGCATCTGGGTAGGTATTTGCGGTGAGCTGGCGGCGGATGATACATTGACAGAGACATTCCTCGACATGGGATTGGATGAATTGTCAGTTTCTCCTGTTTATATCTTACAGCTGCGGGAAAAGATAAGAAGTCTGTAAAAATACAGAATATAAAAATAAGAGGTGAAAGGAGATAGTATCATGAAAACAATAGAATATGTCATTACGGATCCTGTGGGGGTCCATGCGAGACCTGCAGGTTTGCTTGTGAAAAAGGCGGCATCTTACAAAAGTAATATTATGCTGAAAAATATGGAAACAGGGAAAAGTGCAGATGCAAAACGTATCATGAGTGTTATGTCTCTCGGTGTAAAACAGGGCAATAAGATAGAACTGAGTATCGAGGGAGAAGATGAGGATGCGGCCAGCAGTGGGTTGGAGGATTTCTTGAAAGAGAACCTGTAACTATAAATGAAAGTAACATTCTGAGCCAGGACAGAATGAAAGAAAGGGGCAGTTAATTATGATGAAGTATTTACAGAAACTTGGAAAATCCCTGATGCTCCCGGTAGCCTGCTTACCCGTTTGTGGTATTTTGATGGGCGTTGGATATGCATTATCACCGAACGCTATGCAGGGGGGGGATATCGTTGGTGTTCTGCCAATGATAGGTTTCTTCCTAATCAAAGCAGGAGGGGCTTTGATTGACAATATGTCATGGCTGTTCGCAATTGGTGTAGCTTTTGGTATGTCAGATGATAATGATGGTGCAGCAGGCCTTGCAGGTCTTGTATCATGGCTGATGATTACGAATCTGCTTTCATCGGGAGTTATCGCTACATTGACAGGCGCTGAAGCACATGCGGCATTTGGCAAGATTCAGAATCAGTTTATCGGTATTTTAGCCGGTGTTATTGGTTCTGTATGTTATAACAAATTTAAAAATACAAAACTTCCGGATGCGCTTGCATTTTTCTCCGGTAAGAGATGTGTTGCCATTATCACGGCAGTTGTTTCTATTATTGTAGCTGGTGTTCTGTTCTTTGTATGGCCGCTGGTTTATTCGGGTCTGGTAGCCCTTGGTTCCGGTATTCAGGGTCTGGGCGCAGTAGGTTCCGGTATCTATGCTTTCCTGAACCGTCTCCTCATTCCGTTTGGTTTGCACCATGCACTGAACTCGGTATTCTGGTTTGACGCTATTGGCATCAATGACCTTGGTAATTTCTGGGGCAATACAGGTACACTTGGTCAGACAGGTATGTATATGGCAGGATTCTTCCCGTCCATGATGTTTGGTCTTCCGGCAGCAGCACTTGCAATCGTACATTGTGCAAAACCGGAAAAGAGAAAAACGGCAGCAGGTATTATGGGTGCGGCAGCTCTCTGCTCTTTCATCTGCGGCGTTACAGAGCCATTTGAATTTGCATTTATGTTCCTTGCTCCTGCTCTGTATCTGGTATATGCAATTCTTTACGGTATTTTTGCCGGTGTTTCTGTAGCACTTGGCTTCCGGGCAGGTTTCTCTTTCTCGGCAGGACTTACCGACCTGATCTTCAGTTCTCAGCTTCCGCTGGCACAGAAGGTATGGTTGATTCTTCCGCTTGGTATTGCGGCGGCAATTATTTTCTATCTCGTATTCCGCTTTGCGATTACCAGATTTGATCTGAAGACACCTGGACGTGAAGATGACGATATCAGTGCTGACGAAATGAATGCAACGTTGGCAAACAATGATTTCACAAGAGTGGCAGAGATCATTCTGACAGGCCTTGGGGGAAGAGAGAATGTAACTTCTCTGGATAACTGCGTTACAAGACTTCGTCTTGAAGTAAAAGATTATACAGCAGTAGATGAGGCAAAGATCAAATCAGCAGGCATTTCTGGAATTATCAGACCGAGCAAGAGTTCTGTACAAGTCATCGTAGGAACAAAGGTCCAGTTCGTAGCTGATGAAATGAAAAAGATGCTGTAACAGATAACTGAATAATCTGAAAAAACCTGGCAGGAGAGAGGGCAACCTCTCTCCTTTTCTGTGCTGTAGGAAATTGCTCCGCAATCCCGATTCCTATAGCATAAATAAATGCACAGCTCCCGGTAAGGAAATGACCGCTAAATCTTTCCAAACGTCCGGATTTGGTGTATAATCAAAAAGGTTATCTCTTTCTCAGGAGGATGTATGAATTGTAAAGAAACCCGGAAAAATATATATCGGTTTATAGAAGATGAGATAGACGGAAAAGAACTGCAAAACTTTATGAAACATATGGCAGAATGTGAAGAGTGTAGAGAAGAGCTGGGAATTCAGTTTCTTGTGACAGAAGGCATGCAGCATTTGGAGAAGGAAAATACGTTTGATCTGCAGAGCCGCCTCGATAAAAAAATGGAATTGGCAAGGCGAAAAATAAGTTCCCGGAAAAGAATTCTCTGGTTTATGTATTTTATGGAGACACTGGCAATTTTGGCAGTTATTTTCATGACGATATTGGTGATTATGAAATGAAAATGAATGGAAAGATCGTATTAATAGACGGACACAGTATCTTGAATCGGGCGTTTTATGGGGTTCCGCTGCTTAGCAATGCCAGTGGACTGCATACAAACGGTGTCTATGGATTTCTAAATATTTTGTTTAAAATTCTGGAAGAAGAAGAGCCGGATTATTTGACGGTGGCTTTTGATGTGAGTGCTCCTACCTTCCGGCATCAGCTCTATGAGGACTACAAGGGGACGAGAAAGCCCATGCCTCAGGAACTGCATGAACAGGTACCGGTACTGAAAGAACTGTTGCAGGCGATGGGGATACAGATCTGTGAAAAGGCTGGACTGGAAGCGGATGATATATTGGGGACTTTGGCAAAGCGTGGGGAAAAGGAAGGGCTGGAAGTGTCTCTTGTATCTGGCGACAGGGACTTGCTGCAGATTGCAACGGAGCATATTAAGATACGGATCCCCAAAACAAAAGGTGCCAGAACGGAAATCGAAGACTATTATGGGGCGGATGTAAAGGCAAAGTATCATGTGACACCTCTACAGTTTATTGAGTTGAAAGCACTGATGGGAGATACGGCAGATAATATTCCCGGTGTACCGAAGATCGGTGAGAAGACGGCTACAGCATTGATGGAAGAATATGGTTCTATTGATGCTATCTATGAAAATCTGGAAGCCATTTCCAAAAAATCTATACGGGAATCCCTCAGGGAGAACAGAGCTCTGGCAGATTTGAGCAGGGAACTTGCCACGATTCAGACAGAGGCTGAATTTCCGTTTTCTTTTGAAAAGGCAAGAATGCACAATCTGTATACAAAAGAAGCCTACCAGATATGCAAAGAGCTTGAATTTAAAAATTTACTGAAACGGTTTCAGGAGCAGATACCGGAAGAAGAAAATATGATATCAAAATATTTTCGGGTAATTACAGACCTGAGAGAAGCCGAGGCGCTGTTTGCGGCCTGTGAGAGGGCGGAAAAAACAGGATTTTATCTGTTAGAGGACAGAGCATCGGGGGTAGTCGGGCTTGGACTCTGCCATTCTATAAATGACATATTTGTCATAAAGTGCCAGGGATTTCTTACACAGCAGTATGTGACGGAAAAGCTGGGCAGACTTCAGGGAAGAACGATGCTGACAGGATTTTTTCTGAAGCGGGCCTATCCTTATTTTTCTGATGAAGATACAGAAAAATGTTTTGATATTCAGATTGCGGCCTATTTGCTCAATCCGCTGAAAAATGATTATGCCATTGAAGATGTGGCAAATGAGCATCTTGGCCTGCCTATGGCAGGGTATGGCGAGAATTTTGGAAAGAAAACGATGCAAGAGGCAGCGGAGACAGAAGAGGAAAAATGGATTAGTTATGGTTGTTATGCCGCCTATACTGCATTTGCGGCCCAGGCTGTTTTAGAGTGCAAACTGACGGAAACGGGGATGGACAGATTGTTTCATGAAATCGAAATGCCCCTTTCTTATGTTTTGTATGCCATGGAGCGGGAGGGCATCCAGGTGGAAGCGAAGGCGCTCCATAAATATGGAGAGGCCCTTTCCGGTAGAATCGTCCAACTGGAAAAGAGCATCCATGAAAAAGCCGGAGAAGATTTCAATGTCAATTCTCCCAAACAACTGGGAGAAATTCTGTTTGGGAAGTTGGGATTGCCGGGAGGAAAGAAGACAAAGACCGGATATTCCACTGCTGCAGACGTGCTGGAAAAGCTGGCGCCTGACTATCCTATCGTCAATGAAATACTGGAATATCGGCAGCTTGCCAAGTTAAAGTCCACTTATGCGGATGGGCTTTCGACTTTTATCGGAGAGGACCGGAGAATACACACCAATTTTAATCAGACCATTACTGCCACGGGGCGGATCAGTTCCACAGAACCGAATCTGCAAAATATACCGATGCGCATGGAGCTGGGACGTATGATTCGGAAAGTATTTGTCCCCGGGGAGGGGCATATTTTTACCGATGCGGACTACTCCCAGATCGAGCTTCGTATATTGGCTCATATGTCCGGGGATGAACAACTCATAGAGGCCTATCGGATGGATGAAGATATCCACCGGATAACTGCGGCAAAAGTATTCCATATTCCCTTGTCTGAGGTGACAGATCTTCAGAGGCGCAATGCCAAGGCGGTCAATTTCGGGATTGTATATGGCATCAGTTCTTTTGGACTGAGTCAGGATTTGAGTATTTCCAGAAAAGAGGCGGAAGCCTATATTCAGGAATATTTTGCCACCTATCCGAAAGTAAAAGAATTTCTTGACCGGTCGGTGGAAGAAGCAAAGAAAAATGGTTATGTGACGACAATGTTCGGACGCAGGCGTCCGGTGCCGGAACTGTCTTCCGGCAATTTTATGCAGCGTTCCTTTGGAGAACGGGTGGCCATGAATTCGCCGATCCAGGGAACTGCGGCAGATATTATTAAAATAGCGATGATTCATGTATACAGGGCTTTGAAAGAGGCAGGGTGCAAATCCAGATTGATTTTGCAGATTCACGATGAACTGTTGATTGAGACACTGGAAGAAGAGGCACAGACAGTAGAGCGGATTCTCCGGGAGGAGATGAAGCAGGCAGCCACTTTGGCGGTGGCATTGGAAGTGGATTTGCATACGGGTATGAACTGGTATGAGGCAAAGTGAGAAACAGATGAGAATAATCGGAATCACCGGAGGAGCCGGCGCTGGTAAGACGCTGCTTATGACTTATATCAAAGAGCGATATGCCTGCCGTATTCTGCTGGCAGATGAGGTGGCGAAGGCGCTGCAGCAGCCGGGAGAAGTCTGCTATGAACAGATCGTAAATTTGTTGGGAAAGGATATCATCGGATTGGATGGTACCATTATACCATCGAAGATGGCAGAGCGGATTTTCCGGGATAAAGAACTGTTGAAGGCGGTCAATACTATCGTACATCCGGCAGTAAAACAATATATTATGGAAGAGATTCGGAAAGAGGCAAATCGGGGAGAGTCAGCGTTCTTCTTCCTGGAAGCGGCTCTTTTGATTGAATGTGGCTATATGGGGATTGTAGAAGAAATGTGGTATGTCTATGCCAGAGAAGAGGTGCGCCGAAAGCGGCTGAAAGAAAGCCGGGGATATTCGGAGGCAAAGATCGACAGTATTATGCAGTCACAGCTTCCTGAAAATACATACAGAGAGCACTGTGGATTTATCATTGATAACAGCGGGGAAGCTGCATATGCCTATGAACAGATTGACAATAAGATGGGGGAATATCTGTGGAAGAAGTGAAAACATATCCTGAAAAACTTGTTTTTGGCCTGGATATTGGGACGAGAAGTATCGTGGGGACGGTGGGCTATAAAGTTGAAGATCAGTTCTATATTGTAGCGCAGCGGGTCAGAGAGCATGAGACTAGATCTATGCTGGACGGACAAATTCATGATATCGGCAGAGTGGGCGCTACGATTTCTCAGGTGAAAAAAGAGCTGGAAGAAGTGGTGGGCGTTCGGCTGACTGATGTATGTATCGCTGCAGCGGGCCGGGTGCTGAAAACTGTAAATGTGCATACAGAGCAGATATTTGAAGAAGAAAAAGAGATTACACCGGAAGACATCTATGAGCTGAACTCCAAAGGAATCGAAGCGGCCTATGAAGAGCTTGGAGGTACGGAAGACTCCGGCGTGAAATTTTATTGCGTGGGATATTCTGTCGTCCGGTATTATATGAATCAATATGTGATAGGTAATCTGGAAAATCACAGGACAAATCAGATTGGCGTGGATTTGATCGCTACATTTCTGCCGCAGGATGTGGTAGACGGTCTGTACAAGGCAGTGGAGCAGGCGGAGCTGGAAGTGGTCAATCTGACATTGGAGCCGATTGCTGCTATTCAGGTAGCTATCCCGGAGATGTATCGTTTGCTGAATATCGGATTGGTAGATGTAGGGGCAGGAACATCCGACATCTCCATTACCCAGGGGGGAAGCATTATTGCCTATGGTATGATTCCCATCGCAGGAGACGCCCTGACAGAGGCAGTAGCACAATATTGCCTCGTAGATTTCGCAACGGCAGAACAGATCAAAAGAGACTGCTGTGACAAAGAAGAAATTGCCTATCAGGATATTATGGGGCTGACCCAGACAGTGACCCGGGAAAAGATGCTGGAAGTGATAAAACCGGTTATTGTTTCTATGACAGAGCAGGTTTCCGACAAGATCAGGGAGCTGAACGGGGACAAGTCGGTAAGTGCGGTATTTGTAGTGGGTGGAGGCGGCAAAATACCTGGCTATACGGATGCCCTTTCGATGCACCTGGATATTCCCCGTGAGCGGGTGGCACTGCGGGGAAAAGAAGTCATGGAAAAGGTACATTTTCTGGAACGGGAGACAGAAAAGGATTCTCTGCTTGTGACGCCTATTGGAATCTGCCTGTCCTTCTATGAGCAGAGCAACTCTTTTATATTTGTTACGTTTAACAATCATAGAATCAAATTATACGATAATTCTAAGCTGGCAGTGGTGGATGCGGCCATGCATTCGGAATTTCCAAATGAGGATTTGTTTCCAAAGAGGGGCAGGGAACTACGATTTACAGTGGATGGCAAGAGCCGGATGATAAGAGGCGAGCTGGGTGAGGCTTCCGTTATTACGGTAAATGGTGCGCCTGCGGATATTTATACACCCATTCACGCCAATGACGTAATCCATGTACAGGAGTCTACGGCAGGAAAGGCAGCGTTCCTTGAGATACGGAAACTCCCGGAATACAAAGCAGTCATAACGGTGGAAGTAAATGAGAAAACAGTATCTCTGCCCAAGTTTGCCAATGTGAACGGAAGACTACAGTCCGGCTATTACGATATCAAAGAAAATGACGAGATAGAGATGTTGAACTTTTATACAGTACAGCAGATCGCAGAGTTTATGGATGTGATGCTGAACAGGGAGATGAATATTTATGTCAACAATAAATTGGCAGATATGGACACAAAAGTATATGAAAATTTTTCTGTCATATGGACATTGGAAACATTGGAGCTGTCTGATGTAGAGCAGTATGAAAAGAAGACAGAAGATAAAAACGGGAGCACAGAACTCTCTTATGACAGTCTGCCTGAAGAGGAGGAAGGGGAAATATCCGCTGAAGCAGAGGAGACGGATGAAGAGATTGCCGGGGAAGATCAGACAGAGTCTCCGGCAGCGGGCAGTCGGCCGCATTCTTTGAAAGAACCGGTAAAAGATGCCATGGCTCAGGCGGAAAATACATCCATTGTTGTCTTTGTCAATGGCAACAGGATAGCAATGTCCGGGAAACCGGCCTATGTGTTTGTAGATGTGTTTGATTACATTGATTTCGACCTTTCGAAACCAAAGGGGAAAGGGATTGCTACCATACTGAACGGAAGAGAGGCACAGTATATGGAAACTCTTCTGGGAGGAGAAAAGATAGAAATTTACTGGAAGGAATGACAAAAATGAGATTGTGCAGCATCGCCAGTGGCAGCAGTGGCAACTGTATTTATATCGGAACGGACACGACGCATCTGCTGGTGGATACAGGCATCAGTAAAAAGAGGATTGAAGAGGGGCTGACCTCTCTGGAACTGTCTTTGAACGAAATTGACGGTATTTTGCTGACTCATGAACATTCAGATCATGTAAGCGGTCTGCGGGTATTGCTTCGGAAACGGGAAATACCGGTCTATGGGACAAAAGGAACGATACGAAAGATAAAAGAGAGCCGACAGCTGGGAGATATTCCTGAAGATTTGTTTCAGGAAGTGAAGCAGGAGGAAGCCTTTACCATTAAGGATATGACAGTGACACCGATGCACATTTCCCATGATGCGGCAGAGCCGGTGGCCTACCGTTTTCGACACGATAAAAAGAATGCGGCTGTTGTCACTGATCTTGGATGCTATAACGATTATACGGTAGAATGCCTGCGGGGGATGGATGCTCTGCTACTGGAGGCCAATCACGATGTGAGAATGCTGGAGACGGGCTCCTATCCTTATTATCTGAAGCAGAGAATATTGGGAGAGAGAGGGCATCTGTCCAATGAAAATTCCGGGCGGTTTTTGTCCCGTATCTTGCATGACAGATTGAAAGCAGTGGTATTGGGGCATCTCAGTAAGGAAAATAATATGCCGCAGCTGGCCTACGAGACGGTGAGGGTGGAAATCACGATGGCGGACAATGAATTCAAAGGCAGTGATTTTCCGATTATCGTGGCAAGGCGCAGCGGGGTATCGGATATCATACATATATAAAAGGGAAAGAAAATCCCGGTAAAGGAGAGCATATGAAAAAGACAATTATTACCGTAGTGGGAAAGGACACAGTGGGAATCATAGCGAAGGTCTGTACTTATCTGGCAGAGAAAGACATCAATATTTTGGATATTTCCCAGACGATTGTACAGGGATATTTTAATATGATGATGGTAGTGGACACTTCCCAAACGAAAAAGAGCCACGGAGATATGTCAGAAGAGCTGAAGGCCCTGGGAGAGGGGATCGGTGTGATTATTAAATGTCAGAGAGAAGAAATTTTTGAAAAAATGCACAGGATTTGAGAAACGTCAGGAAAGAATAATGGGAGGATGGGCATGCTGAATATATTTGAAGTGGCAGAGACCAATAAGATGATTGAGAAAGAAAATCTGGATGTGCGTACGATCACACTGGGGATCAGCCTTCTGGACTGTATTGTTTCGGATCTGGAGCAGCTAAACAAAAATATTTTTAATAAAATTACGAAAACTGCCAGAAATCTGGTGTCTGCGGGGAAAGAAATTGAACAGGAGTTTGGAATCCCCATAGTAAATAAACGAATTTCTGTGACGCCTATTGGGATTGTGGGAGCAAGTGCCTGCAAGACGCCGGAGGATTTTGTGACGATTGCGCATACGATGGACAGAGCGGCAAAGGAAGTGGGGGTCAACCTGATCGGCGGGTATTCTGCGCTCGTTTCCAAAGGAATGACCTATGGAGACGAGCTTTTAATCCGGTCAATTCCCATGGCGCTAGCTCAGACAGAGCGGGTGTGCAGTTCCGTAAATCTGGGTTCTTCCCGGACTGGTATCAATATGGACGGTGTCAGACTGATGGGAGAGATTATCAAAGAGACGGCAGAGCTGACAAAAGAGCAGGATGGAGCTGCCTGTATGAAACTTGTTGTGTTTTGTAACGCGCCGGATGATAATCCGTTTATGGCCGGTGCTTTTCATGGAGTGACAGAATGCGATGCGGTCATCAATGTGGGAGTCAGCGGTCCGGGGGTTGTTAAAACTGCCCTGGAAAAGGTGAGGGGAGAAAATTTTGAAGTTCTCTGTGAGACAATAAAGAAGACAGCATTTAAAGTGACCCGGGTAGGCCAGCTCGTAGCACAGGAGGCTTCCAGGATGCTGGATATCCCGTTCGGTATTGTGGATCTGTCTCTTGCACCAACGCCTGCAGTAGGTGACAGTGTGGCGGATATTTTGTGTGAAATCGGTCTGGAATATGCGGGTGCGCCCGGGACTACGGCTGCGCTTGCTCTTTTGAACGACCAAGTGAAAAAAGGAGGCGTTATGGCCTCTTCCTATGTGGGCGGACTGAGCGGGGCGTTTATTCCCGTTTCAGAAGATCAGGGGATGATTGATGCAGTGACGGCGGGGGCTCTGACACTGGAAAAGCTGGAAGCAATGACATGCGTATGTTCCGTAGGCCTGGATATGATTGCCATACCCGGAGAGACGAAAGCAACATCGATATCCGGTATGATTGCAGATGAAATGGCCATCGGTATGGTGAACCAGAAGACGACGGCAGTGCGTGTCATTCCGGCTATTGGCAAGGACGTGGGAGATAAGGTAGAGTTTGGCGGGCTGTTTGGTTATGCCCCGGTTATGCCGGTGAATAAATTTTCCTGTGATGCTTTTATTGGCAGAGGGGGCAGGATTCCTGCACCGATACACAGTTTTAAAAATTGACAATTTGTAACAGTTCAGCCTCCGGCTTCACTGTTAGGGAATCTGCCCATTCCAGACCGCCTTTGGCGAGGAGCAGATTCTCTCTTGGCCCATTTACACATTCTCACGGACATTGCAGCAAGTGCAAAGTCCTGGGCTGAACTGTTATGACAATATGCACAAAAATATTGAAAAGATTGACTTGTATATAGATTATATTGTACAATGAAAATACTATACATGAAAGGTGGTAACTAAATGGAAGACAAAAAAGAGTTTAAGCCATTTATTCCTGCGGACAAAATAGTGCCTGAACTGACAATAACGTCCATTATTGTCGGTGCACTCCTGGCTGTTCTGTTCGGAGGAGCAAATGCGTATCTGGGACTTAGAGTCGGGATGACAGTATCGGCGTCTATCCCTGCAGCAGTTATTTCCATGGGAATAATCCGCGTTTTCCTGCGGCGGGATTCCATTCTGGAAAATAATATGGTGCAGACGATCGGTTCTGCAGGTGAATCAGTAGCGGCAGGGGCGATCTTTACTATGCCGGCCCTGTTTATGTGGGCAATAGAATCGGGCAGTGCCAATCCTTCTCTCATTGAGATTTCTCTCATTGCTCTCTGCGGGGGGATTCTTGGCGTACTGTTTATGATTCCCCTGCGTTCTGCACTGATCGTACAGGAACATGGAAACCTTCCCTACCCTGAAGGACAGGCCTGCGCGGAAGTGCTTCTGGCCGGTGAAGAGGGTGGTGCCAAAGCGGGAACCGTATTTTCCGGTCTGGGAATTGCGGCACTGTATAAATTCATTGCGGATGGTTTAAAGCTGTTCCCCAGTGAAGTGGATTTTGAAATTAAGAGTTATAAGGGCTCTGGTGTGGGGATGGATGTCCTTCCGGCACTGGCTGGTGTAGGCTATATCTGTGGGCCGAAGGTATCTTCTTATCTGCTGGCAGGTGGTACGGTAGGCTGGTTTGTATTGATGCCTCTGATCGTGCTCTTTGGAGGCGATATGGTACTTTATCCTGCCACGGCTCCTATCAGTGAGCTGGGCACCTGGGGCATCTGGGGCAGCTATATCCGTTATATCGGTGCAGGTGCAGTGGCAGCAGGGGGAATTCTTTCTCTGATCAAGTCTCTTCCCATGATTTTCCGTACGTTTAAGCAGGCAATGGCTGTCTATGGAAAGAAGACAGGGGGCAGCGACCGGTTGAACAGAGACCTTCCCATGAATATCGTTATGATTATCGTTGGTGTGATTGCCATTGCCATGTGGCTCATCCCGGTAATCCCGGTAAATCTAATAGGTGCGATTATTATCATTGTATTTGGCTTTTTCTTTGCTACAGTATCATCCAGAATGGTAGGTATTGTAGGAAGTTCCAACAATCCGGTGTCCGGTATGGCGATTGCCACACTGCTCATTGCCACGATGCTTTTGAAAGCTACAGGCAATATCGGTATGCCCGGTATGATAGCAGCCATTACGATTGGCTCTATCATCTGTATCATTGCGGCGATTGCCGGAGATACTTCACAGGATTTAAAGACCGGTTTTCTTGTTGGAGCCACACCTGCGAGACAGCAGACAGGTGAGCTGATTGGTGTTGTGGTATCTGCCATTACGATCGGCGGCGTACTCTATCTGCTCAGTTCTGCGTGGGGATATGGTTCTCCGGAACTTCCGGCTCCTCAGGCGACCCTGATGAAGATGGTAGTGGAAGGTGTAATGGGCGGGGAACTTCCATGGGCCCTGATCTTCTGTGGTGCGTTTATTGCTATCGTTGTGGAAATACTGCAGATTCCGGTACTTCCCTTTGCGGTGGGACTGTATTTGCCTATTCATCTGAGTACACCGATTATGGTTGGCGGTCTGATCAGACTTTACTATGACAAGAAAAAAATGGGTTCTGAAAATGAAAGAAAACAGATGGTAGAAAACGGCGTTCTCTATTCTTCCGGGTTGATTGCAGGAGAGGGCCTGGTAGGTATTCTGCTGGCCGTATTTGCTATTATTCCAATGGGAGAGGGTACACTTGGAGATTTCCTTGGAAACTTCCTGGGTATCAATTTAGGCAATTGGGGGGGGCTTGTATTCTTCGCTCTACTCTGTGCTACGATTGTTGCGTTCGTTAACAGAAAACCGAAAAAAGCGTAATATGGACAGAAGTAAAAAACAAAAGGCGAATTATCTGGACTATATTCCAAAACAGAATGTGTTGTTTCCTTACAGGGAAAATGAAAAGGGCAATGTAGAAATTGCGAGAAAAAACAGAGGATTGTTCAATCGAATTGCTCAGTTGTTTTTCAGAAGACCGAAAGTGAGCTATATCGAACTGGATGTCTTTGGCAGTTTTATCTGGAAGCAGATCGATGGAAAAAAAGATGTATATGAAATCGGGAAACTGGTAAAAGCTAAGTTTGGACAGGAAGCAGAGCCGCTGTATGAGCGGCTGACAGAGTTCCTTCATATATTGCGGAGCAATGAATTTATTCTGTATGTCAATCTTCAGAAAAAATAAGGAGAACGGTCATGGGTGTTTTGTCAAATCTGGAGCCAAGGGAAGTGTTTGGGTACTTTGAGGAAATATGCAGCATTCCCCATCCCTCCTATCGGGAAAAGAAACTGAGTGATTATTGTGTGGCTTTTGCCAGGCAGCATGGCCTGGAGGTGCATCAGGATGAACTGGGTAATGTGATTATTGTCAAGGAAGCTACGGCTGGTTATGAACAGGTGGAGCCGTTGATTATTCAGGGGCATCTGGACATGGTCTGTGAAAAGGAGCCGGGATGTCAGATTGATTTTGAAAAGGAAGGCCTGAAGCTGGCAGTGGAGGGGGATTATATAACAGCGCTGGGGACAACGCTGGGGGGTGATGACGGGATTGCCATTGCCTATTCCCTTGCCATCTTGGCTTCCGATACTCTGGAACATCCACGGATTGAGGCGATGTTTACGGTCAGTGAAGAAGTAGGAATGGAAGGGGCTGGCGCTATTGACGTGTCTGCTTTGAAGGGACATAAGCTTCTGAACATCGACTCAGAAGAAGAAGGGTATCTGCTGACGAGCTGTGCCGGTGGATGCAGGGCAAATATGGTATTGCAGGCAGAGCATGAAAAGAGGCAGGGCAAGCTGTATGATATCTGGATAAAAGGACTGAAAGGCGGCCATTCCGGTGTGGAGATCGACAAAGGAAGGGCAAATTCCAACATACTTATGGGACGTGTACTCCTTGCTTTGGAGGGAAAGGTGGATTATTCTGTCATAGCGATGACGGGGGGATTAAAGGACAACGCCATTCCCCGGGAGACAAAAGGCTCTCTTTTAGTCAATCCGCAGGATACAGAAAAACTGGAATCCGTCATAAAAAGAGTAGGAGAGGACATTGCAAAGGAATTTGTGGCAACGGACCCGGATATTACAGTCATTTTAGAAGACAGAGGAGTCGGAGAAGCTATGACTCTGACAGAAATGTGCAGACGAAAAGTCGTTGCTTTGATTAATCTTCTTCCGAACGGGATTCAGGCCATGAGCGGGGATATCCCAGGACTGGTGGAAACGTCTTTGAATCTGGGCGTTTTGATATTGGATGATAAGGAATTGACGTTGCGTTATGCAGTCAGGAGTTCTGTACGGACGGCAAAGGAGTATGTGACGGATAAGCTCCGGTTTCTGACAGAGGAACTGGGAGGTTCTCTGGTAATAGAGGGTGACTATCCTGCCTGGGAATATAAAAAGGACTCTCAGCTTCGGGAGGACATGATAAGGGTCTATCGGGAGATGTACGGAAAAGAGCCGGTGATTCAGGCGATTCATGCAGGACTGGAGTGCGGACTGCTGGCAGGCAAGATAGCGGATTTGGATGCAGTTTCTCTCGGCCCCGATATGGTGGGTGTCCATACGACGGAAGAAAAGCTGAGCATTTCTTCTACGAAACGGGTATGGGAATATATTGTAGAAGTGATAAAGCAGAAATAAAAGAGAGAGCTGTTTGGGTGGCACTCATAAGACAGTATTAGGTTTGTTTTCAGGAAACGGCGTAGCTTGCAGGCTATGCCGTTTCTTCATGATGAAAAAGGTGCTCCCCTGTTTATTGAGGGGACACCCTTAAAATTTGCTGCTGCATTTCGCCGGGCAGTTTTGTACCGTAGGCATGGTAAATCAGTGCGTTATAGAGATGGGCAGCCTGTATATCCTTTGTCAACCGACGTAAAGCGGGCTCCTTTAAATATTTATGGGCATCGGCCAGTTTGGAAATAAGCGGAATCTGACTGTTGGCTCTGATAGCAGTAAGCAGTGGAACTGCTGTTTGACGAAAGCCGAGAATACGAGCGTAGAGCGCTTCTTTTTCCTGCCCATCATAAACAGGGTCTTCTTTTCTGATATCCAGTAAAATGTGTAAAAGGCTGCGGCTGATTCTCGTATAAGTGATTTCTTTTGTTTTCAGGAGCATACAGAAAGAATGGAAATTCTCATAGGAGGGAATCTGTCTGCAAATTCGATGGGAAAGATCTTCTGTAATATCCAGATAAGAAGTAAATCCAGAGTCTGACTGGATGAGCAGTCTATAGTGGAGCATTTGGGAAAGCATATCTGGAAAGACAGGAAATCTTTTCAGATAAAAAGTTTTCATTATAGTAAGTACATTGTCTGGGACGCAGGGACGGATTGATTCCAGAGAAGTTTGAGCTTCCAGAGCTGTTCTGATGGCAAGTGCAGAACCAAACGTCCCTTGAAGGATGGAATCATTGTAATTTCTCCCGGTTCGAAGTATCGTAATTGGTTTGATGGTACTGTTTCTGGAAAGCAGGCATTTACAATATTCCACACCAAGCAGATTGTTGGGAGAAGTAAGAACATGGGAGAATTTTTGGTCATATTGAGCCAGTGCCTGTGACTGGGCGGCCGGAAAAGTAAGTCCGGTTTTCAGCCCATCCTTCAGGGCTTTTGCATAAGCGGGGGGATTTTGGGTAAGAATAGAAGCAGTATTTTCCAGTATGGATATCTGGCCGCATTCACTGCCGAAGGCCAGATAATCTACTGTGCCAAGCTGCTCCAGAATCGATATGGCTCCCTGAGCGAAATAGGGAGAACTTGCGCAGGAAAAGCAAACTGGCAGTTCCAGGACGAGATCTGCACCGTTTGCAAGTGCCATATTGGTCCGTATATATTTGTCTATTATGGCGGGCTCCCCCCTCTGGGTAAAATTACCGCTCATTATGACAAGACAGAAATCTGCGTCAGTCAGTTGTCGTATTTTTTCAATGTGGTATTTGTGGCCGTTATGGAACGGATTGTATTCTGCGATAATTGCTGTGACTTTCATAGGATGCATTATATCAGATTTATGTTTTAAAGAAAACACAAAAATCTTGTAGGATATATCTTGTATACAAGGTGGTATATACGATATAATTGATACAGAGATACGGATGGAAGGAAATGGAAACATCAGATGTCTGTCTGTAGTTCAATAGAGAGAAGGAAAAGGAGATTGGGTGGATGAGCTATATTGATTTGATGAAAAAGAAAGCGAGACAGGATGTAAAGACTATTGTGCTTCCTGAGACAACGGATAAGAGAACACTGATAGCAACAGCACATATTCTGGAAGAGGGTATAGCGAAGATTATCATGGTTGGAAATGAAGAGAAGATCATGGACGGTGCGGGATGGCTGGAAGTGGATCTGACAGGGGTAACGGTTATCAATCCTGCTACTTATGCGAAGCTGGATGAATATGTAAATCTTTTGTACGAGATCAGAAAAGATAAAGGTATGACGTTGGAAAAGGCAAGAGAAATTTTGCTGACAGACTATCTGACTTTTGGGATTGTGATGGTGAAGGCAAACGATGCAGACGGTATGGTGGCAGGAGCGTGCCACGCTACGGCAGATACACTCCGGCCGGCGCTCCAGATACTGAAGACGGAAGAGGGGACAAAACTCGTATCTGCTTTCTTCATTATAGATGTTCCTGATTGTGAGTACGGCTATCATGGGACATTTCTCTTTGCGGACTGTGGGTTGAATCAGGATCCTACGGCAGAGGAGCTGGCTGCCATTGCTGATACGAGCGCGAAGAGTTTCAGAAGCCTGATCGGTGCGAAACCGGTTATTGCGATGCTGTCTCACTCTACCAAGGGCAGCGCAAAGCATGAACTTGTGGATAAGGTAGTGGAAGCTGTAAAAATTGCTCACGAGCAGTATCCGAAGTTGACGGTAGACGGTGAATTACAGACCGATGCGGCACTGGTACCCCACATCGCAAAGGCGAAAGCGCCGGAAAGCGAAGTGGCAGGTAAGGCTAATGTACTCATTTTCCCCAATCTGGACTGTGGCAACATCGGCTATAAGCTTGTCCAGAGACTTGGGAAGGCAGAAGCCTATGGCCCTATGCTGCAGGGGATTGCCAAACCGGTAAACGATTTGTCCAGAGGATGTTCCTGGGAAGATATCGTTGGTGTTGTGGCGCTGACAGCGGTACAGGCACAGCTTTCCTAAAGAACAATATTATTGTTCTTTAGGAAACATGTATGCGTGCAGCCTTGATTTTGTAATTTTCTCAGGGGGATATCGGATGTATATTTTAGTGATTAATTGTGGCAGTTCTTCTTTGAAGTTTCAACTGATTGACAGTGAAAGTGAACAGATGATTGCGAAGGGGATTTGTGAGAGAATCGGTATTGAGGGCAGCAGGCTCATATATCAGAGGCCTGGGTATGATAAGCTTGTGACGGATTGTTCCATGGAAGATCATAAAAAGGCAATTCAGATGGTGATCGATACACTGACGGGGACGGAAGCAGGTGTCGTCAGAAGTCTTTCTCAGATTGGAGCGGTGGGGCATCGGATTGTACACGGAGGAGAAAAATTTTCTTCTGCCACATTGATTGATCAAACGGTAATGGATGCAATTTCATTATGCAGTGAGCTGGCCCCGTTACATAATCCGGCCAATTTGACCGGCATCCGGGCCTGTAGAGAACTGATGCCGGAAACCCCTATGGTTGCGGTCTTTGACACTGCATTTCACCAGACAATGCCGGAAGAAGCATTTTTGTATGGCATTCCTTACAGTTTTTATGAAAATAACAAAATACGGCGATATGGTTTTCATGGTACGAGTCACGCTTATGTGTCTGAAAGGGCGGCTCAGGTTATGGGGGAGGATATTACCGGGCTGAAACTGGTGGTATGTCATCTTGGAAATGGCGCCAGTGTAACGGCGGTCAAGTTCGGGAAGTCAGTAGATACTTCCATGGGGATGACGCCGCTGGAGGGTCTGATTATGGGAACTCGCTGTGGTGATATGGATGCGGCGATTATTCGATTCATAGCCCAAAAGGAAGGGCAGACGCTGGATGAAATTATGGACATTTTAAATAAAGAATCGGGAGTATTGGGGCTTTCCGGCGGGTTGTCCTCTGATTTCCGGGATCTGGAGGCTGCATACAAAGAGGGACGGCCTGAGGGTCAAAGAGCTCTGAAAGCGTTCGCCTACCGGACGGCAAAATATATTGGCGCCTATACGGCAGCTATGAACGGTGTGGATGGTATCTGTTTTACCGCAGGACTTGGTGAAAACAGTCCTGTTATTCGGGAGATGATATGCGGCTATCTTGGTTATCTGGGAGTTTCTCTTGACAGGGAACAAAATGAGAAGCGGGGAAAAGAGCTGATTGTTTCTTCGGAGGATTCCAAGGTGAAGGTACTTGTCATTCCTACCAATGAGGAGCTGGCAATAGCAAGGGAGACATACAGACTGGTAAAAGAGGCATGTTTGTGAGAGGCACAGGCGGAAAACTTATTTTTGGAAAATATTGACAAAAAATGTTAAAAAGAGTAATATTTATTTATGGAAGAATTTTATAATTACTTATAAGGAGGATATTTATATGAAAATGAGAACTTTATTGATTGCTGCTGCAGCTGCAACACTTGCACTTGCTTCTTCTATGGTTGTATGTGCAAAAGACGGTGATATTGTACCGCCTCGTTATAAGAGTAACTGTGATCTGATGAGATGTTCAGGACAGCATATCAGCGTAAAAGATCCTGCAAGAGATCTGGATCTGTATTTCTGTGTACCTCAGAACCTTACATATTCAGTAGACGAGTATCAGCAGAAAGTGGCTGCTTATCTGGCAGATAAAGCTGAGAACGAAGTAGTGGAGGAAGCTCCTGTTGTTGTAGAAGAAGTTACAGCAGTGGCAGACAGTGATTATTTTGCTCCGCCTCGTCAGAAGAGCAGCTGTGATCTGATGGGATGTTCAGGGCAGCATATCAGCGTAAAAGATCCTGCAAGAGATCTGGATCTGTATTTCTGCGTACCTCAGAACCTTACATATTCAGTAGACGAGTATCAGCAGAAGGTAGCTGCTTATCTGGCAGAGAAGGCTGGAATCGTAGAAGAAGTTGTTGTAGAAGAAGCTCCGGCTGCAGAAGTAGTAGAGGAAGTAGCTGCAGAATAAGCGGGCAATTGTATTTCTTCCATAAACTGAAATATTATCCCTGGAGACAATGGATATTTTCATTCTCTTCAGGGATATATTATTTACATAAGCAATGAGCCAGGTAGATGGGAGGCATCCATTTTAACTGTATTGCAAGTTTGGGACTCCGTTAGTTCGTTGCAGGGTTTTTGGCTGTTGACAAAATATCCCGTATTCTGTATAATATCATAAGTGTAATCAGGAGTTTGCAATGATATTAAATGTAACGGATGTATTGACAGCTGAAGGAAAGACAGAAACAAGGACTGAACAGTCGGATATTTCTGTAGTAAAGTATGATTCCCGACAGTATCCCGTCATAGAGAAATCTCCTGTACTGTTTACCGTATCTAATACAGGGAAGGGAAAAGTACAGGTGACAGGGACGATAGAGCTGACGGTGTTGCTTTACTGTGACCGCTGTCTGAAAGAGACTCCCTATTCTTTTTCTTTGAAATTTTCAGATACAATAATCTCACCGGATCTGGAAGCGGCTGTTTCGGAAGAAGAGGAGTGCATAGTCGGTTATCAAGTCGATGTGGACAACCTGATAGAGAATGAAATTTTAATGAACTGGCCGATGAAAGTTTTATGTCGACCGGATTGTAAAGGGCTATGCAGTGTATGTGGCAAAGATTTGAATGAAGGGGCATGTGGATGCGATACCTTCGTTCCCGATCCGAGGCTGGCTGCTATCCGTGATATTTTGAATGGAGATAAGGAGGTGGAATAATGTCTATCTGTCCCAAAAATAAATCTTCTAAAGCAAGAAGAGACAAACGTAGGGCGAACTGGAAGATGAGTGCGCCTACACTGGTAAAATGCAGTAAGTGTGGCGCGTTGATGATGCCTCACAGAGTATGTAAAGCCTGTGGTTCTTACAACAAAAAAGAAATTGTCAGTGTTGACTGATCAAAAGGTGCGGAGAAATCAAGGAATTGTGAGGGTATGATTCCTTGATTTTTTTATTCTATAGGATTTGAGTGATGAAAAGTTCATTTATATTCTGGTTTGTGCAAGTTGCTGAACTGCTTCATAAGCGTGAACTTTCGACACTTGAATCTCTATAGAAAATTCCTTAAAAAATTCGAGGTGTTTTTGTATGGAAAATAAACTGGCGGTTATCTTTCCGGGAATCGGCTATCACACAGACAAGCCACTTTTGTATTATGGAAAAAAACTGGCAAAAAAATATGGATACGAGATACTGGAAATAAGCTATGGCGGATTTTCGAAGGATATAAAGGGAGACCGGGAGAAGATGCAGGAGACCTTTAAAAGTGCCCTGGCGCAGACAGAGGCGGTTTTGGAAAAGACTGAGTTTACAGCATATGAAAAGATACTTTTTCTTTCCAAAAGCGTAGGTACGGCTGTGGCTTCAGCCTATGCCGGGCGTCACGGCATAGAGGCGGCTCACATATATTTTACGCCTGTCCTAGAGTCTTTTCCCTTTATGGAGAAGAAAGGTATTGTATTTCATGGGACGGCGGATCCCTGGGCAGAAACAGAAGCAGTGGACCAGGGATGTGAAGGCCTGGGATTGCCTCTCTATAAGACGGAGGGGGCCAATCATTCCATGGAAACGGGAGATGTGAAAAAAGATTTGGAGATATTGCAGGAAATTATGGAAAATTGTGAAACATTTTTGCAGAGACTGGCATAGCTGTGACAGAAGACGGGGAATCGCGCCTGCGCGATTCTTTTTTATTCTATAGGATATTCTTTCGCAATTTCCTATGGAATAAAGCATGAAATGCGCACTTTTGTTCCTTTTTCTTGATTTTTATTGACCGGTTTAGTATAGTTATAAGGTAATACTTGCCAGCTTGGGGCAGTATAAACACGGGATATATTGACAGGGAGGAAACAGATCATGAGTGAATTTGTCAATGTGGCAGTGGATGCTATGGGCGGAGACAATGCGCCGGGAGAAGTTGTCAAAGGAGCGATAGAGGCAATACAGGAAAGCAATAAAATAAAAGTGTTTCTCGTAGGACAGAAGCATGTCATCGAAGGAGAGCTTGCCAAATATGGCCTGTCAGGAAATGATAGCAGCACAGGGCAGTCGGGGAACGGTCAGGAGCGTCAGGTGGAAATTGTAGATGCGTCCCAGGTCATTGAGACGGCAGAGCCTCCGGTAGCGGCTATCCGCAGCAAAAAGGATTCTTCCATTGTCAAGGGAATGAAACTTGTCAAGGAAGGAACCTGTGATGCTTTCGTGTCCGCAGGCAGTACAGGAGCTGTTCTTGTAGGGGGACAGGTTCTCGTGGGCAGAATAAAAGGGGTGGAAAGGCCGCCTCTTGCGCCGGTTATTCCGACAGCAAACGGATGTGCACTTTTGATTGACTGTGGCGCCAATGTGGACGCCAGGGCTTCCCATCTCGTACAGTTTGCAAAAATGGGCTCTATTTATATGGAACATGTGATGGGGGTCAAAAATCCAAAGGTGGGTATTGTCAACATAGGGGCAGAGGAAGAAAAAGGAAACGCCCTTGTGAAAGAGACCTTCCCTCTTTTAAAAGAATGCAGTGATATTCATTTCATCGGTAGTGTAGAGGCACGGGATATCCCGGCAGGGGCGGCAGACGTGGTAGTCTGTGAGGCTTTTGTGGGAAATGTCATATTGAAGATGTATGAAGGTGTGGGAGGTATACTGATCGAGAAGGTCAAGGCCGGTATGATGACGACACTGCGGAGCAAGATCGGTGCCCTGCTGGTGAAACCGGCATTAAAAAAGACATTGAAGGCTTTTGATCTGGAGCAGTACGGCGGCGCGCCGCTTCTCGGTCTGAACGGCCTAGTAGTCAAGACCCACGGCAGTTCCAAGTCGGTGGAAGTGAAAAATTCTATTTTGCAGTGTATTGCTTTTCAAGAACAGAAGATCAACGACAAGATAAAAGAACAGATCACACGGAAAGAGGAAGTATAGGAAGGACCGGGGAATATGGAATTTGATAGGCTAAAAGAGGTTATAGCAAGTGTCCTCTGCGTAGATACCAATGAAATTACAAAAGAGACGACATTTATGGGGGATCTGGGGGCAGATTCTCTGGATCTTTTCCAGATTGTCATGGGGATAGAAGAGACCTTCCATATTGAAATCGCCCAGAAGGTATCAGAGAAAATTGAAACAGTAGGAGAGGCTCTGGAGCTGATTCACAGCGCTGTGGAAGAGAAAGAATAAAGGGCAGGAATGACGGGAATGAATGACAGAAATGCAATAGGGCAGCTGGAGGAAAAAATCGGCTATACGTTTCGGAATAAGAAGCTGTTAAAACAGGCGCTTACCCACAGTTCTTTTGCAAATGAGCAGAAAATAAATAAATGGGATGACTATGAGAGAATAGAGTTTCTGGGAGATGCTGTTCTGGAGCTGGTCTCCAGTGAATATCTGTATAGAGAGAATCCTCGGTTGTCGGAAGGAGAGCTGACAAAGATGCGTTCTTCCATGGTATGTGAGCCGGCGTTGGCATATTGTGCCAGAGATATCGATTTAGGGAAGTTCATTTTTCTCGGAAAGGGCGAGGAAGCTACAGGAGGAAGGGGACGGGAATCGATCACTTCCGATGTGCTGGAAGCAATCATTGGCGCGGTATATCTGGACGGCGGCCTGGAGGCGGCAAAGGCTTTTATTGACAGGTTCGTGCTGTCCGATCTGGAACACAAGCAGCTCTTCTATGACAGTAAGACGATTTTACAGGAACGGGTACAGAAAAGAGGAAAAGGAAAACTTCATTATATACTTGTAGAAGAATCAGGGCCGGAGCATGACAAACTGTTTCGGGTCGAGGCCATGATAGACGACTGCAAGATCGGGGAAGGAAGTGGCCGGACGAAAAAGCATGCAGAGCAGCAGGCAGCCTATCAGGCGCTTTTATCCGAAAAAACGGTAAGTAGGTAAGATATGTATCTGAAAAGTATTGAAGTACAGGGCTTTAAGTCTTTTGCAAACAAAATAGTCTTTAAATTTCACAATGGAATTACGGGTATTGTAGGACCCAATGGCAGTGGAAAGAGCAATGTGGCAGATGCAGTCCGCTGGGTATTGGGAGAACAGCGTATCAGGCAGCTCCGGGGTGTGTCCATGCAGGATGTTATATTTTCCGGTACAGAAACGAGAAAACCACTGAGCTATGCTTATGTGGCGATTACGCTGGATAACAGAGATCATCAGCTTTCCATCGGTTATGATGAGGTGACGGTGGCCAGAAGAATCTATCGTTCCGGTGAGAGTGAATACTCGATCAACGGTACGATTTGCCGACTGAAGGACGTGAATGAACTATTTTACGATACAGGTATCGGCAAAGAGGGGTATTCTATTATTGGCCAGGGTCAGATCGATAAAATCCTCAGCGGAAAACCGGAAGAGAGAAGAGAACTGTTTGATGAAGCCGCAGGTATTGTGAAATTTAAGCGCAGAAAAGTGACGGCGCAGAAGAAGCTGGAAGACGAAAAACAGAATCTGATCCGTGTCAGTGACATATTGGGAGAACTGGAAAAGCAAATTGAGCCCCTGGAGAGGCAATCCGAGAAGGCTAAAATATTCCTGCGAAAAAAAGAAGAGCTGAGAATACTGGATGTGAATATGTTTCTCGTGGAGAATCGGCGCATCCGGGAACAGCTGGAAGAGGTGCAGGAAAAATATACGATGGCGGACAATGATCTGCAGGAGACAACTGTCAGATACGAAAGAACAAAAGAAGAATATGGTGAAATTCAGGAAGCGCTGGAGGGACTGGAAGAAGAAATCGAGCAGGCTCGTCAGACACTGACGGATTCCAGCGTGCTCAGAGGAAAACTGGAAGGACAGATCAATGTTTTAAAAGAACAGGTGAAATCGGCTCAGGGGAATGAGGCACATCTGCAGAGCCGCAAAGAAGCAGTGGAAGGAGAAATTGCTGTCAAAGAAGGTGACAGAAGTGTCATTTCAGATGAAAAGCGTCTGACAGATGAAAGAGCCGCCGAAGTGGAACGGGCGCGGGAGCAGGACGGGACACTTCTGGCTGAAGTGCAACGTGAGATTGAAGCATATAATACAAAGATCGAAGAAGATAAAAATATAATTATAGAGGCGCTGAATGACAGAGCGGCCATTCGTTCCCGAATGGGCCGTTTTGATACGATGCTGGAACAGATTAACATCCGTAAGGCGGAATTAAATTCCAGACTGCTTCGAGCCAAATCGGACGAGGCGGAGCAAAAAGAGACGATTCGCAGGCTGAAGGAAGAGTTTGAGACTGTGGCTGATACAGTCCGGGAGTTGAATGGAAAACAGGGAGCTTTGGAAGCGCGTATTGGCCAGATCAAGCCGGAACTGGCAGGATGGGATCAGAAGCTCCAGCGGGCACAGGCGCTCTATCATCAGGAAAAATCCAAACTGGAAGCGCTGTCTAATCTGACAGAACGATATGAGGGTTATGGCGGAGGCGTCAAACGCGTCATGGAACGGAAGGACAGAGAGCCGGGAATTGTCGGTGTCGTGGCAGATATTATGAAGGTGGACAAAAAGTATGAAACTGCCATTGAGACTGCCTTGGGTGGTAATATTCAGAATATTGTCACAGAGGAAGAAGAGACTGCGAAACGGATGATTGCCTATCTGAAAGAGACGAAGGGGGGACGGGCAACCTTTCTGCCCCTCACAAGTATTCAAAACCCGCAGCAGTTTACGGTCACAAAGGCACTTTCGGAAAAAGGTGTGATTGGGCTTGCCGATTCGCTCATGAAAATCGACAAGAAATACGAAAATGTAGCCAAGTCTCTTGTGGGCCGTGTTCTCGTAGTTGACAATGTGGACAACGCGGTTAAAATAGCCAGAAAATATCATTACAGCATCCGTATGGTGACGATAGAAGGAGAGCTGTTTACGCCGGGGGGCGCTATCAGTGGCGGCGCCTACAGGAACAGTTCCAACCTGCTGGGCAGAAGAAGAGAAATCGGAGAGCTGAAAGAGCAGGTCAAACAATACGAAAGAGAGACAGAACGAATCCAGGCGGAAATCGAAAGAACGAAGGAAGAGAGAAATGAACTCCGTGCACAGTTGGAGATTACCCGTCAGGAATTGCAGAAAAAATTTATTGAACAGAATACGGCTCGTCTGAATGTAGTGGCGGCAGAAGAAAAATGGAGTGAAACAGAGGAAGGATTCGATTCTCTTCAGGAAGAGATAGAAAATATAGAAACGCAGACGAGACAGATCGGAGAGGATAAGGAGAAAACTGTAAGGGAACTGGAAGATTCGCAGGAACTTGAGAAATCATTACAGGAACAGATAGGGACGCTGCAGCAAGAGCTGGAGAGTCGGCGCTGCCAGGAAGCAGAGCGGAGTGCAAAAGTATCTGAATGGGATGTAGAAGCGGAAAAGTTGCGTCAGCAACAGGAATTTGGCCAGCAAAATCTGGACCGTATCAATGGTGAAATCAGACGGCTGGCAGGGGAACTGGAAGAGATCTATGCGGAACTGGAAAAAAATACGGAAAATATCGAACGAAAACAGACTGATATTCTGGAAATTGAAAAGACAATCCTGACTTCTCATACGGCCATGGATACGGCGGAGGAGAAGATGAAAGCCGATATGGTAAGGAAAGAGGAACTGTCGGAAAAGCAGAAAAATTTCTTTCGGATACGGGAAGAATTATCAGAACAGAAAAGCGGCCTGGATAAGGAAGTGTATCGGCTGAGCGCCCAGAAAGAAAAGCTGGAAGGTTCTCTGGAGACACAGATCAACTATATGTGGGATGAATATGAGATTACCCTGAGTGTGGCGGCTTCCATGAGAGATGAGGAGCTGAACGATCCGTCCACCATGAAACGGGACATTACTTCTCTGAAAGAGGAAATCAGAAAGCTGGGAGACGTGAATGTAAACGCCATAGAGGACTATAAAAACCTTATGGAACGATACGGCTTTCTAAAGACACAGCATGACGATCTGCTTCAGGCAGAGCAGACATTACTTGGAATCATAGAAGAACTGGATGTGGCTATGCGGAAACAGTTTCAGGAAAAATTCGGACAGATCAGCTGGGAATTTGACAAAGTGTTTAAGGAATTGTTCGGCGGCGGAAAGGGAACACTGGAACTGCAGGAAGAGGAAGACATCCTGGAAGCGGGGATACGTATCATCGCCCAGCCTCCGGGAAAGAAACTGCAAAATATGATGCAGCTCTCCGGTGGAGAAAAAGCGTTGACTGCCATTGCTCTTTTATTTGCCATACAGAATCTGAAGCCTTCTCCTTTTTGTTTGCTGGATGAAATCGAAGCGGCCCTGGATGAAAGTAATGTGGGGCGTTTTGCCAAATATTTACATAAACTGACGAAAAATACGCAGTTCATCGTCATTACTCACAGAAGGGGGACGATGGAAAAGGCTGACAGACTGTACGGTATTACGATGCAGGAAAAGGGAATATCCACTTTGGTCAGTGTGGATCTGATTGACAGTGAGTTAGAGAACGGAAAGGGGCATTGAGGAGATGAGCGGAGAGAAAATGGGGTTTTTCAGCCGTCTGAAGGCGGGACTGAGTAAGACAAGAGATAATATTGTGAGTGGAATAGACTCCGTGTTCAACGGATATTCCATGATTGATGAAGATTTCTACGAGGAACTGGAAGAGATACTGATCATGGGGGATTTGGGGATCAATGCTACGAATGCCATCCTGGAGCGGCTGCGGCAGCAGGTAAAGGAAAGTCACATCAAAGAACCCGCTGCCTGCAAACAACTCCTGATTGACAGTATCCGGGAGCAGATGCAGGTGGGAGAAACGGCCTATGAT
The DNA here is from genome assembly GCA_910587635.1 of uncultured Lachnospiraceae bacterium. Taxonomy (GTDB): domain Bacteria; phylum Bacillota; class Clostridia; order Lachnospirales; family Lachnospiraceae; genus VSOB01. Next base: position 32,807 of record CAJUNB010000034.1, read on the forward strand.
TTTGAAAAAGAACAGTCGGTAGTGCTTGTGATCGGTGTCAATGGGGTAGGTAAGACTACATCTGTAGGTAAGCTGGCAGGAAAACTGAAAGATCAGGGAAGAAGGGTCATTCTGGCGGCGGCAGATACGTTTCGGGCCGCAGCAGGAGAACAGCTTACGGAATGGGCAAACCGGGCCGGTGTGGAAATTATCGGCGGAGCGGAAGGCTCGGATCCGGCTTCTGTTATTTTCGATGCCGTAAACGCAGCCAAGGCGAGGGGCGCAGATGTGCTGCTGTGTGATACAGCGGGCAGACTGCACAATAAAAAGAATCTGATGGAAGAGCTGAAAAAAATTAACAGGATCATCGAAAAAGAATTCCCTCAGGCTCACAGAGAGAATCTCGTAGTGCTGGATGGCACTACAGGGCAGAATGCCTTGCAGCAGGCGAAAGAGTTTGGAGAAGTGACCGAGCTGACAGGGATTATCCTGACAAAAATGGACGGTACAGCAAAAGGCGGTATCGCCGTTGCCATACAGTCGGAGCTGCATGTACCGGTAAAATATATCGGGGTAGGGGAGACGATTGACGATTTACAGAAATTCGACTCGAACGAATTTGTCAATGCCCTGTTCGATATCAAAGGAGAAGGAACAAATGAGTAAGGAGATGCTGACGTTGGAAGCCTTTGAAGAGGCTTCTGAAATCGTAAAAAAAGTGACCCAGGAAACAAAGCTTGTATACAGCGATTATTTAAGTGAGCTGACCGGAAATAAAATTTATTTAAAGCCGGAGAATATGCAGTTTACAGGAGCTTATAAGGTACGGGGTGCCTATTATAAGATGAGCACGCTCACGGACGAGGAGCGTCAGAAAGGACTGATTACTGCTTCCGCAGGGAACCATGCCCAGGGAGTTGCCTATGCGGCTAAGTGCTATCATGCCAAAGCAACCATTGTCATGCCTACCACGACGCCGCTGATGAAGGTGACGAGGACAAAGAGCTATGGAGCGGAAGTGATACTGCATGGTGACGTATACGATGAGGCCTGTGCCTATGCTTATGAACTGGCACAGGAGCACGGTTATACCTTTATCCATCCCTTTGATGACGAGGCCGTGGCCACTGGTCAGGGAACGATAACAATGGAAATCTTTAAAGAGCTGCCATTGGTGGATTATATTCTCGTACCGATCGGCGGCGGCGGACTGGCTACCGGTGTGTCCACGCTGGCGAAACTGTTGAATCCCAAGATCAGAGTCATCGGTGTGGAGCCCGCAGGGGCAAACTGTATGCAGGAATCTGTGAAAAACGGCAAGGTAACAACGCTCCCTGAGGTAACGACTATTGCGGACGGTACGGCTGTGAAAACACCCGGCAGCAAAATATTTCCCTATATTCAGGAAAACCTGGATGATATTATGACAGTGGAGGATAAAGAGCTGGTAGTGGCCTTTCTGGATATGGTGGAAAATCATAAGATGGTAGTGGAGAATTCCGGCCTGCTCACGGTGGCGGCTTTAAAACAGCTGCAGCCTGCCAATAAGAAAGTGGTGGCGATTTTGAGTGGTGGCAATATGGACATTATCACAATGTCCTCCGTGGTACAACAGGGACTTATTTTCCGTGACAGAATCTTCAGCGTATCCGTTCTGTTGCCGGACAAGCCGGGAGAGCTTTGCAGAGTGGCAAGTATCATCGCCAAAGAGAGCGGCAATGTCATCAAACTGGAGCACAATCAGTTCGTATCCACAAACAGAAATGTAGCAGTGGAATTGCGGATTACGATGGAAGCATTTGGCACAGAGCATAAAAATCAGATCATCGCGGCATTGGAGCGGGAAAATTATCAGCCAAAGGTAGTGGCAACGAGTATTTAACAGAGTGTTGGGAATGCTAAGTGAGATGAAGGCGAAGCGGATAAAACATAAAGTCAAAAGCTATAGTATGATTACACTGGCTGCCGTAGCGTATGCGGCCGGAATCAGTCTTTTTCTTGACCCTAATAATCTGGCACCAGGAGGCGTGACAGGTATTGCGATTCTTGTGAATCGCCTGATTGGTATCCCTACCGGAACTCTAATTTTATTGTTGAATGTACCGTTACTCTTACTTGGGATCTGGAAATTCGGATGGAAATTTATCTGTTCCACATTTTATGCGATTTTTATTGTCTCTGTGGCAACAGATGTGCTTGCGCCAATAGGTGCACTGACGAAAGAACCCATATTGGCAGCGGCGGCTGGAGGCGCACTGTCTGCGGCGGCTCTTGGCTTTGTCTTTCGTGCGGGGGCCACTACAGGGGGAATGGATATTGTAATCAAGGTGCTGCGTCTGAAATATCCTCATATGAAGACGAGCTCTCTGTTTCTCATTACGGATGTATGTATTGCATCCTGTTCGGGTCTTGTGTTTGGAAACGTAGATGTCGTTCTGTATGCCCTTGTGGCGGTCTTTGTCATGTCCTATGTGATGGATTTGGTATTGTATGGGAAAGATGAGGCGAATCTGCTCTATATTATCAGTGACAGGCCTGAGGATATTTCTCAGCGGATTCTGGGGGAAATTGATGTGGGAGTTACGTTCCTCCAGGGGAGAGGGGCTTATAGCAGCCAGAATAAGAAAGTGATCATGTGTGTAACCAAAAAGCAGCAGGCCCCCGGAATAGAAGTGATTGTTAAGGAAGAGGACCCGCGCGCTTTTATGATCATTACAAGTGCGTCTGAAATATATGGAGAAGGGTATAAAAATATATTTGCGGATAAGATCTAGGGAAACGCTGATTAAAGCATTTTCCGCGCCGGATTTGCGCTGTGAAACAGCATATTCTTCTGCAAATCCGTGCGCTTCCTCAGGCAGGGAAGTAATAGACTGTGCCAAATTCCTGAATATTTTCCGGTGTTTCGTCATCGGCAGGGACATAGGAGGAATACCCCTGATCCTTTAAATAGGCTTCAAAAATCTCCCGGGTGTTGGAATTGGAAGATACTTCCACACCGTCGGAAGTCAGTACCCGGACATTCATTTCCTGATTGTGAATGATAGGCCCGATCAGAATATTTTCGCAGCTCTGCATGAAGTTTCTGCCGGAAATGGATTTGTACAGATCGCTTGTGAACTGTACCTGATTGTGGCCCGGATCGTAGATCAGGTAATTTTTTTCTGTATTCTGTTCCGATTTATGATATTTCTTGAAAATCAGTTCCATACCAGCACCTCCTTGTAGTTATACTATATCAGGCATTTTCCAATACTTGAATCATAAATATTGCTTTTTTTATTGCAAAAAGTGCTATTGCATGCTATACTCGGCGCAACATGTGGAGGATGGTATGGGAAATTACGAAAAGACAGGATATCTGGAAGAGCCGTTTCGGCTGTTCCATTTGCGGGATCGCGGGATAAAAGAAGTGCAGTTGCATTATCATGATTTTTATAAGATTATCGTGTTTTACTGTGGGAATGTAACTTATATGATAGAGGGAAAGTCGTATATGCTGGAACCGGGAGATATCATATTTGTAAACCGGGGAGATATCCATAAGCCTACTATCGATTCTGCCGTTCCCTATGAAAGGACAATTCTGTATATTTCACCGGAGTATTTGGAGAGTTGTCGTGATCGGGAGTATGATCCGTTTTTTTGTTTTTTACAGGCATCGGAAAAAAAATCCTATGTGATGCGGCCAGAAGCCTTCGGAGAAACAGAGGCAGGAAGGCTGCTCACAGGACTGAAAGGAAAAGAGGAGCGGTACGGGTGGAAACAGGAGAGAATGCTGCTATTTCAGCTTTTTCTTGTGGCATTGAACCGGATGTGCATGGAAAAGGAGCAGAAAAAGGAGAGTCGTCCGGGAGCTGTTTACAACCAAAAGGTGATCGATCTGCTGACCTATTTGAGAGAGCATATTTTTGAGGATATCTCTATAGACGGGCTGGCGGAAACCTTTTATATCAGCAAATATCATATGATGCGTCTGTTCAAAAATGAAACCGGTTACACGATACACCGATATATTACAGAAAAGAGAATTGCAGCGGCGAAGGAAAAACTGCAAAAGGGCACTCCTGCCACAAAGGTGAGTGAAGAATGTGGATTTTCTGACTATTCCACTTTTCTGAGGGCTTTTCAGAGCTGTACGAAGATGACACCTACCGCTTTTGCAGAAACCCAGAAAGACCGGAGCTTGTATGAATTTCATAGTCCTCTGTGATAAAGACTGCTTCGACAGCGGGGAGGGATTCCACATAGGCCATTCCTTTTTCGAGGCCAAGAAGAAAGCAGGCGGTACTGAGGATATCGCCTTCTGCAGAGGAAGCGGATAAGATAGTGACGCCAAGCAGGCCATTGTTTTCGGGCAGGCCGGTTGCGGTATTCAGCAGATGGTGGTAACGCACACCATCCAGCTCATAGTACCGTTCATAGACGCCGGAAGAGACAAGAGAGGCATCGGAGACGGAAAGAGATACCATGCTCGTATTGTGGGCATCAAAGGGGCGCCGGATACCGAGGGTAAAGTCAGAACCGTCCGGCTTGTTTCCCAGTGTGAGTAAATTACCTCCAAGATCGATAATGGCACTTTGGATTTCCTGGGAAAACAGATATTCTTTCAGCCGGTCGGCAATGTAGCCTTTTGCAATACATCCCAGGTCCAGAGCGGCGTCCGGATCGCTCAAAGTGACAGTGGTGCCATTTATATGGACATTGCGGTAATCCACATGAGGAAGAAGTTTTTGAATCTGCGACTGTGCAGGTGGCATGGGGGATATATTTTGTTCTGTAATGGTTAAGTTTGCAGAAGAAAAATTCCATAGAGCGGACAGGGGGGCTATCGTGATGTCCACAGCACCATCGGTTTCAGCGCAATAGTGCAGAGCCTTTTGTAAGAGCTGCACCGTTTCAGGATGCACCTCTACAGGACGGCCCCCGGCATGGTTGATCTTCCATATATCACTGTCTTCCTTTGTCCGGCTCAACATTTTATCATAGTTCTGGCACAGGCTGAAACACTGCTGAAAAATTTCATTGCTGCGGTCGATAGGGAGGCTGTCATATATTGTTATGGTAATAGCGGTATCAAAATAAATGCCAGTTTGTGACATGGGTGTCGTATTTTGGCCGCATCCGGTAAGCAGAAGGGAAAATATAGGAGACAGTGTGATAAAAAGTGATGTCAGAATGGAAACTTTAGATTTTGCTTTCATGGAAATTCCTCTCACTTGTAATTTGGATAAAAGTATTATATTATGTTAGCAGAAAATCAAGGAGCCAGATAGATAAAGTATAGCAGAAAATAAGAGAAAGAGGAAAGATAAGATATGCGGTTATCGGATGATTTTGATGACAGACACTCCGGCGTACCGGTTATTTATATGGCAATCGGTATGCTTTTATTTGTGATAACGGTGGTGGGGGCAGTAGTGTTGACAAATAAAAAGCCTCAGAGCATGGAGCGACCGGAGGAATCGGCAGCTTTATCGGAAGAGGAAACCATCGGCGCTGTGGATATGACTACGGCACAACCGGAAGATCCCTATATTTCAGGAAGCGATCTGACGAGTGACGATCTGGATTTCTGGCATATGTACGATGAGACTGAGAGTACAGAGGAAGAGGAAGAAAAACAGAAAGAAGAGGAAGAAGAAAAAGTAAGTGATCCGTCTACAGACGGAAAACATACAAAGTTGATCGCGGAAGACGGGACGGAAGAATGGGTCAGTATCAATCCCTATCTGACAAAAAATACATATGATAATGCCGGACTCGTATACCAGTATCCGATTATGAAATATTACGAAGACAGTGAAAAAGTGTCACGGGTGGGGATTAAGGTTTCGGCAGAAGACGGAGATATCAATTTTGACAGACTGAAAAAAGCGGGCGTGGATTTTGCCATGATCCAGATTGGGTCCCGGGGCTATGGCAGTGGGAATCTGATGGCGGATGATATGTTCTATGAAAATGTAAGAAAAGCCACGGAGGCGGGGATGGACATCGGTGTTACCTTCTTTTCTCAGGCCGTTACGACGGAGGAAGCTCTGGAAGAGGCAAACAGGGTAATAGAAGGACTGCAGGGATTTACGGTGGTATATCCGGTGGTTTTCGATATGGAGTATATCAAAAACGATACGGCCAGGGTACAGGGGCTTTCCAAAGATGCCAAGACAGAAATTGCCATGACATTTCTGAATGCGATCCAACAGGCGGGATTTAAAGCCATGCTGTATGGAGATAAAGAATGGTTGATTCGGAAAGTGGATCTTACGAAGCTGATCAGTTATGATGTGTGGTTTTCTCAGGAAGGGGATACACCGGACTATCCCTATAGATTTACTATGTGGGAATATACAAAAACTGCGAAACTCAATGGCATGGAGGATCCGGCCAAGCTGAGTATCTGTTTTATCGACTATGCATCGAAATAACAGGTGTTTTTAAAATAACAGATGTTACAATAACGGGGCAAAAGAAACCGGAGAGCGTGGAGGAAGGGATATGGAAGCAAGGACAGCAAAAATAACGCGGTGTACTAAAGAAACGGAGATATCGGTCACATTGAATCTGGACGGCAGCGGGCAGTACCGTATCAGTACAGGAATCGGATTTTTTGACCATATGCTCGGCGGTTTTGCAAGACATGGTTTGTTTGACTTGGATCTCGTATGTAAGGGGGATCTGGAAGTAGATTCCCATCATACGATTGAAGATGTGGGCATTGTACTGGGAGAGGCCATCAGGGAAGCTCTGGGAGAAAAAAAGGCCGTCCGGCGCTATGGAAGTATGATGCTTCCCATGGATGAGGCGCTGGTACTGTGTGCCATCGATCTGTCGGGCAGGCCATATCTTTGCTTTGATGAGAACTATACAGTGCCAAAGATCGGAGAGATGGATACAGAAATGTTTCATGAATTTTTCTATGCGGTCTCTTATTCCGCAGGAATGAATTTACATATCAAACAGCTTAACGGAACCAATAACCACCATATTGCAGAAGCTACTTTTAAGGCGTTTGCCAAGGCGCTGGATGAGGCGACAGGATATGAACCCCGGGTGGAAGGGGTGTGGTCGACAAAAGGGATGCTGTAAGAGGAAGTAAAGCGCGCCCTGGTGGATTCAGAAGTGAGGATAGGCAGTTATTTTAGGAGATATGGCTAGTTTATCATAGAGGTCGGCGTAGAGGGAAGGAGAAACGTTCTCCATATAATTGGGGACATACTGCCTCGTGACGCCGGCTTTCTTCAGTATATCAATGGCTTTATTGTAGGCGATGGCAGCTTCCGTATCCGTTTCATAATAGCCGATGACAAAGTCACCATTGACATGGATTTTGGCCTGATAGGAAATCTTTCCCTGTCGTATTATCTGTCTGACTCCATGATAGCGGTTTATGATTTCGATATTTTCGTAACGAAAATCCAGGGAGTCTCCGTTGACAAAACGATAGTCTCTGTCAATTACTCCATAGTTTTTTATACCATAGCGAGAGGCAATACCGATCTGCATTCCGTAGTCATTGACAAAGAAACGGTTGCCTCTTTTCATGATCTTTCGGGAAGAATAGTAAAATAAGTCATCCAGATCAAATTTCAAAACGATGTCAGGGGAAATATAGTATTCAAAATATTTGATGCGGATATAAATCGGGGTCGGGATATAGAGCCTGTTGTCTCTGAAATTTAAGAGACATACCCATTTTTCAAAAGAGATGGACAGCTCTTCCCGATAGGAATTTAAAGTGACAGTGGTGTCATTTATAATATGGGAAGCCTCCTGATAAGCCCGATGTGCAGACTGCTGGGACGGGAAACTTCCCAGGCTGATATGCCTGGCACGGTAGGTAATGGAAGCACGGAAGTAGAGACTTCCGTCTTTTTTTCTGGCGGGAAAAACACCGGGCAGATGCATGAAAGCTCCTTTCAAGGCATGTGTTGCAGATGATTACAGATGATTTCTACTCTCTTCAACAAAGGAATCCATCTATGAACATGATCATACCGCCAATGAGGATTTTTCGCAAGGGACTTTAGGAAATACTCTAATTGATTTTTGATGGTCTCTTTTCCAGATTTTGTCATATTTTTTGTACAACCTGTATAGAATGATATGGGTGAAGAGATTATGTATAAAAAATACAGTCTTCTGCTTGTCTTGTGTAATCTTGTTCTACTTGTTTCCTTTTGCTGTCTGAAAATTTCGGAAAGAAGCCAGTATGCGGCTTCGCCTGCATTTCAGATGAAGCTGCGGGAAGGAATGCAGGAGGAGGAAGTATCCAGCCGGCTGGGCAGTATGGAGCGGGCAGAGTCAGGGCAGCGGATTATCGACTATCAGGTACTGGAGCGGCAGGGACAGACTCTGACAGAAGCTGAGTTTCAGGTGCTGTGCAGAATCGTGGAAGCAGAAGCGGGCGGGGAAGATATCAATGGACGCATTTTAGTGGCCAATGTGATTTTGAACCGGGTTCAGAGCGAGGCTTTTCCAAATACAGTGGAAGGCGTGGTATTTCAGAAACATAACGGCAGATTCCAGTTTTCACCGATCTATGATGGACGGTATAACAGAGTGAAAATATCGGAAGAGACAGTGGAGGCAGTAGAAAGGGCACTTGCAGGAGAAGATTATTCCAAGGGAGCGCTCTATTTTGTATCCAGAAAAGGAGCGGCCCCGGACAAAATGAGATGGTTTGATAATCATCTGACCCGACTGTTCCAGTATGGTGGACATGAGTTCTTTGCGTAATTTGAGATTCTCCATTTTTTCCAGATAAAGAATATTGCCGGGATTTTACGGCTCCTTGAAAAAGCGTCCGTACCCTCAGTGAACAAGGGGACACATGTCCTGAACCATGTTATTTGCTTGATTTTCTTCGTTGTCCTCAGTTGGCGGACAGAACGTACGCGAGATGAAAGTAACGAAGCAGATGTCCCAATTCGCCCTTTTCCGACCGTGTGCCCCCTTGTTCACTGAGGGTATTCTGTCGCAAAGCAGAATCTTTACGCTTTTATAGCTATAATGAAAAATGACAGAGCTGTTCGCATAATGTGCAATCATGCGTCTGACATGCTCAAATTTGTGTAAGGATTGCGTGGATCCCAATGCTGTGATATAATGTGCACGAAGCAATGAGCAGTGCGTGAGCGAATGTCAGAATGAAATGTGCTTGCACATTTTCATGAAGACATGAGCGAACATAGGGCGAAGCCCGTGAATGAGGAAAACCAAAGGTTTTCCGAATGTGCACTGCGAAGCAGCTAGAGTAGGAAGCGAAGCTTGCGAACGGGCACTGCGAAGCAGCTAGAGTAGGAAGCGAAGCTTGCGAACGGGCACTGCGAAGCA
>CAJUNB010000035.1 GCA_910587635.1 uncultured Lachnospiraceae bacterium
AGGTAGGAAGAACCCTTTAGGGTTGGGCAGGTAAATGATGTTGCGGCTGGCGAGCCTTTCGATGAGTCTTTAGACTCTAGTGCCGGTAACAAGCCCTTATAGGGCGTGAGCAAACCACCGGCTAAGCCGGTGGTTCTGATTCTACAGAAAAGACCTTCTGCGGCGGATTGGCAACATGACGCTAAAACGATCCACCGCAGGCGGGGAATCCTGCTTTGCAGGATTCTTTTTTTATATAAAGGCAGGGATATGTGGCCGACGTCGGTGTCTGCCTGCCGGCGGTCCTGACCTGTTTATACCTGGGTATACTGCAGTATAACTGTCTCTCCTCCGGTACAGCTGCCTTCTGTACATTCTGTAATATGTACGCTTTCGTCTCCCGTGATGACAACGGGGGTACAAAGATCTATACCGTAAGAGCGTATTTTTTCCAGGTCAGCCTGGGCCAGCACATTGCCTGCCCGGACGGATTGGCCCGCCATGACGAAGCTTTTTATACTGCCTGCCGGAAGGGAAGCTGTGCCGATACCGATATGTATCAGGATACAGATACCTTCTGCAGTTTCAATAGTGTACAGGTGCCCTGTATCGGAAATCTGCATGATTGTGCCGTCAACAGGAGATAACACCAGATTGTCGGAAGGGATGACGGCAGCTCCGCTGCCAAGTATCTTTTGAGAAAAGACGTTGTCCCTGATCTGTTCAAGGGGGATAACAGTGCCGCTCAGGGGAGCTTTGATCTCGTAAATGGTTTTATTTTTTGACTGAAACATTTTATTTCCTCCTGGTGATTTCAGTGGATAAAGTATCCACTGAGGATAAATTGATTAGTAACAGAATCCGTAATTTCTTTACTTTTTGCCGCTATTTAAAAGCGGTTCCGTCACATGGGTTTTAAAAAACTGTATAAGGGGCCCATTCAGAAAAGCATTGCATATCGTACCGATTCCCAGTATCATCCACAGATTCTTTCCTGAAAGCAGGCAGAATGCGACACCGGTGATGACAGCGGTTACGTCACTGACGACTCTGGCATATTGAAAGGGAATCCTTCCCTTTGTTGCTTTTTCAATAATGAGTGCAATACTGTCATAAGGAGCGATTCCCATCTCGGCTACCATGTAGAAGGCTACGCCGAGGCCGGCGAACAGACAGCCAAGAATGAGAGCGATAATGCGCAGCGTAAGGGTCATTTCCAGATGACAGATGTCTTTTGCCATCCAGCAGATGAAGTCCGCGCCATATCCGACACATACCATATTGACGATTGTTCCTGCGCCGATGCAGTGTCGGACTGTAAAAAAGACGATCACAAGGATAACAGCGTTCATAATGAGCTGCCAGGTGCCAAAGAGCATATTTAAATAGCCACTTATTCCAAGATTCATACAGGTAAAGGCATCTACGCCGAACCCGCTCAGCCGGTAACAGCCGACGCAGATACAAATGAACAGAATACCTGTCAGCATCATCAGAGTACGTTTGATAAAAAACGGAAAAGATGATTTCATGTTCGTTCTCCTTTCTCCTCCACAGCTTCCAGCAGATAGATCCTGGAGTCAAAATCACAGGGCGGTACGATATCTGTCGGCACTTCGCCGGATGTTCCGTCGCTGGTCACCAGCCCCAAATACATGAGCTCGTCGCCCCAACAGCGTTCCTTTCGCTCTATGCCGTCTACAAGGATGCGGTATGGCATATCGGGTAGCAGTCCATGGAGACGAAGTCGGCTGTATGGCTGATTTACGCCGTTTAAAACCCTGTACCATCCTATGATGGCCTGGCGTTTGTCCCGGCTGACACACATCCAGGCTGTGACATTTTTCTCAAAAGGACTGGAAAGTCTGTAAAAATCCCCGAACTGGATAAGCCTGCGGTATTTTTTCATAAATGCAATCTGACTTTTTACCGCTTCCTGCTCTTTTTCCGTCAGTTTATTTAAGTCTAGTTCATAACCGAAGGTGCCGAAATATGCCACATTTGCCCTTGTATGAAGAGGCGTATTCCGATAGACCTGATGGTTGGGAACAACGGATACATGGCTGCCGATACTGCTGATGGGATAGCAGAAGGAAGTGCCGTATTGGATTTTCAGGCGTTCCACTGCATCTGAATCGTCGCTTGCCCAGCCCTGCGGCGCATAGTAGAGCATACCCGGATCAAAACGTCCGCCGCCGCTGGCGCAGGACTCAAACAGTACATGGGGGAAGGCCGCAGTGAGCCGTTCGTACAGGTCGTATACCCCCAGAATATACCGGTGAAAGACTTCTCCCTGCCGGTCAGGCGGAAGAGCGGCGGAATAGCACTCTGTGATGCTCCGGTTCATATCCCATTTAATATAAGAAATCTTTGCCTCGGTCAGAAGTTTCGCCATCATCTGATAGATACAGTCCACCACTTCATTACGGGAAAAATCCAATACATACTGAGAGCGGCCATGGGAAGTATGCCTTCCCGGAGTTCTGATGATCCAGTCAGGATGGGAACGATAAAGATCGGAATCTTTATTGACCATTTCCGGTTCAAACCACAGGCCGAATTTCATATCCATATCTTCTATTTTTTGTGCCAGACCGGCGATACCGCCGGGAAGCCGGGTCAGATTAGGAACCCAATCCCCCAGTCCCGCATGATCGTCGCTCCGTTCTCCGAACCAACCGTCATCCAGAACAAAAAGCTCTACACCGCATTCCTTTGCTTTTGCTGCAATGGATACCAGCTTTTCCTCCGTAAAATCAAAATATGTGGCTTCCCAGTTATTGTTCAGAATGGGCCGTTCTCTGTCTCTCCAGTATCCCCGGGCCAGACGTTTGCGGTAGAGATTATGAAAAGTGCGGCTCATAGTTCCAAGCCCCTGACAGGAGTAGACCATGACTGCTTCCGGTGTCTGGAAAGATTGCCCGGGGTCCAGTTTCCAGGAAAAATGAGAAGGATGGATACCGAGCAGCACACGCGTTACATCATGGGCGTCCACCTGTGCCTGTGCCAGGAAATTTCCGCTGTAAATCAGGCTGAAGCCAATGGCTTCCCCCTGTTCCTCCTTTGTCCCCGGACGCTGTAAAACAATGAACGGATTATGATTGTGGGAGGAGTTACCCCGGATACTGTCAATGGCTGTAATGCCCTGTTCCATCCTGCGCACCTTCATATGCCGTTCTCTGGACCAGGCGCCGGAAAACTGTATCCATTCGTAGTCGCAGTCAGGCAGGTCCAGACACAGGCTCATAGCCCTTGTAAGCTGTATATCGGAGTCTCCGCCATTGGTTATTCTGGCGCTGCGGGCGATGATGCCGCCCCGGGCAAATATTGTATAGGACAGTTCCAATATCACATGGGTCAGAGGGTCTTCCAGACGTATAATAAGTGTAAGAGCTTCCTTGCTGCTTTCTGTGTAGGTTGCCGGGAGGCCTGCCAGTTTCGGCTTGCCTTCCATGATTTCGTAATCCTTATACTGGAAATCAGAAACGGTGCTTCCGTTTGCCTGTTGGATCTCCACGGCAGGATGGCGGAAATCCGTAGTACCATACAGACCATATTCCTGTTTGATATGTTCCAGGGAAAATTGCCTGTCATCTTCGAACACATAGGATGTCATGGGACGGTATGCCGTTTCTAAAAGGTAGGAAAAGTCCTCTTTATGGTGGATTTTTTTACCAAAGTAGAGGTGGCCTATCTGACCGTTTCTTAAAACGGTCATCAGATAGCTGATATCTTCATTAAACAGATGGAACGTTTTTGTTGTTTCATTAAATAAAATGTTCATGATTTTCTCCCTGTTTTTTATTAAAGTTGCGGCTTCATACCGATACTGGTCTGGGCCTGGTGCATTTCGTTGATCCGGCGCGTTACTTCTTCCATTTTTTCGCCTTTGAGCGTGTAATATTTCTTATAGATATCTGCTCTTGACAAAGGGAAACAGAAAACTAATAACATAATAGGCTGTCAACCTTACACAAAGCACCGCTTCCAACAAAATCGGAGCGGTGTTTTTGTATGTGTTCTGGACATCGTGACCAGAAGCGCCCCCGCCCGTTTTCACC
>CAJUNB010000036.1 GCA_910587635.1 uncultured Lachnospiraceae bacterium
TAATCCAATCGCTTTATAAAACTAATGCTTTCTTGGGTAGGTATGTTACGCAGTAGAGGTTAAAAAGTCCTTGATTTATGCGGCTTTCAGAGCATGGAAAACACTTAGACGATATTTTATATCCCTACCCTCAAAAACAGCATTCTATTGCGTAACAAAAAGCAGAGAACCGACCACTAATGAAAGTGATGTGTTCTCTGCTCTTGCTTGCACCCTGTTTGTCAGCGTTGATGATAAGTTGTTGTGAATACTTCCTTATCAACGTAAAACTAAGATTGTAAACGGGATGTACCAGCCTACTTCAGGAGAAATCTATGTGGATGGTGAAAAAAAGGTGTTTCACAGTCCTTCGGAGTCAGAGGACTGTGGCATAGCAATGATTTACCAGGAACTACAGTATGTCCCTGATCTGACAGTGGCGGAAAATCTATTCGTGGGAAGACACCCTGTAAGGGGCAGGGGCGGACTTTTTGTGGACTGGAAAAAGATGCGGGAAACTGCCAGAGAGAGACTGGAGGAAGAGGGACTTTCCTATGATCTGGATACAAAAGTTGCACAGCTTTCCGTTTCGGATATTCAGATGTTGGAAATCGTCAAGGTAATTTCTTTAAATGCCAGGGTCATTATAATGGATGAGCCCACCTCGTCTCTTTCCAGTGATGAATCGGAGAGGCTGTTTCGTAAAATTGACGAGCTTCGAAACAGAGGGGTTTCTGTCATCTATATTTCTCACAGGATGGAAGAAGTATTCCGGCTGAGCGATTACATAACGGTAATTCGGGACGGAGAAGTGATCGATACCCGGCCGGCGTCACAGTTTGATCAGGCGTCCGTTATCAGGATGATGGTGGGCCGGGATATGTCCCAGACTTATCCGAAGGAAACGATACCCATTGGAGATGTGTGTCTTTCCGTAAAGGATCTTGCTTTAAACGATAAAATCAAAGAGATCAGTTTCTATAGCAGGAAGGGAGAAATCGTGGGGATTTCCGGTATGGTGGGTGCGGGCCGGACGGAAGTATCCAGAGCGGTATCAGGGCTGGACCCTTATCAGTCGGGGCAGATCTGCATAGATGGCAGGGAAGTGAAAGTCAGGTCAGTCAGAGATGCTATCAGAAATGGTATCGTGACAGTGACGGAAGACCGGCGACGAAGCGGATTTATCGGCCTTAGAAGTATTTTGCAGAATATTGCGCTGCCAAATCTGGATTCTTTTGCAGCAGGAAAGATCTTTGTGAATCGGAAAAAGGAACGGGAACAGTGTACAGAAATAGCAAAGAGCCTGAATGTAAAAGCGCCCACAGTAGATACGCTCATGTATGCCCTGAGCGGTGGCAATCAACAGAAGGTCATTCTTGCCAAATGGATGCTTCGGGGGCCGAAAGTGTTTATTATGGATGAACCGACGAGGGGCATCGATGTGGGAGCCAAATATGAGATCTATAAGCTGATTACAGGTATGATAAAGAGTGGGATGTCCGTTATTATGATTTCTTCTGAACTACCTGAACTGCTAGGGATGTGTGACAGAATCTATGTGATGCGCGGGGGCAGGATCGTAGGAGAACTTCAGAAAGATCAGATTTCTTCGGAAGCGGTAATGGCATTGGCGGCAGGAGGTCAGAATCATGAATAAGACACTGAATAAAAAGAAGAAGTTTTTGATAGAGAAATATTATCTCTATATTGTTACAGTAGCGATGATAATCTTCTGCTCTGTTTTCAATAAGAATTTTTTATCGATTAACAATATGATAAATATCCTTACCCAGATGAGTTTTACAACAATAGCGGCCTTTTCCATGACACTTCTGCTCATTACGGGGGTAATGGATCTGGCGCTTGGCTCCACAATGGCGCTGGCCGGGATAGCTTCAGTAGTCGTCTATGTGGAAACAAATTCCTTTTTTGCTTCCATAGCAGTGGCGATTATATTCGGTGTGATCTGCAACGCGGTTACAGGTTCCCTGATCAATAAGCTCCATCTGCATCCGTTTATCGTAGGACTTGGAACACAGCAGATTTACAGAGGAATCGTACTGCTTTACACCGGCGGCGCCGTCATTTCTCAGGTAGGGGATTTTAAAAAATTCGGTCAGGGAAGACTGTTTGGGGTGATTCCCTATCCGATTCTGATGATGTTTGTCATAATGTTGGTCCTCTGGGTCATTCTGGAACATACCAGGTTTGGCCGCAATACCTTTGCCACGGGCGGTAATTCCGAGGCGGCGAGAGCTTCCGGGGTAAATACCCAGAGGACGGTGCTGACTTCCTTTCTGATCGCCGGTATTTTTACCGGGATTGCGGGGATGATGCTCATGTCCAGGACGGCATCGGGATATCCCAATGCGGCGGAAGGATATGAGATGGATGCCATGACGGCAGCAGTCATTGGCGGCACTTCCTTTACAGGCGGTGTGGGGACTGCCTTTGGTACGCTGATCGGCGGGCTGGTAGTTGCCATCATCAATAACATATTGACTCTTATGGGAGTGCAGTCGTACATACAGCAGATTTTAAAAGGGATGATTATTATCGTTGCGGTAGCAATTGATGTGAACTCAAGAAGAAAGAAGATGGGTGCCTGAATTTTTAATATGAAATGTCCAATTATATTAGATATTAGCCTGGAAGACATTCAATGTTTTCTTATGATTGCAAAATTTAAAAGTTTTACAGAGGCTGCTGTAGTGCTGTATACCACACAGCCTCAGCTGAGTAAGAAAATTTCTTCTCTGGAGAACAGGATAGGGGCCCGTCTTTTTGACAGAAGCAAAAGACAGGTGAAACTGACAGCGGCAGGGGAACAGCTCTATTCGGAACTGGAACCACAGGTGAAAAAGATAGAGGAATCTTTTGAACGGATAAGGCGGGTATACAAAGGGCATTCCAGTGCTCTCAGGATATGCTGTGACGAACGGCTGCAAATGGTAGAAGATCTTTTGTTCCCAACGATTATCCGGTTTCAGGACAAAAATTCCAATGTGATGATCGAATTGGAATCCTTTGACTTACCAATCCTGAAAAACAAGCTGATACAGAGGGAAACGGACATATTATTGTCGGTCTTTCCAGATGAACCTGCGGGGAGCAAGGGGATTATCTGGCTGGAACTGAAGGCGGTGCAGATGTGCATTGCGGTAAGGGCGGATCATCCTTTCGCCAACAGGAGATTGGTGACTTGGGCGGAATTGAAAAATGAAGTCATATTGACAAAATCGCCTACCACGTCCTACGAGTATTATGATTTTCTTTTGGAAGAAAGTAAAGATAACGGATTTTCTCCAAACATACGGACGTATCTGAACGAGCAGTCCGTGATTCTCAATCTTGGTCTTGGAAGTGGAATTTGTGTGGGAACAGAATATGAATTCAGCAAAGACAATAAAAATATCATGACTGTTCCGCTGACAAATTATTACGGTCATATTTATGCAGGAGTACGGGAAGAGAGCAGTCAGCCGGAGAGACTGTTTGCCGAATATTTATTAGAAAGTTTTAAAAATGAAAACATAAAAATTACCCCAAAATAAGGAGGACAAAAAAATGAAAAAAACAGCGGAAGAAATGAAAAACTACATTAAGAGCAGTATTCCTTCAGCAGCCCACGTGTGCATTGCAGTGAAGGATATGGATGCATCTATCCAGTTTTATACGGAGATTCTCGGATTTGAGGTACGCTCTATCGTACCGTGTATGGGCAATAAGCTTGCGTTTTGACCCACAAAAATCTGGAAATCGAACTTGTATATTTTTCCAATCCCGAGCCGGATGCTACTGGCAGATGCTATGATACGCTGGCTGGACTTGGCCGGATCTGGCACTTCTGCATGTATGCGGAAAGAGAAGCGATGCCTACGATGATCGAGTATTTTAAGGAGCTGGGCGTTCCCGTGACAGAAGGGCTTCGGGAGAATCCTTCTGTGCATGAAGGTTCCCGCTGCTTCTTTATCTTCGGACCGGACGGAGAACAGATCGAGTTTATGTATTAATTTTCCGGCATACTGTTCCGGTAGACAAAGAGACTGTTACATGAAAAGGTCCCTACATATTTTAGAGGAAAGCAGGTCTGCAGAAGCAGGCCTGTTTTCTTATGCGATAGGAAATGGCTTAAGATTTTATTAATTATAGTTGACAAATAATATTATATATCATATAGTATTATATATCCCATTAGTATCTGTGAAGAAGAGGATATACGGTTGTGAAAGGAGTCAGAGGATGGTATTTAATACAGGGGCAGCACTGCTGGATGCGATCGTGCTGTCAGTAGTATCCAGGGAAGCAGAGGGTACTTACGGGTATAAGATTACCCAGGAGGTGCGGGAAGCCATAGAGATATCGGAATCGACTCTTTATCCGGTATTGCGCAGGCTGCAAAAGGATGCGTGCCTTGAGGTATATGACAGAGAGTATGGTGGCAGGAACAGACGTTACTATAAGATAACGGAAAAGGGCAGACTGCAGTTGAATCTTTATGAGGGAGAATGGTCGCAGTATGCGGCAAAGATTACCGGAATTTTTCAGGGAGGAGTCAGACAATGAGTCGTACAGAATTTATGCAGGCACTTCAGGGGGCACTCGTAGATGTATCATCAGAAGAGCGGGAGGCGGCATTGGAATATTATAATGATTATCTGGATGACGCAGGGCCGGAAAACGAAGCGGCAATCCTGCGAGAGTGGGGAAGCCCGGAAAAACTGGCAGAGAGTATCCGAAACGGTATGGACGGAAAGCTGGAGAATGGAGAATTTACCGAAACAGGGTTTTCTACAGGAGGAGAGAAGGGACAGTATCCTGCCAGATATGGCGGATGGGGAGAGAAAGGCGACACACAGACAGGAGGGCAAAGGCAGGACCGGGGAGAATCACAGCCCGGATGCGATCAGCAAAAGCCGGAAAAGAAACCAGCTAACGGGTGGAAGATACTCGCCATTTTATTACTTTGTATTGTGCTGGCACCGGTGTGTATTCCTCTGGCCTTCGCTGTTGTCACGGTTATTTTTGCATTGCTTGTGGCTGTGATAGCGGTAGTGGGAGCATTTGCGGCGGTCGGCCTGGCACTGTTTGGCAGTGGTCTGGCACTGGCGGTCTATGGAATTACGAAAATTCTGGCGGCGCCTGCAGGAGCGGCAGTTTTCTTTGGCAGTGGTCTGGTTCTGGCAGCAATCGGCGCGCTGCTTACGGTTCTTTTTTGCTGGATATTTGTGAAATGTATTGTATGGCTTTTCAGAAAATGCGTTAATTTGTGCAGAATACCTTTTCATGGCAGAAAGAAGGTGTAGAGAGAGATGAAAAAATGTTGGAAGATTTTGTTTGGAGTGATTGGATGCCTTGCAGTTTTTGGACTGGTGTGTGTGATTCTCGGATACTGCCTGGGCGGTATGGAGCAGGCATACAGGATTGTGGAAGAAGAAATAAGATGGGAAGACGATTGGGTTGGCTCAAATCTGGAAGAAGGTGCGGAAGTGGAAGAATGGCCAAAGGAATGGCCCGTGATCAGAGAATCTCATTATGAAGATCTGGAGTTGGCGGTTGCTGACCAGATCAGTCAAATCAGAATGGAAATAGATAGCTGTCAGATCGACATCGAAGCATCGGATACGGATTTCTATGGAATCGCAGCGGACGATGTGATAGCAGCACAGTATTACAGGGAAGGGGATACTTTGATTGTCAGAACTGTAAAGGGGAACAGGAGAAACGAGAAACTTACGCTGTATATTCCACAGAGCAGTCAAGTGTCTATGATGGAGATAGAAATAGGAGGCGGTGAGCTCACGGCAAAAGATTTGCGCACAGATATGCTGCTTCTGCAGGCCGGTGGAGGACAGTTTGTAGTAGAGAGACTGGAAGCCGATAAGGCAGAGATACAAGTGGGTGCCGGGAATATGGAGATTCGAAACGGAGAATTGACCGAATTGGTCGTTGAAGCGGGCGTGGGACATTTTTCTTATCAGGGAAGCATTGAAGAAGAAGTGGATGTGACCTGCGGTATGGGAGCGATTAAAATGGAAATCGCAGGAAAAGCAGAGGATTTTGACTATGAGGTAGAAGGCGCGCTGGGAGAAATTACAGTAAACGGCGTTCTCATGGAGGGAAAACATGAATGGAGAAATAACGCAGAAAAACAGATGGAACTTATCTGTTCGATGGGAGCAATAGAAGTCACATTTTACGAAAACGGAGGGAATGAATATGAGTAATGATTACAAAAAGCTGACAAGAAGCAGGACACAGAGGATGTTATGTGGTGTCTGTGGAGGGCTGGGGGAGTATCTGAACCTGGACCCAACAATTATCAGAATCATATGGGTATTGTTTACCTTTTTCAGTATCGGGCTGGCAATTCTGGTTTATTTTATCGCAGCCGTTATCATACCGGATGAAGCATAACGGGAAGAGGCAGGGAAACCGGGTCCGACTGGCAGAGGCTGCTGCAGTGACAGACTGCAGCTTCTGCCAGTACCAGAATACATTGCCGAAGTAAAAGTTCGTTTTTTTCATTTTTCATATCTTTTTTCTGTATCTTTGTTCACCGAGGATATCCTCTCTGTTACAAAATTCCTTTTCACCTTAAAATTAACAAGAGATCAAAGTCTGTTTCTTTTCGTGCCGGTTTCTAAAAGTTTTGTAAAGTATTGGAAATAATAATTGACGGAAGATATAAATATGAGTAGACTTAAATTTTACAGGCAGGGAGGTTTTTGGATGAGACGGTATGGAAAATATATAAAACCCTATTGGAAATCTTTTGTACTTTGTCCGATTTTGATGCTGACAGAAGTGGCGGGAGAAGTGGTACTTCCGGCTTTTATGGCGAATATCATCAATGTTGGTGCAGCGCAGCGTAACGTTCCTTATATTATAGGGACGGGGCTTGTCATGTTACTGACGGCACTGGTGATGATGGCAGGGGGCATTGGAGGCGCTTATTTTGCGGCCAGGGCGGCCATCAGCTTTGCTGCAGATCTGCGGAGCGATCTGTTTTGCAAAATTCAGAAATTCTCTTTTCAGAATATTGACAGGTTCAGTACCGGTTCTCTTGTGACCCGATTGACGAACGATATCACCCAGGTGCAGAATGTCATTACGATGGGGCTGAAATTGATGCTCCGGGCGCCCGGCATGTTGATCGGTGCGGTCATTATGGCTTTTGTTATGAACGCCGAGCTGGCGATGATTCTGCTTATTATCATTCCGGTGTTGGCGGCGGCCATAGGAACGGTGATTTTTATTGCTTTCCCGCGGTTTGAAATCGTACAGAAAAAGATCGATGCGGTCAATTCCAGAATACAGGAAATGCTGACGAATATACGGATTATCAAATCTTTTGTAAGAGATGAGTTTGAAACGGAAAAATTTGCCATAGCCAATGAGGAGCTGAAACAGTCGGGGCTGAGTGCATTTAAGGTAGTGATTCTGAATATGCCTATTATGATGCTGGCTATGAATATTACCACGTTGGCGGTAGTCTGGGTAGGCGGCAGGCAGGTTCTGGCAGGGACTATGCCGGTAGGAGATCTGACGGCGTTTACCACATACATCGTACAGGTACTCATGTCGTTGATGATGTTGGCTATGGTGCTGCTGCAGAGCAGCAGGGCAGTGGCCAGTCTGAAACGTATTACAGAAATACTGGATACGGAAATCGATTTGACGGATGAAGAGGCCTGCAGAAAAGATGCGGTTATTACGCGAGGGGATGTTGAATTCAGGAACGTTTCCTTTTCCTATTTTAAAGACGGCAGAGAGGGAAGGGAAAAAGTGCTTTCCGATATTTCTTTCCATATAAAGGCGGGAGAGACAGTCGGAATTATCGGTTCCACCGGCTGCGGAAAGACCAGCCTTGTGCAGCTGATTCCCCGGCTCTATGATACGGATACAGGAGAAGTCTGTGTAGACGGCGTGAATGTGAAAGACTACTCCCTGCAGCACCTGAGAGACAGTGTCAGTATGGTATTGCAGAAAAACGTGCTGTTTTCCGGTACTATCGAAGAAAATCTCCGGTGGGGAGACGAAAATGCGGACAGGGAGACGATCATGGCGGCAGCGTCGGCAGCGCAGGCGGCGGACTTTATCGCTTCTTTTCCAAAGCAGTATGAGACGAATCTGAGTCAGGGGGGCGTGAATGTTTCCGGTGGACAGAAACAGCGTCTGTGTATTGCCAGGGCATTGCTGAAGCAGCCTAAAATACTCATACTGGATGACAGCACGAGCGCGGTGGATACGGCCACAGAGGCGGAAATCAGAAAGAGTTTTTCTTCTTCTTTAAAAGAGGCGACAAAGATTATCATAGCCCAGCGTATTACTTCTGTGATGGACGCAGATCAGATCATTGTCATGGAGGAGGGCAGGATCGTGGGCATGGGCAGCCATGAAGAAATGCTGGCACAGTGTAGTGCATACAGAGAGATCTATGAGTCTCAGATGGATAAGGAGGTGGGGGCATAATGGCGAGACCGGGAAAAAATAGAGGACAGCACAGCTTGGGAAAGCCAAAAGATGTGCGCAAGACTATGGTGCGGCTTTTCTCCTATTTGGAAAAAGACAGAGGGAAGCTGTTTCTTGTATTGGTTTGTGTACTGATTACAGTAGCCTCTTCGCTGGGAGGCTCCTATATGCTCAGGCCTGTGATCAATGGACTCACGTCGGGAAACGGCAGCATGGCATTTTTACTCAGATCGATACTTTTGATGGCGGGTATCTTTGCCGCCGGAATCATGTCCCAGTATTTACAGGCGCGGATTATGATAAGTGTGGGTCAGGATGCGCTGCAAAGGCTGCGCCATGATCTGTTTGTCAAGACCCAGTCGCTGCCGGTCCGATTTTTCGATGCCAACAATCACGGGGATATTATGAGCCGTTTTACAAATGACGTGGATGCTATCGGAGAAATGCTGAACAGTACACTTGTTCAGGTCATAACCGGGACAGTCAGTATCGCAGGCACCTTTTTTCTGATGCTGTATACTAACTTGTATCTGACGGTTGTGACAGTCGTCATGATTCCCGTCATGTTAAAGGCAGGACAGGGAGTGGCGGGCAGAAGCCGGAAATACTATCAGGCGCAGCAGGCAGCTCTTGGAGAACTGAACGGCTATATCGAAGAGACTGTAACCGGACAGAAGGTGGTAAAGGTATTCTGCCATGAAGAACAGGCAGTGGA
This sequence comes from uncultured Lachnospiraceae bacterium, assembly GCA_910587635.1. GTDB lineage: Bacteria > Bacillota > Clostridia > Lachnospirales > Lachnospiraceae > VSOB01. The sequence goes on from CAJUNB010000036.1 coordinate 9,170, forward strand.
AGATTTCCGGAAGCACAATAAAAAATTACAGGAAAAACAGCTGGGGGCCCAGTTTTTTGGCGGGATTATGGGTCCTGTTATGGGCAATCTGAGCCAGATCAACTATATATTGACCGCAGTGGTTGGGGGTATACTCTGTGTTGTAAAGGGATTTGATATCGGTGGCCTGACTGTGTTTGTAAACTATTCCAGACAGTTCAGCCGCCCTATCAATGAGATATCCATGCAGATGAATATGATCTTTTCAGCTCTGGCAGGGGCGGAGCGGGTATTTACGATTATGGATGAAATGCCGGAACCGGAAGATGCGAAGGGAGCTCTTTCGATAGAAGAAAAAGATGGAATGTGGTGCTGGAATATACCGGAAGGAAATGAAAAGTACGATTTCAAACGTAAAAAGCCCCAATTCCGTGCAGAAATCGTTCTCCAGAACGTGACCTTTGGATATGATCCGGGCAAGACAATATTAAAACATATTACATTGTATGCGAAACCGGGGCAGAAGATTGCTTTTGTAGGTTCCACAGGCGCAGGAAAAACGACGATTACCAATCTGATTAACCGCTTCTATGATATCGAAAGCGGCAGCATCACTATCGATGAAGTGGATGTTATGGATATTGACAGGGCATCTCTGCGTAGAAACGTAGCTATGGTATTGCAGGATACCCATCTCTTTGCGGGGACCGTCATGGAAAATATACGATATGGCAGGCTGGATGCCACAGATGAGGAAGTCATACAGGCAGCCAGAACAGCCAGTGCCCACTCGTTTATTATGCGTCTGGAGAACGGATATGAAACGATACTGGAAGGTGACGGGGCCAATCTGAGCCAGGGACAGAGGCAGCTGTTAAATATTGCCAGGGCGGCCATTTCCAGGGCACCTATCCTGATTTTGGATGAGGCTACCAGCTCAGTGGATACGAGGACAGAAAAACAGATCGAGCGGGGGATGGACCGGTTGATGGAGGAGCGGACAACACTCGTTATTGCGCACAGACTGTCCACTGTCCGCAATGCCAATGCGATTATCGTACTGGAAAACGGAGAAATCATCGAGAGAGGCGATCATGAAGCGCTGCTGGGACAGCAGGGCAGATACTATAAATTGTATACCGGTTTGACCCAGTTGGAGTGAGAGAATGGTACGGTACCCTCAGTGGACAAGGGCACATACGCCCCTTTGTCCACTGAGGGTAGCCCCTTGCGATAGAAAATTCGGGGGGGGCCATGTTCTGCCTGGATAATCAGGAACAGGGTATCGGAGGAAGCGCCAGTCAGTTTATCTGTCAGCTTTATATATGGAAACGATTTCTGCAAAATGAGTGACAGAAATCTTCCGATAGACAGATAATGGCCGTGCAGATTTGTGGCATCGTACAGATGGAAAAATTTTTCCCGACACTGGTCTTTCCAGTAAAAATAACAGTCGGACAGATCCCGGACACCGGACCGGTCCGGTGTCAGAACGAAGATGAGACAGCCTTTTGGACGAGTGTCATCCTGTGGAGAGAAATATTGCGCCAGGGCGAGCCGCTCGCGCACGGAGAATCCTGCTTGGCAGGATTCTTTTTTTATTTCCCAGGAAATCGTTTGGCGATTCCTTCTTATGTTATTGTGAATAGCTCTTTTGTCACAGAGAATCGAGAGTTGATAGAAGCATTCCAGCTCCCGGATGATTTCTTCTGAATGTTCCGAACATTCTTCTTCCAGAACATCGATTTCTATGTATACGGTAGTATTGTCCAGCAGTTTCTGGCAGTAAGTACGACTTATATTTGTCTGTCCTTCATTGATTGGCCAGCGCCGCATAGTTCCGATCCGCATATTGATTCCGTCACAGAGGGCAGCGATGCTGTCCTTTTCCAGTCTGATGATTCTTCCTTTTGGAACGAACAGTGTTATGCTTTCGCTATCGGTTTCCAGTCTGGTTTCTTCTAAATATTCAAAATCCTCATATCCGTCGCAGATATCTCCCAATACCGGCCCGGTATAGGTGTCGGCTGTTTCACAGCCTGTCAAGAACAGACAGGATAGAAAAACAATGGCAGCAGATATGATTTTGAGTCTCATTCGTATCCCCTTTCGAGTCGTCTATAGTGTGTGTATTATTTAAAATGACATTCACTGAATGTCAATATTGATTGCTATTTTAGCATACCATAAAGAAAATGACAAGCAGTGAATGTTAATTCGGGAGGGTGCTATGTTTATCAATAAATCATCTGCAGGGAAAAATAATCTGTGCGGGGAGAAAATTGCCAGACTGCGGATGGAAATGGGAATCTCGCAGCGGATTCTGGCGGATAAACTGCAAATTGCCGGGCTGGACATCGATAAAAATGCCATTCAGAGAATTGAGGCGGGCAAACGATTTGTGACAGATATTGAGCTGAAGGTCATATCCTCGGTGTTGGAGATTTCGGCGGATGAGCTGCTGGGATAGAAGATATACTTAAATTAAGATGCTCTCATAAAGGATGAGGAAATCTATTCTTCGGAGATTAGAAAACAGGTCAAAGAAATAATAACGATACAAAAAAGAAAGTATCAATATTTATTTCGGTAGTCACAGAAAGAGAATCGCATATGCGCGATTCTTTTTCTGTTCTAGGGGGAATTCCTCCGTAATTCCCCTAGAACAAAAATATAGATCGCACCGGGGCGGATTAGATATATTTGTGCAGGCTGAAGAATGGAAATAAAGCAGTAGTCTTTTGCTCTCTGGAAAATTCCACAAATAAAGAAGAGTAAAATTAGATAATATGTACAAAATTAATGATGGAAATACAAAAAAACTTTACAGCTTTTTGAAAATAGAGTATTATAATACAAAAGAATATAGAACGACTTAAGACAACTAATAACAACACAAAACAATATGGGAAGGAAAACACATGGAAAATGAGAAAAGACACCAAAACGAGTATGATCTGGTGACGGTGGGATTTCCCATGGTAGAGATCATGCGGAAGGAAAGAGGGGTCAGATTTGATGAAATAGGAGATTTTATTGGTCCTTATCCAAGTGCAGATACTTGCATTATGCTGGATGTGGCGGCCAGGCTGGGGACAAAGTGCTGTTTTCTGGGAGTGAGTGCAGATGATGTATACGGAAAAGTGGTGATGGACCGCCTGCGAAAAGACGGTGTGGATGTATCGAAAGTGCGTATTGTCCCTGAAAAGGACACTACCGTTGTATTTGTCAGATACGAGACGGATGGGACGAGAGAATACCTGCCTACGTTTGCAGATACGGCCTGTGTCTCTTTTTGTGAAGACGACATAGACCTGGAAGTAGTAAAGCATGCAAAATGTGTTCATTTCAGTGGAGAGGTGATTTTGATCTGTACCGATGACAAACGACGGGCGGCAATGCTGAAGCTGTTACATAACATTGATAAGGATACGATTGTCAGCCTGGATCCCAATTTTACCGAGTGGAATACAGAAGTGAAGAAATGGCTGGAGCCGTTCATTGCCAGGGCAGATGTGCTGTTTCCCAGTGAGGGAGAGGCGATGAAAATGATGGATATGGAAACAGATGAAATGGCATGTAATATGCTGGCACAGCAGGGAAAGATTGTGGCCTATAAAAGAGGGAGTGCAGGTTGTGACATTTATGAGGGGGCTCACAAGTGCCATGCAGACGCCTTCCAGGTTACGGAAGTAGATCCTACGGGCTGTGGCGATTCCTTCTGTGCCGGTTTTCTGACAGGACTCCTGGAGGGTATGCCTCTGCAGGCGGCAGGTACGCTTGCAAATGCGGCGGGAGCACTGCAGGCGGCGAAATTCGGGCCGATGGAAGGTGCGATGTATCGAACGGAGGTGGAAGACTTCATAGACAGTCAAAGAAGATAAACCAGGAGGAAGGAGAAGAAAATGTCGGAAGAGTATATTTTGGAAGCAAAAGGCATAACGAAAAAGTTTGGAAGTGTAACTGCGCTCAAACGGGTAGATCTGAAAATAAAGCGTGGAGAAGTGCATGTTCTGTGTGGTGAAAACGGTGCCGGAAAATCCACATTGATGAATATTATCAGTGGGATTTACCCCTATGGAAGTTATGAAGGACAGCTTTTTTATGATGGTACGGAGTGCAGATTCGAGGGTATTCGGGCCAGTGAAAGCAAAGGAATTGCCATTATCCATCAGCAGCTGGCCCTGATTCCCCAGTTGTCCATTGCGGAGAATATCTATGCGGGGAATGAAATGCAAAAGCGTGGGGTCATTAACTGGGATCTGACAAACAGCAAAGCAAAAGAAGTGATGGAACGAGTAGGTCTATTGGATGACCCGGAGACACTTGTCCAGAATATAGGGGTAGGGAAGCAGCAGCTTGTGGAAATATGCAAGGCAATTTCGAAGGATGTGAAACTGCTGATTCTCGATGAGCCCACGGCGGCGCTGACAGATGAAGAGAGCGATAAACTTCTCAATCTGATTAAAGTATTCCAGGCAGAGGGAATTACTTCAATTTTGATTACCCATAAACTGCGGGAAATCAGCCGTGTCTGCAATGCACTGACTGTATTGCGGGACGGAGAGACGATTGATACCTGGTATGAAGGAAAAGACGAAATAACGGAAGACCGGATTGTGAAGGCCATGGTAGGGCGGGAAATGACAAACCGGTTCCCGGAAAGAACTCCCAAGATCGGAGAAGTGAGATTTGAAATAAAGAACTGGAATGTGTTCAGCCCGATAGATGAGTCAAAACAGATTCTGAAAAATATCAATATGCATGTACGACAGGGCGAAGTGCTTGGCATTGCCGGACTGATGGGAGCTGGACGGACAGAACTGGCAATGAGTATTTTCGGGAAAAGCTACGGAACGAAGATCAGCGGAGAGTTATATCTGGATGGGAAAAAGATCACTATCAATAATGTGTCGGATGCCATCAAAAATAAAATTGCCTATGTATCTGAGGACAGACACGCCTTTGGCCTGGTGGGCTCCACCTCCATTACGAAAAATATTACGTTGCCCAGCCTGAAAAACTTTGTACATGGTCTGGCTATCAATGCGGACGAAGAGACGGTGGCCGCCAATAAGTGTAAGGATATGATTCATATCAAGTGCAGGGATGTGGATCAGGCAGTATCGAACCTGTCGGGAGGGAATCAGCAGAAAGTCATTATCAGCAAATGGGTACTGTGTGATTCGGACATTCTGATTCTGGATGAGCCGACGAGGGGAATCGATGTAGGCGCCAAATATGAGATCTATGAAATTATCAATGAATTGGTAGCAAGCGGGAAATCTGTGATAATGATATCTTCCGATATGCCGGAAATCCTCGGGATGTGTGACAGAATGTATGTCCTGAATGAAGGAGAGGTCATAGGGGAGCTCGAGGGGGACGAAATTACACAGGTAAATACGATGAAGATCATAATGAGTAGGGGGGCATAAGAAAAATGGAAACGACGAAAAAAAGTATTTTCAGCGGCAATCTCAGACAGATGGGTATGATTATTGCACTGGTGATTATTACGCTCGGATTTGGGATAGCGACAGAAGGAACATTGTTCCGTCCTATGAATGTCAGCAACATTTTTATGCAGAACAGTTTTGAAATTATTCTGGCCATCGGTATGTTTTTCTGTATGTTGACCGGCGGCAATGTAGATCTTTCCGTTGGTTCCATCGTCGGACTGGCAGGAGCGATCATGGCAGTATTGACACTGAACTTTCATCTGCCTACAAGTGTGGCAGTTATCATTACCATAACAGCAGGGCTGCTTGTAGGTGTGGTTCAGGGATCCTTTATTGCATTTTTAAATGTTCCTCCTTTCATCGCCACACTGGCCGGTGAATTGATTTGCCGGGGTCTGTGTCAGTTGATCCTGGGAGGGCAGACTCTCTCTCCGTTCAGTGCGGGTTTTCAGTATTTCGCCAACGGATTTGTTGCCAGAGATATGAAAGTGGGCGGCATCAATGTGGTATGTCTTCTGGCCTTTGTCATAGTCGTATTTGCCCTTGTCTTCTCAGAGGTCAATAAACGCAGGAACCGGCAGAAACATGGATTTCCGGTACAGAATCTGTATATTACAGTGGCAAAGCTGGCAGCGATTATCGCCGTCGTAACCTTTATTCTCTGGAATCTTTCCGCTTATAACGGGATGCCTTTTATTCTGGTCGTCATGGCGGTACTGGCTCTTGTTTATTCCTTTATTGCCAATAAAACTACGGTAGGACGGCATATTTACATGATGGGCGGCAATATCCAGGCGGCAAAGCTTTCCGGTGTCCGCACGAAGTGGATGATGTTCCTCGTCTATACAAATTCGGCGTTGATGGCTACTATTGCAGGTCTGGCAGTTACCGGAAGGCTGAATGCGGCTACACCCAAGGCGGGTACCGGTTATGAGCTGGATGCCATTGCTGCCTGTGTTATCGGCGGCGTGGACGGTGCATCCGGCAGTGTTATGGGAGCGATTCTCGGTGCCTGCGTGATGGCAATCCTGAACAACGGTATGTCCATTCTCGGAATCGGAACAGATATGCAGTCAGTTATCAAGGGATGTATCTTATTATTAGCGGTATCATTTGATATTTATTTAAAAAATAAATCTAAAAACAACTAAGGAGGTATGAAAATGAAGTTCAGTAAAGTAATGGCAGTAGGATTGAGTGTAGCTATGGTTCTTGGGATGACAGCGTGCGGTTCATCATCCTCGGATACACCGGCACCTTCCGACAATGCAGCGCAGCCGGCAACGGAGGGAGAGGCTGCTGCGGAAAGTTCAGGAAAGAGACCGGTCATCGGTATTACATTGCCGACACAGGAGCTGGCAAGATGCCAGAAAGATCAGGAGTACATGACAGAGTATCTGAATGAACTTGGCTATGATGTAGATGTACAGTTTGCCAAAGGAGATGCGGCAACACAGGTCAATGAGATCGAAAATATGATTACGAACGGCGTAGCCGGTGTTATCATTTCCCCCTGGGATGGAGGAGCCCTGACTACAGCAGTACAACAGTGCCATGATGCAGGGATTCCGGTTATTGCTTACGATGCCAATGTCCTGGATACAGAATATATCGACTATTTTGTAACAGACGATCTGGTAGGAATCGGAAGGCAGCAGGGCCAGTTCATCATCGACGCACTGGACTGTGACAACAGTGAGGAGACTCATACGATTGAGTTGTTCGGCGGCGACTATGGTGACGCTTCTGCCAAAATGTTCTGGAGCGGCGCGATGGAAGTGCTGGATCCCTATATTGATAACGGAAAACTGGAAGTGGTATCCGGGCAGAGAGAATACGAAATCTGCGCAGTAGCAGAGTGGAGCGCAACAAAGTCACAGGAACGTATGGACACATTATTGTCTACATACTATGTTGACAAGAGAATCGATGCTGTTTTGACTCAGAACGACGACCTGGCAGCAGGCGCTATTTCTGCACTGAAATCAGTAGGATATGGCACAGATGATCAGCCGATGCCTGTAATCACCGGTATGGACTGTACAATTTCTGCACTGAAATCCATCAATGCAGGAGATCAGAGTATGACTATCTACAAGGATATTCGCCAGCTGGCACGCCACGCGTCTGATATCATGGACAGCCTTGTAAAAGGAGAAGAGCCTGATCTGTCCGACGTGGAACTGACTACTTATGACAATGGCGTTAAAGAAGTAACTGCTACAAAAGTACCTTCTTTGGTTCTGACAAAAGAAAACATGGATGAGCTGGTATTCGATTCCGGGTACTATACGAGAGAAGAGGTAGAGCTGGAACAGTAGGTTTCGGTATGTAATAGGAGTTTCCTATACGATAATTAAGGGGCCTGCCAGGCAGGCCCCAGCTTTTTATCATAATAGGAAAGTTCTTCGAACTTCCTATATGACAAAAATACTGATTACATTGTGGCAAATTGGAAATTAAGGAGGATATCATTCAATGAAAATAGAACAATTTTCGGCGATGAATATGGTGTATCAGCGGTATTCATTTTCCCATTTTCTCGATTCCATGGAACGGCTTGGAGTGAGCAGTTTTGAGCTTTGGACAGGCGCTCCCCATCTGAACAATTATATCGAATCTCTGTCCGACGCTTCTGCAGTCAGAAGAGAAGTGGAAAGACGGGGAATGCATATTACATGCCTGACACCGGAGCAGGTGATGTACCCTCACAATATTGCCGCTTCCGATGCGCAGCACCGGAAGATGAGTCTGGAATACTTCCTGAAATACATCGATATGACAGCGCAGGTGGGAGCGGATAAGATGCTGTGCTGCTCCGGCTGGGGAGATTATGATGCACCGGTGGATGAGGCATGGAAACGCTCTGTGGACAGTCTGAATTTGCTGGCAGAACATGCGCAGAAGGCAGGGATTGTGCTTGCTTTTGAAATCCTGCAGGCGATGGAGACTAATCTGGTAAACGATCTGGCGTCTACAGAACGGATGATGGAAGAGGTAGATCATCCCCATATGAAGCTCTGTGTTGATACGGTTCCCATGCGGGTACACGGAAATACGCTGGGACAATTTTTTGAACGATTTGGCGATCGGATCTGTCATTTACATCTGACCGATGGAGATCCTTCCGGACATGTACCTCTGGGGCTTGGCAGTACGCCGGTGGCGGAACATCTGCAGTATATGGATGAATATGGCTATGAGGGATATGTCACACTGGAAATCGGGGACGGGTCCTGGTGGACGGAGCCGGAGCGGGCGACAAAAATCGCTTTTGATACAGTAAAGAAAAACCTTTGATGATAGAATGACTGGAGGATACATATGGGATTGACAATTGACATCAATACACACCCCTATCTGTTTTCGGATGTGTGTGATACCCAGGAAAAAGAGCGCTTTGTAATTGATGTGACGGGCCTTTATCACAATGGGGTCTGCTCCATGGAGTCGGTTTTTGCAAGACTGGACTGTGCCGGGATTGACCGGTGTGTGCTCAGTCCCCTCGACCTGACAACGGAAAAGGGAAAATGGATGACGACAAATGAAGATGTGAAAATGCTGGTGGAAAAATACCCGGAGCGTTTTATTGGCTTTGCAAGTGTGGACCCGAAGAGAGAAGATGCGGCAGAAGTGCTGGAGCGGGCGTTTACGGAACAAAAGTTACATGGTCTGCATATTTTTCCGGCACTGCAGAACTTTGATCCCCGGGGAGACTATATGGAGTCATTATTTGAAATCTGTTTACGGTATGATAGGCCGATCGTATCGGACTGTGGATGCTCTCCCTATCCGGGACTTCTGACGAAGTATGCCCATCCGATGCTTTGGGAAGAGACTGCACTGAAACATCCGAAACTGCGGATTTGTCTGACTCGTTTTGGGTGGCCCTGGGGCAGGGAAGTTTGCATGCTGATGCTCAAATACAGAAATATTTATACGGATACATCCATTGTATACTTGGATGATGCACCACAGATGTATCATCAGATGTTCTGTGTGGATATGGGGCCGAAATGGATAGACAGAGGCTTCCGTCATCAGGTTATGTTCGGTTCCGGCGATCCGGGACTGGAGCAGATCAGGCAGGTAAATGCTGTCCGGGCGCTGGATTTCAGAGCTTCTACCATTGAGAATATTCTTGGAAATAATGCACTGGAATTTATGGGATTTGAAAAGGAGATGAGATGGGTCAATGACTAAGGTACAGACATTTACAATACAGACAACAGAATATAACCAGTATATACTGATTACGAAAAAGGTAGAAGAGCTGGTTGAGCAAAGTGGTATTCAAAACGGGATGGCGTTTGTCATAACGAACCATACGACGACAGGTATTACTGTGAATGAAGCACTGGAATGCCTGGAAGAGGATCTGAAGAATTTCATGGCCCGTCTGGCACCGGAGGACGGCGACTACAATCATGCCAGATTTCTGATGTCTTATGGGGCGATGGCCAACAATGCGCCGGGACATTTAAAAGGTATGGTCTGTGGAAACCACTGTGTGTTCAATGTAATGGACGGGAAAATAAAGCGGCGCTTTGCCCAGGAGATATATTTCTGTGAGTTTGACGGGCCTCAGGAGAGAGGTGTCACCGTGACCGTGATGGGGGATTGAGTTGAGAATTCCAGATGTTTGATAGAAAAGAATTGTTAGTGAATTTGTTGCAAACGGATCGAAAAAGAGATAAAATATCAGTAAAAATTTCAACAAAATTTTTGAATCAGAAATGTGAAATATGAAAGGAATCGACAAAAATGAACTCTCTGGTGAATCCAAGCAATGCACTGCCTTTGTATAAGCAGGTCTCTGAAATTCTGTATAATAAAATAGAATCTCAGGAATGGAGGGAAAATGAAAAAATCCCTTCAGAGGCCATGCTGATGGAGGAGTTTGATGTAAGTCGGATCACCGTCAGAAAAGCGATTTCTGAACTGACAGAAAGCGGTCTTCTCGTACGTTCTCAGGGGAGAGGCACTTTTGTAGCTTCTGCGAAAAATATCATTACCGCACAGGGGGATGTGGGATTTACCCGTTCCTGCCAGCTTGCCGGAAAAAAGGCGGAAAATATCGTACTGGAATGCCGCATGGAATATCCTACGGCCAAAGAGAAAAATTTCTTTCATATACATAGTGCGGATAAGATCGTTTATATACGCAGGCTTCGGGCAGTGGACGGGATAGCGACAGTTGTGGAAACGCTCTGTTATGCTCCGAAATTCAGTGGACTTATCGATGAAAACCTGACTGGTTCCGTGACAGAACTTGTGGAGACTCGTTATGAGGAGGGCTTTGGCGAAGCGCATCGCACAGTGGAGGCGTGCGCGGCTTCCGAGGAAGAGAGCAAGCTGTTGAATGTAGCTGCCGGGACGCCGATGCTGCTGATCCGGGATTCCCAATATGATACAGCAGGCAATCCCATGTGCGTATCGAAACAGATTTTCAATACAAGCCATTTAAAACTGTATTTGTAATTTCAACAGGGACATAGAAAGAAAGCTATGATGAAAGCTGTTCGGGAGACCGGGCAGCTTTTTTATGGGCAGCTCGCAGAGCGGGAATCACTGCTTTGTCCTAAGGGCTGGTCGCCGCAGTCCGTGCGCGGGAAAATCGCATCAGCGGGATTCTCTATTTACAATTACCATGGAACATAGTATGAAGAAGATACCGGCTATTCCTGTCAGGGAAATGTTGTCCTGCCAGAAAATGACGCCGCAAACGACACTGGTAACAGGCTCCAGCATGGCGGCAAAGGCAGCCCGGGAGGAGCCGATCTTTTTAATACCGTATGTGAGCAGGCCGAAGGCAAAGGCACTCAGCAGGCCGATGAACGCCATAAGCAGGATATTCCAGTAGCCCCAAATGCGGACAGATTGTCTCTGGGATGCTGTCTGTAAATAAAAAAGGAGGACAGAACCGAAAGTGAGATATACCATTTTCAGACAGACGGGCAGGGAACGGAAGTCGGCTTTATCATTAATCATAATATAGGTGCTGTAAGTGACAGCGGACAGAAAAGCCAGGGCGATACCGGTGAAAACGGAACTGAATGTGAAGTTGGTTACAAAGAGCAGACCGAGGATGGACAGAATACATCCAGACAATTTGGAACCGGTAAAGGGTTCATGAAAGAAAAGGGATGTAAAAACGGTGATGATAACAGGATAGGTAAAATGAATCAGCGTTGCCATACCTGTGGGAATATGATGATAAGAGGATGTGAGAAGAAAGGAAGTGAATCCCATACCGGCTGCTCCGGCCAGAAACATGAAAAGGATATCTTTTTTACAGATACGTATTTTCAGGCTCTTTTCTTTCAGTCCCGCTGCCAGTGTATAACAGATAAGGCTGATAAAATAAGTCCAGAATACGATGACGCCGGATGGGATTCCATTATTTTGCAGTTGTCTCACGGCAGCGGGCAGCAGACCGAAGAGGATGGAGGAAGAAATAACAGATAACAAACCGATAGACATAATACTCCTTTCTGCTTTATGGCCCGCTGCAAAGAGGCAACGACATCAATAATCCAGTTGTCTGTAGTAACGGCGGAATGCGAGAGAATGGCCGTTGTAGAATTCATAATACTTGGGAATTCTGTCCAGGATCAGGGCAGCAAACACAAGTACAGCAGCGATATCTTCGAACTGACTGTCCAGTCCATGAATCGGATATTTTGCCATATCAAAAACGACAGTGCTGTCAGTAACTTTATAGTGATTGAGGAAATCCTCTACCCGCTGGTCCAATGCCCGGTATTCATCGATGCCCTTTGTCAGAAATACCGGGACACCGTCTTCTACCATTTCGATCGTACCGTGGAAAAAATGGGGGGAAGTAACGGGGCGGACACGGATCCACTGCATTTCTTCCAGAAGGCACATCGTCATCATTTCCACGCAGTACCACATAGCGGGGCCGGAACCTACCCAGATACTGTAAGGCGCTTTGTGGTATTTATGTACGATTTCTTTGGCAACTGGGTCAAAGCTTTCATAGTAACGGAGCAATTCTTTGTATACAACGGGAAGCTGCTCTTTCCACAGATCATAACCCTGGGTCTTCCCCAGCTTTGTCATGATGCACAGGAGCAGTGTGTAATATTCAATATAATAGTTTTCACAGAAATGGGTGTCCAGCGACAGGAAATAATCCAGCATTTTGCCCAGAGGAGTTTCTGTATTTTTCGTGAAGCCGAGAATCTTTGTCCCTCTTTCTTTGCAGAAGGAAACGGCCTGCAGGATCTCCTTTGTATCACCGGATACGGAAGGGGCGATGACAAGAGTTTTATCTGTCAGATAGTCCAGATCTTTTTTGATTAAAATTTCTGCCGCATTTTCCACATAGATAGGATAATCTGTCTTATGTCCGATGCAGGCCCGTACGGATTCCCACTCCAGGTAAGTACCTCCCACGCCCAGAAGCAGAATGTTGTCAAAGCCGAGGGCGATGACAGCATCGGCTGCCTTTTCTATCTGGGGCAGCAGATGCAGTACCGCCTGTGCCTGTTCGTCATAGGCTTTTTTGTCAAAATTGTACATAGTAACCTCCTTATATAGAAATGATTTTATAGTAACCAATTACAATATTTATTGTACCAATATAAAAACTGGTTCACAATATACAACATAAAAAACCACTATACATGATAAAACGGCATCTTATGATAAAGAAAATCCTATTATTTTACAATATAATGAAAAAAAGGATTTGGACATATAATCAGAACTCAAAAAACTGGGATTTTTTATAATTTTGAAATGCATTCCATATAGAAATTGTGATATAATTGGATTAAAATCAATTTAATAAAAAAATATACCAGTTAAAAAATAATACCAGTTTGCCAGGAGAAAAGGAAAAGATATGATATGAAGAAAAAATTGTTGAATCTGGATGAACGGATTGCCCATGATATCAGGATGAAAATAGAATCCGGGATATGCTCTGCCGGAGAATTGCTCCCCGGTGAGCGGGAGCTGTCTCTGCTCTACGGCGTGCAGAGAGGAACGGTGCGGTCCGCTCTGCAGAGGCTTGTGGACGAAGGGCTTGTGACTGTAAAAAGCAGATGCGGCTATCTCGTATGTCCGCCCAGATATGTGATTGATGTGGGGAAGATTATGGATTTTGAAGACAGGGCGGTAGAAAAAGATTTTGCGTGGGACGATGTCTTTATCAGGGAGGAACGGCTGACGAAGGAGACGGCAAATAAGATGCAGCTGAATGTGGGTCTGTATGTATTGTCCCTGCAGAGATGCGGCGTGGTCTCCGAAGAGCGGGTATGTATGGAGAGATGGATGATACCAAAGGAACGCCTGGACGGAAAAAAGCTGAGTGGCTATGAAAAGATGCACGCTTATCTGGCAGTATTAGGCTGCCGACCAGTTTATATGAATCAATTGATGGATATTGTCTATGCCACCCGGGAAGAAGCGGAACTGTTACAAAAAAAGGCATTGGCGCCGCTGATTCAGCTCCGGGGATATGCCTATGACCTGTCGGGAGCCTTTTTTCATTACTATGAGTGTCTGATGAAACCGGAGAAATTTGAATTTACTGCAGACGATAATGTATACAAGGAGGTAAGAGGATGAAGCCCAAATCCGGTGAGATTGAAAGGAAAAAAATACTCATGTCTCAGCAGCTGCGTACCATGCTGGAAGAGGGCGTGTATTTACCGGGTGCGCCTCTTCCGGGAGAGCGGACGCTGGCGCAGCAGTACGGAATGAATCGGATGTCGGTTAAGGCGGTGCTTCAGGAGCTGGCGGAGGACGGCTATATATACCGGATACAGGGAAAGGGGACCTTTGTCCAGAAAAAGATGCCTGACAGAGCCAGCCTGGGTCTCCTTTCGGCGAGGGGGAACAGCTTTTCCTCCGTGATGAAACGGCAGGGAATACATATTGAAAATCAGGTTATCGGCAGGGGGATTGTTCCCGGGACAGCTCTTTTGCAGGACAGGCTGAGGCTGGAAAAAGAGGAGAAAATCTATGGGGTACACAGGATAAGAGTGGGAAATGGGGTGCCCTATGCAGTGGAATTCACTTATCTGCCACTGAAATATTTCCCGGACATTGAGAAGCAGGATCTGGCCCATGTGTCGCTGTATACTTATATGGAATCCAGAGGGTATGGGGTGGAAGGCGGTCCTCAGAAACTGTGTGTGCTGCCGGCCAGTGAAAAGATTGCGGGGTTTCTTCAGGTGGAAGTGGGACAGCCTCTGTTTTGCTTTGAATTCCGCGGTCTGTCCCGGGATGGTATCTGGATAGAATACACAGAGACGTATACGAGACCGGATAAGATCGAAGTCAGTATCCGGGCGAAGGGGTGATGGTCTTGTCGGAAAAGAGCCAATTTTTGCCCCTCCTCCAAACCCCCTCTTGACAAATTCCATATCAGTCACTATTATTTTAATAGATTATACCTTCGGTTGACAGAGACTTATGTGGTCAGCCAGAAGGTATCTGTAAAAGATAGGAAAAAGGTAATGAAAAAGAGGAGTACATGATATTCCCTTATCAGAGAGAGGGGTTCGCAGGCTGAAAGACCCTTTGAAGAGGAAATCATGGAAGGTAGCTTTGGAACCGGAAATCTGAAAAACGTTGACTGCCGGAGTTGACAGTACATGACACACATGTCATAAATGGCAATCTATAAATAGGGTTTCCCGCCCTGTCCCCGTTACGGACACAGAGTTATAAAAAAAGGTGGTACCGCGATCATTCGCCCTTTGTCAGGATTCTGATAAAGGGCGTTTTTATTCGATTCTTTTTCACCACATAAAGGAGGCTTTTATGAGCAAAGAACTTGCAAAAACCTATGACCCTCAGGGCATAGAAGACAGATTGTATCAGAAATGGCTGGATAAAAAATATTTTCATGCCGAAGTGGATAAGACGAAGAAACCGTTTACGATTGTCATTCCGCCGCCAAATATCACCGGGCAGCTCCATATGGGACATGCCCTGGATGAGACCATGCAGGACATCCTGATTCGTTTCAAACGGATGCAGGGATACAATGCCCTGTGGCAGCCGGGAACGGATCATGCCAGCATTGCTACAGAAGTTAAGATTATTGAAAAGTTAAAAGAAGAGGGCATTGAGAAAGAGGATCTTGGCCGGGATGGTTTTCTGGAAAGAGCCTGGGAATGGAAAAAAGAGTATGGCGGCAGGATTATCGGGCAGTTGAAAAAGCTCGGTTCTTCCTGTGACT
Source organism: uncultured Lachnospiraceae bacterium (assembly GCA_910587635.1). Lineage (GTDB taxonomy): Bacteria > Bacillota > Clostridia > Lachnospirales > Lachnospiraceae > VSOB01. The sequence continues at coordinate 24,833 of CAJUNB010000036.1, forward strand.
GGGACAGAGAGCGTTTTACTATGGACGAAGGCTGCAACAGAGCCGTGACAGAAGTATTCTGCAAAATGCATGAAAAAGGCTGGATTTATAAAGGCAGCCGGATCATCAACTGGTGCCCGGTCTGCAATACTTCTATTTCCGATGCGGAAGTGGAATATGAGGAACAGGCGGGGCATCTGTGGCATATCAAGTATCCGCTGATCGAGGAGGATGGCAGTGTAAGTAGCTCACAGTTTCTGGAATTTGCCACCACCCGTCCCGAGACGATGCTGGGGGATACGGCTGTGGCTGTGAACCCCGATGATGACAGATACAGGGCGCTGATCGGGAGAAAGGTTATGCTGCCGATTATGAACAGAGAGATTCCCATCGTAGGGGATTCTTATGTGGATATGGAGTTCGGTACCGGAGTAGTCAAAATCACGCCCGCCCATGACCCCAACGATTTCGAAGTGGGGAAACGTCACAATCTGCCGGAAATCAATATTATGAATGATGATGCAACAATAGGAGAAAACGGCGGCAAATACCGGGGGCTGGACCGCTATGAGGCGAGACGGCAGATCGTAGAAGAGCTTGACCGGATGGGTCTGCTTGTGGGAATTGAGGACTATTCCCACAATGTAGGGACACATGACAGATGTGGTACGACGATAGAGCCGCTGATCAAAAAGCAGTGGTTTGTGAAAATGGATGAACTTATAAAGCCTGCCGCGGAGGCAGTCAGGAATGGGGACATCCGCCTCGTTCCGCAGCGGATGGAAAAGCTCTATTTCAACTGGACAGACAATATCCGGGATTGGTGTATTTCCCGGCAGCTCTGGTGGGGACACAGGATACCGGCCTACTATTGCCAGGATTGTGGTGAGGTCGTGGTAGAAAGACAGGCGCCGGATGTATGTCCGAAATGTGGCAAATCTCACTTTGTTCAGGACCCGGACACACTGGATACGTGGTTTTCCTCAGCGCTGTGGCCTTTTTCCACACTGGGCTGGCCGGAGCAGACAGAAGATCTGGCTTATTTTTATCCTACGGATGTGCTTGTCACCGGATATGACATTATTTTCTTCTGGGTCATCCGTATGATTTTCTCCGGGTTCGAGCAGATGGGAGAGAAACCCTTCCACACGGTACTGTTCCACGGACTTGTGAGGGATTCCCAGGGCCGCAAAATGTCCAAATCTCTTGGAAACGGTATCGATCCTCTGGAAATTATCAGGCAGTATGGGGCAGATGCCCTGCGTCTGACGCTGATCACCGGAAATACACCGGGCAATGATATGCGTTTCTATTATGAAAGAGTGGAGGCGAACCGGAACTTTGCAAATAAGGTGTGGAACGCTTCCCGATTCATTATGATGAATATGGAAGGAAAGCAGGTGGGCAGCGGGCAGCCATCTCGTCTGGAGCCTGCAGATAAATGGATATTATCCCGGCTTAACACTGTCGTAAAAGAGATGACAGAGAATATGGAGCATTTCGAACTGGGGATTGCGGTACAGAAAGTGTATGATTTTATCTGGGATGAATTCTGTGACTGGTATATCGAGATGGTAAAACCAAGACTGTATGCGACGGATGATACGGAGAGTCAAAGCGGAGCGCTCTGGACACTGAAGACAGTGTTGCTTCAGGCACTGAAGCTGCTGCATCCTTATATGCCTTTTATTACTGAAGAGATTTTCTGTAATCTGCAGGACGAAGAGGAATCTATCATGATTTCCCAATGGCCGGTATACAAAGAAGAGTGGAATTTTGTAAAAGAAGAGAAAGATATTGACATAATCAAGGAAGCAGTACGGGGCATCCGGGGTGTCCGTACGGAGATGAACGTATCTCCGGGTAAAAAAGCCAGCATATATGTGGTGAGTTCCCAGGAAGAAGTAAGGAATACCTTTACAGAGGGAAAACTGTTCTTTGCTTCTCTTGCAGGCGCTTCTGATGTACTGATACAGGGAGACAAGACAGGTATCGCAGAAGATGCGGTATCTGTAGTAACAGCGGATGCTTCTATTTATATACCTTTTGCAGAGCTTGTGGATATACGGCTGGAGCTGGAGAGACTGGAAAAGGAGAAAGGCCGTCTGAAAGGGGAAATCAAGCGCTGCAACGGTATGCTTTCCAATGAGAAATTCATTTCCAAGGCGCCGGCAGCCAAAGTGGAAGAAGAGAAAGAAAAACTGGAGAAATACACCCGTATGCTGGAACAGGTGGAAAATCGTCTGCTACAGATTGCGCAGAAACAATGAGTGATACAGAGAAAGTATGTGAAAAAATAAGGACTGCTGTGACAGATTCTGAAGACAGGAGCAGATATGAACAGGTAAAAGCGCTTCTTCTGGACAGTTCCCGATATGGGAAAAAGCATTCCATAGAGGAAGCGGCAAATTTCCTGAGGGTGCTTGGGAATCCGTGCAGTGACAGAAAAATCATCCATGTGGCAGGTACAAACGGAAAAGGCTCCGTTTGTGCCTACCTGGAATCGGTACTGAGGACGGCAGGCTACAGGACCGGCATGTTCACTTCTCCCCATTTGGTGACGATGCGGGAACGCATTCGAATGAACGGAGAGATGATCGGCAGGGCAGATTTTGTCCGTTATTTTAATACAGTGGAGCGCCAGCTTCAGACAGACAGTCCGGAAGAGAGAAGTTATCGTCCCGCTTTTTTTGAAATGTTGTTTTTTATGGCACTGCTCTGTTTTGAAGAAAATGACATAAATGTCATATTGCTGGAAACAGGACTGGGCGGTCGACTGGATGTGACAAATTGTGTCAGCAGAAAAGAGCTCTGTATTATTACAGAAATTGGACTGGACCATACAGAATATCTGGGGAACACGATTGCCAAAATCGCCGGTGAAAAAGCGGGAATTTTGCGTCAGGGTGTGCCCGTCGTATTTGCGGACCATAACAGGGAGGCATCTGCTGTGATTGCCAAAAAGGCCGGGCAGCTTGCATGCCCTGTTTTTTCCGTGTCGAATTGTGACGTTCGAAAATTAGAGTTTCATAAAAAATTCATTGATTTTTCTTTTAATACTCGTTATTATGGATATATTAAGTGCTTACTAAAGACATGCGCTTCTTATCAGACGGAAAATGCGGCGTTGGCACTGCGGGCTTTGGATGTGCTTGGGGACAGGCTGCCTGTCAGTGAAAAGGCACTGGCTTTTGGGATGGCGAGGGCTCATTGGCAGGGCAGAATGGATGAAGTGGTTCCTGATGTGTTTATCGATGGTGCCCATAACGAAGACGGTATTTTGGCATTTCTGGATACGGTAAGGCGGGACGGGTGCAGGGGCAGGCGTCTCCTCCTCTTTTCGGCTGTGCGGGAGAAACAGTACCGGGAAATTGCCGGATTGATAAGGAATGAAGAATTATTTGACAGAATATATTTGACAAAGATGCAGAATACAAGAAGTCTTTCCCGCCAGGAATTACAGGAGGCATTTGGGGCTCCGAAAAAAGGTGTGGTATGCGGCTTTGACAGTACAGGTGAGGCTCTTCAGGCGATGATGGGTAGCAGACGGCCGGGAGATAAAGCGTATATTGCAGGTTCTCTCTATCTGGCAGGAGAGGTCATAGATGATATAAAGAGGAACCGGTATGATTGATTTTGAAGAAGAATTGAAAAAGTTTCATCCGAGCCTGGAAGTGGAAGATGCTGAGGATGCGATTTATAAAGAGGACCTTACTGATATGGTAGGTATTTTAGTAGGGATGATGAAAGAAGTTAAAACGGGAAATATGGATTTAGAATAGAGGTACTGCATGAAATGTTTTAACTGCGGGTGCCAGCTTTCGGAAAAAGATTTCTGTACGGGCTGCGGTGTAGACGTGGCCCTTTATAAAAAGATAATATACAGCTCCAATCATTTTTATAATGAAGGTTTGGAAAAAGCCAGTGTGCGGGATTTGTCCGGTGCGGTTACCTGCTTGCGCCAAAGTTTAAAATTAAATAAAAATAATGTGGAAGCCCGAAATCTCCTTGGTCTTGTATATTTTGAGATGGGTGAAGTGGTAAAGGGCCTGAGTGAATGGGTCATCAGTAAGAACTTGCGTTCTAAAAAAAATATTGCGGATGATTACATTAACATGGTTCAGGACAATCCGAGCCGACTGGAGACGATCAACCAGACAATTAAGAAATATAACCTGGCTCTTGGCTACTGTTATCAGGACAGCCTGGATTTGGCTGTGATTCAGCTGAAAAAGGTGTTGTCGTTGAATCCTAACTATATCAGTGCCCATCAGCTTCTGGCGCTTTTATATATTAAGTCGGAGGAATGGGAAAAGGCAAAGCGGGAGCTGGATAAATGTTACCGCATTGATACTGGCAATACCACTACCCGCAGATACTTTAAAGAAGTGGAAAAAATGCTGGAGGTGACGGACAAAGCCAAGGGAAGTTTAAAGAAAAAAAACTATCCCGAGGATGTGATCAAATATCAGAGTGGGAATGAGACCATTATCCAGCCGATTAACGGCAGAGACAGCAGAGGCGTCTCCGTAGCGTTAAATATTGGGATAGGTATTGCCATAGGTGTGGCAGCGGCCTGCTTTTTAATTCTTCCTGCAAAGCTGAATTCGGATACGAGTGAAGTGCAGGATGAGCTTAGGGCAGTGAGTGAACAGCTTGATAAAAAGACGAGTACGATAGAAGAAATGGAACAGCAGGCCAGGGTGCTCACGGAAGAGAATGAGAGGCTTCGTCAGGAATTGAGCAGTTATTCCAGCGATGACGGTTCTTTGCCGATTATTGATAGTCTGTTGCAGGCAGTTGACATTTATATGGAGAATTCTGAAAATATCGAAGGGGTAGCCAAAGTGTTGGAGGGAATGGACAAGAATGCGGCCGAACAGATAGAATCCGAAAATTTCCAGTCTTTGTATAAGACACTTCTTGCACAGGCAGGTCCTTCCATTGCCAGCTCCTATTATGAAGCGGGGATGGATTCCTATCAAAAGGAAATGTATGGGGATGCGGTGGAGGCACTGGCTAAGGCGGCAGAATATGACCCGGAGAATGGAGATATCCTATATGATCTGGGGAATGCATATCGGCAGAATGGAAATGATGACAGAGCCATTGAAATTTATTTGTCTGTCATAGAAAAGTATCCAAACACAGAAAAAGCCAGGAGATCTCAGGGTTTTTTAGATGATATGACAGAAGGATAGAAAATAGAATAGAATTTTAGAAAAGATACGAAAGAGGACACCCGAAAACGGGTTGTCCTCTTTTGATGTATAGAGGAATTCTATGTCCTATCAGTGCACGTAGGGAAATGGTCGTTTCACGGCACGCGCTCCGGGCGACATATAAGGGAAGAGCCCTCTTTTCTGCCCGATTTGCATAGAAAATCAGGAAAGGAGTTATATATGGAGGAAAGATTTCAGATGATTGAGAATTATTTGATGATACGAATGCCGGAAGAGGTGGATCATCATCAGGCATCGTCCCTCAGTGAAAGGGCTGATGAGTATATCATGAAAGGACCGGTCAAGCATGTCGTGTTCGACTTTGAAGATACCCGGTTTATGGATAGCTCGGGAGTGGGAGTAGTCGTCGGACGCTATAAAAAGGTGTCCTGTTTTGGAGGGAAAGTCTATGCGGTCAATGCGGACAAACAGATTAAACGAATCATACAAATATCCGGCCTGAAAAAGGTACTGAATGTTATAGAATAGGAGGAACGCGTGTGAAACGAAGTTTCACAATTGAAATGCGATCCGACGAGATGGCAGGTGACGCGCAGCGGCGCGTGCCGTTACATATTATAGGAGGATACAGATGA
>CAJUNB010000037.1 GCA_910587635.1 uncultured Lachnospiraceae bacterium
CGTGAGCAGTGCCGCTCGGGAACTGCGTTCCCTCGCTCACGTGCTTCGCACTATCGCAACAGCTTCCGTCAGCTATGCCTGCAAGCAGCCAGCCTGTCAATGTCTGTTCAGGCACAGGCATCTTCGTGAGCAGTGCCGCTCGGGAACTGCGTTCCCTCGCTCACGTGCTTCGCACTATCGCAACAGCTTCCGTCAGCTATGCCTGCAAGCAGGCTATCTGCCGTTTTCTGTTGCGGCACTGCTCACTGCCTCGTGCACGTTTTTCATTAGCATGGCGATGGTCATGGGGCCGACGCCGCCGGGGACAGGTGTGATGGCGCTACAGAGGTCTTTGACGTCTTCAAAGTCCACGTCGCCGCACAGTTTATTATTTTCATTTCTATGGATACCCACATCTATGACGACAGCACCTTCTTTTACATACTCTCTGCCTATAAATTTCGGTTTTCCCATAGCTACGATCAGAATATCTGCCCGTTTACACAGTTCTTTCAGATTTTTCGTACGGGAATGGGCAATTGTCACGGTAGCATTTTCCCGGAGCATGAGGAGCGCCATCGGTTTGCCCACAATATTGCTCCGTCCCACGATCACGCATTCTTTTCCTTCCATTTCAATACCAGAGCGCACTAACAGCTGAATAATACCCGCCGGCGTACAGGGAAGAAACGCTCTCTGTCCCACACAGAGTGCTCCCACATTTTTCGTATGAAAACCGTCCACGTCTTTCCGGGGATCGATAGCATCGATCACCTTATCTTCATTAATATGTCCCGGCAGAGGCAACTGGACCAATATCCCGTTGCATTCTTCCATTCCGTTCAGTTTCCCAATCAATGCGAGCAGCTCTTCCTCTGTCGTCTCTTCCGGTAGTTCATAGGCAAGTGACTCTATCCCCACATAGGCACATACCTTCTTTTTATTGTTCACATACACACTGGAAGCAGGATCTGCCCCCACCTGAATCACTGCCAGAGCCGCTTTTTTTCCCTCCTGGCGGAGCTTCTCCATCTGTTCCTTTACTTCTTCTTTGATTTCCATGGAAATAGTTTTTCCGTCAATTATCTTTGCCATAAAGTTCTCCTCATTATCATGGATTGATCTTCACAAGGGACAAGAGCACGGTTGCCCGGTCAAAATAATCCCGTGATTTTGCCGTCTTCTGCTACATCGATTCTGAAAGCCGCCGGATTTTTCGGTAGTCCCGGCATAGTCATAACCGAACCGGTTAAAACCACAATAAAGCCTGCCCCGGCAGACACATATACGTCTCTCACAGTTACTGTAAATCCTTCCGGCCTTCCAAGCAGTGATGGGTCATCCGAAAGAGAATACTGTGTCTTTGCCATACAAATCGGCAGATTTCCAAAGCCAAGTGTCTCCAGACGGGCAATCTGGCTTTCCGCCGTCCCCACATAGGTAACACTGGCCGCACCATAGATTTCCGCTGCAATTTTTTCTATTTTTTCTCTGATAGGAAGGTTTTCGTCATACAGAACTTTAAAATGGCTCTCTTTCGTTTCCAGAGTGTGCAGCACTTTATTGGCAAGGGCTATACCACCTTCTCCGCCCTTTTCCCATACCTCAGAAATCTCAAAATCACAGTCTCTGTCTTCGCAGAACTTTCTGACAAAACTGATTTCTTTTTCTGTATCCGTGAGGAACGCGTTTAAGGTGACAACGACAGGTACCTGGAATTTCTGCAGATTTTCTATATGTTTTTCCAGATTGACAATCCCCTTTGCCAGAGCTTCCAGATTCTCTTTTCCCAGCTCTGCTTTCGGTACATCGCCGTTATATTTCAATGCCCGGATCGTAGCCACCAGCACTACCGCATCTGGTGAAAGTCCCGCCATCCGACATTTAATATCAAAAAATTTCTCAGCTCCCAGATCGGCGCCAAACCCCGCTTCCGTAATCACGTAATCCGCCATTTTCAAGGCGGCTTTTGTGGCGCGTACAGAGCTGCACCCATGAGCAATATTGGCAAAAGGGCCGCCGTGTACGAGAGCCGGTGTATGCTCCAGTGTCTGAATCAGATTGGGCTGTATGGCGTCCTTTAAAAGGGCGCACATGGCTCCCACTGCTCCCAGCTGTCCGGCCGTCACGGCCTCTCCCTTATATGTGTAGGCCACTACCATACGGGAAAGCCGTTCTCTCAAATCCTCCATATTATCTGCCAGGCAGAGCACGGCCATAATCTCGGAAGCCACCGTTATGACAAAATGGTCTTCTCTTACCATGCCGTCCATCTTACTGCCCAGTCCCACTACTACATTGCGCAGCACTCTGTCATTCATGTCCAGGCATCTTTTCCAGACAATCTGCCTCGGGTCAATCTCCAGTTCATTTCCCTGTTGTATATGATTGTCCAGCATCGCTGCCAACAGATTATTCGCAGAAGTAATTGCATGAAAATCTCCGGTAAAATGCAGGTTCAAATCTTCCATTGGAACCACCTGAGCATATCCGCCTCCTGCAGCACCACCTTTGACACCAAAACAGGGCCCAAGGGAAGGTTCCCGCAGTGCAATGACAGCCTTTTTCCCAAGCCTGCCAAACGCCTGTCCAAGTCCCACTGTCGTTGTCGTCTTACCTTCTCCTGCCGGTGTGGGATTGATTGCTGTCACAAGAATGAGTTTTCCATCAGGCCTGTCCTGTATTTTGCGTAAATAGGACTCAGAAATTTTCGCCTTGTAATTTCCGTACAGTTCCAGTTCTTCCGAAGCGATCGAAAGCTTTTCCCCCACTCTGGAAACCGGCTCCATAACAGCTTCCTGGGCAATTTGGATGTCAGTTTTCATTCCATTCCTCCTGTTTTATACACATTCTTCTATAAATTGCTCAAATTGTTCCATACTCATCAGAACTTTTCTCGGTTTGGTACCTTCCTCTTCTCCTACGATGCCTGCCTCATACAGCTGATCCATGATTCTGGCAGCCCTGTTAAATCCAATTTTAAAGGCTCTCTGTAAAAGACCGATGGAAGCTTTATCCTTTTCGATGATGAACCGGGCCGCTTCCACAAAATATTCATCCCGTTCTGCACCGCCGTTTGTACCAGCTCCTGAACTGCTTCCCATGCTTTTGATCTGTTCTTCTACCGTATCATTGTATATATTGCCAATCGCCTGATTTTTCAGGAAATCCACCACGTCTCCCACTTCTTTGTCGGAGACAAACGCCCCCTGGATACGGGCCGGTTTCGGATACCCCTGAGGATAGAATAACATATCCCCTTTCCCAAGCAGTTTTTCCGCACCTACCATATCCAGAATCGTACGGGAATCCACACCACTGGAAACGGCAAAAGCCACACGGCTTGGCATATTTGCCTTAATCAGCCCCGTTATAACATCCACACTGGGGCGTTGGGTCGCAATGATCAGATGAATCCCACAGGCCCTCGCAAGCTGGGCCAGACGACAAATGGACTCTTCTACCTCACCGGGAGCTACCATCATGAGATCTGCCAGCTCGTCCACGATAATGACCACCTGAGGAAGTTTCTCCGGCGCGTCAGGACTTCCTGCCATGGATTCTGCCTTTTTATTGTATCCTTTCAGATCACGCACATTGAAATCTGCAAACTTTTTATAGCGGTCTGTCATCTCCGCCACGCCCCAGTGGAGTGCCCCGGCGGCTTTTTTCGGATCTGTCACCACCGGAATCAACAGATGGGGAATCCCGTTATATACGCTCAGCTCCACTACTTTCGGATCAATCATAATCATCTTGACATCTTCCGGGCGGGCCTTGTAAAGAATACTCATAATCAATGTGTTGATGCACACACTTTTACCCGATCCGGTGGCCCCTGCAATGAGCATATGGGGCATCTTTGCAATGTCGGTGACGATTGTCTTTCCTGCGATATCTTTCCCTACAGCAAAAGCCAGGTTGGAAGGAAATGACTTAAATTCCTTATTTTCCAGCAAATCTCTGAGCGCTACCATAGAATTTTCTTTATTGGGAACCTCAATTCCCACTGCCGCTTTACCGGGAATGGGCGCTTCGATTCGAATATCCGTCGCTGCAAGATTCAGCTTGATATCATCGGTAAGATTGACAATTTTACTTACTTTAACACCGGCTTCCGGCTGTAGCTCATAACGGGTAACAGCAGGTCCCTGACTGATATCCGTTATCGTTACTTTGACTCCAAAAGTCTGTAGCGTCTTTTGTAATTGCAGTGCCGTTTCTTTCAGTTGTACTGCCGTATCCCCGGAACCTTTTTTTTCTCCTTTTTTTAACAGGTCGAGTGGAGGAAACATATATTTTTTCGTCCGTTCTCCAGTCTGCGTTGGTACCGGCTCCTGTGCTGCAAGTTTCGCTGTCGGCCTCTCTCCCTGTATATTTCCTTTGGTAGCAGCTGTCTTTTCTGTCAATGAATCTTGGGGAGCCATATCTTTTTCATTCTCTGATTTTTCAGACGCCCTTCCCTCAGGCTCCGACAATTCCGGTTCATAAGGTCTGACATGAAGATGGGGCATCGTGTCAAAAAGTGACTCCGGTTCTATCTGTACCGGACGTATCTCATCAAAACCGATCTCTTCTTGTTGCAGGGCAGGTACTGTATCAAAGCTGCTTTCTTCTACCTGTACCGGACGAATTTCATCAAAACCACTCTCTTCTTTATGAGATGAATGAACACGAATCCTTTCCCGCGTCGCTTCTCCTTCTTCTTTCACCGTTATTTCATGAATATCATTTTTATAGAAATATTCTTTTTCTGCCTTTTTCTCCGTCTTTTCCTTTTCAAGAGAAACATCCATCATAACACCGGACACTTTTTTATCCATACGAAGTATCCGTTCCTGTTCCTCCTGTTCCCGTCGGAGCTGTTCTTCCTCTCGGCGCCGCAGCGCCTCTTCCCGTCTTCTTTCATTGCGCTCTCGCAGACGGTCCTGCTCTTCCAATGCACTTTCATAGACCTTTTTGCCACCGGCTTTTACACCACGAAGGAGTGACTTTTCTGTAATGATAACAATACATATGATAGCAAGGACGATGAGAACAAGCATCGTTCCTGTTTTAGCCAGAAAGTGATTGAGCAAATATGCCACAGAACCGAACAGAATTCCACCGCCTTTTTTACTCTCGCTGCTACTCTGATACAGTTCTTTTATATCATAGTGTTCCAATCCCGGAGAAGCGCCTCCTGTCATGTCCAGGATGATACCAACTAAAAATACGAGAACAATACCGGCTACCAATTTGATTGTGGCAATATTTTCTCCTTTATTTGCCAGCCTGAACGCCACTGCCAGAAAAATAAGAACAGGGACTACATAGGCAATCAGTCCGAAAATACCAAATAAGATATGACTGATCCCATCTCCCACCGGCCCGATCACTCCAAAATTGCATAAAAATAAAAGAACAGCCGCAGCCAGAACAACAATCAATGACACTTCGTCACGAATGCTGCTTTCCTGGACGCCACTCTTCCTTGCTGATGCAGACCCGGTCTGCTTTCTGCCCCGACCGCCGGTATTTTTATTTTTGCCGGATTTCCTTGTTGCCGCCATCGATTCACCCGCCATAGTTTACTTTATATCCTGTATCTGGCTGAACTTTTGGAAGTCCGCCAGATACAGCAAAAAAATTGACATTTTTGAGTATAGCACTTTTTTCCTTCGATGGCAATGAGATTCCATCTTCAACTATGTGGCGATCATTTTCTTGATTTCTGGTACAGTCTTTCCCTCCTGTCGCAAAAAACGAATTCTCTCTACCTGCTTTATGCTCTCTTCCCTTTTATATCGTCTTGTCAAATGTTCCTCCGCCTGCTCAAAAGAAAGCATCCCTTCCTCTGTATAAAATTTCAGCGTACTGTATCTGCAGCCAGTCAGCTTTGCCAATTCGCCGATGGACACATACTCGGAAGCAAGAATCTTTTCCATGCTCCTCTGTCTTGACATTTCTTTTTCCTCTTTTCCCTATCTGTACACAGGCTGCAGATTTGCTCCCTGCACGGGTACCCGATTGATGACCAGTGTCTTCGGCCAAATGCGGTAATACATATTGTCAATTTTAAGCAATGTTTCTGTTTCGTTTCTCACCGTTTCCACGATGTGACCTTTTTCTGTCAGATATGCTATCACAGCCTCCCGACGCCGCTTTACATCCGTCCCCAGAATGACAAAGTCAATAAAAATGGCCTGTCTCCTGTCCAGAAACGGAAACAACAGATTGATTCCCTCCAGATAAGGATTCTGAAACAATTTCTTCTTTCCTCTTAAAAAAGATCTTACAATCTGTTCACTGCTTCTGTAAAACTCCTGTCGCCATAAAATAGCACAAATCTCATCAGCCAAGGCAAGAGATGTCATTCTACTCTGAATCTGTTCCTGTTCACGAACCGAAAATATTTCATGGATACAACCGGTTTCCCGAAAAAGCCAGAGCAGGCAAATACATTCCAGTGTTACGGGTCCTTCTTCCAGTATCTCTCCCCGTATGCTTTCCGTGACTGACAAATAGGCTCTGGTGTCACTCCGATACTCTTCTATATGCAAACCGGCTGTTTCATAATTGATATCGCAGCCAAGTAGACTCGGGACAGTCTCCAGTATTCCTTCCCTTTTCAGTTCCTCGGTCACTTCCTTTTCCAGCTTATCGCTATCTCTTTTCTTCAAATATTTTATCTTTTCCAGCCCCGCCTTCAGTTCCCTTTCCAGCTCTTCCTTTACCAGACTGTTCCCTTCCTGTAGTAAAAGCTTTTCCAAAAGCAATGCCGCAGCTATGCCCCGCACAGCTCCGCGCTTTTCCAGTGAGCCATGGGAAGATTGCTGTCCATCCAGTCCGATGATTGCCATTTGCCACGATAATGAATATTCTTTTTGCATTGAACTCCCTCCCTGTCATAAATCAGATATCATTTGTCACCTACTGCCTGTTACATACTACATACTGCTTACTACTTACTACTTACTACTTACTACTTACTATATAAGAATACCATGTCAAAGATAATAATGCAAGGAATTCCTCACGACTGCAATTAACATGTTATGGAAAAAATATAAATTCCTGCTTGCAAAATTTCTCTATACCCTTTATAATAACAAAGGTCAGTTATTTCTGCCGAAATAGCTCAGTTGGTAGAGCACTTCACTCGTAATGAAGGGGTCGAGGGTTCGAGTCCCTTTTTCGGCTGGCCAGACCGGATACTTTTTGAAAGTATCCGGTTTTTTGTGCTATAGGGTTATTCTTTTTGATGTCGGGACACTTAGATAACAGAATATCTGTAAGCTGGAACTGGAACAGAAAATTTGTAGTTGAATAGCACTAAAGCGCACCGCCCGCGCGCAAAAAAAGAATCGCGCAAACGCGATTCTTTACTCTTATTCCCTATGTTCCATATGCACATCCAGCTGAGGATAGGGAATGGAAATACTGTTGTCATCCAGAGCCAGCTTGCTCTTTTCCAGCACAGCAGCTCTGCCATCCCAGTAATCCTCATTGAGAAACCAGCACCGGATTCCCAGTATCACTGCACTGTCTGCCAGCTCTTTTACAAATACTTTTCGGTCTTTGTCAGACAGCACCCTCCCCTCCTCTTCCAACACAGAAAGAAGCACTTCCTTTGCCTTTTTCAAATCTGCCTCGTAAGATACTCCTACTTCCGCATCCATCCTTCTCGTTTCTACGGTAGAATAATTGGTAATATTGTTATTCGCCAAAGAACCATTGGGCAGCGTTATGATCATATCATCTGCCGTCCGCAGCTTTGTATAGAACAACTGGATTTCTGTGACAGTACCCTCCTGTCCCTTATTTCCTTCAATGATATAATCCCCCACGACAAAGGGCTTCAGAAGCAAGATAAGAACACCTCCTGCACAGTTGGAAAGACTTCCCTGAAGCGCCAGAGCAAAAGCCACGCCTACAGAGCCGAGCATTGCCATGACACTGGCCGCATCCAGACCAAAACTGACTGCAATCATTAGCAGTAGAAACGCCGTCAACCCTATTTTGATCAGAGAATCCAAAAACTGTGACACACCCTTGTCTGCATCGGTCCTCGCCAGAGCTCTTTCCACGATCTTGCGTATTACCCTGATGATCTGCAAGCCAAGAAGCAAAGCCAATATGGCCAGTACAACACGAATTCCCAGATTCAACGCTTTCTCGGGCAATTCCTTCAGGAACTGCCCCAGCAATCCCAGCTCCGATTCCGTGATTTTGTCGTCAATATTCAGCAGCTCTTCCAGTAGATAGTTATCCATTTACTCTCCCGTTTATGTCTTCAGTGAATAAGGGAATACATGTCCCCTTGTTCACTGAAAGTAAACTTAAATGATTTACCGGATTCTTTTCATTATTTCTTATGATTCTCTTTCGACAAGTTCTTGTTAGAAGATATTGTCTTTGACTTGTTTCCCGTATTTTGCTTTTTATTTCCCTGTTTGCCGACTGACTTGCCGCTTATGGGAGCCGCCTCCCGGGTACAGGAAAATACCTGTACGGAAAGTGGAGCCGATTTCACTGTAATCGAATATTCCCTGTCATCACATTCACTTTCTTTGGCTGTTTTTACCCGCGGATTGGTGATGCCGCTCCCACCATAAACAAGTGCGTCCGTATTCAGTATTTCTTTATATTTTCCGGCAAAAGGCACTCCTATTTTATGAGAATCCCACAGAGCATTGGCAAAATTCTCCACGATAAGGAGCCATTCCGATTCTTTCTTCCCTTTTCTCAGAAAGACAAGCATACATTCATCTGCGGAAATGCTGTTGATCCATTCAAATCCTTCACTCTCTGTATCCAGTTCATACAGAGCAGGATGCTCCCTGTAGAAATGATTCAGATCCATCATAAGCCGGTTGATTCCCTGATGTTCCTCATACCGTAACAGTTCCCATTCCACTTCTCTGTTTTCATTCCATTCGTCAAATTCTCCGATATCCTGTCCCATGAAAAGCAGTTTCTTGCCCGGATGCATCATCATATGGGCAAATGTCAGGCGCAGATTGGCAAATTTATCTGCTCTCTCTCCTGGCATCTTCCCGATCAGAGACGCCTTACCATGGACAACCTCATCATGAGAAAATTCCAGCATAAACTTCTCGCTGTATGCATAAATCATGCTGAAGGTCAGCTCCCCATGGTGATAAGAACGGAAATACGGGTCGTATTTGATATATTCCAGATAGTCGTTCATCCAGCCCATATTCCATTTATATGAGAAGCCAAGTCCTCCTTCTTTCATAGGTCCGGTCACCATTGGCCATGCCGTAGATTCTTCCGCAATGCTGACCGCCCCTTTGCCTCTTTTTTCTATCATGGAATTCAAGTGCTTTAAAAATTCCATTGCTTCCAGATTTTCATTGCCCCCATACATATTGGCTACCCACTGGCCATCCCGCTTTCCATAGTCCAGATAGAGCATAGATGCCACGGCATCAATCCGAATCCCGTCCGCATGGTATTTTTCTATCCAGAACAGGGCGTTGGCTATGAGGTAGTTGGAAACTTCCGGCCTGCCATAGTTATAGAGCAGTGTTCCCCAATCAGGATGCGTCCCCTGTCTCGGATCTCTGTGTTCGTAGAGACACGTTCCGTCAAAATTGGAAAGCCCATAGATATCTCTCGGAAAATGCGCCGGCACCCAGTCCAGAATCACACCGATATCAGCCTTATGCATCTCATTTATAAAGTACATAAAGTCTTCAGGAGTACCGTACCGGGCCGTAGGTGCATAATACCCGATCGTCTGGTATCCCCAGGAACCGTCGAAAGGATGCTCCATTACCGGCATCAGCTCAATGTGTGTATAGCCCATCTTTTTCACATAGGCAATTATCTCGGGAGCAAGCTGGCGATAATTCAGATAAGGAAGTACCTCTTTCTTTGCTGCCGCCTCAGTATTGTCACTGTTCTCCTCCTCCATAGTTCTTACAGTGTCCACATTCTCTTTCGACTCCGCCGTCCGTTTAAAAGACCCCAGATAGAGCTCGTAAATGCTGATGGGCATATCTTTACCCTGTTTTTTCTTACGTGCCTCCATCCATTTATCATCCTGCCATACAAAACCGGAAATATCAGCGGTAATGGAAGCCGTACCCGGACGCATCTCCGCCCGGAAAGCATAAGGATCTGCTTTCAGATACGTAAGGCCGCTCTTTAACTTGATTTCATATTTATAGTTTTCCCCACATTTCACATCCGGCAGGAACAGTTCGAAAATACCTGAATCCCAGAGCCTTCTCATCTGATGGACTCGTCCATCCCACTGGTTAAAATCTCCCACCACACTGATTCGAAGGGCTCCCGGCGCCCACACTGCAAAATGCACGCCTGCTGTACCGTCTATCGTCATGGGATGAGCCCCAAGCACCTCATATATCGTATAGTGAATGCCTGCCCGGAATTGCTCCGTATCTTTTTTGGTAATGACCGGCGCATAGTTATATACTTCTTTTCTCAGCTCTTCTTTCCGGCCGTCATTGATCAGATATTCATAGGCAAAAGAAACTTTTTCGGGAATCAGCGCTGCATAGAGGCCTGCCATATCTACACATTCCATGGAATATGCCTTTGCTCCGTCCACACTGCGTATTTTTACAGATTTTGCATCCGGAAAAAATGCCTGAACAAGCAGCTTGCTTCCTGCTTTATGTGCTCCCAGCAGCCTGTGAGGGTTGTCACTCTCAGAGTATACGATTTCTTCAATATCCCGCCAGTTCATCAGTTTATACAGTTTGTCATTCATCTCAAGTACCTCCCTCTCTCAATACATAGTCCCCATTTTTGTTTTGCCCCAATCTATTCTATTCCTCAACCATTCTTCCATATTATTCTTCAATCCGATGAATCAAAAGCCCACTTCGCAGCTTCGGCTCAAACCATGTGGATTTTGGAGGCATTAAAAGCCCCGCATCTGATACTGCAAACAACTCTGCAATTGAGGTAGGATACATGGCAAAAGCCACCTGACAGTCTTCCTGTACCCGCCGCTCCAATTCGAAGAGGCCCCGGATACCTCCTACAAAATCGATTCTTTCATCAGTTTTGGGATCTTCAATGTTAAGGATTGGGGTAAGTAATTCCCTTTGCAGAATGGAAACGTCTAATTGACCAACTGGGTCGTCAATCAAACCTTTGACTGTATAAGTCAATTCATACCATTCTCCCTCCAGGTACATCGTTATCTGCCCTTTTCCGGCAGGATGCTGCGCTTTCTTCCCAAGTTTTCTCACCTGGAACCGCTGTGCCACCAGGTCCAGGAATTCTTCCGGTGTATGGCCGTTCAGATCTCTCACCACTCTGTTATAATCCATAATCATCAACTGATCGTCCGGGAAAAGAACAGAGAGAAAATAGTTAAACTGTTCCGTTCCCGTAAAATCAGGATGGGCTTGTCTCCTCTTCAGCCCTACCTTAACAGCGGAAGCACATCTGTGATGCCCGTCTGCGATATAAACAGCTTCTATTTTCTGAAATTCTTCCTGTATACTGTGAAGTCTTTCCCGGTCTGCTACCTTCCATACTCTGTGGCGAATATGATCGGAAGATACGAAATCATAGAGCGGCTTTTTCCGCTTTTCTTCCTCCACCTGCCTGCTGATCGCCTCTCTGCCACGATAGGCCAGAAAGATCGGTCCTGTCTGGGCACTGCACACATCTACATGGCGGATACGGTCCTTCTCTTTTTCAGCTCTGGTATTCTCATGTTTTTTAATAACTTCCTTTTCGTAATCATCCACACTGGCACAGGCGGCAATTCCCGTCTGTGTCCTTCCATCCATCGTCAGCTCATATATGTAATAACAGGGCTCTCCTTCTTCTACGAACTGCCCGCTTTCTATCATCTCCTCCAAAAGCTCTCTTGCTTTCTGATAAACACGATCATCATAAGTATCCACATCACTCGAAAACTGTGTTTCTGCCCTGTCTATCCGCAAAAAGGACAGGGGACTTTTCCTTGTCTCTTCCAGCGCTTCCTTTCTGTTATATACATCATAAGGAAGTGCAGCAATCTCCTGCTCCAGTCCTTCCCTCGGCCTGATCGCACAAAAAGGTCTGATATCTGCCATTTTATAATCCTCGCATTCTTTTCACTGTCTGTTCTGACAGATCATTTCTATTTCTTTCATTTTATCAAATCCAGGTTGTGAATACAATTCGTTTTTGACACAAAAAATAATTGATGATAAAATAAGGAATATCTGTCTGTATCACGATAAAGATAAAACGAAGAAAAACAATTTAAAACAGTAACAAAAAAGGGGGATGTAATCACAATGACAAAAGAACAGGAAGCTTTTCTGACCCGTATTAACCAGTACGCTGAAAAAGTAATGGCGGATATTGATCCACAGAAGACGCCGATTTCTGTGCAGCTGGAAAACCTTCGTCCAATTATGGAAACAATCGCAGCAGAGCAAAACCGCCCTCTCGAAGATATTTTTATTGAATATATGGATCTGGCCAGCGAATTTTCCGTCCAGAATGCCCAGCAGTTTAAAGAAGATTATCTGGATTTTGACATGGTACAGGATGACATTTACAAATCTCATTAATCCCTTCAGGGAATAGAAGGAATTGGTACAAAACTGAGAAGTCTGAAAGTCGTATAGACAGAAAGAAATGCGGGTATCCTGTCAAAAACAGGAGGTTTTCTTCATGAAAAAACAGGATACCTTGAAATTATTGAAAGAATGCGACGCCGGCGTCAAAATGGGAGTCGCTTCTATTGACAGCATACTGGATTATGTGCATACGTACAGTCTGAAAAGCTATCTGCGGGACTGTAAAATAGCCCATGAGAAACTGGGCCGTGAAATAGAAACACTCCTCGATCATTATCATGAGGAAGGAAAAAATCCCAATCCCATTGCCACAGGCATTGCCAAAATGAAAACAAATATTCGTCTTGCTCTGGATGAATCAGACAAAACTGTAGCCGATGTCGTATCAGACGGCTGTCATATGGGAGTTAAATCTCTCCATCGTTATCTCAATCAATATGAACATGCAGACGAAAAATCAAAAAATATTACTCAGAGTCTGATCCGGCAGGAAGAACAGCTGGCTGTACATCTGCGGAAATTCTTATAGCAGCCGTCCATTGATGTTGAAAAATTTTAACCGGGCAGAGAAGATTTATCTTCTCCTGCCCGCTGCGTGGGGCGCATGCTGCAAGCAGTAAATTCTTTATGCGCCCCTGCGCATCATAAAAAAGAATCGCGTGGCGAACCGCGAAAATGCGATTCTTTTTATTTGACAATCCGTACCCGGAATACACCGTCAATTTTTTTCAGTTCTTCTATCAGCTCTTCCGTAACCGGAGACTCCACATCCATCATAGAATAGGCGATATCTCCCTTGGATTTACTTGTCATCTCAGGAATATTGATCCCTTTGCTGCCGATGACAGTAGAAAATTTCACGATCATATTTGCCTTATTCTTATGGAAAATAGCAATACGTCCGGCCTTGTCACAGACACCCATATCACATTTCGGATAGTTGACGCTGTTTTTGATATTACCGTTCTCCAGGTATTCCATCATTTCCTTGATTGCCATTTTGGCACAGTTATCTTCCGACTCCTCTGTGGAGGCACCCAGATGGGGAATGACAATACAACCTTCCTGTCCCACTGTCGTGGAATTTGCAAAGTCTGAAACGTATTTTCTGACTTTTCCGGCTTTAATGGAAGCAAGGACCGCCTTTTCGTCCACAAGTAAATCTCTAGCAAAATTCAAGAGAATAACTCCGTCTTTCATCTTTTCCAACGCTTCACTGCCAATCATTCCCTTTGTAGCGTCCATCAGTGGCACATGTATTGTAATTATATCGCATTCTGCATAGATCTCATCCACATTCAGCACATGCTTTACATCCCGGCTCAGGTTCCATGCCGCATCTACGGATACATACGGGTCGTACCCATATACTTCCATTCCCATATGCTTTGCCACATTTGCCACCTTGACACCGATGGCACCCAAACCGATAATGCCCAGCTTTTTATTCTCGACTTCTGTTCCGGCAAATTTTTTCTTTATCTTTTCCGCATCTTTTGCAATATTTTCGTTATCTGCCTGAGACTTCACCCATTCAATACCGCCAACGATATCCCTGGACGCCAGCAGCATCCCCGCGATCACCAGCTCTTTCACTCCGTTGGCATTAGCACCCGGGGTATTGAATACAACGATACCTTTCTCGGCACATTTTTCCAGCGGAATATTATTCACACCGGCGCCGGCTCTTGAAACTGCCAAAAGCCTGTCAGAAAACTCCATGTCGTGCATGGAAGCACTCCTGACGAGGACCCCTTCTGCCGCTTCTATTTCTTTCGTCTCTTTAAAGTTCTCTCTGAACAGATCAAGTCCTACTTTGGCAA
Organism: uncultured Lachnospiraceae bacterium; assembly: GCA_910587635.1. Taxonomy (GTDB): domain Bacteria; phylum Bacillota; class Clostridia; order Lachnospirales; family Lachnospiraceae; genus VSOB01. The sequence continues at coordinate 14,366 of CAJUNB010000037.1, forward strand.
TAGGATTCATACAATAATATTGAAACATTATAGATTCTCCTCTTCAAATTTTTTCATAAATGCTACCAGTGCTTCCACACCTTCCAGTGGCATGGCATTGTATATGCTGGCCCGCATACCTCCTACCGTTCTGTGTCCCTTCAGATTTTCAAATCCCGCTGCTTTTGCTTCTTTTACGAATTTCGCATCCAGCTCGTCGCTGCCTGTTACAAACGGCACATTCATCAAAGAACGATCCTTCTTTTCCACTGTTCCTTTGAACAGCTTACTTTCATCCAGATAATCGTACAGAAGTTTTGCCTTTTTTTCGTTACGCTCTTTTATTACCGAAAGTCCGCCCATCTTTTTCAGCCATTTGAATACTTTACCACAAATATAAATACCATAGGCAGGCGGCGTATTGTACAGAGAATCTGCATCCGCATGAGTCTTATATTTCAGCATGGTGGGCGTGCCGGGAAGCACATCTTCTGTAATCAGATCTTCCCGGATAATCACGATGACGACACCGGCAGGACCGATATTTTTCTGTACTCCTCCATAGATGACGCCATACTTCGTCACATCTACAGGTTCTGACAAAAAGCAGGAGGAAACATCCGCTACCAGTGTTTTTCCTTTTGTATTGGGAAGTTCTTTAAATTTCGTGCCATAGATCGTATTATTTTCACAGATATATACATAGTCTGCATCCTCAGACACAGGCAGATCAGAACAGTCAGGAATATAGGAAAAAGTCTTATCTTCAGAAGATGCAATCTTATTTGCCTTGCCATAGAGACAGGCTTCCTGATATGCCTTCTTTGCCCACTGGCCTGTCACAATATAGTCTGCCACTTTGTTTTTCATCAGATTCATGGGAATCATGGCAAACTGTTGGCTGGCACCTCCCTGCAGGAACAATACTCTATAGTTATCAGGTATCTTCATAAGCTCCCGCAGATCAGCCTCTGCCTCTTTGATAATTGTTTCATACGCTTTCGAACGATGGCTCATCTCCATCACTGACATACCGGTTCCTTTATAATCCAGCATTTCTTCTGCCGCTTCTTTTAACACTTCTTCTGGCAGTACCGCCGGGCCTGCTGAAAAATTATACACTCTGGACATAACTTTCCTCCTCAACTTAACCTTAATCAAAAACCTACAGACTTTATTGTACATTTTTGAAAATGATACGTCAATAGAACATTACTACAGGCGTACCGATTTCCACCTTTTCATAGATTATTTTCATGGCCTCTCCCGGTGTATTGATACAGCCATGAGAACCTCTCGTCTTATAGATCTCACCACCAAATGTATCCCGCCATCCGGCATCATGTATGCCGATACCGCCTTTGACCGGCATCCAATAGTTGACAAAAGAGGCATATCCCGGTCCACGCAATGTCCTATTCCTCTGCTTGCCGTAGACGAAACAGACCATGGCAGGTGTACTCCTTTTCCGCATCATATCTCCTGTGACAATAGGAGTATCGATGATCAGCTCTCCCTTTTCATAATAATACATATGCTGCTCACCCATATCCACTTCCACATAAGTATCCCCGATATCATCTAGCCCCTTTGCCTTTGCTTCCTGCACATAGACCGGTTCATGGATTTCCGTTTTTCTTTCCGCAAGCGCCTCATACAGATAAGCCTTTTCCGCCGGTCTGTCAATCAGGTTCCCATAGGTGCCTCCTGTAATATGTACCAGATTACCTTTTGTGCTGCGAAACATCCGCTCTCCGCCTACCGTATCATATTTATCTGCCAACATATCCACATAGGCATCTGTCTTTTCTCTGTCGATCTGGAGGTTCCCCTCCTCATCCATGACAAACCCATCCTCGGACACGACAATCCAGTCGCTGACTATGCCCGGACTGACCTCTTCTTTTTCCTCCCCAAACTGATATACAATACTACAACTTTGTAATTCATCCACTTTTTCCCACAGACGGAGAACAGACTCCATTTCTTCCGTCAATGGCAGTGCGCTATAACAGCCCATTTCCAAAAGATCACATATTTCTTCCCCGCGTAGAATTGCTTCTTTCACAGTTTTCTTACATATATCGTAATCCAGCACCTGTTCCCGTTCATTGACCAGTATGTACCCCTCTTCTGTTTTCTGTATCCATACGTTGCAGTCCTGTTCTCTTTTTCTGTTCTTTATGAAGTCCAATTCATCAAACACCCGAGCAAACCGCTTCTCATCGATACTTCCCTCCGGTGCAATCTGTTTTAATTTTTCATCTTCATACAGATTCTCATACCAGCGCCAGGATTGCTGTCCTTCTCTGAGACGGAGCAGAGGTTCATAATAATCTGTTTTATAACCGATATCTTCCATGGAAATGACAGCTTCTGACCTGTCGGGAAGAATCAGCGTGATTTTTTCATAGACTTCTTCCTCCTGCAGTTCTTCATTGACTTGAGCCACTGTCTTTCCCGTACAGTAAATGCCATTGACCCACGTCCCATAGCAAAAGACATTCCCATAATAAACAGACAGCCCAATATAAAAGGCTGCCAGTACACTGATCATTCCTGCTGCAATACAGAATATTCTGACTATCAGTTTTTTCATCTTACTTCTCTTTTGTGCCTGTCAGGCAGACCGGTTTATAGGATATCTCTGCCCGCCTGACAGCCTTTTTCATTTTCTCAGTTTTCTTTTTCCTTCAGATCATCGCCATCGAATACCTCGCTGATGGCAGCGCCTGGTGAAACCATTGGAAATACTTTGTCATCCTTGGGTATCACACATTCTATCACCACCGGTCCATCTGTATCAAGAGCCTCTCTGATGGCAGATTCCACTTCTTCTTTCTTCGTTATCCGAATCGCTTTACATCCCAGCCCTTCTGAAACTTTGCAGAAGTCCACCTTATCTTCCAGTATCGTCTGGGAATATCTCTGCTCATAAAACAGTGTCTGCCACTGACGCACCATACCCAGGACATGATTATTCATAACGACCTGTATGATCGGAATCTGATATCTGCTTGCAGTTGCCAGTTCGTTCATATTCATACGAAAACATCCGTCTCCGGCAATATTGACACAGACCTTATCCGGTCTGCCCGTTTTGGCACCGATACAGGCCCCCAGCCCATATCCCATTGTTCCAAGGCCGCCAGAAGACAAAAAGCTCCTCGGCTGTGTATATTTATAATACTGTGCCGCCCACATCTGATGCTGTCCCACATCTGTTGTGATGATGGCTTTTCCTTCTGTGAGTCTGTCGATCTCTTCTATTATATAGGGGCAGGAAAGCTGTTCATCCTCATATTTCAGCGGGAACCGCTCTTTTAATTCCAGTATATGAGAATGCCAGTCAGGATGACTCATTTGGTCAATATTTTTATTCAATATCGTTAAAATATTCTTTAAGTCGCCTACAATGGAAGCTTCTGTCTTAATATTCTTATTGATTTCTGCCGCATCAATATCAATGTGCAGCACCTTTGCCTTAGAGGCAAATTTTTTAGAATTTCCCACTACCCGGTCAGAAAATCTCGCTCCCAGTGCGATGAGTAAATCACAAGTGCTGACACCCAGATTGGAAGTCTTCGTACCATGCATCCCAATCATACCGGTATACATCTCATCCTTACCGTCAAAGCCCCCCTTTCCCATGAGGGTATCACAGACTGGTGCATCTATTTTTTTAGCAAATTCCCGTACTTCTTCGCAGGCATCAGAAATAATAGCGCCACCACCCAGATAAATATAGGGCCTCTCTGCCCTGCGGATCAGCTTTAGAGCTGTTTCAATATCCTCTTCCGTGAATTTATCGGGAGATGGGATTTCTTCCGGTACTTTCGGTTCATACTCACAGACCGCAGCCGTCACATCTTTTGTGATATCCACCAGTACCGGTCCGGGTCTTCCCGATCTGGCAATCCGAAATGCCTTGCGAATGGTATCCGCCAATATTGTCACATCTTTTACGATATAGCCATGTTTTGTAATGGGCATCGTCACTCCGGCGATGTCCACTTCCTGAAAGGTATCCTTTCCAAGCAGAGGCAGATTCACATTCGCCGTAATTGCCACCATCGGCACACTGTCCATATAGGCAGTGGCAATTCCCGTTACCAGATTGGTTGCTCCCGGACCGCTGGTAGCCATGCAGACTCCTACTCTGCCGGTGGCTCTCGCATAACCGTCCGCCGCATGGGCAGCTCCCTGTTCATGAGATGTGAGAATATGCCTGATCTCCTTATGTTTGTACAAGGCATCATAAATATTTAATATAGTTCCTCCCGGATATCCGAATACGGTATCCACCTTCTGTTCTTTTAAACACGCAATTACGATTTCCGCACCTGTCAGCTGCATATCGTTTCCTCCTGACACTCTATCCCCGCCACCATCCGACCGTTGCGGGGTATTGATTTTTCTTATTTGATTTCCAAAATAGCCCCTCTGTTGCCACTTGTCACAAGTTCACGGTATCTTGCCAGATAGCCCGTTGTAATCTTAGGCTCTCTCGGCTGCCATTTTGCCCGCCTTCTGTCCATCTCTTCTGCAGAAATTTTTACATGCAGGGAATTTCCCGGAATATTGATACTGATGATATCCCCTTCTTCCACCAGGGCAATCGGCCCTCCCACTGCGGCTTCTGGAGACACATGTCCGATGGAGGCTCCTCTGGAGGCTCCCGAAAACCGTCCGTCCGTGATAAGTGCCACACTGGAACCAAGTCCCATACCCGCTATGGCGGATGTGGGATTCAGCATCTCCCGCATACCGGGCCCTCCTTTCGGTCCTTCGTAGCGGATGACCACCACGTCCCCGGCCACGATCTTTCCACTGGTAATGGCCTCAATGGCATCTTCTTCACAGTCAAATACTCTCGCCGGTCCTTCGTGTACCATCATCTCCGGTACGACGGCAGAACGTTTTACCACCCCGGAGTCCGGCGCCAGATTTCCTTTCAGAACAGCAATCCCTCCCGTCTCGGAATAGGGATTTTCTATGGGGCGGATGACCTGTGGATCTTTGTTGACACATCCAGAAATATTTTCCCCTACTGTCTTACCTGTTACCGTCATCAGTTCCGTATATAACAGATTTTTCTTTGTCAGTTCATTCATAACTGCATAGACACCACCGGCCTCGTTCAAATCTTCCATATAAGTGGGGCCGGCCGGCGCCAGATGACACAGATTTGGTGTCCTGGAAGATAACTCGTTGGCAATATCCAGATTCAGGTCGATGCCCGCTTCATGGGCTATAGCCGGAAGATGAAGCATAGAATTCGTAGAACATCCAAGAGCCATATCTACAGTGAGAGCATTCAAAAATGCCTTTTCCGTCATAATATCCTTTGGTTTGATATCTTTCTCCACAAGCTCCATAATCTGCATGCCTGCATGCTTTGCCAGCCGGATTCTCTCGGAATAGACTGCAGGAACCGTACCGTTTCCTTTCAGTCCCATCCCCAGTGCTTCCGTCAGACAGTTCATGGAGTTGGCCGTATACATACCAGAGCAGGAACCACAGGTAGGACACACTTTCTCTTCAAATTCCGCCAGATCTTCCATTGTCATCGTGCCTGCAGCCACACTGCCCACTGCTTCAAACATGGAAGAAAGGCTTCTCTTTTCTCCCTTTACCCGTCCCGCTAGCATGGGGCCGCCGGAAACAAAAATAGTAGGAATATTGATTCTGGCGGCAGCCATCAGAAGTCCCGGTACATTTTTATCACAGTTAGGTACGCAGACAAGCCCGTCAAAGCCATGGGCAAGCGCCATACACTCCGTGCTGTCCGCAATCAGATCTCTCGTCACAAGAGAATACTTCATGCCGATATGCCCCATGGCAATACCATCACAGACGGCAATGGCCGGAAATACCACCGGCGTACCTCCTGCCATGGCTACGCCCATTTTTACGGCCTCTACGATCTTATCTAAGTTCATATGTCCCGGAACAATTTCGTTATAAGAGCTGACGATACCGATCATCGGCCGCTTTCTCTCTTCTTCTGTGTATCCAAGCGCATTGAACAGACTTCTGTGTGGTGCCTGCTGTATACCATTTTTTACTGAATCACTTCTCATACCAAATTCCTCCCACTCATGCCATTTCTCTATGTACTGTCATCTTCTCCGTCAAAGATACCCTGACATTTATTCTTTTTCTTCCAGGTGTTCTGTAATCAGTCTCCCCATCTCGCTGCACCCTACCTGTCGACAGCCTTCCGACATAATGTCTGCTGTACGCCAGTTCTCCTTTAATACTGCTTTTACTGCTCTCTCAATAGCATCCGCTTCCTCATCCAGATCGAAACTGTAACGAAGCATCATGGCCGCGGAAAGAATCGTCGCGATAGGATTGGCAATATCGCATCCTGCGATGTCCGGTGCAGAACCGTGGCTTGGCTCATACAGACCGAATTTCGTGTCGTTTAAGCTGGCAGAAGCCAGCATACCGATGGAGCCTGTCACCATACTCGCCTCATCGGAAAGAATATCTCCAAACATATTTTCTGTCAGTATGACATCGAACTGAGCCGGATCTTTCACAAGCTGCATGGCACAGTTATCTACCAGCATGTGCTCCAATACCACATCAGGATACTCTTTAGCCACTTCTTCTACCACAGACCGCCACAATCTTGAAGAATCCAGCACATTCGCCTTGTCCACGCTCGTCACTTTCTTTCTCCGCTTTCTGGCAATGTCGAATCCTTTTATAGCAATCCGGCGGATTTCTTCCTCACTGTAGACAAGAGTATCCACTGCCTTACGCACACCGTCTTCCGTCACAGTTCTGCGTTCGCCAAAATACAACCCTCCGGTCAGTTCCCGCATGATCATCATGTCAAAACCGTCTTTCCTTACAGACTGGCGCAGAGGACAGGCATCTGCCAGCTCCTGATAGAGAATCGCCGGCCGCAGATTGGCAAACAGATTCAGTGCCTTGCGGATTTTTAACAGTCCCGCCTCTGGACGTTTTTCCGGCGGCAGCTGATACCATGGGGATTTGGACGTATCACCGCCAATAGAGCCCATCAGTACCGCATCAGCAGCTTTTGCATCGGCAATCGCTTCGTCTGTCAGCGGTATGCCGTGTACATCAATGGAAGCTCCTCCCATCAATACATCCTTATAGGCAATCTCGTGTCCATAAACAGCGGCAACTCTGTCCAGAACTGCCTTTGCCTGTTTTACAATTTCTGGTCCGATTCCGTCTCCCGGAATACATACAATGTTCAATTTCATCATCTATCACACTCCTACATTTATCATAACATACAGAAGTCCTTCGCAATAATGCATAATACTTATAGTCTTTATAACTTATAGTTATATAATCAAATTCCTTATGCAGGCCTGCATATAATACAGGAAAAAGCTTCGGATTCCCATATCCAAAGCTTTTTGTAATCAATTGTATCCAGCTCATCCATTATGCTTCAGAAGCTTTCTCCACCTGGGCTATTGCTGACTTCTGCATCGGAATACGGCAGTTTTTATTATTGCCAAACTCTACAATGACAGTATCATCCGTAATATCGATGATAATACCATAAAAACCGCTTGTAGTCAGAATACTGTCACCTATCTCCAGAGAAGAGAGCATCGCTCCAACTCTTTTCTGTTCTTTTTTCTGCGGCCGAATCATAAAAAAGTAAATAAACCCAAAAATAACAACAAGATAAATCGCAAGAATCATTCCCTGGCCTTGGCCATTTGCGGCTGCTTCTGTCAGTAAAATTCCCATTTTCTTTTTCCTCCTAATTGTGGCAGGATGCCCCCTGCCAAATCCTCTATGCGCATCTAACGAATATCATACATAAAAATTGGTAAATCAGCAAGTCTTTTCTGGCTGTCTACGAATCTTTTATCCGTTCTCTGCTTCCATTCCTTCCAGCTTCGCCTTTTTATAGGCCGCAAAACTGCCTCTGTCCAGCGCATCTCTGATTTCAGCCATCATCGTATTGTAAAAATAGAGATTGTGCAATACACACAGACGCATTCCCAGCATTTCTTTCGCTTTTAATAAATGACGGACATAGGCTCTGGAGTAACGCCTGCAGGCGGGACAGCCACATCCCTCTTCTATCGGACGATCATCCAGTTCATATCTGGCGTTGAAAAGATTTAATTTTCCTCTGTTCGTATAAACATGGCCATGACGACCGTTCCGGGACGGATAGACACAATCGAAGAAATCAATCCCCCGCTCCACTCCTTCTAAAATATTAGCAGGCGTCCCCACACCCATCAGATATGTGGGTTTTTCCACTGGCAGATGTGGTACTGTTTCTTCCAATATGTGATACATCTCCTCATGAGTCTCCCCTACGGCAAGTCCACCTACGGCATAGCCATCCAGATCCAGATCCGCGATTCTCCTGGCATGATCAATACGGATATCCGAAAAGACAGCTCCTTGATTGATACCGAACAGCATCTGCTCCCGATTGATCGTATCTGGCAGCCTGTTTAATCTCTCCATTTCCTTTTTACACCGCTCAAGCCATCTGGCAGTCCTGTCCACCGAATGCTGCACATATTCTCTGTCAGCCTTACTGGACGGACATTCGTCAAACGCCATGGCAATAGTAGATGCCAGATTGGACTGAATCTGCATACTTTCTTCCGGTCCCATGAATATTTTCCTGCCATCAATATGGGAATGAAAATAGACGCCCTCTTCTTTGATTTTACGAAGGCCCGCTAGAGAAAAAACCTGAAATCCACCGGAATCAGTGAGGATTGGTCTGTCCCACGACATAAAACGGTGCAAACCACCCATTTGTCTGATGATTGTATCTCCCGGCCTGACATGCAGATGATATGTATTGGAAAGTTCTATCTGTGTTCCAATACTTTCCAGATCTTCTGTGGAAACAGCCCCCTTTATGGCGGCCACCGTTCCCACATTCATAAATACAGGAGTCTGTACTGTTCCATGCACAGTATGAAACTCTCCACGCTTTGCACGTCCCTCCTGTTTTAACAGACAATATTTTTTCTGTTTCATATAGTTATAAGCTGCCTACAAACTCTTCCAGGCAGATTCCTTTCTCTTTCATAACCGTAGCCGCTTCTTTTCCTACATACCGGAAGTGCCATGGTTCATATTCAATGCTTGTTATGTACTCTTTTCCTTTTGGATACCTGAGGGTGAAACCATATTCATGGCTGTGCTCCTGCAGCCACTGTCCGGCTTCTGTATCTTCAAATCCCTCATTCAGAGAAGAATAGGTATCGCACACAATATCCAATGCCAGGCCGATCTGATGTTCACTCGCTCCCGGTACAGTGACTGCCTGCGAGGATATCTTATAGGCTTCAATATAGCTCATACCCTTTCCCATGTAAGCCTTGATCTTTCGATTGAATAATATCTCCTGCCTGTTCAGATCCCGATAAGGAGAACAGATAACAAGATTGATACCGTCATTTTTCGCTCCCTGCAACATAGATAAAAGATCATCGATAATTCTTTCATCACATTTCATCGATCCTTTGATGGTTCCAAGCTCAAATGTATAATCTTCCGGGATCGGATGTTGCTTATTGATCAGCAAAAGCCGCCAGTCATCTTTATCAAATACCACTTCATCCAATGCAACCTGTCCATTATCGGATTTTTCCATTTCCTCTGTCGTAGTATCATTACCTTCCAAAATCTCATCCAGCGTATATTTGTCAATATCATCCATATTTTCCAGGTCCGTATCCGTATAACCGTCCAATACATCTGCGTCGTCCAATACCTCACTGGCTTCTATCACCTGCACTTCACCAGAAGTGGTATATCCTGCTTCTTTCTCCTCCAGAAACGCCATTTTATTTTCTACATTGTAAGCCATTGACTGCTGCGTCAGCTCCATGTCCTCAAATATTGGAAAAGAAAAACTGCTGCTCATAACAAAAAACAGAAGCGTCATAATGACACAGACATGCTTCTTCCCGTTAGACAGAAAATAATCCGTCACAGAAAGACAGATCACGGCAACAACAAGAAAAGGCAGCAACCCATATCCTGCCCACTTATTCTTTTTTTCATATTTCACTACGCGGGAAATCAGCTTTTCTTTTGTTGACTTCATATTATTTCCTCATACCCATTATGATACGGAATTATTCTATCACAAGATACTGTCAATACTCAATCCTTTTTTTAGAAATCCTTGTGAAATCTGGAAATATTCTATATACTTAAGAAAAAACACAGTATCAGGGAGGCAATCATGGCAGGTTCTGTATTCGGAAAATGTTTTACGATCACTACATGGGGAGAATCTCACGGCCCAGGGCTCGGCGTTGTCATTGACGGCTGTCCGGCAGGACTGGCCCTTTCGGAAGAAGATATTCAAATCTATCTCGACAGAAGAAAACCCGGACAGACGGATATATCCACTCCCCGCAAAGAAGCGGATAAGGTACGCATTCTTTCCGGTATATTCGAAGGAGAAACTACTGGTACCCCTATCTCCCTTATGGTAGAAAACACTTCTCAAAAATCTTCCGACTACAGTGAAATCGCTTTCTATTACCGTCCCGGTCACGCAGACTATACCTTTGACCAAAAGTACGGCTTCAGAGATTATCGGGGAGGCGGACGCTCTTCTGCCCGGGAAACCATCGGCAGAGTGGCTGCAGGCGCTGTCGCCGCAAAATTACTGAAAACAATAGGGATTGAAATTTATGCCTATGTCAGATCGATCGGTCCCATCACCATATCCGATACTAATTTTGACCGAGAGGCCGTTTTAAAAACTCCTACCTGTATGCCGGATTATGAAGCCAGCCAAAAAGCTGAACAGTATTTAAAAGCATGTATGCAGGAAAAAGATTCTTCCGGCGGTATGATAGAATGCCGTATTCATGGAATGCCCGCAGGCATCGGAGAACCTGTCTTCCGAAAATTGGATGCCGCTCTCGGCCAGGCCATTTTTTCCATTGGTGCTGTAAAAGCTGTGGAAATCGGAGACGGCTGCATGGCTGCCTTGGCAAAGGGGTCGGAAAACAATGACGCCTTTGTCGTGTCCGACGGAAAAGTATGGAAAAAGACCAACCATGCAGGCGGCATCCTGGGAGGCATCAGCGACGGTTCGGAAATTCTGCTCCGCGCCTATATCAAGCCTACCCCTTCTATCTTTCAAAAACAACAGACCGTCAACAAAGACGGAGAAAATATTACCGTGGAAATCAAAGGGCGCCACGATCCCGTTATCGTTCCACGGGCCGTTGTTGTGGTAGAAGCTATGACAGCACTCACTGTTGTGGACTTGCTCTTTGAAAATATGTACGCCAAGACAGACAGGATAATAGAATTTTATCAATGAACTGACTTAAGGAGATATCATTATGATAAGAGTATTACAAGAGTTCGATTTGACCGTTGTTATGCAAATATGGCTTACTACAAATATCAGGGCACATGATTTTATTCCTAAAGAATACTGGACAGATAATTATAAGACAGTAAAAAACATCCTGCCCCAGGCAGAAGTTTATGTTTATGAAGATAACCACACGAAGCAAATAAATGGTTTTATCGGATTGACGAATGATTACATTGCTGGAATTTTTATAAAACATACAGCGCAATCAAAAGGTATCGGAAAACAGCTATTGGATTTTGTCAAAGAAAGAAAACCAAAATTAAGTTTGCATGTTTATGAGAAAAATATGAGAGCAGTAAAATTTTACCAAAGAGAACAGTTTATCATTCAATCAGAAAATATAGAAAAAGTAACGAACGAAAAAGAACTAAAAATGGTTTGGAACAAATAGAAAAATTTAAAAAGAGGGGAAATCTCCCCTCTTTTCTCTTTTTCATCAGTTATTGATCAATTTATCTTCGTCACTCCAGCTATACAGCTTTCTGATCTCTTCCCCTACCACTTCTGCCGGATGTTCAGTAGCTTTTTTTCTCATGGCACGGAAATGTACCTGTTTTCCTGCCGGAGACATATCTAATAAGAAATCTTTTGCGAATGTACCATCCTGAATATCGGCAAGGATCTTCTTCATTGCTTTCTTCGTCTCGTCGGTGATGATCTTGGGACCTGTAATATAGTCGCCGTACTCTGCCGTATTGGAGATGGAATATCTCATTCCCGAGAAACCGGACTGATAGATCAGGTCTACAATCAGCTTCATCTCATGGATGCATTCAAAGTATGCATTTCTCGGGTCATATCCGGCTTCTGTCAGTGTCTCAAATCCTGCCTGCATCAAAGCGCAGACACCACCACACAGAACTGCCTGCTCACCGAACAGATCTGTCTCTGTCTCTGTACGGAATGTCGTCTCCAAAACGCCCGCTCTCGCACCGCCGATACCAAGTGCATAGGCAAGCGCCACATCCTTTGCCTTTCCTGTATAATCCTGCTCCACTGCAACGAGGCACGGAACACCTTTCCCTACCTGATATTCACTTCTGACAGTATGTCCAGGTCCTTTCGGTGCGATCATTGTCACATCCACATTCGCAGGAGGTACGATACAGCCAAAATGAATATTGAATCCGTGAGCGAACATGAGCATATTCCCCTCTTCCAGGTTGGGCTCAATATCATTCTTATAGAGATCTGCCTGTTTTTCATCATTGATCAGAATCATGATAATATCCGCCTGTTTCGCAGCTTCCGCTGCAGTGAACACTTCGAATCCCTGTGCCTGTGCCTTATCCCAGGATTTAGAACCTTTATAAAGACCGATAATTACATGACATCCTGATTCTTTCAGGTTCAAAGCATGGGCATGTCCCTGACTTCCATAACCGATAATCGCAATTGTCTTCCCTTCCAGCAACGAAAGGTTACAATCTTCCTGATAATAAATATTTGCCATTTTCTTCTCCTCCATCATCTCTTGGTTTTCAGTAACAAAAAGGATTAACCTATTTTTACAATATCCTGACCCTATGTGTCCTTGTTCATTGAGAGTAACTTAATCTTCAATATAAACTACATCTTCTATGCCACGTCCCAGACCGGCAATCCCTGTCCGAGCCAGTTCCAGTATTTCATAGCCATCCAGGAGATTCAGAAAGGCTTCTATCTTTGCCTGATTACCAGTGAGTTCTATTGTGAGACTCTCTGTACACACATCTATAATCTTTGCCCGGAAAATATCCGTCACCCCGATGACACTGTCTCTCTGAGATGCCCCTGCCCTCACTTTAATCAATGCCAGTTCCCGGTACACGCTGTTTTCCGGCTTCAACTCCCGAATATCCCGTACATCTACCAGCTTCTCCACCTGTTTCTCTATCTGATCCAGGATCTCATCATCTCCACTAGCTACAATCGTAATCCTCGTAAACCGGGGATCCGCAGTAACACCCGCGGTAATGCTCTCAATGTTATATCCCCGTCTTGCAAAAAGTCCAGAAATACGACTGAGGACACCGGATGTATTATCAACGATAAGCTGAAAGACCTTTTTATTCATAACCTCTTCCTCTTTTTCCTTAACTTCATTTTATACATTCTAGCAACAAAAAAATTTCTTGTCAACGTATGCACTGACAGAATACTTTCTATAACTTTATGTTATAAGAAACACTCTGACCATTCTTTATTTACCACACCTCGCTAAGTGCTTTTTACACGCCGTCGTAACACTATCGCTCGCAAATACCTCGCTAAGTGTTCCGACATACGTTCGCACTAGGCTCGAAAACACCTCGCCAAGTGCTCACGCATCGCATTTGGGGAGGGCAAGGGTACCGGTTCTCGCCACTTCCACGATACTGATGGACTGAAGCAACGTAATCAGGAGCGCCGTTCTCTCCGGCACATCACAGATCTGTATCATCATCTGGTTTTTAGACATATCTACAATCTGTGCCTTCATGATCTCACAGGTTTCCATAATATCCCTTCGGTTTCCCTTATTGAACTTCACTTTGACAAGCATCAGTTCCCGGCTGATGCTCTGACTTTCTTCAAAGGTCTTGATCTTGATAATATCCAGTTTTTTATTCAGCTGTTTTTCAATCTGCTCCAGCGTCCTCTCGTCACCGCTGCTTACAATGGTCATACAGGACACTGCCGCATCGTCTGTCTCTCCTACTGCAAGGCTGTCAATATTAAAACACCTTCTGGAAAAAAGCCCGGCCACCTTGCACAGAACACCTGATCGATTTTCCACAAGAACAGAATATATTTTTTTCATATCGGGCCTCCTTCTTATTTCACCAGATCCATCGGGTCGATGATACATTCCATCAGCATGGAAGTGTCCTCTTTCAAAAACCTGTTGATTGCCGTTTCTGCTCCGTTCATATCAGTCAGACGGATAAACGGAAGACCATATGCCCCGGCCAGCTTTTCCAGATCAGGGCTGCCGGTTAAGTCCACTACAGAATAGTTATCTGCATAGGTATAGTGCTGATATTCCCGAACCATGCCCAGATAATTGTTTTTTAAAACTACAATTTTTACCGGTATATTGTGCTGCCGCATCGTTGCCAGTTCCATCATGGACATCTGGAAAGAACCATCCCCACATACGGCTACCACCTGCTTGTTAGGGGCTCCCAGCTTGGCACCCATGGCAGCCGGAATAGAATATCCCATCGTTCCCATACCGCCAGAAGTCAGAAAACGGCCTTTTTTTACAACATGATGTGCACAGGACCAGATCTGATTCTGTCCCACATCTGCCACATAGATAGCCGAATCTTTCATTTTTTCGGAAAGAAGACGGATAAAAGCGGCCGGATCTACATAATTCGGGTCAGGATGTCTTGCAGGTTCCATCGTCTCCCGGTACCCCTGCAGCGTCTCTATCCAGTCATCGTGTTCACAGGTAAGGGTCTGTTTCGCCATATCCCGGAATATATGTTTGATATCTCCCACAAGGGGAATCGTCGGTCCTACATTTTTACCAATCTCTGCCGGATCCACATCAATATGTATTAATACTTTATTTTCTGTAATCAAATCGGGCTGACTCACTGCCCGGTCTGCCACCCGGGCTCCCGTCATAATAAGCAGATCCGATTCGTTCATAGCACGGTTGGCATAAGGCTTTCCGTTATTGCCCACCATACCAAAATACATAGGATGCTTCGTCGGCATCACACTGATTCCCATCATCGTGGAAACCACCGGTATTTGATATCGCTCGGAAAATTCCCGCAGCTCCTTTTGCGCATCACTCAAAAGTACCCCGCCACCCACACAGAGAATAGGCCGTTTTGCCTTTTCCAGTTCCTGAATGACCTTTTTGATCTGTACTGCATGTCCTTTTACAGTTGGCTTATATGTTCTTAAATTTACTTCCTGGGGATATGTAAAATCCGCAACAGGCGCATTCTGTATATCAATGGGAACGTCAATCAAAACCGGCCCCTTTCTACCCGTGGAAGCAATATGAAAAGCCTCTTTAAAAATACGGGGAATTTCCGACGCGTCTTTTACAAGATAGCTGTATTTGACAAAAGACTCGGCCGCTCCGGTCACATCGGCCTCCTGGAATACGTCCGAACCGATCAATGCACTGTTTACCTGACCGGTAATACAGACAAGGGGAATACTGTCCGCAAACGCGGTAGCAATACCTGTCAGCAGATTGGTGGCTCCCGGTCCACTTGTTACTGCGCATACTCCTACTTTGCCAGTCACTCTTGCCAGCCCGCTCGCTGCGTGAGCGGCATTCTGTTCTGTCCGAATCAGAATACTTCTGATAGATGACTCTAATATACTGTTATAAAATGGACATATTGCCACACCCGGATAGCCGAACACGATATCTACGTCCTCTGCTTCCAGACATTTGATGATTGCATCTGCTCCGTTCATTTTTCAATCTCCTTTGGTTACCTGTCTATTTATCATCCACTCCCGGAATCACTCTGCCATTTACCCGTTTTCCATAACTTCCCGGAGTTATTCTTCTATCTTTTTATTTCGTTTCCAGTCCCAGAATTTTCCTCGTCAGCTTCACTGCTTCCGCTGCATCGGCCGAATAGCCATCGGCACCGATTTCATCGGCATAATCCTGTGTAATGACAGCACCGCCGATAATGATTTTAGCTTTACTTCCTTTCTCTTTTGCATAGGAAATCACATGACGCATTTCCTGCATCGTTGTCGTCATAAGCGCTGATAACGCAATAACACTGGCACCGCTTTTTTCCGCTTCCTCTATGATTTTCTCCCTTGGCACGTCCTTTCCCAGGTCAATGACATGAAAACCATGATTTTTCAGCATAAGAGCCACCAGATTTTTTCCTATATCGTGAATGTCTCCTTTTACTGTTGCGATGACTACAGTGGGCAATGCTTCCTGTGTCCCGTCTTTCAGCAAAAGAGGTTCCAGATATTCGATGGCAAGCTTCATGGCTTCCGCACCTGCAATCAATTGAGGCAGAAAATATTTTCCCTGATCAAACAACTCTCCCACCTCATTGATCCCCGGAAGCAGTGCATTATCCAGAATCTCCCTGGGTTCCGTTCCGTCAGAAAGAGCTTTTTTTGTCAAATCTACAATCCTTCGTTTATTGCCTTTCAGAACTGCTTCCCGGATACACTCCAGAGGTAACATCTCCTGCTTAAAAACTATATCTTCTTTTTTTATTGTTGGCGCCACGCTCTGTCCAGTATCCTCTTTTCTCTGAGGATATGCCTCTTTCCATGTATTCATCCGTTCGATATACCGGACGTCGGCGCTTTCTTTCTGTAAAAGTAAATCGGAGGCAAAAGCGCTGTTCACAAGCAGATCCTGAGACGGATTGGCGATCGCCATTGTCAGCCCCGACTGGATCGCCATTGTCAGAAAAGCCGTATTGACAAAACTCCGTTCAGGAAGTCCGAAAGAAATATTGGACAATCCGCATATTGTAGCCAGTCCTCTTTCTTTACAATAACGAATCGTTTCCAGCGTCTCCAGAGCCGCCCCTGGATTGGCACCCACCGTCGTCACCAGACCATCTACAACAATATCTTCTTTTTTCATGCCCAGCTCATAGGCCCGGGC
The DNA here is from genome assembly GCA_910587635.1 of uncultured Lachnospiraceae bacterium. Taxonomy (GTDB): domain Bacteria; phylum Bacillota; class Clostridia; order Lachnospirales; family Lachnospiraceae; genus VSOB01. Next base: position 31,324 of record CAJUNB010000037.1, read on the forward strand.
TGTTATTTTCTCTATGATTTCAATCTTCTCTTCCATCGTTTTCGGAAGACCTGCATCCGACAGAGGAAGTAAGATAAACATTGCACCATATTTCTGAGCAAGGGGAAGCAGTTTTTCAAACTTTACCTGTTCCAACGATATGGAATTGATCAAAGCTCTGCCCGGGTACTGCCGCAGAGCCGCTTCCAGCACTTCCACATGGCTGGAATCGATGGCAAGGGGCAGTGATGTGACCCCCGGTACTTCTGTAATGACTTGCAGCATCATCTCTTTTTCATCGATACCGCTCATTCCCATATTGATATCCAATACCCCTGCCCCACACGCTTCCTGTTCCTGAGCAAAGGTAAGTACCATATCCAGATTGCCTTCCCGCAGCTGAGCCTGCAATTTCTTTTTGCCAGTAGGATTAATCCGCTCTCCCACGATAATGAAAGAATCTTCCAGCCCGAAAGACAGTGTCTGACGCTCCGAACTCAAATACCGCCTCTCCTGTCTTTCCCGTACTTTCACCGGAAGGTCCTTTGTATTTATGACCAGCTCCCGGATATAGTCCGGCGCTGTTCCACAACATCCTCCCAGAATCGAGGCTCCCGCCTCTACAAGCTGTACCATTTCCCGGCCAAATGTATCTGCATCCATATCATAGACTGTGCTGCCGTCCTCCGCCAGAGACGGTAATCCTGCATTGGGCTTGGCAATTAACGGAATCGTTGTCACTTCTGCCATTTCCCGAATGATTTCTGCCATCTTATCCGGCCCTGTAGAGCAATTTGCTCCAATGGCTGCGGCGCCCAGACTCTCCAATACGACAGCCGCTGTCCTGGCATCTGTTCCGAACAGACTTCTGCCATCCGTTTCAAAAGTCATCGTCACCATAACCGGCAAGTCGCACACTTCTTTTGCCGCAATCAGTGCTGCCCTGCACTCCTGCAGACTCATCATTGTCTCCACCACGAGCAGGTCTACTCCCGCTTCCACGCAATAGGAAATCTGTTCCTTATACACCATTATCAGCTCTTCGAAAGTGAGCGTTCCCATCGGTGCCAATTGTCTGCCTGTCATCGTCAGATCTCCCGCCACATAGGCCCTGCCATCCGCAGCCTGTCTGGAAATAGCAACTAACGCTCTGTTGATTTCCTCTATCTGATCATCCAGGCCATACTCCGCCAATTTAATTCTGTTGCTCGTAAACGTCGGTGCATAGACAATATGGCTGCCCGCTTCCACATATTCTGTCTGAAGCTCTTTCATAATATGAGGATGAGCCAAAATCCAGCTTTCCGGGCATACTCCTGCCGGCATCCCTCTTCTGATCAAATTGGAACCTGTTGCTCCATCCAGATAAATTATTTTTTCACTGCAGATTTTCTGAAATTCTTTTTTTGTCATTTTATATCCTTTCTGCAATGTATCATTCACACATTCTTGCTCATACTATAGGAAACAGTAATACCGTTTCCCGTAAGTATAAAGGTATCCAGACCATCATAACACGGTTCTTTTTTTTGCACAATTTATTTTTTTGTACTCACATCGCATTTTTCGTTGATTTCACGCTATGAATGTGTTAAATTGGAAGAGTGATTTTCTGGAAAAAGAACCAATATCAGGCACTTTTGATACAGGAGGACTTAATCTTGAAAAAAGCAATGATTGCGATAACCGCATTCTTACTCGCTGTCACCCTTTCCGGCTGTGGGAAGACGGATGACAGCCTGGAGCAGTACAAAACCGATATGACTGCTTTTACCGATAAAATAAACGAACTTGCCACATCGATAGATAATATTGATGTTGATTCCGATACCCGAACAGAAGAACTCCTCGGATATCTGGACGAAATGGATGCCGCGTTTATTGAGATGGGAAGTCTGGAAGTCCCGGATCATGAACAGTTTGCCAATATCGAAGAACTGGCCGATGAAGCCAGTGCCAATCTTTCCAAATCTGTGGCGCTTTACCATCAGGCATTCGATAATGCAGAAAACTATGATCCCCAGCTGGTTGATGCTGCACTGGAATATTACAGTCGCGCTTTTAAACGTCTTGGATATATTGGTACGATTCTGCAGGGAGAACTTCCCCAGGATGAAACCATTACGATTATCAGCGAAGGCGATGAAGAGGACGTCATTCCTGAACAGGAAGATGAAATGACAGAAGCTTTCGAAGAATCCGATCAAAATGAAGAAGACAATGCAATTCAGGAAACTTCCGATAACAACGGCCAGTAATTACTGGCCGTTTATCATTGTCAGATGCGCAGCTCACTTTTATCCTTAATCGCATTTAATGCCAACTGCCATACCGGGGACAATGCGCCGCAATCATATCCAACGCCTGACGAAATTGATTTCCACTCTGGAAAAATATCCGTTCTTCCCGCTCTCCTATGTCCTTTGCAGAAAGGGACCCATCTCTATATACGATAACGAGAGAGACTCCCACTGCCACATTCTGACTGACTCTCTTATTTCCTGCGTTATATGAAACTCTCGATGTCTCTTCTGTTCCATAGATCTTTTCAATATCTTCTGTTCTGATAAAACGGCAAAAACCACTGCTAAAATGCACCCAATAGTCAGGACCTGCGATAAAGCGTGTGGGATAGGACTCTGTCTTCGTGTTCAGAAAATTCACAGTTCCGTAATTTCCTTCTTTCATCTGCTTACAGAAAAGTTCCTGATCCGTTTCCCTTTTTAAAAACTGATCAATCCCCTTTTCATAGGCATCCTGCACTTTCTTCATAGACGTACTTTTCCCCTGGATCCAGAAACACAGCCATATAAAAGCTGCAATCCCACATCCTACCGGAAGATTGATCTTTAAAATATTGGGCAACGTTTCAGAGAGATTGTCTATCCCGCCTCCCAAAACACCAAAGGATACAAGCAATACGACACTCAGTGCCATCCACAACGGTACATTTTTCTTTACCTTCCTTCGGAATTCCTGAAATAACGCTTCATATTCCTTTAATTCTCCATCCAGCCATGTTTTTAATTGCCCATTCATAAAAATTCTCTCCTTCATATATATTATATTAGTGCTTTCCGAACATACGTAACCAGTAAAGGTCTATTCCGCAAAATATACAGCGCGTACAGAATAAACTCTGTCCTGGAACTCCGAAAGCGATACGGGCACCTCTGCTTCCCCCATGGGATCCATACAGACATATCCATTCTCGTCTGTCCCTGTCAAAAGCACCCAGTGCCAGGCTCCCACACCTCCCATGCGCACTTTGACAACAGGAAAAATCCCATCTGCGAGAAGCTGATCGATTTCATTTTTATTCACCGTGTCTGCCACATAACATATCGTTCCGGGTACTGCCTCCTGAATTTTATTCCAGATAACCGCTCCACTCTCTGTATAGACATCCTCCCTGGAAAAAACTTCATTCAACTGTCCCGCCGTCATATAAAAATCCAGGTTTTTGTCTCTGGCCTGCATATCCAGCCCAGCGGCCAGGCAACACACAAGACACCCCGAAGATGCCATCGTATCCCGTGCCTCACCCAGATGCGCCTCGCCCCACCTGGAGTCCTTCTGCATAAAGTAAACCATATCGGCAATCTCTCTGTCCTGCAAGGGAACAAGTAATACTCCATTCTGTCTCCTGTTTCTCCAGGAAAACAACAACGCCAGAAAAATACAAAGGCACAGCCCCCCTGTCAAAAGAACAGGTTTCTTCTTATTTACTTGTTTCTCCAGGAAAATTTTTCTTTTCATTTTTTTCTATCCATGTTATAGTGAATGCATGGAAGCATAGCTCAGCTGGGATGAGCGCTCGCCTGACTAGCGGGAGGCCAAGGGTTCGAGCCCCTTTGCTTCCATTTTTTATTAGGAAATTGCTCTAAAATTCTTTTCTATATGATGTATAACTCTTCTGTAAAATCCCCATACTAACCAAAAACGCGGGAGGTCACTATGAAAATAACCGATAAAAAGAAACCGGTAAATACCATACCGAAAGGTGTCTGGGAAAGCAGCAGAGACAATCAGAACAAAACAAATAACCATTCCGATGCCGCCACTGATCTACAGGGAAACGGCTATCCGTCAGATAAGAAAAGCAAATAGTTCATGCTTACCATGCTATAATTTCATACATCCCCATACTGTCACTCCACCCCAACACTTCCATATAACATCTTGTGGTTGTATGCCCTGTTCCATCATTAAAGGCAAAAGATTCCAAATCCGTATAAGCTGCCCAGTCAACATTATTTAGCCCCGCCCTGTCTGGCGCTATAAAACCGGTTCCCCAGCCTCCGCCATTATAATGATCATCATAATTATACCATTCATTGATATCATGCTGTCCAATTGTCTCACTCCAATTTCCCTTCAGGCTCGGATCCCATATAATTCCATTTGCTTCGATAATCGTACGGTAAGCTGCTATCAATTCATCCGGCGTGTATCTATCTCCCGCCGCAGGCGCAGGCAGTTCGGGGTATACATATTGGGAGGGAAGGGAAACCCGGCCTTCCGCCTTTCCGATATTTTTATAGTGCTGATAGAGCTTCTGTCTGTCCCTTCCATAGACCTGCATCAGATCAGGATATGTTTCCGCATAATAATCGCTGTCAAACAGAGTGCCATCCGACATCCTTACAGGACTTGCATGGACGGTCATACCACTTCCTACAACCATAGCCATTGCCATTATAAATGCTGCAAATTTTTTCTTCATGAATAACCTCCCTGATAATTTATTCCCGCGAGCAATGAACCGGGCGAATGCGTCAGCATCCATCTGGCGAATACCGCGAAGTTTAAATACCCCGCATCCTGCTGGAAGTATTTGATTTGTTTTCATGCCCTTTTGGCTACTCCGCTTCCTTCCCGGACGGCATAATATCTGGCAACATGATACCACAGTTTGAGTATATAAATCAACTCATCTGGTACAGACAATTCCGAGAGAGCCACAGCCCCCACGAGCCATAAAAAACTTTCATCCCTAATGCCATTTTCTCTTCTGGACATAAAAAGTACCGCAACCTCTGAAGATTACGGTACTTTCAAGCCTTTCGGCATTTTCAATTTACAAGATCTCTTTAGAACTTCCCGGCGTTCGCTGCTTCCTCGATCGAAACGGCAACGGCAACGGTAGCACCTACCATCGGGTTGTTACCCATACCGATCAGACCCATCATTTCCACGTGAGCCGGTACGGAAGAAGAACCTGCGAACTGTGCATCGGAGTGCATACGGCCCAATGTATCCGTAAAGCCATAGGATGCGGGACCGGCAGCCATATTATCCGGGTGAAGGGTACGTCCTGTACCGCCGCCGGATGCCACGGAGAAATATTTCTTTCCTGCTTCTGTTCTTTCTTTCTTGTATGTACCTGCTACCGGGTGCTGGAATCTGGTAGGATTCGTAGAGTTACCTGTGATAGATACGTCTACGTTCTCTTTCCACATGATCGCAACGCCTTCCGGTACAGAATTTGCACCGTAGCAGTTTACCTTTGCACGAAGTCCTTCCGAATAAGGTGTTCTGCTGATTTCTTTTACTTCGTTCGTATAGGGATCATACTCTGTCTCAACAAAAGTAAAACCGTTGATACGGGAAATGATCAGAGCAGCATCCTTTCCAAGGCCGTTTAAGATAACTCGAAGGGGTTTTTTACGCACTTTGTTCGCTTTCTCGGCGATACCGATCGCACCTTCTGCAGCAGCAAAAGACTCATGCCCCGCCAGAAATGCAAAACAGTCTGTCTCCTCTTCCAGCAGCATCTTGCCCAGATTGCCATGGCCAAGGCCTACCTTACGGGTATCTGCAACAGATCCGGGAATACAGAAAGCCTGAAGTCCCTCGCCAATAGCTGCAGCAGCGTCAGCAGCCTTTTTGCAGCCTTTTTTAATAGCGATGGCAGCCCCTACCGTATATGCCCAGCACGCATTTTCAAAACAGATGGGCTGAATCTTCTTCACCTGCTCATATACGTCAAGTCCGGCATCTTTTGTAATTTTCTCAGCTTCTTCAAGGGAAGAGATGCCATAGCCGTTTAATACACCATTGATTTTATCAATACGTCTCTCATATGATTCAAATAATGCCATTGTATTGTCCTCCTCCTATTATTCTACTCTCGGGTCGATAATCTTAACAGCATCGTCCACACGTCCGTACTGTCCACATGCTTTCTCATAAGCCGTATTCGGATCGTCACCCTTCTTGATGAAATCTGTCATCTTTCCAAGGCTTACAAACTTGTAACCGATAATCTGATCATCTTTATCCAAAGCAATACCTGTTACATAGCCTTCTGCCATCTCCAGATAACGAGGACCTTTCTTTAATGTACCATACATCGTACCAACCTGGCTTCTGAGCCCTTTTCCAAGATCTTCCAGGCCTGCACCTACCGGAAGGCCGTCTTCGGAAAATGCGGACTGGGTACGTCCATAGACAATCTGTAAGAACAGCTCTCTCATCGCTGTATTAATTGCATCACATACAAGGTCTGTATTCAAAGCTTCCATAACAGTCAGTCCCGGCAGGATTTCCGATGCCATCGCTGCAGAATGTGTCATACCGGAACAGCCGATCGTCTCTACCAGTGCCTCCTGGATAATTCCTTCCTTTACATTCAGTGTCAGCTTGCAGGCACCCTGCTGCGGAGCACACCAGCCTACGCCATGTGTCAAACCGGAAATGTCTTCCACTTTTTTCGCCTGAACCCACTTAGCCTCTTCCGGGATTGGAGCACAGCCATGATGAACGCCCTGTGCCACACAAGTCATTTCTTCCACTTCTTTTGAATAAATCATGTGAAAACTCCTTTCAATATGTAATGTAGATTATTTTTTAACAGTGCACTTTCTCCAAAGAATGCCCTGTCTTAATCGCCTCTACCATTTTCTCATATTTATGGTAAAAAATCCAGTGCTTTTATCATAATTTTTATGCAAGCATCATCCTGTCATTGGCAAATTCACTGCCACTGGCTTCCTCAAATTTTGCAAGCAAATCCGATACCTGAAGCTTCTTTTTTTCCTCTCCCGATACATCATAAATAATCCGGCCTTCATGCATCATAATCAGACGATTGCCCAGACGAATCGCATCCTTCATGTTATGTGTCACCATCATGGCCGTCAGATTGCCTTCTCCGATCATTTTCTCTGTCAAATCCAGTACCGTTTTGGCCGTTTTCGGGTCCAGCGCCGCCGTATGCTCATCCAAAAGGAGCAATTTGGGGGCTATCAGAGTCGCCATCAGAAGCGTAAGCGCCTGACGCTGTCCGCCGGACAGCAGGCCCACTTTCGAATTCATTCTCGTTTCCAGGCCAAGATTTAGTATTTTCAGTTTTTCATAATACAAATCTTTTTCCTTCCGGGTAATATTCCATTTCAATGTCCTTCCTTTTCCCCGGCGGTATGCCAACGCCAGGTTTTCTTCGATCTCCATGCCCGCTGCTGTCCCCAACATCGGGTCCTGAAATACTCTGCCGATATATTTTGCCCGGACATGCTCCGGCTTTCTGGAAATATTGACACCGCCAATCCCTATTTTACCACTGTCAATAGGATAGACACCGGCTATCATATTGAGCAATGTGGACTTTCCAGCGCCATTGCCGCCGATAATCGTCACGAAGTCCCCGGGATTTAAATACAGGCTCAGTCCACAGAGCGCTTTTTTTTCATTGATTGTATCTTTATTGAATGTTTTATAAATATTTGTTACCGTCAACATACGGGGCCCTCCTCAGAATATGACTTCCAAATCTTCCATTTTCTGACAGCTACTGGTATACAAAGTGCCAACGCTACAATAACAGCAGAAAGCAGTTTCATATCATTGGCATCCATACCGAGCTGCAGTACGATGGCCCGAATCAAGAAATAAACGACACAGCCAATGACTGCGCTGGAGAGCTTGCTGCCGAAAGACTTCAGTCTTCCCATCAGCACCTCGCCGATAACGATAGCCGCCAGACCGATAACAATAGCTCCTGTTCCCATACCGATATCTGCATATTTCTGGCTCTGGCAGACAAGTGCACCGGAAAGCCCTACCAAGCCATTGCTGAGTGTCAGGGCAAGCAGCTTTGTATATTTCGTATTGACTCCCAGGGCCCGTATCATGTTTTCGTTATTGCCCGTCGCCCGCAGCGTACTGCCGAGCTCTGTTCCAAAAAACCAATATAAAAATGCGATAATCAAAATGGCAATCAAAACACCGATCACAAGAGAAACGGCCGATTGTTTCATACCGCTCATGTCCACAATTCTGGAAAAGATCGTATCAACTTTTAAGAGCGGTGTGTTACTCTTCCCCATGACGCGCAGATTGACAGACCACAGACCGATCTGTGTGAGAATCCCTGCCAGAATTGCGGGAATATCGAATATTGTATGTAATACTCCTGTCACAGCTCCTGCTATCATGCCTGCCAGCGTTGCCAATCCAAGCGCCAGAAGCGGATCCAGACCCTTGTCCACTACGAGCAGTGCACAGACACATCCTCCCAGTGCAAAGCTTCCATCCACTGTCAAATCCGCAATATCCAGTATCTTATAGGTAATATAGACACCGAGCACCATGATTCCCCACAGGACTCCCTGAGAAACGGCGCCCTGCATCGCCAGCAAAATTCCTGCTATATTCATCTTCATCCTCCACTCAAATTATATTACATGCTATGATTTTACTGGCTTTTGCCAGTGAATGCAAGTCCCGCCTGTAAAAATAGAAAAGAATCGCAATTCCCCATAGAGCAAAGAAACAAGCAGGCCTCCATCTCTGAAGGTCTGCTCTTTCATTCCATAATTAATCGTATAGCATATACTTACACATACCAGTTACCCATCCGGGGGATATCCATTTTCTCAATCCAGTACCGTCAGATCGACTCCAAGGACATCTGCTGTCTCCTGATTCGTCGTAAGAGTACACTGATCAGCACTCAGATAACCGATCGGCATCGTCGTAATATCTGCACCATTCACAAGAATATCAACAGCCTGCTGTCCTGCCATATAGCCAATTTCATAATAATCGATACCATATGTGGCAAGTCCGCCTGCCTCTACCATACCCTCTTCTCCACAGATTGTAGGAAGACCATTTTCATTTGCCACCATCGTTACAGTAGCCATTCCGGCTGCAATTGTATTGTCTGTCGGTGTATAAATAACATCTACCTTTCCTACCATGGATTCTACTACCTGCTGTATCTCATTGGAGCTGGATACTGTAAATACTTCTGATGCAAGACCTGCATCTGCGCATGCTTCTTTTGCCATCTCAGCCTGTAATACAGAATTGGACTCTGCAGAGCTGTAAAGGATACCTACTGTCTTTGCTTCGGGAAGCAGTTTCGTCAGCAGTTCGATCTGTTCCTTCACCGGAGTCAGATCAGATGTACCGGATACATTACAGCCCGGTGCACTGTTATCTTCTACAAGTCCTGCGTCCGCCGGATCAGTAACAGCTGTTACCAGAATCGGAATATCCGATGTAGCACCTGCAACCGCCTGTGCTGCCGGTGTCGCAATGGCAAGAATCAGATCATTGCCGTCATTTACAAGCTTCTCCGCGATTGTCTGGCATGTGGACTGGTCATTCTGTGCGTTCTGCTGGTCAATCTCATAGCTGATACCTGCATCGTTGAGAGCCGCCACAAATCCTTCATTGGAAGCATCCAATGCGGCATGCTCTACAAGCTGAATGACACCGATTTTAAATGTCTTTCCATCCGCTGCATTTTCTGTGTTATCTGTGCTTTCTTCTCCTGCACTTGCGGCCTCTTCCCCTGTCGCTGCACTCTCTTCTGCCACAGCCTCTGTTTCTGCACTTGTATTCTGATCAGACGCAGAACCACATCCGGTCATTACAGTAACAACCATAGCTGCGACAAGAGACAATACCAATAGTTTTTTCATTTTCTCTCTCCTCACAATCTTTCACATTGACACTTTAAAGCGACAACGTATTAATATACTACGGAAATTACTATACTCCAAATTTCTACATCCGTCAACTATTTTTCTTTTTCGGCTTATTTATCACCGTTTTTCCACAATATTGTCTTTGTCCTTATAGATACATCCGGCCGGTACATAGCCTCTCACTCTGGAGAGTGGATATATATTGGTCTCTCTGCCGATCACACTGCCGGGATTTAATACACTGTTACAGCCCACTTCCACATTGTCTCCCAGCATGGCGCCGAATTTTTTGAGTCCTGTCTCAATATTTCCCTCTTCCGATTTCACCACTACCAGCGTCTTATCACTCTTTACATTGGACGTTATAGAGCCGGCACCCATATGCGCCTTAAAACCAAGTATACTGTCCCCCACATAATTGTAATGAGGTACCTGCACTTTATTAAACAAAATGACATTTTTCAGCTCTGTGGAATTGCCTACCACTGCCCCTTTCCCGACGATGGCGTTTCCCCGGATAAAGGCACACTGTCTCACCTCCGCATCCTCATCAATGATAGCCGGACCGTTGATATAGGCAGAAGGGAACACTTTGGCAGATCGGGCAATCCACACATTTTCTCCCCGTTTTTCATAGATGTCTTCCGGCAGCGAGTTTCCCAGCTTTACGATAAAAGCGCTGATTTTGGGAAGCACTTCCCAGGGATAGGTCAGCCCATCAAATATTTCTTTTGCAATCGTCTCTTGTAAATCGTATAAACTCCGAATTGTCAATTTCTCCATTTTCCTTTTCCTTTCCATTCATTGTCCATATTTTTATTCCGCAACACACTTTCCACTTTAGCTTCAAGGCTCCCTCTGTCCTCGATGAGCCTCTCATTTACGGGTATAATATTTTGCAGCATTCTCATATTTTCCGTACAGCACGCGTCCGCTATCTGCCCCTTTGATCAGGTTGGTACGCCTGGATACGAAATCATCCAGCTTCGCCATATATTCCTGGCTCGTTATCCTGCCATCCGCCACCTGGGTCAGTCCCTTTTCCCAGCTCGCCGTCAACGCCGGGTTCAAAAGTGGCCGGATAGAATAATCTACAATTTCATATATCATTTCTCCCATCAGCGTAGGCGTAATCACCTGTGTCTTTTTATTCAGAGAAAGGTATCCGATATTCACAAGTTTTTTTAAAATCTCCGCTCTCGTGGCAGAAGTACCGATACCGCTCCCTTTGATCTGCGCCCGCAGTTCTTCCTCTTCAATAAACTGTCCCGCATTTTCCATTGTGAGAATCAAAGTTCCTGAATGATAACGCTTCGGCGGAGTGGTCTCTCCTTCTTTTATGGAATAGGGCTCTTCTCCTTGGAATACCAGCTCCGTTCCCTTTTTTAGCCTGGGCAGTATTTCCAGAAAGGCAGCGTCTGCAAGTTCTGTTCCCTGTTCTATTCCGTCTTCCTGTATCTCCTGGCTATTTTTTGTCTGTTCCGGCCTTTTCTTTTTCAAAAAAGAAAGAGATGCCGCTCTCAGATACCCTTCCTGCGTCTGTATTTTAAAACTGGTAAAAAAACGTTCGCTTTTGACTATAGAAGTCAATGTTATTTTTTCATATACAGCCGGCGGGAAGAAAATCGATAAAAACCTTCTTACAATCAGTTCATACACATTTGCAGACAGAGTGGAAAGCCCTTTTAAACTGCCAAATCCCTGTCCCGTTGGAATGATCGCATAGTGGTCCGTGATCTGCTTATCATTGACATATCTCGTTTTGGCCAGCCCCTGATACATCCCTTTTTCCAGCACTTCCGCTGCGATATCCGAAGATCTCTCATAAGAACAGAGACCCTTTATATTTTTCGTAATTTCCTTTGTCACTGCCGTAGAAAGCACCCGGGCATCCGTCCTCGGATACGTGGTCAGTTTCTTTTCGTACAATTCCTGGGCTATCCGCAATGTCTCGTCCGGGTTGATTTTAAAATATCTGGCACAGTCATTTTGCAGCTCTGCCAGATTATAGAGTAGTGGCGGTTTTTTTGTCTCTTTTTTCTTCTCTGTTTTTTCCACTGTCAGAGTTTCACTGACCGGATGAGTCAGCATCATAATGAGCTCCTGAGCCGTCTCTTTTTTCAAAAATCCGTTTTCTTTATATAACAGAGGAGAATTTTCATACCGGCTCCCCGCTGATACCCTCCATTCTCCTTCAAATCTCCTGCCCCCAAATGCCAGGGAAGCAACGACCCGGTAGAACGGTGTCTTCACAAACTCCCTGATTTCCCGCTCTCTTTTTACGACAATGCCAAGTACACAGGTCATGACCCGGCCAGCCGATACGACAGCCCTATCAACTTTTAAATACTGCCTGATGGAATTGCCGAACTTCAACGTAAGAGCCCTGGAAAAATTGATTCCCATCAGATAGTCTTCTTTCGCCCGCAAATAGGCGGCCTCACCCAGGTTATCATAGGCCGATAAGTCCTTTGCCTCTCTGATTCCCCTGCGTATCTCTTCTTCTGTCTGGGAATCAATCCAGACACGCTTTTGTGTCTTGCCTGTCACACCCGCCTGTTTTTCCACAAGTCTGTAAATATATTCCCCTTCCCGGCCCGAGTCGGTACATACATAGATTGTCTCCACATCCTGTCGTTTCAAAAGACCGCTGACGATGCCAAACTGCTTTTTGACACTGTCTATGACTTCATACTGAAACTCTCTTGGGATAAAAGGAAGAGTGTCAAAAGACCAGCGTCTGTAACGTTCATCATATTTTTCAGGATAACTCATTGTCACCAGATGGCCTACACACCAGGTAATTACCGCTTCTTCTGACTCCATAAAGCCATCCCTGTTTTTCATGCTGTATCCAAGCGCCTTGGCAAACTCTTTCGCCACACTCGGTTTTTCTGCAATAAATAAACTTTTTCCCATAGATATCCTCAAAATGAATCCAGATCGATCAATTCCAGATGTGAATTTACTGCCGCTTCCTGTACCAGCTTTTCTTCAAATCTGGAAAGAGAGAACAGATAAATATAGTCCGCATCCAGCCGTGCCTTTCTGGAACAGAACATGAGCCACTCATAATCCTCGTAAGGCATTTCCCAGTTTTCCCAACAGCACAGACAGATGATCGTATTCTCCTCTTCATCCTGGGCAACGATATCGATATTCCCTACTTTTCCCACCCATTCTCCTGTTTTTGTATAGACAAAAGGCAGTTTTCCTCTTGCATTTAAATAATCCAGGTATTCCCGACATACCTGAACAAAATAGAAGGTCACAAAATTCCCGAAATCCTGGGCAATATACGCCTCATAAAATTCTTCCGGTGTCATTGTCTCCAGATGGCTCATATGGGGATACAGATACCGAAAATAAAAATGCACGAAATGATTCTGTATCCGGTACACCCCTTTCTGGGCATTCTCCCGTCCGGCCGTGTCATAAGAATACACTTTTTCCACGATTTCCAGTTCCATCAGATTTTTCAGATAGACACTGATTTTCGCCCTGGAAAATCCCGTATGCAGATACAGATCATTCAGCTTCTGCCTCCCTGACGCCAGCGCTGCCAGAATGGAATGATACACTCCTGTTTCCCGCAGTTCATCTGCTACAAGATGCAGTGCCTCCTCATGGAGATAACTGTTTCTGCGCAAAATGTGCCGACATATGTTTTCCTTTACGGACAGTCCCTTTTCAAAATGATCCCAGAGTCCCGGAAAACCTCCAAGAATGGCATACATTTCTACCTGTTCCTGTCTTGTATTGTCCGGGAAGCAGCGAACCATATCAAAAAAGCTCTGCCCTTTCATTTTAATAAAACCGGAAATCTCATAGGCGGCTTCTCCGATTTTCTGTACCATGCTGCTTTCAATCCATCCAATCGAAGTGGAGCTTAAAATTACCATCACAGACTGATTATTCCACTGATTATGAACAAACTGAATGAGAGATTCCATAAAATCCCGGCTCTGTTTTACAATATTCTGAAACTCCTCAATCACGATGACCCGTTTCCTTGTCCGTTTTGTAATCAATGCAAAGAACAGATCCTGATAGGAGGGGTAGGAAACGAGTGTGGCGCCCTGGCTGTTTAATTCATTTCCCCACAAATACCGCTGTTCTCTCTCTGAACATGGTCTCGCCTTATAGTAAGATACGGGCTTTTCATAGCTAAATTCCCTCACCAGTTCTGTCATGCCTATATTTTTCTGTCCATACAATACGACAAGCTGACTTCCCTCTTTTTCATAATAATGATTCAGATACTGCAGCTCATTTCCTTCTTTTCCTGCCATACTTCATACTGCCTCTCCGCTATTCCCATATCTGTTTATCCAAAAGTATTTCCATGGCATCTTCCGGCGCCGGTCTTCCCAGCAGATACCCCTGTACATATTCGCATCCTATCTTTTTCAGGCGGTCCAGCTGGTTCTGATGCTCTACCCCCTCCGCCATCGTCTCATAGCCGAGCCTGCCCAGCATCGCTATCATCGATTCCACTACGATACCGCCTGCTTCCTCTTTCAGCATTCCACCAATCAAGGACTTATCGATCTTTACCGTATGAACCGGCAGTTTCCCAAGACGGGAAAAGCTCAGATAGCCTACTCCGAAATTGTCAACTGCTGTCTGTACTCCATAGTGCTGTAAGAGTTCCAGTTTCCTCACGACCCGTTCAAAATCATCTGCCAGCACAGACTCCGCTATTTCCAGCTCGATCTCCTCCGGCTCCACTTCATATTTTCTGATAAGCTCCATCAGATGAGGCACAAAATCATCCTGTGAAAAGTGAACGGAAGAAATGTTCACAGCCATGACGAGGCTGACACCAAACTTCTGCTTCCATCCGGCAAGTGTAGATATGGCCTTCTCCAGCACCCATTTTCCAATGCTCACAATCAAACTGCTCTTCTCTGCAATCGGGATGAAATCCCCCGGATTCACCATCCTGCCATCTTCGTCCTGCCATCTGATCAGTGCCTCTACTCCCCGGAAACGTTCCTCTGTGTCGTACTGAGGCTGATAAAACAAGAGAAATTCTTTTTCAAACACCGCATCATTCAGTTTGTGCTCAATTACAGCGTTCTGTATATAATCATAGATAACCGGTGCGTCAAAATACCGAATGCCATTCTGACCTTCCCTCTTCTCCCGCAGCATCACAATTTCAGCCCGCTCAATGAGCTCCGATGCCGTCTGCGCCGCCTCCGGATACTCTGCGACACCCACACTGATCGTCACGGAAACCTGACTGTCCGCCAGAATAAAGGGATTGTTCAGCCGTTCCACGAGCTTATGGTACACATGGTCTATCGTTCTCTCTCCATACGGGTCATAAATAGCGATACAAAAGGCATCCCCATTCATATGGGCGCATATCATTGTCTTATCCACACAGAACTTCAACAATACTTGTCCGAACTGTCGAAGCAATTCATCCCCTACAAGAACGCCGCTGCCCGAGTTGATCTTCCGAAAATCGTTCAAATTGATAAAAGCAACTCCAAATATGGCCTTTTCCCGGGAGGCCTTATCTATCCACTGCTCTATTTCCTGTAAAAACCGATTTCTGTTATACAGTCCTGTCAAACTGTCATAATATGCCAGATATGCCAGATCATTGTTCTGTTTTCTGAACTTTGAAATATCCCTGAAATACAGGAGTTTTTTTTCCGGCTTTCCGGCATTGTCTTTCATAACATGAGAGTCACACTGGATCCATTGCTCTGCATCTTTTTTACAAAATTCACAGGTAGCAGAAGATGGGGAATCCCCGTCTTTATCGATATAGAGAACTTCCCGTAATTTCTCTGCATCTTCCTCTTTCACATAAGAAAACAGTTTGGAAACATCGTGAAAACTTTTGATCTGTATATCAAAAAACTGTTCCCAGTTTCCTGTTGCAAAACATATGTCTTCCCCATAGGAATAGTAGAGAAAGGCGTCGCCGGAAGCATCTATAAGAGCAACGTATTTTTCACATTCACCACTTACTTTTTGATTGAGTGCTTTCAGCAAATCTATCTGATATTGATATTCATCCATAAAGACTTCCTCCAATACACCTGGCTCTTACTTCTTCGTAATATACCCTTTGGCTTTCAGCAACTCTGCACAGAGTACGCCACCACCTGCCGCACCCCGCACCGTATTATGGGAAAGTCCTATAAATTTCCAGTCATAAACAGTATCTTCCCGAAGTCGTCCAATGGAAATTCCCATTCCCTTTTCAAAATCCACATCCAGAGCCACCTGAGGTCTGTTGTCCTCTTCCATGTACTGAATAAACTGCTTCGGCGCACTGGGAAGCTCCAGTTCCTGCGGCAGCCCTTTATATGCCGTCAACTTTTCAATCAACTGTTCTTTTGTCACTTTCTTACGGAATTTGATAAACACAGCCGCTGTATGTCCGTTTAATACCGGCACCCGGACACACTGACATGTGATAAGCGGACTTTCTGCCGGTTTGATTACACCATTTTCTACTTTTCCCAGTACACGCAACGGTTCTTTTTCAGACTTTTCTTCTTCTCCACCGATGTAGGGAATGACATTACCTGCCATCTCGGGCCAGTCCTGAAACGTCTTGCCGGCACCGGAGATCGCCTGATAAGTCGTCACAACGATTTCATAGGGCTCAAATTCTCTCCAGGCAGCGATAGCAGGTGCATAGCTTTGAATAGAGCAATTGGGCTTTACGGCAATAAATCCCCTCGTTGTACCAAGCCTTTTTTTCTGAAACGAAATCACATCCAGATGGTCGTCATTGACTTCAGGAATCACCATAGGAACGTCCTCTGTCCAGCGATGTGCGCTGTTGTTGGAAACGACAGGGGTCTCTGTCTTTGCATATTCTTCTTCTATCTTCTTGATTTCATCCTTTGTCATATCAACGGCACTGAACACAAAATCCACCTGCGCCGCCACCTGTTCCACTTCGTTGACATTCATAACAACAATATTTTTCACTTTTTCCGGCATGGGCGTATCCATTTTCCATCTTCCCCCCACTGCCTCCTCATAGGTTTTCCCTGCAGAACGGGGACTTGCCGCAATCGTTGTCACTTCAAACCAGGGATGATCTTCCAACAGAGAAATAAATCTCTGCCCTACCATACCTGTCCCACCTAAAATACCGACTTTCAATTTTTCATTCATACTTTCTCCTCCAGTGGCACATTATGCCCTTTATTTTTATATAAATGTTTTCGTTTATGGCATCTTCTGCCTGCATTCCTGCAGAAATTTTCTGTAACATTCTATCGCACCCATCATGGCTTCCCTGCCCGGCGCACCTGTCGTCAGCCGTCGTTCCACACAGGCTTTCAGACTGATGGCATCGTATACATCTGATTCAAACATGGGGCTGATTGTCTTCAGTTCTTCTATTGTAAGACCATCGATACTTTTTTCTTTCTCAATGCAATACAGAACAAGCCGACCGATCACCGTATGGGCATCCCGAAAAGGCATTCCCTTACCCACCAGATAGTCTGCCGCATCAGTGGCGTTGGTAAAGCCCTTCATGGCGCTCTCTGCCATCACCTCTTTGCGGAATGTCATCGTCCCCAACATGCCTTCAAACAAAAGAAGACAGCCCTTAACCGTATCCATGGCGTCAAAAGTCAGTTCTTTATCTTCCTGCATATCTTTATTATATGCCAGAGGAAGCCCTTTCATCGTCGTAAGCAGAGACATAAGGGCCCCGTAGACACGTCCGGTCTTTCCTCTCACAAGTTCTGCAATATCAGGATTTTTTTTCTGGGGCATAATACTGCTGCCGGTAGCATAGGTATCCCCGATTTCCACAAATCCGTATTCATTGCTGTTCCACAGAATAATTTCCTCACAAAAACGGCTCAAATGCATCATAATCATTGCCGCCGCGGACAAATATTCGATCAGATAATCTCTGTCCGACACGGAATCCATGCTGTTCCAGGTAGGCCCTTCGAAGCCCAGCAGGCTCGCCGTATAATGCCGGTCCAGAGGATAGGTAGTTCCCGCCAGTGCGCCACTGCCCAGCGGACAGTAATTCATACGCCCATAGATATCCCCCATCCGCAGAAAATCCCGTCGAAACATTTCAAAATAAGCACCGAGATGGTGGGCAAGGGTAATCGGCTGCGCCTTCTGCAAATGGGTAAAACCAGGCATATATGTATCCAGATGTTCTTCCATCATGGAAAGCAGCGTATGCAGCAGTTTTTCCAGCAGTTCTTCCGTTTTCAATATTTCAATCCGGGTATACAGCTTCATATCCAGCGCAACCTGATCATTTCTGCTCCGGCCCGTATGCAGCTTTTTTCCCGTATCGCCGATCCTCTGGATGAGATTCGCCTCTACAAAACTGTGAACATCTTCATACTCTTCTGTGATCGCAAGTTTGCCGCTCTCTACATCTTCTCTGATCTGTGACAATCCTTTTACGATGGTATCTTTTTCTTCATTTGTCAATATATTCTGCTTCGCCAGCATAATTACATGAGCAATACTGCCTTCAATATCCTGCGCAAAAAAGCGCCGGTCAAATGAAATGGACGCATTGAACCGATAGACAAGCTCGTCTGTTTCCTCTGTAAAACGTCCGCCCCAAAGCTGTGCCATAGTTTTCCTCCTGTTATGTATGACTAGTTAAATCTGAATTTGATAATAGCACATTTTTTTGGAGCCTGCAATGTCTATTGAACACCCCTGTTAAATTTTTCTGTCGGTCTGAACAGTTTCCATTTACAAAAAATGACATATGATAAGATATACCGTTCCGGGCGTTGTCCGGCTTATATATCTGTTACTATATCAATTTCAGGAGTGACGCTATGAATCCTTATATTTTACAGCTGCAAAATATCACCTACTCTTATCATAGTCTGACCGGAGAAATACCCGCTCTTTCCGATATCTCTTTCGATGTAAAACAGGGAGAATTTCTTGCCATCGTCGGCCCAAGCGGCTGCGGCAAATCCACTCTCCTGTCCATCATCGCCAGATTGCTTTCACCGGAGGGCGGCACGATCGTTTTCCAGAATCCAAACGGTTCTCTCGAATACCCGAAAACAGGTTATATGTTACAACACGATCATCTGTTGGAATGGCGTACGATTTTTAAAAATGTCACACTCGGCCTTGAAGTCACCCACCAGGAAACCGTGGAAAATATCACCTATGCCAATAAGCTGCTGTCAGACTATGATCTGTACAAATTCAAAGACAAACATCCGGGAGAACTGTCCGGCGGCATGCGCCAGAGAGCCGCTCTGATTCGCACTCTCGTTTTGAACCCGGATATTCTCCTGCTGGATGAACCCTTCAGCGCATTGGACTATCAGACTCGCCTTTCCGTATCCGGCGACATCGGTAATATCATCCGTACCACCGGAAAAACTGCCATTTTAATTACCCATGACCTGTCAGAAGCAATCAGTCTGGCCGACCGGGTCATCATCCTATCCGCCCGCCCTGCAACTGTAAAAAAAGAAGTATCCATCCATCTGACAAAACCGGATGATACTCCTCTTGCCGCAAGAAGCGCGCCTGAATTTCACCACTATTTCAATCTCTTATGGAAGGAGCTTTCCCATGAAAAAAAATCATAGAGGCCATGATTTATCCGCCCAGGAACTGTATTTAAAAAATCACAGAAAACATCATCATTCTGTCACTTTTCTGCGGTTTCTCTTTCTCTTCCTCTTTCTCTGTCTGTGGGAAATATGTGCCGATCTCGCTATCATAGACAGCTTTTTCTTCAGCAGCCCAAGCAGAGTGGCTTCCTGCTTTTTTTCCATGGTAATGGATCATTCCATATTCCGGCATATCGGAATTACCCTGCTGGAAACGATAGCCAGCTTTCTGCTCGTCATTTTGTTCGGCCTTTTGTGCGCCACGCTGCTCTGGTATTCCAAGAGTCTGTCAGAGATCATGGAACCCTATCTTGTGGTACTCAACAGCCTGCCCAAATCCGCACTGGCTCCTCTTTTTATCGTATGGCTGGGTACTGGTATGAATACTATCATTGTAGCCGGTGTCTCAGTGGCCGTTTTTGGTTGTATTATCAGTCTCTATACCGGATTTCACCTGGTGGACGAAGAAAAAATCACCCTGATCTATACACTGGGAGGTACGAAAAAAGATGTCTTTTTTAAAGTGGTGCTGCCCAGCTCCATACCTACCATATTAAGCACCATGAAGGTCAATATCGGTCTTGCGCTCGTAGGTGTCATCATAGGAGAATTTCTTGCTGCCCGCTATGGCCTCGGATACCTGATTATTTATGGAAGTCAGGTGTTTCAACTTCATCTTGTCATCACAAGTGTTATTATACTCTGCCTTATCGCCATGGGACTGTACCAGCTCATTCAATATGCGGAGCATTATTATAAGAAGATGATATAAGTTCATAAAGTTTGTGCATGGCTTCCTTGATGCCTCCCACTTCGTTGATGATGCCTTCTCGAACTGCATCTTCTCCTACCAGAATCGTACCCATATCTTTTGTGAGAATGCCAGTGGTCATCATCATCTCTTCCATCCGACTCCTGCTCACACGGCAGTGACGGCATACAAAACCGGTGATCCGATCCTGCATTTGTTTGAAATAGTCAAAGGTCTGAGGAGCACCGATCACCATGCCATTCATTCTCACCGGATGAATGACCATAGTTCCTGACGGTACGATATAAGAATAATCTGTGCTCACCGCAATGGGAACACCAATGGAATGACTTCCTCCCAACACAAGCGACACGGTGGGCTTGCTCAGAGAAGCTATCATCTCTGCTATAGCAAGTCCCGCTTCCACATCGCCTCCCATTGTGTTGAGCAGTACGAGTAACCCTTCTATCTCCCTGCTGTCTTCAATGGCGGCAAGCTGCGGTAATATATGTTCATACTTAGTTGTCTTGGCATTGTTTCCCAGATTATCGTGCCCTTCCACCTCACCGATGATCGTAATCAGATGAATGTTTCCAAGTGTTGCCTGGCCTGTTTTTTCAATACGCTCGTCCTGATGGCTTTCCTGTTCCCGCTTTTCTTCTTTATTTTTATTATTTTGTTTTTCCTGCTCTTTTTCTGCTGACTTTCTGTGACAATTTTTATTTTTCGACATGTGAGACTCCTTTCCCGTAAATAGCGAATGCCTCTCTGGTATTTTCTATAAAAAAAAGAATCGCGCCCTCGCGATTCGCCGCGCACGAGCGGTACACTTTAGTGCAATTTTCCTCTCTGCGAGCTGCGCATCTATGTTTTTGTGCTATAGGTGATTGTGAAGCAATTTCCTATAGCAAAAAAAAGAGAGCATTCTCTGCTCTCTAGTATCCGCCAAATACACAACATTATTCGAAAAAATCAGATATCAAAATCATCTTCTCCGGGACGCAATTCCCTGTCAAATTTCATCTGGGACATTTCCGGCTCATAGTCAAAGGCAATCTCCTTTTTGACGTGCCGTTTTGGTACAGGAAGTGGATTTGGTATGTATTTTATCTCCTGCTCTGAATTGCCGTCTTCTGTATTGGTTACTTCCTGTTTTTCCCTTTCACTCTCTTTCATTTCCTCTTCTCTTCCTCCGCTTTCTTCCTTTTCCTCCCGGACATCAGTCCAGTCCCCGCCAGGACAGATACCCTGACTTTCCTTTCTGTTCTCACAGCTGTCCGCCAAACACTGAATTCCGGTACATGCTGCCAACAAAAATAAAAAATTTCCAAGATTTCTATATGACGTCTGTGTCATATTTATCGCTCTGAAAACAAGATTTCCCAGTAATAATACGGTTATAACTGCTGTCTTTTCATACTTCTGACGGAAAAATCCGATAACCGCCATGCCTGCCAGCATACTGATTAAAAACAGTCCAATCAGCTCAAATCCATACAGGGGCTCCCATACTGTCAGCTGTATCTTATCTAAATATAGCGAAATATATTGCTGCCACAGAGCCGGATATCCGATACCCGTAACACTGCCTTCTATCCCAAAGAGCGCCGCAAAAGCACCGAAAAAGCCCACCAGCAAACAAAAAGCAGCGGCCCCCTTCTCTCCTCTGCAGTCCTCTCTGTCAAGCTGTAATATACCGACGAGGATTGCCAGCAATACAACATTCCCCCACAGATCCAGCCATGCATATGTCCCTGTCAGAATACCGACAAAAATTCCCAGACTGACTATCCGCCCAAAATTTCCCTTTTTTGTCTCAGAATACAGGAGGGCTGCCATAAGCAATACAACACCAAGCAACATACATAACAGCCAGTCGGGAGAAATCTCCCTATAATGAACCAAAAACGCCGGAGATATCGCTGACAAAACCAAAAAACAAAAAGCAGCTGTCCTGCCCATCAGTTTCCTGACAGACAGATAAAACAACAGAGAAGCTCCCGTCTGCATCAGCAGCTGCATCACAACAGCCACTTCCCATCTGTTTCCGAAAAAACGAAACAAAGCGGATAACCAACACAAATAAATATAGGAAGCTTTATGGGCAATCAAAGGCAGAAACTGCTGCCCCGTTGTCACTTCCGCCATCTCAAAAAATGCTCTGTCCACAGGCTCCAGGCCCCATCGTGAAGCAGCCAGAATACGCAAAATTACCAGCAATAAAATTGCCAGGATAATCCCTGCCTGCTCTTTTTGTCGGTTTTGCTCCTTTCCCTCTCCGACTCCGTAAATCCGAAAAAATATGTGGATCTCAGCAACGGCAAAGATACAAAGGACTGCTATGGAAATTCCCGCCTTCTCCACACCGACTCCTGCAAGCATCTCTGTTCCCGTTATCACAAAAATACAACAGACCATACTGCAAAAAAGCAGCCACAACAAATAACCAAGCAGATTTTTCTTCCATCTTATCTTTTGCATATCCGCTTTCCCGTTCTACATATACTCTGTCTGAAGCATTTCTACCATTTCACTGTATTTTTGTCGGCACTCTTCATTTCTGTCCTCTTCAATCAATCGCACACAGGGACTGATATAGTTCTCATACAGACTACGATAAATCGCTTTCCGATCCTTTTCTTTATTCATTCGTTTTACAATCGTAGGTGCAATATCATAATACCTGGCGATCAGCGCTTCTCCATCCGGCGAAAGTGCCAGATAGTCATCTCTGTATGCTTTCAGAAGGTTCAGTTCATAGCAGTCCTCCGGTTTATGGAGAGACTCGCAGACTGCTGTCGTAATATAACACAGTTTTCTCTTGAACCCGTCTTTCAGTGACTCATAGCTGGCCGCCTGGATGTTGCTTTTAGGGAAAGTATCCGACCAGCCTTTACAAATATCATCTGTCAGATCGGAAAGGCTTCCGTTTTCCACATGAAGAATAGAAGGCAGCACATATGTCACCATATACATATTCAATGTCATCTGGAAGGCTTCGCGGCTGGCTTTTTTCTTATGACCGTTCATAATCTCTTTTGCACAGCCAATTATAATTTCCGCAACCTCTTTTCCGGCTTTCGCCCTGTCAGGAGCCTCTTTCATGATACCGTTTATTGTCTTTAAATTTTCGTTTTCCCTCTGACAATAATTTTCAAAGCTCTCTGCATATCTGTTTCTATGGAATCCTCTCGCCGTCTCCTCCATATTGTGAAAAAAAGAACCTGCAGTTTCCCGAAAATGCTCTATTGCCTCTCTGCATGCCGCCTGCTCTTCTTCTCTCGCTTCCTCTACTGAAAACTCCTGTCCGCAGAACATACAGATAATTTTATCCCGTCCAATCGGTATCTGCATTACTTCATTACATTTTGGGCACCTGCCTTCTCTGTATTCCATCTTCGTCTTCCTCCAATACCGGCTCTCATAACCTCACGTTTTTCAGAGTCCTTTACTCATCCCAGTTTGTATAGACTGCCTGTACATCGTCATCTTCATCCAACAGATCCAGTGTACGCTGAAGGTTTTTAATATCCCCTTCCTCTTTCAGCTCCACATAGTTCTGTGGAATCATCGTCACCTCTGCGGAAGCCAGTACAATTCCGGCCTCTTCCAGTGCTTTTCGTACTTCTTCAAAAGAGTCAGGAGCTGTAATCACTTCAAAACTGTCCTCTTCTTCTGAAAAATCCTCCGCTCCTGCATCCAGTGCAGTCATCATCAGATCGTCTGCATCCCCTTCATACTCTTCCTTATCAATCATGATCTGTCCTTTTTTATCGAACATAAAAGAGACACATCCCTGCGTACCGATGCTGCCATGCCCTTTTGTAAATGCGCTCCTTACATTGGCTGCTGTCCGATTCTTATTGTCCGTCAGTGCATCTACAATAATCGCAATGCCCCCCGGGCCGTATCCTTCATATGTAACATACTCATAATTGACATTTCCCACATCGCCTGCTGCCTTCTTGATGCCTCTTTCTATCGTATCATTTGGCATATTGTTGGCCTTGGCTTTGGCAACCACTGCAGCAAGCTTGAAATTATTATTCACATCGGGACCGCCTTCTTTTACAGCCACAGCGATCTCTCTGCCGATAATGGTAAAGATTTTACCTTTTGCAGCATCATTTTTTTCTTTTTTATGTTTGATATTTGCAAATTTTGAATGTCCTGACATAATAGTCTCCTTTTCTTCTTCTGTCACCAGGCAGACTTATCTGTTATATCTCCACTGCGTCTGGCTCTTCCGTATTCTGCTCCCGGTATCTTGTCACAAGCACATTTTCAATCATCTTATTTCTGACGGAAAGCACTTTAAAATGCCAGCCGTTCACATCCGTCTCAAACTCCTCATCCTCATCAGGTATCTTGTCCATTCTGGATATCAAAAATCCGTTCAATGTCTCAAAATCCTGTTCTCCAAAGGAAAGAGAAAACCGCTCCTCCAGCTCTTTCAGCGGAGTCAGCCCCTCTATAATATATTCATTTTCACCCTTTTCCTCGATATGACCTTCTTCTTCGTCATATTCATCCATAATATTGCCTACGATTTCCTCCAGAATATCCTCCATACATACAAGACCCGCCGTCTGTCCATACTCATCAATGACAATAACCATCTGAATTTTCATCGCCCGCATATTGTGGAACAACACATCAATATTTCTCGTCTCCGGGATAAATCGAGCCTCCCGTACGAGCCCTTTGATACTTTTTATCTTCTTTTCTGCCGCCCCGGCCCCTTTTGTTTCCTGTACCCGAACTGCGTCTTTAAAGTACAGGATACCGATGATATGATCAATATCGCCATCATAGACAGGATATCTGCTCTTATTCTCACCGATAATAAAATGCACCGCTTCCTGCAGCGTCATATTACCGTCTATTGCCACAATGTTTTTACGGCGTATCATAATATCCTGGGCTTCCTTATCGCCAAATGCAAAGATATTCGTGATCATCTCCGCCTCACTGGCCTGCAGTACCCCCTGTTCGTGTCCCTCATTCACCATGGATATGATCTCACTCTCTGTCACATCCCCATCTGACTGCCTCCCGAACAATCTGGCAATCCTTGTAAAAAGTTTTTTTCTGGAATTCATTGTCGCGGCATCTGGTCCACCGTCGTCCATTTCTTCATCTCCTCTATGCAAAAGTCTCATTAATGACTATAGCATTTTCTTTATCCGGCGTCAAGAATCCCGTCGGATACTGTAAAATGGACATCCGTTTTATATGTACTGTAAACTTCTGCTCCCACATCCGCCAGCACCTGTGCCGTTTTCTTTTCTGCCTCTCTGGCCGTCACCACTGCGATCTGGGGCTGTAAAACTTCCACCAGTTCTCTACTGTTGTCACTGTCTCTGCCATGATAGGCCACTTTATAAACATCTACCTTAGGAAGCCCTTCTTCCAGAAGCTCCTCTATCCTTTTCTTCTTTGCATCACCCGCAAAAAAGAACTTTTTTCCCTCAAACTGGGCCAACACTGCTATGGAATTGTTGTTGGCATTATCATACTGCTTTCCCGGCGGATAGACAGTAAGCTGCAAGTCTCCAAAGGTAAATTCCGTCTTTTCCTGCACAGTCAGTATCTTTTCTTCCTGTAACCGCTCTTCCAGCTTATCGTCCAGTTCCTCCTGCTGGACCGAACCTTTCTCATAGGAAGTCTGAATCACCTGTTCCACCGGAAATTTCTCCAGTAATTTATCTGCTCCACCGATATGGTCTTTGTCAGGATGAGTGAGTATCAACAGATCAATATTGTCCACCTGCAGACCTTCCAGCTTACGGATCAGTCTGTCGCTGTCGCATTCCAGTCCCGTATCAATTACCACATTCCTATCCTGAGTCTGTAATAATATGCTGTCCGCATCTTCCGAACAGGCAAAAAACCAGACAGACAATACCCCTTTCTCCGCCACAGTATATTCTGTCCCGGCATTCTGCGCCTCCCGCTGACATGAAGACAGTACACTACACAGAAAAAGAAAGAATAGACACAAGGCAGCGCGTACCCGCATCGCATAAACGCGCCTCTTTTTTATTTTATCATATAAACCCATTATCTCTCCTATTATGTATCCAGCTCAAGACTGACCAAAAGCCCTCTGTTCACTTTTTCCATAATGTCCTGATCCAGATGACATACTTTATCCTTTAACCGTTTCTTATCAATGGTACGAAGCTGTTCCAAAAGCACTACCGAGTCCTTTACCATCTCATATCGATGGGAATCCAGCTCTATATGGGTTGGCAGCTTTGCCTTGTTCATCTTTGATGTAATTGCTGCACAGATTACTGTAGGGCTGTGCTTATTGCCCACATCGTTCTGTACGATCAGCACAGGTCTGATACCTCCCTGCTCCGAACCGATTACCGGTCGTAAATCTGCATAGTATACATCTCCACGTCTCATGTTACAGCTAACACTTCCTTCATTCCATTTATAGGCCACTATCGAACAGCAAATTCATTGTTCTTTGCCATAGCAATATTATTGCCCTTTTTCCGGAAGGTATTCAAAATCCATAGAATAATCTTTTGTTCCTACGATTTTACCATTCTTTTTATAGACTCTTGGTACCCGTTTCGTTATATCGCAGACGAGTTCATAATGAAAACGCCCGGACAGATCTCCCAGGTACTCCGCTGTAATGACCGCTTCCCCGTCCCTCCCCAACAGTGTTACCACATCTCCTTCCTGCGCCTTAGGGATATCGGTAATATCCACCATCATCTGATCCATACATACTCTTCCTAAAATATTGGCACGCTTTCCATGTATCAGCACATACCCCTTGCCGGAAAGTGATCTGGGATAGCCGTCTGCATAACCTACCGGAACAGTCGCCACCCGCATTCCCTTATTTGCCGTAAAAGTACCACCATAGCTGATTTCCATTCCCGCTTCCATCTCTTTTGTATACACAATGTGGCTCTTCCATGAGAGGGCCGGCCGGATTGATATGATATCCTGTTCCACCTCATCGGAAGGCCAGAGGCCGTACAGCGTAATCCCCGCCCGTACCATATCCATGTCCGCCTCGGGAAATCGGATAATACCGGCGCTGTTAGAGCAATGTTTGAACGGAATATGCAGCCCAAGCTCTTTTTCTATCCTGTCTGTAAATATTTTAAAAACTTCATACTGGTTTAAAGCCGATTCTTTTTTGGTCATATCCGCCTTCGCAAAATGAGTAAAAATCCCCTCAATGCGAATACCCGGGAGCGCCATGACTTCTTTCACAAAGCGGATCCCCTCTTCCTTTGGCCATATCCCGATCCGGGACATCCCCGTGTCCACTTTGATATGAACAATTGCCTCTTTTCCTAGAGAAACAGCTATTTTGGACAATTCCCTGGCACTATCCATACGAAACAGGGCCGGCCGTATCTCCTGTCGGATCAGTTCCTCATAGCAATAAGGAAACGTATACCCCAATATGAGTATCGGTTTCTGGATACCACTTTTTCTCAGAATATCCGCCTCTTCAAAGGTAGCCGTGGCAAAACCGAACAGATAGGGAAGATCTTCCAATTCCTTTCCGATAGGTACACTTCCATGTCCATAACCATCTGCCTTGATCACAGCCATCATCTCTGTCCCGGCTTGCAGATTGGCTCTCATACTGTCCATATTGTAACGTATGGCGTCCAAATCCACTTCCACGTGTACTCGTCCATAGCTTTCCAGCTTATCCATACCGTTCATTCTCCGTTTCCTCCTTCTGTAAGGTAAGCAGCGAGCGGACTACGACAGCAGCCATTTCCGCTCCGCGAGCTGCACATCCATATTTTTGTGCTATAGATGATTGCGGAGCAATTTCCTATAGCATAAAAATTTCCGGCAACATTTCCAGCAAATCCCCCGCCATCACCGAATAGGCCGATTTCTTCCCGGACGCAGCATTTCCTGCAAGGCCATGAACATAGACAGCCATACAGGCCGCTTCCATTCCCTTCATCCCCTGTGCTACAAGCCCTGCTAAAATCCCTGCCAGCACATCTCCGCTTCCTCCTGTAGCCATACCGTTATCTCCTGAAGTATTGATATAAATTTCTCCTTCAGAGTCCCCTATAACAGTCCTGGCATCCTTGCTTACAACTATAGCCCCCACAGTCAGCGCATATTCTTTTACTGTGGGAATCCGCTCTTCCTTACAACATTTTATGCTCTTTTTCGTCAATCGTGAAAATTCTCCCATATGCGGCGTAAAATAGATCTCTCTTCCCGCTTTCACGCTCACAGACTCAGGCCAAGCCGCCAATATATTCAGGCCGTCCGCATCCACAATAAGAGGCGCCCTGCACTGTTCCCATACATATTTCATCATCTGACATGCCAGAGGTCCTTTTCCCATTCCCGGCCCGATCACAACACAATCCGCCCATGCCAGTCCGGCCTCTATTGCCTCCCCGGGGAATTCTGTCTCATATGTATCCACAATTGCTTCCGGCACAGCAGAAAAAAGCAGCTCTCTGTTTGATCTTGCAGTCAGTATCCGTACAAGCCCGGCTCCAGTCCGATAGGCCCCAAGCGCCGCAAACTGACAGGCCCCATACATCTCCTCACTGCCTGCAATGACAAATACCTTTCCAAAACTACCTTTATTTCCATCGGTTTTTCTCACTGGAAGCCTCGTCAAGTCTCCTCTGTCATAGATAAAGGCAGCCGGCTTTTCCAGTCCCTCTCTGTAGGAAATACCGATCTTTTTACAGACCAGCTCTCCTGTATATTCCGCTCCCGGATAAAAAATCTGCCCTAACTTCTCATATCCATAAGTTACTGTCAGATCGGCCCTGACTGCGGTTCCCATAACCACTCCCGTATCTGTATGGATTCCTGACGAAATATCTACAGACACAATATAAGCCCCTGACTGATTCATATACTCTACAGACTGTGCAAAGATACCCGTTATCTCTCTGGATAATCCGATACCAAAGAGCCCGTCTATGACAATATCCCAGTTTTTCCTTTTCCTATCCACTCTTTCTTCGATCTGCGCCGATAAATCACTTTTTATGGAAACTCCCATATGCCCCAAAATCTGTATCTGAACCGCCGTTTCCCGGCTGCATTTCTCCTGATTGCCAATCAGTACAAAGGAAACCTCGTAGCCATATTCCATAAGAATACGTCCAATGGCAAGGCCATCACCCCCGTTATTTCCACAGCCGGCAACAACCAGGACAGATATCTTTCTCTCTTTTCCATTTTCCCACCGGGAGATTTTCGGAAAACGTCCTCTGATCTCTTCCACAGTAGCTACAGCGGCCCGCTCCATCAAAACAAGTGAAGAAATCCCAATATTCTCAATGGTATTTCTGTCATAGCTTTTCATCTGTGCTGCGTTTACAAGAAATTGCATCCTTCTCTCCTCTCCGGTGAGTTTCCTCATATACCTTTGATGCCCGTGTGATGTCATCGCGCAGGGATACTCCTGCCCGCTGCGCCGGGCATCCGTCAGCTCTGCTGACTTTTTCCTTTGGATGCCCGTGTACATAAAAACGCGCCAAAGCTGTTTTTCTTTGGCGCATCCTACTCATCACTTCCCTCTTCAGCTTCGCTTTCTTCAGGATCATATTTCATATCAAATATTTCCATGACCTTGGAACCTAGAATATCATGCATATAGGAATAGAGTTCATGATTGGCTGTCTCCTTTTCCTGTTTTTGCACAATCTTCTTTTTCAGTTCCATTCTTGTCTTTATAATCCAACTGTCAAGTGCTTTGATTTCTTCCGTATTTTTATGTAATCTGTCATAGCAAATCCGCATTGTTTCCAACATCAGCTCGTAATTGACATCTTCTATTTCTTTTGGAAGAGCCTGATTTTCATCCCGATACTCGTTCAATTTCGTATTGCATTCCGCAATCAGGCGTTTGCTCTCCTCCATCTTTTTATCGTAACGGGACGTTTCCTCTCCTCCCATGGAGGCTATGATACCTTCCATCAACCTTTTTTTCACCCGGTGAACATCCTGCATACCGCTGTTGACTTTTCCCTGTCGTTTCAAAAGCCCGTTCAGTTTATTTGTCAGACGTTCTATCTCTGTAGTTCTGCCAGTCTGTGTAAACAATCGATGCCACTTGTTATCCAGAATCAGCAATGGTATCTGTCTGCCTGACAGAGCATTCCTGTATTTTGCATCGTTCTGTCTGTTTTTATTATTTCCGCCCCGTTTGCCAATCATACTTTCTCTATCCTCTTTGATTTTCATAGCAGCTGATCATATAAGATAGCTTCATCAAACTGTCTGAAAGATGTACGTTCTCTACCTGCACCCCTTCCGGCAAATCCAGATCTACATGTGCAAAATTCCAGATGGCTTTCACGCCATAACTGACAAGCTTATCTGCTATCTCCACAGCGCTTCCTTTTGGAATCGTCAATACGGCAATATCTATCTCCCGTTCCCTTATACGCTGCTCTACCATCTCCATAGGCTCGACTGTGAGATTTCTCACCTTTCTTCCAAACAACTGTGGATTTACATCAAAAATCCCTTTCATAAGAAAGCCCCGTTTTTCAAAGTTCATATAATTGGCAAGGGCCTGCCCCAGATTGCCTGCACCGATAATAATCAGATGATGGTGCTGATCCAGTCCCAGTATCTTACCGATTTCTTTATATAAATAATCTACGTTATATCCGTAACCCTGCTGTCCGAAACCGCCAAAATTATTAAAATCCTGTCTGATCTGGGAAGCTGTCACCTGCATCAGGCCGCTTAAATCCTGGGAAGAAATTCTCTCTACTCCTTCATCCCTAAGCTCGCCCAAGTATCGGAAATATCTCGGCAACCTGCCTATGACCGCCTGGGAAATCTCTTTTCCTTCCATCCTGTCGCCCCTATCTCATTATTTCCTGAAACACTTCGTTCGCCTATGAGTCCCTTTGCAATTCTTTCAGAATCGCAAAGTAGCGAATATCAGCTCACTTCGTTCGCTGATATTCTTCATTATATAAGAATGTTAAATTCCTGTCAATGAATTGAAGTCTTGTATTTAAAAAGGTTTTCCATTAAAATAGAGTAGATTATCGGAGGAATGTATATGATTTTATCATGTCAGAATATTAAAAAACAGTTTGGTGAAACCACCATTATAAATCGCTGTTCTTTTTACATAGAGGACTATGAAAAAGCGGCTCTGGTTGGGATTAACGGTGCCGGAAAGACCACGCTTCTTCGTATTATTGTAGGAGAAATGTCCGCTGATGAGGGAACAGTTGTCCTTTCCCGTGGAAAGACGCTCGGTTATCTGCCTCAGCTCGTATCTTTTGACAGTGAGAATTCTATTTACGATGAGCTTCTTTCTGTCAGGCAGGATCTGATCATACTCGAACAACAGATCTGGGAAGCTGAACATAACATGAAGCAAGTGAACGGCGAAGAGCTGGACAAATTGATGGAACTCTATGCCTCTCTGACCCATCGATTTGAAACAGAAAATGGCTATGCCTATAAAAGTGAATTGACAGGCGTTTTAAAGGGACTGGGCT
Source organism: uncultured Lachnospiraceae bacterium (assembly GCA_910587635.1). Lineage (GTDB taxonomy): Bacteria > Bacillota > Clostridia > Lachnospirales > Lachnospiraceae > VSOB01. The sequence continues at coordinate 63,122 of CAJUNB010000037.1, forward strand.
TTACCGAGGAAGACTTTTCTAAAAAGATCACGACTCTGTCCGGAGGACAGAAAACAAGGGTTGCTCTGGGCAAAATGCTTTTATTGAAGCCTGATCTGATTTTGCTGGACGAACCTACCAATCATCTGGATATGACTTCAATTACCTGGCTGGAAACTTATCTGACGAACTATAAAGGAGCCGTGCTGATCGTATCCCATGACCGGTATTTCCTGGACCGGATTGCCACAAAGATCATCGAAATAGATCAGACAGAAACGACTGTATTTACCGGGAATTATACAGATTATGCCTCTAAAAAAGAAATGCTGCGGATAGCCAGATGGAACGCCTATCAAAACCAACAGCGAGAAATCCGACATCAGGAAGAAGTCATCGAAAAACTCCGTTCTTTTAACCGGGAAAAATCTATCCGGCGTGCGGAAAGCCGTGAAAAGATGCTCAGTAAAATAGAAGTGATCGAAAAGCCAATGGAAGCCAGAGCTGACATGAGGATACATCTTGAGCCCCGTATACTGAGCGGAAACGATGTCCTCACTGTAACCGATTTAAAAAAATCCTTTGGTCCTCTGACTCTGTTTCAACATTTGAGCTTTTCCATAAAGCGGGGAGAGCACGTGGCTCTTATCGGCAATAACGGTAGTGGAAAAACGACGATCCTGAAAATCATCAACGATCTGCTTCCTGCAGAGGAAGGAGAAATCCGTACTGGTTCCAACGTACAGATCGGCTATTATGATCAGGAGCATCATGTCCTTCACCCGGAAAAAACACTGTTTGAAGAAATATCCGATGCCTACCCCACACTCAACAATACGGAAATCCGAAACACTCTGGCCGCTTTCCTTTTTACCGGAGAGGATGTCTTTAAGCTCGTCCGGGAACTCTCCGGCGGGGAACGGGGGAGAGTCTCTCTGGCCAAACTCATGCTGTCAGAAGCCAATTTTCTCATATTGGACGAGCCTACAAATCATCTGGATATTATGTCCAAAGAAATATTGGAAGATGCTCTGAATCATTATAGTGGTACGGTTTTCTATGTATCCCATGACCGGTATTTTATCAATCGGACCGCCCACCGGATTTTGGAACTGTCAGACTGTACCCTCACCAATTATCTCGGCAACTATGATTACTATCTGGAAAAAAAAGAAAGTGCCCGGACCGCTCTTGCCGCCGATATGCCTCATAGTGATTCTGCAGGCACCCACACGGACACAGAAGCCAAAACCGACTGGAAGTTACAAAGACAGTTGCAGGCTCGAAGGCGAAAACTGGAAAATGATCTGAAAAAAACAGAAAGTACCATCGAACAGTTGGAACAGGAGAATTCAGAACTGGATAATCTTATGTCTCAACCGGAAATCTGTACCGATGCCCTCAGGCTGGGTGAGCTGTCTGAGAAAAAGGAAGAAAATCTACGTCAGCTTACCAAACTGTATGAGCACTGGGAAGAGCTGAGCGAAGAAGCGTAAAAGAAGTCGCATAGAAAATTCCTATACAGTAAAAATCGGGCAGAGGAAATCTTTTTCCCCTGCCCGCAACAGACTCTGTATGTATCTTTCACTCTAGTGGCATATTTCTTCCAACGTCTTCCTGATCTCTTTGATAAACGCTTCACTGCTCAATACCGTGACATCTTTTAAAGAAGTAATCAGTGCCAGGTCCTTCGTCATTTTACCGCTTTCAATTGTCTGAATCGTTGCCTGTTCCAGCTTTTCGGCAAACGCAGACAATGCCGGAATTTCATCCAGTTCCCCTCTTTTTTTTAATGCTCCTGTCCATGCAAAAATCGTCGCCACAGAATTAGTGGAAGTCTCCTCGCCTGCCAGATGTTTATAATAGTGCCGCTGCACCGTCCCGTGGGCAGCTTCGTATTCATATACGCCGTCCGGGGAAACAAGCACGCTTGTCATCATGGCAAGAGAACCAAAGGCTGAGGACACCATATCGCTCATGACATCACCGTCATAATTTTTACATGCCCAGATAAAGCCTCCCTTTGCTTTCATCACTCTCGCTACCGCATCATCAATCAGTGTATAGAAATAAGTGATACCGGATTTTTCAAAGGCTTCTTTATATTCCTCATCAAAAATCTCCTGGAAAATATCCTTAAATGTATGATCGTATTTTTTAGAAATGGTATCTTTCGTAGCAAACCAGAGATCCTGCCTGGTATCCAGCGCATAATTAAAACAGGACCTTGCAAAGCTGCTGATAGACTGCTCTGTATTATGTATTCCCTGCAAAATCCCAGGCCCTGCAAAGTTATGAATCAGTTCCCTGATCTCTGTCCCATCCTCGGCTGTAAATACAAGCTCTGCCTTACCGGGGCCTCCCACTTTTATCTCCGTATTTTTATACACATCTCCATATGCATGTCTCGCCAGTGTAATCGGTTTCTCCCAATTGCGTACACATGGCTCAATTCCCTTTACAACAATCGGTGTCCGAAATACCGTACCGTCCAGTGCCGCCCGAATCGTCCCATTGGGACTTTTCCACATTTCCTTCAAATGATATTCTTCCACACGAGCTGCATTCGGAGTAATCGTTGCACATTTGACTGCCACACCATATTTCTTTGCGGCCAATGCACTATCCAATGTCACCTTATCTTCCGTTTCATTTCGATACTCCAGCCCCAGATCATAATATTCCGTCTTCAAATCAATATAAGGGAGCAGTAGCTCTTCTTTAATCATTTTCCATAGGATTCTTGTCATTTCATCCCCGTCCATCTCTACGAGAGGTGTTTTCATCTGAATTTTTTCCATGCCTGTGTTTCCTTTCTATTCTATTTCTTTCTTCTGTTCTGTTGCCATAAACAATATCATTATCAAACAGACTATACTATCCTCAGGGAACAAGCAGTTTCTTATTCCTCATATTGTTCCATAAAACCATTTTCCACTATATTTTCATACGCATTGATCATATGACGATTTGCAAGCTGTTGTGCCCTCTCTCCGTCACCTGACCGGATAGCCTCCATTATCTTTCTGTGCTCCGCATTAGATTCTGTGCTCCTCGTTCGTGTGGACAGTGTCTTCTTTCTCACCCGAAGCACATACTGATGATAGTCTTTCAATGCATGTTCCAACATTTTACTGTTGCACGCTTCATACATGATCTCATGAAATCGATTGTCAAGTTCTGCCATTTGTTCTGTATGGCCTTTTGCCGCATGAAATTCAGAAAGAAAAATATTCTCTTCCATCTCTTCCATCTGCTCTTTCGAGATATTTTCCGTTGCCCATTTAGCACACAGCCCCTCCAAAAGAGAGCGAATCATATAAATGTCTTTTACATCTTTTACTGTGATTCCTGTTACATAAGCCCCTTTATTCGGCACAATTCGTATCAATCCTTCCAGCTCCAACTGACGAAATGCCTCTCTGACGGGAGTACGGCTCACTCCCATTTCTTCTCCAATGGCAACTTCCCTGAGCTCTTCTTTCACTTTATATCTTCCATTCAGTATATCTTCCCGAATTTTATGAAATACACGGCCACGCAATGAATACTTATCCGTAACTTCTTTTTTTACATCATAATTTTCCACTTTTCTATCCTGCCTGTCCTTCATTTCTCATATAATACATCCCGTATAATTGTATGCAATAATACGGGATGTGTCAATATTAAAAATCAAGCATTCTCTTTATATTCAGCATACCCCAACCCTGTTTATACCATGGTTCTCTTAAATTCGTGGCAGAATATAAAATTCTGCGTTTTATTTCCTCATTTCCCGCTTCCGGGCATTTTTCCAGACAGAGAGCCGCAGCCCCTGAAACGATTGGTGTTGACATCGATGTGCCGCTTTTCATCACATACCCATGATAATAACCACGAGCAGTATGCCGAACCAGGCTGTTACAGGAGGTGATGTCCGTCCCGGGTGCTACAATATCCGGCTTCCGAAGCGGTGAATCCTCTGGCCCGCGACCAGAATGATTTTCACAGAGAGAATTTTTTTCTCCGAAATATCCTCCTTCATTACATCCAACAGTGATTACTTTACTGATACTTCCAATCGGAGAAAGCGTCCCTGGTTTTGGCCCTTCATTTCCTGCTGCAACCACCACTATAACGCCTTGTCCCCATACTTCTTCCACAGAAGCGAGCAGTCTTTCTTTCTGACTGCCATTCAAATACAGCCCCAGACCTATAGAAATATTTAATATTCTGACATTCCAGAGTTTTCTGTTTTTCAGAATCCATTCAATCCCCCGTAGCATATGATCAATGGAACCATCTCCATTGCTGTTTAGCACTTTTCCGACAACGAGCCTGCAGCCTGGTGCAATTCCTCTGAACTTCCCCTCGGACAATCTGCCGCTCCCCGCCAAAATACCCGAAACATGTGTTCCGTGGCTGTCATCATCATACAATCCGATTCTTCCATTGACAAAATCAGAAAATCCAACAATACGTCCGTCAAAATCAGGATGTTTTGTAATTCCGGTATCCAAAACTGCCGCACATATATTTTCTCCCGTATATTGATTCGTGCAGTATACCTGCCTCCTTACTCGAAACAACGTTTGCTCCCGGCTTTTTTATTATCCTATGCCGGAAAAATAATTTGTTGCCTATCTATTTATTCTGTCGGAAATTGTCAGAAGTGAAAAATATATCAGCTCCCTGCTTTATCCACAGGGAGCTGATTGTTTTTGATAAAAATATTATGCTGTTGTCTACACAGCTGCTTTCATCTTCGGCTTTTCATCTCTCTTGATAAATAACAGAACAGAGAGACATGCAAGACCTATTGCCAGGAACCACTTCGGATGAATCGGATCCCCCGTCTGTGGTGACAAATCTGTAGCCGCTGTTAGGTTCGCCGTATCCACATATATCGTATACGGTGAAAAATGAGTTGCTGTAAACGTAATGCAATCTACACCATCAATTGTATTATAACGAGCATTCAACTTATCCAGACTTCCGTCTACAACACCAGCAGCCTTATTATTACCTCCATAGCTGACCTGCGCATCGGGAATCGGCAGCGTAATATTAACCTGCAGTCCCGAAGTATCCGAAATTGGTATTGTTCCCGTCGAATCATACAACGAAATATCCATTGACGTATATACAATATTGTCCAGACTGCCAAACTCATTTAACAATGCATTTTGAACTTCCTGCTCTGCCACATCACTGGCTGAAACCTTGACGATAAAGCTGTCATCCGATCCTTCTACCGTAGCAGAAGCTACATCTGTGTTGGAAATTCCCGGTTTTGTAACAATGACAGTTGTATTGGTATTTGGCGTCGTATCTGTGACAGTAACATCACCACTTCCTGTTTCTCCCGATCCGCCAGAACCGTCTCCTCCTCCGGTTCCCGTACCTGTTCCGGAACCATCGCCGGTATTTACATCCACTACAGGTGCAGTGGTGCTATAAGTCGTACTGCTTCCGCTGGAACCTTCTTTATAGTTAGCAGTTACCGTAACCCTGTTATCCGGCATCGTAAATGTAGTAGTTGAATTGTTGGCATTGGCAAAAGCCACATTTTCCGACTCCGTCGTCCAGTAACTGAACGTCTGTCCATCTGGAGCAGGATTTGCCGTAATGGTAACAGTACGCCCTTTCTTATAGCGTCCACTTCCCATTCCGTTTACGACTGTAACGGTGTGGATCTCATCATCATCGTCGTCGTCATCGTCATCATCGTCGTCATCATCCTTATTACCATTATTATTGTTATTACCATTATTATTGTTATTTCCGTTATTTCCATTATTACCGTTATTACCGTTGTTTCCACCATTGCTACCGCCTGGATTACTGGGATCCCAGTTATTTGGTGTATACTGAGCAATTACTGTCCTGTCATCATAGACTTGCTGATAGCTTCCTTCCCACCCGGTAAATGTATAGTTCTCCCTTGTAGGATTTTCCTCAGGAGGTGTTGCATCCTTACCATCTTCCACGTAATCAATCTTCAATACAACTCCATCATAATCTATGAACGTAACTTTGTGAGTCTCTCCTAAAATCTTCAGGCCCATCTCATGATAAGTTGCATATCTGGCCGCAGCACTGTCTTTATAAGTCTCAATCGTAACCTGAGATGTATGTTCAAACGCATTTGTTGCAATATCCACTTCCCGTCCCGGTATCCTGACGGAACAGGGCTTTACATTGGCAAAAGCTTCATACCGAATGGAATTTACTGATTCAGGTAAAACCACATCCATCAATACATCACAGTCTTTAAAGCAGGCTTCCGGAATTGCTTCCAGTTTGTTGGCTCCGGTCAAATCCACTCTTGAAACAAAATCACAATCTTCAAAAGCCCCCGCCTTCACATAACCTACCTGACCGATCAATGGATCGTTTGCAGAATTGACTTCTGCAGTACCTACCAAATTCCCTCTTGCAGGCAGACATTCCTCAATAATATAGTTTCCATCTGTATTAACAGAATAAACGATGCCATTCTCTCCGATGTATTTATCATTGCCCCCTACACCGGTCAGATTTGTACAGCCTCTGAAAGGTGCCGTACCAATATCCTGCATCCCTTCTCCAAGGAAAACGGACGTCAGATTCTCACAACTGTCAAATGCATAATCAGGAAGATATGTCACTGTATGCATAGTAACAGTCTGTATTTTATCGTTACCTCTTATCTCTTCCTGCGGATCAGCCTTATTTTCTTTCAGCCATCCACTGAAAAGTCCCTGTACTACTTCCTCTGTCCCGTCACCAGACGACATATATTTGTTTCGTGCTTTCTGCAGACAGTCATAGGAAGAAATGTTCAGTCCATTATCTACCGTCTTATTAAAATAATCCGCTGCATCGATCGACGTAATCCCTGCCGGAATATCGACGTTTAATGTAGCTTCTACAATAGCTCTGCCTGGTATCGTCAACTGCTTCCATGGCTTTCCGAGGTATTGGTCACTATTCTCATAGGCATCTAAAATACTGTATGGCTCCCTGTCAAAGTATCCTGTATTCCACGGACCATCCAGCGCCGCCAGCTCATCTCCCGTTATACCGGCATCAACAGCATCCTTATATGCCTGCCTGTTACTGTCATAATCTTCTGTGGCATATGTGGAATAAAATGCCTTCTCCACTGTATCTATGTAGTCTTCATTGACGTCATCAATTGCATCATAATGAGGATAATCCACCAAGGTAGGTGCATGGGTTTCATTGTCCTGGATTACCACAAGATTCTGCGGACTCAAAGACTTGTAGCAAATTCGAAGTCCATCTGATGTCACCTGGGTTTCAGGATTCATGGCATGTTCAAATGGAGCATATCCTTTTACCACATCTCCTGCGAAAAGCAACGGTTTACCGCCTGTCGTAAAGGCATTTGTCCCGATGGAAAAGCCGGCATAATCTCCTCCTGCCGGCGTATGGAACGTGACTTCCAATGCACCGGTTCTGATATTCGTTCCGCAATTGGCAAAAGCGTTTGCCCCGATAGATTTAATCGTATTGCCGATAACAACAGACTCCAGCAGTGGACAGCCTGAAAATACGCCGTCTTCTATTGTCGTGATTTTACTGTCGTCTTCAAATACCAATGAAGTTATATATTGCTTGATACCGCCCTTTTCTGCATCCGTATCTTTATCAAAACTACCACTGGCAATGCCCGTAGTCACAATATTACCCACTTTGTTGGGGACTACGATATCCACATTTTCCGGGTTGTCAGGATCCCTGAATGTACAGGACTGCAAAATGCCGTCCTCATCGATCGCCAGAAGATATTTTCCGTCACATACTTCATAGCAATCCTTTCCATTATCATCCTTATATACATACGGAATTCCACCATCCGGCTTTCCAACAGAATGAGTTTCCCACGTACTCTTTCTCGGTCCTGCTGTCTGACGCTGTGCATTGCGCATGGGACCTCTGACATACAAATCGGGATTTGCTACTTCATCAAAGATATGTTCCCCAAAAATTACATATCCACAGGAAAACTTTCCGTCATCCGGGAATTCCACATATCCTAAACTGTAACAATTTAAAAATGTCTTTTCCGGCAACTCCGCATCCTGTGCTCTGCCCCAGGAAGCCGATGGTAATGTCACATTCTCCAGACTTCCTCTGCCTGCCAGAATGCAGTCTCCCAATGCGATCCCTTTATCAGGAGAACCTTCCGGGAAGCGGAACTCTCTCATGCTGTCACCACCGGAGCTAACAGCAAAAGCTGCTTTTCCAATCTTCGTTATATTGCTTGTAGCACTGCCCCAATCCACATTTGACAGAGCCGTACAATTATAAAAAGCATAATCTCCGATTTCACAGTCAGAGTGTCCACCAGCCTGAAATGTCAGGCTGTTCATCGTACTACAGAACGCAAAAGCCCCTCCACCTATCTCATTGACAGAATCCGGTACTTCAAAGGAGGTCAGCTTTGGATTCGCCCGAAACGCTTCCGTACCAATTTTAAGCAATGTAGAAGTGCTGCCGTCTCCTTTTACAACAACTTCCGTCAGATTATTACAACGTCTAAAGGCACCATCACCGATGCCGATCAAACCTCTTGCCGTCAATCTCTGAATAAACGAATCCTCAAAAGCACTCTCCCCTATAAACTTAACGTTCGCGGGCAGAATCAGTTCATCTACATTGTGGATTCCCTTAAAAGCATTATTTGCAATTGCACATATACTGGGCGTTCTTTCATTGCATGTAAATCCATTGGCATCCGTAACAATATCAGGGTTATGCGTAACACCTTCTATTGCCATCGGAATATATGCATCTTTCGCGATATCGTCACCATTAGGATTCTTCTGACTTCTGTCAGTTACTCTCTGAAGTTTAAATCCGCTCAGAGATTGCGTCGTCGGACTGTAAGATGACATCGCAAGATCACAGTACAGCTCCGTAGCTTTTCCCTGTCTCTGAAGGGCCGTCAAGTCAAAATCACGTTCAGGAGCTGTCCCTGCCGTCGCCGGATCTTTGTCAAAATTTGCCTTCCATGTATTATATTCCGTTTCGTAAGCAGTCCACTCTTCCGGATAATACTTCTTAAGTATTTCATAGGAAGAAACCCTTCCCACGCCTTGTCCTGACACTGCATTATGCAACGGCAGGCTAGGACAACCGCTTGTATCGGGACTGGTGACGTGCAGTATATTGTTATTATTATTTGTATCAAACAACTCACCCATAACCTTCTCATAGATCGAAGGCTCAATCACTTCATAATCTAAGTAGAGAAAGTCGGACATATCCACTTGAGGAACAGAATAAGTAGGATTATACTCCTTTACTATCGCCAGAGCCTCCCCGCCAGTTACAGACGGTGTATTCTTATCCGTATCCGTATAATATTTAAACTGCCACTGATAAATGTACTGTCCACCGCTTTCAACAACAGAAAAAGCTTCTTTTGTTGTCACTCCGGTTCCAGTCAGATTCAATGTACTGGAGTTCGTATCTGTAGGAGGCAGAGGTTTGGTATCATCTGGATATGTATAAGCGTCCACCGTCCTTGTAGGATCATCTGGCGGTCTGTTGGCAGCCCGTGCACCCCCTACAGGTGCCGCTGTATTCTCCGGTACAGGAATCGCCGCTACGATAATAGACGTAATCAGCAGAATAATCGCCGATGTACGCCGTACCCGTCTCCGTAATTTCCTGTTTTTTACTTTTTCTGTCTTTGCCATTTTATTTACTCTCCTTTGAAACATGCTCTAGCCAACACGCTTCGCTACTACTACGAACCGGCCATTCTCTTCTGCACTGTCACAGGTAGACAATGTCAGAAGCTGATCTCCATAAGAAGCCTCTACCCCTGTGTCATAGAGAGACATCTCTTTCATTGCAGCCATATTGGATGCAAACTCTTCCGCAGAATTTGCTTCTATGAACTGATAATATTTAAATGTAATTTCTGTATCCTGCTTCAACGTATCCCGGAATACATACATGACTTGCCATTTGCCTTTTTCATACAGTGTATCAAACTGTATGATTTCATGCGATTTCATATATTCCTTTGATACATATTTATCCAAATCTCCAAACATATTCCCCGATTTCATATGATGTCCGTATAAAATCAAGTTCGTACTGGGCTTCAGTACATCACAGGCCGGATCCATAAAAATAGAACCGTTCCTGTCATATTCCTGGTTGAAATTGTGATTCAGATAATACGTGTCATCTGGTGACTGCATAACAGGGTAATCTATAACTGTATCGTCAATTTTTAGCCATCCGATTAGACTTTTGTTTTTATTATACAAATTTATATATTCTTCCAGAATATCTGGTGTCTCTTTTTCTCCTGTTTTATGAATACGAAACGGAACAATTGGTTCTTTGTCCTTTAACTCTGCCAATTCGGCAAACTGGCTGTCTGATTTGTCTGCCAGATAATAATATCCGACAAAATATCCCAAGCTGCCTACAGCAAGAATTGTACACAGGACAGTGATCAGCCTTCTTCTCCGTGCTCTTCGTTTCAACTGGAGAAGAATAGCCTTCTGCATTTTCTCATCGTAATCTTCCAGATGATATTTTGCAGCCAGCTTCTTCAAACTCTCCTTCGCCAATCTGCGCATCTCCTCCTGCACATAACTACCCTATATTCTATCATTCCATACATTATATATTTTACAATATCTTGAAATAATTTCAAGTCTTTTGCCAACATATTGTTATAAATATATCAAAAATTTTTGAGTTTATCACTTTTACAGAGAAATTTTATCATACCCCTTTTGAAATTACAACGAATAACCCTCATATCAGCATTGTATATTTTTCCAGATATCCACTTTTTCTATCTATCTTTAAAAATTTTTAAAATTGAGGAAACACAAACAAGCCATCATTCATAGTATAAACCATAAATAAATTTTTGGAGGCTTATATGAGCGACTTAACAGCTACTTCTTGTGGATGCAGCAATCCTCCTTCCAATGACTGCGGATGCGGCGGAAGCATTCTCTGGATTCTCATCTTATGCTGTCTGTGTGGAAACGGCGGCTTCGGCGGCGGTTTCGGCGGTGGATGTGGATGCGGCGGCTTCAATATCTGTGGCGGAAATAACGATGGATGCGGATGCGGCGGAAATATTCTCTGGATCCTTATTCTTCTGTGCTGCTGCAATTAATCTTCCTGTTTCTCCCAGGAAGCCATAGGGCTTCCCACACAAATACCGCTATCCAGCGGTAAAAAGAATCGTGCAAGCGCGATTCACCACGCGCGAGCAGACTGAGACGTAAAGTTAGTCCTTTCGGACAACAGCAATAATTACCTCTCCGCAGGCTGCGCATTTATACTTTTTATCGTAAAAGAATTTCCTATACGATAAAAAAAGGGGCAGCTATCTGCTGCCTCTTTTTCTGCATATCTCTTCCCTGTGTTGCATAAATCTTAATAATGAAGATGGGGAGATATTCGTATGGATGAAAAAGAGCAGGACAACGTAACGGCTTTTGACATGCTGTTTACTACAAATCAGATACAGATTATGAAAATGCTCCTGCCCTATTTCGACTCTTCCATGCAGAAATACATTGCCGTCTTAATCAAATACCAGGAACTGCAATATACAATTTCCTGTTTTAAGAACCATTCTTATCCAGTGCGGGAATGCAATGACGATGAAAAATCCAATTTCAAAAAAATACTGCCTTCCCTCCTTCTCTACTGTAATGACTCCCAGAAAAAGATGATTCAGCAGTTTGAACAAATGTTTTCCTTTATGGAAACTTATAAAGAAATAACAGAGATGATGGAGTTGATGAAAGAGATGCAAGGTCCTTCTGCATCCGATGAAAACACAGAAGAAGGAGGCATGCAGATGCCTGATATGGATATGCTCTTATCCATGTTGAGTCCTGAACAGCAAGCGATAGTAGAACTGTTAAAAGGAGGCCAAGACCATGAATGAAATGCCCAAATGGATGAACGATCCCGAGCTTGCAGGCATTGATAAAGCCAAGCTTGATTTTATACAGATGATGGTATTTGAAGGAAAAAATCTCTCTCCAAAAGAAATGCTCCCCTTTCTCATGGGTATAGCCAGGAGGGGAAAAGAAAAATCTGTCTCTTTCTCTCAGGAAGAAATGGACTTGATCATTGCTGTCATAAAGAAAAACAGTACCCCTGAAGAAATACAACGTATGGATAAGATCATGAAGTTGATGAAAAATAAAAAGCAGTGAGACTACTCGTTTAAAATATAGCACTCACCTGAGAACAGCTGTAAAAACTTTTGATAAAACGGGAAATTGCAGAGCAATTTCCCGTTTTTCCATACACTGCCCCTGCCTTTTTGATTACCAAAGACAGGCTGTCTGTCAATACCTACTGGCCATTTTTATGTCTTGGATTATTTTTCACTGTCTCCGCACTCTCCGTAATTGCCCGGAGCATAGCAGAAACATAATCATAGGATAGCTGATCCGTAGCACAGAGAAGACGTCCTTTTTCCGTAGAAGCGTATCTGGGCCGCAAATGATTCAAAGTCAGCGCCACCACATCCTTCCTGCACTGTCTGCATTTACATAACCCCAGTGTATCAATACACTTATCCAGCTCCTTACCTACGAACCCTTCCATCACATTTTCATACTCCATATGTCTTTTGGCAGCCAGAATATTCCGAATTCGATTGGCAGCCACCTTTTTTTCATAGGGAGATAAAATAATATCTTCTGCATCATTCTCCATAGCGGCCGCCTGCTTTTCTTTATATTCAACCGGTATAATAATTACCACCGGTATCCCATCCAGATAAGACGTCTGTTTCACCTGCTTTAACAGTTCTATCCCATCCATATCCGGAAGATTCAGTGCTACAATCATAATATCCGTATCATATGGATTCTTTTCCAGGTATTCCATAGCCTTTTTACCATTTTCTGCCGTTACAATCTCATAATGTCCCTCTTCCAAAAATTCCTGCTCATTATAGATAGCATTTCTGTCATTTTCCACCAGTAAAATAACTTCTTTTCCGTCTCGCATTCTTTCTTCCTCATATACCCTGCATTTATTTCATTACAATATTGATAATTCTTCCCGGCACATAGATCTCTTTTATAATATTACCGCTCAGTTTATTGCCAAGTGCGTCTTTCCCTGCCGCAATGGCATCTTCTTTGGAAATATCTGCAGGCACACTGACAACGGCTCTCGTCTTACCGTTGATTTGCACTGCCACTTCCTTTTCCGTATCGGCCATGGCCGCTTTGTCAGCTTCCGGCCATACACCGTGGAACACAGAATCCTTCTCTCCCAGTTCCTGCCAGAGTTCTTCACATATATGAGGCGCGAAGGGTGACAGAAGCAGAACCGCCGTCTTTAATGTCTCTTTATCAATGCCACCGTTTTTTGACATCTCAATCATCTTGTTATTATATTCCATGAAGCCGGATACAACCGTATTCAAACTGAAGTTTTCAAGTCGGGTTGTGATGTCATGTACCATTCTGTGACGAACTTTTATCATCTCCTGTGTTGCCTTGACCTCTTTGTCCTTGTTTTCCATCACAAGCTTCCAGAATCTCGTCAGAAAACGGTAAACACCGTCGATTCCCCTGTCGTCCCATTCCGAATCCAGTTCCGGCGGACCTACAAATAACTCATAGAGCCGCAGAGAATCACAGCCATAATCTCTGACAAGATCATCAGGAGAGACTACATTTCCTTTTGATTTGGACATTTTTACGCCATTTTTTCCGGTAATCATTCCCTGATTGAACAGTTTTGTAAACGGCTCGTCAAAATCAATGACACCAATATCATGTAAAAACTTCGTATAAAATCTGGAATACAGAAGATGCAGCACCGCGTGTTCCACGCCACCAATATACATATCCACCGGCAGATATTTGTCAGCCTTCTCTCTGCTCACCAGCTCTTTGTCATTTTTGTTATCCACATAGCGAAGGAAATACCAGGAAGAACCTGCCCACTGAGGCATCGTATTTGTCTCCCGCTTCGACGGCGCACCGCAGACAGGACATGTGGTATTGACCCAATCCTCAATATCTGCCAGGGGCGACTCTCCCGTACCTGTAGGCTGATAGGACTCCACTTCAGGAAGTAACAGAGGCAGCTGATCTTCCGGTACCGGCACACAGCCACATTTCGGACAGTGTATGATGGGAATCGGCTCTCCCCAATAACGCTGTCTGGAAAATACCCAGTCACGCAATTTATAGTTCACCGTCTTTTTCCCCATACCACGCTTTTCAATCATCTCAGGGGCCTCATTTTTCAGCACGGCGCTTTCCATTCCGTTCCACTCACCCGAATTGATCATAATTCCATTGGCCTCTGTGTATGCCTCCGTCATATTTTCAATTTCTCTGCCGTCTTTTGCGATGACCTGCCGAATGGGAATATCAAACTTTCTGGCAAATTCAAAATCTCTGTCATCGTGGGCAGGCACACACATAATCGCTCCCGTACCATAATCAGCCAGCACATAGTCTGACAGCCAGATCGGAATCTTCTCCCCGTTCAATGGATTGACAGCATAACTTCCCGTAAATACGCCCGTCTTTTCCTTATCCTGAAGTCTGTCCACATTGGATTTCATAGAAGCGTCATAGATATATTTATCTACCGCTCCTTTTGTCTCTTCCGTGGCAAGGCTTGCCGCCAGCTCATGCTCGGGAGCAAGTACCATAAAGGTGGCTCCGTACAGGGTATCCGGCCTGGTTGTATAGACAGTGATCTTTTCTCCTCTTCCTTCTACCGGGAAATTCACTTCCGCACCGTAGGATTTCCCAATCCATTCGGTCTGCATCTTTTTTACTTTTTCCGGCCAGTTCAGTTTGTCCAGATCAGCTAACAGCCTGTCTGCATATTTGGTAATCTTCAGCATCCACTGCTTCAGATTTTTCTTTGTAACGTCTGCTCCGCAACGCTCGCACTTACCGTTGACCACTTCTTCATTGGCAAGTCCTGTTTTACAGGAAGGACACCAGTTGATCGGCATTTCCTTTTCATAGGCAAGTCCTTCTTTGAACATTTTGACAAAAATCCACTGTGTCCACTTGTAAAATGCCGGATCCGTCGTATTGACTTCCATATCCCAGTCATACAGCGCTGCAATCTGATCGATCTGTTTTTTAATATTTGCTACATTTTCCGCCGTACTTTTCGCCGGGTGAACACCCATCTTGATGGCATAGTTCTCTGCCGGAAGGCCAAATGCATCCCATCCCATCGGATGAATGATATAGTGTCCGCCATTTAACATTTTATAACGGCTCCATACGTCAGAGATCACATATCCTCTCCAATGTCCCACATGAAGACCGTTTCCTGAAGGGTAAGGAAACATGTCCAGACAATAATATTTTGGTTTCTTGCCATCATCCACATTGACCGGATGCTTCTCCCATTCTTTTCTCCATTTTTCTTCTATCTCTCTGTGATTATAAGGCACTGCCATCTTTTATCCCTCCTACTTAACTTCCTATTATTTTAGTGACCTATCCGGGGATTGTCAAGAAATTTCCGATCGTATATGTTACTGCCCCGTAAGCTGCATAGAAAAAGAATCGCACCTGTGCGATTCTTTTTCAAAACTTTATGTCCTCAATCCTGTTTTACTTGTAAATAATACTGTAATGGAACGTTCCCCGGTCTGTCTGGAATGTAATCGTCGTGTCGGAGCTGTCCAGATCTTCCAGCACCGTTGGCTGACCGTCCACGATCTGTATCACCTTAAAGTCTCTTCCCGGACTCTGCAGCTCCACAGGAATCTGGAACTGATATTTTTTCTGTCCGTCAAACTGCTCGTATGCTTTATCTCCTGTCGTCACCATATTGGAATATGTCTGCCCATAAGTATAATCAGGATATACATAGTTCAGATAATAGGCAATAATCTCCAGATAAGCCTCTCCCTGTATGACACGTCGGGACGTCACTGCCTGTCCTACAGTTTCGTATCCAGGAGCGAAGCGAAGCGGCGACGTAAAGGCCTGTGTCTGTACCTGCTCCTCTTCGTGATCTGCCATCTCATAGCGTCGTGTGGCATCTTCATTGTCCGCTGAATATACGAAAGGAACATTTGGCAATGTCTTCTGACGAAGCTTCATCTTCATGGCTCCATCGTCCACCACATAGACAATATTGGCCGTCCGGCTCTGTGCCACCCGTGCCCAGCTGTCCAGGCTCGTATAGGGAATCTTGTCCCCTATCATCCTGACAGTCTCTTCACTGCCCATAATTCGTACCATCGGTGCACTGTCTATCTTATCAAAGGCGTTACCGCTCTTAATAAACGTATTACTGTAAACGGTAATGTACTTTAATTTCTTAAATTCTGCAAAGGCTTTTGTACCGATTTCTGTAATGCCTGGCCCTACATTCACCGCCTCAATCAGCACATTGTGCCAAGGGCGCGTATACAACGTATCATTCGTATAATCCGGTATTGCTCCGGTCCCTTCAAAATACAGGACACCGTTTTTTACATAAGCAGTCACATTATCATTGACATTCCAGACTGCAGAAGATTCTGACCATTCATAATGATCGATCTTTTTGGCCTGTACTGTCATCGGCAAAATACACACAAGACATATCGCAGATAACAAAGCCACTGGCAGAAATTGTTTCCCCAATTTACCCATAAAAGTCTCCTTCCCAGAACGTTAAGTTATTATTATAGGAAACGGCAAATATTTTTGTCGTTTGCTATAGTTTACTGATTTTGTAAAACTTTGTCAATTTCCAATTTCTTCTACTTCGTGGAGACCGTACCCTTCCGTATAGCTGACAGAAATCCGGTCACCTTCCCCATACCGTATAATACCGATCAGCGCCTCTTCAGACATATCCACATCATAGATATCCTCTGAGCCTTCCATGCACAGATAATAATGGGTGGTTCCTTCCAGAACAACAGGCGCGATCGCCGTAATCTTACCCGAAATTTGTTTCAACGCATCCTTATTTTGACTGACAATGCCATTTGTATTTAAAAGCTCGCTGTAATTTTTTTCACATTCCCGAATCGTATCCCCAATCGCCACCCACTGATATTTCTGCACATTTACCATAGCATATTTCTTGACAAGCCCGGAAGCATCTTTCAACGCCATGAAATACGTGGGTTCGTCTGCTATATTAAGCAGTAACGGGAAAGTTGCCACATAACCCAGATTCTGTACCTGACCTTCTGCAGATGACATGGCGGAATCTTCGATCGCTCCTTCGATTTTGTAAAATCTCGTTTCCATCGTCCGCTGATTCATCAGTACAAACCCCACGTTGGACTGATCTCCACTGACTGATGTGACACCGGAATATACCCAAACATCATCATCCAATGCGATATAATTATAACCATTGGTAGACTGGAGGCAGTCTCTCTGTCCTAAAATGCTGTTCAAATATCCGTGCTTCAAAATACCGGAATAATCATAGAGTCTTGTGAGCAGCTCCGCTGAATATACTTTATCCACCCACTGAGGTACATCCTCTACATCCATATCGGTACATTCTCCCGATACTGCATTGCAAAGCACTACCCGCCCTACTGTCTGACCGCCAAACAGGCCAATATTAAATTTTTTCACCGGACAGACCCAATAGGGTGTCCCCTCTTCATCGATTTCGAAAAAAATCTGGTCGTCAAAAATATAAGTAGGATACTGAAAACGAAGATGTCTGTATAAATAACGGTTAAAATATTCTGACTTGGAATATTTGATTCCTTCTTCCAGCTTGACACATTCTGTATTCTGCGTTGCCATATCGATCAAAATATAAGCAGGAATCCCATTTCTGTTGTTCGTCAACCATTTAATAGGGCTGGCATAGGCGAGAGGCGTCACCCGCACCGGCTTACCCTGATAGTTGATCTGGGTATAGTCATTGCTCACTTCAAACTGAGATACCATATCCACAAGACTTCCCATCTTGCGGTTTCCCAGAATAGCCGCTGAATTTTTGTCCAGTAGCGGAATCGTATTGTAATCTGCTTCCTTGATATCATCAGTAAAATTTCTCTCTTCTATCGTCAGAAGCTGCTGGTATTTTGCCGCATTGACAATCGGAGAAGATAAAATACTGCCCACCAGATATACGACAAATACAGCTACAAGCAATATTCCCATATATTTCAGGCCTTTCATTTCTTTAAAATCCAGATTCAGGCGCATATGTCCCTCTTCTGTAACAAGAAAATTCCTGCCCGCCCGCTTGAATCCATAAAAAATCATACACACAAGAATCAGTCCCATAATAAAATACCAGAAACTTGCAGAATGAATATTGATGGCAGGCAGATAGATATAATATAAAATTCCAGCTGCCAGCAGTCCGGCCCCAATAAAAATCAGATTACGCGTCAATTTTTTCATATTGCATCTCTCTTTTCTCTATTTGCCTCCCGATCCCTGTAGATATACTGCTTATCAGAAGGCAGCTTTTCCATAGTATGTGGAAAATTATACTACATATTCCCTTTTCTGTTTCTTAAAAATTGATTAAAAAAGCGGACAAGTTTTGTTCTATGGGAAATTGAAGAGCAATTTCCCATAGAACAAAAAATCTGAAGAAGGAGTTCCCGCAGAAACTCCTTTCTCCAGACTCACACGTTATCTTTTAATACTTCTATGCATCTGCATTCTCTGCTACCTTAGCAGCTCTGTCCGCAACTTCCTTTTCCTGAATATCGGAAGGGGCCTGCTCGTAACGGGCAAACTCATAGGAATATACGCCTCTTCCTCCTGTCATGGAGCGCAGGTCTGTGCAGTAACCGAACAGTCCTGTCATCGGAATATCTGCCTCGATCACCTGTTTTCCGCCTGCAATAGGATTCATCCCGAGCACACGTCCTCTTCTCTTGTTCAGATCTCCCATGATATCTCCCGTATACTGATCGGGCACTGTCACCTTGATCGAAGCGATGGGCTCTAAAAGGACGGGCTGTGCTTCCATAAATCCCTTTTTGAACGCCTGTATTGTAGCCATCTTAAATGCCATCTCGGAAGAGTCCACCGGATGATAAGAACCATCATACAATACAGCCTTCACTCCCACTACCGGATAGGCAGCCAGAGGACCTTTGGAAACGGAATCCTGAAGCCCCTTTTCTACTGCTGGGAAATAGTTTTTCGGAACGGAACCACCCACTACTTCCTGTGAAAACTCATAAGCTTCATCCAGATTTCCCGACGGCTCAAAACGCATCTTTACATGTCCATATTGTCCGTGACCACCTGTCTGCTTTTTGTATTTATTTTCCACATCGGATTTTTTCCTGATCGTCTCACGGAATGCCACCTTCGGCTTGGACAGTTCTATTTCCACTTTATACTCGTTCTGCAGTTTGCTTGCCACAATCTCCAGATGCTGATCGCCCATACCGTACAGAAGTGTCTGTTTGTTCTCACTGTCATTGACTGCTTTTAAGGTCAGATCTTCATGCATCATCTTCTGCAGCGACTGGGAAACTTTATCAATATCTCCCTTATTTTTTGCGTGATAGCGCATATATGTATAAGGTATGGAAATTTCTGTTTTACCAAAGCGGATCGGTGTAGCCTTCGTGGAAAGCGTATCCCCTGTCCGCGCTGCATTCAGTTTCGCAATAGCGCCGATATCCCCGGCATGAAGCTCCGGTACTTCAATCGGTTTATTGCCCTGCATTACATATATTTTTCCAAGTTTCTCTTCCAGGTTTTTATCTTCATTATAGATCAGATCATCCGACTTAAACACACCAGAGCATATTTTTACAAGAGAATATTTACCGATAAACGGATCTACGATCGTCTTAAAAATATAGGCGGATTTTGACTTGGAGAAATCATAGTCGGCCTGAAATACTTCGTTCGTCTTCATATTGACTCCGGCCGCTTCCCTGCTTTCCGGGCTCGGAAAATACTTCACAATATCATCCAGAAGCGTATAGATGCCCTGGCAGAGTATATTGGAGCCCATGGACATGGGAACGATCGTACCGTCTATTACATTGGTTCGCACTGCAGCACGAATCTCTGCCTCTGAGAACGTCTCTCCGGCAAAGTAACGATCCATAAATTCCTCGCTTGTCTCGGCTACGGACTCTACCAGCGTATCCCGGCATTTCTGCAAATTTGCCATACTATAGTCAGGAATTTCACAGTCGATGACTTCTTTGTCTTTCCATCTGTGGCCTGTTTCACTGATCACATTGATATAGCCTACGAATTTTTCATTTTCACGGATCGGAAGATGGAAGGGTGCCATCTTTTTCCCATATTTATCGGTCATGTCTTCCACAACCTGTCTGTAAGAAGCGTTGTCCACATCCATATCGGTAACAAAGACCATACGGGGCAGTTTATATTTCTCACACAGTTCCCACGCCTTTTCTGTCCCTACCTCCATGCCGGCCTTGCCGGAAACAACGATAACTGCTGCATCCGCTGCACTTACTGCTTCCTCCACTTCTCCTACAAAATCAAAGTAACCGGGTGTATCTAAAATATTGATCTTGGTGCCTTCCCATTCCAGAGGAATAACCGAAGTGCTGATAGAAAACTTTCTCTTTTGTTCCTCTTTCCCAAAATCGCTGACGGTATTGCCATCTGTCACTTTTCCCATCCTGGAAGTCAGACCAGCCAGATATGCCATTGCCTCTGCCAGAGAAGTCTTTCCCGCACCGCCGTGTCCCAGTAACACTACGTTACGAATTTTGTCAGTGGTGTAAACATTCATATTAAATTCCCTCCAATTATGCTATTTTGGGTATCTGCCAAGATTTGATGTGAATTCTTATCCTTTTTCCCCATATGGCTATTTTACTAAATCTCGGTATCAATTACAAGTAACTTTGCACAATTTTACCCGTTTTTCTTCCGTTGACTTCCATACTTCAGCGTGCTATATTGTTCAAAAGTACAGCATATTTTAAAAGGAGTTGCCTATGAATCCTGTTTCCTGCGGCTTTATCGGCCTTGGCCTGATCGGTGGTTCCATCGCCAAAGCACTGAAAGAAAACCATAAACAAATTAAAATATATGCCTATGATATTAACAGAAATTCACTTATGGCAGCGCATAGGGAAGGCATTGCCGATGTTATCACAGAGGAAATCAACGAGACTTTTTCATCCTGCGATATCGTCTTTTTATGCGCGCCGGTCTCCTGTAATGATGACAATCTGCTTCGGCTCGTCCAGTTCTTACCTAAAGACTGTATTCTCACGGATGTGGGAAGTGTCAAAACAGGAATCCACAGACAGATTCGTACTCTTTCTCTGGAGCATCTGTTTATTGGCGGACATCCGATGACAGGCAGTGAGCGCTACGGCTATACCAATGCCAAGGCGAGACTTTTGGAAAATGCCTATTACATACTGACTCCTACAGAAACCGTCTCTTCTGAGAAGCTGTCTTTTTATAAAAATCTCGTCTCTTCCATGGGTGCGATTCCGCTCGTACTTTCTTATGAACAGCACGACTATGTAACAGCTGCCATCAGTCATCTGCCACACGTTATTGCCGCTTCTCTCGTCAATCTTGTAAAAGATACCGATTCCCGGGAAGGCATCATGAAAATGATCGCAGCAGGAGGCTTTAAAGACATCACGAGAATCGCTTCCTCTTCTTCCCAGATGTGGCAGCAGATCTGTCTGACCAACACAGAGAATATTTCTTCTCTTCTCAATACCTATATTGACACACTATGCCGCATCAAAGCACAGATCGATACCAGGAGCGAACAGGAAATATATGACTTTTTTAACAACGCCCGCCTTTATCGTGATTCTTTTCTGGAAGTATCCAGCGGCCCAATTAAAAAAGTTTTTTCCATCCAGGTTGATATTGCCGATGAACCAGGCGCTATTGCTTCTATTGCCACAATGCTGGCACTACATGGTATCAATATTAAAAATATCGGCATCACTCATAACAGAGAGTTGGAAGAAGGAGCACTTCGAATAGAATTTTATGATGAAAGAGGCATGACTGATGCCATCACTTTACTCAAAAACAAAAGATATGGCATCTATGAAAAAAAATAAAAACAGACAGGGAGAAATTACAATGAATTTACATACAGGAAGAAAATTAAAAGGAACGATCACCGTCCCCGGAGATAAATCCATTTCCCACCGAAGTGTTATGTTCGCTTCCTTGGCGGAGGGTGTCTCAGAGATCACTAACTTTCTGGAAGGCGCCGACTGTCTCTCCACAATAGATTGTTTTCGAAAACTGGGCGTCGATATCCGTGTAGAGGCAGATATGGGACGCGTATTCATCCATGGAAAAGGATTATATGGTTTATCGGCCTCTTCTTCTACTCTGGACGCCGGCAACAGCGGAACTACCACAAGGCTGATTTCCGGCATTCTCGCTCCACAGCCTTTTTCTACGAGACTTACCGGCGACGATTCCATCCAGAGGCGCCCTATGAGGCGTATTATTGAACCATTGACAAAAATGGGGGCACATATGATAAGCGAAAAAAATAATGACTGCGCCCCGCTTACCATCCATGGCAGATCGCTCCATGGCATTCACTACCGGACAGAAGTTGCTTCCGCCCAGGTAAAATCCGCCATTTTATTGGCCGGTCTGTATGCAGACGGTATAACGAAAGTGACAGAACCTTATGTGAGCAGAAATCATTCCGAAATTATGCTTCGTCTCTTCGGCGCAGACATTCATACGGAAGGTACTACTGCCGTATTGACCCCTGGCAGTACACTGACGGCCAGAAAAATCCACGTGCCGGGGGATATTTCCTCTGCGGCTTATTTCATTGCCGCCGCTTCCATCGTTCCCGGTTCCGAGATCCTGATACGCAATGTGGGCATCAATCCTACCAGAGACGGTATCCTGAAGGTGGCACAGTCGATGGGAGCCAATATCACCATAGAAAATGTGCATACGGAAAACGGAGAAGCCTGCGCAGATATCTTCGTCCGTTCCGCCTCTCTGCACGGTACCCAAATCGGCGGTTCTCTCATCCCCACACTGATCGATGAGCTTCCCGTCATTGCCATTATGGCGGCTTTTGCAGAAGGAACTACTGTCATAACAGACGCGGCAGAATTGAAGGTAAAAGAATCGAATCGAATTGATGTCATGGTTAAAAATCTACAGGCTATGGGATGTGATATCGAAGCGACGGATGACGGTATGATTATCCATGGCGGGAAACCCCTTCACGGCGCCTGTATCCCTTCCCATGGAGATCACCGCATTGCTATGAGTTTCGCCGTCGCCTCCATGATGGCTGAAGGAGAAACCGAGATTTTGGACAGAGAATGCGTCAATATTTCCTATCCCGGCTTCTATGCGGATCTGAAAAGGCTGTGCTGAAACATCGTAAAAATGACTTAAAGATACTCATGGACACAATCCAGCGCTGCCGATACTACTTGATGCATATCAAAGTATCGGTATCGCCCAAGCCGTCCACCGAAAATAACATTCTTTTCTTCTTTTGCTTTATTCTCATATTTTTGATAAATTATATTATTTTTATCATCATTGAGGGGATAATAGGGCTCATCGCCAGGGCTCCATACATGGGGATATTCTCTCGTGATAACTGTCTTTGGATTTCCCAAATCATTCTGACACTGAAGCTCAAAATGTTTGTGCTCAATAATCCGTGTATAGGGGACCTCATATTCTGTATAATTGACCACTGCATTGCCCTGATAATTTTCCATATCCAGTATTTCTGTCTCAAACCTCAGGCTTCTGTATTCCAATATACCGAAACAATAATCATAGTAGGCGTCAATCATGCCGGTATAGACAATCTTATCCGCCATTGCCGACAACTTTTCTCTTTCCTCAAGATAGTCCACATTCAGCCATACTTCGATACCATCCAACATCTTTTCTATAATTTTCGTATAGCCCCCCCCACAGGAATGCCCTGATATCTGTCGTTGAAATAATTATTATCATATACAAACCGTACCGGCAGTCTTTTGATAATAAAAGCCGGCAGTTCTGATGCCCGTTTCCCCCACTGTTTTTCCGTATATCCTTTAACAAGCTTTTCATAGATATCTCTGCCCACCAGGCTGATCGCCTGCTCCTCCAGATTGGACGGTACAGTAATGCCCGCTTCCCGTATCTGCTCCTGGATTCGTTCCTTTGCTTCCCTAGGCGTCTTAACACCCCATATCGCATGAAACGTGTTCATATTAAAAGGAAGATTGTACAATTCGTCTCGATACCGGGCTACAGGCGAATTTGTATACCGGTTAAATACGGCAAACCGATTCATATAATTCCATACCCGTTCATCGGATGTGTGAAAAATATGGGCACCATAACGATGTACCTGTATCCCCTCCATCTCTTCTGTATAGGCATTGCCGCCCACATGGGACCTTTTATCTATTACGAGTACCTTCTTACCCACCCTTTTTGCCTCATACGCAAAAACAGAGCCGAACAGCCCAGCTCCTACGATCAGATAATCATATTGCATGGAATCTTTCTCCTTTTGATAATATACACAGATAAATTCTCCGCTTTTGGCAGACCACTTTCAAAGCCATTTATTGTAACTTCATTCTACACACACTTTCCTGTCAGCTCAAATCTTTTTTTCTTTTCCTGCCATTTCGTAAAAGCGCCATTACGTTCTTTCATACTTTTCTCACGTCAAAATACATGATAAAATAATATCATGACGTGTAGTACAATATAAAAAGTGTATACAAAGGAGGAAACGCTATGAAAAACTTTTTGAACCGAGCTCTTGGAATCTGTTTTGCATTTATCATTGTTCTGGTCAGCATCTCCCTTTCCGTCCCGGATGCCTGCCTTACTGTATCTGCGCACTCAGGGCGAACCGATGCCTCGGGAGGACATCACGACTATAAAAATAAAAGCGGCCTTGGCCCCTATCACTATCACCATGGCTACTCCGCTCATCTTCATGAGAATGGTGTCTGTCCATATGACAGTCCTCAGCCCTCTGTCCCCGATGACGCTTCCACGAAAGCCTCTGTGCCAAATACCGCTCCAGTCATAGCTTCTGTTCCCGATACTACTACCGATCTGCCAGATACATCTGCTGTAAATGCCGCTCCCGCTGCAACCCTTCCAACCATCAATTACAGTCTTGTCTTTGACGCCACCTTCTATGCCGCTGCCAATCCAGATATAGCCGCAATATATGGTACAGATCCCACTCTCCTGTTCTATCATTTCTTAACTTCTGGAATGAGGGAGGGAAGGCAGGAAAATGCATCTTTCAATGTATGGACCTATAGGACAGAGCATCCTGAACTTGCGGCAGTTTTCAATGATGATCTTACACAATACTATATCTATTACTGTACCCTCAGTAGACAAGGGCACACACGCCCTGAACCATGATATTTCGGTAATTTTCTGCGTTGTCCTCAATCAGCGTACGTCCAGTACGCCTCAATCGTCCGCCTTGTAAATTACCGAAATATCTATGGTCAGGGTCAGAGAGTCGGAAAG
>CAJUNB010000038.1 GCA_910587635.1 uncultured Lachnospiraceae bacterium
ACGCCAGGTTGCAAAAACAGCAAATTGTGAACGGAATTCGTCGTGGGCCTGTTTTGCCCCGATTCGAGTAAACACCACGACGAAAATAAAATACTCCACGACGAATTTGTGGCGTATAGGCGTCTTTTTTTACTACGAAATTAGAGGTGAGTATTTGTGCAAAATGAACAAAAAATCTTCAAACTTCACTCAGAATACCAGCCCACCGGTGACCAGCCGCAGGCCATAGAAGCCCTTGTAAAAGGCTTCAAAGAAGGCAACCAATTCCAGACTTTACTAGGGGTAACTGGATCGGGAAAGACCTTTACCATGGCAAACGTGATTCAGCAGCTTAACAAGCCGACTTTGGTAATCGCGCACAATAAGACCCTTGCTGCCCAGTTGTACGGAGAGTTCAAGGAATTTTTCCCGGAAAATGCAGTGGAATATTTTGTGTCCTACTATGATTATTATCAGCCGGAAGCTTATGTGCCCAGTACAGACACCTATATTGCAAAAGATTCTTCTATCAATGATGAAATAGATAAGCTGCGTCTTTCCGCCACAGCATCTCTTACAGAACGACGGGATGTGGTAGTGGTGGCAAGTGTTTCCTGTATTTATGGGCTGGGCAGCCCGGATGATTATCAGGAGATGATCGTATCGCTGCGTCCCGGTATGGTAAAGGACAGGGATGCAGTTATCCGGGAGCTTATCGATATCCAGTACGACAGAAATGATATGGATATTGGCCGGTGTAATTTCCGGGTTCGAGGAGATGTGGTGGAAGTGTATCCGGCGCAAGGAGGAGATTATCTGATCCGCATTGAATTTTTTGGAGATGAGATCGATCGGATTGCGGAAGTGGATATTTTATCGGGAAAGGTGCATTCTTATCTGGAACATATTTCTATCTTTCCGGCTTCCCATTATGTCGTTCCTCAGGAGAAGATTAACCGAGCCTGTGAAGCGATCGAAAAGGAGCTACAGGAGCAAGTACATTACTTTAAAGGGGAAGACAAGCTTTTGGAAGCGCAGAGAATTTCCGAACGGACGAACTTTGATATAGAGATGCTGCGGGAAACCGGTTTTTGTTCCGGTATTGAAAATTATTCCAGACATTTGAACGCGTTGCCTGCCGGTGTTTCCCCTATGACACTGATGGATTACTTTAAAAATGATTATCTGATTATTGTCGATGAATCTCATATGACAATACCACAGATCGGGGCGATGTATTCAGGGGATCGTTCCAGAAAAACAACTCTGGTAGAATATGGATTTCGACTTCCCTCAGCATTGGATAACAGACCCCTTGCTTTTTATGAGTTTGAACAACATATCGATCAGCTTTTGTTTGTATCGGCGACTCCGTCTGTGTACGAGGAAGAGCATGAGTTACTGCGGGTAGAACAGATCATTCGTCCTACGGGACTTTTGGATCCGGAAATTTCTGTGCGTCCTGTGGAGGGGCAGATCGATGATTTGATTGGAGAAGTAAATAAAGAAGTAGAGAAGAAAAACAAAATACTGATTACAACGCTGACGAAACGTATGGCGGAAGATCTGACAGATTATATGCGGGAAGTAGGGATTCGGGTAAAATATTTGCACTCAGATATCGATACATTAGAACGGGCTGAAATTATCCGTGATATGAGGATGGATGTATTCGATGTACTGGTAGGAATCAATTTGTTGCGTGAAGGTCTGGATATTCCTGAGATTTCCCTGGTGGCTATCTTAGATGCAGATAAGGAAGGTTTCCTGCGTTCCGAGACGTCACTCATACAGACGATAGGCCGGGCAGCCAGAAATGTAGATGGACATGTCATCATGTATGCAGATAATATGACAGATTCCATGAAGTCGGCGATCGATGAGACAAACAGACGACGGGAAATTCAGCAAAAATATAATACAGAGCACAATATTACGCCTCAGTCTATCCGAAAGGCTGTAAGAGATTTGATCAGTATTTCCAAAGAAGTTGCGAAAGAAGAAGTGGCTTTTGAAAAAGATCCGGAATCTATGGAAAGGGAAGAACTGGAAAAGTGGGTCGCCACATTGCAGAAAAAGATGAAAAAGGCGGCGGCAGATCTGGACTTCGAAACAGCTGCCGAATTGCGTGATAAGATGATAGAATTGAAAAAATACTTATTGGAACTGGAGAAGAACGATGAGTGAAATCAAGAAAATGCTACCGAGAGAATATATCAAGATCAGAGGGGCCAATGAGCACAACCTGAAAGAAGTAAATGTGGATATTCCCAGAAATGCACTGGTGGTTCTGACAGGATTGTCAGGTTCTGGAAAATCCTCTCTTGCCTTTGATACGATATATGCAGAGGGGCAGAGACGGTATATGGAATCTCTCTCTTCCTACGCAAGACAATTTCTGGGACAGATGGAAAAGCCGGACGTAGAGAGGATAGAAGGGCTTTCACCGGCCATTTCCATCGATCAGAAATCTACAAATCGCAATCCCCGTTCCACTGTGGGAACAGTGACAGAAATCTATGACTATTTTCGACTGTTGTATGCCAGAATCGGGACGCCCCATTGTTATCATTGTGGCAGAGAGATCAGGAAACAGACAGTAGATCAGATGGTAGATCAGATTATGACATTGTCGGAAGGAACAAAAATACAGCTTCTTGCTCCGGTAGTCAGAGGGCGGAAAGGGGAGCACGTGAAAGTGCTGGAACGGGCCAGAAAAGGTGGTTACGTCCGAGTCCGTATTGATGGCAATCTGTATGAATTGACAGAAGAAATAAAGCTGGATAAAAATATAAAGCACTATATTGAAATTGTTGTGGACAGACTGGTTGTAAAACCGGGAATTGATCGAAGGCTCACAGATTCTGTGGAAAGTGCGCTTTCTATTTCTGACGGGCTGTTGCAGGTGGATGTGATCGGTGGAGAACCGATGAATTTCAGTCAGAGCTTTTCTTGCCCGGATTGTGGAATCAGTATAGAAGAGATCGAACCAAGGAGTTTTTCTTTTAATAATCCGTTTGGAGCATGTCCTGTCTGTTTTGGATTAGGATACAAGATGGAGTTTGATGCAGATCTGATGATACCTGATAAGTCTCTGAGTATCAGAGAGGGAGCCATCACTGTTCTTGGGTGGCAGTCTTGCAATGACAGCGGCAGCTTTAGTAATGCCATATTGCAGGCGTTGGCAAAGGAATATGATTTTGACCTGGACACTCCCTTTGAGAAATATCCTTCGAGAGTTCAGCAAATATTGCTTTATGGTACGGATGGAAAAGAAGTATCTGTCCATTATAAAGGACAGCGGGGAGAAGGAACCTATCCGGTTGCCTTCGAGGGACTGATTAAAAATGTAGAGCGCCGTTACCGGGAGACAGGGTCCGATGTGACAAAGCAGGAGTATGAAACGTTTATGCGTATTACGCCTTGCAAAGAATGCAAAGGACAACGTCTGAAAAAGGAGTCGTTGGCCGTAACGATCTGTGATAAAAATATTTTTGAAATCACCTCTTTTTCTATCAGTGGGTTGAAAGATTTCCTGGATCATATGGAGTTGACAAAAAGTCAGCAGTTGATTGGCAGGCAGGTTTTAAAAGAAATCAGAGCGAGGGTAGGTTTTCTGGTAGATGTGGGGCTGGATTATCTGTCTTTATCGAGAGCTACCGGTACGCTTTCCGGCGGAGAAGCACAGCGTATCCGACTGGCAACACAGATCGGTTCCGGGCTGGTGGGTGTATGTTATATTTTGGATGAACCGAGTATTGGGTTACATCAGAGGGATAACGATAAGCTGCTCGGGACGCTGAAAAGCCTTCGGGATCTGGGAAATACATTGATTGTGGTAGAACATGATGAAGATACGATGCGGGAGGCAGATTATATTATTGATGTGGGACCCGGTGCTGGATCTCACGGCGGCAAAATAGTGGCGTGTGGAACGGCGGAGGAAATTATGAAGGTGCCAGAATCTGTTACCGGACAGTATCTGTGCGGCATCAGGAAAATTCCTGTACCAAAACAAAGAAGAGAGCCTGTCGGCTTTTTGACGATTCGCGGCGCTGCTGAAAATAACCTGAAAAACGTCAATGTGAATATTCCGTTAGGGGTAATGACCTGTGTAACCGGTGTGTCAGGTTCCGGGAAAAGCTCTCTTGTCAATGAAATTTTATATAAAACGCTGGCACAGAAGTTGAATCGTGCACGGACAATACCTGGCAGACATGACCGGATCGATGGGATATTGCATCTGGATAAAGTAATCAATATCGATCAGTCGCCCATTGGCAGGACACCCCGTTCCAATCCGGCTACTTATACAGGCGTTTTCGATCAGATCCGGGATCTGTTTGCGGGAACGCAGGATGCCAGGGCAAAGGGATATAAAAAGGGGCGGTTCAGTTTTAATGTAAAGGGAGGCCGGTGCGAAGCGTGCAGTGGTGACGGCATCATAAAAATTGAAATGCATTTTCTGCCAGATGTATATGTGCCCTGCGAAGTTTGTGACGGAAAACGGTATAACAGAGAGACTCTGGAAGTGAAGTATAAAGGAAAGAGTATTTATGATGTATTGGATATGACCGTAGAAGAAGCAGTGAAATTTTTTGAGAATGTACCGTCTGTTCAAAACAAGATTCAGACATTATATGATGTGGGACTTTCTTATATTAAATTAGGTCAGCCGTCCACGACCCTTTCCGGAGGAGAGGCGCAGCGTATCAAGCTGGCAACGGAACTGAGCAGACGCAGTACGGGAAAGACGATATATATTTTAGATGAACCCACAACAGGGCTCCATTTTGCGGATGTGCAAAAACTGGTGGAAATATTGCATCGACTTGTGGAAAGCGGCAATACAGTAGTGGTGATCGAACACAATCTGGACGTGATTAAGACAGCGGACTACATTGTCGATATGGGACCTGAAGGCGGTGACGGGGGTGGCAGAGTCATAGCAGAAGGGACACCGGAAGTGGTTTCTGAGGTCCCGGGATCCTATACAGGAATTTATATTAAAAAAATGTTGAAAAAGGCCTAAAGTTTTTTGGCTGAATAGACGATATAGAAAACGGAGATATCGAAATGCATGGACGCAGTAGATTGACAGAAGGATCTGGTTTATTCACTGCGTTCTTAAATTTTTGTGAATTTTTGGAAAACCCTTTGAAAATGCCTTGCTTTAGGTTATAATGTTGTTTAAATTGCAAACATTTGGAAAACATTATGATAGATAACCATTAGAAAGGGGTTAGGGGTTTATGCAGTTTACAGATATCGGAATCGATTTGGGTACGGCAAGTATTCTTGTATATATAAGAGGAAAAGGTGTTGTACTGAAAGAGCCGTCTGTTGTAGCCTTTGACAGGGATACAAACAGGATTAAAGCGATCGGGGAAGACGCAAGACTGATGCTGGGAAGGACGCCGGGCAATATCGTGGCAGTACGTCCTTTGCGGCAAGGTGTTATTTCTGATTACAGTGTAACAGAAAAAATGATGAAGTATTTTATACAAAAAGCCTTGGGAAAGAAAACTTTTCGTAAGCCCCGTATTGCTGTATGTGTACCCAGTGGCGTCACTGAAGTGGAGAAAAAGGCGGTGGAGGATGCCACATATCAGGCAGGAGCCAGAGAGGTGTCCATCATTGAGGAGCCTATTGCAGCGGCTATCGGAGCAGGGATTGATATTTCCAAACCCTGTGGTAATATGATTGTCGACATTGGTGGAGGAACATCTGATATTGCGGTTATTTCTTTGGGGGGTACAGTGGTCAGTGCTTCGATTAAAATAGCCGGTGACGATTTTGATGAGGCCATCGTACGTTATATGCGTAAAAAACACAATCTGCTGATCGGCGAAAGGACAGCAGAGGACTTAAAAATAAAGATCGGTTCTGCCTTTAAAAGGGCAGAAGTGGATTATGTGGATGTGAGAGGGAGAAATCTTGTAACAGGTCTTCCAAAAACGATCAAAGTTTCTTCTGAAGAGACAGAAGAAGCATTGAAAGAAACAACATCCCAGATTATTGAAACAATCCACAGCGTTTTGGAGAAGACGCCGCCGGAGCTGGCAGCAGATATTGCAGACAGGGGTATCGTACTTACCGGAGGCGGCAGTCTGTTGCGAGGGTTGGAAGATTTGATTGAGGCAAAGACGGGGATCAATACGATGACGGCTGAGGATCCTATGACAGCCGTAGCGATTGGTACCGGGAAATATGTGGAATTTCTGGCAGGCTACCGGGATGAGGCTTAATAGCGGTAAGGCCAGACTGTTATAGAATAATAAAAGAAGTATGACAGGAGAAACGGACAATGTTAAAAGGATTGTACACGGCATACACCGGAATGATCAATGAGCAGCACAGAATGGATACTCTGACGAATAATCTTGCCAACAGTGCAACGGTAGGGTATAAGAAAGAAGGAGCCACCTCACAGGCATTTCAGGATGTGCTTGCCTATAAGATTAAGGATAAATCTGAGACTCCGAATCTGGCACGTCGTATAGGTGCCATGAATATGGGGGTTAAAGTGGGAGAGAATTATACAGATTATTCAGAAGGGCCGTTAAAGGAAACAGAAAATACGTATGATCTGGCACTTACAGGTCCGGGATTTTTTAAGATAGAGTTTACAAATAAGGCCGGTGCTACTTCTACGAAATATACGAGAGACGGTAATTTTACGATGACGGAGGAAGGCTATCTTGTCACAAAAGACGGAGATTTTGTTCTGGACAACAGAGACCGTCAGATTAAGCTGGATCCGGTAAAGACATCTGAAATTGCTACAAATGGTGGAATTTATCAGGACGGCAGACTGGTAGCTACGATTGGTATTGCGGATTTCGAAGATTACAATTATATAGAACATTATGGGGAGAATCTTTTTCAGACTGTAGAAGGTGCTGAAGAAAAGACTGCAACGGCTCAGGTGCTTTCCGGTTATCTGGAGCATTCCAATGTGCAGGTAGTCAAAGAAATGGTGGATATGATCAATGTGGCCAGAGCTTATGAGACCAATCAGAAGATCATACATACTTATGACTCTTCTCTGGAAATAGCAGTAAATCAACTTGGTAAGTTATAATAGGAGTAGAGGATAAGGAGGAAAAGCAATGGTAAGATCTCTATGGTCCGCAGCGACAGGTATGATAGCGCAGCAGACGAATATCGATACGATCGCAAACAATCTTGCAAATGTCAATACAACAGGATATAAAACAGAAGTTGCGAATTTTAAATCGCTTCTGTATCAGACTTTGCAAACCGCAACAACAACAGCTAACGGAGAAAGTAAACCTGTAGGTGCACAGGTGGGACTTGGTGTGCGGAACTCTTCCATCAGTTCTATATTTAAGCAGGGTGCATTTCAGGATTCAGAAAGTGATACGGATTT
This sequence comes from uncultured Lachnospiraceae bacterium, assembly GCA_910587635.1. Lineage (GTDB taxonomy): Bacteria > Bacillota > Clostridia > Lachnospirales > Lachnospiraceae > VSOB01. Next base: position 7,373 of record CAJUNB010000038.1, read on the forward strand.
TGCCATCAGTGGGAAAGGGTTCTTTGCTGTAATGGCTGATGATGGAAATACATATTATACGAGAAATGGTAATTTCTTTTTGAGTACAAATGATGGTGGTGGTCTTACCCTGTGTACTTCAGACGGATATCCTGTACTCAGCACTACAGGGCGGGAAATTACATTTAATAAAAATTATACGGCAAGTAATCTGAAAGTTTCAGAAGACGGAGAATTTTATTACCCGGATGGAGATAATAATCTTCAGCCTCTCGGCATTAAAATTGGATTATATCAGTTCAATAATCCTACCGGGCTGGATAAGATGGGAGGCAGCTACTACCGTGAAACAGTAGTAAGCGGTGAGGCGCTCAATGAGACGAGAAGTGCCAATGTAGAAAAGAGTACCATTATACAGGGATACCTGGAGCGTTCCAATGTGCAGGTTGTGGATGAAATGGTCAATATGATTGTGGCACAGCGTGCCTATGAGATGAACTCCAAAGCTATCACCACATCCGACGAAATGATGCAACAGGCTAATAACTTGAAACGTTAAGCCATGCGAAGACAGCAGCTGACCGTCTGACTGCTGGCAGGCAGGACGGGCAGATGGTGGATTCATAGGGCGCAGCCCGACAGCGAAAAAGCGGAGCTTTTGAGCTGGGCATGGCTTAAGAGTAAAGGGGATGCGAATATGAGGTCGGCGTCCAGGGAAATCAGACGCTATTTTCATAGGGCGCAGCCCGACAACTCAAAATCTGTGATTTTTGGGTTGGGCATAGTCCATTAATAAAATAAAGAGATGACTGTCAGACTGCTGGCAGTCAGGATGGTCAAAGGAGCACAAACATGGATTTAAGCGGACTCAGTTCTATTTATACAGATTATATGAAAACCCAGTCTGATGACCAGCGACTTGAAAAAATGAAAGCAGACTGGAAAGAAAAGAACAAAGGAACAGACGATGAGCAGCTTATGGATGCCTGTAAGCAGTTTGAGGCTTATTTCGTAGAGCAGATGTTCAAAGAGATGTGGAAAACGGTACCGGAAACGGAGTACAGTTTTCAATCTACAGGAACAATGGTAGATCTGTATAAAGACAATATGATTCAGGAAATGGCGTCAATGACGACTGAGACAGGAGGTCTGGGACTGGCACAGACACTCTATGAACAGATGAAAATTACCAATGGGTTATAAAGATATTGAGGTAAAAGCTGGGGGCTGCTTTTTATAGCAGCCCCTGTTTGCGCATTGTGAGGACAGATGTATGGAGACGCTGAAAGGTTATATTGAACACATCATATACCGGAATACAGAGAATGGCTATACTGTTGCGAACTTGATCTGCGGAGAGGAAGAGATTACCTGTGTAGGGATGTTTCAGGAGCTGGATCAGGGTGAAAGCGTGGAAATGACAGGAGAATATACGGAACATGCGCTTTACGGCAGACAGTTTAAGGCAAAATCATGCAAGACAGTTGCTCCTGACGATATTGTCAGTATACAACGTTATCTAGGGTCCGGTGCCATAAAGGGAATAGGAGAAGCACTGGCGGCAAGGATTGTTAAAAAGTTCGGGGAAGATACGTTTCGGATTATAGAAGAGGAGCCGGAAAGGCTTTCGGAAGTAAGAGGAATCAGTGAGAGAATAGCCAGAGAGATATCCGCCCAGGTGGAAGAGAAAAGAGATATGCGTACTGCCATGCTGTTTTTGCAAAAATATGGGATTTCCAATACGTTGGCAATAAAAATTTACAAAGCTTATGGAGACGGGCTCTATCGGGTTATGCAGGAAAATCCCTATTTACTGGCGGAAGACATCAACGGTATTGGATTTAAGATGGCTGATGAAATCGCTGGAAGAATTGGCATCCATACGGACTCAGATTATCGGATTCGAAGCGGCATTTTATATACACTGCTGTTGGGGGCGGGAGAAGGAAATGTATACTTGCCGATGGAGCGGCTGGCTGAACAGGCATCGGAGCTGCTCGGGCTTACGAGGGAACAGATTGAGCCACAGTTCGCGAATCTGATGATGGAGAAAAAGATTGTCATCAAGGAAAAAGACGGGGAGCGGATTGTGTATAGTATGGCATATTATTTTGCAGAGCTAAATTGTGCCAGAATGCTTCATGATCTGAACGTTTCTCTTGGACAGGACAGGGGAGTGACTCTGTCCGAAGAAAAAGAATTTCTGTCCAAAATAAAATTGCTGGAAAAAGAATTGGATATGGAACTGGACGAATTGCAAAGAACGGCGGTGCTGAAGAGTATTGAAAATGGGATATTCATTTTATCTGGTGGTCCGGGCACCGGTAAAACGACAACTATCAATACGATGATTCATTATTTTGAACAGGAAGGTATGGATATCCTTCTCGCTGCTCCAACAGGGAGAGCGGCAAAGCGGATGAGCGAGGCTACCGGTTATGAGGCGAAAACAATTCACAGACTTTTGGAACTGAATGGTCCTGGGGATGATGAAAAGAAAAGAGCTTCTTTTGAAAGAAACGAAGAAAATCCACTGGAAACAGATGTGTTGATTGTGGATGAAATGTCCATGGTAGACATCCATCTTTTTCAGTCTCTGCTAAAAGCAATCGCAGTAGGGACTCGCCTGATTATGGTAGGAGATGTCAATCAGCTTCCGAGTGTGGGGCCGGGACAGGTGCTGAAGGATCTGATTGACAGCAGGCGTTTTCCTGTAGTTATTTTACAGAAAATTTTCAGACAGGCAGGAGAGAGTGACATTGTGGTGAACGCTCACAGAATTCACAAAGGACAGCAGATCCACATGGACAATAAGAGCAGGGATTTTTTCTTCTTGGAGAGAAATGATGTGGCTGTTATTTATAAACATATGATTCAGCTTATTACACAAAAACTTCCCGGATATGTGAAAGCCAGATCCTGTGATATCCAGGTATTGACACCGATGCGAAAGGGGAACCTGGGTGTAGAAACATTGAACCGGATTTTGCAGCAATATATGAATCCGCCCGACGAGCAGAAAAAAGAATATGTGCATGGTGATATCCTCTTCCGGGAAGGTGACAAAGTTATGCAGATTAAAAATAATTATCAGTTGGAATGGGAAGTGGTGAGCAAATATGGTATACCAGTGGACAAAGGGCTGGGAATTTTTAATGGTGACATGGGAGTAATTCAGAGGATTGATGATTTTTCACAAAATATAGTTGTGGAATATGACGAAGGACGGCGGATAACTTATCCTTTTATGAACCTGGACGAACTGGAACTTGCCTATGCCATAACAATACATAAGTCCCAGGGAAGTGAATATCCGGCAGTGATCTTGCCGCTTTTGGGTGGTCCCAGAATGTTGATGAATCGCAATTTACTCTATACTGGAATTACCAGGGCAAAGGATTGTGTAACAATACTGGGGAGTAGTGAGACCGTTCATGCTATGATTTTAAATGAGCATGAACAGAAGCGGTTCAGTGGGCTGGCAGACAGAATAAGTGAAATAATGGAAATAAGAAAAGAGGAAGCGTAGGACGTGCGCTGATACTTTAAATGAGGATTTTATTGGATTTGCTTTTCCCGCGGAGGTGTCCTGTGTGTGATAGGGTACAGCCGATAGGGGAAATTGTGTGCTCTTCCTGCAGGGACAGCCTGAAAAAGGTGCAGAGTCCGTTTTGCAATAAATGCGGAAAAATATTGGCTGATGAAAGAGAAGAGTATTGCAGTGACTGTAATGCGGGTATTCATATTTATACAGAAGGGCGGGCTTTATATGAATATCCATGCATCAGGAAGTCGATCTATCGATTTAAATATAAAGGAAGAAGGGAATATGCGGAATTTTATGGAAAAGAGCTGGCAGAGCATCTGGGGCTTATTATCAAAAGCTGGCAGCCGGAAGCGCTGATACCTGTCCCTCTGCACAGTTCCAGAAAACGGTCGCGAGGGTATAATCAGGCAGAGCTGTTGGCTGAAGCACTTGGGAAACAGCTGGGAATCCCGGTAATCAGCCATATCGTTAAACGTGTGAAAAAAACAGTTCCTCAGAAGAAACTGAGCCAGGTACAGCGACAAAATAATTTGAAAAGGGCTTTTAAAATAATCAGAAATGATGTAAAATTAAATACGATTATAATTATTGATGATATTTATACAACGGGCAGTACAATTGATTCCATGTCTGCTGTGCTGAAAGAGGCTGGAATTAAAAATATTTATTTTATTGCACTGGCTATTGGCAGAGGATAAACAGGAGGTAAGAAAATGGATGTGCGTAATTGCAGAAAGTGTGGCAAAATTTTTAATTATGTGGCAGGGCTGCCGATCTGTCCCGCGTGTCAGGAAATAGCAGAGAAAAAATTTCAGGAAGTAAAGGATTTTATAAGAGAGAATCACGGTGCAGGGATTGAAGAAATTTGCGAAACGTGTGAAGTGGAAAAAAATCAGATTCACCAGTGGATTCGGGAAGAGCGGCTTGTGTTTTCAGATGATTCACCTGTAGGAATCAACTGCGAAAAATGTGGTGTTTCTATTAAGACAGGCAGATTTTGTGAAAAATGTAAAAAGAGTATGTCTGATAATTTAAAAAGTGTCATTGCCCGGCCGCAGGAGGTGCATGAGAGAGATATGAATCGAAGCAGCAGTGCCAGAATGCATTTTCTGGACCACTGACCAGTCTTAAGGGGTATATAAAATGCTAAATGAAGAGCGTATTAAGCTGATGACAAAAATGGCTTCCTATGAAGAGAATGAAGGCAGGCGTAATATGGCGATTGGCAATTATTTCAGAAGCGATTATATCGGTCTTCAGGTTCTGAAAGCAATTATCAGTGCTACCCTGTCTTTTGCAATTGTAATTGGCATGTATGTTTTTTATGATTTTGAAGTTGTAATGAAAGAAATATATCAGGTAGATCTGCTGGAAACTGGCAGAAAACTTCTTCTTGCCTATGTAGTATTTACCGGGATATATACGTTTGTCTGTTATCTCGTATATTCCTATCGCTATAGTCGGGCAAAAAAAAGCCTGAAGAAATACTATTTCCACCTGCAGGAACTTTCAGATCTATACGAGGAAGATATCCACAGAAAGGAAAATTTCTGAAAGGAAAAGTTATGACAAATTTGCTAGTTTTAAAAGAGTACCTGAAAGGTATCTATGGAAAATATGAAATTTATATCACACCTGTTGTAAAATTTGTTTTGTCCATGATTACCTTTGTGATGATCAATCGAAAACTGGGTTTTATGGCTAAGCTGAACAGTATGTCAATCGTTCTGATCGCGGCGCTTTTGTGCTCTTTTCTGCCAATGAATTTTATGATACTAATCGCATCACTGTTTCTACTTTTGCATTTATACGCATTTTCCCTGGAGTGTGCGATCGTTGTATTTGCACTGCTTCTCATTATGTTTTTGTTGTATTTCAGGTTTTCACCGAAAGATGCAGTGCTGGTGATGCTGACTCCCATGTGTTGTGCAATCAAGATTCCCTTTGTCATGCCTTTGGCCGCAGGTCTTACCGGGACGCCGGCTTCTGCCGTATCTGTGGGATGTGGAGTCATTATTTACAATATTTTGCAATATATATCAGATAATGTGGCTACATTAAACTCTATGGACGAGGAAAATGCGATTCAGAAATACCGTTATGTAATTGACGGATTGCTGAATAACAAGACGATGCTTGTGATGGTATTTGCATTTGCCATAACTGTTCTGGTGGTATATTTGGTCCGCAGACTGAGCATCAATCATTCCTGGACTATTGCCATAGCGGCAGGGGCACTTGTTTCCATAGGAGCTCTTCTTGTCGGAGATTTGATGCTGGATACGAATATTTCTATTATATCTATGATAATTGGTGCAGCAGTATCTGTAGTTATCGTAAAATTTTTACAGTTTTTTGTTTTTAATGTGGATTATTCCCGGACGGAATATGTACAGTTTGAGGATGACGAATATTATTATTATGTGAAAGCAGTTCCAAAGATAATGATGGCAAAACCGTCAAAGACAGTCAAGAAAATTACTTCACAGAAAAAAACCGTGGCACCGCCACCCCGTACCACAGGCAGCGTAATAAAGAAATCTAACAGGACTGGAATGAAGTAGTATGGAACAAATCACAAATTACACAACGATTTATTTAAATCGTCTGCATATGCCGAGTATAAGATGGACGGATATTGTGGAGATTATTGTTATCTCCTTTTTGATTTATCAGATTATTCTCTGGATCAAAAATACCCGTGCCTGGGCTTTGCTGAAAGGAATTCTTACAATTTTGGCATTTATTCTGATCGCCGCTGTATTCAATATGACGACGATTTTGTGGATTGCCAAAAATATACTGAGTCTGGTTGTAATCGCTACAGTCGTGGTGCTACAGCCTGAATTGCGCCGGGCGTTGGAGCAGCTTGGCAGAACGAATTTTTTTGCTTCCCTTGTTTCTTTTGACAGTTCAAAGGGAGGGGACGGACGATTTTCAGATAAAACGATGCAGGAACTGATAAAAGCCTGCTTTGAGATGGGCCGGGTAAGAACGGGGGCTCTTATTGTAATTGAGCAAAATCAGTCGCTTGGTGAATATGAAAGAACTGGTATTGAAGTTGATGGACTTTTATCCAGTCAACTTTTGATCAACATTTTTGAGCATAATACGCCTCTCCACGATGGCGCTATTATTGTGAGGAAGGATCGGATTGTATCGGCTACCTGTTATCTGCCGCTTTCCGATAATATGGGACTGAGCAAAGAACTGGGGACGAGACACAGAGCGGGCGTGGGAATCTCAGAAGTGACAGATTCTCTGACGATTATAGTGTCTGAGGAGACCGGTCATGTGAGCGTTGCCTATGAGGGGCAGTTGTCGAGAAATTTGGATTCAGAAGAGTTAAAAGAAAAGCTGCTTCTGATTCAGAATAAACCGTTAGAAGAGAAAAAGAAAAGATTGTGGAAGGGAAGGTCAAAGAATGAAAAAGAAACTGACCGCTAATCTGGGCCTGAAGATTCTGGCAGTCTTGTTTTCCGTTGCCATATGGTTTATCGTAATCAATATCAATGATCCGGTAGATAAACAGGTATTCCGTAACATACCGGTGGAGATACTGCATGAAGAAGCTGTCATCAATGCAGGGAAAGTATATGAAATTCTGGATGGGACAGATGTCATTGATGTCACCGTGTGGGCCAAGAGGAGTATACTGGATACTCTTGGCGAGGAAAATATTATTGCCACAGCGGATATGCAGGAAATTAATTTTATGGATACGATGGTGCGTATCAAGCTGTCTACCAATAAATACAGCAATCGTTTGGAGAGCATAGGTTCCAGTACAGAGAATATGTTGGTCAGTATCGAGGATCTGAAACGAGAGCAGTTTGTAATCTCTGTGGCTCCTATAGGAGAACCTGCAGAAGGCTATATTATCGGAAATATAAGTACAGATCAGAATGCAGTAAGTGTATCAGGGCCAGAATCTATCGTCAGTCAGGTAGATCGGGCAGAAGTATCCGTAAATGCGGAGGGATTGACTCAGGATATTCGTACAAATGTATCCATACGTCTGTATGATAAAGACAATAAACCTGTAGAAGATGTAAATCTGAAAAAAAGCCTGGATCAGGTGTTGGTAACACTGGAAATATTGGAAACGAGACGAGTGCCTCTGGGACTCACCTTTACAGGGGAACCGGCTGATGGCTATGCGCTTACCGGAGTGATAGAAAGTAACCCGTCCACAGTACAGATTGCCGGAAAAGGCAGCACTATCAGAAATATTTCACAGATTGATATACCAGATTCTGTACTGGATGTAACAGGATGTATAGGCAATCTGGTAGAGACAGTTGAACTGAAACAGTATCTGCCGGATAACGTAATTATTGCAGAACCTGACTTTAATGGGAAAGCAACGATTACTGTTCATATTGAGAGAGAAATAACTTCCAGGATTGCAATTGATACGAATGAAGTAACAATCAGAGGCGTGCCGGAAAATATGGAAGCCAGAATAGAATCGCCGGAAGATATAGTCAATATTACTGTAAGGGGACTGTCAGATCATGTTTCTGCTTTGAATGAAGCTGAAATTGCAGCGAGAATCAATTTAGAAGAATATATGGCAAGAAATAATATTACGGAGCTTGAACCGGGGAGCTACGAAATACCTTTGGTGCTGAACCTTCCCGAAGGTATCCGCCAGGAAGAAGATGTTTCCGTGCAAGTAATAATAAGTGATACAGCGGCAGAACATAATAATGAAGAATAGAGGTATAAGGAATATGAGCAGATTATTTGGTACAGATGGAGTAAGAGGCGTTGCAAATGAGGAATTGTCTCCCATGCTGGCAATGCAGCTGGGGCAGGCAGGGGCTTATGTACTGACAAAAGAGAACAAGCATAAACCAACGATAATGGTAGGTTGTGATACTCGTATTTCCGGGGATATGTTGGCAAATGCGCTGATGGCAGGTGCCTGTTCCGTAGGAGCCAATGCAGTTTATGTAGGAGTGGTTCCCACGCCTGCAGTGGCATATTTGACAAAGAAATATAAAGTAGATGCAGGAGTGGTTATTTCTGCGTCCCATAATCCGGTGGAATTTAATGGAATCAAATTTTTTGATGGAAACGGCTATAAATTACCGGATGCTCTGGAAGATGAAATAGAAGCATTGCTGAAGAGTGATATGAAAGATATTAAATTTCCCATCGGTTCGGGGGTAGGTAAAATTAAATATCGTACCGACGCCAGAGAGGAATATATCAACCATGCTGTCCAGGCTGTCAATACGGATCTGAGTAACCTGAAAATTGTAGTAGATTGTGCGGAGGGGGCTGCATTTTATACCTCCGTAGAAGCATTGAAGGAGATGGGGGCGGAAGTCATTGCCATTCACAATAATCCTGATGGTACAAATATAAACGCAAACTGTGGTTCCACTCATATGGGAGAGTTGAAAGCCCGGGTGGTATATGAGAAGGCCAATATTGGTCTTGCCTTTGACGGGGATGCAGACAGATTACTGGCGGTCGATGAGAACGGCAAAATAGTAGATGGCGATCAGATTATGGCTATTGTCGGAAATCATATGAAAGAGCAGGGAAAGTTAAAAGGGAATACTATAGTTGTTACCGTAATGAGTAATCTCGGATTTTTCCTGATGGCCCAGGAAAAGGGAATCAAAGCGGAGCAGACAAAAGTGGGAGACCGCTATGTGCTGGAAAGAATGCGGGAAATCGGGGCCAGTCTGGGAGGAGAGCAGTCCGGCCATGTGATTTTCCTGGATGAGAATACGACGGGAGACGGCCTGTTGAGTGCACTTCATCTGCTGCAAGTTCTTGTGGAAACAGGTAAGCCGTTGTCTGAACTGGCAAAGATTATGGAAGTGCTGCCACAGGCACTTGTCAATGCGAAGGTGCCGAATCACAAAAAAGAGAGATATATGGAGTATCCTGAAATTGCAGCGGCGATTGGGAAAATCAATGATAAGTTTGCCGGAGAGGGAAGGGTGCTCATTCGTCCCTCTGGAACGGAACCTCTTGTACGGGTTATGATTGAAGGAAAAGACCAACAACTCATTGAAAAAGAGGCCAGAAAACTGGCTGAGCTGATTCAGAATTGCATGTTGTAAAAGAGGATTGGGCTTGTGAAAATACAAAATGCATGATATGATAAGGAAAGAGTCGGACGAGTTATGCATGATAAAGTATATAAACTGGAGGAAGTAGTATGGTAAGCCAAAAGGTAGTAATTAAAAACCCCACAGGACTACACCTGAGACCTGCTGGCATCCTATGTAAAGAGGCAATGCAGTTTAAATCATTGATTACATTTACATTTAAAGATGGTACTGCCAATGCGAAGAGCGTTTTGAGCGTATTGGGTGCATGTGTCAAGTGTGGCGACGAGGTAGAGTTTATATGCGAGGGGGAAGATGAGAAGGAAGCCCTGGATGCTTTGGTTGCTATCGTTGAAAGCGGCCTTGGAGAATAAAACAAAGTCAGCACAAATCGATCAGTCCATCGAATGATGGGCTGATTTTTGCTTGATTCTATTATATTGACTATTGCATCATGTCCTTGGGCATGATTAAAGCCTATCCGGGCGGGTTCTTAACAATATTATATACTATAGAAAGAGAGGATATATCATGTTAAACTATGCGCGTTATAAGAAAAATCCAGTAGTGGATTATCCACAACGGGAATGGCCGGGCAAAGAAATTGAAAAAGCGCCTATCTGGTGCAGTGTGGATTTGCGGGATGGCAATCAGGCACTGATTGATCCTATGGTAGTGGAAGAAAAAGTTGAGATGTTTCAATATTTGATTCAATTGGGATTTAAAGAAATTGAAATCGGATTTCCGGCTGCCAGCCAGATTGAATATGACTTTCTGCGTCAATTAGTGGATAGAAAGTTGATTCCCGACGATGTGCTTGTGCAGGTGCTGACGCAGTGTAGAGAAGAACAGATTGCCAGGACTTTTGAGTCAATTCAGGGGTGTAAACAGGCGATTGTACACATTTATAATTCTACATCGACGTTGCAGCGGGATGTGGTATTCCATATGGATCGGGAAGAGATAAAGGGAATCGCTATCAAAGGGACAAAACTTGTAAAAGAATATGCAAAAGAATTTCCAGGGAAAATTATTCTGGAATATTCACCAGAGAGCTTTACCGGAACGGAGCTGGATTTTGCTCTGGATATTTGTACAGTTGTACAGGAAGAATGGGGGGCAACAAAGGAAAATCCGATTATTATCAATCTTCCCTCCACTGTGGAAACGAATACGCCCAATGTATATGCAGATCAGATCGAATGGATGAATAAACATTTTAAAAACAGAGAAAGTATTATATTGAGTGTACATCCGCACAACGACAGAGGAACCGGTGTGGCATCTGCAGAACTTGCTCTTCTTGCCGGAGCTGATCGGGTGGAAGGGACACTGTTTGGCAATGGCGAGAGAACGGGGAACGTGGATGTGCTGAATATTGCTTATAATATGTTTTCTCAGGGTGTAAATCCGAATCTGGCTATCGAACATATCAATGATATCATTGAAATTTATGAAAGATGCTGTAAAATCCCGATCCATCCCCGTCATCCCTATGCCGGAAAACTTGTATTTACCGCATTTTCCGGTTCCCATCAGGATGCCATTAATAAAGGTGTGCAGGCAATGAAGGAACGGGGAGGCAAATATTGGCAGGTGCCGTATCTTCCTATTGATCCTGCGGATATCGGAAGAGAATATGAGCCCATCGTTCGTATCAATTCCCAGTCGGGCAAAGGCGGTGTGGCGTTTATTATGGACAGTTACTTTGGGTTCAAGCTGCCGAAAGCGATGCACAAAGAATTTGCCAATACGATTCAGTCTATCTCCGAAAAGCAGGGAGAAGTGTCGCCGGATCAGATTATGGAACAGTTCCGTATCGAATATCTGAATCAAAAAGAACCGCTTCATTTCAGGAGGCTGCATGTTACCGATCTGTCTGGAGAAAAGAAAACACAGTTCGACACGAAAGTCAGTGTTGTCTATACAGATCATGATGAGACGAAGTCTTTCGAAGCTGTAGGAAATGGTCCTATTGATGCAGTACAGCGGGGCATGCAGGAGACGCTGGGTGTGCGAATCAAAGTTTTGGATTATGAAGAGCATGCCCTGCAGAGTGGTTCCAATTCGCAGGCAGCAGCCTATATTCATCTGTTGGATGCGGAGACAGGCAGAGTAACCTATGGGGTAGGTGTCAGCTCCAATATTACGAGGGCTTCTATTCGGGCACTGTTTTCTGCAGTAAACAGGCTGGGACTTAAAAAATAACAGGAGGTATCTATGAAAAATATTATAGTAACCGGTTGTAATGGACAGTTGGGAAGGGCGATCAACTGTGTCATGTCAGATCAGCAAGAATTTCATTTTATTAATACAGATGTTTCTGAGCTGGACATTGTAAATATCGACAAGGTGTTGGAGCTGGCAAGGGAAACAAAGCCCTATGCGATTATCAACTGTGCTGCTCAGACGAATGTAAATGGATGTGAGACTGACTGGGACAGTGCTTTCCGTATCAATGCCATAGGGCCGAGAAATCTGAGCATAGCGGCGCAGGAAACAGGGGCGAAGATGATACAGATTTCCACAGACTATGTTTTTTCAGGAAAGGATAACCGTCATTACCGGGAATTTGACAGGACAGATCCCACAAGTGCCTATGGGGAAACAAAGCTCCTGGGAGAAAATTATACGAGAGATTTCTGTGACAGGTACTTTATATTGCGTACGGCCTGGCTTTACGGAGAGGGAAAAAACTTTGTGAAGACAATGCTGAAATTTTCGGATGGCAATGATAAAGTTCAGGTGGTAAATGACCAGTTCGGGACACCGACCTATTCCATGGAGCTGGCAAAAGCGATTGCTTATTTGCTTCCTACAGAAAATTATGGTGTGTTCCATACTACCTGTGAAGGTGAATGCAGTTGGGCGGATTTTGCAAGAGAGATCTTCCGGCTTGCCGGAAAGCAAACTGTAGTGGAAGGAATTACGACAGCAGAGTATAATGCAAAATTTCCGGGACAGGCGGATCGGCCAGCTTATTCTGTGCTGGAGAACTATATGCTGGATAAAACGACTGACTTTCGGTTTGTATCCTGGGAAGATGCCATAGCACTGTATATGAAAACGGTATAGAAGGGAACAGTAACAGAAGGTCTCCTTGTTTACTGAGGGTATCAAAGGCCGATAAAAAAAGATAAACGATAAATGCCCCAGAGCTTATGCTCTGGGGCATTTTGCGCTAAAATACGCTGCTCATGTATAGAGAATCATTCTTGCGTGATTCTGTTTCATCAGATGACCCTTTTAAAATAGTCAATCGTCTTTTTCAATCCTTCTTCCAGAGCGATATGGGGTTCCCAATCCAAATGATGTTTTGCCAGTTCAATAACAGGTTTACGCTGGAGGGGATCGTCGGAAGGCAACGGTTTATATATGATCTGGGAGGAAGAACCTGTAAGGGCAACGATCTTTTCTGCCAGCTGTAAAATCGTGAATTCTCCCGGATTTCCGAGATTACAGGGGCCGGTAAAATCGGCCCGGGAGGCCATGAGTCGTACCATCCCTTCGATCAGGTCATCTACATAACAAAAACTCCTTGTCTGAGAACCGTCTCCATAGATTGTGATGTCCTGGCCCTTTAATGCCTGGACAATAAAATTGGAAACAACACGCCCGTCTGAAGGATTCATACGGGGACCATACGTATTGAAAATACGCATGATTTTAATTTCCAGATTGTGCATACGATGATAATCGAAAAACAGAGTCTCTGCAACTCTCTTTCCTTCGTCGTAGCAGGAACGGATACCGATAGGATTTACACAGCCACGATAACTTTCTGGCTGGGGATGTATTTCCGGATCACCGTATACTTCACTGGTGCTTGCCTGAAGTATTCTTGCACCGACACGTTTGGCAAGCCCCAGCATATTCAGAGCACCGTAGACGCTAGTCTTTGTTGTCTTGACCGGATTCGCCTGGTAGTGAATGGGACTGGCCGGACAGGCGAGGTTGTAGATCTGGTCTACCTCTACATAAAGAGGTTCTGTCACGTCATGACGGATAAATTCAAAATAGGGATTGGCCATGAGATGACGGATATTGTCTTTACTGCCTGTATAGAGATTGTCTACGCAGATAACGTCATTGCCGTCCTGCAGTAATCGTTCACACAGATGGGAGCCCAGAAAGCCTGCTCCTCCTGTTACTAATACTCGATTCATATCGTTACCTCAGTTTCATGATTGTTGTAAAATCTCCCTTTTAGGAAAATAGATTGTATTTTAAAATACAGTAAAAAGCACGAAAAGCGTCCTTTAAGCCGATCTTCTTTCCTTCGCTGTAAGAGCGGGGATAATAGGAGATGGGAATTTCATAAATGTGATAGCGTTTCTCTTTTTTTGCAATTTTTGCCGTAATTTCCGGTTCGAATCCAAAGCGCTTTTCTTCAATGGTAATGGACTGGATAACTTCCCGACGGAACATCTTATAACATGTTTCCATGTCAGTGAGGCCCAAATCCGTAAACAAATTGGAACCAAGAGTCAAAAGCTTATTGCCGAGAGTATGATAAAAGCGTTTGATCATATATTTTTCTCCCCTGGCATACCGGGAACCATAAACTACGTCTGCGTCCTTCCTGCCAGAGACAAAGGGCTCCAGAAGTCTTACAAAATCTTTAGGATCATATTCCAAATCCGCATCCTGTACAACTACCACATCTCCGGTAGCGACTTGGAAGCCTTTGGCAAGGGCAGCCCCTTTTCCCTGATTGACTTTATGGAAAATAAGGCGGTCAATCTTATTGCGCAGCTCTCCCTGGAGCAGATCTCTTGTGCCGTCTTTGGAACAGTCATCTACAACGATGATTTCCGTATTTTTCACGCCACAGTTACGGACAGCGTCCAAAACTGTCTCAATCGTATCCTTTTCGTTATAACAGGGAATAACGACTGACAGTACAATATCATTCATAGTTTTATCCATAGTATACTCCTTCGATTAGGTATCATAACCTTTTTATAGTCCAGAGTTAGTATACCACGTTCTGTCAAAAAAATCCATTTCTTCCTATTGTTGTTTGATATTTTGCCTGCTTACCCTCAGTGAACAAGGGCACACACGCCCTGAACCATGATATTTCGGTAATTTTCTGCGTTGTCCTCAATCAACGTACGTCCAGTACGCCTCAATCGTCCGCCTTGTAAATTACCGAAGTATCATGGCAGCAGAACAGTAAAAGTAGATCCCCCCTCGAAGGTATCTGTCACCTGGATAGTTCCCTGATGAGCAGCTATGATCTCATGGGCAATGGAGAGTCCCAGACCGAAATGTCCTTTTGTTGTTCGGGATGATTCAGTTCTGTAAAAACGGTCAAATATTTTTTCTTTTTCTTCATCCGGGATACCGGGGCCGGTATCGGATACAGAAAGGACAAAACGATGGTTTTGCCGGAAAAGGGAGACTGTAATTCTCCCCTCTCTGGTATAGCTGATCGCATTGTGAATCAGGATACTGATGACCTGCCCGATTCTTTCTCGATCACAAGTACATGGTGGAAGGGCATCTTCGGGGAGAACGGTGGAGAGGGAAAGTTTTTTTTCATGTGCCATTGTTTCAAAAGTTTCGCATATATTGAGAACCAGCGTATCGAGCTGCGTGGGAACTTTTTGGATGGAGAAATGCCCGGTATCTTTTGTTATAAGAGAGAGCATGTCCTCCAGGAGCATGGACATGCGCAGCGATTCTTTTTTGATAACGGACAGATCTGTCTGGAGATCAGAAGCAGTTTCGGAAGGCATGTTGTCGGCTGGAAGAATATCCAGTGCCGCTTCTGCGCAGGATAAAATGACAGCCAGGGGTGTACGAAGTTCGTGGGAAGCAGAGGCCACAAAACGATTTTGTTTTTTACGATTTTCTTCAATGGGATAGAGAAGTCTGCCTGTAAAAACCCAGGCAAATAACCAGAAGAAGAAAAAAGCAGCTATAATAATTACTAAAAAAAGAAGACGTTGACGGAAAATCTGACTTTTTACATCGGAAAGAGGGATAAGAAACAGCATTTCAAGAGGGGCATTATCTTCTGCTATCTGTATAACAAAACAATAATAGGGTTGTTCATCCTGAAATAAAAAACTTTTATACAGGCAGCGATACGAAAGAATATTTTCAGAAAAAGAAGATTCGTTTTCACAATAATAAAGCCAGGCTTTTTCTAACAGCCAGGATATGTCTTCGGAATGTGAACTTTTATTATATAAAAAGGGCCTTTTATCGTCAAAGAGAGCGATATAATAGTTCCCTTTTCCTTCCAGGCCGGCAAGCCATGCGGGCGTGATCATCATCTGCTGTTCCAGGTTGAGAGCGATTGTAGATATATCATTTTCCAGGGAGAGAACCCAGCTTTGCATCAGTGTTTTCTCCGATACATACAGATAGCACATGGTCATAGCGATCAAGATCAAAGTCGTGATACTGCCACTCAGTATTGTGAGACGAAACCGAATTTTATGAAACATCAGTCGGATGCTCCTTTCGCAGTGAGCAAATAACCAATTCCTCGAACTGTTCTTATAATAAGGCTGCTATTTACAGTTTTCAGCCTTCGGCGAAGAAAATGGATATAGTTATCGAGGTTTCCTTCTTCCACGTCGCTTTCCGGTCCCCAGACTTTTAGTAGAAGTGTGGAGCGGGAGAGGATCTGCTCGGGATTTCTGAGAAATATTTTCAGCAGGGTACTTTCCCGGCTGGACAGAGAACAGGCTCCGGCAGGTCCGGTGAGTACATTATTGTCTTCATTATAGGCGATGTCTTTCAATTGCAACAGATTGGACATATGTAATATGGGGGAACGCCTTGTAACGGAATGGATCCGTGCCAGAAGCTCTTCGAAAGCAAAGGGTTTTACAAGATAATCGTCGGCACCCAGTTCCAGCCCGGCGACTTTGTCCTGTAAAGAACCAAGTGCTGTAATGATAATAACAGGTATATAGATGTGTTCGTTCCGTATGCTGTTCAGAACCTGAGTTCCATTTATATAGGGAAGCATTCTGTCCAGTAATATGACATCATGGATGTTCTGTTTTGCATAGTAGAGAGCATCTTCTCCGTCCAAGCAGGTATCCACATCATATCCTTTGGAAATAAGGTGTCGGGTCAGAGATTGATTCAGATGTTTGTCATCTTCTGCAAGTAAAATACGCATGGTATAGGAGACTCCTTACTTAATTATAAGTGATTATATTTTACCATACTTTTCTCTAAATATCTTCTAAGGAACAGAAAAACCCATTAGAGATTGTTTAGAGGAATCTGTGATAATGTCATTGCAGATGATCTATAATAGAGACGAAACCGTTGACAGAAGGAGGAAGGATATGAACAGGAAATTTATAATAAAAAGGAGGATTGCACTGTTTTTGGCTGCTTTGCTGATATTTGTGGCACCAGGCTGCGGCAGAGAAAATACAGGCGGGAATCAGGGAGCAGTGCCTGAAGATGTGAAAAGCAGTACAGCGCAGCAAGAGGATACGGATGCGGGCGGCATAGGACGTTATATGGATGAAACTGTTTTTCAGTCGGAGGCGGATCTGATAGATCAGGTGCAGTCGCAGGTTACGGAGAATGGAGAGCTTATATTTTTGAACTGTCCTTCCGGTCAGAAATTTATATCAGAAGATAACGGCAATACATGGGAAAATGCAATAGAAAGGGAACTGGTGACTTTTACGGAAAAAAATTATGTCATTGCTGCGGCGATAGCGAAAGATGGAACATTGGCAATGGTCAGCATGGAAAGTGGAGATGATGAAGGAGAAAAGAAATACCCTCTGTACATTTACGATAAAAACGGTGAACTGAAAGAGATTCCGTTGGAATTACCGGGAGAGGACATGCATTTAAATGATCTGACATTCGGAGAAGATGGTTGTCTGCTGGCCAGCGTGATGGGGGATACTTCTGTCTATGAGATCGATCTGCAAAACGGCAGCAGTAAAAAACTGGTAGATATTCCCGACAGAGCAGATGTGATGTACTGTAAAGATGGAATACTGCTGTGTGGTACTTTCTCCGGCATTTATTTGTATGATTTGAAAAACAGTGGTTTTATAGAAGATAAGGTGCTGGATAGCTTTATAAAAGAAAATAAACTTTCTGTAGAATGGACGGGAGGCGGTTACACCAATTTTACCTTTTTAGGAGAAGATCATGCGGTCTATATAGCAGGGGAAACGGGACTGTACCGCCATGTCATCGGTGGCAGTACCATAGAGCAGATCATTGATGGAAGTCTCTCTTCTCTGGGAGATCCCTCTCATAATATTATGTCGGTATTGCCCAGCAGTGATACAGAATTTTTTGTAATGTTCAATGACGGAAGCATAAACAGATTTTCTTACGAAGCCAATGTATCCACAGTGCCACGGGATAAGCTGACCGTGTACAGCCTGGAGGAGAATGAGACAGTGAAACAGGCGATTTCGTCATATCAGGCCATAACTCCCGGTATTCATGTGGATTATAGAATCGGTATGAATGATGAGAGTGTGACAAGAGAAGATGCATTGAAGAAATTGAATACAGAGTTACTTAGCGGCAGCGGTCCGGACATTCTGATACTGGATGGTATCAATATTGACGTTTATGCTGAGAAAGGCGTACTAACTGACCTGTCAGATGTTGTAAAAGAGGCAGACAGCAAGGGAGGCCTTTATACAAATCTGATTGCTCCTTTTTATCAGGGAGAACAGTTATATGCGTTACCGGTTCAGTTTGGGATACCTGTATTGGCGGGGCATGAAACTGCTGTTAGGAACATTACTGATTATACGACATTTGCAGATATGACAGAAAGAGCCAGGAAAGAATACCCGGAAGGAGATCTGCTGGGTGTTTATTCGGAATCGGGTTTGATAAAGAGACTATACTCTGTCTGTGCTCCTTCCTGGAAGGATAACAACGGAAATCTGGATAAGAACAGGATAAAGGAATTTCTTGTTCAGACAAAGCGAATCTATGATGCGCAGATGAATGGGACGCCCCAGAAGTATATCGATGCTTACAGAGAAAATGCGGAAGAATATGCTCCTTATGAGAATAGTGCCTATTTCCGCATGCTTTCTCTTGGAAATTACTATATGGGGGATAGCCCGTTCGGTCATGGTGAAGTAATTAATGAATATGGATATATGGAATTATTGTCATCTGTAAAAATAAAAGGTTTTGAAGATACGGTATATGGACTCATGAATGGACAGGCACAGAATATTTATCATCCGGCGACGATAGTCGGTGTCAATGCTGCTTCGGAAAATGGAGAGCAGGCAAAGGACTTTATCCGTACGATGATGGGGAGTTCTGTTCAGGATGTGTTACAGACCGGTCTGCCGATCAATAGAGAGTCATTGAAGGAATTATTTGCATACGATGAAGCAGATCTGGGAGAAGATGGGGCGCTCTCTTATATCAGCAGTACCTCTGAAGATGGACGGGAAATTGAGTATGCTATTTATCCTGCTTCTCAGGAAGATATCGAAAGACTGGAAAGCTGGATCGAAAAGCTGGAGACACCTTATCTGCAAGATGCAGTGTTGGAAGATGCTGTATTGGCAGGAGGAATATCGTATTTAAAAGGTGATCAGGATGTGGATGCAGCGGTACAGGAGATTGAAAACAAAGTAGCAATCTACCTGGCTGAATAACAAAGAAGCGATTGTGGGAAAACAGGCATGGGGAAAAGAAAACATAAAGAAATCAGTTCTTTTCTGGGGTTTTTGAGTATCAGTTTGTGTGGTGTGGGAATTTTTGTGTTGATTCCTTTCTCGGATGTGGTAGGGCGCTCCTTTATGACAGTAATGTCAGGAAAATGGGTCGGATTTAAAAATTATAAAACAGTCATAAATAATGAAGCTTTTCGATTGGCCGTTGCAAATACAGTGAAATTTGTGGGAGTTGCCATACCACTGTTGATCGTGATCGGGCTGTCAGCAGCTCTTGTACTCAGTAAGTTACAGAATGTACAAGTGATTAAGAGCCTGTATCTGTTTCCTATGGCCATGCCTACAGCGACCGTAGTCATTGTGTGGAGAATGTTTTTTTATAAGCAGGATTTTACCAGTCTTGTAGTCAGTTATCTGTGGAAGAATACGGGATATATCATCGTACTCTGGCTGGCCGGTTTATGGTCAATTCCGGGAGAACTGACAGAGGCTGCCAGAGTGGATGGCGCCAATGGATTACAGTGCTTTTTATTTGTGAAACTCCCATGTTTAAAAGGAAGTTTGGGGACTATTGTAATAATTTCTTTTTTAAATGCCATGAAAATTTATCGGGAGGCCTATCTTGTAGCGGGGGCCTACCCAGGGCAGGATATTTATTTGTTACAGCATGTTTTTAATAACTGGTATGTGAATCTGGAATTTGACAAAATGGCGGCAGCTACGGTATTGGTGGCAGGTGTGTTGTTTTTTATCATATTACCGTTTCTCTCCTGGCAGAAAACAGAAAAGGTCTGAAGATGCAGCAATACAGAAGGAAAAAATATGCACAGTCAGCAATAAAAGCAGTGATAAATATATTGTTTGCAGGAGCAGGTGTATTGATATGTATCCCTGTAGCCCTCATCGTGACCGGTTCGGTTATGGGAGAAATGGATTTGATGGAATGTCTGGCACCGGTTTTTGAACAGGGAAGAGGGTTTGTGACCTGGAAACTGATTCCGGGATATCCTACGGTAGAGCATTATAGCAGGCTGCTTTTGTATTCTCCGGATTTTTTTGTTCTGTTCTGGAACAGTGTGAAACTGACAGGGTTAATTCTGGCGGGGCAGATGCTGGCAGGGACTCCGGCGGCCTGGGCATTTGCTGTCTATCGGACAAAAGGAAGGGATATATTATTTACACTCTATATCGTTTTGATGCTGCTCCCTTTCCAGGTGACAATGCTGTCATCTTATCTGACTTTAAACAGGCTGGCGCTGTTGAATACCCATCTGGCAGTTATCCTGCCGGCGATCTTTCATACTTTTCCTGTTTTTATTATGTACAGTGGGTTTCGGTCTATTCCGCGGGACTTGATAGATGCGGCGCGTATTGACGGGGCGGGAGAGTTTACTATTTTTATGAAAATAGGGCTGTTACTTGGCAGAGATGGTGTGTTGTCGGCGCTGGTACTTGGATTTTTAGAATACTGGAATATGATAGAACAGCCCTATGCTTTCCTGGAAGACAAATTTCTATGGCCTATATCACTCTATTTGCCGGAGATTACATGGAAACAGGCAGGATTTGCTTTCAGTGCATCGGTTCTCATGCTGGTACCTTCCGTCTTTGTATTTATCATGGGGCAGGACTATCTGGAACAGGGGATTGTGTATTCGGGCCTGAAATACTGATCGGCAGGAAGGACAGAGGAAGGGAGCAAAATGATAGAGATGGAAAGTGAAGAAAAAAGAGTCCATCAGGAGAAAATGAAAAAATGGGGATGTAGACTTGTTATATTCTTTGTTTTCATGTGGATATGTACGATTGTTTCCAAAAGTATCTATATTTCCAGACTGCCTCAGGTCAAAGCGCAGACAATGGAAAAAAAGTATGTGGAACATGTGGTGAAAGTAGAAGGTATTACAGTGGCAGGAGGGCAGAAAGCTTTTCATGTGCTGCCGGGACTCCGTATTGAAAAACTGTATGTACAGGATGGGGACAGGGTGGAAGCCGGAACTGTCCTTTTCTGTCTCGATATGAAAGAGCTTGCTGCTGTTATAGAAGAAAAAGAAATAGAACTTGCAGAGCTGAAGTTCCGTCTGACAGATGAACAGAGAGAACGCCTCCGGGCGTCTCAGGAGAGGGATGTTGCGGTTATCTGGGCGATGGAAGACTATGAGTTTGCAGATCGGGAAACGGGAACCGCCTTGGAGCGTGCAGAAGAGGAGTTGAAAAGAGCAGAAAAAGAATTGGCAGAGCATTTGGCTGAAGAGAAAGTGCAGACTTCAGACAGTGATCGGGAGAAGGCATGGGACGATTATAGTGACTGGAAAGATATGGAGTATAATGTTTCTAATCAAATAAGGAAAAAAGAGCGGGAAATACAGGATTTGGAGGAGAAAGTGGCAGTACTTCGAGAAGAAGCCAGAAAAGAAGAGGGGGGCAAAGATGAAGGAGGCGGAAAGGAAGAAGACACCGGGAAAGAAGAAGATACAGAAAAAGCTATGATTACAGGGGAAACGGAATTATCTGAAACAGAACAGGCTTTGAGAAAGGCAAAACAAGAATTGTCTGCCTTGCAGGACGAAAGGGCAAAGCTGGAGAAAGAGGCAGTGTCCAAACCGGATTATTCAGAAGAAGAGGCCGAATATGATATGTGGCGGCAGGAAAAGGAAGTATTGGAGGAGAAAATAAGACAGGCTCAGGAAAAACTGGAAGATGCCAAATTTGCAAGAGAAAAAAATCTGAAAGAAAAGATACGTGGGATTGCCAGTGCCCAGTTGCCGCCGGTGGAAGATTCTACAATAGAATTGTACGAATTGGAAATCGGACAGATACAAAAACAACTGGATGAACTGTACGTATTGAGGACCCAGAATGGAGAGATGAAATCGGACAGTGAAGGAATTATCTCCTCTATGAAAATCGAAGCAGGGAGCAGGACAGGGGACGGAGCCGCTTTTTTATTGACAGATGATGAAGTGGCCTGCCAGTTTAAATGCAGTATTACAAAAGAACAGGGAAAATACGTACATTTGGGGGATAGTCTGGAATTGAAACTGGACGGCAGGGTAATAGAAGTGACAGCTGATTATGTAACAGAAAATAACGGGAGTGGCTATGATATCATATGTCGCCTCCCAGAAGGCACAGGGCAGCCCGGAATGGGAGGCACCATAAGCAGAACCGTACAGGGAGATCTTTATGAGACAGTTATTCCGGTGGAAGCAATTTACCAGGAGAGCGGTATCAGTTATGTATATACATTAAATGAAAGAACAGGTATTCTCGGGAATGAATTATATGTAGATAAATTGAAAGTGCGCCTGTCTGATCAGAATGAAGTGTATGCCGCTATTGAACCGGGTATACTGGGGACAGACAGTAGGATTATTACATTTTGTTCGGAAGAGCTGAAGCCGGGGGAGATTGTAAGAGAAGCACAGTCATTTTGATTTTTCCTGTTCTGACGGGTTATTTCTTGAAAAACAGGGCAGGATATATTATAATATCACTACCCTCAGTGAACCAGGGGGGCCGATACAGAAACAATAATACGGCAGCCGAAAGAAAAACAGGGAGACAAATAAGATGAAGATAGCAGTAGCAGGAACAGGTTATGTGGGACTTGTCACAGGGGTATGTCTTTCAGAACATGGACATACAGTGACCTGTGTGGATGTGGATGAGAACAAGGTAAAGATGATGGAGGGGGGAAAATCTCCGATCTATGAGCCTGGGCTGGAAGAGATGATGGTCAGAAACATGGATCACCTTCATTTTACCACAGATTATAAAAAGGCATACGTGGACGCAGATGTTATTATTATTGCAGTGGGGACACCGGAGAAAAAAGATGGTTCTGCAAATCTTGCCTTTGTATTTAGTGTTGCCGTACAGATTGCAGAGAGCATCAGCAAAGAATGTGTTGTGATTGTAAAGTCTACAGTTCCTATTGGGACGAATGATGATGTGGAGAAAATACTGAACGAAAATCCTGCCTGTCTGAAAGTGCATGTGGCTTCCAACCCGGAATTTCTGGCACAGGGCACGGCAGTGCCGGATACGATGCACGCATCCCGTATTGTACTTGGTGTGAATGATGATTTTGCGAAAGAAAAGCTGTTGGAAATGTATAAAGATTTTGATGCACCTGTTATGGTTTGCAACAGAAGAAGCGCAGAGATGATTAAATATGCTTCCAACGATTTTCTGGCTTTGAAAATTTCCTATATGAATGAGATTGCGAATCTGTGTGAAGCCATTGGTGCCAATGTGGAAGAAGTGGCCAAAGGTATGGGATTTGACGAAAGAATTGGCAAGCGGTTTTTACATGCAGGTATCGGCTATGGAGGTTCCTGTTTCCCAAAGGATACGAAAGCGCTGCACCATCTCTCTGCCGTGAACGGATGTGAGATGAAAACGGTAAAGGCGGCGATCGAAGTAAATGAGGGACAAAAATACAAACTGTCCAAGAAAGCGAGAAAATATTATCCCGATTACAACGGTCTGAATATTGCTGTACTGGGACTTACTTTCAAACCGGGTACGGATGATCTCCGGGAAGCCCCTTCCCTTGTGAATGTACCGGTGTTTCTGGAAGATGGGGCAAATGTAATGGCCTGGGACCCGGTCGGTGTGGAGAATTTTAAGAAGCGGATTCCCGATGAGCATATTACGTACTGTGAGACAGTAGAAGAGGCGTTAAAAAATGCAGATATTTGCTTTATTTTCACAGAGTGGAAGGAAGTAAGGGAACTGGATCTGAATCAGTATGCCAAGCTGATGCGTCGACCTATCGTTATGGATGGACGTAACTGCTATCAGCTGGAAGAGGTCAAAAAGGTTCCGATTTTGTATGAAAGCATAGGACGGGAAGCTGTGGACAACCGGCCGGAGATGCACCGGATATGATGATGTCAAAAGAGCTCTGTGGAAACAGAGTTCTTTTTTATTCTACAGGAAACTGCTTCGCAATTTCCTGTAGAATAAAAATAATATGCATACTCAGTTTACTACTCCCTCTGTGGGATTGGGATAGTATCTCCATTCATCAGTTTCTCCAAAACGTCCGTAGCTTTCCGTCTTTGCCATAATGGGAATCGTCAGGGAATCCGATACAATACTGTCCTTTAAAAGATAAACAGTTTTTCCCTGTTCCATTCGAAAGACACCGGTGTTATCAATACCTGCCACAAAAGTTTCTCCTGGTGCCAAAATCTGTTGTGGCAGTTGGAAGTTGATGAGACGGGCAGGGATATTATTGGCAAGTCTGTACTGGCTTATATCCACATCCTCTGCGGAAGCGTTGTACAGTTCAATCCATGCTTTTGTATCGTCTGTATATACTTCACTGATCAGCAGACTGCCATCTTCTTGTATGCTGGGAACAGTTACGAGTTCCACAGTGATCTTGCCGTCTTGGATGAAAGAGGCGTCCAGTGTGACTTCGGGAGAAGTTATTTTCTTTCCGTTGATGAGCCAATGAGAAAAGGATTTGTGGCTGTTACAAACAGGAGAGAGCGTCATTGGATAATCTCCATAATAGGTGCCTCGAAAGTCTTCGTCAGAGGAGATCAGCTGTGTTGTACTGAATCGGATAGACGTACCGCTTTCCGGAGCTTTAACAGATAATATATAGGGATATTCAGGAGCAAAAGTATCCTGAATAAATCCCCGGACTTTTTCTTTTCTGGCAATGGCGCTTTCTTTCAGCAAAGTTACATTTTGCTGTCGCTTTGCCTCGTCTTTCGGTGTATAGAAATAGGAAGCAATGATTTGAAAATCACTGTTTGCCGTATTGATGACTTCGTCCAGATGCTCCGGGTCAAACAGTCCACTGTTCATCAGATCGCACAGTGTATTGAGAAAACTTGTTTTGTATTCCTGAATCTGAATGAGAGAACCCATAACAGTCCCGTCTTCTTTGATATTTTTAAAGTAAGCCGTCCACAGATCGTCGTCATAACGAAAATCCCATGTGCAGTCCAGATCGTTAATGAAGAAACGGTATTTTCCATCGGAATAGAGCTTTTCGGATGTTTCCTTTGTATAGCGCCAGATGGCGTAATTTTTTTTCGGAAAGTCCGTATTATTGACAAGTACCTGGAAAGCATAGTAAGAAAACATATCGTCGACGGATACAAGCTCTTCGAGTTTTTCCTGGTTGCTTTCCTCTAAAATAGGGGAGGATTCCACATCAGGATAACTGTAGTACAAGTCCTCGTATCCTCCCTGCTTGGTACAGGCTCTTTCTGTATCTTTATAGATCTCCAGGAAATCTTTCCCGATCAGGGTCTTTACAGATGTATTATGTTTATTGTATGTGTCCTGGAGTTGTGCAACACTGTAGAGTTCACCGTTTAAAAAGACCATGACGGGACGTGCTCCTGCCACCATATAACCCGCTTCGTCCGCCAGACGGCTGCCTACATTCCAGCGAAGCATGGTACCCCGTTGTTCTGTATTGGCAGCGCCGGCATTATATTCATTGCCGCCGTTGCGGAATACCAGATTATTGAAGTCCTGTATATGGGGAAACTGGGTGCCCCTTGTATTGTAATAATGAAAAAAGTCATAGCTAAATGTTTCATGCAGGGGATCATATTCTTTACCTGCAAGAATTTTCAGTGAATAGGGATAATGGGTCATGGATCCATGGTCCCCATCTACACACAGACCGATATTCTGGCTGATGACATTGGCACCGTCCGGTTCGAAAATATCGATATGGGCATCCCGGATCCAGTCGTCTCCGCGTTGTTTGCAGTTTTGCTTCTCGAACCATTTCCAGTCTGCTTCTGTCGGGCCGCAATCTGCCATCGGATAGAGAATACCGTTCTCTGATGAGTATAATCCCTCTGCGTCCGATGTAATAGAAACAACGAGGGCATTGGTCCAGATACCGATATTTTTTCCTATGAAATAGGATGCGGTATAAGGACCACTTATAATATTTTGATTGTGATCGGAAACGATGGCTTTTATAACAATATTCTTCACGGCATTTTCCGCATTGTATATAAGAGGAGAAGTATAGAGGGGAGAAGATGCAGTGGGCGTACTTCCGTCCAGCGTATAGTGGATTTCCAGTTGATCTGTGTGGGAAGAGAGGGTCAGTTCTACCTAGATGTCATTCTGGTAGAAACCGTTTTCCAGAGAAAAAGAAAACAGGCCGTCAGTTTCCGGGAACATATATGCCGAATAGAGAGGCGTATGTAATAACAGAAAACAAAATAAAAGAATACTGGAGATAACAATAAGAGTTGCTTTTGCGTATTTGGACATAATATGAGCGGGCTTCCTTTCTGTTTATCCCCATATATGTGATGCTGTTGTTTGCATGAAAACTTCAATAGAAATTTGCAACGACAAAAGCGATGAGAATACCAAGTATGGCGCCGGCAAGTACCTGAAGCGGTGTATGACCGATAAATTCTTTCAGCCGGTCTTCCATACTGACCCCTTTTCCCATACGGGAAAAAAGTTCCATCATTTCGTTGAGTACCTTGGCCTGAATACCTGTCTCCCGTCTGACACCGATGGCATCATACATGACTACAATAGCAAAAAAGGCGGCTATGGCAAATTCAAAACTGGCACTGCCATACCGGATACAAGTGGAGGTGGCAAGAGCGCATACGGTAGAAGAATGAGAGCTGGGCATGCCGCCGCTTCCTACCATTCGTTCTGCCACAAAAGATTTTGTCAGGGCAGTATGGATAATCGTTTTTAGAAACTGTGCGATCAGCCAGCCCAATCCGGCAGATATAAAAATTTCATTATTGGCAATTCCGCTGAAAAAATTCATTCTGTTCTCTCGCTCTTTTTTTACAGGAAATTGCTTCACATTTCCTGTAGTATAAAAAATAGATGTGCTGTTCGCACGCGTCGAATCGCGAGGACGCGATTCTTGTTATAAGTTTACTACCATTTTTACAGAGATTCAAGTGATTATAGTTAAATTATGAATGACAAAGGCAATCCGTAATATAATATGATTAATGTCACCCCTTGTCAATAGACAGTGTGTGCTGGTATACTACAAAAGAAGGAAAAACAGGAAATTAGTGGATAAAAATATAAAAGGAGAACGGAACATGAACAGTATAGCATTAATTACGGGAATTACCGGACAGGACGGCAGCTATCTGGCTGAGTTTTTGCTGGAAAAAGGTTATGAGGTGCATGGGCTGATACGCAGACACAGTATTTCCAATACGGCGAGGATCGATCACCTGATTGCATCTGACTATCATAAGGTGAAGTTTTTTTTACATTTTGCAGATATGACGGACTCCAGCAATCTGATGCGTCTGATTGCGGAAATCCGTCCTACAGAAGTATATAATCTGGCAGCCCAGTCTCATGTGGGCATTTCCTTTGAAGTACCGGAATATACGGCAGATGCCACAGGGACAAGCACATTGAAACTGCTGGAAGCGATTCGGGTCAATGGCGGAAGCTGCCGGTATTATCAGGCATCCACATCGGAGCTGTTTGGCGGACTGCCGGAGACGGCGCCTCAGAGTGAAAAGACGCCTTTTTACCCAAAGAGCCCTTACGGAGTAGCCAAGTTGTATTCTTACTGGATTACGGTAAATTATCGGGAATCTTACAATATGTATGCTTGTAATGGTATTTTGTTTAATCATGAATCACCCAGGAGGGGTGAAAACTTTGTCACAAGAAAAATAACGCTCGCCATTGCAAATATTGTTGCCGGAAAACAGGAAAAACTTTCCCTTGGCAATATGAATGCCAAACGTGACTGGGGCTATGCTGGAGACTATGTGGAAGGTATGTGGCTGATGCTGCAACAGGACAAGCCGGGAGACTATGTACTTGCCACAAATGAGACCCATACGGTGAGAGAGTTCGTGGAGGCCGCTTTTGCAGAGCTGGGAATCAAGATCGGCTGGGAAGGAGAAGGCATCCATGAAAGAGGGATTGACCGAAAAAGCGGGAAAGTGCTTGTAGATGTCAATCCTGAGTTTTACCGTCCTGCGGAAGTGGAGTTTTTATGGGGAAATTCTGAAAAAGCAGAAAAAGAGCTTGGCTGGAGACGGAAGGTGGACTTCAAACAGTTGGTGGCTATGATGATGGACAGTGACATGAAAGAAATTACAGGCATGGATTGCAGAGGATACAGAGAAAAGGCAGGACAGGGTGATTAAAGTGAACAAAAGTAAAATTGAAAAGTCAGATAAAATCTATGTAGCCGGCCACAGAGGGCTGGTAGGAAGTGCCATTGTACGGGGACTGAAAAGGCAGGGATACCAAAATATCGTCGGTAGAACCCATAAAGAGCTGGAACTGACAGAGCAGGCACAGGTCAGAGACTTTTTTGAAAAAGAGAAACCGGACGTGGTGGTATTGGCGGCTGCAAAAGTGGGAGGTATCAATGCCAATAATACGGCGCCGGCAGATTTTGCCTATGAAAATATGCAGGTACAGTGCAATGTTATCAAATGCTGTCACGATCATCATGTGAAGAAACTGTTGTTTCTCGGCAGTACGTGTATTTATCCGAAGTTGGCACCACAGCCTATACCGGAAAATGCATTGCTCACCGGGCCTCTCGAGAGCACCAATGAAGGCTATGCGATCGCTAAGATCGCCGGGCTGGAAATGTGCAAATATTATAAACGTCAGTATGGAGATGACTTTATCAGTTGTATGCCTACAAATCTGTACGGGCCCTATGATAATTACGATCTGAGGGGCTCTCATGTAATGCCGGCGATGATTCGTAAATTTCATGAAGCAAAGGTATCCGGTGCTCCTACCGTAGAGCTATGGGGAACGGGGACGCCTCTGCGAGAATTTCTCTATGTGGATGATATGGCGGACGCCTGCATTTATTTACTAGAGCATTATAGCGGAGAAGAGCACGTCAATATCGGAACGGGGAAAGAACTGACAATTGCCGACCTTGCCGGACTTGTAAAAAAGACAGTGGGATACGAGGGGGAGATTGTCTGGAACAGTGATATGCCGGACGGTACACCGAGAAAACTGACAGATGTGTCGAAACTGCATGGGATTGGCTGGACACACAAAGTAGAGTTGGAAGAGGGAATAAAACTTGCCTACGACTGGTTCCGGGAAAATGTAGAAAGTGCAAGGATGTAATGGAGAAAGATAAAGTATGAAGCGATATGGAATTATAATGGCGGGCGGCAGTGGTACGAGGTTCTGGCCGTTGAGCAGAAGAAAGATGCCGAAACAGTTTTTGAATGTAACAGGAAAAGATGCCATGGTAAATGAGACGATAGACCGTCTCTTTCCTGTCATTGAAAAAGAAGATATTTTTATAGTAACGGGGAAAGATCAGGCGGAACTGACAGATAGGACTGTAAATGGCCGTCTTTCTAAAAGTCATATTCTGGCTGAGCCTGCTGCACGCAATACGGCTGCCTGTGTCGGTTATGCAGCTATGGAGCTCATAAGGAAATATGGCGATGGTATTATGGGTATTTTTTCTTCAGACCATTATATTAAAGACGAGGCAGGCTTCAGAGCAGTGCTGGAGCGGGCTGTGGAAGAGGCGGAAAAATCGGACAGTCTTGTGACCATTGGAATTAAGCCCTATTTTCCTGCCACCGGTTACGGTTACATTAAAAGAAAAGACGCAGAGAGCCTGGAAGTGGAAGAATTTGTAGAGAAACCGGATCAGGAAACAGCTGAGAAATATCTGGAATCAGGGAATTATCTGTGGAACAGCGGCATGTTTGTCTGGAAAGCATCTGTTATCCTGAAACAGTTCGAAAAGCTTTTGCCAGATATTTATGGGTATCTTATGGAAATTGGCGAAAGTATGGGGACGGAAAAGGAAAGAGATACCATTGAAGCAGTATATCCAAAGATTCCAAAGATTTCCATTGACTATGGAATTATGGAGAGAGCAGAAAATGTACTTGTGCTGGAAGGGGATTTCGGCTGGAACGATGTAGGCAGTCTGGATGCAATAGAGATATTGCATGAGACAGATGAGAATGGCAATGTCATCTGTGGAGAAAGCGTGAGTCTGGATGCCAAAAACTGTATCAGCTTTGGAACAGATAAGCTGATTGCCCTTTTGGGGGTATCGAATTTGATTGTCGCAGAGACGAAGGATACAGTTCTTGTTTGTGAAAAGAGCAGAGCACAGGATGTAAAAAAGATCGTGGAACGGCTGGAGGCCGACGGAAAAGAGCAGTATTTGTAAACTGTACGAAAGGGAAACAGCAAAAATAAAATGATACTGTTTATATTATGTGTAACGGTAGTTCCTGTGCTTGCGGGACTTGCCTGTATGAGACTGAAAAGAGAAAAGGAAACGATGACCCTGACGGAAGCCTATATGATGGGATTGCTTGTTTTGTTTCTGTTGGGGGAAGTCGCTGCCTGCCTGGTGATCAAACTGGATGGAAGCTTTTCTTTCTATTGCAAAATACTATCGGGGGCAGTCATTGTCTGGTGCCTGCTCTCTGTACTGTTGGGCTGGAAAATGGGTAAGGAGCTGTTGCGCCATGTTCCGGTCTTTTTTAGATTGAGAGAGGGAACTCGTCACCCCAGACGGAGGATAGTGGAATGGGCAGTTCTCATCGCGTTGATTGCCGTGCAGGCAGGAGGATATTTTCTGTTTGTGCCGGAGACAGGAAGCGATACGATGGCAGAGACAATAGGGGTGACGTTGATGAGCGATACGGTATTCCAGTATAATCCGGTCACCGGAATGGCATTGGAGTATGGTATGTACCCGATTTATAAATTGGCTTCTCTGCCTCTTTTATACAGTAGTCTGTGCAGGCTTTGCGGACTGCCACTGCAGACGTTTCTGTTTTTTTTGCTCCCTTTTTGGATGATTCTCATAAACTTAGGAGTTATGTCTGTCTGGAGTAATATTCTGATAGAAGAATCTGTAGGGGAATATAAAGAGAAACGGCGTCTGTTCCTGATCTTTATCAGTCTGCTGATCGTTATGGGAGACAGTGAAAAAACATCATTTGCTTGGTTATTGCTGCACAGTGGATGGAGAGGAACGACGGCTGTCGCCGCTTTTGTCATTCCTTTTGGTGTCTACATAGCCTATACCATGTTTCAAAAGAAAGAATGGATATTCGGAAGTGTGGGAATTTTTCTGTCTCTGTGTGGCTTTGTCTTTACGAGACCTTTGCGTTTGCCAGAAAGTTTTGCTTTTACAGGACAGGATACGGGCAGACAATGGGGGATGCTCTTACTCGTTGTGATAGGATTGTACCTCGCCAGAGAGAAAGCAAAGAAACGCTGGAAACTGCAGGAAGCGGTATTTCTAGGTATGTGCCTGATGCTCAGTCTGATATCCGGGAGCACTTTTGCCTATCTGGGCGTCGGCTATGTCATGACCTGCCTGTGGGGAATTGCGGAAGAAAGAAAAAAGGGGACTTCTCTATTTGTTGGATTTTTTATTGCGATCTGTATGGCCGGTACGGTACTTCCCTTTCATGGGAATGCGTTAAAAAAGTGGCATGTTTCGGAAGCGGATCTGGAAATTCAGGATAAAATTACACAATATGCGGGAAATTATGAAGGGACAGTTATGCTTGTGGCACCTGAGCACGTTATGGAACAGGCGAGACTGCAAAATGACAATATCATACTGCCCTATGGAAAGGATCTGTGGTATGGCTTTACGTGGTATGGAAAAAAATCCTGTAATCAGGAAATTGCAGATGTGTATACAGAAAAGGAAGTCATGCTGTATGAGCAGATGAAAGTGGACTATAAACAGCCGGATACGATGGCGGCTTTGGTGTCAGAAACTGATTGCCGACTTCTCGTACTGCGGGAAGAGATGAGTGAAGAAGCAAAGGCGCAGTATGGATGGCACATGGCTGAAAAGACAGAAGGGTATGCTATTTACTATAAATAGACAATTTTTCCAAATGGTGCTATACTGCACGTAGGCCATGAGCAGGAACTCATTTAAATTCGCCCGGATGGGCATCAGTAATGTGCGGAGCACATTATGGGAGGAGTCCTGATGTCAGGTGCAAAGGAAATGAAACCAGGAGCGGATCATGAAATTATTGAGTGTAGTCGTTCCCTGTTACAATGAAGAGGAGAATGTATCCTATTTTTATGAAGAACTGATGAAGCAGGAAGCAGCTCTGAAGGAGCGGGATATTCGACTGGAGCTGATTTACGTGGATGACGGTTCTGGTGACAGGACGGCCGAGGAAGTCAAAAAACTGCACAATGTGGATAAAAGAGTTCATCTTGTATCTTTTTCCAGAAATTTTGGGAAAGAGGCAGGAATCTATGCCGGTTTGAAAAAAGCGGCAGGAGATTATGTGGTACTGATGGATGCGGATCTGCAGGATCCGCCTTCTTTGCTGCCGGAAATGCTGCACTATCTGGAAGAAGAGGGATATGATTCTGTTGCTACCAGGCGGGTGACACGAAAAGGAGAGCCTGTAATCCGTTCTTTTTTTGCCAGGAGATTTTATCGGTTGATGAAACGGATTTCCCATACGGAAATCGTGGATGGCGCCAGAGATTACCGGCTGATGAAGCGGCCCGTAGTGGATGCGATTCTGTCCATGACGGAATATAACCGGTTTACAAAAGGTATCTTTGGCTGGGTGGGATTTCGGACGAAATGGCTGGAATATGAAAATATCGAACGGACAAAGGGCGAGACAAAGTGGAATTTCTGGAAGCTTTTTTTGTACTCCCTGGATGGGATTCTGGCTTTTTCCACGATGCCGCTTGCTTTTGTATCGGTTCTGGGTCTTGTTTTCTGTTTACTGGCTTTCGTCCTCATTTTATTTACGATTGTCAGGACAGCCATATTTGGAGATCCCACATCGGGCTGGCCATCTCTCGTATGTATTATTTCCCTGATCAGCGGAGTACAGCTACTCTGTCTGGGAATTGTGGGACAATATTTGTCAAAGATGTATATGGAAGTGAAAAACAGACCAATTTATTTGATAAAGGAAGAGTTTTAAACTGTCTTATGGAGACAAAAATAAGTATTATTATTCCGGTCTACAATACGGAAGCTTTTCTGGAAGATACGATCCGGTCTGTATTGGAGCAGGAAGAGACTGACTGGGAGCTTCTTCTAGTGGATGACTGTTCTACAGATAAAAGTGTACAGATCATAGAAAAATTTACAGTGCAGGACGAGAGGATCAGATTACTGCGCCAGAAAGAAAACCGGGGAGCGGCCGTGGCAAGGAACCGGGGCGTAGAAGAGGCAAAAGGGAGGTATATCGCTTTTCTGGATGGGGATGATCTGTGGATGCCCCGGCGGTTGTCTGCCCAGCTGGCACTGATGGAGAAAAAGCGGGTGGGTTTTGTATTCAGCGGCTACGAATTTGCCGATGAAAAGGGACAGGGTACAGGAAAGATTGTGAAAGTACCTGAAGTGCTTACGTACCGTGAGGCTTTGAAAAATACGACGATATTTACCTCTACCGTACTGTTTGATACTGAGATTGTCCCCAGAGAGTTAATTCGTATGCCTCATGTGAAGAGTGAGGATACGGCAACCTGGTGGAATATACTGCGTCATGGATATCGGGCGTATGGATTGGATGAAAATCTGGTGCTCTATCGGAGAAGCAGCGGTACTCTTTCTTCCAACAAGGTAGAAGCAATCCGAAGAGTCTGGAATCTTTATCGGAATGTGGAAGGGCTATCCTTGCCATACAGCATGTATAATTTCGCATTCTACGCAGTGCGTGCGGTTCTGCGCAGAGTTTGAGGAGACAGACAAGATGAGAAAACTGGAAATCTACAAAAGGCTCATATTGATTTTCATGTCGTCTATCTGCATTGCCCTGCAGATGGGAATCTACGCAGTATTTTGGTATGGATATTACAGTGAGCGTATGTACCTGAAATTTTACTTTAAAGGACATCTGCTCATGTTGTTTGTGTATGTCGTTTTATTGTTTTTCTTTTCGCAGATGTATGGAGGGATGCGTATCGGCTATCTCCGGGCAGGCGAGGTAATGTTTTCTCAGGTATTTGCCACTGTTTGTGTCAATGCCATTACGTATCTTCAGATGTGTCTGATGGTAAGAGGTTTTTTGGATATAGCCCCGATGTTCTATATGACATTGTCTGAGGGAGCTGTCATTGTTCTGTGGACGCTTGGCAGTTCTGCTATCTATAAGAGAATTTTTTCTCCCAGAAATCTTTTGCTCGTATATGGAGATCGTCCGGCGGAAGATATTCTTCACAAATTTGGGACAAGAAAAGATAAATATCAGGTGAACAAAAGCATCCATATCAGTATCGGGGCGGAGGAGATCTGCCGGGAGATCGAAGCGGCCTATGACGGCGTCGTGCTCTGGGATATTCCTGCAGAAATTCGAAACAAAATCTATAAGTTTTGTTTTGGCATGGGTATCCGGGTCTATATTATGCCGAAAATACCGGATATTTTGATCAAAGGTGCAGATCAGCTTCACCTTTTTGATACGCCGATACTGCTGACCCGGGAATATGTACTGAGTTTTGAACAGCGTATGGCAAAACGGATCATTGATTTTGTCTGTGCCTTTATTCTTTGTTTGATTACTTCACCGATCATGCTGTTGACGGCCATAGCCATCAAACTGTATGACAGAGGTCCGGTACTGTACAAGCAGATACGATGTACAAGGGATATGAAAGAATTTTATATTCTGAAGTTCCGCAGTATGAAGGTAGATGCAGAGAAAGACGGAGTGGCAAGGCTGGCTGCAAAACATGATGACAGAATTACGCCAGTGGGGAGATTTATCCGTATGGTACGGATTGATGAGCTGCCCCAGTTGTTCAATATTCTAAAAGGGGAGATGACGTTTATCGGTCCCAGACCGGAGCGGCCGGAGATTATTGAGCAGTATATGAAGGACATGCCGGAATTCCTGTTCCGTACAAAGGTAAAAGCCGGACTGGCAGGATACGCTCAGGTATATGGGAAATATAATACGACTCCTTATGATAAATTAAAACTGGATTTATTTTATATTGAGAACTATTCCATTTGGCTGGATATTAAGCTGATGCTGTTGACGTTAAAAATACTGTTCAAGCCGGACAGTACAGAGGGCGTGGACAGCAGTCAGACAACGGCGCTGAAAAATGAAAGTGAACACTATGACAGAGAAGGAATGGATGAGGGAAGGCATTGATCTGAAGCTGATGGCCCTTTTATATCGTAAAAAAATATGGATTTCTCTTGTAGGTATGCTGGTCGGTGCAGTTTTCGCCGGTGGGCTTTATTTTCTCATGCATGTGCTGTATGCTCCTGCCAGGGAATATGAGGCAGTGTCCAAGCTGTATCTGACATTTGCAAAAGATGACGACGGGGATGCTTATCAGTATTATAACGGGTATACATGGAACGATCTGATGAAGACAGAGCCGATTATGGATAAAATCATGGACACTTTGCTGAAAGAGACGGACTATGCGGGAGATAAAGAGACACTGCGTCGAGATGTGGAAGCAGCTGTTTCTGCGGATATCCTGTCGGATATCCGTCTGTTGACAGTTACGGTGAGAACGGAGAGCCCGGAGATGACAGATGCTATTATACGGGCGGCGGAAGAAGCGTTGATCCGGTTCGGCGGGGAAATGACAGAATTTGATAGCATAGAAGTGATCGAGCACGGGCAGGCCGGACTTGTGGCAGTGGAGGATGAGACCGTGCGGGCCTGCGTTGCGGGAGCCGTCGGGGGGCTGCTGGCTTCCCTGATCGGCTTGGCAATGGCGCTTGTGCTGGATGGTTCTGTCTATGTGCCCTCTGATTTCGAAAAACGCTATCCCTATCCGGTGTTGGGGGTGACCTTTGCCGGAAATGAAGAGGCAGGCAGAGAGTGGCTGAATACTCATGTGGATATTATGAAAGAAGAGTGGGAGAAGCTTATCTATGTAGATACAGGCAGCCCTAAAATAGAAATTCCCGGGGAGGGGCTGTCAGGGCAGGCTGGTATTGTTTTGCAGATCCCTTATGGCAGAGGGAACGGGAAGCTGCTGGAGAGATGGGTTCGAGAGGCGGAGTTTCTGAAAGGCGTCATTGTGGGGGCAGTCATTACCGAGGCAGATCTGGGACTGTACCGGCTGTACTTTGTCGGGTTTGGCAGAAAGAATGGACGGAGATGAAAAGATGGAACTGCAGCTGCTTATTTCGGCCGTGAACCAGGATCCGGCAAAGCTGGCAGAAAAAATGAATATCCGCTGCGATGGGATTTTGATCAATCAGTGTAGTCATTTCGGGTATGAGGAAATCGAACGGGAAGGGCACAGGATCAGAGTCTATTCCCTGCGGGAAAAAGGGGTGGGGTTGAGCCGGAACAATGCTCTGCTGCGGGCGGACCGGGATATCTGTCTGTTTTCCGACGAGGATATTGTCTATGAAGATGATTATCCTGAGAAAGTTATCGGGGAATTTGAAAAACACCCCCAGGCAGATATGCTTCTTTTCAATGTGGAAGTATGTAAGTCGCGGCGGACATATCATATTGATTCCTTTGGGAGAGTACGGCTCTATAACTGTGGCAGATATCCGGCCTACAGTTTTGCACTGCGCAGGGAAGTGATGCACAGAAAAAATCTTTCCTTTTCTCTTTTGTTTGGCGGCGGGGCCCGTTACAGCAACGGGGAGGACAGCCTGTTTATCCGGGATTGTATCAAAAAGGGGATGCGGGTCTACAAGACGCCGGTTACGATAGGCAGGGAACAGGAACGGGAATCCACCTGGTTTTCCGGGTATCATAAAAAGTTTTTCTTTGACAGAGGCGTACTGTATGTACATTTGTATGGCAGGCTGGCGAAGCTGATGGCGCTGCAGTTTCTGTTTCGTCACAGAGCAGTGATGTGCCGGGAAATACCGATGAAAAAAGCCTTTAAGATTATGTGTGACGGAATCAGAGAAGCGGAGAGCTGATGGGTACCTATATTGTATTGATAATTATGACAGTTATCATAGCGGCTTTTGTGAAAAAGCAGGAAAATGGCGCAGGTGTCTGTATTTTAACGAGACAGCAGGCGTGTAATTACGTCTGTTTTCTGGCGATTTTTCTGTTGCTCTTTGGCGTATCGGCCTGCCGGTATCAGGTGGGAAATGATTACAGCCGGTATGAAGAGTTCTTTCATCTGATTCCTCTGGGAGAAGTGGTTCCGACAGAGTTTGGGTTCAATGCGGTTGTGCTGGCAATGCAGTTTCTGTTTGGCCGGGATACGAAGCTTTCTATTTTTGCACTGTTTGCCTTTGTGACAGTCTGTTTTATGATGAAGGCCGTATATGATCAAAGTGAGGACTTTCTGTTCTCATTTTTCTTATTTATGACTTTGAGCTATTATTTCCAAAGTCTGAATACAGTACGCTATTATCTGGCCTGGGCAGTGGCTGTATTTTCCATGAAATATATGCTGAAACAGCAATATGCCAAATTTATATTGCTGATTGCAGTGACAGCCAGCATTCATAAATCGGTGCTGCTTGTGATTCCTGTCTATTTTCTGGCACATCTGAACTGGAAACGATGGCAACTGATTGCGCTGGCAGTATTGGCTTCCAGTGGCCTTCTGCTTCAGGATCTTTATTTGAAGATTATTATGAAATTGTATCCCAGTTATGAAAATACGGCTTACCTGGACGGCGGCACTTCCTTTATCAATATCGTGCGAATCATTGGTGTATTTCTATTGTCTCTGCTGTATTATCACATCGCGGTTGCAGACAATAAACAGAACCGGTTTTATTTTCATTTGAATATTTTTGCGCTTCTTTTATATACATGCGGGTCTTTTATACCGGAAATATCGAGAATCGGCTACTATATGACGGCCGGGCATATTTTTCTCCTGCCGTCTCTGCTGAATCGAATCCCGGATGAGAGACAGAAAAAATTCTGGAAGGCGGCAGTGATTGGAGCGGCCCTTCTCTACTTTGGGATTTTCCTGATCAAAGCCCAGGATTTGCTTGTGCGTATTGTGCCCTATCATACATGGATATTTCCGGGCGAGATCGGGTAGCGGGAGATTGAAACAGTCAGTATTTTGCATTTGGCAACGATTTGCAGTTGTCATTTGCTGACTGTGACATACGGAGGATATTAGAATTTCTTAATGTTCTGTCAAAGACAGCAATTTTTGGACATGGATGTCTGAAAAAGGCTGATTTGAGCCCGGATGGCGAATATCAGCCGGTTGCGTGCCTGCAGTAAATGGAATCCAGCTATGCTGGAAAATGACCTTATCGCTTTGGCAGCCTACGCCAGAACATTTAGAAATTCTTATAGTGACTGTTCCAATCTTAAGCAGCCAGAAAGGGAGTTATCAGAATGAAAAAAATCACCTTCAGTATTATAGTAGTCTGCCTGAATGCAGGACAGGAATTGCTGCGGACTGTGGACAGTATCCTGGGACAGACGTATCCTCATTTTGAGATCATCGTAAAGGACGGGATGTCCTCGGACGGTTTTGTGGAAAAGCTGCCCGGCGATGAACGGATACGTGTAGTCAGACAGAAAGATAAAGGCATCTATGACGCCATGAATCAGGCAATCCCGCTGGTGAGTGGGGACTATGTGCTGTTTCTGAACTGCGGTGATTATTTTTATAATGAAAAGGTACTGGAAAAAACAGGTGCATGGATCAGTACGGATCAGTCATCCGGGGAAATCTATTATGGGGATATCTATAATCGCAGTGTGGAAACGAGGATTGTTTCCAATCCCTGTATCAATGCCTTTGCCTGCTATCGGAATGTTCCCTGCCATCAGGCCTGCTTTTATGGGGCGGAGCTGATGAGGCGGAGAAATTATCATACGAAGTACCGGGTGCGGGCGGACTACGATCATTTTCTAGGGTGCTATTTTCAGGAAAAGATACGTCCCGTTTCCATGCAGATCATTGTGGCGTCCTATGAGGGAGGCGGCTATTCTGAAACAAAGGAAAACGAAAGACGGTCTGCGAAGGAGCATGAGGAAATCGTAAAGAAGTATATGAGCAGAGGGCAGATCAGGAAGTTTAAGCTGCTCCTGGCCCTGTCTCTGGCGCCCCTTCGGACGAAGATAGCAGAGAGCAAAAAACTTTCCGGTATGTATCAGAAAATAAAGGCCGTGATTTATCGGAGAAAAGGATAGCGGAACATGAGAATACTTTGGCTCTGTAATATAATGCTGCCGGTGATCGCAGAAAGTCTGGGGCTTCCCTGCAGCAATAAGGAAGGATGGCTCTCCGGCCTGGCGGCGGCCTTTTCAAAAGGAGATCAGGAAGATGTGATGCTGGGGGTCTGTTTTCCGGTATCGGGGCAGTGCTGTGAGGGAGAAACGGATGGGCTTGTCTGGTATGGATTTCCCGAGGATACAGCACATCCCGAGCGCTATGATGCTTTGGTAGAAACGTATCTGAAAAAGATATTAGATAAGTTCAAACCGGATATCGTTCACTGTTTCGGTACGGAATATCCGCATACACTGGCCATGACGAGAGCGTTTCACCGGCCAGAGAGGACACTCATCGGCATCCAGGGGCTGTGCTTTGTCTATGCGGGTTATTATATGGCGGATCTGCCGGATTCCATTCAGAACAGAAAAACGTTCCGGGATATGGTAAAAAAGGACGATCTGTGCAGGCAGCAGCAAAAATACCGGATGCGGGGAGAATATGAGAAAGAGGCGCTGCGAAATACCGCTCATGTGACGGGGCGGACCGGCTGGGACAGAAGGTGGACAAAGGAGATCAATCCCAGGGCGGCCTATCATTTCCTGAATGAGACACTGAGGGACAGCTTCTATGGGCCGATCTGGAAACCGGAGCATTGTGAGCGCTACAGCATTTTCGTAAGTCAGGGGAATTATCCGATCAAGGGACTGCACTATCTGATGGAGGCCCTGCCGGAAATCAGGAAAAAATATTCTCAGGTCCATGTCTATGTGGCGGGGGATGAAATCACCCGTTTTTCCACATGGAAGGAAAAGATCAAAATATCCAATTATGGGAAATATATAAGGGAGCTGATAAAGAGGCTGAGACTGGAAGATGCCGTCACTTTTCTGGGCAGGCTGGATGAGAGACAGATGCTGGAACGGTATTTGCGAAGCCATGTCTTCGTCTCCCCTTCCGCCATCGAGAATTCTCCAAATTCCGTAGGAGAGGCTATGCTGTTGGGCATGCCGGTGGTCAGCTCTGCTGTGGGAGGCGTCCGGGATATGCTTGTCTGTGGAAAAGAAGGCTTTCTATATGAGACGAATGATACGGCGGCTCTTGCCGGGCATATTTGTCATATCTTTGACCGGGCAAATGAAAAAGAAGTGAACGCTATGGGAAGAGCTGCCCGGGAACATGCTTTCAGGACCCACGACGGCGTGACAAACAGAGAACGTTTGAGAGAGATTTATCATGAAATTTACCTTTGTGTCTAACTATATCAATCATCATCAGATACCGGTTTCCACACTTTTATACGAAAAGCTGGGCGAAGAATACCATTTCATCCAGACAGAGCGGATGGAGCAGGAACGGGTGGAAATGGGATGGAATGCGGATGGAAAAAGCCTTCCCTGGCTTCTTTGCTATTACGAAGAACCGGGACGGTGCAGAGAGCTCATCCTGGAAAGCGATATCGTAGTGTTCGGTGGTGTGGAGGATGAGAGTTATATTATAGAACGACTGCAGTCGGGCAAATGTGTGATTCGTTACAGTGAGCGGCTGTATCGGGAAGGACAGTGGAAAGCCATATCGCCGAGAGGACTGCGGAAAAAATATCAGGATCATACGAAGTACCGGAAAAAAGATGTGTGGCTGCTCTGTTCCGGCGCATATGTGGCGTCGGATTTTCACATTGTGCGGGCCTATCCGGGAAAGATGTTTAAGTGGGGGTATTTTACGGAGACGAAAAGGTATGATATTGACAGCCTGTTGGCAGGGAAGCCGGGGATGTCAGGGAAGCCGGTGGAAATTTTGTTTGCAGGCAGATTTTTGCCGCTGAAGCATCCTGAATATGGGCTGCTGCTGGCACAGCGGTTTCTGGAGAAAAAAATACCCTTTCATCTGACAATGGTAGGGGGCGGTGAGCTGGAGGAAAAGCTGAAGAAGGATGCGGCCCGGTGGGGGCTGGAAGAGTATGTGACCTTTACCGGTTATCAGAAGCCACAGGAAGTTCGGGCTTATATGGAGCGGGCAGATATTTTTCTGATGACAAGTAACTATCTGGAGGGCTGGGGGGCCGTTATCAATGAGGCCATGAACAGCGGCTGCAGTGTCATCGCAGATGCAAAGATCGGTGCGGTCCCCTTTTTGCTGGAGCATGAAAAGAGCGGGATGGTATATCGGGACGGCAGTCTGGAAGAATTCCTGGAATACGGGGAACGTCTTGCGCAAGACAGACAGCTGCGGGAGCGGCTTGGAAAGAATGCATATGATACGATTATCAGATACTGGAATCCGCAGTTTGCGGCGGAAAGCCTGTTAAGATTCGCGGAAGGCATTATGGAAGGTCGTCAGGCCGTCAATGAGAGCGGTCCGCTCAGCAGGGCTCTTGTTATTTCTCCCCGGAAAGGGTATGCTTACACAAGGAGAAACACAGTCATATGAAGAAACGGATTTATGTGTGCCATACTTTTTATAATGTGTATGTCACATTGTTAAAGGAATGGAACCTCACCGGGGAAGATCGGGGGGAAGCGGATATTGCCCTCAGTACCATATCCACGGATTTTTCCGGCCTGAAGGAACGGTTGGAAAAATCGGGAGTTTTTGAGAAGGTATTTACACTGGAAGAGAAAAAGGACAGCGCCTTTCCCGAGCTGGCAAAGTATAAAAAGTCTTACCATAATATCCTGCGGCACCTTCTGAATCGTATCCTGTATACAAAGAAGCTGGCGCGCCGGGAAGAACCTTATATGACAGTGGATTTTAAGCAGTACAGGGATGTTTATGTATACTGTGACAGCGATCCCATCGGGTATTATCTGAACTATAAACATATTTATTATCATGCCATGGAAGACGGACTGGACTGCCTGAAATATCTGGATGGCGCCCACTATGACAACCGGGGGCATTTTCGGCTGAAAGCGCTTTTGTCTTCCTGGAATGTGATCTTTATTCAAAACGGTTATGGGAAATACTGCCTGGATATGGAAATCAATGACCTGTCCTGTCTGCGGCATACCTGTCCCAAATACAAAGTCGTACCGAGAAAACCGCTGGAACTTGCCTTAAACAGTGAACAGAAACGGATGATGCTAGACATCTTTATGGAAGATGCTGAGAGGTTTTTGCAGGAACTGGGGGAAAAAGCTTCCGGTGACTGTATTTTGTTTCTGACACAGCCTCATCCTCAGTCGGAAGAGGCGCGTCGGCAGATCTGTCATGATATTATAAGGGATTATTGCCAGGGGTATCATGTAGTTATCAAGCCTCATCCGAGAGACCTGATAGACTATGAGAAACTGCGCCCGGACTGCACGGTGATCAAAGGGAAATTCCCGGTGGAAGTGCTGAATTTTATAGAGGGAGTCCGTTTCAAAAAAGTAATTTCCATAGCGACGACGGCTTTGGATACGATAGATTTTGCAGAGGAAAAGATCAATCTGGGGGATACGTTCTGGGATAAATACGAAGACCCGGAGAATCATAATTGGAGAAGCGTATGAAAATTTATAAGAAACTCATGGCAATCATGAACGGAAAACAGAAAAGGATGATGGGGCTCTTGCTCGTTATGATGGTGTTCGGCGCTTTTCTGGAAACGGCAAGTATTTCCCTGATCATACCGGTGATGACACTGGTGCTCAGTCCCGATGCGGTGGAGAAAAATGAACTTATGGCCGGGGTCTATCACGGACTGGGCATGTCGAGCCCTACCCAGTTCACAGTATTTGTGATGGGCGCTATGGTGGTTGCCTTTATCTGTAAAAACCTGTTTCTCTTTTTGCTGCAAAAGACGATGTACCGCTTTGTCTACAAAAATCAGTTTGAGACCCAGGAAAAGATGCTGCGCAGCTTTGTGAAACGGGATTATGAATTTTATCTGAATATAGAAACTTCCACGATTCAGAGAATTATTGCGGCGGATGTGGTCAACGCCTATCTGCTTATTTTATCGCTTCTGCAGATACTCTCCGAATGTACCGTCTTTTTCATGCTGGCCATCGCCCTGCTCGTAGTGGATTTCAAGATGACCCTTGTCATTGCCGGGCTGCTTGTAGTGACCCTTGTCGTGATCAAGGAAGTGATCAAGCCCATCATGCACAGTACAGGAAAGGAAAATCAGGACTATTCCAGCCTGATTTATCAATGGCTGTCCCAGACGGTAAGCGGGATAAAAGAGATCAAAAT
This sequence comes from uncultured Lachnospiraceae bacterium, assembly GCA_910587635.1. Classification (GTDB taxonomy): domain Bacteria; phylum Bacillota; class Clostridia; order Lachnospirales; family Lachnospiraceae; genus VSOB01. Next base: position 50,935 of record CAJUNB010000038.1, read on the forward strand.
CCTCGGAAAGGAAGGCTATTTTATCCGGGAATATTCCGAGAGAGGAGCTCACTATGTGGCCGCTATGGAGCGGCTGAATCTGTTCAGCAATGCGCCGAAGCTGCTGATCGAGACGGTCTGTATCGCGGGCATGGTGGCCTATATGCTTGTGGTGGTGCTCTCGGGCAGAAATCTGACGGAAATGATGCCTGCCCTGTCGGCCTTTGCCATGGCGGCAGTGCGCCTCATGCCTTCCGCCAGCCGTATCAATAATCAGCTGACCCAGCTGGCCTACTATGAACCGTTTTTTATGAATGTCAGCGACAATCTGCTGGAAGAGACAAGCGAGAAAAATACCGATATGTCCTATGCCCGGGAGAGTGAAAAGCTTCCGGTGGAAAAGGAAATTGTACTGGAAAATATTACCTATGCCTATCCCAATACAGAGAAACTTATTTTTGACCGTGCCGGAATGAAAATTCCCGTGGGAAGTTCGGTGGGTATCGTAGGAGGCTCGGGCTCCGGTAAAACGACGATCGTAGATATTCTTCTGGGGCTTTTAAAGGTGCGGGAAGGTAAGATCAGTGCGGACGGGGCAGACATTATGGAACATTACCGGGGATGGCTGAAAAATGTGGGCTATATTCCTCAGATGATTTTTCTGCTGGATGATGATATCCGCAAAAATGTGGCCTTTGGTATCCCAGAAGAAGAGATCGATGAAAAGAAACTCTGGTATGCCCTCCGGGAGGCCCAGCTGGATGAATTTGTAAAGTCTCTGCCGGAAGGTGTGCATACAGGTATCGGAGAGAGGGGTATTCGTATATCCGGCGGGCAGAGACAGCGTATCGGCATCGCCAGAGCATTGTATCACGACCCGGAAGTGCTCATTCTGGATGAAGCTACCTCGGCTCTGGACAATGATACGGAGGCTGCCATCATGGATTCCATCAACCGGTTCCAGGGCAGAAAGACTCTTGTTATCATTGCCCACAGATTGCAGACGATAGAGAAATGCGATATGGTCTACCGGGTGGAAAACGGAAAGATAAGCCGGGAGCGATAAAGATAACACATATGTCATACAGAGGATGCCAATTTATGATATGTATCGATAAAGGGAGTACCATATGAAGCTGAGTGTGATCGTGCCTTTTTATAATATGGAGGCAGAAGGAAAACTGAAATACTGTATGGATTCCCTGCTCGGACAGACCTTAGAGGATATGGAAATACTGGCGGTGGACGATTGTTCCCGGGACGGCACCTTCGCTCTGTTGCAGCAGTATGCCCGGAAGTATCCAGGAAAGGTCAGAGCCTTTCAGACACCGGAGAACAGAAAGCAGGGAGGAGCCAGGAATCTGGGGCTGGAAGAGGCCCGGGGAGAGTGGATCGGCTTTCTGGACGGAGACGACTGGGCGGCCCCGGATATGTATGAGAAGATGCTGCAAAAGGCACAGGAAACCGGGGCGGACGTGGTGGGCTGCGATCTCCATGAGACTTATGAACACAGTATGAAAATCGGCAAGATTGTCAATGCCAATACGATGGACCAGACCGGCAGGCTGGATCGGGAAAAATATAAAAAACTGATGCTGAATCCCTGCAGTATGGTGATTAAAATCTATCAAAAAGATGTGATAGACAAGTACCATCTTCGTTTCCCGGAAGGGATATTCTATGAGGACAACTGCGCCGGGCCCATATGGATGCTCCACTTTACCCATTTTGAAAAAGTGGAAGAGCCGTTGTATTATTATTATCAGGATCCGGTATCCACAACCCATTTTATCAACGAGGGAAAATGCCGGGACAGGATGAAGGCGGGGCAGATGCTGGTTGATCAGTGTCGGCACTATGGATTTTATGAGCCCTATTGGTCAGAGCTGGAATTTGCTTTTACAAAGCTGTATTATGTGAATACGCTGTTCACCTATGTGCTTCTGAGAAATGCCCGCATCAGTTTTCTGGAGGAATTGAAACAGGGTATTATAAAAGAGTTTCCTGATTTTCAGAAAAACTGCTATTTCGGGGAGACCTATGACCGGGAACAGAAAAAGCTCATAAGACTGCATATGAAATCCAGTAGACTGTTTTTGATTTATTACCGCCTGCTCACAGGCTATCGGAGGCTCCGGTATGGCGGATGATATACAGAACCGGTATCAGACAGACAGCTTAGCCTGGTATGAGGCAAATGATACGCCGCTGCAGAGAAATGGGGTCATGGGATTTTACCGAATTTGGAAAAAGCTGTATAATATTTGAGAAAACAGCAATGCTATGGATAGAATGAATGCTGGCAGAAAATGGACACAGCCTTCTGCCGTTTGCCTGTTCAGGAAAATTGTGGTAATATATGACCTGAGGAGGGGCCCGCTTGCGGGAGGAGTCCTGAGGTCTCTGGAAGGCAGGCAGCAAGAAAGGAAACGACCTGAGGAGGGGCCCGCTTGCGGGAGGAGTCCTGAGGTCTCTGGAAGGCAGGCAGCAAGAAAGGAAACGACCTGAGGAGGGTCCATGACAGATTCGCCCGAATGGGCATCCATAATGTGCGGAGCACATTATAGGAGGAGTCCTGAGGTCCCTGGAAGGCAGGCAGCGAAACAGATTACAATACCACCAGGAATGGGAGGAAGAAATGTTAAACGATAAGACGATATTGATTACCGGAGGAACAGGATCTTTCGGAAAATGCTTTACAAAATATGCACTGACCCACTATCATCCGAAAAAGATTATTATTTATTCCAGGGATGAATTTAAGCAGTTTATTATGGCAAATGAGTTCAAAGAACTGAATAAAGACAATCAGCTTCGTTTTTTTATCGGGGATGTGAGAGATAAGGAAAGACTGAAAAGAGCGTTGGAAGGTGTGGATTATGTTATCCATGCGGCGGCGTTGAAGCAGGTGCCTTCCTGCGAGTACAATCCGGGAGAGGCGATCAAGACAAATATCCACGGTGCGCAAAATGTTATCGATGCGTCATTGGACAGTGGCAGTGTAAAAAAGGTAGTAGCGTTATCTACGGATAAAGCGGTAAATCCGGTAAATCTGTATGGTGGGACAAAACTGGTGTCGGACAAGCTGTTCATAGCGGCGAATGCCTATGCAGGATCCAAAGATATTTGTTTTTCCATCGTCAGATATGGCAATGTGGCAGGCAGCAGAGGATCTGTTATCCCGTTTTTCAATAATATTATTTTAAACGGAGGGAAAGCATTACCCATTACAGATTATCGTATGACCCGGTTCTGGATCAGTCTGACTGAGGGAATAGAGCTTGTCATCAAGGCATTGGAAGAGGCAAAAGGAGGAGAGACGTTCATCTCCAAGATTCCCTCCTTTAAGGTTACGGATCTGGCGCAGGCTATGCTGCCTGGCTGCGAAATGCCCCAGGTAGGGATTCGAGAAGGAGAGAAACTACACGAAATCATGGTGACGGTAGAGGACTCCATGACGACTTATGAATATGACAAACATTTTATTGTGTATCCTCAGATGGTGTGGAGTGAAAGCAGAAGACCGCAACCTACCGGGAAAAAAGTACCGGAAGGATTTTCTTACAGTTCAGGCACGAACAGTCAGTGGCTGAGTGTGGAAGAGATCAGGGAGCTTTTAAAGACAGTGGAATTGGAGAAGTAAATACAGATTAGAAAGCGAAGCGATCGAATAGCATCTGTTTGTGTAAATCCGACAGATGCTATTTATGCACACGGGGCAGAAAGGGATATGCTGCTTTCGCAGCCTGTCCCGGCGCACGGGTAGGGAAGAAATGTCTTCCCTGTTCGATCATCAGGCAGGAAAGGGGCTTACGGAAATGGAAAGACCGGCAATAGAGGGCGGCGGCCCGGTACGACAGACAAAACTATTTTATGGGCATCAGTATATAGACGATGCGGATATAGAGGCAGTGGTGAAAGTGCTGCACAGCGACTTTCTGACATGCGGACCGGAAATTACAGGGCTGGAAGAAAAATTGTGTAAACTGACCGGGGCAGGACATGCGGTAGCGGCGAGCAACGGAACGGCGGCATTACATATGGCATGCCAGGCAGCAAATATTGGCCCGGGGGACGAGGTCATTACGACGCCCATTACCTTTGCTGCTTCGGCCAACTGCGCATTGTACTGCGGCGCCAGACCGGTATTTGCGGATATCAATCCGAAAACCTACAATATCGATCCTGACAGGGTGGCAGAGAAGCTGACAGAGAAAGTAAAAGCGGTGGTGGCTGTGGATTATACAGGACAGGCAGCGGAACTGGACAGACTGCTTTCTCTTTGTCATGAGAGGGGAATCGTCCTGATCGAAGATGCAGCCCATGCCATCGGTACGAAATATAAGGACAGGATGGTAGGTTCCATAGCGGATATCACCACCTTCAGTTTCCATCCGGTGAAAACAGTCACCGGAGGAGAAGGAGGTGCCGTCCTGACAAATGACGACAAGTTATATACAAGGCTGAAATTATTCCAGACCCATGGAATTACAAGGGAGGGAGAGCTGATGCAGTCGGTTCCCCATGGAGGCTGGTATTATGAACAGCTGGAGCTGGGGATGAATTATCGCATGACCGATATGCAGGCAGCCCTGATCAGCAGCCAGCTGGATAAACTGGAACGGTTCAGTCGGCGCCGAAAGGAAATCGTGGCCAGGTACAACGCAGCCTTTTCGCGGATACCGGAGATTTGCGTGCAGGAAGAGATACCGGAATCGGATACGACGAGGCATCTGTATATTCTGCGCATCAGGCCGGAGCGGTTGAAGATAGACAGAAGGCAGTTCTTTGATGCTATGGCTGCCGAGAATATATGTTGTAATGTGCATTATATTCCGGTATACTGGCATCCTTACTATGAGCAGCTGGGGTATGAAAAGGGAATCTGCCCGGAAGCGGAGAAGCTGTACAGTGAAATGATGAGTCTGCCTCTTTATTATAGTATGACTGATGATGATGTGGAAAATGTCATAAAGGCGGTACGGAAAATCTGTGCCTGGTATCGGAAAGCGTAAGACGGCGGATGGTCGACGATATGTTCTGTGGACGAGACGGTAATACCGGGGCAAAGCGGAGGAGGAAGGGTATGAATAACAGGCGGATTGCCATTATTACGGCCAGAGGAGGCAGCAAACGGATACCGGGGAAAAATATCCGGCCCTTTTGCGGGAAGCCTATTTTATTGTATTCCGTGGAGACAGCGTGTATGTGCGGGCTGTTTGATGAGGTGATGGTTTCTACCGACAGTGAGGAAATCGCCGGAATCGCCAGAGCGGGAGGGGCCATTGTTCCCTTTTTGCGCAGTAGTCAGACTTCCGGCGACTATGCGTCAACGGCGGATGTGCTGTTGGAGGTATTGAATGAATACGAAAAAAGAGGACAGCATTTTGATACGATTTGCTGCATTTATCCTACGGCGCCCTTTGTCACACCGCAGAAGCTGGAGAATGCAGTGAAGCTTCTGGAGGCAGAAGAGGCAGACTGCGTCGTCCCCATTGTACGGTATTCTTTTCCGCCTCAGAGGGCTTTTGTGCTCCGGGACGGATTTACGGTGATGCGGTATCCTGAGCATGCAAAGAGCCGGTCTCAGGATCTGGAGCCATATTTCCATGACTGTGGCCAGTTTTACTGCCTGCGGACAGCATCTTTTCTGGAACAGAAAAAGGTCTTTATGGATCGGATGCTTTCTGTGGAGATGCCGGAGATGGAAGTACAGGATATTGACAATGAGACGGACTGGGAACTGGCGGAATTGAAGTATAAACTGATGGAGAAAACAAATGGACAAAATCATAATTAACGGAAGAACAATCGGGGAAGGAATGCCCGCCTATATCATAGCAGAGATGTCAGCAAACCATGCGGGCAGTATCGCCCATGCCAGAGAGATTATCCATGCGGCAAAGGAAGCGGGAGCGGACTGTGTGAAAATCCAGACCTATACGGCGGATACGATGACGATCGACAGCGATAAATCGTATTTTCAGATCGAAGACGGCACATGGAAAGGGGAGAATCTGTACCATCTCTATGAGAGAGCCTATACACCATGGGAATGGCAGGAAGAATTGAAAGAGGAAGCGGAGAAGATTGGTCTGGACTTTTTTTCCACGCCTTTTGATAAGACTTCGGTGGATTTTCTGGAAAGTATCCATGTGGGCTTTTATAAGATCGCGTCCTTTGAATTGATCGATATACCTCTCATCCGTTATGTAGCTTCCAAAGGAAAGCCTATGGTAATATCTACGGGAATGGGAACTTTAGAGGAAATCAGAGAGGCTGTAGAGGCAGTGCGGGAGACCGGGAATGAGCAGATCGCGTTACTTCGTTGCGCCAGTGCCTATCCTGCCATTTCTGACAATATGAACCTGGCGGCCATGAAAGAGTTGAAGGAAATTTTTCATGTACCTGTAGGACTTTCCGATCATTCCATGGGTTCTGTGGGGGCGGTGGCAGCCGTGGCAATGGGAGGAAGCATGATTGAGAAGCATTTTTGCCTGGATAGGCATATAGAAAATCCAGACTCCGGTTTCTCTATGGAACCGGCGGAGTTTGCCGCTATGGTGAGAGATGTGCGGGCGGCGGAAAAAGCCGTTGGAAAGGTATGTTTTGGAGCTACGGAGTCGGAGAAGAGCAATTTATCTTTTCGACGTTCTGTCTTTGTGGTGAAAGATATCAGAGCGGGAGAGATGCTGACAGATCAAAATATCAGGGTTATCCGGCCGGCAGACGGCCTCGCTCCGAAATATTATGATGAGGTGCTTGGAAAGACGGCTTCGAGAGATCTGGAACGGGGAACACCGCTTCAGATGGACATGATTCAGTAGATGGGAGAACAGAAACGCGAGGTACCTGAATGGAACGAATTTTTCTCAGAAAGGCCACACTGGAAGATGCAGAGCTGCTCTTTTCCTGGGCCAATGATATGGATGTAAGGCGAAATGCATTTCAGCAGCAGGATATTATGTGGGAAGAGCATGCCGCATGGATGCACAAAAAGCTGGGAGATGAGAACTGCCATATTTATATTGCCCGCATAGATATGACACATGTGTCAGATGAGCTGGAGGGAGCGGAACGGATACATATATTTGACAGTCCTCCGACAGTAGCTTCGGAGAGGCCCATAGGACAGGTTCGCCTGGACGTGAAAGATGGCAGAGCCGAAATCGACTATTCTATAGATGTTCAGTACCGGGGAAAAGGTTATGGTACTGTTATGCTGAATCAGGTAATGCAATTGCCGGGACTTGGTGTTCGCACTTTTGTGGCAAAGGTGAAGCCAGGAAATCTGGCTTCGGTGAGGGTATTTGAAAAATGTGGTTTTATCAAAAGATTGGAATGTGAGGATTATATTGAACTGGAGGCTCCTTACAAAAACGGTACTGCCACCCGGGAGCGCATTGTTATCTGTACACAGAAATCCTGGAATATACAATATGCGGAACAGATGAAGGAACAGTACAGAGACAGATATGATGTGATTGTCATGACAAAAAAGGAACAGCTGACGCCAGAGATTTTACAGGATATCAAACCCCGTTATCTCTTTTTTCCCCATTGGTCCTATCTCATACCGGAATCAGTGTATGGCCCGTATACATGCGTGGTATTTCATATGACGGACCTGCCCTTTGGAAGAGGGGGGAGTCCTTTGCAGAATCTGATTGTACGGGGATATACTCGTACGAAACTGTCTGCCATCCGGGTGGATGCGGGGCTGGACACCGGAGATATATACGGAAAAGAGGAGCTGGAACTGGACGGGACAGCGGATGATATACTGCGCCGGGCTTCCGGGTTGATCTTTACCCGGATGATTCCCTGGATACTGGAACAGAATCCAAAACCGGTGCCGCAGCAGGGAGCTCCGGTAACATTCAGGCGCCGGAAGCCGGAGGAAGGAAAACTCCTGCCGGAAATGGATGAAAAGACAATCTATGATTATATCCGTATGTTGGATGGAGAAGGTTATCCAAATGCCTATGTGGAAATGGGAGATTATAGAATCCGGTTTCACGGAGCATCCTATGAGAACGGCATAGTGGAGGCAAAGGTGAGATTTGAAAGGAAGCAGTAGGATGAATATTCTGATCGTGGCAGCTCACCCGGATGATGAGATTCTGGGGGTGGGAGGAACCATTGCAAGGCATATCGAAGCGGGAGATGAGGTGTGTGTGCTCATTTTGGGCGAAGGGCAGACATCCCGGTGTGAAAAGAGAGAAAGGGCTGAGGCAGGAATCGTAGAGCAGCTCCACAAAAATACACTGGCAGCTGCGGATGTGCTTGGTATCAAAGAAGTGTTTTTTGAAAATTTTGCTGATAACCGATTTGACAGAGAAGATCTGCTGGATATCGTGAAAGCAGTGGAACGAAAAATTGAAATGTTTCAGCCCCGGATTGTTTACACCCATCACAGGGGCGATTTGAATATTGATCATCAGATTACGTATCGGGCGGTATTGACAGCGACGCGCCCTATGGAAGGGCAGCCCGTGAAAGAGATATATGCGTTTGAGACCGTCTCTTCTACGGAATGGAATTTTTCTTACAGAGGGGAGCAGTTTGCGCCAAATGTATTTGTAAATCTGACGGAAGAACAGTTTGGAAAAAAACTGGCTGCCATGGAAAAATACGAGACAGAGCTGTGCGAATACCCGCATCCCCGTTCCCTGGAAATGCTGAAGGCAGTGGCAGCCAGATGGGGCGGTGTCGCAGGAGGACGTCTGGTGGAGGCATTCGAGGTCGTTCGGATGATCCGGTAGTAATAATATCTTTAACGGAGGTTGACATGCGCGTCATAATTCGTGCGGACGGCAATCGGGAAATTGCCATGGGACATATTATGAGATGTCTTTCCATCGGGGATGCTCTGAGAGAAGAAAAGGCGGAAGTTGTCTTTGTCACTGCGGGAGCGGAAACAGAAGAGCTGATCAGGAACAGAGGGTATGAAAATTATGTATTGCATACCTCTTTTCGTCATATGGAAGAGGAGCTGTCAGCGTTCTGGCAATATGTCCAGAAGTTCCCCTGTTCATTGATTCTAACAGACAGCTATTTTGTGACGGTGCCATATATGAAAGAAATAAAGAAATGGGCTAAAACGGCCTACATAGATGATATGGGGAAGCCTGTGTATCCGGTGGATATTCTGATCAACTATAATGTCTATGGGGATACACTGCCTTATCATATCTGGTACTCACAGGAGAACCTGCCACTTCCAAAGCTGCTTCTGGGCGGAAACTATGCGCCTCTGCGAAGAGAATTTCATGAGAGAGAAGGCGACAGGGCGAGAGCGGGAAAGCCGTCTGAGAAAACGGATAAAACAGGAGATGAGAAGTTCGAAAAAGCGGAATTCAAAAGGAAAGCAGAAGTGAGGAATGTACTGATTACCACGGGGGGAGGAGACCCATTCCAGGTGTCGGAAGGACTGTGCCGCAGGCTGCTGGAAGAAAAGCAAAGAGGGCTTCACCGGGAAATACGGTATCATATCGTCTGCGGGCCCTTCTTTGTGGGAAAAGAAGAGTTGCGGGAGACTATCGGCGGCTGTTCCGATTTTATCGTACATGAAAATGTGAAAAAGATGTGGGAACTGATGGCAAAGTGCGATATTGCGGTCAGTGCCGCAGGGGGTACGATGTATGAGCTGTGTTGCATGAGATTACCCACAGTCTGTTTTTATTTTGCGGAAAACCAGCGTCAGATGGCGCAGTGGTTTCAGGGTATGACAGAGATCGAGAGTGCAGGGGATGTCAGAGAGAACCGGGAAGAGGTGCTGAAAAAGATTGTGGAACGGTTGGGAGAGCTGGAGCGGGATGAGACTCTGAGGACGCGTATCAGAGAACAGATGAGAATGATTACCGATGGCAGGGGAGCCTGGCGAATCGGGACAGCGCTGAGAGATGCGGTGACGGAAGCGGACAGAGCAGAGGCAAGTGCCGGAAGGTAAGCCGATGATGGGGCAGGGGAAAAGAAAGACAGAAGGATATCTGGAATGAAGAAGAGAGAGGCCAATTTTGAATTGCTGCGGATCGTGGCAATGTTTATGATTATTACGCTTCACTACCTGGACAAAGGGGGAATTTTGCCAGAGCCCACGGCTGTATTTTCTGTGACAGGTTATATCGCCTGGGGGCTGGAGGCGTTTTGTGTCTGTGCCGTCAATGTATATGTACTGATCAGCGCCTATTTTCTGGCAGAGAGAGAGTACCAGCCAACGAAAGTCATAAAACTATGGCTACAGGTATTTTTTTATTCTGTCGGAATCGCCGGCATTTTAGTGTTGACAGGAATTGTTCCGTTGTCCGGCCTTACCATATATGAAATGATGCATTATGTATTTCCGGTGATGGAGGAACATTATTGGTTTGTCACGGCCTATATCTTTCTGTATCTTCTGGCGCCGCTGATGAACGGGACACTGCGCGGTCTGCCGGAAAAAACATACAGACAGGGAATTTTGCTGCTGCTTGTACTGCTGTCCCTGAGCAAGAGCTTTCTGCCGGTAAAACTCCCAACGGATCGTCTCGGATACGACGCGCTCTGGTTTTTATGTCTGTATGTTATCGGGGTATATCTGCGTTATCATAGGGCCGGTACAGAGCTGGCTGTCCGTGCATGTATGAAATATGTACTTTGTGTGATACTGATATATGTAAGCCTGGTGGCAGTGCACGGATTTTACAGCAGGACAGGCAGTCTGGGAGATTTTATCAACAGACAATATCAGTACAACAGTATTTTCTGCCTGGCGGCATCGGTGTTTTTGTTTCAGGCATTCCGGCATATTTCTATTCCGTCGGGGAAAGCAGCATCCTGTATCTGCAAAATAGCGTCTGCCTCTTTTGGAGTATATCTGATTCATGAACATAAAAATCTGCGGTATTTGTGGCCGGTATGGGCAGGAACAGAGAGATATGCGGATACGCCGTTGTTTCTGGGCCACTGGGTTTTGACGATATTGGTGATATATGGCGTTTGTATGATCATCGATCTGGGCAGACAGTATCTCTTTGCATGGGCAGGAGGCATATGGACAGGAAAAGAGAAATGACAGGAGAAAAAAGGATAGATGGAAAAAAGACAGGTCAAAAGAAAGCAGGTGAAGAAGGTCTGACAGGAGAAAAGCTGGCAGCAGTCATAAAGACTTATGTATGTCCTCTCCTATTGCTGCTGTTGCCTCTGCGGCATATCAATCAGGGCGTCGATATCAGCGATACAGGCTATAATCTGGGATGTTTCCGGTGGTTCGGAGAACAGGACGGTATGTGGGTATATGTCACTTATCTGGCGAATGGAGTAGGGCATATCTTTACGAAGCTGCCCTTTGGAAATACCATGCTGGGTATGAATCTGTACTGTTCCCTGATCGTCAGTCTGATTGCCCTGATGGCCTGGTATTTTCTGAAAGACAGACTTCCCTGGGGATTTGTGGTGGCAGGAGAGATACTGGCGATCCTGCTGTGCTGGTGTCCCCATGTGATTTTATATAATTATCTGACTTATCTGACACTTCTGTCAGGTACTGTGCTTTTATATCAGGGCATTGTGAAGGAGAGAAAACAGTGGTTTGTTTTGGCGGGTTTCATACTCGGTCTGGGAGTCGGCGTCAGATTCTCCAATCTGACCCATATGGCGCTCATTCTCGTGCTCTGGTATGACGGATTTTTGAAAAAAAAGAAAGTGGCTCTCGTATTGAAAGATACGTTGTGGTGTATTCTTGGATACGTGGCAGGTATCGCTTCTTTTCTTACCATGATACAGCTTCAGTACGGGCTTTCCGGCTATTTTACGATGCTCTTTGGCCTGCAGACGATGTCCAGCGGCGCCAGTGGATATTCTACAGGTGAGATGATTGCCGGAGCGTTTATCGATTACTTTGGCAGCATGAAATGGGGGCTTTTGTTCCTGCTCTATTTGCTGGGAGGTTTTGTGCTGTTTTGCCTGAAAAAAGAAAAACTGCTTCTTATAAAAAAGATCATGTTTATAGCGGGATTTCTTATACTTTTGCGTTTTGTGTATGGCCGGGGCATGTTTGGCTTTGACTACAATGTATATTTTTCTATTTTCTGGTGGGTGAGCCTGTTCAATGTGACGGCCCTCGTGTGTACCGTTCTGGCGTTACTGCGAAAAGATACAGGGCAGAGAGAAAAACTGCTTGCCGGTATGGTGCTGATTACGATGTTGATCTTGCCCCTTGGCAGCAATAACCGGTCTTATCCCGTTATTAACAATCTGTTTCTGATTGCACCTGTAACACTTACTTTTTTATGGCGTTTTTTGCAAAGAGCCTTTCCAGGAGGGCATCCTGCAGCCTATCCCGTGCGGGTATTTACGGCGGGCTGTCTGCTTGTACTGGCTGTGCAGAGTATTGGGTTCGGCAGCGTTTTTATTTTCCGGGACGGCAGCAATACGGAAAAAAGGGATACAAAAATAGAAAATAATGGTATACTAAAAGGTATGTATACGACAAAGGCCAATGGGACCGACCTGGAAGAGATTATATCATTCTGGGAAAAGTCGGATTTTCAGGGACAGAATACGTCGGTTATACTGTATGGCGATGTGCCGGGACTTTCCTATTTGCTGGATGCCCCCAGCGCCATTACAAGTACATGGGCCAATCTGGAATCCTATAACCGGACGTTCTGGGACAGGGATTTTGCTGAAGTGGAAAAGGGGATAGACAAAAGCAGACCTGTAGTAATAAGGGGAAACCGCTACGTGCCTGAAGACGAAAAAGGAGAACTTTTGAATCTGTTTCTGGAGAAATATGAGTATCAGGAAATATTTGCAAATGAAACGGTAACAATGTACTATTAGTAGCAACGAGGAGGCGTAAAATGATCGTATTTAATATACCTCCCTATACGGGGAAAGAATTGCATTATATCAGTCAGGCCGTTGAAAAGCAGAAAATCTGCGGAGACGGGGAATTTACAAAAAAATGCAGTCAGTGGATTGAAAAGCGGACAGGGACAGGAAAATGCCTGTTGACCACATCCTGTACTCATGCGACGGAGCTGGCAGCATTGCTGGCGGATGTGGGGCCGGGGGATGAAGTGATTATGCCTTCCTATACTTTTGTATCCACAGCCAACGCCTTCGTATTGCGGGGAGCCACGCCGGTCTTTGTGGATATCCGGCCAGATACAATGAATATTGATGAGAATCTGATCGAGGCAGCGGTAACGGACAGGACGAAGGCCATCCTGCCTGTGCACTATGCGGGTGTTTCCTGTGAGATGGATAAAATACTGGAAATTGCAAGGGCCCATGATCTGTTTGTTATAGAGGATGCGGCCCAGGGGATTATGTCAACTTATAAAGGGAGGCCCCTTGGTACTATCGGAGATTTCGGAGCGTTCAGTTTTCATGAGACGAAAAATTACAGTATGGGAGAAGGGGGCGCCCTTCTGATACGGGATGAAAAATATGTGGAAGAGGCGGAAATACTCAGGGAAAAGGGGACAAACCGCAGTCAGTTTTTCCGTGGACAGGTGGACAAGTACAGATGGATCAACTACGGTTCCTCTTATCTGCCCAGTGACATGAACGCCGCCTATTTGTGGGCGCAGCTGGAAATGGCGGATGAGATCAATGCACATCGTCTCTCGCTCTGGAGTCAGTATTATGAACTGCTGGCACCCCTGCAGGAACAGGGGATTCTGGATCTGCCGGTGATTCCCGAGGGATGCGAGCACAATGCTCATATGTTCTATATTAAGGCAAAAGATCTGGAGGAACGGACCGCACTTCTTTCGTTCCTGAAAGAGAATGATATATTGGCAGTATTTCATTATGTACCGCTGCATTCTGCGCCTGCAGGCCAGAAGTTTGGCAGATTTCATGGTGCAGATACCTATACCACGAAAGAGAGCGAGCGAATCTGCAGGCTCCCTATGTTCTATAAACTGACTTCAGAGGAAGTCTCCTATATTGCCGGAAAGGTGAAGGAGTTCTATCACGTATGAAAGCTGCCCGGATGCAGGATGAGGAAAAGTGGAAAGACAGAGGATTTGCAGTTGTCTGTATGATAGGACTGTGGATTGTTCTGGCTGTCTGTTTCGATTTTTATTATGATTTAAATGATGACAGTGCCATGAAGGATATTCTGTCAGGTACTTATACAGGTGTACCGGACGGACACAATATACAGATGCTGTATCCTCTCGGATGGGGTATTGCTTTCCTGTATCGGATATGTCCTGTCATTCCCTGGTATGGAATATTTCTGTGCGGTTGTCAGTTTTTTGTTCTGGAGGCTGTTCTATGCAGACTTATCCGGTATGAAAAAGAGAAAAGACGAAGAAAGAGCGCCTGGATCAGGTCAGAAATATTACTCTTTTTGTTTCTGCTGGGTGTTTTTGTGCTTTTCCTGTATGAATTTGTTTTTTTGCAGTATACGGTAACGGCGGGACTTCTCGTATGTGGCGGCCTGGTATGGATTTTCAGCGGGCCGAAGGCTGGAGATGCAGGTTTTTACCGATATCATATCATGACGGTTGTATGGATTGTACTGGCTTTTTTTCTGCGGACGGAAATGCTGCTGCTGCTGTCTCCGTTTTTGGGACTGGCAGTGCTATGCCGGGCAGGAGATGAGATACGGGATACGGATGGGCAGTCGTCCGCCAAAGGCAGTTATTTTGATTTAAATGTTAAAAATGGAAAAAAGATTATAAAGGGCTATGGCAGCATCCTTTTGGTGACAGCAGTTCTCATGGGAGCGGGACTTTTGGCAGACAGTATTGCCTACAGGAGCCCGCAGTGGCAGTCGTTTAGGCAGTTTTTTGATGACAGGACGCAGGTATATGATTTCTATGGATTGCCGGTCTATGAGGAAAACCGGGAATTTTATGAGTCACTGGGATTGTCGGAAGCATCTTACAGATTATTGGAAAATTATAATTTTGAGCTGGATGAGACGATTGACCAGGAAAAAATGCAGGCGATTGCCCGGTATGCCGCTTCTCATCAGGATATCGGTCCTGCCCGGAAACTGTATTTGAGTGTCTATACGTATGTATATAGATTTACCCATGGACAGGAGCTGCTATTCGATTTGTTTGTTGTGTTTTCCTACTTTTTCCTGGGACGTATGGCTCTGTCACGGAAAAATTCCCGGTTGCTTGGGAGATTGGCTCTTCTGTTTGGTCTAAGGACAGCTCTCTGGCTGTTTCTGCTGTACCGGGGAAGAGTGCCGGAGCGGATAACCCATCCTCTCTATCTGGCGGAGCTCGTTATGCTTGGTTTGTTTTTTCTGGTGGAGCGGGAGGCTTTGCAGTGGAAAAAATATGAAATATCAGCTATACTGTCTTTGTATTTCCTATTGTTTCTGTGTACGGCAGTTTTCCGCATACAGACTGTCCGGGAAAATTTTATCTCCCGGGAAACGGGAAATGTTCAGTGGCAGGCATGGAAGTCATACTGTCGGGAACACCCGGAAGATTTTTTCTATTTGGATGTATACTCTACCGTAGCATATTCGGAAAAGCTGTTTGCCGATATTTCTCCCGCGTACAGAAATTTTGACCTTCTGGGAGGCTGGTGTGTAAAGAGTCCCATTGCTGACAGAAAGCGGGCAGCGGCCGGACGGGAGAACGCCTATGAGGATCTTCCTGAAGGAAGGGCGTATTTTGTGACGGACAGTACAAAGGAGGCACGGCAGCCGGATTTTCTGATTTCATTTTATGAGAAAAAAGGGAGAAAAGTTCTGGTAAAAGAAGTAGACAGGTGTGGGGATTTTGCCATTTACCAGGTGGAAACGGCAAACTGATATAAAAAACAGACAAGGAAAAAGAAACGTGAATCAACAAACAATCGTAGGGGAACGTGTGCAGCTGCGGCCGATAACGGATGAGGATACGAATAATATTGTCCGTTGGAGAAACAGCGATCATGTGAGAAGAAATTTCATATACCAGACCCTCTTTACGCCGGAGAGCCATCGAGAGTGGCTGAAAAACAAAGTGGGTACAGGGCTTGTGGAGCAGTTCATTATCTACAGCAAAGAAGCGGGGATCGATGTGGGAAGCGTATATTTGCGAGATATTGACCGGACGCACAGAAGGGCGGAATTTGGTATTTTTATCGGTGAGGAATCGTTGATGGGACATGGCATTGGTTCCGAGTGTATCCGCCTGATTGTGGAGTACGGATTTCAAAATCTCCGGCTGCATAAAATATTTCTGCGCGTACTTGCAGATAATGAGATTGCGAGGAAATCTTATGAGAAAGCAGGATTTATGCAGGAGGCCTATTTGAAAGACGAAGTCTGTATCCGGGGTATCTACAAAGATCTGATTTTGATGCGTATTATCAATCCTCAGGAGGGTTATCATGGATAAGGTCAGCTTTGTCATTCCCTGTTACCGTTCCGAACTCACTTTGGAAGGGGTAGTAGAAGAAGTCCGGTCTGCGATGGAGGGACTTGGGGAGTACGGTTATGAAATTGTTCTCATCAATGACTGTTCCCCCGATCATACACTGGAAGTTATCAGGAAAATATGTGAAAAATATGACAATATAACAGGAGTTTCTCTGGCAAGAAATTTCGGGCAGCATGCAGCCCTGATGGCGGGATTCCGCCATGTGACAGGGGATATTATCATCTGTCTGGATGACGACGGCCAGACGCCTGCAAAGGAGGCCGGGAAGTTTCTGGATGAGATTCAGGCCGGGCGGGATGTGGTGTATGCGAAATATTCTAACAAGCAGCATACGGCGTTTCGCAATTTTGGCAGCAAAGTCAATGAGATCATGACCCGTTTTATGCTGGGGAAACCAAAAGAGCTGTATATTTCCAGTTATTTTGCAGCAAAAAGATTTGTGATTGATGAAGTAATCCGGTATGAGAATTCCTACCCTTATGTTATCGGCCTGGTATTACGGACGACAAAAAATATCGGCAATGTGGATGTGAGGCACAGGCAGCGGGAAGTGGGACATTCCGGTTACACAATG
Organism: uncultured Lachnospiraceae bacterium; assembly: GCA_910587635.1. Classification (GTDB taxonomy): domain Bacteria; phylum Bacillota; class Clostridia; order Lachnospirales; family Lachnospiraceae; genus VSOB01. The sequence goes on from CAJUNB010000038.1 coordinate 67,879, forward strand.
AAATCGTTGATGGGTCTCTGGTTTAACGGTTTTACGGCCTTTTCTATCCAACCGCTTCGTTTTGCCACAATGGTTGGCATTTTCTGTGCGGCCAGCGGATTTTTATATGGGATTTATACGATTATCAAACGGCTGTTGAATCCGGCAGTGCCGCTGGGGTTTAGTTCTCTTATGTCGGCGGTGGTATTTCTGGGTGGTATGATTATGCTTATGCTCGGATTGATTGGTGAATATGTAGGTAGAATTTATATCAGCCTGAACAATTCTCCCCAGTATGTGATTCGGGAAGTGATCGGGCAGAAGGAAAATGCAGATGAACAGTAAATTGACGGAAAAGAGAAAAAAAGGGATTCTGGGAATTGTTGCAGTTTTCTTTTTTCTTCTTTATCTCTCATTATGCTTTAATAATAATGTCTGGACAGATGAAGCCTTTACGATTGAGCTGCTGAAGTCGGATATGAGCGGTATTGTACAGGGAACGGCTTCCGATGTACACCCGCCGCTCTACTATCTGATTGCGAAATGTTTTATTTATGTACTGGGAAACAGTCTTTTGGCGCTGAAGTTTATATCTATTGTGCCCATGATACTCTGTATGACATGGGGGGCCGTCATTATCTGGAGGCGGTTTGGATTCCGGGCGGCGCTCCTGTTCGATTTTTTTCTGGGAGCTATCCCCTGTACGATGGAATATGCCGTACAGATACGGATGTATTCCTGGGCCATTTTTTTTATTACTTTTATGGGACTGTGGGCCTATGAGGCATATGCGGAAGAGCGATGGCTGTATTTTGCCGGTGTTGCAGCGACTTCTGTTGCTGCGGCATATACCCACTATTTTGCGTTTGTTTCGGCTATTCTGATCTATGGTTTTCTGTTTCTTTCGCTGCTTTTTACGCCCGGAAAACGAAGAAGACTGATCGAATGGTTTGTGTCGGTGGTTGTTTCTCTTATTTTGTATCTTCCCTGGATGCCCTATATGAAAATCCAGGTCAAAGGGGTGTCGAGAAATTATTGGATTGAAGAGATCACAGGAGAAACGGTGAAAGATTTCTTTCCATTCTTGTTTGATATGGATATCCCCTGGACGACGGTTATCTGGATGTTCATCCTTGTTGTCGGGATTGCTTTTGCGGTCTATAGAATCTGTAAAAAAGAGGCCGGAGAAGGAATTTTTGCACTTCTGTGTTTTGCCACACCGGTTCTGACTGCCGTGACCGGGGTCGTTATGTCCAGTCTGATTCGGCCCATTTTTATCGTGCGTTATCTACTGCCGTGTATGGGGCTGGTGGCGCTGTTTCTGGCTGTTTCTCTGGCGAAATATCTGGACAGGCTTGTTTTCCCCGCGCTGCTGTTCTTTCTGGTTTGTGCTGTGCTGACTGATTACGGGCAGTCGGTATATCGGGAATATCAGTGGACTCATACGAAGGAGACGGAAGAGTTTCTGGCAGAAAACGTAAAAGAGGGCGATATCATTGCCTACAATTATGAAAGCTATAAACTGATCTATGATTATTACTGGAATGACGAGGAAAAGGTGCTGTGGCAGGAAATAGACCTGGATACGGCAGATTATCGTACCATATGGCTGCTGGATACGATATACTGGCCCACGCCTACAGACGAATATCTGGCGGAACATGGCTGGCAGCGAACATATATGGGTAACTATGGCATTGAACACAATGATTTTAAAATCTATAAAATTACAAGGATAGAGGCAGAAGCTCTATGACAGGAAAAAGAAAAAAATCTGTGGGAAGATACCTGACAGCGGTTTGCGTCGTCGCGTGCTGGCTTCTGATCTGGCCGGTGGGGATATTAAAAGATGAGAAAATATCCAGAACTGCTGCGGATTACAGCCAAAATACAGGACCGATCGGAGAAGTGGCGGCAATTCAGGAATTTGTTCCCCAATATGACCATATCAAATCCATTGGTGTGGATATCGGAAAATTGAATGGACAGGCAAATCAGGGAACTCTTTTTCTGCATTTTTTTGATGAAAATTTAGTGGAGTTTGCAAAGGTGCCCCAGGATATCAGTCAGATGCGCGACGGGGAGTTGACGGATATACCCGTTGATATGGTGCTGGAGGCGGGGAAACGGTATTATCTGAGTATTCAGTGTGAAGACTATGGAGATATGCCTCCGGTATTGCATTACCGCTCCCTTGCCGGAAACGGGCCTTCGGAAAATCTGCATTTTTATTATGGCCCCGTTGTCATAGAAGATGCCAGCGCCAATATCCGTTATATTTACAGGATCCCGTTGAATCTGGTACAGATTTTATTTTATGACAGTCTGATATTTCTTCTGGGAGTGATCATATACAGCCTTCTTGGTAAGAGTGACAGAGGCAGTGAAGAGAGTGAATAATTTGGAAAGAACGGATGAAAAAAAAGAAAAGAGAATAAAGCAGGGGGCAGTGCTTTTTGTATTGCTGGCAGCTACGGTATTCTTTTACTTTGCAGTGATTCGCAATATATTCGGCGGCACAATCTGGGATATTGGCGTATATGGTGTGGGCGCTGTTTTATTTGCCATTATTTTGGGGATTTGGATTTGGCAGTTACCTCTTCTGGATATGTTACGAGGGATGAGAGAAGAAGAAATCCAGAGGGATATCGTGCAAATCTGCTGTTTTGCCTGCATTTGCCTGATGACACTCTATTATTATAATTCTGGCAGTGAATATGGACACTCCATAGGGACGAGAGTGATGAATTCTGCGTTTGGCATAGCTCTTTTATGCATGTGTAAAAAAGAAGATCTGCAAAATCGTCGGATCGGTTATGTACAGCTTTGCCTGGCAGCTCTTTTTATAGCAGGTACTTTTTGGAGGAGCCGGGACAGTAAGGAGATGGTACTGTATGTACTCAGCGGTATCACTGTCTGGATTTACATCAGGCTCCTGGGCAGTGGCAGGGCTCTGATCGGATGGAAAGAGATCCGTAGGAGGATCTCTGCCTATGGCTGGCTTGTATTTGTGTTTTTTGCAGGACTGGTGGTTTTCCGCAATACGAGAACATGGCCTTTTTCTATAGTTATTCCTTTCGGCTGGCTTTATCTGTATCATTTTGATACAAAGAAGATGAACCGACTCTTGAAAAATTACTGTTACGGGTGTATTCTTGCATTTTGGATGATGGTGGGGAGTGGAGCTCTGTTCCGCCCCTATTACAGTTTTGAATTTATCCGGTATCCTGGATGGTTTTCTTCCGTTGCAACGGCGGGACTGTTTTGGATGCTTGTGATAGCCTGTACGATCAGCTGCATTTTAGCAAAGGTAGATCAGGAAGAAAAAATTATTGTCCGCAGGATTTATTTTGAATGGATTACATTGGGAGTGGCCGGAATTTATCTGTTTATGACATTGTCCAGAACAGCGGCACTGTCTGTTGCCGTTTTTTGCTTTTCCGCATTTGTACTGGTAGAGATCTGTTATTACCGGGACAGTCTGAAAGGGATGGTGAATAAGATTTTTCTTATTGTGAGCCCGGTACTTCTGGTATTTCCGGTGGTCTATACAATGACCCGGTGTGTTCCCGCTATCGTAGGCAGGCCCGTATGGATTACAGGAGCAGAATGGTTCAGTGACAGAATCGAAAAGAGAGAACCGGTGGATTCCACTAAATTTATGAACATTGCTCAGCTTGGTGAGACTTTTTTGGAAAAATGGGTGGGGGTGGATATCAATCTGACGGAAATTGTCGGTTCTGTCAGTGGCCCGGGCAATGCCGTCACAGAGGAAAACGGAGAAGCCGTTTATCAGGATAATGTAGTAGGGACAACAGAAATTGACGGACAGGTATATTCTGTAAAAGACTATACCTTTCACAATCCAGATGAGGACGATATATCCAATGGCAGATTCGAGCTCTTTGAGATTTATACAAGTCATTTGAATATGACAGGACATGATTCTATGCTTGTGGAAGATGTTGATAAGAATATTACGCTGTATCATGCCCATAATTCTTATATACAGACTGCATATGACCATGGAATTCCCGTGGGAATTTTATTTGTTCTTGTAGTGGTGGCGGGGGTGTTTGCCAGCATCGTTTATTACAAGAGAAATTGCGGAGAGGTAAATTTTGCCATTTACCCTTTTGTTGTGATATTATCATTTATGATTTCGGGGATAACCGAATGGATTTTCCATCCCAGTATCCCTATCGGCTTTGCATTTCTCATTGCATTGACGCCTCTTGTTGCCGTAGCAGAGCCGGTTGAAAAAGCCGAAAAGCCCCAGTGAGAGAGTGGGTGTTGGGCTTTATACGGAATTGAGAAGGAGTGTTATGAAAAAAATTATAAACTATAAGCTGGTGACAAGAAGGGCGTTTCTGCTTGCCTATGATATGATAGCCGTATGCTGCAGTAACTTTCTGGCACTTTTACTCCGGTATGAATTTCAGCTGGATGATATACCGGGATATTTTATCGATGCCATATGGGATCATCTTCCGGTCAGCATAGGGATTACGCTGGCACTGTTTTATCTGTTCCGACTCTATCACAGCCTCTGGGCCTATGCGGGGGTCAGTGAGATGCAGAATATAATCGTAGCATCCTTTGCCAGTGCGGCGCTGCAGGGGCTTACATTACTGATATTTGACAGAGATGTGCCAAAGAGCTACTATTTTTTCAATGCCTTTCTGCTGGTAGGGGCGACAATGATAAGCCGGTTTGCCTATCGTTTTGCCAGGGAAAAAAGGCGCAGACTGCACAATAAAAACAATGGTGTTGCAGTGATGATTGTAGGAGCGGGAGATGCGGGTAATACAATCATCAAAGAGATCAATTCCAGTTATTTCAGCACGATGCGTATCCGTGCAATCATAGACGATGACCCCCAGAAGCAGGGAAGATATATCCAGGGTATTAAAGTAGCGGGGGGAAGAGATAAAATCATAGAAAATGCGGCGCTGCTTGGTATCGATGAGATCATTATCGCCATACCGTCAGCGGGACGCAGGACGATCAAGGAGATCGTAGAGATCGCGGGACAGACAAACTGTAAGCTGCGGACGTTGCCGGGGATGTACCAGCTTGTGAATGGGGAAGTGGATGTCAGCAAGCTGCGGGATGTGGATGTGGAAGACCTGCTGGGGAGAGACCCGATAAAAGTGGATATCGATTCCATCCTGGGCTATGTAAAAGATAAGACAGTGCTTGTGACAGGGGGCGGCGGTTCTATTGGAAGTGAGCTGTGCAGACAGATTGCCTCTCATCGGCCCAGGCAGCTAATTATTTTTGATATTTATGAGAACAATGCCTATGAAATACAGCAGGAGCTCATCCTGGGCTATCCTGACCTGGACATGCTTGTTCTGATTGGTTCTGTCCGCAATACGAAGCGGATGAACACGATATTTGAGACATACCATCCTGATATTGTATACCATGCGGCAGCTCATAAGCATGTGCCGCTTATGGAAGTGAGCCCGGATGAGGCAGTGAAGAACAATGTATTTGGTACATGGAAAACGGCCCATGCCGCAGCTATGAATGGTGTCAGGAAATTTGTAATGATTTCCACGGATAAGGCCGTCAATCCTACGAATGTCATGGGGGCTACGAAACGTATCTGTGAAATGATCATACAGACTTTTAATAAATATTATGATACAGAGTTTGTGGCAGTACGTTTTGGGAATGTGCTGGGGAGCAATGGGAGTGTTATCCCGCTGTTTCGAAAACAGATAGAGGCAGGGGGGCCGGTAACGGTGACTCATCCAGAAATTATCCGGTATTTTATGACGATACCGGAGGCAGTGTCCCTTGTGCTACAGGCGGGAGCCTATGCAAAGGGAGGAGAAATTTTTATACTGGATATGGGAGAGCCGGTTAAAATACTGGATTTGGCGAAAAATCTCATACGGTTATCGGGCTATAAAGTAGATGATGATATCCGTATTGAATTTACGGGGCTGCGACCTGGGGAAAAGCTGTATGAAGAGCTGCTGATGAATGAAGAGGGAATGAAGGAGACAGAGAACAAGCTGATTCATATCGGGAAACCGATAGAATTTGATGAGCGGAAATTTTTTATACAGTTAAATGAATTGAAAGAAGCAGTGGAAAATGAACAGATGGATGTGAGGGAGCGATTGATGAAGATTGTTCCCACATATACGCCGATGGTAAAGGAATAGAATAATAAGACAGTGCAGAAGCGAAATGCAGAAAAGGAGTCTGTTATGGAAAAGAAGAAAATCTGGCTGGCATCTCCCACAATGCATGAATGGGAGAAAAAATATGTACAGGAAGCTTTTGATACGAACTGGATAGCTCCGGTAGGCCCTCATGTCAATGCTTTTGAAAAGGAAGTGTCGGCATATACAGGGGCGAAATATGCGGCAGCATTGAGTGCGGGAACGGCAGCCATTCATCTGGCTGTAAAACTGTTGGGTGTTGGGGAAGGCGATTATGTATTTTGCTCTGCTCTTACTTTTTCGGCGAGTTGTAATCCGGTTTGCTATGAAAATGCCACGCCGGTATTTATCGATTCGGAGCCGGATACGTGGAACATGTCGCCAGAGGCTTTGGAGAAAGCCTTTGAAAAATATCCAAATCCTAAGGCGGTGATTTGTGTCCATCTCTACGGTACACCGGCTAAGCTGGATGAGATTATGGAGATATGCCAGAGACATCATGTGCCGATGATAGAAGATGCGGCGGAATCTCTTTCTGCTACATACAAAGGAAAACAGACGGGAACATTCGGAAAATTTGGTATTTATTCTTTTAATGGGAATAAAATTATTACCACATCCGGTGGTGGAATGCTCGTGTCAGAAGATGAAGATGCAATAGAGAGGGCGCGTTTTCTTGCGACACAGGCGAGAGACCCGGCCAGACATTATGAGCATTCTCAGATAGGATATAATTACCGAATGAGCAATGTGGATGCGGGAATCGGCAGAGGACAATTGAAATCTCTGGATTTACATCGGAAGCTGAAGAAAAAGATATATGATACGTACAAAGCGGCTTTTGCAGATATCCCGGAAATCATGATGAATCCTATAAACCCGGACGGAGAAGCAAATTATTGGCTGTCCGGTATGATGATTTCACCTGAAAGTCATATAACACCAGATCAGGTGATGGATGCGTTGGCGGAGGAAAATATTGAATCCCGTCCGGTCTGGAAACCGATGCAGTTACAGCCTGTTTTTGCGGACTGCCCGTTCTTTTCCCATAGAGAAGAAGGGAGTGTTTCAGAGGATGTTTTCCGGTATGGACTCTGTCTGCCAAGTGACATTAAGAATACAGAGGAGGATATGGAGCTGATCATCCGCACGATCAGAAAAGTATTTGGTACCTGACTGGACGAAGCAGGAAGGATGGCGATATGTATCGTTTGTTTGTAAAGAGATGTTTTGATATGGTTTTGTCCGGCCTGGCGCTGGTACTGTTGAGTCCGGTGTTTTTGACGGTGGCGGTACTCGTACGGCTAAAATTGGGCAGTCCGGTTATTTTTCATCAGAGGAGGCCGGGATATCAGGAGAAGATATTCACTCTCTGTAAATTTCGTACGATGACGGATGAACGGGATGAAAAAGGAGAATTGCTGCCGGACAGTATAAGGCTGACGCCGTTTGGCGCTTTTCTCAGAAAGACCAGCCTGGATGAGCTGCCGGAACTATGGAATATTTTCAAGGGGGATATGAGTATCATTGGTCCACGGCCGCTTTTGGAAGGATATTTGCCTTATTATACAGAACGGGAGCGGCTCAGGCATACTGTGAGACCGGGACTGACAGGTCTTGCACAGGTGAGCGGACGCAACTTTATCGCCTGGAACGACAGGCTGGAAAAAGATGTGGAATATGTAGAGCATCTGACGTTACTCACAGATCTGAAAATATTATGGAAAACAGTCATGGTAGTGATGAAGGAAGAAGACGTGGCTGTGGAAACGGATTCCGTAGAGGGTTATTTATGGGATGAGAGAGAAAAGCTAAGATAATGTAGGATGGAGAATGCGTGTATGAAAACATTGGAAACCCCCTGTTATGTGATTCATAAAAAAGAATTGGAAGAGGGAATAGCACTTTTGAAATCTGCTCTGGAAAAAAACTGGAGCAACTATATGGTGGGCTATTCCTTTAAGACGAATGCCCTGCCATGGGCTCTTATACAGATGAAAAAGGCGGGCTTTCATGCGGAAGTTGTCTCGGAGGATGAATATGATCTTGCCAAGTATCTCGGGTTTTCCCATGTGATTTACAATGGCCCGGTGAAAGGAAAACGGACATTTCTGCATGCGTTACAAAATGGTGCTATCGTCAATCTGGATGCGAAGCGGGAACTGGACTGGCTGGAAGAAGTGGGTATCCAGAACGGTAAAGTGGGACTTCGGGTCAATTTTGATCTGGAAGCAGTCTGTCCGGGAGAGACCTCTCCGGGAGAAGAAGGGGGAAGGTTTGGCTTTTCCTATGAGACGGGAGAATGGAAATGGGCTCTGGACCGGTTGACACATATGGGCATAAAGCTGTCCGGTATTCATCTGCATGCCAGTACGAAGACGAGAAGTGTTGCGATTTACAGAGCGCTGGCACAGATGGCAGTGAAATTGAAACAGGAATTTGATCTGAAGCCGGAATATGTGGATATCGGAGGCGGTTATTTCGGGGGTATGGATAACAGACCGAAATTCCCTGATTATATGAAAGCGATCCGGGAAGAACTAATGGCGGCCTATACCCCCGAGGAAACGATGCTGATCGTGGAACCGGGGACCTCTCTGATTACGCCTCCTATTGAATATATGACGACAGTTGTGGACTGTAAAAATACGAATAAGGGGCGTTTTGTAGTGACAGACGGCAGCAGAAGCGACATCGATCCTCTGCATGGAAAAAGCTCCTATTTTCATAAGCTGCTGTATAATGAAGGAACTGAATATACACAAACACCGGAAGGAAGGCCGATAGTGGAGAGGCAGACGATCTGTGGCTTTACCTGTATGGAAAATGACAGACTGTTTACAGCTGAGCAGAGACCTGAGCTGCAGGTGGGAGACCATATAATCTATCAGAAAGTGGGAGGCTATACGATGTGCCTGACACCGCTGTTTATCCGGTATTTTCCAACCGTCTATGCGGAAGATGGCGGAGAATTTACGTGTATCAGAGAACGATGGAGTGTGGAAGAGTATGTGAGAAAGAGCGATCTGAAGGCCGAGGGGTAGTGTATGAATATTTTAATTGCAAGCTGTGGAACGAGGAATAAAATTGTCCAATATTTTAAACAGGCATTAAGGGGACGGGGAAAGGTAGTGGCAACTGATTGCAGCCCCAATGCACCGGCTCTGTATGAAGCGGATGTTCACTACATCGTACCCAGGATTACCGAAGAGAATTATCTGGACACCCTCTATGATATTTGTAGAAAAGAGAAAATAAAAGGTGTGCTTTCCCTGATTGATCCGGAGCTGTCTTTGCTGGCGCTGCATGAAAAGGACTTTGAAAAACTGGGAACGACAGTGATCGGTTCCTCTTATGAACTGTGTGAGAGGACATTGAATAAATGGGAAATGTACAGATGGCTGAAAGACCATGGTTACTATTGTGCCCGTTCTTATATGGATATCGAGGAGTTTGTCAGGGATGTAAAAGCGGGACTTTTGACTTATCCGGTATTTGTCAAGCCGGCAAAAGGGAGTGCCAGCATATCCATATCCAAAGCTTATGATGAGGAAACAGTGCGTCTTCTTGTGAGCCATGGAGAAGGAATGATGATACAGGAGTTCCTGGATGGACAGGAAATCGGGGCGGACTGCTATATCGACTTGCAGAGCAGGAAACCGGTATCTGTTTTTACAAAGAAAAAGATTGTCATGCGGGCAGGGGAGACGGATAAAGCCATTTCCTTCAAAGACGAGAAATTGTTTGCACTGATAGAACGGTTTATCGGGGAAGCCGGCTTTCTCGGACAGATTGATATTGATATTTTCCAGATTGGAGAAGTATATTATATTTCAGAGATAAATCCCCGCTTTGGCGGTGGATATCCCCATGCCTATGAGTGTGGCGTAGATCATATGGAGCTTATTGTAAATAATCTGGAAGGCCGGGAGAATAGAGTGATTACAGGTCAATATGAAGAGGGGCTTATTATGATGAAATATAATGAAATCATGGTGCGGAAAGGCTCTCTGGACTGATGAAAAAAGTTTTAATAGCCATAAATTTCGACGAGGGACTTTACAATTTCAGAAAAGAGCTGCTGGAAGCGCTCTTGGCCTGTGGATATGAAGTGCATATTGCAGTGCCGAAAGGGGAGTATACGGACAGAATGCAGGCTATGGGCTGTATTTTCCATGATACGGCGTTAAACCGAAGGGGAGCTAATCCCCTCCAGGAATTGACATTGCTTCGCACCTATGGGAAAATCTTAAAAGATACCGTTCCCGATGTGGTGTTGACGTATACGATAAAACCCAATATTTATATGGGATTATTGTGTGGAGGAAAAAAGATTCCTTATATCACGACGATAACGGGACTGGGGACGGCAGTGGAAGGAAAAGGACTTTTGCAGTGTATGACAGGAGTCCTGTATAAGGTTGCCATGAAAAAGGTATCTTTGGTTTTTTTTCAGAATCGTGCCAATGAAAAAATATTCCGGGATAGAAAAATCGCACCGGGGAAGCATGAGATGCTGTCCGGTTCCGGTGTGAACGTGGATCATTTTACGTACCAACGGTTTCCGATAGAGAAAGATACGGTAGGATTTTTATTTGTTTCCCGTATTATGAAGGAAAAGGGGATCGAAGAATATATGGATGCGGCAGAGCAGATACGAAGTCGGCATCCAGAGACGAGATTTCGGATTCTTGGCTTCCTGGAAGAGGACTATACTGGAAAAGAGCGGTTTGACAGGCTGTGCAGAGAAGGCGTTATTGAGTTCATTGGCAGTGTGGAGGATGTGATTCCCTATATGAAAGAGAGTCAGTGCATCGTGCATCCGTCCTATTACCCGGAAGGGATGTCCAATGTGTGCCAGGAAGGGGCGGCCTGTGGCAGGGCTGTTATTACAACGGACAGGCCGGGATGCCGGGAAACCGTTGTGGATGGGAAAACAGGATTTTTGATCAGAGAAAGAGACAGCAAAGATCTGGTTGGCAAAATAGAACAGTTTTTGAGACTGTCTCTGGAAGAGAGAAAACGGCTCGGACAAAATGGCAGAAAGTATATGATCGAACGGTTTGACAGAAAGAATGTCATTAACAGTTATAAAAAGGCAATTGAGAGAATTGTAAAAAACGGAGGAAACGACAGATGAGCTTATATGAGAAACTGATAAACAGGGAAGAAAAACTCTCGCTTGTGGGCCTGGGTTATGTGGGAATGCCCATTGCCGTGGCATTCTCCCATAAGATCGATGTCATAGGTTTTGACTTGAACCGGCAGAAAATACAGATGTATCAGAACGGTATCGATCCCACAAGGGAAGTGGGAGATGAAGGAATAGCTGCATGCAAAGTGGAGTTTACATGTGAAGAAAGTAAACTGAAAGAAGCCAGATTTCACATTGTAGCAGTTCCCACACCGGTAAATGCCGATCATACTCCTGATCTGTCTCCAGTGGAAGGAGCCAGCAAAATATTGGGTCGGAATCTGACAAAGGGCTCCATTGTCGTATTTGAGTCGACTGTCTATCCAGGGGTGACAGAAGAGGTATGTGTACCCATCCTGGAAGAAGAGTCTGGACTGAAATGCGGTGTGGATTTTAAAATCGGTTATTCGCCGGAGCGAATCAATCCCGGAGACAAGGTACATCGTCTGGAAACGATCACGAAGATCGTGTCAGGTATGGATGAGGCAACATTAGAAGAAGTGGCAAAAGTGTATGAGCTTGTAGTAGAAGCGGGGGTACACCGTGCGCAGTCTATCAAAGTGGCTGAGGCGGCCAAAGTTATTGAAAACAGTCAGAGAGACATCAATATCGCCTTTATGAACGAGCTTTCCATTATATTCAATAAAATGGGAATCGATACGAAATCTGTACTGGAAGCGGCAGGAACGAAGTGGAATTTTCTGAAATTTTCCCCGGGTCTGGTAGGAGGACACTGCATCGGTGTGGATCCCTATTATCTGACTTATAAGGCAGAGCAGCTTGGATATCATTCCCAGATCATACTGTCAGGGCGGCGTATCAATGACGATATGGGCAAATATGTGGCAGAAAGCCTTGTTAAAAATCTCATTAGAGCCAATATCCCAGTCAGAGGAGCACAGGTGGCAGTTCTCGGTTTTACATTTAAAGAAAACTGCCCGGATACAAGAAATACAAAGGTCATAGATATCGTAAAAGAGTTGCAGGAATATGGGATTCATCCTGTGATTACTGACCCTGTGGCGGATCAGACTGAGGCAGAGAGAGAGTATGGCGTTACTTTTACAGACAGCGAAAAGATCGAAGAGATGGATGCGGTCATCCTGGCGGTTTCTCACAGGGAGTATATGGGAATATCTATGGAGCGGATGGACAGGCTGTACAGAAAGGACAACAGAAAAAAGGTACTTGTGGACATTAAAGGAATACTGGACAGAGATACTTATGAAAAAGCAGGATATTTATACTGGAGACTGTAAGTAGTATACCCTCAGGGTGTTTTGGCCTCTGAGGGTCATAGCAAATAAGAAAGAAAATCAGGAGGTGGGTGTACTATGAAGTGCAAAAGAGTGGGGCTTTGTGCCGATGTACATGAATATGAGCTGGATAAGGGGCTGGAAGACGGATTTGAGCTGTTTGCGGATGTAGTGACAAAGGGATGGATTGTGACCGATACGCTGATTAAAGTAACGCGGGAGGATGGAAGTATCGTATGTCCTTACATCAAGCATCGTCGTGGCAGAACCTTTATCGGAGAAGGGGATTATGTTGTCATTGACGAAGACGGAACGAAGCATGTGTGTGGCAGTGACAAAATATTTGAGCGTTACGAGAAAATAGGGGAATAGTGGAAAATAAATTTCCGGTATCATCACTTACTGCGTCAATGCGGTAGAGCGTCGTATAAATGACAAGAAAAGGCGGGCGAAAGGACATCTCGCCCGCAATGCAGTAGTTACTCTGATTTTATGGCTGCATTTTTTATCGTTCCGTTTGAACTGATAACAGTTGTGAAAAATAGAGTAAAATTTATTTTGATACAAATTTCTGGATATAGCCCATAATAAAGATGAACAGGACAATGGCAGGAAGCAGATAACTTACGTAAAAGCGGGACCACTTTGGAAATTTAACACCTTCTCCCGCATCTGCCTCCTGGAGGAATGCGTTCCATCCCCAGCCATAGCGGCTTGTACAGAAAAGTAGGTATCCAAGGCTTCCAAGGGGCAGCAGGTTGTTGGAGACAATGAAGTCCTCAAGATCCTGTATTGTGGACCCGGCGCCAAGAGGAGCCAGAGAACTGAGCAAATTGAAGCCAAATACACAGGGCAGGGAGAGCAGTGTAATGAGTACGAAATTTACTGCCACTGCCTTTTTTCTGTGCCAGCCGAACAGATCCATAAAGAAGCTGATCATATTTTCAAATACGGCAATAATGGTGGAGAGGGCTGCAAAGCTCATAAACAGAAAGAACAGTGTGCCAAACAGACGCCCGCCCGGCATTTTGTTGAAAATATTGGGTAATGTAACAAAAACGAGACCGGGGCCTTCTCCTGGATTTACCTGAAAAGCGAAACAAGCCGGAAAGATAACGAGACCGGCTAACAGCGCTACCAGAGTATCGAGGATACAGATGCGAATGGACTCTCCAGTCAGAGAATGTTCCTTTGTAATATAACTGCCAAAGATTGCCATAGCTCCAATGCCCAGACTCAGAGTAAAGAATGCCTGGCCCATGGCAGCAAAGATGACATCGAACAAACCGTGTTCCGTAAATTTCCCAAAGTCGGGAATGAGATAGAACTGGATACCTTCTGCGGCGCCGGGCAAAGTAACACTGCGGACGCACAGAACGAGCAAGATGATAAAGAGAGAACCCATCATGACCTTTGTGATTCTTTCTACGCCTTTTTTCAGCCCCAGGCTGCAGACAAGGAAGCCCAGAAGAACAGTGACCACCATCCAGAAGGTCATGGGGCCGGGAGATTCCAGCAGACGATTGAAAATACCGCCCACTTCTTCCGGCGTGAGATCGTTAAATTCTCCACGAATCATTTTTACCACATAGGAGAGCATCCATCCTCCTACTGTTGTATAAAACATCATGAGCAGATAATTACCAGCGATGGCACAAATGGAAAGGAAGTGCCACTTTGTACCGGAAGGTTCCAGTATGTGAAAGCTTCTGGCAGCAGATCTCTGGCTGGCCCGTCCTACGGAAAATTCCATTACCATAATGGGAAGGCCGAGGATCACAAGAAACAGCAGATAGATCAGAACGAATGCGGCGCCGCCGTATTTACCGGTGATATAAGGGAATCGCCAGACATTACCAAGCCCTACGGCACAGCCTGCCGAAATCAGAATGAATCCCAGACGGGATGAAAAATTCTCTCTTTTTTCCATAATAATATGAAACTCCTTTGTAATAGAATAAACATTTCTAGCTTATCGGAGAATGACGGTTTCGTCAAGGGGAGAAGGGGAAATTTCCGGGATATTCCGATCTTGCGTATGGAAACTCGTAAAAGTCTTTGATGAATCGCGAGCTGTAAATAAGTATTGCGACAGTCAATTAACTGATTTAAAATCAAATATAGAAATGAAATCTATCAAGAAGGCAGATGGTTTGTTCATCATGCAGGAATAAATTAAAGATTATGAGTTGATATACCAAGGTGGGGGGATAAACATTATGAAACTGAAAAATATTTTGTTTGTTGTATCGGATATAGAAGTATCGAAGGCGTTCTACAGGGAGCTGTTCGGTCTGCAGACAGTGACAGACTTTGGAAGAAATGTCATACTGACAGAAGGACTGGTACTGCAGGAGAAAAAACTGTGGGAGACATTTCTCGAGCGGACTGTATGTACCGGGGGCAATGATGCGGAATTATATTTCGAAGAAAATGATATTGACGGATTCCTGGAGAAGCTGGATAAGAGCAGATTTCCAATTGTGTATTTGCACAGATGCAAAGAACATGACTGGGGGCAGCGTGTCATCCGCCTTTATGACCCTGACGGACATGTGATAGAGATAGGAGAATCTCTGGAAAATGTAGTCCGGCGGTTTTTACATTCAGGTATGACACCGGAACAGACAGCTGAGAAGTGTGGCCTGCCACTGGAACAGATCAGAAGGATTTATCGTTGTACGACAAATCCTTTGGATTCCAAATGATTTTCCACTTCAAAGATATCTTCCGCATGTAAAATAATAACAGGCTTTCCGGTATCTCTGTTAAAACAAAGATAAGTGTAGTCCACACTGATGTTGCCTTTTGTCAGCTCCAGCAGTAAATGGTTCAGACTCCCTACTTCGTCTGTCATTTCCACGCCAATGATATCGGTAGCTTTACACAGATACCCCATTTGGCTGATGGCCTGGATGGCTTTCTCTGTATCGGATACGATCATGCGGATGATACCGTATTCTGCACTGTCATTTGTAACAGAACCAAGGATATTGATATTTTCTTCCTGAAGGATGGAAGTGATGGATTGAAACGTTCCTTTTTTATTTTCAACAAAAATGGAAACTTGTTTTAACATTTATTTTGCCTCTTTTCTGTAAAGTGAATAAATTTTGGAAATAGCATCATGTGCAAAGCACATGATGGATGCCCATTCGGGCGAATCTGTGATGGAGGTGTTACCGTGGCACAGCTACGCAGTGCTTCCGCCGTGCATGCTACGCAGTGCTCCCACCGTGCATATTTCGCAGTGCTCCCACCGTGCATGCTTCGCAGTGCTCCCACCGTGCATGCTTCGCAGTGCTCCCGCCGCACATATTTCGCAGTGCGCATTCGGAAAACCTTTGGTTTTCCTCATTCACGGGCTTCGCCCTATACTCACTCGCATCTGTACAAAAAATATGCAAGCATATTTTTGCACAGGTGCTCGTTCGTGCACTGCTCATTGCTTTCGCGTACATTAGATCATGAATCGTAGATTCATGATCGTCATTCGCCGCTCGCCGAATGAGCAAGCTCCTCCTGCTCGCTAACGCTCATTATATCACATCGGTTCATTTTTTCAATTATTTTTGGCATATACTTGCAAATTGCTTTTGCAGTGGTATAAATATAGTGTATCTCCTTGTTCATTGAGGGTAAGGAGTCAGTACAGAACAAAACTAGAAGAGGGGTATGGGCTCGTATTATGGTGCGTTTCTATGATAAAGCACAGATAGATAAAAACAATATGATGTTTACGGCAAAGCAATTGAGGATACTGCTTGTACCTGTCATTATCGAACAACTTCTCAATTCTTTTATGGGAATGGCTGATACGATGATGGTAAGTCAGGTAGGCAGTGCGGCGATTTCTGCGGTGTCGTTGGTGGATTCCATCAATGTGCTTGTGATACAGGTGTTTTCTGCACTGGCCACAGGGGGCACGATTATCTGTTCACAGTATCTGGGAAGAAGAGATGAAAAGGACAGCAACGAAGCGGCCCGGCAGGTGGCACTGACAGTAGCTGTGATTTCCACAGTGATTGCAATCTGTTGTATTTTGTTTCGCAGGCCGTTGCTCCAGCTTACATTTGGAGAGGTGGAAAGAGATGTCATGGAAAATTCCGTGGTCTATTTTCTGATCACTGCCATATCTTTTCCCTTTATAGCACTGTTCAGCGCAGGTTCTGCATTTTTCAGGGCCGGTGGAGAGAGTAAATTTCCGATGCGGATATCTGTTATTTCCAATGGCCTGAATATTGCCGGCAATGCAGTTCTCATATTTGTATTTCATATGGGCGTGGCAGGGGCGGCCCTTTCCACATTATTTTCCAGAATGTTCTGTGCTTTTGTGGTATTCTATTATTTGCGGAAACCGAAACAGCCGATTGTTCTGGACCATTATTTGTCCATACGTCCCAATTTTTCGCTGATCGGAAAAATTCTGGCAGTGGGGATTCCTTCGGGGATTGAAAACGGTATGTTTCAGTTTGGGAAGCTGGCGATTCAGTCCAGTGTCTCCACATTGGGAACAACGGCCATTGCAGCCCAGGCTATGACGATTATATTGGAAAATCTAAACGGTATGGGGGGCATCGGTGTAGGGATTGCATTGATGACGGTAGTGGGACAGTGTATTGGTGCCGGACGAAAGGAAGAAGCGAGATATTATGTTGTGAAACTCACTCTTTACGGGGAAATAATTACCATATGTGCCTGTCTCTTTGTGTTGGCGATTACAAAGCCCGTGACATTTCTCGCTGCTATGGAGCCGAAAAGTGCTGCAATGTGTTTTCAGATGGTGGTTGCCATTACGATTGTAAAACCTTTTGTATGGACATTGGGATTTATACCGGCATATGGTATGCGGGCTGCAGGGGACGTACGTTTTTCCATGATATATGCCAGCCTGACTATGTGGCTGTGCCGTGTAGTTCTTTGTGTCTATCTGATTCGTTTCCAGGGGTTTGGCCCGATGGCTGTATGGATTGGTATGTTCGGTGACTGGACAGTGCGGGCGATCGGTTTTACGTGGAGATTTTTCAGTGGGAGATGGCTGAAAAAGCAGGTCATCTAGGCGGACGGAGCGGAAATAAGGCAGCGTCCAAAATTGTGGTTTGGGTGCTTTGAGACAGTAAAACAGAGTGGATAAGGAGACAGTAAGATGGATTTTTTTTATGTATTTGGCAAGATGGTAGAGCTTTTTGCGATTATTATTATCGGATATATTACTTGTAAATGTGGTGTATTTGGTAAAGAAGCCCGGGTGCATGTGACAAAACTGGTACTGTACGTGGCGATACCCGGGCTGACTCTGGCATCGGTGCTCAACCAGGACAGTCTGCCGGGCAGAGCGGAAATATTCGGGTTGCTTCTTGTGGCTTTTTCCAGTTATCTTGTGTTGTTTGCGGGGGCTTTCCTCATACCGAAGCTTCTTCGGGTGAAAAGAGAGGAAGTGGGCATCTATCAGTTTATGGTTGCGTTTGCCAATGTGGGATTTATCGGATATCCGGTGACACAGGCCATTTTTGGTGACAGGGCTATATTTTATACGTGTGTGTTCAATCTCCCCTTTAATTTTTTTGCCTTTTCCATTGGCGTTATATTTATTCAGAGGAGTGCTGCGGCTATGAGCGGACAGGCCGGAGCGAAAGTAGGCTCTGCTATCTCCGGGAAGACGTTTCTGACACCCTGTATGATCTGTTCGGTTCTTGCCATCATTTTGGCACTGGGAGGCTGGAGGGGACCGGCAGCTCTTGGAGAGATGTGTCAGATGGTGGGAAATATTACGACACCGGCGGCATTGATGGTGATCGGTTCTTCTCTTGCAGAAATGCCGGTGAAGGAAATGTTCAGCAATGGGAAAGTCTATCTGTTCTCTCTTTTCCGCCTGCTGATATTGCCGATAATCGTATATTATATTTATGGCAGTTTTGTAACGGACCCATTGCTTCTCGGTGTATGTGTTATCATTGCCGCCATGCCGGTGGCAACCAACGGAACAATGCTGTGCCTTCAGTACAATGCGGATGAAAAACTGATGGCGCAGGGGACTTTTATAACGACGCTGGCATCTCTTGTCACCATTCCGCTGCTGGCTATGCTGTTTCGGTACCCTCAGTAGACAAGGGCACACACGCCCTGAACCATGATATTTCGGTAATTTTCTGCGTTGTCCTCAATCAGCGTACGTCCAGTACGCCTCAATCGTCCTCCTTGTAAATTACCGAAATATCTATGGTCAGGGTCAGAG
>CAJUNB010000039.1 GCA_910587635.1 uncultured Lachnospiraceae bacterium
CTCTGACCCTGACCATAGATATTTCGGTAATTTACAAGGCGGACGATTGAGGCGTACTGGACGTACGCTGATTGAGGACAACGCAGAAAATTACCGAAATATCATGGTTCAGGGCGTGTGTGCCCTTGTCCACTGAGGGTAAGTTCTTTTGCTTCCTTTCCAGATATGTGGTCAATCCCCATCTCCAGCATACAGAGCCGCTGCCATCCCCGCTCAATCTCTTCTGCCCGGTCAGCATCACTGCCATCCGGTGTATACTTTCGGGCAAGTTTTTCAATTGCTTCCCGTTTTTCCTGCTTATCTTCCAGAATCCGTATCCGTCCAAATACAATTACACTTCTATAATAAGTCGTATATTCTTCTGGAACAATCTCATCCTGGTCGACGATGCAGAAAGAAGCTTTACAATTCCGCGCAATGGCCTCCAACTTATGTCCTGTCACAGCACAGTGAAAATAAATCTTCTGACCATCGTATACATAGCTCATAGGAACTGCATAAGGATAATGATCATTTCCTTCCAGAGCCAGCACCCCTGACTTGCCCCTGTATAAAACAGCATTCACTTCTTCAACAGGCAATTCCTGTTTTTTTCTTCTCATTTCCAGAAACACGTAACTTCCCCTCCGGCACTTGTTTTTCGAACGATGATTACATTATAGCATTATCCTCTTTTTTCTACAATCATAATAAAGAAGAGCCAGCCTGAAAACAGGCCGGCTCTCCTCATATCTGAGCTTAAATACAAGTATATCCACCGTCTACAATAATATCCGTTCCTGTCGTATAGCCTGCAGCAGGACTCACAAGATACAATATCGCCGGAATCAGTTCTTCCGGTGTTCCCATACGGTGCATTGGCATAAGAGGCTCCCACGCATCCTTCAGATCCTTTGGCACATCGGCTGACATAGGAGTGGCAATATATCCGGGGCTTATGCTGTTCACACGGATACCATAATCGATCCACTCTGCCGCCAGAGACTTTGTCAGATGGATGACTCCTGCCTTGGAAGCATTATAAGAAGCCTGCCATTGAGGGATATTGACGATTGTTCCCGACATGGAAGCCATATTTACAATTGCCCCTTTGATCTTGTTCTCAATCATTACCCGGCCCACCGCCCGGGACATGATATATTCTCCTGTGAGATTTGTATCGATTACGCTTCTCCACTCTTCAATAGATGCTTCCAGTGTCCCTTTGTGGATACAGATACCCGCATTATTAAAGAGAATATCGATTTTACCGGAGCGTTTCATAATCTCCGCAACTGCCCAGTCCACTTCCTCCTCTTTCGTCACATCGGCGCGCAGGTCATATGCCTTCCCGCCCTCTTTCGTGATCATGTCCACGGTTTCCTGGGCACCACTTCTGCTGATGATGACAATTTCTGCACCTGCTTTTGCCAAACCGCAGGCAACTACCTGTCCAATTCCTCTGCCTGCTCCGGTGACAATGGCTGTCTTCCCATGCAATCCAAATAATTCCTCCAAATACATACCCTTACCCCTTTCTGTCAGTTTATTTAACACTTTATTAAATTACTTTATTATGTTTACAGTATAATACGACGGAACCCTATTGTCAATACAAATCCCGTCAGATTACACACTTTTTATAAACATTTCGATGACCTGAGAAGCAGCCCCGAGAGCCGCCGCCTCGATCTGAAATGTGCATGGCCTTACAAAATCGCACTGATCTGAAAAAATATTCCGTTCCGCTACTTTTCTGCAAACATCCCGGATATGCTTCTCCACATAGCTTCCCACATACCCGCCCAGCACAATGATACAGTCCAGAGCCATATAGATATTGTGAATCGCCATGGAAAGATAGGTAGTATAAGCATCCCATATCTCAAGTGCCCTGCCATCTTTCTCTTTCAGCCGTTCAAAGAAAAGTTCCAGCTTTCCATCCGTCTCTTCTGACAGCCGCTTTGCCGAACAATATACATCCAGGCATCCTCTTTTTCCACAATAGCATACAGGCCCGTCAGGAACGAGTGTCATATGTCCCACTTCACCGCATCTGAAATTCTGTCCGAAAATCAATTCATTCCCGCTGAAAATACCGCCTCCCACCGTATTGCTCAGGGAAAAATAAAAGAACCTCCCCGATGTATCTCCATGGATTCCTTCTGCATACGCCCCTGCATTGGCATCATTCATAAAGAAACAGGGATAGGCAAAATGGCGGCTTATTTCATGAAAGGGAATCGACTCAATATTCAATACATGAGAATAAGAGATCTCTTCTCTTTGCAGATTTACAATTCCCGGCCAGGAAATTCCGATTCCCAGTATCCTCTCCCGATCCGCCCCGCAGTCAGTGAGAAACTGTTCCAGCTTTTGATTTATTTCATGATAGTAATCCACTTCTTTACGATAAGCCAGATAGATTCTGTCATAACGTATAATCTCCCCCGTGAGATTCGTAAGTACAAGCCCAATATGATTTCTCGTAATATCCAGCCCCACCGCCAACTTCCTGTTGGCACATACAGTCAGCGCCTTGGCCCTCCTGCCCCCGGTAGACTGCATTTCTCCGGCCTCTTCTACCAACCTCCGCTCTATCAGTTCCTTCGTATTTTGTATTACGGTGGGCAGACTGATCTGCAGGGCATAGGCAATATCTGGATTGGATACTCTGTCATGTTTACAAATATATCGGAAAATTCGATTTCTGTTATTTTTTTTCACTTCTATATTTGTAATGTTTTTCTTCATTTTGTTACTCCAGCACCTTTTTTAATTCATCCAGGAAGGTGTTCACATCTTTAAATTCTCTGTAAACAGAGGCAAACCTCACATAAGCCACTGCCTCCAGATTTTTCAGTTTATTCATGACCAGTTCCCCCACTACCTGACTGGGAATTTCTTTTTCTTCCAGATTGAATATCTCTGTCTCCACCTCGTCCACAAGCTGCGTAATCTGACTGGCACTGATCGGACGTTTATGGCAGGCACGCAAAACCCCCGCTTCAATCTTTGAACGGTCATAAGTCTCTCTGCTGTTATCCTTTTTTACAATAATAACTGGTATCGTCTCCACCTTTTCATAGGTAGTAAAACGTTTGTCGCATTCGTCACACATCCGGCGTCTGCGAATGGAATTGTTCTCTTCCGCCGGTCTGGAATCGATTACTCTCGTATTATCATGGCCGCAAAACGGACATTTCATTTTTTACCTCCTCTGCCACCCAGGCTGCTTTGCTCTTATTATATTGGAAAAAAATCCCGGATGCAACAAGCACTTTTTTGATTCTTCCGCATATTTTAAAAAAAAGGGAATGCAACACTATGCTATTTTCAGATTTTCAAAAAAAAGAAGTCATTAATATCAGAAATTGTCAAAAAATCGGCAACGTAGTGGATCTGGAGTTTGACGAATGTACCGGACAGATCTGCAAAATCATCATATCCGAAGGTTTCTGTCTGTTCAGGCTGTTTGAAAACCATTCAGACATTGTCATCTGTTATAAAGATATCAAACAGATCGGCCCCGATATCATCCTTGTAGACTTGTGCTGACTATCCTGTTTTTATCTCTTTTCCCAATCCGGCCCCAGATTGCCTTCCAGATAATGCTTCCTGCAAAGTGCAGTGTACATGTCATTTCCCCCAAGACAGATCTGCTCTCCTTCCCGGATAATATTTCCCTCTTCGGTAAATCTGGTGGTGCAGGTAGCTCCCTGCCCACACCAGCAAACGGTCTTGATTTCTTCAATCACATCCGCCCAGGCAAGCAGCCAGGCAGAACCTTCAAAAGGCTCTCTTCTGAAATCGGTCCGAAGGCCGTAACAGATAACAGGTATATCACACTGGTCCACCACATCAATGAAAAAAGCAATGTCGCTCTTTTTACAGAACTGGGCCTCATCCACGATAATACAGTCATATTCCATGATTTTTTCCCGCGGATATTTTACAAAATCTTCTACAAAAGAGCACTCCTTCCAAAGTCCCATTCGGCTCTTAATGATGCCCTTCCCATCTCTTGTATCCAGTTTGGGCTTTAACAGAAGCGCCTTTTTCCCCCGTTCATAATAGTTATATTCTACCATTAGCGCATTGGCCGTCTTGGAACTGCCCATTGCCCCATGCCGGAAATATAATTTTGCCATCTATGCCCTATCCTTCTCTCTTCTATGCGGAATATAATACCATGTGCTTCGCACATGACGGATGCCCATCCGGGCAGCCTCCTTATCATTTATATAATACCATGAATTCATTTTCTTTTGCTTCCTTTGTCAGAGAAGCCTGCTGGCCGGTTTCGCTTTTTTGAGCCACCCAGTCTGAATGATCCAGCCATCCCATTTGAATCAGTAATATTTTAGGATTGTTGTTATTTATTTTTTCAAAATTAATTGTGAGATAATAGCCCGATTTCGATTTACCGCTATCGGATTTGGCATAGCTTCTGTTCCCATAGATCGACTTTTGAGAAGAGGTTTTCAGTTCCATGGAATAAAATTCGTTATACATGCAGACAATATCTTTTTCTCTGCCTACTCCTTTTCGAAATCCAGATATATTTTTAGAAATATATTCAGGAATCACATCATGTAAAAGCGCCCCAGTTGCCTGTGGCGAAATACTCATCTCACTAATATACATATTTAAATAAGTATTTATCTTACCATGCAGAATACTCTGCCAGGATTTCAGACAAAAATCAACAATGTAGGGGCTGAGAGGATGCTGCCTCACAAGGGATTCCGTCACTGCACGCCAGTTTTCTACCTCGATATTTTTATATGGACTTATCATACACATCAAATCGCTCTCCTGACACAACTTTATCATACCGATATTCTTCTATACGCTGCCTCGCAATTGCGCAGTATTCCTCTTTTATTTCAAAGCCTATACAATACCTGTTATTACCCTCAGTGGACAAGGGCACACACGCCCTGAACCATGATATTTCGGTAATTTTCTGCGTTGTCCTCAATCAGCGTACGTCCAGTACGCCTCAATCGTCCTCCTTGTAAATTACCGAAATATCTATGGTCAGGGTCAGAGAGTCGGAAAGA
>CAJUNB010000040.1 GCA_910587635.1 uncultured Lachnospiraceae bacterium
GACGATATGGCAGGTGACGCGAAGCGGCGCGTGCCGTTACGATTGCAGGAGGAACGCCGTGAAACGAAGTTTCACACTGGAATGCGTTCCGACGATATGGCAGGTGACGCGAAGCGGCGCGTGCTGTTACATATTAGTAGGAGGAAAAACAGATGGCAATGCTGGAAGTAAAAGACTTGGAAGTATACTACGGTATGATTCAGGCAATCAAGGGGATTTCCTTTCAGGTAGAGGAAGGAGAAATCATAGCGCTGATCGGCGCCAATGGCGCAGGAAAAACGACGACGCTCCATACGGTGACAGGACTTTTGCCGGCAAAAAAGGGCTCTGTTTTGTTTGAAGGAAAAGATATTACGAAAGTGCCGGGGCATAAAATTGTATCCATGGGAATGGCCCATGTGCCGGAGGGAAGGCGTATCTTTGCTCAGCTTTCCGTACTCCAGAATCTTCGTATGGGGGCTTATACGAGAAAAGACAAAGAAGAGATCGAAGAGACGCTGAAAATGGTGTACCGGAGATTTCCGCGGCTGGAAGAACGGAGTAATCAGATCGCAGGGACACTCAGCGGCGGTGAGCAACAGATGCTTGCTATGGGGCGGGCGCTCATGTCTCATCCTAAAATTATTTTGATGGATGAGCCTTCTATGGGGCTTTCTCCTATTTTTGTCAATGAGATATTTGATATCATAAAAGAAGTGAGCAAAGGCGGGACGACAGTCCTCCTGGTAGAACAGAATGCGAAAAAGGCGCTTTCCATAGCGGACAGAGCTTATGTATTGGAAACAGGCAGGATTGTACTGGAAGGTGCGGCAGATGTGCTGATGAACGATGATTCTGTGAAGAAGGCTTATCTTGGGGAATAACAGAAAACAGATACAAGGAGGGTTATTGTATGGAAAAAGTTGTCATTACCATTGCGAGACAGTACGGGAGCGGAGGACGTACCATCGGTCAGATGCTGTCAGAGGAACTGGGGATTCCGTACTATGATAAGGAGCTGCTGAAGAAAGCATCCGAAGATAGCGGGATTCATGAGAGACTGTTCGCCGGTGCAGATGAGAAGCTGAAAAACAGTCCGCTTCTTCGGATTACGAAAAAGGTCTATCAGGGTCAGTTGATACCGCCGGAGAGTGGCGGGTTTACTTCGATGGAAAATCTGTTCAATTATCAGGCCAAGGTCATAAAGGAACTGGCAGAAGAGGAGTCCTGCATTATTATCGGCCGGTGCGCCGACTATGTTCTGCGGGATTATGACAATGTGCTGAGTGTATTTGTCCATGCGCCGGAGGCTTACTGTATCGAACAGGCCAAGGCAAAACTGAGTATGCCTGACAAGGAGATCAGGAAGTATATCCAGAAGACAGATAAGGAACGGGCGGAGTATTATAAGCACTATACCGGCCGGGAATGGACCGATGCCAGAAACTATGACCTGTGTCTGGACAGCAGTAAGCTGGGGATGCAGAAATGTATCGAAGAGATCAAAGCGTATATGGAAGTGAGATTCCGGTAGGAATGGAGAGAAAGAGCCAGTTATCCTCTTTTCAGAATGAGAGGGGATGAAGGGCTCTTTTTTATGGAATGTTTTGTGGCGGTACAAAAGACGATTTATAAAGTATTATAAAGAAGGCATTGAGGAGTGATATCCTCAGTGAATCAAGTAAAATCATTGTTTTACCGTACTAAGACAGAATGGATGACCTTATATTGACGTAGTTATAGGCACATGGTATTATGACACAAGATATATTGTTTATTTACAGGTGCAGTTACTATAGCTGGAAAGTGACCTATATGGAGGACAGGTTTATGGAATATACAAGGGAGCCTTATGGACGGGCCGGTAAAGGTACGTCAGTCGTTGGAGACTGCGGGCAGCACAGTGATATGCAGAGTGTTCAGAATCTGGAGGCAGTCATCAATGAGGGGCTTCGTGTCGCCCTGCTGGAGGAGACCCCGGATCAGTCACTGGAGGTGTTGCTGGAGCACCTGGGAAAAGCGCTGAATGGGGGACGAACTTACATATTTGAGCAGAACGAATCCGGCGGCGATGATAACACCTATGAATGGGTGGCTGATGGAGTGGAGCCGGAAAAGGAAAATCTTCAAAATGTTCCCTCGGAAGTGTGCCAGAGCTGGTATCGGAAATTCAGTGTCGGCAAGCATATTGTCATTGAAGACCTGGAAGATATCCGGGAGACAGATCCTCTTCAATAT
The DNA here is from genome assembly GCA_910587635.1 of uncultured Lachnospiraceae bacterium. Lineage (GTDB taxonomy): Bacteria > Bacillota > Clostridia > Lachnospirales > Lachnospiraceae > VSOB01. The sequence continues at coordinate 2,218 of CAJUNB010000040.1, forward strand.
GAGAATTTAAAACGGCAGAATATCCACTCTCTTGTAGTGGTACCTCTTTATGACGGCAAAAAGGTCATCGGCTTTTATGGCGTGGACAATCCGTTTGTGAACTCGATGGAATATGCATCGAATATGCTTCAGACTGCGGCATACTTTATCGTATCCTCTCTGAAAAGGCGAAATCTGGTACGTGAGCTTCAAAAACGGAGCTACAATGTCCTCCATGCCCTCAGTGTGGACTACTTGGGCATTTATAAGGTAAATTTCGATACAGGCGAATGTGAGATTTACCGGGATAGCGAACAGATGAGTATGGATTGGGCTGCCAGTTTTGAAAACGGTTATCAGACGGCTATGGAGCAGTATATTTCGCAGTATGTAGTTCCTCGGGACCAGGAACGGCTCCGTGCCGTGACAAAAAAGGACTATGTACTTTCTCAGCTCAGAACGAAGAAAAAGTTCTATGTTCGGTACCAGGTGAAAGATAGTTCCTATGGACTGAAATACATGGAGATTCATTTTTCTGCCACGGAGAAAACAGAGGAAGAAAATTGTGCGATTTTTGCTCAGCGGGATGTCAATGCCGTGGTGGAGCAGGAAGAGAAGTACAAACTGGAGGCAAGAAAAAGTCTGGAGGATATTCTCGAGGGTGCCAGGACCGGTATTTGGACGATCGAGCTGGAAGAGGGCTGCCAGCCGAAGATGTATGCGGACCGGACGATGCGGATTCTCCTGGGAGTACCGGATGAAATCGGGCCAGAGGAATGCTACCGGCACTGGTTTGAAAACATTGATTCGGACTATGTGGAAATGGTACAGGAAGCAGTGAGAGAGATATTGGAAACCGGACGTTCCGAGGTGATATATCCGTGGAATCATCCAGAGCTGGGGAAAATTTATGTCCGCTGTGGCGGCGTACCGGACAAAGCGTTTAAGAAACCAGGCGCATGTCTGAACGGATACCATCAGGATATTACAGAGACTATGGTCACGAGGAAGAAACAGGAACAGGCTATCATGGAGCTGCTGGAGAAGGTCAGACGGACAAATTCAGCAAAGAGCGAATTTCTTTCTCATATGTCCCACGATCTTCGTACGCCTATCAATGGGATTATGGGAATGCTGACTATGATAGAGAAAAGTCAGGAGAATCCTGAGAGACAGAGAGAGTGCCTGAAGAAAATCCGTGTGTCGACAGAACATTTGTTATCTCTCGTCAACGATGTTCTTCAAGTCAGCAAGCTGGAAAGTGGTAGACCGGCGATGGTGGAAGAACCATTTGACCTTCATGATATATTGGAAAACTGCATTACGATCTCGTCCGTGCAGGCAGAGGAAGAGGGTATCCGGCTGGTAATGGAAGAGGTCGACTTACAGCATAGCAGACTGATCGGTAATCCGCTGCACTTAAAGCAGATATTGATGAACATTCTCGATAATGCTGTCAAATACAATCGTCCCCATGGTTCCGTATTCGTACAGGCAAAGGAGACATCCTGCCAGAGAGGAATTGCAACTTACCAGTTTGTGATCGAAGATACCGGAATTGGTATTGGGGATGACTTCAAGAGGCATATTTTTGAGCCGTTTACGCAGGAACATCAAGACGCAAGGACTCACTATAATGGTGTCGGACTTGGTATGTCTATTGTGAAGAAACTGGTAGACCAGATGGGTGGAACGATTGAGATTGATAGCCGACTCGGTGAGGGAAGCGTGTTCCAGGTCACCATACCCATTCAGGTGGACAGGGCATGGAGTACGCATCCTGTAGATGAGGAGCGGAATGTGCGGGGCAATATTGCCGGGATGCATGTCCTTTTGGTAGAGGATAACGAGATCAATTGTGAAATCATGGAATTTATGCTGAAAGAGGCAGGGGCGAAAGTAGTGACTGCCAACGACGGAAAATCTGCTGTGGACGCGTTCAAAGCCTCTGATCCAGGGATGTTTGACTGTATACTCATGGATCTGATGATGCCAGTTATGAGTGGATATGAGGCGACTCGTATGATTCGCAGTCTGGACCGGGCGGATGCAAAAGCCGTACCTATCATAGCGTTGTCGGCGAATGCCTTCGAAGAGGACGTCGCCATGGCAAAGGATGCCGGCATGAATGAGCATCTGGCGAAGCCGATAGATATCAATAAAATGTTCAAGGTCATGGGCCGGTTAAGGTGATATAGGAGCAGCACACTTTCATCGCCGGTTCTGGTATCCAGGTTTCCTGTCGGTTTATCGGCAAAGAGGATTCTGGGTTCGCAGAGATCAGGCTGTGTTGGGAATCGTAGAGTCCCTTCACAGCTCCACTACCGTCATCTCATGTTTCATGGCTGGAATGAGTTTTTCGGTGAGGTCTTCCGTTTTAAATTTCAGGCTGGCGGTGTTGATGCAGGGATGACAGGCGAAATACTCCTGTTCCAGCACTTCTTTGTCCACGATGAGCCGGACTTTATTTTCACGGTCGTTCATCAGGCCCATCACAGTGACAGAACCGGGGGTCAGGTCCAGCAACTCTTCCATCATATCGGCAGAGCCGAAAGAGAGGCGTGAGACGCCGAGTTGGGCGGAAAGCTCTTTTGTCAGGAATTTTTTCTCGCCAGGCATGAGTACGAGATAAAAGTCTGTTTGCTGTCTGTTGCACAGGAACAGATTTTTGCATATATTGACCTGGAGTATTTTGTCAACTTCTTCACAGGCTTCTATCGTTGCCAACGCCTCGTGATGTACCTGCTCATAGGAAATACCAAGCAAATCCAGCAGATCATAGCAGCGGATTTCCTTTTCCGGCAGGAAAGAAGTGTCGGACGGGCGTCCCGGCAGCAGTCTGTAGTCGTCATTTTCCGTTGCTGTCTCTTTCATTGTATCCTGCGCATCTGCCATATCCGCATTCTCCCTTTCCGTATGCTCTGCCGGTTTCGGCAACGTCATCAATACTTTTTCAATCCGGTTCTGGTTGATTTTCTGTGCACGGAGCAGAATGCCGCCTTCTAAGATGACAGTTTCACCCGATTGCGGCAGACGGTCCAGGGTACCGATCAGGATACCGCCGATAGAATCATAATCTTCAGAAGACAGGTCTGTATCCAGGGCGTCATTGATATCGTCCAGTTTCATGCTGCCCTCTACAAGATACTGTCTGATTCCTACTTTTTTGATCAGTTCTTCTTCATCTTCATCGTATTCATCCCGGATTTCGCCCACGATCTCTTCCAAAAGGTCTTCCAGAGTAATCATCCCCACACAGGCGCCGTATTCATCCATTACGAAAGCCACATTCATGGTAGCTTCCCGCATTTCCATCATCAGATCGGCAGTTTTCTTGTATTCGTAAGTATAATATGCCTCCCGCAGAATATCTTTTATCTGGAAGGTGCTTTTTTTCGGAACGAACAGGAAATCCTTAATGTTGACGATACCCACTACATTGTCCGTGTCATTTTCAAAAACAGGAATTCTCGTGTACATAGATTCCCGGAAGACAGCCAGCAGCTCATGATAGGAGGCGTTAATGTCCACCATCGTAACATCGATTTTGGGAATCATAATGTCCTTCGCATCAGAATCGCTGAAATCGAATACATTGTATATCATTTCCCGTTCTTCCGTCTCAATAGCACCGTCTTCATGACCTACATCTACATAAGTCTTTAAATCCCGCTCTGTCATGGCGTTGGCCTTTCCGTTAGTCTGCACCCGGAAAAGTGCCATAATACCCCCGGAGAGTTTGTCTATGATAAAAATGATGGGGGTAAACAGGATCATTAACCCGTAGATAATATTGGCATAGGTAAGAGAGATCTTTTCGGAGTTGTACATCGCCCATGTTTTTGGCGTGATTTCCCCAAAAAGAAGGACAAGGAGTGTCAGCACTCCGGTCATGATGCCTACCGCATAGTTGCCCCATAGATGAAGAGCCAGAGTAGTGGCCAGAGAAGAGGCGGAAATATTGATAATATTATTGCCTACCAGTATGGTACTGAGCATTTTGCTGTACCGGTCCAGTATTTTCTGTACTGTTCGGGCGCGTTTGTTGCCCTCTTCGGTCAAAGTGCGGATCCGCACCTTATTTACTGTAGTGAGGGCCGTTTCTGCTGAAGAAAAAAAGGCGGAAAGCACCAGTAAAAGAGCGAGAATGAGAAATCCAATGATACTGTCTGTATCCAAGTAAAAAACCTCCCCAAAGTCTAAGATTTCCATAATAAATTCTGTTACCAATAGTATAATATGGAAAATCTGATTGTCAAGTTTACAGAAAGAGAAGCATATATATAATTGTAACAGTTCAGCCTTCGGCAGCTGATACACACAGAATGCTCCAAAATCGCATTTTGGCGCCTGCACAATTTGCAGAATCACATACAGAGCGATTTTACCAGCGCAGCATAAATCTGAACTGTGACATAAAACTACTGGAGGTGTAAGGATGAAAACTTCGATGAAAAAGAATAATTCCTACGTGATTTTCTATTTGAAATGTCTTCTCGTTTCCTATATTCTGACAGTGGGATTGCTCCTGTTTCTGGCACTGTTTTTATACCGCTTCGGATTATCCGAAAAAATAGTATCGGTGGCAATTATCCTGATTTACATAGCGGCCTCTCTGTTTGCAGGATTTATTTCCGGGAAAAAGATGGGAACACGGAAGTTTTTGTGGGGACTGCTGGCGGGGGTACTTTATTTTACGATTCTGCTGTGCGTTTCCCTGGTATTGGAGCAGGGGGCTGCCGGGATTTCGGGAAATCTGATCACGGTATTTTTTATCTGTGCCGGAAGCGGTATGCTAGGAGGTATGATAGGGTAACGGTTCAGTCCAGGATTTTGTACTTGCTGCAAAGTCCGTGAGAACGTGTAAATTGGGCCAGGAGGGAATCTGCCCCTCGCCGCAGGCGATCTGGAATGGGCAGATTCCGTAACAGAGAAGCCGAAGGCTGAACTGTTACATGATAGGTTAGAATTTCCAACATTTTTATTGACCTTTTATACCTGTTATGATAAGATGTTTGCGAAAGAAACGGGCACCGCCAGATTTTAAGGAGGATAAGCAATGAAGCATATTAAGACATTGAGTACAAGAAATTTACAGGAATCCATGAAAAAGGGCGGCTGCGGCGAATGTCAGACATCCTGCCAGTCAGCATGCAAGACTTCCTGCACAGTTGGCAATCAGAGCTGTGAGGCAGTAAGAAAGTAAATTTCAGCATAAGCAAAGAGAGTGACTAAGCAGCGATTTGTGTCGCTGCTTATATTATGCACAGGCCCGGCAGCTTAGTTATTCAATACAGATTAAGGCGTTGAAAGGTCACTTTTACGAATAGGTTTAACAAACTGCACAATTTTCCGACCGATAATAAAACAAGACCTTTCGACACCCGAACCCCAATATACGAAAGGAAGTTTCATGTGATTCATCAATATGAGAACAATGGATATCGGATTGTCCTGGATGTGAACAGCGGCAGCGTACATGTAGTAGATGAGGTAGTCTATGGCCTCATACCGATCGTAGAAAGTGCGCTTGCAGAAAACATGACAGATGTGTCAGAATTGACGGAGCGGGCGATAGAACAGAGCAGCTATGAAGAATCGGAATGCAGGGAGGCCGTATCGGAAATACTGGAATTAAAAGAAGCTGGTATGCTGTTTACAGAAGATATATATGAAGCGTATATCCATGACTTTAAGAAGCGTCAGACTGTAGTAAAAGCGCTGTGCCTGCATGTGGCTCATGACTGCAATCTGGCATGTAAATATTGCTTTGCGGAAGAAGGGGAATACCACGGCAGACGGGCACTGATGAGTTTGGAAACAGGGAAAAAGGCACTGGATTTTCTTGTGCAAAACTCCGGCAACAGAGTCAATCTTGAGGTGGATTTTTTCGGTGGGGAACCGCTGATGAACTGGGAAGTAGTCAAACAACTCGTTTCCTATGGAAGAAGCCTGGAGGAATCCCATCATAAAAAGTTTCGGTTTACACTGACTACCAATGGAGTCCTTTTAAATGATGAGGTTCAGGAGTTTCTGAATCGAGAAATGAGCAATGTAGTGCTGAGTATTGACGGACGAAAAGAAGTCAATGATGAAATGCGGCCTTTTCGGGGCGGGCAGGGGAGTTATGATCTCATTGTTCCGAAATTTCAGAAACTGGCTGAGAGCCGACATCAGATGAATTATTATGTAAGAGGTACTTTTACACGTAATAACCTTGATTTTGCAGAGGATGTGCTGCATCTGGCAGATCTGGGCTTTGAGCAGATTTCCGTTGAGCCGGTGGTAGCTCAGGAAAATGAGGCGTATGGGATACGACAGGAAGATATTGCTTCCCTGCTGGAAGAATATGACAGGCTGGCAGCAGCGTTATTGGAGCGAAAAAAGAAAGGAAAGGATTTTCAGTTCTTTCATTTTATGATAGATTTAGAGGGAGGCCCCTGCGTGGCAAAACGGCTTTCAGGATGTGGTTCAGGGTGCGAATACCTGGCAGTGACACCGTGGGGAGATCTTTATCCTTGCCATCAGTTTGTGGGACAGGAGGAATTTCTGATGGGCAATGTGGAACAGGGCATCAGAAAGCCTGAGGTTGGAGATATGTTCAGAACCTGCAATGTCTATGCAAAAGAAAAGTGCAGAGACTGTTTTGCAAGATTTTATTGCAGTGGCGGCTGTGCGGCCAATTCCTATCATTTCCACGGAGCGATAGATGATGTCTATGAAATCGGCTGCGAGCTGCAGAGAAAACGGATTGAGTGTGCCATTATGATAAAGGCGGCATTAGCTGAACAATAAAGGAGATATGAAAATGAAAAAGAGTAGGGCAATGATTACTTTGCTTGTAACCGTACTTTTACTTGGGCTGCTTGGTTATACGGCAGTTTACGGTATCGGGAAGGAGACGAGTGGAGCTGCCAAAAATATCAAGCAGGGACTTGATCTGGCAGGGGGCGTAAGTATCACATATCAGGTAGTGGGAGAAGGGGAGCCTTCTGAAGCGGATATGAAAGATACGATCTATAAATTGCAGCGCCGCGTGGAGAGCTACAGTACAGAAGCGCAGGTCTATCAGGAAGGTTCTGACAGAATCAATATCGAAATCCCGGGAGTATCGGATGCCAATGCGATACTGGAAGAGCTGGGGAAACCGGGTTCTCTCTATTTTATGTCTGCTGATGGGGCCGAGGTACTGACCGGAACGGATGTTACCGATGCCCAGGCTGGAACACAGCAGGACAAGATGGGCAATACTCAGTACGTAGTCCAGCTGACTCTCACAGAGGATGGAGCGACGAAATTTGCGGTAGCAACGGCTCTGGCAGCGCCCAATCACGATATTATTTATATTATATATGATGACGTGATCGTCAGTGCGCCTTCTGTCAATGAAGAAATCAGAGATGGCATGGCGGTTATAACAGGAATGGCAAGTTTTGAGGAGGCGGACAGGCTTGCTTCCACTATCCGTATTGGTGGCCTGAAACTGGAACTGGAAGAGCTCCGTTCCAATGTGGTGGGGGCACAGCTCGGCTCGGAAGCGATCAGGACAAGCCTGATGGCAGGTGCCATCGGTATGGCTCTTGTCATACTCTTTATTATCATTATCTATTTCATTCCAGGTGTTGCAGCCTCTCTGGCTCTGGGGATTTATGTAGGTCTTGTCGTTATTTTATTAAATGCTTTTGATATCACACTTACGCTGCCGGGTATTGCCGGTATTATTCTATCCATCGGTATGGCGGTGGATGCCAATGTCATTATCTTTGCCAGAATCCGGGAAGAACTGGCGACAGGCAAAACGGTACAGTCGGCTGTGAAGATCGGTTTCCAGAAGGCGCTGTCCGCTATTATTGACGGTAATGTTACGACGTTGATTGCAGCGCTTGTTCTGGGAATAAAAGGAAGTGGCAGTGTGCGGGGCTTCGCACAGACGCTGGCACTGGGTATTATCGTTTCCATGTTTACAGCGCTGTTTGTGACCAGGATGATTTTGAATGCACTGTATGCACTGGGATTGAAGAACGTAAAGTTCTATGGTGTCGGGAAAGAGAAGAAGTCGATGAATTTCCTTTCCAAAAAAGCAGCTTTTTTCGCGGTTTCTCTTCTTGTTATTGTAGGCGGATTTGTCTGCATGGGGCTGAATGCTTCCAGTACAGGAGATGCGTTGAACTACAGTCTGGAATTTAAAGGAGGAACTTCTACTAATATTACTTTTAACGAAGATATGAGTATTGAAGAGCTGGATGCTCAGGTAGTACCTGTGATCGAAAGCGTGACAGGCGACGGCAATGTCCAGACGCAGAAGGTGAGTGGCAGCAATGAAGTCATTGTAAAGACGAGGACACTTTCTGTGGAGGAGAGAGAAATACTCAATGAAAAACTGGCAGAAAACTTTGGTGTGGATACGGAAAAGATTATAGCGGAAACGATCAGCTCCACAATCAGTTCGGAGATGCGTAATGATGCAATTGTTGCGGTTGCCGTTGCCACGATCTGTATGCTGCTCTATATATGGCTGCGGTTCAAGGATATCCGCTTTGCAGCCAGCGCTGTGATTGCACTGATTCATGACGTGCTCGTCGTACTGGCGTTTTATGCGGCGGCTAAAGTGTCTGTTGGCAGTACGTTCATTGCATGCATGCTTACAATTGTGGGGTATTCCATCAATGCCACCATCGTTATTTTTGACAGAATCCGTGAAAATATGGGTCTGGCAAAGAAAAATGCAGAGCTTGCAGATGTGGTGAATCTGAGCATTACACAGACACTGTCCAGAAGTATCTTCACTTCATTGACAACATTCTTTATGGTAGGGGCGTTGTTTGCAGTGGGTGTGACATCGATTCGGGAATTTGCTCTTCCTCTCATGGTGGGTATTCTCTGTGGTACGTATTCTTCCATCTGCCTGGCAGGAGCACTGTGGTATGTGATGCGGACGAAACTGGCAGGGAAGGCAAAGAAGGCAGGTAGTAAATAGAAGATAAAAATATGATATGAAAAATCAAAAGGAGCTCTCTTGCAGACAGGAGGGTTTCTTTTATATCGTCAGTTTATTTTATAAAAGAAAGATGCGCAGCACGTGGCAGGGAAGATAACGAAAAGAAGTACCATGTGCATGCGGCAAGGAACATAACAATTAAGAAGCACCGCTCACGGGCGGCAAGGGATTCAGAATATGAAACAGGAAAAATGGTATGTGGCAGCCAAAAAAGCGGATTTCGAAGGAATCGGAAGGCAGTTTTCCATCGATCCTCTGACCGCCCGGATGATACGCAACAGAGATATCGAAGGAGAGGATGCCATCAGGAAATATTTATATGGGACGCTGGATGATCTGTATCCGCCGGAGGCGATGAAGGGAATCCCGGAAGCGGTTTCTCTGCTCCTGGAAAAGATAAAGACGGGTGCGCGGATACGGGTAATCGGGGATTATGATATAGACGGTATTATGGCCACGTATATTTTATGGGAAGGTCTGAAGCTGCTTGGAGCAAGTGTAGACACTGTGATTCCGCACCGGATTCAGGATGGCTATGGACTGAATGAGGGGCTGATCAGGGTAGCTCATGAGGACGGAATCGATACGATCGTGACCTGTGACAACGGCATAGCGGCTTATTCTCAGATTCAATATGCAAACGACCTCGGTATGACGGTGATCGTAACAGACCATCATGAGGTGCCTTATGATGAGGAGAGCGGTGAGCGGGTCTATCAGATTCCCCCGGCCGCTGTGGTGGTGGACCCGAAGCAGCCGGACTGCAAATATCCTTTTTCCGGCATTTGCGGCGCAGTAGTTGCCATGAAGCTGGTGCAGGCTCTGTTTGAAGTATATGGAATGGGTGGCAGAAAGGCACTGGATATTTTTCTGGAAATGGCGGCTTTTGCCACAGTGGGCGATGTGATGGAGCTGGTGGATGAAAACCGGATTATCGTAAAATACGGGCTGCAGGCATTGGAACATTCTGGGAATCCCGGATTGTGTGCACTGACAGAAGTATGTGAGCTGACAGACAGACATCTGAGCGCCTACCACATCGGCTTTGTGCTGGGACCCTGTCTGAACGCCACCGGCAGGCTGGATACGGCAAAACGGGCTCTTTCCCTCTTGCAGTGCGGGACAAGACAGGAAGCTCTCCCGATTGCCACGGATTTGAAACATCTGAATGAGAGCAGAAAGGAAATGACGCTGAAAGGTGTGGAGGCAGCGCAGGCATTGATCAAAGAGCAGGGGCTGGATGGGCGGAAAGTATTGATACTCTATCTGCCGGACTGCCATGAGAGTCTGGCTGGTATCATCGCCGGCAGGATACGGGAAGAGTATGAGAGGCCTGTTTTTGTACTCACGGATTCGGAAGATGGCGTAAAGGGGTCCGGGCGTTCTATTGAAGCCTATTCCATGTATGAAGAAATGAGTAAATGTAAAGACTTGTTTATTAGATACGGCGGACATAAGATGGCGGCGGGGCTGACTCTTCCAAAGGAGAATGTGCAGCTTTTTGCACAGCGGATGGAACAGGAATGCGCTCTGACAGAGGAAGATTTCGCAGTGAAAGTACATATTGACGCAGCCATGCCCTTTGGATATGTGAATGAAGCGCTCCTTTCCCAGTTTTCCCTGTTGGAACCTTTTGGAAACGGTAACAGAAAGCCGCTCTTTGCGCAGCGGAATGTAGCTTTGCTTGGCAGCAGAATACTGGGGAAAACAGGCAGAGTCGGAAAATATACCGTGCTGGATGAAAACAACAGATGTTATGAACTCACCTATTTCGGAGAACAGGAACAACTGCTTTCCTATTGGGAAAAAAAGGGGAAAATCAATGTGACATATTACGCCGAACAGAATACATACCGGGGCAGGACACAGATACAGTTTATTGTACAGAGTTTTCAATGAGAAATGCATGAAAAGTTAGAAATGCGGAAAGGAGCGGGGCATGAAAGGAAATCGTCTGGCATACATCGATATGGTAAAAGGAGTGGGTATCATCCTTGTGGTGATCGGGCATTCTACCTATGTATCAGAAGGTGTTTTGACCTGGCTGGCATCTTTTCATATGCCGCTGTTTTTTATTGTTTCGGGTATTTTATTCGCCCACAGACATTCAGAGAGGGAACATTTTGGGGCTTATGTGAAAAAAAGGTTCTTTGGCATGATGGTTCCCTATTTCGCTTTTAGTCTGATCTATATTCTGATTGATTATTATTATCTGTATGCACATCCTGAGATCATCAGCAAGGAGTTTATTTATTCTGCCATATTACAGGCATTGTCTCTGTTTGGTATTTCCGTGCTCTGGTTTTTACCGGCAATTTTTATAGGTGAGATCTGCTTTTATGGACTGGTACGGAAATGCGCTCCCTGGGCGCTGGGCCTGACCGGCTTTGTCGCTGTATGGGTGCCGTCTTTTGGTATGAAGCTTGTACAGACTTATATCGATATGGAAAAGAATCCGGTGATGACCTGGTTTGGAAATTTGCTGATGGCGCTGCTGCGGGTTTTTCCGGCAGTCATATTTTTGCTGATTGGTTATGGAATGCATACCTGGATTGGACGTATGCGTCTGAAGTCCCATTTAGAGGTAGGGATAGGAATTGGATGCCTGTTTCTGAACTGTGCCGTTGCCTTTGCTAATGGGCGGGTAGATATGCATTTCCTTGTATTTAACAATGTGTTCTATTATTATCTGGGGGCATGCAGTGCGACGTTGGGGTTACTTCTTATTTTCAGGCATGTAAAACCACTCTGGCTCCTAGGGTTTCTTGGGAGCAACTCCCTTATTGTCATGCTGACTCATCTGGACTGCCAGATCATGAGCCAGGCGATCCGATTTGCCGCAGGGATGAATCAGTTTATTCCCCGTGCAAAGGATTTTATGTTCCGATTTAACTTATATGCGGCACTTCTGATAGGGGAGCTGATTATGATAGTGCTGGTCAATCGGGTGGGCTTTTTTCTGATCGGACGTAAGAAACCGGTGCATATGGAAGGGCCAGGCTGGTGGCAGAGGGCTGGGAAGGCTTTGAAAGGGAAACGGTTTACCCGGATTAAATGAAATATTTGGATTCAAGTAAAATGGAAAGGGCTGCACACAGATGGTTTTGTGTGACAGCCCCGTTTTTTATTCTATAGGAAATTGCTCTGCAATTCCCTGTAGAACAAAATGGAATTACCTTCTGTCTTCAATGATCAATGTTCTGATAGCAGTAGGTGATTCTGTCCAGTTAAACATGTAAATGGTATACTGAGAACCGCTGCGTACAGTCAGTTCTGTGGAGAGCAGTACCTCATTGACATTGGATACATAGATATCATAGTGGGCAGGTACGATTCGTACATAATTGGTAACTTCCATGAAGTTTACATTGCGGAATACCACATTGCCGGAATAAGTAGACACAGAAAGAGGTCCGGCATTGTAAGAGAGGTTGCTGGCACGAACACAGGCACCACCCAGGGGCGTGTAGCATACAGTGTCGTTGACTTCCACAAGATCCAGACCACCTGCAGTATTGACGATGGCGATCGTCATGGTAGCACCTACCGTGATGCGTATCTGTTTGCTGATGTAAATATAACCGTTTCTGCCGGCAACAGTGATTGTCTGATAACCGGAAGCGATTCTGCCGTATTCGCTGACTTCTGCATACTCCAGCATATCGACGGCTGTACGGTTGTTTACGGAAATGATAAACGGATTATAGCCGATTGCCGTATTTAAAAACCGTATTGTGCCATAACTGTTGGAATTGCAATAAAAGCAGGGAGTTACAGGGCGGGGCAGCACAGTGATAATAGTTCCCTGGATGGGAGGAGTGGTATTACCGGGATAGACAGGGCCGCCTTCTCCCGGGTTGGGCAGTGGTATGACGGGAGTTACGACAATGTTACCATTTCCTGAACCATTGTTGCCAAAGTCATTGCCAGGATAGACAGGGCCGCCTTCTCCCGGATTGGGAAGCGGTATGACAGGTGTGGCGGCAGGATCGTTATTGCCGAAGTCGTTGCCAGGATAGACAGGACCGCCCTCTCCTGGATTGGGAAGCGGAATAACAGGTGTAGCCGCAGGATCATTCATGTACTCATTAGAATTCATAATAGCCCTCTTTTACGATGATATTATATTGTATTCTATGAGGGGAGAGGTAAAAGGTTCGAAAAATACAAAAAAATCCTGTGTAAGCAGTAGTTTCTGTTTCGCGAGCTGTATATCGAACAGATCCTGCGAAGCAGGATATGTTGCGCGCGAGCGGACTGCGAAGCAGTAACTTCTGTTCCGCAAGCTGTGCATAAAAAGATAAAAAAGAAAAGCCTCCGGGGCAACGAAGGCTTTTCTTTCTTATGAGGGGGAGATAGTGAGTTGTTCGACTATCTGAGTATTACTATAATCGATAAATGTGTAAAAAGTGTGTCTAGTCTATGAAATAAAACATAAATTTATAAAGAAAACATAAAAATTGGCTAAAGTAACAATAACAAAGAAAAAAATCCGCATATTATGGGGCAGAGAACGGGAAACAGAAGAAAAGAGGCAGAAATTGCTTTTATTGAAATGAGATTGGTTTTATGATATTTTATAGTATAAGAAAGTTCAGCCAGTGGGAAGCGCCTGTTAATGAGCGAAAGGAGCTGCGTTAGCAGCGGGAAGTGCCGCAGGTACGATTTCCCCCGGAGGATACTTCGTAATGCAAATGGAGCGGGCTGAACACAATTTTTATTAGAAAATCTTCGGAACAGTGTAAGGATATGTCAGTGGAACTATATTGAAATATCCTGACAGAAAAGAGGGATAACGATGGCTTTGGCTTGTGAATTATTGAAACAGTTGGAATATACCTGCATCAAAGGGAGTGTGGACAGAGAGGTAGGAGCACTCGTCTATGATTCCAGGAAGATAGAAAAAGGCTGCATTTTTGTCTGTATTGAAGGAACGAAAACAGACGGACACAGTTTTGCGGTGGAAGCGGCAGAGAAAGGAGCTGCTGTACTTGTGACCCAGAAGGATGTGGAAGTACCGAAGGAGAGCGATATTGCCATTGTCCGTACGGAGGATACCCGGTATGCCCTTGCCTTCTTATCGGCGGCCTATTTTGGCCATCCGGCAGAGCGTATGAAGATCATCGGGATTACCGGGACGAAGGGAAAGACGACAACGACTTATCTTGTCAAATCCATTCTGGAGCATGCGGGCAGGAAGGTGGGACTGATCGGCACGATAGAAGCGATCATCGGGGAGAAGCATATTCCCGCGGATAATACGACGCCGGAGTCCTATGTACTGCAGAGTTATCTTCGGCAGATGGCGGATGCGGGCTGCGATACCGTTGTGATGGAAGTGTCGTCCCAGGGGCTGATGATGCATCGGACGCAGGGATTTCTATTCGATATCGGTATCTTTACCAATATTGAGCCGGATCATATCGGACCGAATGAACATACCGATTTTGAAGATTATATGGCCTGTAAAGGATTGTTATTCCGGCAGTGTAAAGTGGGAATTGTCAATTGTGATGATGCCCACTGGCAGAATGTGACGAAGGGACATACATGTGCATTGGAGACATACGGGTTTTCGGAACATGCAGATTTACAGGCATACGATATGCGGCTTGTAAAAAGTCCCGGGAGTCTTGGTGTGGATTTTGCGATCAGAGGTTTGGCTGATCTGGAGGTAGAGACGAATACACCGGGCAGATTCAGCGTTTATAATGCCTTGACGGCTGTTGCTATCTGCAGACATTTCGGTGTGTCCGGGGAGGATATCAAAGAGGCGCTTTTACATGCCCATGTAAAGGGCAGGATCGAAATCGTTAAAGTTTCACCGGAATTTACTCTGATGATTGACTATGCGCACAATGCCATGGCACTGGAAAGTCTGTTGACGACGCTGCGGGAATATGAGCCTCACAGGCTTGTCTGTCTGTTCGGCTGTGGCGGTAATCGGTCCAGGCTGCGCAGGTATGAGATGGGGGAAGTCAGCGGCAGGCTGGCGGATTTGACGGTCATCACTTCTGACAATCCCCGCTTTGAGGAGCCGCAGGCCATCATCGATGATATTAAAACGGGAATCGGAAAGACGGATGGCAAATATGTGGAGATTTGCGACAGAAAAGAGGCGATCCGTTATGTGATAGAACATGGTGAACCGGGAGATATTATCGTACTTGCCGGAAAAGGGCATGAAGATTACCAGGAGATAAGAGGAAAGAAATATCCTATGGATGAGAGGGTACTCATTGAGGATATTTTAAAAGAAAAAGGAAGGGACTTATTATGATAGAGGGCATTTATGCCAATATCATTATAGATATTTCCCATGAAAAGGTAGACCGACTGTTTCAATATCGGATACCCAAGCCGCTTCTTGGTAAGATTATAGTAGGAATGTGCGTAATCGTTCCCTTTGGGAAGGGGAATCGGGAGCGATCAGGATATGTTATTGAAATAACGGATACGGCGGAGTATGCGCCGGAAAAAATAAAAGAGATGATAGGTATCTCTGACAGAGGAATACTGGCGGAGAGCAGTCAGATTCGTCTGGCGGCCTGGATTCGGGAGCACTATGGCTCCACGATGATTATGGCATTGAAGACGGTACTTCCCGCAAGGCAGAGGACAAATGCTGTCAGGAAGCGGCGGATTGTACTGACGGTTTCCAGAGAGCAGGCCGGTGAGTTCTTGAAAGAATTCCAGAGAAAACATCAGAAAGCCCGGTACAGACTTCTGGAACGAATATACAGAGACGGGGAGATTTCCTACGAATGCGGTGTAGGCGAGTTGTCAGTGGCGCCTTCGGTCATCCGTGCTCTGGAAGAAAAAGAAATAGTGACGGTTGTGTCAGAAACTGAATACCGCAATCCTGTGCGATGCCGGGGGGCAGTGAGGGCACCTGTTATGCTCAGTCAGGAGCAGCAGGGGATTGTAACAGAGGTACTGGCAGACTATAAGGGGGGAAGGCCGGGAACGTACCTGGTGCATGGGATCACAGGGAGCGGCAAGACGGAAGTATATATGGAACTGATAGCAGGCATCGTGGGTCTGGGCAGACAGGCGATTGTACTCATACCGGAGATTGCCCTGACCTATCAGACAGTGAACCGGTTCACTTCCCGGTTTGGAGACCGGGTATCGGTACTGCATTCCAGACTTTCAGCCGGTGAAAAATATGACCAGTGCGAGCGGGCCAAAAAAGGTGAGATCGATATCATGATCGGTCCCCGATCGGCACTGTTTACACCTTTTCAAAAACTTGGGTTGATTATAATAGACGAAGAGCATGAGACAAGCTATAAAAGTGAGGCCATGCCGAAATATCATGCCCGGGAGACGGCGCAGGAGCTGGCATCGTATTATGGAGCCAGCGTTGTTCTCGGTTCGGCCACACCGTCACTGGAGTCCTATTATGCTTCCCGTCACGGGCGGATACGGCGGTTTGAACTGACGAGGCGTCTGACAGGAGGCAGTCTGCCTCAGGTATATGTGGAGGACTTACGCAGGGAGCTGCAGGAGGGGAACCGTTCCATGTTCAGCAGGCGCCTGATGGAAAAGCTGCAGCAGAGGCTGGAAGCGGGAGAGCAGACGATGCTCTTTCTCAATCGGAGGGGCTATGCCGGATTCGTATCATGCCGTTCCTGTGGGCATGTGATGAAATGTCCTCATTGTGATGTATCGTTGTCGGAACATCGAAACGGAAAATTGATGTGTCATTACTGTGGGTATGAACAGCCCGCTGTGAAGAGTTGTCCTGCCTGCGGTTCCAAATATATACTTGGATTTCGGGCGGGGACAGAGCAGATCGAGGAAAGTCTGCACCGGTTATTTCCCGATGCCAGAGTGCTGCGTATGGACGGAGATACCACAAGGAAAAAGGACAGTTTTGATGAAATTCTGGCTGCCTTTGCCGGATTGGAAGCGGATATACTCGTAGGGACACAGATGATAGTCAAAGGCCATGATTTTCCCCATGTGACACTGGTGGGCATTTTGGCGGCGGATCTGTCTCTCCACGGATCGGACTATCGTTCAGGAGAGCGTACGTTCCAGCTTCTGACCCAGGCGGCGGGGCGGGCCGGCCGGGGAGAGCGGCCGGGAGAAGTAGTGATTCAGACATACCAGCCAGAGCATCACAGCATACGATACGCGGCGAAGCAGGATTACAGAGGGTTCTATGAAGAGGAGATGGGATACCGGGAATTGATGGGGTATCCGCCTGTGGGACATATGATGGCAGTTCTTGTGATTGCCGGGGAAGAAGAGACAGGAAAAAAGGTGGCGGGACGTCTGGCCAAAGCAGCGGGAAGAGAGCGGGCAGAGCATCTGGCTACAGGGGCAGATAATGCCGGGCACCAGGTACAGATCATCGGTCCTGCGGCGGCGGCCATCGGGAGAATAGGAGGCAAATACCGGACGGTATTTTATGGAAAGAGCAGCAGTATGGAAGCTCTGATACAGGTCAGAGACAGACTGGAAGCCGTACCGGTAACGGAACAGGATGTGACAGTACAGTTTGACTTTGACCCTATGAACAGTTATTGATTTTTGACAGTAGATAAAGAAAAAGGAGAGGAATGTATGGCAATCAGAAAGATCAGAGAGATCGGTGATGGGACGTTGGCAAAAGTATGTAAGGAAGTGACGGAAATGACGCCCCGAATAGAACAGCTTATTGACGATATGCTGGATACGATGTATGAGGCGAACGGTGTGGGGCTGGCGGCTTCTCAGGTAGGCATATTGAAACGTATCGTCGTCATTGATACGACGGGAGATGAGCCATATGTCATGATCAATCCCCGGCTCCTGGAGACGAGCGGGGAACAGACAGGATATGAGGCGTGTCTGAGTGTGCCCGGGAAAACCGGCGTGGTCACAAGGCCCAATTATGTGAAGGTGAGGGCATTGGACCGGGACATGAAGCCTTTCGAACTGGAGGCCACTGAGCTTTTGGCACGTGCCATCTGCCATGAGGTAGAGCATCTGGACGGTCATCTCTATGTGGAAAGGGTAGAGGGAGACCTGAAAAATGTAGAAGATGTGGAAGAGGAGTGAGTGAATGAAAATTGTTTTCATGGGAACCCCTGATTTTGCAGTGGGTATTTTGAAAGCTCTCATAGAGACGGGACATACGATTTCATGTGTGGTGACACAGCCGGACAGACCGAAAGGAAGAGGACGGGGCGTTCAGTTTCCGCCGGTAAAGGAATGTGCGTTGGAACATCAGATTCCCGTATTACAACCGATAAAGATAAGGACACCGGAGGCAGTGGCAGAGCTTGCCCGGTATGAGGCGGATTTATTTGTGGTAGCTGCCTTTGGACAGATTCTCTCTTCGGAAATATTGCATATGCCAAAATATGGCTGTATCAATGTGCATGCATCCCTGCTGCCCAGATACAGAGGAGCAGCGCCGATTCAATGGGCCATAATCAATGGGGAAGAAGTGAGCGGCGTGACGATTATGCAGATGAATGAGGGATTGGATACCGGGGATATGCTGGCAAAGACTGTCGTCCCCATTGCACCGGAGGAGACAGGGGACAGTCTTCACGATAAGTTGATGGCAGCGGGGGCGGCGCTTCTGACAGAGACGATACCCGGTATTGTGAACGGGAGCCTTACACCGGAGCAGCAGAAGGAGGAAGATTCCTGTTATGCCAGGATGCTGCAAAAATCCCTTGGAAAAATAGACTGGGAGATGGACGGTGCCTATATCGAACGGCTTATCAGGGGCTTAAATTCCTGGCCGGGATGTTATACTGTGTTTCGGGGCAAGACGCTGAAAATATGGGAGGCATCTCTGACGTGGCCGGAAGATGCAGGAGAAGAACTGGTAAATGCGGAATCGGAAGCTGATAGTGAAGAAAAGGTCGGTAAGGCGTTGGAAGGAACGAAAGAGGCTGTGAATGCAGAGGATATCAAGTCTGCAGGCGTCATTCAGAAGGTGACAAAAGATACGATCGAAGTACAGACGGGACGGGGCAATTTGATTCTGAAGAGCGTACAGCCCGAAGGAAAAAAGAGGATGCTTGTAAAAGATTTTTTATTGGGTTATCCTGTATCGGCGGGGGAGCGACTGGGAGAGTAGCGACAGATTGATAAGAAACAGTTGCTATAAAAAAGGAATCAGCTTTATGGAAAAGAGAGAAAAGGAGAGATTTTTATGATGCCCTATTATGGATATGGTTTTTATTATGACCCCACGTATTTTCTGGTACTGATCGGTGTTATCGTTACAGTTCTGGCGTCTGCCAGGGTGAATGGTACTTATGCCAAATATGCAAGAGTGCGCAGTATGACAGGGATGACAGGTGCACAGGCGGCAGAGAGGATTCTCTATCAGGCCGGTATCCGGGATGTGAAAATAGAGCATGTGCGGGGCAACCTGACAGACCATTACGATCCGTCTTCCCGTACAGTGCGTCTGTCGGATGCCACATACAATTCTTCGTCTGTGGCGGCAGTGGGAGTGGCGGCTCATGAATGTGGGCATGTTTTACAGCATTATGAGGGATATGCGCCGCTGAAATTCAGGACAGCTCTTGTGCCCGCGGCCAATATCGGCTCGAAACTGGGGATTCCCATGATCCTGATCGGGGTACTTCTTGGAGCCAATTCTACACTGGTGACGATCGGTATCTGGGTATTTGCTCTGGCGGTACTGTTTCAGATCGTAACATTGCCGGTGGAGTTCAATGCGTCTCACAGGGCTGTGCAAATATTGGACAGACAGGGAATCCTGGCAGGAGAAGAAGTGAGACAGTGCAGGAAAGTGTTGAATGCGGCTGCGCTGACTTATGTAGCGGCAGCGGCAGCATCCATTTTACAGCTTCTTCGTCTTGTGATTTTGTTTGGCGGAAGAGACAGACGGGACTGATATGAGAAAATCGGGAAAGAAAAAGGACAGTAGTGTGGATGTACGGGAAATCGTATTGGAAGCATTACTGGTGATTGCAAGACAAGAGGAATACAGTCATGTGGTAGTGAGCGGTATTCTTGATAAATATAACTATCTGGCATTGCAGGAAAAGGCTTTTATGAAACGCCTTCTGGAAGGAACACTGGAAAGGCGGATACAGCTGGACTATTGTATTGATGGGATTTCTTCTGTGCCGGTGAAAAAAATGAAACCTTTCATTCGGGAGCTGTTGCGGATGAGCGCCTATCAGCTACTGTTTATGGACAGTGTGCCGGACAGTGCCGTCTGTAATGAGGCAGTCAAACTGGCGGACAGCCATTCCTTTCATGCTCTGAAAGGATTTGTGAACGGGGTTTTGCGGAATCTGAGCAGGAAAAAAGGGGAAATTGTCTGGCCTGACAGAGAGAAAGACAGGTTGGCCAGTCTTTCTGTCTGTTATTCCATGCCCAGGTGGCTTGTCGAGAAATGGGACAGTGAGCAGGGGAAGGAACGGACAGAACCGATCTTGCAGGGGCTTTTACAGGAGCGGCCTGTTACAGTCAGACTGAAAAAGAACCTGACAGCGGAGGAGATCGCAGCTGTCAGAACGGAACTGGAGTCTGAGAATATCCGGGTGAAGGAAATACCGGACTTGTCGTATGTCTGGCATCTGGAGAGAGTGGAAGGTCTCAAAAATATACCGGCTTTCCTCGCCGGGAAATTTACAGTGCAGGATGTGAGTTCCATGCTGGCAGTGGAGGCGGCAGGCATCAGAGAAGGAGACTGTGTTATCGATGTCTGTGCGGCGCCCGGAGGGAAGACAATGCTGGCGGCAGAGTTGGCAGGTGGGAAGGGACAAGTCCTGGCCCGAGACATTTCGCTGGAAAAGCTCGCTCTGATCGAAGAAAACAGAGACAGGATGGGCGCGGACAATGTGACGGTGGAGCAGTGGGATGCTGCGGCTTATGACCGGGAAAAAGCAGGTCTGGCAGATGTGGTACTGGCAGATGTACCCTGTTCCGGCCTGGGGGTTATCGGAAAAAAGCGGGACATCAAATATCGGATAACGCCGGAGCGTATTGAGGCGCTGGTGCCGTTACAGCGACAGATACTGGAAACGGTATGGCAATATGTAAAGCCGGGAGGCGTATTGTTGTATTCCACCTGTACCGTGAGCCGGGCAGAGAATGAAGAAATGGTACAATGGTTTCTTTCGGAGTTTCCGTTTCACGCAGGGAGCCTCACTTCGTATTTGCCGAAACAGTTTGCAGGAGAAACACTGGAAAAGGGATATTATCAGTTCCTTCCGGGTATGCAGGGAACGGACGGATTTTTTATTGCCCGTTTCGTACGGGACTGATTGATAGAAAACGACGGTTTTCTATCAATGGATGCGCACGTCCGCATAGGGAATCCGGCTGCATGCGCAGCGTGCGGACGGCGCAGGCGGAAACGGCTGAAGCCGTTTCCTATATTAAGAAAACGATAGGGAAAAATGATGGATACAAGACCGGATATTAAGTCATTGACTTTGGATCAATTGAAAGAAGAGATGGTAAAAATGGGTGAGAAGCCATTCCGGAGCGGGCAGATCTATGAATGGCTCCATGGAAAGTGGGCGAGAGACTTCGATGAGATGAGTAATCTTTCCAAATCTCTTCGAGAGATGCTCAAAGAGCGCTTCCGGCTTGTGACGCTAAAAGAAGTGAAAATGCAGCAGTCCAGGGCGGACGGCACGAGAAAATATCTGTTTGCCCTGCCCGACGGTAATGTGGTGGAGAGTGTGTGGATGCAGTATCACTATGGAAACAGCGTGTGTATATCTTCTCAGGCGGGCTGCAGGATGGGGTGTCGGTTCTGTGCCTCTACGCTGGATGGCCTTGCGCGGAATCTGGCTCCTTCGGAAATGCTGGACCAGATCTATGCCATCAGCAGACAGACCGGGCAGCGCGTCTCCCATGTGGTAGTGATGGGGACGGGAGAGCCACTGGACAATTATGAAAATCTGCTGCAGTTTCTTTCTTTGCTGATGAGTGAAAAAGGGATGAATATGGGACAGCGGAATATTACCGTGTCCACTTGCGGACTCGTGCCGCAAATGTACCGCCTTGCCGATGAAAAGCTGCAGATTACCCTGGCGCTTTCTCTCCACGGGGCTACAGATGAAAAACGGAAAAAACTGATGCCCATTGCAGAGGTCCATTCTTTGCAGGAAGTGCTGGCGGCATGCGACTATTATGTGAAAAAAACGGGGCGGAGAATCACATTTGAGTATAGTCTGATCAGGGATATAAACGATACGCAGGAAGATGCCCGACAGCTCTGTGCCATTGCCCGGAATCTGAATTGCCATATCAACCTGATTCCTGTCAACCCGGTAAAGGAGCGTTCTTTTGCCAGCCCGCAGCGGGCAGGCGTGGATATGTTTAAGGAAATACTGGAAAAAAATGGCGTCAATGTGACAGTACGTCGGGGATTGGGGAGAGACATCGACGGTTCCTGCGGGCAGTTACGTCGCCGATATGTAACCGGAGCAGTAACAGAAATTTAAGTTTCTTCATTTTTTCAAGATTCCGAAAAACAACAATTTTACAAAATATATCAATGAAATGTACTTTTTCCCGGTGTGTGAATGATATATTTTTGTGAAATCGTGGTAATATCGTCTAGCCGGAAAAAATGGGGAAACTCAAATCAAAAGAAAGTATTGTGTTTTGTAAAAAAGTGCTGTATAATAATCTATTAGTGCAAGGGCAAGAGTGTTTTTCTCTTGCTCTTTTACAGTTAGTATGATAATATTGTAAAATGTAAAATAGCAGGTGGGCACAGGCTATCCGGGCAGTACCATAACAGGAAGAGGACAGGGGGCGTGACGGTGTTACGGGCATTTTCCATAACAGATATTGGAAAACGAAGAAAATTGAATCAGGACTATGTATTTGTATCTATAGCTCCTATTGGCAATCTTCCCAATGTATTTATTGTAGCAGATGGCATGGGCGGGCACAATGCAGGAGATTACGCGTCCAAATATACGGTGGAGATGATAGAAGAGCAGATCCGGGAGTCAGAGCGGACTGTGGCTGCTGATATTTTGAAAGATGCCATAGAAAAGGCCAATTCCTATATTCGGAGTATGGCCCGGGGTGACAGTGCGCTTACCGGTATGGGAACGACTGTGGTGGCAGCATCGGTAAAGGGTACGATACTACAGGTAGCCAATGTAGGTGACAGCCGACTCTATATTGTAAATCAGAACGAAATCAGACAGATTACGAGGGATCATTCTCTGGTAGCGGAGATGGTCCGTATGGGCGGTATCGATCAGAGAACTGCCAGATTCCATCCTGACAAAAATATTATTACAAGAGCAGTGGGAGCATTGGATACTGTAGAGGCAGATTTCTTTCAGGAAACACTTGTACAGGGAGATATTATCCTGCTTTGTTCAGATGGACTGACCAATATGTTGGAAGATGAAGAAATACAGAAGATTATTATCAGGCAAAACAGTCTTTCGGAGAAGGGAAAGGCGCTTATACAGGCAGCAAACGATAACGGCGGAAAAGATAATATCGCTGTGATTTTGATTAATCCATTTGCGGATCAGGTATAGAGCAGTTACTGGAGGTAAATGAATGATAAAGATAGGAATGCTAGTAGGCGGCCGGTACGAAATACTGGAAAAGATCGGCACCGGTGGTATGTCTGATGTATATAAAGCCAAAGATCATAAGCTGAACCGTTTTGTAGCTGTAAAAGTGTTGAAGCAGGAATTCAGTGAAAATACGAATTTTGTATCCAAATTCAGAATTGAAGCCCAGGCGGCGGCAGGACTTATGCATTCCAATATCGTCAATGTATACGATGTGGGAGAAGAAAACGGTATTTATTATATTGTAATGGAGCTGGTAGAGGGCATTACATTAAAGAAATATATTGAAAAAAAGGCAAGATTGTCTGTAAAAGAGGCAATCAGTATCGCTATTCAGGTTTCTATGGGAATTGAAGCTGCCCATAATAACCATATTATTCACAGAGATATCAAACCGCAGAATATTATCATTTCCAAAGACGGAAAGGTAAAGGTAACGGATTTTGGTATTGCAAAAGCGGCTACAAGCAATACGATTACTTCCAATGTAATGGGATCTGTCCACTATACTTCACCGGAGCAGGCGAGAGGGGGATATAGCGACGAAAAAAGTGACATCTATTCGTTGGGGGTTACGTTGTTTGAGATGCTTACCGGCCGAGTGCCCTTTAACGGTGAGACGACAGTGGCCATCGCGATCAAGCATATACAGGAGCCGATGCCTTCTCCCCGGGAATACGTGCCGGAAATACCGGTGAGTGCAGAACAGATTGTACTGAAATGTACGCAGAAAAGCCCTGACAGACGGTATCAGAAAGTAGCAGATGTAATAGAAGATCTGAAACATTCACTGATCAGTCCCGATGAGGACTTCGTAGTGATAGACGATGGGGAAGTTTCCGGCCAGACGAGGGTCGTTACGGATGGAGAGGAGACAAGGCCGAAGAAAAAGCAGCAAAAAAGAGAGAATGAGGAAGAACATCTTCGTCTAAATGAAGCGAGCAGGCAAAGGCAGAAAAAGAAAAGTTCCAGCAGACCAAGGAAAGGACAGAGGGAGCAGGAAGAGGAGGAAGAAGATAATTACGATCCGAAGATGGAACGGATTACGACTGTTCTGGCCGTGATTGCGGCAGTGCTCATAGGCTGTATCATTTTGTTTATTGCAGGAAAGACGCTGGGAATTGTGGATCTGGACGATATCAAATCCCGATTCAGTTCGGAAGAAAAAGGGAAAGAAGTGGAAATGCCGGAAGTGGCCGGGATGAAACTTTCCACGGCAAAGGAGACATTGAGTGAAGCGGGACTGGATTATAACGTGATCTATGAGGAATCGTCCGAATATGAGGAAGATATCGTTATCAGCAGCAATATCAAAGCAGGCCGGGTAGTGGAAGAAGGCACAGTGGTGGAATTGACAGTCAGTGCGGGTGCGGAAGGAGTCAGCATCCTCGATGTGACAGGAAAATCTCTGGCGGAGGCGACGGCTCTGCTGGAGAAAGACGGATTTCAGGTGAGCAAGACAGAGGTATCATCTTCTACCGTGGAGAAAGGAAATGTAGTAAGTCAGTCTCCAAAGGCAGGGGAAAAGGCGCCCAGAGGAGCGACGATAACACTGGAAATAAGCAGTGGACCGGACTCCAGTAAGGTCAGTGTGCCCAGTGTTATGGGTATGACAGAGATGGATGCCACGGTGACGCTTACAGAAGCGAGGCTGGTGGTAGGCAATGTGGAAGAAATCAACTATGAAGATCCGGCTTTTTTGGGGCTTGTATGCTATCAGAGTTATTCCGTCGGAGACTATGTGGACCCGGAGACGCCTGTGGATATTAAAATCAGTCTGGGGCCGGCAGAACAGACTTATAGTTTCGTAGCCAATGTGGAGAGCCCCGTGCTGGAAGATCCGGCTTTTGTGGCAGGTACGCAGGTGACGGTGGTGTTGTCCACTGCGGAAGGGGTGGAACTGACCCGGACGACGACGGCCACGTTCCCGGTTACGATGAATGTGTCGGGCATCAAGGGAAGTGACAAAGGGAAGATTACATTCCAGTATATATCGGCAGGACAGCCCAGCTATGTGCAGGATCCCAATACAGGTGAGATGGTACCGGTAGCAGGAGAGGCGGCTCCAAAGGCAGTGGAGCGTCCTGTACAGTTTGTGCCGGAACTATAAGATTCGAAAAAGAAAAAGTAAAACTTGGAAAACCATGGGTTTTTCGGACTTCTGACCGGATTCGCGATCTGTGTGAGGCACGGGATATCAGGTGGACGGAAAGGCTTTATGAAAGGTAAAATTATCAAAGGAATTGCAGGATTTTATTATGTCCAAACGAAAGATTCCGGTATCTATACGTGCAAAGCAAAAGGGATTTTCCGGCGTCTTCAGATAAAACCACTGGTAGGGGATAATGTGGAGTTATCTGTCCAGGACGAAGCAGCGAAAGAGGGCAATGTGGACAGGATTCTGCCAAGGGAAAATACGTTGCTTCGGCCGGCAGTAGCCAATATCCATCAGGCGCTCGTTGTCTTTGCTATCAGGCGGCCGGATCCAAATTTCAATCTGCTGGATCGTTTTCTGGTTATGATGGAGCAGCAGGGACTGAAAAGTATACTCTGCTTTAATAAAAGTGATCTGTCATCCCGAGAAGAGGAAGAAACCATACGTCAGATGTATGAATCGGGAGGATACAGAGTTGTCTTTACCTGTGCAATGGACGGGACGGGTATCCCCGTGTTAAAAGAGCTGCTCCGGGGCAGTACGACGACTGTAGCGGGCCCCAGCGGTGTGGGCAAGTCCTCTCTTGTCAATCTGCTTCAGCCTAAGGCGCAGATGGAAACCGGGGCTATCAGTGAAAAGATTGCCAGAGGGAAAAATACTACAAGACACAGCGAGCTGATCTGCATCGAAGAGGATACTTATATTATGGATACGCCTGGGTTCAGTTCTCTCGGGCTTTTTCAGTTGGAGAAAGAACAGCTGCGCCATTATTATCCGGAATTTACGCCTTTCGAGGGCACCTGCAGGTTTCAGGGGTGTGTCCATGTGCACGAACCGGACTGTAAAGTCCGGGAAGCGCTGGCGGAAGGAAAGATCAATAAAATCCGTTATGACAACTACTGTCTGTTATATGAAGAAGTAAAGGGACAAAGGAGATATTCATATGAAACTAGGAATCGTAGGACTGCCCAATGTGGGAAAGAGCACTCTGTTTAATTCTTTGACTAAAGCGGGGGCGGAGTCTGCCAATTATCCTTTTTGTACGATAGATCCCAATATTGGTATCGTGGCAGTGCCAGACGAGAGGCTGAAGCTTCTCGGGGATATGTATCAATCCAGGAAGGTGACACCGGCAGTAATTGAATTTGTAGACATTGCAGGGCTTGTTAAGGGAGCTTCCAAAGGAGAGGGGCTGGGCAATCAGTTTTTGAGCAACATCCGGGAAGTGGATGCCATCGTCCATGTAGTCAGATGCTTTGAAGACGGGGATGTGGTCCATGTGGACGGCAGTGTCGATCCGCTGCGGGATATTGAGACGATCAACTTGGAGTTAATTTTTTCCGATTTGGAAATACTGGAACGAAGAATGAGTAAAACAGCCAAAGGTGCCCGGATGGACAAGACACTGGCAAAGGAAATGGGGCTTCTGGAACGGCTGAAAGAGTGGCTGGAGGCAGGAAATCTGGCGCTTACTTTTGAGGTGGGAGAAGACGAGGACGAAGCAGCCTGGTTTAAAGAGTATAATCTGCTGACGGCAAAACCGATCATTTTTGCTGCCAATGTGGGAGAAGAAGATCTGGCAGATGACGGAGCAAGTAACAATGGAGTACAGGCAGTTCGTAGTTTTGCGGCCGATACAGGGAGCGAGGTTTTTGCAATCAGCGCCAGGATCGAGCAGGAAATTGCTGAGCTGGATGAAGAAGAAAAGGCAATGTTTCTGGAAGATCTGGGAGTAAAAGAGTCGGGATTGGAGAAACTGATCAGAGCAAGTTATCATCTGCTTGGGCTCCAGAGTTTCTTGACGGCAGGGGAAGACGAGACAAGGGCCTGGACGATTAAGATAGGGACGAAGGCGCCTCAGGCAGCAGGAAAAATCCATACTGACTTTGAACGGGGATTTATCAAGGCGGAAGTCGTAAATTATAAAGATCTGTTAGAATACGGTTCCCTTTCCGCAGCCCGGGAAAAGGGTTTGGTAGGAATGGAAGGAAAAGAATATGTGGTACAGGACGGCGATGTGATACTGTTCCGTTTCAATGTCTGATTACAGGCAATCAGGCCTGCGCACGCGCTGCGCAGGCCGTACAGGCGCCATGCAGCTGCGCGGCATGTGAGCAAAAAAGTTTAAAATTCCATTTTTTAATGGAATTTTGAATAAAAAAATGATGACTGCAATCAGGCCTGCGCACGCGCTGCGCAGGCCGTACAGGCGCCATGCAGCTGCGCGGCATGTGAGCAAAAAAGTTTAAAATTCCATTTTTTAATGGAATTTTAAAGAAAGGATGATATACAATGCGGGAAATGATGGATGTGGGGGATATCGCTTTCCCCCATTTGAATCTTTATCTGGAAAATCTGCCGAAATCGATTACTGTATTTGGAATTCCCATTGCTTTTTATGGGATGATTATCGGGCTCGGCGTCATTGCAGGGGTATTGATGGCAGTGCGGGAAGCGAAAGTGACAGGACAGGATCCTGAGATTTACTGGGATTTTTCTCTCTATGCTATTTTTTTCTGTATTGTAGGTTCCAGAATCTATTATGTTATTTTCTCCTGGGATACGTATAAAGACAATCTGCTGGAGATATTTAATCTGCGGCACGGAGGACTTGCTATCTATGGGACGGTCATTGCTGCTTTTATTACGGCTTTTGTCTATTGCAGGCGAAAGAAAATACCGTTTTTCCAGCTTTGTGATACGGGGATTGTGGGATTGATTCTCGGCCAGATCATCGGGCGATGGGGCAATTTTATGAATCGGGAGGCATTTGGGGAGTACACGGACAGTCTGTTGGCGATGCGTCTGCCGGTGGATGCGGTTCGTCCCTGGGATATTTCCGAGGCGTTGTCAGCGCATATTGTAGAGGGAACTAATTATATACAGGTGCATCCGACTTTTCTCTATGAAAGTATGTGGAATCTCCTTGTTCTTGTTTTGATGCTCTGTTACAGAAAGCGGAAAAAATTCCAGGGAGAGATTACGCTGTTGTATCTGGGAGGATACGGGCTCGGCAGATGCATCATTGAAGGGCTGCGTACAGATCAATTGTTGATCCCCCATACGGATATTGCTGTTTCTCAGGTATTGGCCGGTTTACTTTTTGCATTTGCGGTTATTATAGAGATCATAGTGAGAAAGCGTATTAGAAAAGAAAATGAATAGACAGGAAAAAGGACTGTCATACTGATTAGAATCAGTGTGACAGTCCTTTTTTATCCTATAAAAAATTCTTATATTTAGATAGATTCATGGAATGTTCTGGAAATAACATCTGCCTGCTGTTCAGGTGTCA
Source organism: uncultured Lachnospiraceae bacterium (assembly GCA_910587635.1). Taxonomy (GTDB): domain Bacteria; phylum Bacillota; class Clostridia; order Lachnospirales; family Lachnospiraceae; genus VSOB01. The sequence continues at coordinate 31,197 of CAJUNB010000040.1, forward strand.
GCTTGATGAAGTTGACAGCGTAACCGGATACCCGAATCGTAAGCTGAGGATAGTTTTCAGGATGTTTCTGTGCATCTAATAACATATCTCTGTTCAGTACGTTTACATTCAAATGATGTCCGCCTTTTGTTGCATATCCATCCAATAAAGATACCAAGTTATCTACCTGTGCTGTGTTCAGTGCTGCCATAGTGATCTCTCCTTTATTTAATAATAGTAATGATTATTGTTTACATGTTTATAATAGCATTCATACCCCATTGTGTCTAGTATTATTTGTGGAAGATTTTGTATTTTTTTACATACAAAAGTTCACCCGGAAACAGTCATAACTTTGTCTCCTTTTCATATATTGAGATAAAGAGGTGAGGACAATGGCAGGCAGGGAGGAAATACTGGGACTGTTCCCGGATTATTTCAGAAAGATATGGGAAAATACTGCGGAATACGGAGATTCACTGCAAGAAATAAGATTGCGGGCAGAGCAGCCGATTCTGCTGCTGCTGTCGCATAAAGAATGCTTTCTTGCCAAAGATGGCAGTTTCACATCAAAAGAGGGACAGGCACTGCGCGTGGGAAAAAAAGATCTGGAAGGGATTTTAAATCATATTTGCAGATATTCCGTCTATGCCTTTGAGGAAGAGCTGCGCCAGGGATTTTTGACAGTACCGGGAGGACATCGTATCGGTGTGGCCGGGCAGGTGGTGATGAATGAAACGGGTGGTGTGAAAAAACTGAAAAATATTTCTTATTTGAATATAAGGATTGCCCATGAGATCATTGGAGCTGCGGACTCGGTTATGCCTTTTCTCTATCAGAATGGGCAGTTTATAAATGGTATGATTATATCTCCTCCGGGGTGTGGTAAGACGACGATGCTCCGGGATATTGTGAGGCAGGTTTCCGACGGGAACTCCTATGGAGAGGGAAGATGTGTAGGGGTGGTGGACGAACGGTCGGAAATAGCGGGGAGTTATATGGGAATGGCTCAGAATCGTATCGGTATGCGGACAGATGTGCTGGATAACTGTCCCAAGGCGACCGGGATGATGATGCTGATTCGTTCCATGGCGCCGAAAGTGGTAGCTGTGGATGAGATCGGAAGCACTGAGGATGTACAGGCTCTGCTGCAGGTGATGCGGTGTGGCAGCGGACTGATCGTCACGGTGCACGGAAGCACTATGGAAGAAGTCAGAAAGAAGAAATATATCGGTGAGCTGCTGATACAGAAGGCGTTTGGGCGGTACATCGTGCTGGGCAGGAAAAATGGCAGTTGTGTAATAGAGAGTATTTTTGATGAGGATTATAACGTATGTTTCAGGTCATAGGCGTTTTTTTGTTACTGACGGGAACAATCGGCTACAGCATCTGTTTCTGCCAAGATATGCGGAGCAGGCTGAGGTGTCTGTACGAGATGAAACGGATGTATGAACTGTTTTACAGTCAGGTAAGCTACTGTCTGGCAGCATTCCCGGAGGCATGCATTACGGTGAAAGATCATCTGGAGGAGCCTTTTGCAGGACTGCTTCAGCACATTTACGAAGAGACAGAAAAAAATACGGGGAAACCTTTTCCGCAAATATGGGAAGAGCAGATAGAGCTCGCTTTCTCGCAGTTTCCTTTAAAAAAAGAGGACAAGATATTGCTGACAGAATTCTCCCGCAGTTTTGGGTATGCGGATCAGGAACTGCAAAAACAGGCCATTGACAATCAAATGTCGGCGCTGCTGTCCCGGATTGAAAAAATAGAAAAACATATGGCGGAACGGGAAAAGATGGCAATGAGCTTTGGTGTTATGGGAGGTCTGCTCCTTGTCATTCTGCTACTATAGCAAGCACGATGCTGGAGGAAAGGAAATGGGCGTAAGTCTGATTTTTAAAATAGCGGCAGTAGGGATACTGGTAACAATTTTAAGCCAGGTGTTGAAACACAGTGGAAGAGAGGAGCATGCTTTTTTTGTCAGTCTGGCAGGGCTGCTTCTTGTGCTGACCTGGATTGTACCTTACATTTATGACTTATTTGAAACAATTCAGAAATTGTTCCAACTATAGAGAATCCGGGCATTGCATTGTTTTCCGGGCATGACAGGAACGGTTTATCTGGGAAAAGGAGGGACTATGGAAATCATCAAAATAGGTTTTATCGGTATCTCGGGAGTGCTTCTGGCTGTTTTTTTTCGGACAGTGAAGGCAGAATACGGCGTCTATATCGGAGTGATGACCGGGCTTTTGATTTTCTGGTATACGGTACAGAATCTTGGCTTTTTTATGGAAGAGATGAATATTCTCCAGACGATTATCAAGCAGGATAACGGTTTCCTCGTTATTTTGATGAAGGTGGTGGGAATTACTTATATTTGCGAGTTCTGTGCGGGGATTTGCAAGGACGCAGGCTATGGCGCTGTAGGAGGACAGATAGAAATATTTGGAAAAGTCATGGTGCTGCTGACCGGCCTGCCTATTTTGCTTTCGGTAATCCAGACAATTCAGAATTTCGAGGGATAGTATATGAATCTGACTGATGAAATTGCAGATCTGAGCGGACAGATTGACCAGATATTTTCAGGATATGAAATTAATTTGCAGGAATTGTTCACACTGCTGTTGCAGGGAAAAATAACGGAAGTGATGCAAATGCTGTTTCGTGATCTGGCACAACTGTTACAGGGGGAAATGAAGAGCTTTTTGAAGCTGATCATTCTTTTACTCTGTATCAGCATTATAGCCGCTCTTCTTACCAATCTGACAGAGTTATTTGAAAACAGGCAGATTGCAGATATTGGTTTTTATTTTGTCTATCTGTTTCTCATATTGATTCTGATCAGAGTGTTCGGAATTGTATCAGATACGGCGCAGGTATTGATTTCGGACATGCTTGATTTTATGAAACTATTTATGCCTGTCTTTTTTCTGGCTGTGGGAGCAGCCACCGGTGTGACCACCGGATTATTGTATTATCAGTTTATTTTGCTATTGATCTACGGTGTAGAGACAGCGTTGTCTGCTTTTTTGATGCCGCTGATCAAAGTATATATTTTTCTGGCCTTTATGAATGGTCTCTGGACAGAAGATAAATTACATATGCTATTGGATTTGCTGAAAAGAATCATAGGGTATCTGCTGAAAATTTCTTTTGCTGTGATTGCCGGTATCAGTATGCTGCAATCAATGATAACACCAGTTATAGATTCTATAAAGATGGCAGGAATGCAAAAGACGATAGCGCTTATCCCGGGTATCGGAAATATCAGTGACAGTGTGGCGGAGATGGTAGTGGGCTCTGCTGTACTTGTAAAAAATAGCGTGGGTGTGCTGGCGGTGCTGCTGTTTGTGCTGCTCATTGCCATTCCGGCAGTGAAAATCTGGATATTGGCAATGATGCTAAAACTTGCAGCAGCGATAGCCGGTATTGTCAGTGACAGGAGAATTACTTCCTGTATGGATCAGGTGGGGGAAGGCGGTCTTCTCGTTCTACGGGTGCTTTTGACTGCGAGCGGACTGTTTCTCATAACGATTGCCATTGCTGCTATAACGACAAACAGGGGGTTTTAAAGAAACAGGAGAAGTAAAAATGGAAGATTATCTGATGTCAATTATGAAAAGGGCAAGTATCTTCATGATACTGTCCCAGGCGTTGATACATTTCCGGCCCAATCCTTCTTATGAGAAGTATCTGAAATTTCTGGCCGGAATTATGACAACTGTTATTTTAATTATTCCCGTTTTGGAATGGAGCCGTAGCGGTATTACAGAGCAATATAACATATGTTTGGAACAGTACAGAGAGCGCCTGCAGGAAATATCCTCTGCGGTTTCTTCTCAGGAACTGTTGACAGATATGACACCTTCCCAGTCCTATCTGTACAAAATAGGGGAAGAAATGAAAGAGAAGCTGAACAGCTATTTCATACCGGAGGGATATATTATAGAAAAGGTCGAAGTGGCAGTGCTGGAAGAGGAGGGGACAGAACAGGAAAACGGGGCGTATTCCATTCAAATACAGATGATACCAGACAGTATGGAAGTATCCGCTGTTAAAATCAATAAAGTTTCCATATCAGAGGACGGAGAAGATACAGGAGATACCGCCAGTGTCCGGGAAGAGGGCCTGAAGGAGAAGGCGGCAGAAGTGCTGGAAATCGATGCAGAGAGGATTGAAGTTATGCTGAATGTGCCGGATATGGAGGAGAGCAATGAAAGAGAAGCGAGAGACAATGAATGAAAAAAAGGAGAAATTTATTATCTTTGCATTGGCGGGGATATTGCTGCTTGTTGTGTGTCTTCCTGTGAAAAAAGGCGGCAGTACGGAAACAGGAGCAGGCAGTGGCGGTACTGGCATAATGCAGGAAAAGAGCGGGGCCGAGTCGGGAAAAGGACAGACAGACAATGATTCTTTGGGGAACGGGAGATCAGAGGGGATTATGGTGAGCGGAAATGGCAGTGGGATTTCGGGAACGGGGGCAGATATATGTGACAGCTATGTGGAAGAGATGGAAAGAGAACTGGAAGAACTGCTCTCCTGTATGGAAGGGGCTGGAAAGGTAAAAGTGATGATTACACTGCAGTCCACAGGGGAAGAGATCGTGGAAAAGGACCGGCCGGCCACTCGCTCCAATAAGACAGAAAATGACGGTACCGGAGGGAGCAGGAACACGAACGATATGGAAAGCGAGGAAACCACCGTATTTATTACCGATGCGGACGGCAGGCAAATTCCCTATGTGCGTAAAACGATGCAGCCTTCTGTGGAAGGCGTGGCAGTGATGGCGCAGGGGGGAGGGAATGAAATGGTAAGGCAGAATATAAGCGAAGCAATTCAGGCATTATTTGGGATTGATGCGAATAAAATTAAAATAGCAAAAATGAAAACGTCTAAGTAAGGGGAGAGTCACGTGAAAAACGTACTGAAAAAGAACCAGATTATGATTACGGCACTGGCAATTATGATTGCAGTGGCAGGCTATCTCAACTTTGCAGGGACAAAGTTGAGTGATGAGGAACTGATGAAAGTATCCGGGCAGTCAGTTGTTACGGAAAATGGAGAAGAGACAGCACGGGAAGAAGACGGACTGATCGAAGACTATACGAGTGCTTCTCTTGAAATCTCTGATGAGGATATGGAACTGGCGGAACTGGATGCCATCACAGAAGAGACAGCCGGTCAGGTAGCATTACAGGAGATTGAGAGTCTGGATACGGATGACACAACAGCAGCAGCGGACTATCTGTCGGAGGATATGGCCCAGAACGAAGTGACGGAAAGCGATACACCGGGAGAAGCCGTCTTTACTTCCACTTCCAGTGTGACATCCCTTTCCAGTGCCAAATTGATGAAGGAACAGACGAGAGCCAAAAATAAAGAAACATTGCTGGAGATCATCAACAGCACTACGATATCGGAAGAACAGAAACAGACCGCTATAGAAGGCATGATTCAATTGACGGATATTGCGGAAAAAGAGACTGCTGCGGAAATCCTTCTGGAGGCAAAGGGATTCAATGATGTGGTAGTCAGCATCAGTGACAGTGGCGTGGATGTGGTAGTCAATGCAGAGACGCTGACAGATGCCCAGTGCGCCCAGATCGAGGATATCGTTACGAGGAAAACGGGAACAGCACCGGAAAATATCATTATCCAATGCAGTAAATAGAAAAAGTGTTCGATTGGGTCTTTTATGAAACAGGTATTCGTGCTATACTGAAGATAACCATTTGAAGCAGAGAACGGAAAGAGGAAGCGGTATGAAGAGAATATTTTTAATCGTATTGGATAGTTTTGGGATCGGAGAGATGGAGGATGCAGCAGAGTATGGTGATAAGGGAACAAATACCATAGCTTCTGTCTCCTCCAGCTCTTATTTTCATGTACCTCATATGAAGAAGATGGGGTTATTCAATCTGGACGGCGTCAGCTGTGGAGAAAAAGAACAGGAAATCAGCGCCAGAATAGCCCGTATGAAAGAAGCCTCCAAAGGAAAGGACACAACGATCGGACACTGGGAAATAGCGGGTGTTATATCAAAACAGCCGTTGCCCACTTATCCCAACGGTTTTCCGGCAGAAGTGTTGGAGCAGTTTTCTGCCCTCACCGGCAGAGGTGTGCTGTGCAATCAGACATATTCCGGAACAGAAGTGATCAGGGACTATGGAGATGAGCATGTACGGACCGGAGACCTGATCGTGTATACATCAGCGGACAGTGTTTTTCAGATTGCAGCCCATGAGGATGTTGTACCGGTGGAACAGCTCTATGAATACTGTCAGATGGCGAGGGACATGCTCCAGGGCGAGCACGGCGTGGGGCGTGTGATAGCCAGGCCGTTCAACGGAAAAAGCGGCAGCTATGTACGGACGACAAGACGCCACGATTATTCCCTTCTTCCTCCTGGCGTTACGATGCTGGACCAGTTGCAGGAGACAGGCTTTGCTGTGATCGGAGTAGGTAAGATCAAAGACATATTTGCAGGAAAAGGAATAACGGAATATGTCTATACCCAGGGCAATGCAGATGGTATCGAAAAGAGCCTGGCCTATATGGACAAGGAATTCGAAGGGCTGTGCTTTATCAATCTTGTGGACTATGACATGCTCTATGGCCATCGGAACGATATAGACGGCTATGCGAAAGCTCTTACTTATTTTGATGAAAAACTGCCGGAATTTTTGGGTAAAATGAGAGAAGAAGACATTTTGATGATTACGGCAGATCACGGATGCGACCCGGGCTATCTGATCTCTACCGACCATTCCAGGGAGCATACGCCGTTCCTTATGTATGGAAAAAATGTGAAGGCGGAAAATCTGGGCACAAGAGAGACTTTTGCAGATATCGGAGCTACTGTACTGGATTATTTTGGGATAGAGCCTGCATTCCACGGCAGTTCCATGCTGTAAGGAGGAGACTTGGATTGAGTAGCGAATATATACAGGAAATCAACAGAAGAAGGACTTTTGCCATTATTTCGCACCCGGATGCGGGTAAGACTACATTGACGGAGAAATTTTTGTTATATGGCGGCGCCATCAATCTGGCAGGAAGCGTCAAAGGGAAGGCGACGGCCAGACATGCGGTTTCTGACTGGATGGAAATAGAAAAGGAACGTGGTATTTCCGTCACTTCTTCTGTGTTGCAGTTTGAATATGACGGATATTGTATCAATATACTGGATACGCCGGGACATCAGGATTTCTCGGAGGATACTTACCGGACACTGATGGCGGCAGACTCTGCGGTCATGGTGATCGATGCTTCCAAAGGTGTGGAGGCACAGACGAGGAAGCTTTTTAAAGTATGTGTCATGAGAAAAATACCGATCTTTACTTTTATCAATAAGCTGGACAGAGATGCCAATGACACGTTTGAGCTTCTGGACGATATCGAGAAAGAGCTGGGAATCGCCACTTGTCCGATCAACTGGCCCATTGGCTGTGGCAAAGGGTTCAAAGGGGTATTTGACAGGACGCAGAATTGCGTCGTCACCTATGAGGATACCCAGAAGGGAACAAAGGAAGGTGAGACAACGGAAATCCCGCTGGAGGAGGAAGAGAAGGTGCTCTCCTTTATCGGGCAGGAGCCGCTTGACCATCTGAAAGAAGAGATAGAGCTGCTGGATGGAGCGAGTGCAGAATTTGATCTGGAGGCTGTACGGCGAGGAGAGCTGACACCGGTGTTCTTTGGTTCTGCCCTGACGAATTTTGGTGTGGAGATTTTTCTCCGACATTTTCTGGAGATGGCGACACCGCCGCTGCCCCGCAGAGCCGATACGGGGGTTATCGACCCGGCGGGAGCATTTTCTGCATTTGTCTTTAAGATACAGGCCAATATGAATAAGGCCCACAGGGACAGAGTGGCGTTTATGCGTATCTGTTCCGGCCGCTTCGATGCCAGTGCAGAAGTGAGGCATGTGCAGGGAGGCAAAGTGCTGAGACTGTCTCAGCCTCAGCAGATTATGGCCAGTGAGAGAAAAGTAGTGGAAGAAGCCTTTGCCGGTGATATCATCGGTGTATTCGATCCGGGTATTTTTTCCATCGGAGATACGGTATGCGCGCCGAAAGAGAGTTTTGCCTATGAAGGGATTCCTACATTTGCGCCGGAACATTTCGCAAGAGTACGACAGTTGGATACAATGAAGCGGAAGGCTTTTGTCAAGGGTATTACCCAGATCGCTCAGGAAGGCGCGATCCAGATCTTTCAGGAACTGACTTCGGGTATGGAAGAGATTATCGTAGGGGTAGTAGGTGTCCTCCAGTTCGATGTGCTGAAATATCGTCTGGAAAATGAATATAACGTAGAGATACGTCTGGAGAATCTTCCCTATGAGCATATTCGGTGGATTGAAAATAAAGATATTGATGTGAACAAACTGACAGGTACTTCCGATATGAAAAAAGTAAAGGATATGAAAGGCAATCCGCTTCTTTTGTTTATCAATGCCTGGAGTGTGGGAATGACTGTCGACAGAAATGAAGGGCTTATATTATCAGAATTTGGACGTGATTAAATGAAAAAATTTTTGATTTCTATCTGTTTACTTTCTATCTGTATCACTTGTATTACCGGCTGTTCCTTTTCTGCCTCCGATCAGGAGCAGGCTCAGGAACAGGCCTCGGATATGGTGGAGAATCTGACAAGGGCGGCGGACGAGATCAGCCAGGGCGGTATACTGGAGGAGCTGGAGGAGACCGAGGGAGATGCGGTCGGCATAGAGGCAGAGGACGATGAAACACAGAAGTCGGAGATATCCGGTCAGGACGTGGAACTGGAAGAAGATCTGGAAGGACATGCCTATGATTATACGCAGCTTTCCGAGCAAGAGCAGGAGCTGTACAGGACTATCCTGGCTGCGTTGCAGGAGTGTGCATCGGATGTAGCGATCGACATGGTAGAGGAATCTTCTTTTGACAAAGTATTTCAGTGTGTGATGAACGATCATCCAGAGATTTTTTATGTGGATGGGTATACCTTTATCAAATATACAAAAGGGGACAAGTTAAAGGGTAACGCCTTTTCCGGCAGTTATTTGTATAGTCAGGAAGAAATCGAAGAGAGAAACGTCAGGATAGAGGAAAAGACAGAAGAAATCCTCAGACAGATGCCCGACGGGGACGAATATGAAAAAGTCAAATATATTTACGAGTATATAATAGCCAATACAGAGTATGTACAGGGAGCAGAGGACAATCAGAATATATGTTCTGTATTTCTGGGTGGCCGGTCTGTATGTCAGGGCTATGCCAAAGCGGCCCAGTATCTGTTTGAGAAGGCAGGCATTTATTCTATCTTTGTTTCCGGTAAAGTGGAGAGCGGAGAGGACCATGCCTGGAATATTGTACGGATAGATGGTAATTATTATTATATAGATACTACGTGGGGAGATGCTTCCTATGTTATGAGCGGGGCGGACGCATCCTATGAGGGTAAAGTGCCACAGATCAATTATGAATATCTCTGTGTACCGGACAGCCAGCTTTTTCGGACACATACAGTGGGCAAAATCGTTCCCCTTCCTTCCTGTACCAGTATGGAGGCCAATTATTATGTGCGGGAAGGGGCCTATTTTACACAGGCTGATATGGAGAAAGCAGCGGATCTGTTTGAAAAGGCCTATGAGGATGGTACTTCCTTTGTAACATTGAAATGTGCCGATGAAACAGTCTATAATGAGATGGAATATCATCTGATCGAGTGCCAGGAAGTATTCCGGTATCTCCAGTCGTCTGACGGCACCGTAGCTTATACCAACAATCCAAAGCAGCTTGCACTGAGTTTTTGGCTGTAGTATAATGTGCGCGAAGGCAATGAGCAGTGCGCTCACTCATATCTGTACCCAAAAAGATGCTTGCATATTTTTGGGTACAGATATGAGTGAGTACAGGGCGAAGCCCGCGAGCGAAATGAAGCGAAGCGGAATTGAGCTCGGGCACTGCGGGGACATGATACGAGCATAGGGCGAAGCCCGCGAGCGAAATGAAGCGAAGCGGAATTGAGCTCGGGCACTGCGGGGACATGATACGAGTACAGGGCGAAGCCCGCGAGCGAAATGAAGCGAAGCGGAATTGAGCTCGGGCACTGCGGGGAAAAAATTTAGAAGGGTAATCAATATGGAAAAAGATACAGAACGTAACATGAACGTATTACAGGGCGATGGAAAAATCGGAGAAGTGCAGATTGCGGACGATGTGGTTGCCATGATCGCAGGGCTTGCTGCTCTGGAAGTGGATGGCGTGGCATCTATGGCGGGAAACGCCACCAATGAGCTCCTTTCTATGGTGGGAGTAAAAGGAGGTGCCAAAGGCGCCAGAGTGGAAGTGGTGGACAGAGTTGTCAGTGTGGACATGGTACTGCATCTGAAATACGGTTATAATATTCCGACTGTCTCCGGAAAAATACAGGAAAAGGTAAAAAGTGCGATTGAAACTATGACAGGGCTGGCAGTGGCGGAAGTTAATATCCGTATTGCAGGCGTTGTTATGAACAGTTAAGGATTGGATAATGGGCAGAAGAGAATTAAGAGAGCAGATATTTAAACTGTTGTTTCGGGTGGAGTTTCATGAAAAGGAAGATATGCCGGAGCAGCTTGTGCTTTTTTTGGAAGAAGCAGAAGAAGAGATGACAGAACAAGAGGAGCGGTATATTGCCGGGAAATACGAAAAGATCAAGGAAAAGCTGTCTGAGCTTGATGATCTTTTAAACAGCAGGACGGAAAAATGGACAACTGACAGAATCGGGAAGGCGGAGCTGACGATTTTACGTTTGGCTGTCTATGAAATACTGTTCGATGAGGAAGTACCTGTGGGGGTAGCTATCAATGAGGCAGTGGAACTTGCCAAAAAGTTCGGTCAGGACAGTGCCAAGGCATTTGTCAACGGGGTTCTTGCCAAGTTCGCGGATAAGGGATAGTCACGTATGAAAAATATATATTCTGTGGCACAGGTAAATTCTTATATCAGAAATATGTTTACCCAGGATTTTATGCTGCAATCTATCCATGTAAGAGGCGAAGTGAGTAACTGTAAATATCATTCTTCCGGCCATATTTATTTTACACTGAAGGATGAGAAAGGCACCATTGCCTGTGTTATGTTTGCAGGAAGCCGGGGCGGACTGGGATTTCGGCTGCAGGAAGGGCAGCAGATTGTAGTAGGCGGAAATATCGATGTATATGAGAGAGACGGCAAATATCAGATGTATGCCAAGACCATTGCGCTGGACGGCATAGGATATTTGTATGAGAAATTTGAGCAGTTAAAGGCGGAACTTTCGGAACTTGGCATGTTTGCAGAGGAGTATAAACAGCCGATACCGAAATATATTCACAGGCTCGGCGTGGTGACGGCGCCTACCGGAGCGGCGGTCAGAGATATCATCCAGATCGCTTCCCGGCGGAATCCCTATGTACAGATCATTCTGTATCCGGCCATCGTACAGGGGAAGCAGGCTGCGGCGAGTATCATAAACGGCATTCATGCACTGACAGTTCAGGATGTGGATGTCATCATTGTAGGCAGGGGCGGCGGTTCCATAGAGGACCTGTGGGCGTTTAATGAAAGAGAAGTGGCGCAGGCGATTTTTGACTGTCCGATTCCTGTCATATCTGCAGTAGGGCATGAGACAGATACCACCATCGCTGATTTCGCGGCGGATATGCGTGCTCCTACTCCTTCGGCAGCAGCAGAGCTTGCCGTCTGTGAATTTTCCAGACTGGAAGAAACAATGGAAGAATATGCGACAGCGCTTTATCGGAGCATGAACGGGAAATGTAACAGATGCCGCCTGCAGGTGCAGCGGCTGGCAGCACTTCTGCGTATGAACAGCCCTATAGGGAAACTGCAGCAAAGGCAGACCTATCTGCTGCGTCTGGAAGAAAACATGCAGGCAGCGATGGAGAGAAAACTGCGAGGCAGAAGACACAGGTTGGAGCTGTATACGGAGAAGCTGCGGGGATTGTCTCCCCTGGACAAACTGAGCCAGGGATTTTCCTGTGTGACAGACGAAACGGGCAGGACGGTCACTGATATTGATCAGGTGGAGCCGGGACAACTGCTGACGATTCATATGAAGAACGGTATTGTGAGAGCGAGAGCAGAAGAGAAGGAAAGGGTGGTACGGTGAAAAAGCAGACGTTGGAAGATGCATTTTTGCAGCTGGAGACAGTGATTGAAAGGCTGGAGGCAGAGGACATTTCTCTGGAAGATTCTTTTAAAGCCTATAGTGAGGGTATGGAATTGCTGCAATTTTGCAACGCCTCCATCGACAGGGTGGAAAAGAAGGTACTGAAAATGAATGAAGACGGTGAGTTGGATGAATTTTAAAGAAGAACTGGAAAGACGAATCAGAGAAATCGAAAACATCATACAGGCATATCTGCCTAGGGAAAAGGGATTCCAAAAGACGGTGATTGAGGCAATGAATTATTCCATTCTGGCCGGAGGGAAAAGATTGCGTCCGTTATTCATGAAAGAGACCTATGATATGATGGGGGGCGGGGGCAAAGAAATAGAACCCTTTCTGGCAGCGATGGAGATGGTGCATACGTATTCTCTCATCCATGATGATCTGCCGGCCATGGACAACGATGAGTACCGCCGGGGAAGAAAGACGACGCATGTTATGTATGGAGAGGCCATGGCAATACTGGCAGGAGACGGTCTGCTCAATCTGGCTTTTGAAACGGCGGCAAAGGCGTTCCAGATGGGAGACGACCCGGCCCGAGTTGGCAGGGCACTGGCCCTTTTTGCCGGGAAGGCAGGTATTTACGGGATGATTGGAGGACAGACCGCTGATATAGAGGCGGAGGAAAAGGGCGGCATTACAGAAGAACTGCTGTTATTTATTCATGAGAACAAGACGGCGGCATTGATTCAGAGTGCGATGATGACAGGTGCTATTTTAGCAGGGGCATCTGACAGAGATGTGGACAGACTGGAAAAAATAGGATACAATATTGGTGTCGCTTTCCAGATTCAGGATGATATCCTGGATGTGACAGGTAAGACGGAGATTCTTGGGAAGCCAGTAGGCAGTGATGAAAAGAATAATAAGATAACTTATGTTACAATAAAGGGACTGAAGCAGGCACAGGCAGACCAGAGAGCGCTTTCTGAGGAAGCAATTGCCCTGCTTGGATCATTTGGGCGACGGAATCTGTTTTTGGAGAAGCTGGTAGAGGATTTGGTTACGAGAAACAAATAAAAGGAGTATGGATATGCTTCTGGAAAAGATTACGAAAGAAAATGATATTAAGAAGATCAGGAAAGAAGATTACAGAGCGCTGGCGGAGGAAATCCGGCAGTTTCTGATTCAGAAGATCAGTGTGACAGGGGGGCATTTGGGGTCCAATCTGGGCGCAGTGGAGCTGACAATGGCTCTGCATCTGAGTTTGAATCTGCCAGAAGATAAAATTATCTGGGATGTGGGACATCAGGCTTATACCCACAAGTTACTGACCGGCAGAAGAGAAGGCTTTGAATCGCTGCGGAAATACGGTGGTATGAGTGGTTTTCCGAAACGAAAAGAGAGCGATTGTGACTGTTTTGATACGGGGCATAGTTCCACCTCTATTTCTGCCGGGCTGGGGCTTGTAAAAGCGAGAGATCTGGCGGCGGAGGCGCGGACGATCATATCTGTCATCGGGGACGGTTCTCTGACTGGGGGTATGGCCTATGAAGCATTGAACAATGCCTCCCAGTTAAAGACCAATTTTATTATTATTTTGAATGATAATAATATGTCCATATCCGAGAATGTGGGTGGTGTATCCAAATATCTGAACAATATCAGGACTGCTAACGGATATCTGGATTTAAAGGAAAGCGTGTTCAATACCCTGCAGAATATGCCGAAAGGGGAACAGATTGTCAGGAATATCCGCCGGGCCAAAAGCAGTGTAAAACATCTTGTGATACCGGGAATGCTCTTTGAGGATATGGGAATTACTTATCTGGGACCGGTGAACGGACACGATGTGGAAGCGATGATGAAAGTCATCAGGGAAGCGAAGCGTTGTAAAAATGCAGTGTTGATTCATGCCATTACAGAAAAAGGGAAAGGATTTCTTCCGGCCGAGCGTCATCCTGCCAGATTCCATGGTACAGACCCTTTCGATGTAGAAACGGGTCTTCCTTCCAAACCGAGGACGACGCCCAACTATACCGATATTTTTTCTACTGTTATGACGAAATTGGGAGCCAGGGACGAAAAAGTAGTTGCAATTACAGCGGCCATGCCCGACGGAACAGGGCTGAAGCGGTTTCGCAATATGTATCCAGCACGGTTTTTTGATGTGGGGATTGCGGAGCAGCATGCCGTTACCTTTGCGGCTGGGCTGGCGGCAGGGGGGATGAAGCCTATTGTAGCGGTGTATTCATCATTTTTGCAGCGGGCCTATGACCAGATACTGCACGACGTCTGTATTCAGGATCTGCCGGTGGTATTTGCCATAGACAGGGCCGGGCTGGTGGGAAGCGATGGGGAGACGCACCAGGGCATTTTTGATCTTTCCTATCTGTCCAGCATTCCCAATATGCACATTATGGCACCCAAAAATAAATGGGAGCTTTCCGATATGTTAAAATTTGCATTGTCTATGGGGAAACCTGTGGCAGTGAGATATCCCCGGGGAAACGCCTGGGAAGGGTTAAAAGAATTTCGCAGGCCCATCGAATTTGGCACAAGTGAGATTCTCTATGAGGAAGAGGATATCGCCCTGATCTCTGTAGGCAGTATGGTAAAGACCGGGGCGGCAGTGCGCAGGAGATTGAAAGAGATGGGATATTCCTGCAGCCTGATCAATGCCCGTTTTGTAAAACCGATCGATGAGAAGATGGTGGAAGAGATGGGAAGGGGGCATAAGCTGCTTGTGACGATGGAAGAAAACGTGAGCAGCGGCGGATTTGGCGAGAAAGTCAGAGAATATGCGGACAGTATAAATTTACCCTGCAAGGTACTTACGATTGCCATACCGGACGAATATGTGGAGCATGGCAATGTGGATCTGCTGTACAGGGAAGTGGGCATCGATGAGGAAACTGTGCTGAAACGGGTGGTGACAGCCTATATTTCGGCAGGGGCCGGGAGGAAAGGATGAAGGAACGTCTGGATGTACTGCTGGTAAAGCAGGGGCTGGCCGCTTCCAGGGAAAAGGCAAAGGCCGTTATTATGGCAGGTGATGTGTTTGTGAACGGACAGCGGGAGGACAAGGCCGGTTCTCTGTTTGCGCAGGAGAAAGTGAAGATTACAGTGCGGGGGCCCGCCCTGAAATACGTGAGCAGAGGTGGACTGAAATTAGAGAAAGCCATGGAAGAGTTTGGCCTGGATCTGACGGATAAGATCTGTATGGATATTGGCGCTTCCACAGGCGGATTTACAGATTGTATGCTGCAAAACGGAGCAAGAAAAGTCTATGCAGTGGATGTGGGACACGGACAGCTGGCCTGGAAGCTGAGAAATGATGAGCGTGTCATTTGTATGGAAAAGACGAATTTCCGCTATACGGTCCGGGAGGATATCGAAGATGTACTGGACTTTGCTTCAGCGGATGTGTCTTTTATTTCCCTTTCCAAAATACTGCCCCCGGCCCGGGCACTGCTGAAAGAGGACGGAGAGATGGTCTGTCTGATCAAGCCTCAGTTTGAAGCGGGCAGGGAAAAGGTGGGAAAAAAAGGCGTGGTGAGAGATGCGCATATTCACCGGGAAGTCATCGAAAAGGTGCTGGATTTCGCCGCAGAGGCAGGATTTGACATATTGCATCTGACATTTTCGCCGGTGAAAGGGCCAGAAGGCAATATCGAGTATCTGGTACACCTGGGCCGGAGAGCGGAGATCAGGAATAACAGCCTGCAAGGCATAGAAGTGACAAAGAGAGACGATGACAAACTGCAGAGCGAAACTGCGGAGGAGAGATGTGATGGCGATGTACAGGATAGTGCCGTAGCAGAGGCGGTAATTGACTGCGCCTATATAGCCCATATCGTTTCGCAGGCGCACAGGGCACTGGATCAGGGGAGAACAGATTCCATATGAAAAATTTCTTTGTCGTTACCAACCCGTCCAAGGACAGGGAACTGGAAAATACGAAACGAATCCAAAATTATCTCACAAAGGCAGGCTGCAATTGTAAGGTTTATGTGAATTACAAAGGGGAAGTGGAAAGCGGGAATATAGGAAACTGGGATGTTCCTTCCGATACGGAATGTATCCTCGTTTTGGGGGGTGACGGTACACTGATTGAAGCGGCCAGAGATACGGTAGATCTGCATATTCCTCTGCTTGGCATCAATCTGGGTACTCTTGGGTTTCTGGCAGAAGTGGAAAGGACTGGTATAGAGTATGCACTGACTCTTCTGATGCAGGACAAATATGAGATAGAGAAACGAATGATGCTGGATGGATGGCTCTACCGGTCCGGGACATATGTGGAATCTTCCAATGCGCTGAACGATATCGTCATTACCAGATGCGGTTCTTTGCAGATCATTCATTATCACATCTATGTCAACGGACAGTTTTTGAACGCGTACAATGCGGATGGCGTGATCATATCCACACCTACCGGCTCTACCGGTTATAATATGTCTGCGGGAGGTCCTATCGTGGAACCGAAAGCCAAGCTTTTGGTGGTGACGCCGATCTGCCCCCATACTTTGAATACCCGAAGTATTGTGCTCTCTGCGGAAGATGAAGTCGTCATCGAGATGACCAGTGGCAAAAAGGATATACCGGTACGGGCAGAGGTGAATTTCGACGGTGGGCATATGCGGGAGCTTTTTATGGGAGATAAGGTTGTCATCAAAAAGTCTGATAAAATGACCGATATTGTTAAGATCAGCCAGGCGAGTTTCCTGGAAGTATTACATAAAAAGATGAGTGAGAACTGAAATGAAAGAGAAAAGACAAAATGAAATACTCCGACTGATAGAGGAATACGATATCGGGACACAGGAGGAAGTGGCTCTGCGGCTGCGGGAAGCGGGCTATGATGTGACACAGGCGACTGTCTCCAGGGATATCCGGGAACTGAAACTTTCGAAAATTTCCATAGGAGAAGGCAGGCAGAAATATGTGGCGTTTCATCATGAGGAAGTATATCTGGGAGAAAAATACAGTCGGGTGCTGAAAGAAGGATTTTCTTCTATGGGAATGGCGGAGAATCTTGTAGTTGTGAAAACGGTGTCGGGGATGGCCATGGCGGTGGCGGCGGCGTTGGATGCGATGAAACTGAATGAAATCGTCGGGACGATAGCCGGAGATGATACGATCATGATGGCAGTACGGACGAGAGAAGATACTAAGAGCGTTATGGAAAAAATCGGAGAAATCATAGAGAATGCTAAATAGTTTACATGTAAAAAACCTGGCTTTAATCGAAGAAGCGGAAGTAAATTTTGGAAAAGGGCTGAATATCCTGACCGGAGAGACGGGGGCGGGGAAGTCCATCATCATTGGTTCCATCAATCTGGCTCTCGGCGCCAAGGCGGATAAGGACATGATCCGTCAGGGGAAGGAGTCTGCACTGATAGAGCTTGTGTTTACGGTAGAAGGAGAAGCCCAGAAGAGAAAATGCCGGGAGATGGAGATAGAACTGGATGGTGACACACTTGTCATAGTAAGGAAGATAACTGCCGGAAAGAGTCTGTGCCGGGTAAACGGAGAGACGATGACAGCCCGGCAATTGAAAGAGCTGGCGGAAGTGCTGATCGATGTATACGGGCAGCATGAACATCAGTCTCTCACTGGAAAAAAGCGACAATTTGAAATTTTAGATGATTTTTGCGGTGAAAAATTGTCCGGTATAAAAGAAAAATTATCAGGAGAATATAAACGTTACAGAGAACTTAAAAAAGAATGGGAAGATTCGGATACGGACAGCAGAGACAGAGAAAAAGAAGTTTCCCTGCTTACCTTTGAAATAAAAGAGATCGATGATGCCAGGCCGGAGATTGGAGAAGACGAACGGCTGGAAGCGGACTACCGGAAAATGGCAAATGCCAGGAAACTGATGGAAGGCGTGGCACTTGTGCGGCAGATGCTGGGTGGGACAGACAGTGAAGGAATACTGGATATGGCCGGCAGGGCAATGCGTGAGCTGAAAACGATAGACAGCTACGACGAGGCTCTTGGGGACTTTACAGAGCGCCTTGCAGAAATAGAAGGATTGACGGGAGATATTTGCAGAGATCTGGCGGATTATGAGGCGAGCCTGGAATTTGAGCCGCAGGTATTCCATGAGACCCAGCAGCGGCTGGATCTTTTGAGTCATTTAAAAAATAAATATGGCGGTACGATAGAAGCTGTTTTGCAATATAAGAAGGAACAGGAAGAGAGACTGGATAAGCTGGCAAACTACGATGCCTACCTGGAAAAACTCCGGGCGGATCTGGAAAAAGCGAAAAAGGTATTACTTACATCCTGTGAAAAAGCTTCCAAAATGAGAAAAAAACAAGCTAGTCTTCTGGAAGAGCAGATGCGGACCGCCCTTCATGATCTGAACTTCCTGGAAGCGGATTTTCGTGTCCAGGTGGCGTCGGAGGAAGAGCATATCAGTGCCACAGGGTATGATGAGGTGACATTTCTGATTTCGGTCAATCCGGGAGAGCCTGTCAAGCCCCTGGCAAACGTGGCCAGCGGCGGTGAACTTTCCAGGATTATGCTTGGATTGAAAACTGTCATGGCAAAAAAGGGA
Source organism: uncultured Lachnospiraceae bacterium (assembly GCA_910587635.1). GTDB lineage: Bacteria > Bacillota > Clostridia > Lachnospirales > Lachnospiraceae > VSOB01. Next base: position 49,876 of record CAJUNB010000040.1, read on the forward strand.
GAGATCGATACTCTGATTTTCGATGAGATCGATGCGGGCATCAGTGGCAGGACTGCTTGGCAGGTATCGAAAAAACTGGCATTTCTTGGGAGTGAACACCAGATAATCTGCATTACCCATCTGCCACAGATAGCGGCTATGGCCGATTCCCATTTTAAAATAGAAAAAAATCAGGCGGGAAATTATACGAGGACAGATATTTCCATTTTGGAAGAAAAGGAAAGTATCGAAGAGCTGGCCAGACTTCTGGGCAGCGATCTGCTGACAGAAGGCTCTCTTTCCAATGCAAAAGAGATGAAAGAATTGGCAGCAAATACAAAACTATACTAATGTAAAATAAAAAGTTTCTCATATACTAAATCCGAAAGGATGTGAGTATATGAGATACAGGCGTTTTTTATATATGTTGACGGGGAACGCCCTGTGCCTGTTATTTTGTGTGGCCTATCTTGCCCTCTGGCACAGGACGCCGGATACGATTAAAATACGGGCCGGGCAGCAGGAAACGATGGATTTTGCCCTTCCTGCCTCAGGGATGCTTTCTTCCGGGGAAGAGGCCATACCGGTGAGCTTAAACCGTCCCCTTGTTTTCTATGCAAATGAGATAAGCGACTATCGGATGGATGTTAAGCTGTTCGGGGTATTGCCTCTGAAAAGTGTGAAAGTCCAGGTCATCGATAACACGTCTTTGATACCGGCAGGCATACCGGTGGGCATCTATGTAAAGACTGAAGGTGTGCTCGTGATTGGCACAGGAGAATTTACCGGCTATGATGGTGTGCGGTATTCCCCGGCAAAATCGGTTTTAAAAAGCGGCGACTATATATTAAAGATAAACGGTGAGACTGTCACCGGCAAAAAGATGTTTATGAAATCTCTTCAGGAAGCTGGGAGCGGAAACCAGGTTCTGACGATCAGCAGGGACGGAGAGATATTTGATGTGAAGACAGAATCAGTGGCAGACCAGTCGGGAACCTATAAAATCGGCATCTGGATACGAGATAATGCGCAGGGCGTGGGAACCCTTACTTACATCGATGGTAATGGCGGTTTCGGGGCTCTTGGACATGGTATCAATGATATGGATACGAGTACACTGATGGCATTGAAAAAAGGATCCCTGTACCAGACGGATATTATCGGTATCACAAAAGGGGAGTCGGGCCATCCCGGAGAACTGACGGGACTGATCGATTATGACAGCAGCAATATTATAGGTGTCATCGACAGAAATGAAGAGAAGGGGATCTTCGGTATGTGCAGTGAGGCATTGGAGGAAGAAGTGCCTTATGGTCCGGTGCCTATCGGATTAAAACAGGATGTCAATGTGGGGCCGGCCAAAATACTGTGCAGCCTGGACGGAGAGGAAGCTGAGCTCTATGATGTGGAGATCACGGAGATTACTTATGATAAAGAACATATCAACAGAGAGATCGTGCTGAAAATTACGGATGAGGAGCTGATTCAGGAGACCGGAGGTATCATACAGGGGATGAGCGGCGCGCCCATTTTACAGAATGGAAGGCTGATCGGTGCAGTGACCCATGTGTTTGTTCAGGATGCGACGAAAGGGTATGGGATATTTATTGAAGAAATGCTGGGGTGAGAGGGAGAGCTGGCACTTTTTGAAGAATAGAAATAACTTATGGTTTTCGTTATAGGGAAGAATTGATTAAGGCGGTTTAGCCCGGATTGCTAGGACTTTACCGTCTTTCTTATGGGCAAAGTCAACCCGCCATGTTTGTTTCAATATTGTAATATATTTTTGTGAACTGCTGTCACAATCCTGATGAAAGTGGTATACTCATTACAGAGGTGATTTTATGGATATGGAAATGATTTTAAAGGAGCTCGACAGACTGTTTGCCACATACCAGATGGATAAGGTGGAAGGATTTCTGGAGAATAAGATGGCGCAGGCCGCTTCGGTGGAAGATGATAATTCTCTGATCACTCTGCTGAATGAAATGATCGGTTATCTACGGGATGTGAGCAAATATGAAAAGTGCTGCATGTACTGTGACAGATTATTGAATGTACTGGAGAAAAACGGACTGAAGGGGACGATTCCCTATGCCACTTCACTGCTGAATATTGCAAATGCCTATAGGGCTGCCGGGCTGCTGGCGGAGTCTATGACGAATTACAAGACGGTGTGCCTTATCTATCAGAGTCAGCTGGAGGACAATGATTTCCGATTTGCCAGCCTCTACAATAACATGAGCCTGCTCTATCAGGAAATGGGTGAATTTGAGGAAGCGTGTGTCTGTCTGGAAAAAGCTCTCTCGATTGTAAAGAACTATGAGGAAGCCAGAATCGAAACGGCAGTTACCCATACGAATCTGGCTGCATCCCAGTTAAAACTGGGGCAGGTAGAAGCTGCTATGGGGCATTTGAAGGCGGCATTTTCCATATTTGAGATGGACGAGCAGAAGGACTTTCATTACAGCGGTGCCCTATCCGCTATGGGGGAGGCACAGTATATGGCGGGTAATCTGGAAGAGTCCGCCAGGTATTATCGGAAAGCGCTTGCTGAAATAGAGAAAAATACAGGACGCAGCAGCGCCTATGAGATTGTTTCTCAGAATCTGAACGAAGTAGAGAAACAGATGGAACAGAGGCCTGGCCTTATCAAGCGGTTTAAGAAGGGGCTGGATCTGTGTGAAGCTTTTTATCATGAATATGGAGAGCCCATGCTCCGGGAGAAATTTCCGTCGTATATGCCTTATATTGCGGCGGGGCTTGTGGGGGAAGGCTCAGAATGTTTTGGGTTTGACGATGAAATATCCTTGGATCATGATTACGGCCCGGGATTTTGTCTGTTTCTGACGGATTCTATCTATGAAGAAATAGGAGAAGCGCTTCAGACTGAATATGATAAGCTGCCACTTACTTATATGGGCATCACAAGGCGGGTGTCTCCGAAAGCGCCGAAACGGGTAGGCGTATTTCGAATCGGGGAATTTTATGAACGCCTGACAGGACTCACAGATATACCTGCTTCCCATAATCAGTGGCTGTATACAGAGGATTATCGACTGGCGGCAGCCACCAACGGCAGAGTATTTGCAGATACTCTGGGGGAATTTACGAGGATTCGGAAAGGCCTGCTGGCGCATTACCCGGAGGAGGTGCGAATCAGAAAAATTGCCAGGGAAGCGGCGCTTATAGCCCAGTCGGGCCAGTACAATTACAGCCGTATGCTCAGGCGGGGAGACAAGGTGACGGCTCAGGTAGCGCTTGGAGAATTTATGAAGCATACGATGTCTATCGTCTATCTGCTGAACCGGAAATATGCTCCTTTTTATAAATGGATGCATAAGGGGATGGAAAACCTTCATGTGCTTGCCGTCATTGGCGATATTTTAAATGCTATTGCGGATATGCAGATCGGGGACGAACGGATTCCTCAGACGATAGAGATTATCGTGACATTGATTATTGATGAAATGAAGAAACAGAGCCTGACGACAGGCAGTGACAATTATCTGGATCATCACACGGACAATATTTTACACAGTATTACCCAAAATGATACTGCCAATACCACAGTACGGGAAGAATTGATTGACCGGCTGATTGGTTTGGAGTGGCAGAATTTTGATCTGGTAAAAAACATCGGCGGCAGAGCAGACTGCCAGGATGACTGGAACACCTTTTCCATCATGCGCAGGAGTCAGTACCTTACATGGACCATACCTATGCTGCAAAGCTATATAGAAGATTTTGAAAGGGCGCAGGAGGAAGGCTGGAATCTCATTGCAGAGAAATACGGAAGGATGATGGAAAGCACTGACCCGGAAGGGTACAGGGCAATTCAGGACAGATTCCCCTATATTTCCCCTGAAAAAAAGGAGATCATTGAAGAAATTGTAAAAATCCAGATATCCTGGATGGAAGAATGTGCCCGGGAGTATCCGAAGGCAGCGGCAGCGGCCAGAAGCATTCATACGGATGAAGACAGTCTGTACAATACTTCCTACGAAACATATTTACGTGGGGAGATTTCGACGTATTCCGACAGAACGCTGGATCTGTATGGAAGGTTCATCGCAACGCTCTGTCAGGACGGGAAAAATCTGGCAAAAATGACCATTGACAACTCTGCAAAACTGTATGGATACGCATCTTTGGAAGAGCTGGAAATTCGTCTGTAAATGTAAGAAAGAGGCGTTTTTCAGCGGATTCTGCGATTCTTAAGAGTTGAAGAATATTGACATCTGTTTATAATGAATATAGGCGATATATGCTGTATCAAAAAGAAAAACAGTGAACGGAGGTCAATTATGGAACAATTGAGTGTAGCCGCTACGAAAGATAACGAACAGGTTTTCAAATTACTTTCCGACTTGATTCATACAAATAAAGAATTTCAGATTATGATCACAGTACCATCCGTAGGACGTAGAGAGGAACCCCAGACACTGTACAGCGAGACAGGGACAAGGCCGCCGGTGCGGGACCTGGAGAAAGACGTAACGGATATGATCCATGAAATCGGCGTACCGGCGCATATTAAGGGGTATCAGTATTTGCGGGAGGCGATCATGATGTCCGTACAGGATGTGGAAATGCTCAATTCTATTACTAAGATACTGTATCCGACAATTGCAAAAAAGTTTCAGACTACATCCAGCAGAGTGGAGCGTGCCATACGGCATGCGATTGAAGTGGCGTGGAACAGAGGCAAGATGGAGACACTGGATGCCATGTTTGGCTATACTATCAACACCGGGAAAGGAAAACCGACCAATTCTGAGTTTATAGCGCTCATTGCCGACAAAATACGTCTGCAATATCGAAATTAAGCTTTTCAACTCCACTATATAGTGGTATAATGTCCGAAAAGGCAATGAGCTGTGCGTGAGTGAGCAGCTGTATAAAAATATGCTTGCATTATTTTTTGTACAGATGCGAACGAACATAGGGCGAAGCCCGCGAGCGAAGAATCGAAGATTCTGAGCGGGCACAGCGAAGTAATTGGGCGGTCGGAATCGAAGATTTTACGAGTCTGCCCGTTATCTGGTAGAAACATAGGGCGAAGCCCGCGAGCGAAGAATCGAAGATTCTGAGCGGGCACAGCGGAGTAATTGGGCGGTCGGAATCGAAGATTTTACGAGTCTGCCCGTTATCTGGTAGAAACATGGCGAAGTCCGCGAGCGAAGAATCGAAGATTCTGAGCGGGCACAGCGAAGTAATGGTTTTGGCAGGGTGAAGGATTTATCACGAGAGGGTTATTATGAAACACATTTTATTTGCAGCATCTGAAGGGGTTCCTTTTATCAAGACAGGAGGGCTGGCAGATGTAGTCGGTTCTCTTCCCAAATGTATTGATAAAGAATATTTTGATGTAAGGGTGATTATGCCAAAGTATTCCTGTATGAAACAGGAAGAAAAAGACAAGATGTCCTTTGTCACCCATTTTTATATGGATTTCAACTATAAGAGAGAATATGTTGGTATTCTGACGGCAGAGTCCGATGGGGTGAAATTTTACTTTATTGATAACGAAGAATATTTCAGTGGTATGAAGCCCTATGGTGATGATACCCTCTGGGAGATAACAAAATATGCATTTTTCTCTAAGGCGGTTCTATCCGTTTTGCCGGTAATTGATTTCCGGCCGGAGATCATTCATTGCCATGACTGGCAGACAGGACTTGTGCCGGTATATCTGAAAGAGAGATTCCAGGGAAATGATTTTTACCATGGCATTAAGACAGTCATGACAATACACAATCTGAAATTCCAGGGGAAATGGGATGTAAAGACAGTAAAGCAGATCACAGGACTGCCGGATTACTTTTTTACGCCGGATAAACTGGAATGCTATAAGGATGCCAATCTGTTAAAGGGCGGTCTTGTCTATGCGGATGCCATTACAACGGTGAGCGATACGTATGCTGAGGAGATCAAGACGGATTTCTATGGAGAAGGGCTAAATGGACTGCTCTGTGCAAGAAGTGCTGATCTGCGGGGGATTGTCAATGGCATTGACTATGATGATTTCAATCCTGAGAAAGATCCGTTTTTGTCGTATAACTATAATGCGGTGAATTTCCGTAAAGAGAAAATAAAGAATAAACGGGAACTGCAGAAGCAGCTTGGACTGGAGCAGGACGATAAGAAGTTTATGATCGGCATAGTATCCCGTCTGACAGATCAGAAGGGTTTCGATCTGATTGCCTATGTGATGGATGAGCTTTGTCAGGACAGTGTTCAGCTCGTCATACTTGGGACAGGTGAGGAACAGTATGAAAATATGTTCCGGCATTTTGATTGGAAGTATGCAGAGAAAGTATCTGCCAATATTTATTATTCAGAGGAGCTTTCTCACAAGATCTATGGTGCCTGTGATGCGTTTCTGATGCCGTCGTTATTTGAGCCCTGTGGTCTGAGCCAGCTGATGTCTCTTCACTATGGTACGGTGCCTATCGTGCGAGAGACAGGCGGCCTGAAGGATACGGTGGAGCCTTACAATGAGTATGAAAGTACGGGAACGGGCTTTAGCTTTACCAATTACAATGCTCATGAGATGCTTGCAACAATCCGTTATGCAGAGCGTATCTATTATGATAAAAAGAGAGAATGGAACAAGATCGTAGACAGAGCTATGGCAACGGATTTCTCCTGGAATGTGTCTGCAAAGAAATATCAGGAAATGTACGATTGGTTGATCGGATAATATAATAGCCGCAAAGGAAAAACAGACGGCGTGGCATTTGTTTTTCCTGCGGCATTAACGAGCAAACGTCCGTTGAAATCGGACAGGAAACGTGTAAGCGTGGGTTTGTGAGTTTGGATAATAAAGGAAATACGTATGTTTTTTATATAGTGTTTCAAATGAAAAGAGCTTTCAGAGGTGGGCTGAAGGCTCTTTTTGTGTAAGGGCTTCAGTTTGTTGAGAGCATTGGAGATATAAGGTAATCCTTTTTTCGTCAAGGGTGTTTTAGCGCTTATTTTTGCTTTTTATTTCATAAATAGAACATATATCGTAACTAAAAATGCGACTAAAAACGAGGGAATTCAATAAATTCGTTTTGTTGACACTTCTCTAAAGATATCGTATAATTCAATCGATATATATTGCGGAAGCGGTTTGCAGAAGTACATATTTTGTGGACAAGGGTTATGAGCAGGAACACTGGTACAGGAAGAATGTGCAAAACTTTTGAAAATCAAGAAATCGATGTGTCTGTTGAAACAAACGGATAGGTGTAAAGATGAGAGAAGCTCAGAAACAGGAAATACTGGATTTTATAAACAGTCTGCATCAAGCTCATATGGAAGTCAAAGAGACACTGTATCGGCGTGATTATGATCTGGCAAAGAAGATGCTGGGAGAATGCCAGGAGTTTGCCATTTCTCTTGGTGAAAATATAGAGCGCATGGAAGGCAAAAGTCATATTACGGTATTCTGGGTGGAGGAATACTGTAAAATATTGTTCTTTTGCTATGAAGAAATAAGTGGCGGGCAGAACAATGAAAATAAAATTTACAAGTCTCTGAAAAAGCAACTTTTGAAAATAGAAAATAGTGTAAAAAACGACATACATACTGTAAAAGAAATTGTTTTTTTCCCATATAAAGCATCTATGTGGGACAGTTTGGAAAGCGTGTATCTGGCGGCAAAAGAAGATCCGGATTGCAGGGTATACTGTGTTCCGATTCCATATTATGATTTGAATGTAGATCATAGCTTTGGACGAATGCATTACGAAGGTAGACAATATCCCGATGATGTTGAAGTAATTGACTGGCAGTCGTACAGTTTTGAAAAAAGAAAACCGGATGTTATTTATATTCATAATCCATATGATAATTGTAATCACGTAACAAGTGTGCATCCAAGATATTATTCGTCGAATTTGAGAAAGTATACGGATATGTTAGTATATATTCCTTATTTTATACTTGGAGAAATTGAGCCAGATGATCAGACTTCCATAGATCATATAAAGCATTTCATCTGGACTCCAGGGGTTATCCACTCAAACAAGGTCATAGTACAATCAGAAAAAATGAGGCAAATATATATTAATGAATATCTGAAGAGCGCAAGTACGAGCGGACTGGATGGGGAACATATTGACAGAAATTATCTGGAACAAAAAATTTTAGGTTTGGGTTCACCCAAGGTTGACAAAGTGCTTCGTATAAAAAAAGAGGATTATCTGGAGATGTTGAAATGAGAAAAGTATTGTTGGTATGTAATTATTTTGCACCTGATAATACGATAGCAGCAGTTAGAACCACCAAGCTGGCAAAATATATGAGACAGCAGGGATATGAGGTTACTGTGATTGCTGAAGAGAAAAATGATACTATAACAGATTCCATATTAAAGAAAGATGCAGAGAATATACATGTTATATGGACGAAAAATTCGAAGGGCGTCCTGAAAATCATAGCGGCATATAAAAAGGTAATCGCACCGATAAAAGATAAAAGATATAAAAGATTAGATGACCGTGTAAGAGTGAATAAAAAGACAGGCAAGGAAGAGTTTTATCCATTTGAGACCGCACATGCAATCATTGGCAGTTTAGATTATTTATTTGAGTTGTTGAGACAGTTTGATTTGTTTAAAAATATAAAAGATAAGTTGCAGGATTATTGCGACTACGATTGTTTGTTTACATCATATGGGGATTTTTTTAGTATTTTTGCCGGAATATATATACATAAAAAAAAGAAAGATTTGAAATGGATTTTTGATATAAGAGATTCTATTTGCCGTTATAAGTTTACACCTGATTATGTACGCTGGATAGCAAAATATTATGAAAGATATATTTGGCGTGAAGCTGACTGTATAACGGCGGTGTCAAAGGGGATATGTCGGAATATTCCAAAGAAATATTGGAAAAAAGTGCATTGTGTAACCAATGGGTATGATGTTTCTGACAGAGATAATATTGTAATTGATAAATATGACAATGGGAAAATAAAGTTTGCTTATACAGGAGCGATGTACGGAGGATTGCAAAGTATTACGCCTCTGTTTTCATGTATAAGGGAGCTTATCAATGAAAATAAAATCAAGAAGGATAAAGTAGAGATCCATTTTGCCGGAAAAAATACAGCATATGAAATATTTCTGTCGCAGGCAGTAAAATATAAATTAAGTGAATTATGTATATATCATGGAAAAGTACAAAGAAAGGAAGCGTTGAAGCTTCAGATGGAGTCGGATATTTTACTTGTTTCAGCTTTTGATTATCAGGACAACGTGATGGGAGTGATAACGGGTAAAGCATTAGAGTATATGTCAGCTAATAAACCTATCATTGCAATGATAAGCGGAGACAAAGATAAGAGTGAATTAGCTGAAATTATACAAAATGGAAGATTAGGGATAGCCTATGAGGAAGCGCATCACGCCGAAGATATTAAGTTGTTAAAAGAATACTTGCAAAATATATTTAAAGAGTATGAAAAGAAGGGAGAAATAGCATACGAGCCGAATAGAAGCGTATTACGAAAATATGATTATCGGTATTTGAGCAAAAAGATGATGAAGATTATGGATGCAATAATGAGTTAATCATTTAATAATTATTCAGGATGCTTATTAGAATGAAGATTATTTGAAAATAGGAGGAGATAAGGAATGCGATACGCACTAGTAGGTTGTGGGAGAATTTCACCAAATCATATTGCAGCAGCACAAAACAATAAATTAGATATCATTGCCATTTGTGATGTGGATAAATCTTGTATGGAAGATAAGGTAGTAAAGTTTAAACTATCGGATGCTGTAAAGCAATACACGGACTATAAAGAGATGATAGAAAAGGAAAAACCGGAGTTGGTAGCAATTTGCACAGAAAGCGGCAAACATGCAGAGGTTGCACTGTTTTGTATCGAACATGGATGTAATTGCATTATTGAAAAACCGATTGCACTTTCCATAAAAGATGCAGATGCTATTATCTCTGCCAGTATCAAACATCATGTGAAGGTCAGTGCGTGTCATCAGAACAGGTTTAATAAATCAGTGCAGATCATACGGGAAGCAATAGATATGAACCGTTTTGGAAAGCTGTTTTATGGAGCTGCCCATATTAGATGGTGCAGGGATCATGAATACTATGACAGAGCGTCCTGGCGTGGGACATGGGAACAAGACGGCGGTGCTTTGATGAATCAGTGTATCCACAATATTGATTTGCTTCGTTGGATGATGGGGAGCGAGATTGATACAGTAGTGGGAATGACAGACAGGCTGAATCATAATTATATCGAAGCTGAAGATGTAGGAATTGCCATTATCAGATTTAAAAATGGAAGTTATGGTCTTATCGATGGTACAACGGATATTTACCCTAGTAATTTAGAGGAGACATTGTACATATTTGGAGAAAAAGGGACAGTAAAGGCAGGAGGACAGTCAGTAAATATAATTGAGGAATGGAAATTTGCCGATTTACTGGATAATCCCAAAACGGTGAAAGAACGTTTTCATGAAAATCCACCTAATATATATGGATATGGGCATACGCCGCTCTATGCAGATGTAATTAATGCAATTGAAAATGACAGGCAGCCGTATGTTACAGCGATGGAGGGGAAAAAAGCTTTGGAGCTTGTTCTTGCTATTTATAAATCCGCGGCAGAGGGACGTGCTGTTAAATTGCCGTTGGAAGATTGCGCAACAATAGATTTTGTTAATAGGTTCGATAAATAGTGTAAGAGGTATGACATTATGGAATTCCGGGATCTAAAGAAACAGTATCAGGAGAATAAAGCAAATATTGATGCGGGCATACAAAAGGTAATAGATAATACATGTTTTATTCAAGGCGAGCAAGTAAAAGAATTGGAGGAAACTTTAGCAAAATACGTTGGAGTAAAACATTGTATTAGTTGTGCAAACGGTACTGATGCTTTACAATTAGCGCTTATGGCATGGAATGTCGGTAAAGGTGATGCAGTATTTGTACCGGATTTTACGTTTTTCTCCAGTGGAGAAGTAGTATCGGCTGTAGGCGCAGTCCCTGTATTCGTAGATGTAGATGAGGATACTTACAATATATCAGTACATAGCCTTGAATGTATGATTAAAAAAACAATCGATGAAGGAGCACTGATACCAAAAGCAATTATTGCAGTCGATTTATTCGGGCAGCCAGCATGGTATTCTGAGATAAAAAAAATAGCTGAGAAATATCATCTGTACATTTTGGAAGACGCTGCGCAGGGATTTGGAGGGTCAATCGGAGAGACAAGAGCATGTGCCTTTGGTGATATTTCAACTACAAGTTTTTTCCCGGCCAAGCCATTGGGATGCTATGGGGATGGAGGGGCAATATTTACCAATAATGACGAATGGTCAGAATTATTGAAGTCTATGAGAGTTCATGGAAAAGGCACCTCAAAATATGATAACGTCCGTATCGGGATGAACTCCAGACTCGATACGATTCAGGCAGCTATACTGCTTGCCAAATTTCCTGTATTTCAAGAAATGGAACTAAAAAACTGCCAAAAAATCGCAGCACTATATACACAAGAGTTAAAGGATATTGTAAAGACACCTGTTGTAAAAGAAGGATATTTGTCAAGCTGGGCGCAGTATACGATACAGATGAGAGACAGAGAGGAGCGGGATGGGCTGCAGAATTATCTGAAAAAGTATAAGATCCCAAGCGCGGTATATTATCAGAAACCAATGCACCTCCAGAAGGCTTTTGCGTCCAATAAATATGATGAATCAGATTATGTCGTAACAGACAGGCTTTGCGATACCGTTGTTTCTTTGCCCTTTCATCCATATATGGATGAAGCACAGGTTGAAGAAATAACTTTGAGAATTCGGGAGTATTTGAAATTGGTTAGATAAGCTTTGGAAGTATTAGAGCTATTATGGATCGTAACAGATTTTTGATGTTTGACAAAAAAGGGATGACAGGAGGAATATAATGGATGCTTATTTTGTACATGAAAGCAGTTACATAGATGAAGATGTAAAAATAGGTGAAGGTACAAAAATATGGCATTTCTGTCATATCCAGAAGGGCGCCAGGATAGGAAAAAACTGTTCTTTTGGACAAAATGTTAATGTGTCAAATAATGTCCGAATTGGAAATGGAGTAAAAATCCAGAATAATGTATCGGTTTATGAAGGCGTGGAATTAGAGGATTATGTATTTTGCGGCCCATCTTGTGTTTTTACAAATGATTTGACGCCGAGAGCAAAATTTCCCAAAGGTTCGGCAGGATATCATAAAACGATTGTAAAAGAAGGCGCCAGTATCGGAGCTAATGCAACTATTGTATGCGGACATACTGTTGGCCGCTGGGCGATGGTAGCTGCCGGAGCTGTGGTAACAAGGGATGTGCCGGATTATGCGCTTGTAGCAGGCGTACCTGCAAAAAAAATTGCATGGGTATGCCAGTGTGGGGAACGGCTCGGTGAAGTTCTTTTGTGCTCCAAATGTAAAAGAAAATATGCTATTGAAAATAATCAGTTATGTTTGATTGGAGGTGAATCGATTGGAGAATGAGAATGGCTTGACATCAGGTTGGCAGGAAAGAATAAAGGGTAAAAAAGTCATTTTATATAATACTAGTGTGTCGAGCATGCTCTCCGGAAATCATTTACATATTCAAAAGATGAACAAAGTATTTGATACATTTAAAAGACAGAAAGATGTTATTTTGTGGTGGCGCCCACATCCGTTGGAGTCGTCTACAATAGAATCTATGCGTCCGGAGCTTTTAGAAATGTATAAACAGCTCAGAAGGAAATTCCTTGAAGAGGATATTGGTATACTTGATGAAAGTGTCGATCTGAACAGAGCTATTGCGATATCAGATGCATATTATGGTGATTTCAGTTCCATTATTCATTTGTACACTGCGGTTGGGAAACCAGTGCTTATTGCTTCTGATAGTGTGCAAAAGACTGATTCATGCAATGAACTGTTCCTGTGGATAATCGATTATTGTATTATAGATACTGTTATGTATTGCATTTCTGCTTACTCTAATATTGTTTATCAAATAAATATTAAGACGCTGGAGGTTGAGGATATTATTGAGTTCGGGGGTGAGTATCCGAAGCGAAATGTTCTTTTCAGCAGTATCATGGCTGTCGATGGAAAACTTGTTATTATGCCGGACACAGGGAATCATATTATTTTTTATGATATAGAAAATAAAAAAGCTGATTATAGGAAATATGGGATAAACCATACTAATAAGCGTTTTGAATATTTCCATTCTGATAAAGACGATGTATTGTTTATGCAGAGAGTAAAAGGCGGCACTGTAAGAATTGATGTGAAAAAAAGTGAGATTATATCGAAATCTGACAAAGTTAGTATAAATTTAACAAAATTTTGCCGTGATAATGACACGATATATTCCACAGAATTATCAGGTAATAAAATTTATGAAATAGATATGGAAAAGGGAGAGGCAAACCTGATTTATACTGGACAGGGATCAGACTGTTTTTGTGAAGCAGCAAAAATAGGAAATATTCTGGTTATTCCTCACCAATCATCCCAGCCGCGTATTACCTTATGGAATCGTGAAAGCTGTAAAAGGAGAGATATTGTAGATTTTCCACAGGACTTTAGATGCTTTTCAAGATATCCGTATGCTTTTATGATTGCGTATCTTGGCAACGTTTATTTATTTCCTTATCAATCAAATATGATTTTAAAGATTGATGTTGAGAATAATTCTGTAAGTTGCTTTAAAAAATTTGACTATGATAAGACGACAGTTGAATTGGGAATATATCTGCAATGTGTTAGACAAAGGGAAAACAAGGTATATGCTTTTAATACGAGAACTAATGCATGGGATGCTATAAATTTTGATACGGGAGAGATATCCTCATACCCAGTCAAAATAAGTGAAAAACTCAAAGATTATATTATAGGGCGATCGATATTTAATATTGATGATACAATTAATAAAAATGAGTCTTTTTATGATACTGAGTTTTATTGTAATACACTTGGCGATTATATAAAAGCTGTTTCCCGGCTATGCAAAAAGGAAGACAGTTTTTTGGAAAATAGCAGTATTGGATATAAAATACATGAAAAAATTAAGCAAAATTGTTAAGGAGAAATTTGGGTATGATTAAGAATGATGAAATAAAAAAGTATGAAAACATTGTTATTTTTGGCGCTGGTGCGGATAAATTTCTGTATAATTATATGATACAGGAGTTTGCTGATAGGATTTCTATAATTATTGATAACGATGAAAAAAAATGGGGACAAATCGCTTATGGTTTAAAAATTTGCTCACCAGAGTGTTTATCAGAACTGAATAAAGAAAGTACAGTTATTATTTCATGTCTTAATAAGAGATACAATGACGAGATCGAAGAACAAATGCATAAGTTGGGGTGGGATAAAAATTTTTATATTGCGAATCGTGATATGGAAAGCGTAAATTCTTATGAATTTTATTTGAACAGACAAGGTGTATCTTCAAAAAATTATACGCCATTGCTTGCTATTATAGAGTTATCAGGTGTATGCAATTTAAAGTGTGTATATTGCCCGTTCCACGGGGCTTTAGATGGAAAAGCCGGTCAGAAAGGATTGATGACTTGGGAGACTCTTCGCGCTGTTACAGCACAGATTAAAAAGATTACATCTATAAATAATTTGGATGTATCTGGTAACGGTGAAACTTTTGTTCATCCAGAGTGGTTTGAGATGACGCAGTATGTGCTTAATGAGACACATATCCCTACGGTCAGAATGTTTACAAATGGAATGCTATTGGATGAAGATAATATTAAAAAATTATTATCTCTTAATGCGGAGTTAATTGAATTATATGTCTCAATTGATGGCAGAACACCAGAGGATAATGATAAGTATAGAGTAGGGTCAAAATATAAAACGATAAAGAGTAATATTGATCTTTTGCGCAAGCTTAAGGCAGAATCCTCAATAGAAGTTCAGGTCACGATCAGAAATTGCTATCCTTTGCGGGAAAACGAGATTGTGGATATACCTGACCTGGGAATGAAAGCAGAAGTCCCGGATTATATAAAAAAGGATTTTCCGGATATGGAATCTACAAGTATAAATACATGGATACCAAAGAGCAATAGCGGCATATTTGGCGTTGACGGTTTAAAGCAAGCCCGGGCGGAATTTTCAGATGAGTATCCCAGATGTGCCAATCCGTTTTGGGTTATCTGCATAAACAACAGAGGGGAACTTAGCAGGTGCTTAAATGCAAGAGCAAGCGCCGATAGAATAGCGGGAAGTATATTGGAAAGGGATTTGCTTGATTTATGGTATAACGATGAGCAGATGAATATTGCCAGAAAGCAGCTTATAGATGGGGAAAACGGTTCGGCTTTTTGCTACGAGTGTATCCAGAGGGGGATGGGAGAATATTATCTCATGATTGAGTAACGAAACAGAAATTTGAAAGCGGAGTATATTAATATGAAAAAGTTAAGTTTTCCTAATCGAATCACGGTTGAGCTCACGAATGAATGTAACGTATCCTGTACCTTTTGTAACAGGCAAAAGATACAAATGGAGCTCGGTTTTATGAGCAAAGAGTTGTATTATAAAATTATAGATGAAGCTGCACAGCATTTACCGGTTAAGTTAGTGCCGTTTTTCCGGGGAGAACCGTTAATGCATCCTGATATCATTGAATTTATAAAGTATGCAAAATCGAAAGGATTAGGGCCAATACAGATAGCATCTAACGCGCTGCTCCTTGATGAAAAAATGCAGGATGAATTGATTGATGCAGGGATTGATTTTATTTCCTTTAGCCTGGATACTCTTGACAGTAATATCTATAAACATTCAAGACAACTGGGCGATTTGGAAATCAGTTCCCGAAATGTGGAAAGTTTTTGCATAAAGTGCATGAAAAGGAAAGAAAATGGATTAGAAGCGCCGACAGTGCAAGTATCGACTGTAGATATTGAGGAATACCGGGCGACACAGAATGAATTTATTGAAAAATGGAGACAGTTTGCTGACATTGTAAGGGTGTATGAACAGCATGATGAGAAGGGAAGATTTGCCAGACAAGAAACAGCAGAAAAGCTGGATATATTTGATGAGCGTAAACCTTGTAGAAAAGTTTTTACGGATATGATCATATATTGGGACGGCAGGCTGGCATTATGCAATTACGATTGGGATGAAAAACGGGAAATAGGTGACATAAGCAAAATGACCATTCAGCAGGCCTGGGATTCTGTCGAATATGAAAAAATAAGAAAGATGCATTTTGATAATTGTTTTGATGAAAGTATATGTAAGGAATGTCAGCATTGGAAAATTGACTATGTTGATAGCGGATTTTTAGGAAAAAGCTTTTGCAACAGTGATTGTAAGGAGAAGCTTTAGTTATGTGTGGCATAGCGGGAATTGTTTGCTTTAAACGAAGTGCAGCCGATATTTTAGAAAATAAAATGATGCTTAAAAAAATGACAGACTGTATTGCTCATAGAGGACCGGATGGTGAGGGACAGGTCTGTCTTGATGAGGGGCATGTTTTTTTAGGACATAGGAGGCTTGCGGTTATTGATCTCAGTGCAGCGGCTGCTCAGCCGATGCAGAGTATAGATAAGAGATATACCATTTCTTATAATGGAGAAGTATACAATTACAAAGAATTGAGAAGGGAACTTGAAAAAAAAGGGTATTCTTTTTTTTCGGATTCAGATACGGAAGTTGTTATGAATGCTTATGCAGAATGGGGAACAGCTTCTTTTGTAATGCTGAATGGTATTTTTGCTTTTTCAATTTGGGACGATTATCGCAAGGAATTGATTTTAGTGAGAGATCGATATGGGGCTAAACCACTGTATTATTCCAGGACAGGGAATAAGTTTGTATTTGCTTCAGAATATAAAGCAATAATTGTCCATAAAGATTTCAAAAGAAATGTAAACTTATATGCCTTAAAAGAATATTTTACATTTCAAAATATTTTTTCCAATCAGTCATTTCTCAACGATATACATATTCTTGAAGCAGGATGCTATCTTAAAATGGATTATTCTTCTGATACTAGTCCCAAAAGTGTACGATTTTGGGACTATGATTTTCATGAAGAAGAGAAGGAATTGTCAAAAGAAGAATATGCGGAGGAATTGGACAGGCTTTTTGCCCAGGCGGTAAAAAGGCAGCTTGTCAGCGATGTACCTCTGGGAACTTACCTGTCTGGCGGTTTAGATTCAGGTTCAATTACTTCAATAGCTTCAAAATCGATACCTTATATAAAAACATTTACCTGTGGGTTTGATCTGCATTCTGCATCAGGCGTAGAGCTTAGTTATGATGAACGTGAAAAAGCAGAATATATGTCCTATATTTTTAAGACAGAACATTATGAAATGGTTTTAAAATCAGGAGATATGGAACGCTGTATGGATAAATTGGTATGGCATTTGGAAGATCCAAGAGTCGGTCAAAGTTATCCGAATTATTATGCGGCAAAACTGTCATCCCAGTTTGTAAAGGTTGTCCTGGCAGGAACAGGAGGAGACGAGATTTTTGCAGGATATCCGTGGCGTTATCACAGGGTTAGTGGCTGCAGAAATTTTAACGAATATGTAAGTAATTATTATCAATATTGGCAAAGACTTCTTAACAATGATGAAATAAAGAGAGTTTTTTCACCAATATATGACAGGGTTTCTGATTATGATACGGCAAAGATTTTTGAGAGTGTTTTTGATAAAGATAGAAAATCTGAAATAACGTTGGAGCAGAGTATTAACTGTTCCTTGTATTTTGAAGCAAAAACTTTTCTGCATGGTCTGTTAATTGTGGATGACAAGATAAGCATGGCTCATGGCTTGGAGACCAGAGTTCCCTTTTTAGACAATGATTTGGTGGATTTTGCGATGAAAATGCCGTTGAAATATAAGCTGCGTGATTTAGGGAAAGCGATGCCTATGAATGAGAATGAGACTGGGCCTAAAAACGAAAAATATTTCAAAAGGACCAATGACGGAAAGCTTATTTTAAGGACAATGATGGAAAAATATGTTCCACAGGATATAACGACGGGAATTAAGCAGGGATTTTCCGCACCCGATGCAAGCTGGTTTAAAGGGGAAAGCCTTGATTATGTCAATAGTGTTGTTTGGTCTGGAAACTCACGGATATACGATTATCTTGATAAAAGAGCGGTCCGGGAAATTGTCAATAATCATATCGAAGGTCTTGAGAACAGGAGATTATTTATATGGGCCATATTGAATTTTGAAAAGTGGTTGGAGCTATATTTATAAATGCAATGTTTATGGTATAGAGATTCAGGAAGTGAGGCGGTAATGACACCGGATATTAATAAAGATATATTTTTTACTTTTGATATGGATTGGGCTTGCGATGGGGTATTAGATTTTTTTTATAATTTGATTTGCAGACTGGATATAAATATCACTCTTAATGTTACGCATGACACGCCATTGTTAGATATTTTCAAAAAAGATGAGCGTATAGAATTGGGTTTACATCCTAATTTTAATAAATTGTTGGATGGTATTGACGGTCCTGATAAGAACGAGGTAATTCATGACATAAAAAAACTTGTACCGGATGCAGTTACAGTAAGGTCTCATTCGCTTGTAAAGTCATCAGTCATAACGGCTGCGTTTTGTGAAAGTGAAATGCAATTTGAGCTTAACAGTTATATTCCCCCGCAACAGGGGTTGTGCCTATTTCCATGGAAGTTTGAGAATGTTTTGCAAATACCATTTATTTTTGAAGATGATTTATATTTTACTGAAAAATTGTCATTTTCCCCAGGATATTATTTGACAAATGATTTTAAAATGTTTCGGGTATTTAATTTTCATCCCGTTCATCTTTATTTGAATTGTGAAAATATGGACAGATACCAAAAGGCGAAAACGGATTTCAAAAACATTCATTATCTTGAAAAACTAAGAAATACCGGAAAGGGAATAAAAGATTTTTTTGAAGAGCTTGTATCCAATGCTTTCGCGCAGGGATACTCATTTAGACAGATCCGGGATTTTAGAGAGTACAAAATAGGGGGGGGTTATGCGAATTGCGGTTTTGGGAAGAACAAAGGTTTTTTATAATGTGATTGACGTACTTGAACGATCTCAGAATGAAATAGTCCTGATCGGAACCTGCAAAGAAGCAGAGGGGTACAAGGTAAAGGCATCCGACTTTGAACAGGCAGCAAAGAGGAGGAATATCCCCTTTTTCTGCAGTGCAAATATTAATTCAAAAGAAACGATAGATTTACTCCAATCAGTCAACGCGGATATAGCTGTCAGTATGAATTGGCTGACATTGATTGGTGCAGAAGCAATAAATTGTTTTAAATATGGCATATTAAATGCACATCCAGGTGACTTGCCGCGCTATAGGGGAAATGCCTGTCCTAATTGGGCGTTGCTTAATGGAGAAAATAAGATTGGTGTTGCTATTCATTTTATGAATCCTGAAAAGCTTGATGATGGTGAAATAGCGAGAAAGGAATACATAAAAATACGTGAAGATACGTATCTATCTGATATTTATCGGGAACTTGAGACGTTGATTCCGCAAATGTTTGGCAGAGTAATAGCGGATATTAAGAACGGTATGCTAATGCCACAGAAACAACAGGGGGAGGCTTTACGATGCTATCCAAGAAAGCCCTGCGACAGCAGAATAGATTGGGACAGGCCATGCGACTATATAAGTAAGTTGGTAAGAGCTTCCGGGAAGCCATTTCAGCCAGCATATACATACATAGAAGAGCGGAAATTAAATATTGAGCAAGTCTCGATTTTGGAATATGCAGAACCATGTCTTGTAAAATATGGACAGGTAGTTATGATCGATAAGTTAAATGATAAGATTGGCATTGCTGCGGCTGATGGAGTCGTTGTAGTGGAAGCTGGTTATTTTGAAGAGGAGCCATATAAAAAAATAACAGATATTGTCCGTAGTACAAGAACAAGGGCGGGGTATAATGTGGAGGACGAAATATACAAGTTGAAAAGAGAAATGGCTGTCCTGAAAAGAAAATTTAACTGTTGATTAAGAAATCAGATGTGAGGATTTTAAATGGATTATTATTTTTCAGATTTTACAGAAGATAATTATAAAAGGCTGCTGACGATTTTTACAGATAAATTTCAATTTTATCATTATGATAAATGGGATAAAATTGATAAGGGAGTAATTTGGAGGCATGATATAGACTATTCCGTTCATCGCGCTGCAAAGCTTTCAAAAATTGAAAAACAAATTGGTGTTTCTTCAACTTGGTTTGTCCTCTTGCATAGCCCATTTTATAATGTGTGGGAAAAGGAGATTAGAGACTTACTGCTTTATATAATTAATAATGGCGGTGAAATTGGACTGCATTTTGATCTCGCGTTTTATGATTTGAAGAATACTGAACTTGACAGGCTCGAGCAGCTGATTGAAGAAGAAAAAAATTTTTTACAGAGGCTTTTAGGGCAGGACATAAAAGCCTTTTCCTTTCATAATCCTGATGTAAATGGAGGATTTATGGACATTGATAGAATAACAGTCGCCGGGTTAATAAACGTATACTGCCATAAAATAAGGGATTTATATCAGTATTGTTCAGATTCCAATGGCTATTGGCGGTTTAAAAGATTACAGTCGGTTATCGAAAATGCGGGCGGCGGTGAAAGGCTTCACATCCTGACACATCCAACGTGGTGGCAGGCGGAGGAAATGCCTCCAAGAGAAAGGATTTTACGGTGTGTAAATGGCCGTGCAAAGAATATGATGTGTGGATATGACGACGAAATGAAAAAAAATAATAGGATTAATGTCGGAAAGTAATAAAGTAATATGGAAAGAATAATTTTTACAGGTGCAACAGGGCTCATTGGAAGTGGTTTGCTGGAATTATTGTCCAAAGATTATGAGTGTTATGTTGTCGGACGGTGTGGCATTGATAAAGAGAATATCCTGTTTATACAACAGGATCTGGGGCAGGATTTTGATATAAAAAAATTTCCCGGAGAAGCTGATTATATTATCCATTTGGCGCAGGCTGACGGTCATAATAATTTTCCTCAAAACGCAAAAGTCATATTTGATGTTAATCTTCGCGGCATGGTTAATTTATTGGATTACGGAGTTTATGCCAAAATTAAAAAGTTTCTTTTCGCTTCGTCTGGAGGTATTTATGGCAGTGGAAATGAAATTTTTTCCGAAAATCAGGATATTTCATTTTCTACAGATTTGAATTTTTATCAAAAAACAAAGTTATGTATGGAAATTCTTTCTCAAAGTTATCAGCAGTTTTATGATATTGTGACATTCCGTATATTTTTTGGTTATGGCGAGCATCAAAAGCAGACGATGCTTTTGCCCAGGTTGATAGATAATATTTCCAGTGGAAAAACGATCAAGATAGCTTCTGTAAATGACATAAAAATGAATCCAATCTATAAGTCAGATATTGCGCGTTGTATTTATGAAGCTATTAAAAAGACAGACGGTAGTCATGTATTTAATATTGCCGGTAATGAAATCATTTCATTGGGTGAGATCGTCAGGAAAATATCCTGTAAATTAGGAATGGAACCGAAGATCGTATATGAACCAAAAATGCAAGGAAATACGATTGCTGACAATAAGAAAATGCTTGAAGATTTGTGGATACCTCAGATTTCTTTTGACGAGGGACTTAGCAGAATACTAGCAGAAAGGGCAGGTGATAAGGATGAATAAATTTGAAGATAAACTTTATACGGAAGAGGCCGGTTTTCTTAATGAGCAATATGTATTTGAGAAAATATTCCCGGAAAATAAAGATATCGGATTGGTAATTCCAAAAAAAGATTATCGTTTAAGATATGATGTTACCAGTAAGAATAGAATTACCGATACAATTGTAATTGATTGGGAAAATAGTAAGGAAAGGTATATCGTAATTCCTTCTATAAAGGACGATCCTGTTTTAATAAAATATGGATTGGATGCAGGACTGGCATATTTTATTCTTCATTTTGACGATGACGAACTGATAGATTTAGGTGGAATTTTCAGAGATACATACGAAACCTATTATTTCCAAAAAGAGGATTTTCAGAATAAAGATAAAAATACCAAGCCAAGAATCCTTCAGGCGCCTATTGCAGCGCTTTATACGCCGGGCCTGTTTGTGAAAGGATTAAGAGAGCTGGGCTATAAGGCAGACCAGATGATATATTCTGTTGGATCAGATATAAGATTTTTAGAAAGAGAGCCGGAGTTTGATCTGGATGCCCACGGCAATCCAACAGAAGTATGCAGAGCCCGTACAATAGAGTTTATGATTTATGCCTTGAAAAACTATGATATTATGCATTTTCATTCTAACTGTTCCCTGCTTTTTGGAGGAGAGAGGCTCTGGAATATTAACAGCGATATGGCTTATGTATCCAAAATGGGTAAAAAAATTTTGTGTTCCTCATGGGGGATGTGCGATGTCAGCCTTAGAGGGGAAATGGATAAATTTAATTGGCATTCTGAATGCCTGATCTGTAAACGAGTCAGGCCTCTTCGCTGCGAAAATGAAAAATATAATAATGCAATTAAAACTACAAGAAAGTATGCGGATGTATTACTGACAAATGGCAGAGGAGTTATTGCGGACAAGAGGCAGATCTGGCTGGAAAATGCGATTGATTTTGAGAATTTTCAAAATGCAATAGACCGTAATATACCGGAAAAGTTCATGCTTCCCAAAACTGATAAACTGAGAATTTACCATGCATTTGCCAATGCGGATAAGAGAGACGATGAAAAAGGTTCTCAATTTGTAAAGGAGGCTGTTGAACGTCTCCAGAAAGAAGGTTATTCTGTAGAGCTGATATATTTTCAAAATGTTGATCACAATGATTTGAAGTATTATCAGGTTCAGGCGGATATTATTGTGGATCAGTTATATAGCGGATGGTATGGAAGCAATGGTGCAGAGTGTCTGGCGCTGGGGCTCCCCGTGATTACCTATGTAAATCCAGATGTGGAAAAGTTTTTGCGGGAAGAACTTGGGAGGGACATTCCAGTGGTCAGCGCGGATCCACAAACCATATATGATGTTTTAAAAGACTTGGTTTTACATCCCCAAAAACGTGATATTCTCGCTAAAAAGGCGATGGATTTTGCGACAAAATATCATGATTATCGGGAAATCGTTAAGAAGCTGAGCGCTATCTATGATGCGCTATGGAACGGAAAGTGAAGGAGAAACAGGAGGTTGTGAAATGATTATTGCGGCAAATCAGCCTAATTTTTTGCCTTGGCTTGGCTTGTTTTACAAGATATATAAGTGTGATAAGTTTATATTTGTTGATGATGTTCAGCTGTCCACTTGTAATGGAATTTCAGGACATAGAAATTATATAAAGACATCCCAGGGGAAACAGTTAATCAGAGTTCCAATTAAAAGAGAATCCAAAACCTTATATAATGAGGTAATTATTGATTATCAGCTTGATTGGATAAAAAAGCTGGAGAAGACATTATACTTAAATTATCATAAGGCAGCGTATTACCCGGAAGTGATTGATTGGTTTATGCCTATACTAAAAGCAAGGTATGAATTATTGTCGGATTTGAATTGTAAGATTATTTTGGATATCTGCGAGAGAATGGGGATAGAAGCTGAGTTTGATTATACATCGAAGTATGTCATTGAGGGAAAAAAGGAAGAATTAGTTGTCAATCTGGTAGAATTTTTTAAAGGTGATGTTTATTATTCAGGGACAGGTGCAGCAAATTACCTGAATGAAGAGACGTTTGAAGCCAGAGGAATGAAATTGATTTTTTCTGATTACGAGAGCATCCAATATAAACAGGTAGGCCCGAATTTTATCAAAGATTTGTGCGTCCTGGATTATTTATTCAATTGTGGATTTAAGAATCCTTTTGTCAGCTTGTGAATATTTTTTTCAAAATATATATAATTTATCTGTAAATAAAAAATTTAATTTAATGGAGGATAAAACATGAGAGTATTAGTAACAGGCGGTGCAGGGCATATAGGTTCGCATATTGTCGAAAGACTTCTTGCAAGAAATGATGAGGTAGTGGTAATAGATAATTACCAGACTGGCAGAAGGGATAATCTCAAAGAGCATGAGAATCTGAAAATTGTGGAAGATACGATTGCGAATACACAGAAGGTTTTTGAAATTTTTGAAGATTTTCAGCCTGAAATCCTTGTACATGCGGCGGCATCTTATAAGGATCCCGAAAATTGGATAGAGGATGCCACAACGAATGTAGTAGGCGCGGCAAATCTTGTGAAAGCAGCAAAAAAAGTTGGCGTAAAAAGAATTATTTATTTTCAGACAGCGCTTTGTTATGGGCTCAAACCAAATGAACAGCCTATTACTTTAAAACATCCTTATTTTTCAGGCGGATATTCAGGCGGAAGCAGTTATGCCATCAGCAAGACGGGGGGAGAACTTTATATTGAGTTATCGGGAATTGAATTTTTGTCTTTCCGGCTTGCAAATTCATATGGCCCGAGGAATTTGAGCGGTCCGCTTCCGACATTTTACAGCAGGCTTACCAGTGGGAAAGAATGTTTTGTAATGGATACACGAAGAGATTTTGTTTTTGTTGACGATATCGTGAATGTTGTAATGAAGGCAATTGATGGCATGGGAAGCTGTGGTTATTATCATATTTCCAGCGGCAAAGATTATGCAATTAAGGAGCTCTTTGACGCAACGCTGAAAGCATTGGATATTACTCTTGAAAAGCCTGTAGCGGTTCGTGAAAGAGGTGCAGATGACGCGTACACCATTTTGCTTGATCCGACAAAGGTGAGAAAGGATTTTGAGTGGGATGTTGAGACGACACTGGAAGAAGGTATCCGAAAAACAATTGAATGGTATCAGATACATGGTATATCGCAGACATACACCCATTTGAAGGGGGAGTCAAAAGAATGATTTCATCAGAGTATAGCAAATTTGAAAACAAAAAAGTCCTTGTTGTGGGCGGCGCCGGCTTTGTGGGAAGCAATCTTGTAAGATTGCTTCTTCAAAATGTAAAGGATATTCGTATTGTCATTGTGGACAATCTGCTATCGGCGGAGATTATAAATGTTCCAAAGAGTTCAAGGGTTGTATTTATAGAAAAGTCCATCACAGACTTCAGGGTACTTGCAGAGTTAAAAGATGATATTGATTATGTTTTTCATTTGGCAACCTATCATGGAAATCAAAGTTCGATTTTTGATCCGATTGCTGATAATGAAAACAACACTCTTACGACTTTGAAATTGTTTGAGAGATTAAAGGATTTTAAAAATCTGAAAAAAATTGTGTACTCATCGGCAGGATGCTCTGTTGCAAAAAAGACTTATGATGAGGCAGTAGCAACGACAGAAGAAAGCCCAATCGAATTGCATCAGGACAGTCCGTATTCGATTTCAAAAATCATAGGTGAATTTTATTCTGCATACTATCATAAACAGCATGGATTACCTGTGGTAAGAGCAAGATTCCAGAATGTATATGGCCCGGGTGAAATTCTCGGGGCAGGTAATTGGCGCGGAACATATGCAACAATCTGGCGGAATGTTACTCCAACGTTTATTTACAGAGCATTGACCAATCAGGAAATTATGCTTGACAATGGCGGTTGTGCAACAAGGGATTTCATATTTGTAGAGGATATATGCAGAGGATTGCTGCTGTGCGCGCTGAAAGGGGATGCAGGGGACGTGTACAATATTGGCTCGGGTGTGGAAACGACAATCTCCGATCTTGTACAGTATATTCTGGAAATGACGGAAAGCAAGTCTTCTTTGAAAACTATGCCCCGAAGAGCGTGGGATACATCTGGAAAGAGATTTGCATCAACAGTCAAGTCAAAGGAAAAACTGGGATTTGAGGCTCAGATTTCTTTAAAAGACGGGTTGATAAAAACGATAAACTGGACAAAAGAAAATTTTGAATTAATCAATCAATGCATTAATAAGCATGAAAAGCATTTGGATTATTATTTAGATTAAAAATAGGTGGAAAAATGTGTTCAATAGCCGGGATAATGAGTTTAAGCAGAAATAAAATCGAAGGGATATCTCATCAGCTTGATGTTATGAATAGGTTGCAGAAGCATCGCGGCCCTGATGATAGCGGTATATGGGTAAATAGCTGTCAAAGCGCGGGAGTCGCGCATAATCGCTTGAGTATTATTGATTTGAGCGATTCAGGGCATCAGCCTATGGAGGATCTCCGGTCGGGTAATGTGGTCTGCTTTAATGGTGAAATCTATAATTATCTCGAGTTAAGAAAAGAACTGGAATTTGATTTTATAACCAATACGGACACGGAAGTCATTCTGAAAGCATATGAGAAATGGGGAACAGATTGTGTAAAACGATTTAAAGGCATGTTTTCTTTTGCTTTATGGGATGAAAGCAGGCAGCTTTTGTTTTGCGCACGTGACCGTTTTGGTATAAAACCTTTCTACTATGCAATTGTTGATGGAATATTTTATTTTTCTTCAGAAATGAAAGCTCTTCTGCCGTTTCTTCCAGATATTGAAACGGATCTGGATGGATTTAAGGATTATTTGACATTTCAGTTTTGCCTGAAAGACCATACTATGTTTAGCGGTGTAAAAGCGCTGGAACCGGCACATTTTCTGTGTGTTAAGGATGGAAATGTGCAAATCAAAAGATATTGGCAGATATATTATGAGCTGGATTTTGATCACACAGAAAAATATTTTGCAGAGAAGCTGGACGAGCTGCTGCACAAATCTATCTGTTATCATATCAGAAGCGATGTGCCGGTGGGAGGGTATGTAAGCGGCGGCGTTGATTCTTCTATTATATCTGCTGTGACGTCCGATATGGTGGGAAGTCAAAACTATGCCGGATTTACGGGGAAATTCGGCATAGGAAGACTATACGATGAAAGTATGTATGCGGAAGACGTGGCAAAAGAACATGGTTTCCCGTTATACCAGATTGATATGAACTGCAATGATTTTCTTGAGAATATCGAGAAAGTAATATATTATCTGGATGCTCCTGTGGCAGGCCCTGGTTCTTTCTGTCAATATATGGTGTCAAAGCTGGCAGGTAAGCACAGAAAGGTGGTGCTTGGTGGACAGGGAGGCGATGAGATATTCGGCGGATATACAAGGTATCTTGTTGCTTATTTTGAACAGTGTATTAAGGGCGCCATAGATGGTACAATGGATAGCAAAAAATTTATTGTGACATACGAGTCAATCATCCCTAACCTTTCCGCATTAAGAAATTACAAACCTATGCTGAAAGCTTTTTGGAGTTCGGGATTATTTGAGGAAAGCGATAAAAGGTATTTTAAACTGATAAACAGGGCTCCGGCCATAGAGGATTGTATTCATGAAGAATTGTTAAGCGATTATGTTCCGTATGACATATACAGAAAAATTTTTTATGGGGACAATCTTAAAAATACTTGCTATTTCGATAATATGACACATTTTGATTTTAAAACCTTGTTACCGGCATTGCTTCATGTTGAGGACAGGATGAGTATGGCACACGGAGTGGAATCGAGAGTTCCTCTGCTGGACGATGAATTGGTTGAGTTTGTGGCAACGATTCCTGCAAACTATAAATTGAAGAATGGCGATATGAAACATATCTTTAAAACAACAATGTCAAAATATCTGCCTGAAAGTATAAAAAGGCGTACTGATAAAATGGGATTTCCCATACCGTTTAATAAATGGGTAAAGGATGAGGCAAAAGATTTTATTTATGATATTTTCAATTCAGAGAAAGCGCTGAACCGTGATCTTGTGGATAATAAGAAGGTTATTGAGAAAATCTCCAAAGAAAGCGATTTTGGCCGTAATATTTGGGGAATGCTCTGCCTTGAATTGTGGCAGAGAGAGTTTCATGACAGGAAAACGGAATACAGAAAGATGTTGTATTTACAGTAATCAAAATTTAATTATAAAAGAGACATAACTATGGAAAAGGTAATAATATATGGATGCGGAGGAAATTACAGATATGCTTTGCTGAGCGGAATGATAGATTCTTATGATGTTGTCGCATATTCGGACAGTAATCCTAAACTATGGGGACTGACGGCGAATGATTCTGAAGTGATACCGCCTGAGAAGATTAACGATTATTTTTATGATGCTGTTTACGTAACATCTGAAATTCATTTTGAAGATATAGCAGATACATTGAAAAACAGGTATGGCGTTCCTGCGCGGAAAATAAAATTATTAAAAATCAGTCCTTTAGAGGATATAAAATATAAGAAAGCGGTTAATAAAAACAGTCCTTTCAATCATGCAGGCGCAGAATTGTCAATTGGCACCAATGAATTGACAAAGATAGAAGAAAGAGGAAGTGCGGGTATAAACGAAATTGAGAGTTTTTGGACAGATCATACTGTACATGATGATTATTTTGAGTCAGCAAATGAAAGTCGGGAGTATTGTTATACACGTTTCGCTATGTATCCGATGCTCAGGGAATTTGCGGGAATGGATTTATCCCATGATGGAGAAATATTATTAGATTATGGCTGTGGCCCTGGAAATGATTTGACATGGTATTCGCTTCAGAATCATCTTAAGTCCATAATAGGAATGGACGTTTCCCGGACGGCGTTAAAAATATCTCAGCACAGGATGGCGCTGCATAATATCAATAATGTCAGACTTATACATAAAAGTGAAGCAGATGTGCATATACCTCTTGACGATGAGAGCGTTGATTTTGTAAATTGTCAAGGCGTATTAATGCATACGTCTTCACCAGGTGAAATATTAAAAGAATTTTATAGAGTATTGAATAAAAAGCGAAAAGATTCTCCGAACGCAAGCATAATGGTACATAACAAAGATTCCATATGGTACCACTTATATGCAGCGTATTTTTTAAGATTTATCAATAATACTTATTTAGCGGATTTTGAGTTCCAGGAAACGCAAACATTGGATGTTGACGAAGTATTTAAAAGATCAACGGATACGGTTCATTGTCCAAAAGCCGCATGTTTTAGTATAGATGAATTTAGCAAAATGTGTAGCAGGGCCGGGTTCAGTAAGGTGGACTATCGGGGTGGATATCCGAATAGCTTAGAACCGGGTATTGCAAGAAGGTATTTAAAAATAGCTCTTAATGATGAAAGATTGGAAGACGAGCACAAGGAGTTTTTGAAAGAGGTGACATATGATGAAAAGGGTTATCCAATGTGGGGGAAAAAATATTGCTGTATTGGAGGAACATATCAATTATGGGTCTGATTTTTGAAAAGAATATCATTACCTTAATCAATGGAAAATGGAGACATGCTAAATGAACATTTATTTTTTTGGGGATTCAATAAGCTTTGGGCAGTATATATCTGTGGATCATACATGGGTTACAAAGATTGCCATGTCCTTACATAAGGAGTTTGTCGGTGAAAATATTACGGCGATTAATGCATCTGTAAATGGAAACACTACCCGGATGGCGTTGGAACGTATGCCGTATGATATTCAAAGTAATCAGGTGGACATTTTGGTTATAGGGTTTGGAATGAATGACTGTAATTACTGGAAAACAGATAATGGCGTCCCGCGTGTTTCTCCTATGGCATTTGAAGCAAATATAAAAGAGATTATCTGCAGGGCATTTCAATTTCATATTAAAAAAGTAATTTTAAGGACAAATCATCCAAGTCCGAGACAAGATATCATGACCAATACGAATATAACGTATTCACAAAGCAATGAGTATTACAATTCTATCATACGTAAGATCGCTGAGGAAGATAACAGTATTGTTTTTGCGGATATGGAAAGGGTATGTATAGATTATTGTAAAAACCAGAATTGCAGTATCAATGAAATCGTTATGCCGGATAATATACATCTGTCATCAACCGGGCATGAGGTTTATTACAATACAATGTATCCTATTATAAAGAAGTGTGTGAAAGAAATCAGCAAGGAATGAAATTGACATGAAGATTTTGTTTTTAGGACAGAAACCGATAGGTGAGAAATGTTTTGAAATACTGATGGAGTATCAGGATGAAAATATGTCAGTTGCTGGAGCGGTTTCGAATCAAAGCTGTGAAAAAGTCTGGTGGAAGTCAAATACTGTTTACAATGTTTGCGTGGAGAATGACTTGCTCTTTATAGACAATTCAAAACCTAACGAAGAATTAATAATAGAAAATATCAAAAGTAACAATATAGATTTTCTTGTTTCGGTGGGGCATTCCTGGATATTGAGTGACTCTATCCTGAAGATGGTATCTTACCAGGCGGTCAATCTTCATCTGGCTAAACTGCCAGATTACAAAGGAAATTATACGTATAATCATGCGATATTAAACGGAGAAAAAGTTTATGGAGTAACATTGCATTGGATGACGGATAAAGTAGATCAGGGCGACTATTTTTTGACAGATGAATTTCCTGTTGCAATAGAAGATACGGCATATTCACTCTATCAAAAATCATTGGAAGCAGGAGTAAAATTATTTCGTTCATTTGCGCAAAAAATTAAAGAGGGGGGGGAGATGCCCAGAATACCTATGACCGGCAGAGGAAAATTTTATAGCAGGAAATCTTTGGACGGCTTACGAAAAATTAATGATTTGAATAATACGGAAGAAGTTTTACGAAAAAGCAGGGCGTTTTATTTCCCTCCTTTTGAAAATGCTTATTTTTTAATAGATAATAGAAAATTTTATATCATACCATCATTTGATGAAAAGGAGAAGTCTGAATGAGGATTTTAGTTCTTTGGAGAAAAGCAAGTGATAGATTAAGGAATACGATAATTGACCATGCATTTTGTTTTCAACGATACGATAAAGAGAATGAGTATTTCTATTTTAATATTTTTAACGGCAGACGTGCAGAAGATTATGAATGGATTGAACAGGGATTATTTGATGCGGTAATTTTTCATTATTCGGCGTTATCGCTTAGAACTTCGGAGAAACACTGGGGGAATTTTCATGAACTAATGAGCAGAGTATGGCGGGATGACCCCTGTGTTAAAGTTTTTTTGCCTCAGGATGATTATAGTTGTACTGCGAGGATCTGGGAACTTGCAAATGAAATAAAGGCAGATAAAATTTATTCTGTTATAAGAGAAGAAGATTATTCTATTATATATCCGAAAGACAAAATAGGAAATATAGATATAGAAACCGTTTTAACAGGGTATATAGAGGAGTCTTACCTCAATACAATGAGTGATAAACCTCATATTGACAGAAAATATGATGTTGTTTACAGGGCGCGAAAATTGCCATATGAGTATGGGAAATTAGGCCAGTTAAAATCGGAAATTGCAGATGTTTTTAAAGAAAAGCTTTCTGCTCAGAGGATGAGGATTGATATTGCCAATACAAATGATGACGGAAAAGCCATATTGGGCGATGCCTGGATTGATTTTTTGGCATCATCCCGAATGACAATTGGCTGTCTTGGGGGAAGTGGGTTTATGGACGCGGATGGTATGCTTAAAAAAAGTATAGAGCGGTATATTTTGCTGCATCCAAACGCATCTTTTGAGGAGACCAAAACGCAGCTTTTCCCGGAGAAGGAAGATAATCTGCATGGAATGCTATCTCCCCGGATTTTTGAATGCGCTATAAACCATACCTGTCAGATACTTGTCGGCGATAATTATCATGGTATTATTGAGGCTGATAAAGATTACATTATGGTAAAGCAGGATTTCAGCAATATTGATGAGGTTATCGATAGAATGAAGGATATTGCTTACTGCGAAAATATTGCTGAGAATTGTTATAATAAGCTGGTTAAATCTGAACAGTATACATATAGAAAATTTGCCCAAAAAGTGTCAGATGATATAAAAGATAGAATACGGATACCTCATAATGAAAAATATGACAGTACATATATTGAAGTGAAGTGTAGAAGCAATAACTGTAAAGCTGACAGTGAGATACAGGAATTATTATTGAGAGGCAAATAAAAATGAGAATTCTGGTTTTTTGGAGAAGAGGTTCGATACAGCAGAGAAACACTATAATTGATCATGCTTATAGCTTTGTAAGATATGACAAAGAGAATGAATACTTTTATTTTGATACTTACAATGGCAGATACGCGGCAGACTATGCGTGGATTAAAGATGGAATGTTTGATGCTGTTATTTTTGATTATTCGGTTTTTGAAGTACGATATAATAATGCGCGTATTACTGAATTTACGGAGTTAATGAGTAATTTATGGAATGAAGTGTCTTGCGTAAAGATTGCGATAATGCAGGACGATTATTCATTAACGGAGAAAATATGGGAGTTCATTAACCGTGTCGGAATTGATAAGGTTTATACTCCAATCAGAGAGGAAGATCATCCCATTATTTATCCAAAAGAAAAAATTGGTAACATTGATATTGAAACAGTTTTGACCGGATATGTTGAAGAGTCAATTATTGATAAAATTGAATTATTGCCACATTCCAAACGAGAGTACGATGTGGTCTACCGGGCTTCGAAACTGCCTTATAGTCATGGGAAACATGGGCAGCTTAAATATGAAATTGCAAAGTTGTTTCAAGAGAAACTTTGGAAGACGACGTTAAAAGTGGATATTGAAAATACCCTTGTACGCGATAAAGCAATACTTGGCGGGGAATGGTTTGCGTTTTTGGCTTCATCAAGATTGGCAATAGGGTGCCTTGGGGGCCGCGGGTTTATGGACAAAGATGGTATTATAGCAGACAGAGTGAGAGAATACGTGCGCTTATATCCAGATGCTTCTTTTGAAGAAACGAAGGCAAATATTTTTCCTGATATCGATGATTATCTGCACGGCGCTGTCTCCCCTCGTATTTTTGAGTGTGCCGTTACAAAAACCTGTCAGATACTTGTGGGCAATGATTATCAGGGCATTATGGAGCCGGATAAAGATTATATTATGTTAAAGGAAGATTTCAGTAATATAGATGATGTCGTGGAAAAGATTTATGATGTTGATTATTGCGAAAATATCGCGGAAAACTGTTATTTAAAGACTGTCAAATCAGGGGCGTATTCTTATAAGGGGTTTGTGAAAATGATAATTGATGATATAAGGATGCGGGTGAAATCTCCTTGTAAATTGGAGTATGACAGTGAATATATTTTGCGAATGTGTAAGATAAATAACGATAATGTCTATCAGGAAATGCTGCAGAATAGTAAGTAAGACGTACAAGTCAATGCAATAAATTGCAGCAGAATTGATTGATAAAAGGCAATATTTTGGAGAGTTGATTGATATGAAAATTGTGACAGTAGTCGGCGCGCGGCCTCAATTTATTAAAGCAGCAGCAGTATCAAGAAAACTGCGTAAAGAAGTACAGGAAATTTTAGTACACACGGGGCAGCATTATGATAACAATATGTCAAATGTTTTTTTTGAAGAGTTGGACATACCGAAACCTGATTATTACTTGGGGGCAGGTTCTGGGACCCATGCGAATCAAACTGCTGAAATTCTTGTCAAGACAGAAGAGATTTTGACGAAAGAAAAGCCGGATTATGTACTGGTATATGGAGATACCAATTCTACATTTGCGGCAGCCTTTGCCGCGTCTAAGCTGTTACTGCCTGTTATCCATATAGAAGCAGGGCTTCGTTCTTTTAATATGGAAATGCCGGAAGAGCAGAATCGTGTATTGACAGACCATATTTCTACAATATTATTCTGTCCTACAGATGCAGCTGTAGGAAATTTAAAAAGGGAAGGAATCGAGAAAAATGTATTCCAGGTAGGGGACGTTATGTGTGACGCCGTGCTTCATTATAAGAAGAAGCTGGTAGATATGCCGGACAGTCATTTTCATAGTAAATTAGTCAATTTATATGATTTCGACAGAAAACTGGATAAATGGTATTTGGCTACGGTACATAGGGCGGAGAATACAAAAGATATAAGTGCTTTAAGGGAAGTTTTAAATGCATTGGAGGAGCTGGAATCACCGGTAATCTTTCCTGTGCATCCTAGGATCAGGGGATTTATTGATGAGTTGTATAAGCAGTATGACTATCAGAATATATGTTTTGTAGAACCTTTGGGCTATTTGGAAATGTTATATTTTACTGACAGAGCAATTAAAATTGTCACGGATTCGGGAGGATTGCAGAAAGAAGCATATATACTTGGGAAAAATACAATAACGCTTCGTGAGCAGACTGAGTGGGTGGAAACATTGCAAGGTAATCATAATATTTTGTGCAGAATCGAAAAAGATGCAATATTGCGTGCCATTGCAAGATCTGATATTGCTGATTACTTTGATACACAAGTATTTGGCAATGGGGATTCGGTAGATAAGATAATTGAAATTTTAAGGGGAAGATAATGGGTGGTATAAACTCGAATATGGAAAATTTTTTGAAAATGCGCAATAAAACTATCCTCTGTTTTGGAGCCGGCAGTTATTTTCGAGTCATGTACCATGATTTTAAGGATAGAGATCCTGATTTTAAAGTAGCGGGAATTATAGACAATAATGTGGATAAGCTTGGAAAAACAATTAAGATTCTTTCAGACAGCATACCGGTATTTTCTGTTGACTTTGTCTGTCAACATTTCAAGCCACAAACTGTTGTTATATTTATTACGACAGCGTTTCATCAGGAAGTCATGGAGCAGCTTAAGCGAATAACATTTTTTCAGGATGTGGAGATTTATTCTTATTATGAAATAAAGAAAAATAATACGGAGGATTATACAGCTTTGGAAGTAAGTTTATCTGAGCCTGTGATTCCTAAAAAAATTCACTATTGCTGGTTCGGCGGTAAGCCTATGCCGGTCCATCTGCAAAGACAGGTTGAAAGCTGGCGTAATTTTTGCCCGGATTATGAATTTATCTGTTGGAATGAAACAAATTATGATGTATATAAGAATACATATACGGCAGATGCGTATCAGAATAAGCGGTGGGCTCATTTACCTGATTATGTTCGTTTGGATGTGGTTTATACCCATGGCGGCATATACATGGATACGGATGTAGAACTGCTGCAGTCATTAGATATTTTAAGACATAATGAGGCGTTCTGGGGGACGGAAGTTTCGGGCGGCATCAATGAAGGCTCTGGATTTGGGGCGGTGAAAGGGCATTTCCTTGTCAGGGAATTAATGAAGGTGTATGAGAGGCTGCAGGTCAGGGATCCACTTTGGCTTACTACCAGCCTGGGAAAGGAAATCGGGGTTTTTCATAAATATGGTTATATTAATAACGGTAAATTTCAGGTGCTGAACGGCGCTGCAATATATCCATATCAGGTATTGGCTCCGGTGATTAAGGAAACAGGTGAATGTATGCGAACGCCGGCCACTGTGGGGATTCATCATTTTGAAGGTTCGTGGTGGTAAAAATTAGGCCAACAATGGAAATGATTATCGCCTCTATATGGTAACTGATGCTGGGAATGATATGGTGTATTTCAGTTCCAAAGATTTTGCAGGTAGACGTGAAACCAATCCACAGTATCTCCAATAGTGTAGAATACAGTCCTTGGAGAGGGACTATAAACACTACTACTATATAATACGAGGATGAAAGTAATGCAATTTGAACTTATGGCGTCCATGATGTGCGCTGATTTTGGCAATCTGGAAAAAGAGGTAAAAGATTTGGAGGCGGGAGGGATCGATTCCTTTCACATTGATATTATGGATGGGCGGTATGTGCCCAATTTTGCCATGTCTTTAAATGATATGAAGTATATAGCGAAGGCGGCGTCCGTGCCTGTGGATGTCCATCTGATGATTGAGCATCCCAATAATAGGATCTGTACTTTTCTGAGAAATCTCAGGCCGGGCGATACTGTATATATCCACCCGGAGGCAGAGTATCATCCCTCCACTACATTACAGTTTATCATCAATGCGGGAATGATACCAGGAATCGCCATCAATCCGGGGACAAGCGTGGAAACGGTGGTGGAGATGCTCCGTATTGTTAAAAAGGTGCTTGTTATGTCGGTCAATCCGGGAAATGCGGGACAGATGTATCTGCCCTATGTGGGGAAAAAGATCACAAAACTACTCTCTTTGAAGGAGGATATGGGCTTTGAGATCTACTGGGACGGTGCCTGCAGTGCGGACAAAATCCTGGAGTTTGCCCCCAAGGGGGTCAAAGGATTCGTACTTGGCACTACGCTACTGTTTGGGAAGGACAAGTCCTATGGAGAGACGCTGCAAAATATTCGAGAACTGCGGTTTTAAAAATATGTATTTGGCAAACGGAGAAAAATTCTTATGAACATTGCGCTGATCTTATCCGGCGGCACAGGCACCCGTCTGGGTGGTGACATTCCGAAGCAGTATATAGAAGCAGGCGGGCATCTGATCATTTCCTACTGTATCGCCTGTCTGTCCATGCACGAAGGGATAGACAGGATACAGATCGTTGCGGAGCCTGTATGGCAGGAGCGGATTCTGGCCTGCCTGGATGAGGAAAGAGCCAGGGAACGGTTCAAAGGGAAGTTCAGCGGATTTTCTCTGCCGGGGCAGACGCGGCAGCTTTCTATTTTAAGCGGACTGGAAGACATCATAGAGTATGCGGATGAGGAGGACTGTGTCCTCATCCATGATGCGGCGCGGCCTCTGTTGACAGAGACGCTGATTTCCGACTGTCTGGATGCCATTGATGGTCACGACGGTGTACTTCCCACATTGCCTATGAAGGATACGGTATATTTAAGCAAAGACGGAGAGAGGATATCCGCTCTTCTTGACAGGAAAGAGATTTTTGCCGGACAGGCACCGGAATTATTCAGAATTGGCCCTTATCTGGATGCGAATCGCAAACTGCTGCCGAATCGGATACTGGAAATCAACGGTTCTACGGAACCCGCTGTTCTGTCGGGAATGGATATTGTGATGATTCCCGGTGATGAGAACAATTTTAAAATTACCACAAGGGCGGATTTAGAACGGTTTCGGGGAAAGTGATGAGGATCCCTTTTTTTCTGAAGGTAATATAAGGAGATGACAGCAGATGAAAGCATGGGCTTTACACGATATAGGAAATATTCGTCTGGAAGATATAGAAAAACCGGAGGTCGGTACCGGTGAAGTATTGGTGGCCGTGAAGGCAGCGGGCATCTGCGGTTCTGATATTCCCCGGATTTACAAGACGGGAGCCTACTCTCATCCGTTGATACCCGGGCATGAATTTTCAGGTATTGTGACAGAGATCGGAGCAGGCGTGGAAGACAGATGGCTGGGGAAACGGGTGGGCATTTTCCCGCTGATACCCTGCCGGACATGTGTACCCTGTCAGAGGAAACAATACGAAATGTGCAGACAGTACGGGTATCTCGGCTCCCGCAGAGACGGTGGATTTGCAGAGCTTACGGCAGTACCGGTAGGAAATCTGATCGAACTGCCGGACACGGTATCCTTTGAGGAAGCGGCTATGCTGGAGCCTATGGCTGTGGCAGTCCATGCAATGAGACGGATTTCACCGAAAAGCTCGGATACGGTGACTGTATGCGGTCTTGGTACGATCGGTCTGCTGCTTCTTATGTTTTTGCGGGAGGCAGGGATTGAAAATATTTTGGCAGTCGGTAATAAGACATTTCAGAAAAGGATGGTATTGGAGGCAGGACTGTCAGCGGATAATTTCTGTAACAGCAAAGAGACGGATGTGGATACATGGCTGATGGAGCGGACTGGGGGGAAAGGGACGGACATATTTTTTGAATGTGTCGGAACAGATCGCACACTGACATATGCTATTGCCAATACTGCCCCTGCCGGGAGAGTTATGCTTGTAGGCAACCCGGCTTCGAATATGACGTTAGAGAAAACAGTATACTGGAAGATATTGCGCAATCAGCTTACAGTCATGGGAACATGGAATTCTTCCTTTACTTTTGATGCACAGGCAAAAAGCGCCCGCTTCAGGAGATCGGGAGAAGACCGAAGAGAGATCGATGTGCCTGTGGATGACTGGCGTTATGTTCTGGAGAGACTTGGTGAAGGGAAGATAAGGCCAGAATGCCTCATTTCCCATCGGTATACACTGGAAGAACTGGAGCAGGGATTTCACATCATGCGGGATAAGACACAGAACTATGGGAAGGTCATGATGTGCATGGAGGAGTAAAATGTCTCTGGTTTCACTCCTCGACTTTTTGAATCCCTGTAATATCCGAATCGATCACAAGAGAATAGTTCGTATAATATACTACAAAGCCCGGGGCGGCGCCTCCCGGCTTTTTTACGTTCTTTTTTAAGGTATAGTCGATTTCTACCTTTTGCTGTCCTTTTGCCTGGGAATAGTGGGCCGCGAGTCTGCCTGCCTCTTCAAAGGTCCGGTCCGGCATTTCATTGTCTTTTCCGGCTTTGACGATGACGTGGGACCCGGGGATACCCTTGGCATGGAACCACCAGTCTCCGCTTCCCGGGGTATGGAAGGTGAGTTCATCATTTTGATAGTTATTTTTTCCCACATAGATATCATAGCCGTCACTGCTGATATAGTGAAAAGGTCTGCTCGTTACTCTGACTTTTTTTGGATTGCCTCTTCTTCGGATATAGCCGCTTTCGATCAGTTCTTCTTTGATCTGTACCAGGTCCTCTTCCCGCAGAGCGATATCCAGAGAAGTCAGAACGGATTCCAGGTGGTCAATTTCCGCTTTCACCCGGGCAGTCAGTTCCGACAGCGCCTCATAGGTGCGTTTCAGTTTTCCGTATTTTTCAAAGTATTTTTTCGCATTTTCCGTAGGAGTCAGGAGCGGATCCAATGGAATGTCTATTTCTTCATCTGTATAATAGTTGACAGCTTTCATGGATGTGCTGCCGGGAGCTGTGTTATAGCCGTAAGTATTCAGCAGCTCGCCATAGACTTTATAGATATCCTTCTTATTTGTATCGGCCATCTGCTTCATCTGTAAGTCGTATTTCTTTCTATTTCTTTCCAGTGCAGTCTGTACGATATGACGCAGATCGAAAGATTTCTGCCGGATACGGGAGATCATATTTTTTTCGTGATAGTAGGTATGGAGCAGTTCGGATACGGAGACACAGTTCTTTTGCTGCTTTGGGGCATAGTTTGTCAGAGGAATACAGGCGTACTCTCTGGGAGAGCCGTTTTCGTACAGGATAACGGGAGTGAACTGCTGCGATTTTACCTGTTGTGTTACGGAAGCAAATGCGTTCCATAGTTTTTCCAATTCCACAGTGTCCAGTGATTGTGCCGGTTTGTCTGCATCAATACAGGCTCTATGGCAGATTTCCTGGGCGATCATAGGGGAGAGGCCGGTAAAATTCATATAGAGAGCCTTAAAAATGGGTACGGCTTTTCCCGGAATGCGCTTATAAAAGAGAGGAGACTCTGTCGTGAGAGGATTCTCTTTCTCCTGGGTTTGCGGAATGAAATAGTGTCTGCCCGGCAGTACCTCCCGAACGGAACTCACCATACCGGATACGTGTTTGATGCTGTCGATGATCTGGTCATCAGCATCGCAGAAAATGATATTGCTGTGTTTCCCCATGATTTCAATGATAAGG
Source organism: uncultured Lachnospiraceae bacterium (assembly GCA_910587635.1). Taxonomy (GTDB): domain Bacteria; phylum Bacillota; class Clostridia; order Lachnospirales; family Lachnospiraceae; genus VSOB01. The sequence continues at coordinate 89,373 of CAJUNB010000040.1, forward strand.
GATTTTTGGCACAGATCCCCCATCTCATTTAAGTGTTCGATATCGATACGGATGATACGTTCCAGACCGGGCTGGCTGATCGCCACGATCCTGCCATTCTGGATATGTTTGCGCAAAAGCATACAGAAATTAGGCGCCGTCATGGGAGCGGGCATGCTATCCGGGGTGAGATAAATGAGGGGAAGGGAAGCATTGGCGGACAGAAAGAGTCTGTACTGCTCCCTGCCACAACGCACCGTTATAAGCAGAGCATCATTTTCCGGCTGGGATATTTTATAGATTCGGCCTCCGGTCAGAGAGTCCTGTAATTCTTTTGTAATACATGCAACGGTGATTCCGTCAAATGCCATAGTGTTTGTCTCCTCATACTTTCCGATTTGCCCGCGTTCTGCGGGCGAATAAGCCCTGTATATCCATGGTAACGGATTTGCACAATTGGAACAGGTACGAATAGTTAATTGTTGTATAGTATAACAGAATTTGAAAGATTTGGACAGTATGAGTTGCATAGAAATACAAATTCTGATAAAATTATTAAGGAAAAAATAATAAAATATTAAGGAGGAAAAAATTTATGGATTTTTTAAGGGGGGGGGAAAGGAATCTTATGAATTTTAAGAAAAGTGTGCGCATTCTGACTGCGGGCATCCTTTCAGCGTTTGTGCTGGTTGCGACCGGCGCTGTTGGGAGTGATGCAGATACAGTGGAAGCAGCCGGAGGAAATATGGCTGTGCAGGCTGCTATCAGTGGCAGTAATGTGAATGTAACAGCAAGCGCAACCAGTGCACCTGCAAGTGATGATGGTATGCTTTATCTGTTTGCAGAGCCGATTTATTCCGATGCTATTACGACAAGTGCACTGGCAAGTGCGCCGGCCGGAACAAATGCGACGTTTTCCACACCGCTGAACGCTAACAGCGGAGATTCCAGGCTTTATTCCAAGTTTATCGTAGCAGCTATGCAGGGCGGACAGTATGTGCCTTTAAATCCGGGTGCCTATATTGTCAATCCGGAAGCCATTGCCAATAAGACATTTGGCAGAACAGTGACGGGCAAAAAGGGACTCATTGCCGATCCGGCCAAGCTGGCGAACAATGAGCTCAGCGATCTGGGGGTAAAGCAGACTCTTTACAATATTTATCTTGGCAGAATTATCGGACCGACACAGAACGGCAGTTATCCTACCATTAATTACAGTTATAATGGAAGAAATTATCAGTTCAATGGTCTTGTTGTAGCAGAATACGACAATATTTTCAGCACTTTCACAAAAAAAGGAATTCAGGTTACGGCAACAATCCTGAATGAAAATGACGGAAGAGCGCCTCAGCTTATCCATCCTCTTTCCAGAGATGGTTTTGCCTGCCCGTACTATGCGTTCAACACGGCAGAAAAAGACGGTGTTGATTATCTGGCTGCCACTCTTGCTTTTCTGGCAGAGCGTTATTCTGACGGTTCTCATGGCAAAGTGGAAAACTGGGTCATCGGCAACGAAGTCAATAAGAGAAATGAATGGAACTATGTAAATATTTCCAATCTGGATGCTTACGTAAATGAATATGCGGAAGGCTTCCGTATTTGCTATAATGCCATTAAGAGCAGAAATGCCAATGCCAATGTCTATATCTGTACAGATCAGCAGTGGGATCGGAACAGATCGGAAGCAGGTAAATATGACGGAAAAGATTTCATTGATTCCTTCAATGCCAATATTTCTGCTGGCGGAAACATTGACTGGGGTCTTGTAAGTCATCCTTATCCGGTACCACTTACATGGGCGGCATACTGGACAGGCGGTGCATATTATAAAAACCTTGTAAAACACAATGTAGGTTCCGCTTATGTTACAATGGAAAATATTGAAGTTATGACTGATTATATGTGCAGTCCGCAGCTCCTTGCGCCCAATGGACAGGTTCGTTCCGTCCTGTTGACAGAAGTGGGATATACCACATCTCAGGGTGAGGATTATGCGTGCGCTGCTATGGTACTTGGTTATCTGCAGGCGGCTAACAATCAGCACATTGATGGTATGATTATGTCCAGACAGACAGACTCTGCAGCAGAGATCGGACAGGGGCTTGCTCTTGGACTGGACAATGTGGATGGCAGCCATAAGAGTACATATGAGTGCTTCAAGCAGTTGGATGGGCCGAACGCAGGCGCTTATGTACAGCAGGCACTGGCTCTGAGAGGTGTATCTGACATAGGACAGGTAATATATCCTAGATAATGATGGAGACAGTAACAAATGAAAAATAAAATGGCAGTGCTGCTGGGGGGCATATTGTTTGGCCTGGGCTGTTTCCTGGGAATGGGAAGACAGGTATGTGCAGAGGAAGCGATACCGTATAACAGCGCGGTCAATTTGCAGGAGGGCAGTGGAGTGAATGTATCTGCCTATACGGCATATCTGTCGATGAAAACGGACACCCAGGTGTACATCGGTCCTGGAACGGCCTGGACGGCTCTCGGTACGTTACGTGCCGGGCAGCCTGCCATTGCTACCGGGAAAACAGACAATGGCTGGATTCAGATTTATTATATTGGAATGACAGCATATATTCCCGGAGATGTGGCGGGGGAGTACGAAATTCCGGCTCCGACTCTCTGGCAGGCAGTAGAGCTACAGGGAGAGATCAAAATCAATGTGCTTGGTGACAGTATCACTTACGGGGACAAGCTGAGTGACAGGACATTGGCGTTTCCCAATGTGGTCAGTGCCAAATGCGGTGCAGTGACATTGAATAATTATGGCTGGAATGGCTCCAGTGTGGCGGGCCCCCATCCAGACAGGTTCATAGACCGTTATCCTGGAATGGAACGAGATGCCAATCTCATTCTTGTACTGGGAGGCACCAATGATTATGGCGGATACAATGAACCGGGCACTCCGATAGGAGCATTGGGAGACAGGACCCCTGATACGTTCCACGGTGGTCTGCATCTGATGATGTGCGGTTTGAAGCAGATGTACCCTGACAGCGAGATCGTGTTTATGACGCCTCTGCGTCGTGTGGGCTATATGCGAAAAAATAAAAACGGCTATTATCTGAATCAGTATGTAACTGCGATTCAGGAAGAGGCGGCTTTCTGGGGGATTCGTGTTATCGATCTGTTCAATGAACCAGAGCTTGATTTCTCCAGTAAGCAGGCGGTATATCTCACAGACGGGCTGCATCCGAACGGGACAGGGCATGCCCTGCTTGGCAACTGTGTATACCGTAGATTATTTGAAAATCCATAGGGGATAAAAGAAGAGCATAACCGGTGCGATGAAAGTTTGGCTGGTTATGCTCTTTTTATCATATAGGAGATTGTGAAAATATTAATGAAAGGATATAATAGGTAGTACCAAAAGAACAGAAGGAGACTTAAAATGGCAAAGTATGTGATGGCTTTGGATGCGGGGACGACAAGCAATCGCTGTATTCTTTTCGATGAAAAAGGACGGATATGCAGTAAGGCACAGAAAGAATTTCCCCAGTATTTTCCGAAGCCGGGCTGGGTGGAGCAGGATGCCAATGAAATATGGTCGACGCAGCTTGGAGTGGCTGTGGAAGCCATGTCCAAGATCGGAGCCACGGCAGGGGATATTGCCGCAATCGGTATCACAAATCAGCGGGAGACAGCAGTGGTCTGGGACAGGGAAACCGGGGAGCCTGTTTGCCGGGCTATCGTCTGGCAGTGCAGGCGGACATCGGACTACTGTGACTTTTTAAAAGAAAAGGGATTGACAGAAGTTTTTCGTGAAAAGACAGGGCTTGTAATCGATGCCTATTTCTCGGCGACGAAAATAAAGTGGATACTGGACAATGTGGAAGGGACAAGGAAGGCGGCCGAGTCCGGCAGGCTCCTGTTTGGCACAGTGGAAACATGGCTGATCTGGAAGCTGACGAAGGGAAGAGTTCATGTGACCGATTATTCCAATGCGTCCAGGACTATGCTTTTTAATATACGGGAACTGAAGTGGGATGAGGAAATTTTGAAGGAACTGGACATCCCTGTCCGTATGCTTCCTCAGGTGAGATCTTCCAGCTGTATCTACGGAGAGGCGGACTCCTCTTTCTTTGGCGGTCCGATTCCCATTGGCGGCGCTGCAGGAGACCAGCAGTCGGCTCTCTTCGGACAGACTTGTTTTGAAAAAGGAGAGGCTAAAAATACTTATGGTACCGGTTGTTTCCTTTTGATGAATACAGGGGAAAGCCCGGTTTTTTCAAAAAACGGGCTTGTTACTACGATTGCCTGGGGGCTTGATGGAAAAATAAATTATGCTCTGGAAGGCTCGATTTTCGTGGCAGGTGCCTTGATTCAGTGGCTGCGGGATGAACTGCATCTGATTGACAGGGCGGCGGACAGCGAGGCTATGGCAATGAAGGTGACGGATACCAATGGCTGCTATGTGGTACCTGCTTTTACCGGTCTCGGTGCGCCTCATTGGGATCAGTACGCAAGAGGAACGATCACGGGTATCACCCGTGGCGTCAATAAATATCATATCGTTCGTGCCGCTCTGGAATCACTGGCATATCAGGTAAATGATGTGATAACGGCAATGGAAGCGGATTCGGGCATCCTGTTAAGTGCTCTGAAAGTGGACGGCGGCGCCTGCATCAATAATTTTCTCATGCAGTTCCAGGCTGATATCATCGGAGCGCCGGTACATCGGCCTGTGTGTATTGAAACGACGGCCATGGGAGCCGCTTATCTGGCGGGACTTGCTGTAGGCTATTGGAAAAATAAGGAAGATGTGATCAGGAACTGGCAGATTGACAGAGTCTTTGCATCCGGGATGGAAGAGGCGGCAAGAAAAAGAGCTATTGCCGGCTGGAACCGGGCTGTGAAATGTTCCTATGGATGGGCCCGGGAAGAGGAGTAAATAAAAAGGAATCGCGCTTGCGCGATTCGCCGCGCGCGAGCGGGGTGCCCAGGCGCAATATTCCTTACCGCGAGCTGCGCATCTATATTTTATTCCATAGGAAATTACGGAGGAATTTCCTATAGAATAAAATCAGGGACTACCTTCCGGCAGTCCCTTCTGTAGTTTCCCGGGGAATCAGGACAGGGGGAATCACTTTATGGATCGGTTCTTTTAGAGGAACCGGTCTTCTTTTTTTGCGTTCGTTCATCTGCTCCACGAGGAGACTTACCGCCTCATAGGCGATCTTATCGATTTGCTGTCCCACGGTACTGATGGGAAAAACGGAAGAAATGGAAATAGGAGAATTATCAAAGCCGATGATAAGATAATCATCCGGCAGTGTGCCGTATTTTCTGATCAGAAGATTTAACAGAAGATTGGCATGAGTGTCATTGGAAACAAAAATTCCTTTTTTCTGGCCCGCATGTTCTTTTTCCAGAATCTCCAGTATTTCCAAAAATGTATTTTGCAGTATCTCATAGTCAATACTCATTTCTCTGTACAAAATCCGGTGGGTCAGCTGTCTCTTTTCACAGGTATCAAGAAAACCCCTGATGCGGCCATAGGCAGGGATATCGGTGGATGTGGGGGAGTTGATCTGGATGAAAACGTCACACTGATGCTGTGCAAGCAAGTCAACGGCCTGGACAGCCCCTGCATAGTTGTCAGTGTTGACGCTGCATACACATCGGTCTTCCCGTTCTATGGCCACAATGGGGAGCTGCAACTGTGCCAGTTTTTCTGACGGGATCGTGTGACTCAATATAATGAGTCCTTCTATTTTGTAGGCTAGCAGTTCCTGGATATAACGGGTTTCCGCTTCTTCATCGTCATTTCCAATGAATACCAGAAACTTATAACCAAAATTTTCGTAAGTTTTTAAAATCCGATTCAATATTTCAGAAAAATAGTGATTGAAAAGATTGGGGATGATAACGCCAATAAATTCAGTCTTACCGTTGGCAAGAATCCGTGCCACTTTATTTTCCTTATAATTCAATTCTTTCAGTGCGTTAGATATGATTTCCTGATTTTCCAGTGTCAGGGAATCAGAATCATTAAAATATCTGGAAATTGTCGTTTTGGAAAAATTGGTGAATTTCGCAATATCACTGAAAGTTACGTTTTTTTTCTGTGCCATAAATAACCTCCAATAATGTTCAGTATACCAAAAAAAACGGTGAAATTCAATTTGTAATCGGTCAAGTAACCGGTTTTGTTCAAGGTATACCATTTGGACTGTAAAAAATTGTAGGTTTTTAACAAAATTTAAAGTGAGCATTGACAGAATAATAGCCAATATGCTAGCATAATTTTAAAAGTAACCGGTTACTTAACCGATATTGTAACTGATAACTTTATCGGTTCAGAACATGAAAATATAAAGAGGAGGAGGAAAGTTGCATGAAAAGAAAGAGTCCAGGAAAGGGCATTGTGTGGGTAGCTACTATGGCTTTGCTGACATCTGCGCTGACCGGATGTACATTTGGGTTTGCGAGCGATCCAGATGATCCCAACGAGGTAGTGGAAGAGGTACCTATTGATACCTCTGTAGATACGTTTTCTTACGACACTACTTTGAGCGGTACGAGCATCACTCTTTTGAACTCGAAGGCGGAGATTCAGGTGGCATTAGAAGCAATGTCAGCTGCCTATGAGGAAAAATCCGGTGTCCATGTGGAAGTAATGCCTGTTACAGACGGTGATTCCCCTTATACGAAGGTGGTAAGTTTATACAATTCGGGAAATCCCCCTACATTATCCATACTGGATACCACGGACGTGATTGCGCTGGCAAGAGAAAAAGCGGCTGATCTGTCTGAAGAACCCTGGATAGCAGAGGCGGAAGGATATCTGACATATGTGGACGGCAAGGTGTACAGCTTCCCGCTCTGTATTGAGGGCAGAGGCATTATTTATAATAAGAAGGTTATTGAAGATACACTGGGCAGGGAATTCGACCCTTCCGTGATTAAGACACAGGCCGATTTTAAAGCGCTTCTGGATGAGCTGGCAGCAGCCGGGATGGAAAGACCGATTTCAATGGCGAAGGAAGACTGGTCCCTGGGAGCACATCAGTTACAGTATATTTATGAAACATATGACGGTACATCGGAGGGGGCCCAGGAAGCCATTGAAGCAATCAAGGACGGCACGATAGATCTGGAAAGTTATGACCGGATGTCTCAGTTCGTGAGTGCTTTCGACATATTGAAAGCTTATAATGTGGCGGGGAAAGATCCTCTGGGAGCCGATTATGATGAGATGGCTATCGATCTGGCAGACGGAAAAACCGCCTTTTGGTTCAATGGCAACTGGGCGTGGCCGAATATCGAAGAGGCCGGTGCAAAGGCAGAGGATGCTTACGGTTTCTTGCCCTATTTCATGAATAATGATGAAACAGATTTTGTCAATCAGAAAATTCAGGCTTCTCCTTCGAAACAGGTCATGCTGGACGGACAGTTCGCATCGAAGGAGCAGCAGGCAGCGGCAAAAGAATTTCTCAACTGGATTGTATATAGTGAGATTGGACAGCAGATGCTTGTAAAGAGATGCAATATCATCCCTCCTTTTCAGAACAATCCTTATGAACCGGCAGATCCGCTGAGCAGGGACATTTATGAAAAGGTACATGCAGGAGCGGCATTCAATGCTTCAGCTATTGTACCCAATGATCACTGGGCAGTGCTGGGTGCGGCGATGCAAAAATACTTGGCGGACAGAAGTGATAGAGCGGAGCTGATTGAGACAATCAATGCCTACTGGGATGAGCAGGCAAGACTGGGAAAGGGGGAGTAACAGTATGAAATCAAGTAAAAAAGGAAAGGATTTCTGTATCTTTGGACTACCGGGGATGTTCTGCTTCTTCGCGGTCGTCATTATCCCGTTTGTCTATGGTGTCTATCTGACACTGACAGACTGGGACGGTGTATCCAAAACAAAGAATTTTATAGGGCTTCGTAACTTTGGGGTAGTGGTACAGGATAAGCAGTTCTGGATTTCTCTGCTTCTCACATTCCGTTACGTTATTGTAGTGGTTATTCTTGTCAATGTACTGGCCTTCGCTATTGCTTACCTTCTGACAAGAGGTATCAAAGGACAGAATTTTTTCCGGGCGGGATTCTTCACACCAAACCTGATCGGGGGAATCGTACTTGGTTACATATGGCAGTTCGTATTTTCCAGAGCCTTTGTGAGCATCGGAGAATCTACAAACTGGAGCCTGTTTGAAGTATCCTGGCTGTCCACGCCGGGCAAGGCGTTTGCGGCGCTTGTACTCGTATCGGTATGGCAGCTTTCCGGCTATATGATACTGATCTATGTGGCGGGATTTATGGGGCTCAGTGAGGATGTGATGGAGGCAGCCAGCATCGACGGCGCTTCCGGCTGGCGCAGAATGATCAATATCGTGATGCCTCTTATGATGTCTTCCATAACGATCTGCCTGTTCCTTACCCTGTCCCGGGCATTTATGGTATACGATGTAAACCTGTCATTGACAGCGGGAGGACCGTACAGCAGTACAGAAATGGCGGCAATGCATGTGTATGAAAAAGCATTTACATCCAGACAATTTGGTGCAGGTCAGGCGGAGGCTCTTATTCTGTTTCTTGTTGTGGCATGTATCAGCGGTCTCCAGGTATATTTTACGAAAAAACAGGAGGTGGAAGCATAATGAAACAGACGACAGTTGGCGGAACAAAACGAAAAATATGGAATGCGCTGGCAATTGCTTTGCTCGTTATCATTTTTATAGCATATATGTTTCCCTTTCTGATGGTAGTGATCAATTCCCTGAAGCAGAAAAGGGATATTATCAAAAGCCCCTTTTCCTGGCTGTTTACGATCAAGGGCCTGTCCTTTGACAACTTTGTGAAAGCGTTTGTACAGATGGATTTTCTGAACGCATTTAAAAATTCCCTGATTGTAACAGTATGCGCCACCGGACTTGTAACATTACTGGCAGCCATGCTGGCATACTACATTGTCCGTAATAAAAATGCAGTTTCCAAATTTACCTTCGTTCTCATGGTGGCATCTATGATTATACCGTTCCAGGCGATCATGATTCCCCTTGTGAGTATTTACGGAGGGACGCTGAATGTATTGAACCACAGAATCACTCTGATCTTCATGCATACCGGGTTCTCCATGGCTATGTCGGTATTTATGTTCCACGGGTTTATCAATGGAAATATACCGATTGCGCTGGAAGAAGCGGCGGTTATCGACGGATGCAGTCATACCCAGACATTTTTCAAGATCGTATTTCCACTGTTGAAGCCGATTATTTCCACGATGGTAATTTTGAACTCCCTGGCATTCTGGAATGACTTTCTGTTGCCATCCCTTGTGCTGACGGATAAGAAATTGTTGACACTGCCCCTTTCTACTTACAGTTTTTACGGGACATATTCGGCGGATTATGGTACAATCATGGCAGGACTTCTGCTATGCGTCATGCCGATTCTCATTCTGTATGTGGTACTTCAGAAACAGATCATTGGCGGTGTCGTTGCCGGCGCAGTGAAATAAGCAGAGCAGGAGGGTAGAGATACCCTCCTTTTTTATCCTATAGGGCTTGGACGTCAAAGGGTCTTGTTTTTATTGTTGGTCCGCAACTTGCACAGAAATATTTGTGCAAGTTGCCGAGCCGATTCATAAATGTGACCTTTTGACACCTGAAGCCCCTTAGGATAAAAATAAAATGCGCAGCCCGCGGTAAGGAATATTGTGCCTAGGCGCACCGCTTACGTGCGGCGAATCGCGAGGACGCGATTCTTTATTATAAATAACTCGAAAGGACTGTGGACATGTATCAATCGCACAGAGACAGAATACACTTAAAAGCGCCCGGAAGCTGGATCAATGACCCAAATGGCTTTATTTACTATAGAGGGCAGTATCATTTATTTTATCAGTATTTTCCCTATGCGCCTGTCTGGGGAACGATGCACTGGGGGCACGCAGTGAGTGATGATCTTGTAAACTGGGAGCATAAAGGAGTCGCACTGTTTCCCACAAAGTATGGAGATCAGAACGGCTGTTTTTCCGGCAGTGCCATAGAGAATGAGGGAAGAATGCATCTGTTCTATACGGGAATCCACTACAGGCAGCCGAATCCTGATAACATCCATAATTGTCTGGAGAATGATTTTGATGCCTGCCAGATGCGGCTCATATCCGAAGATGGAATCCATTTTGATAATTTTAATGAAAAGTGTGTAGTCATTCCCTGCCTGACAAATCCTCGGCTGGGAGATCGGGCCGATACAAGAGACCCGAAAGTGTGGCGGGGAAAAAAGGGATGGTATATGGTGCTTGGCAGCAGGACAGCGGAGGAGAGGGGAAAGCTGCTCCTCTATCGGAGCGATAATTTGGAAGATTGGACGTTTGCTGGCAGTGTGACAAAGGAAAATGAATTTGGAAGTGTCTGGGAGTGCCCGGATTATTTTGAAACGGGAGGAAGAGGCGTACTTATTTTCTCTCCCATGCGTTTTCTGGAGATCGGAAAGGAAATGACTTCTCAGACAGTCTGTATGACTGCTGCCTTTGACGAGGACAGCGGCAGCATGACTTTATCGGATACGTATCAGTATTTGGATTATGGACTGGATCTGTATGCGGCTCAGAGCACGGAAGATGCTCAGGGACGCAGAGTGGTAGTGGCCTGGCTGCGGATGCCGGAAGCTGTGGACGGGAAATGGTCGGGCATGTTCTGTCTCCCGAGAGTGGTGGAAGTAAAGAACGGCCATATTTATTTTCGGGTGCATCCCAATGTGGAGATGCAGTATACCAGATCTGTCAGCTCCGTAGAAGAGGCGGATCCGGCAGGATACCGGGTAAGTCTGGAACTGGAAGCGGGAAAGGAGATCAATATTGGCGGCTACCGTATCTATCGGGAGAACAGCCGGATTTGTACGGACAGGACGGCGGTTTTTGGAACTTATGAGAACTACAGGACAAAGTTTTCCACGCCCGAAATAAAGGAAGGGAACCGCCTGGATATTTATGTGGATGAAAATCTGATCGAAGTCTATGTCAATCAGGGAGAATATGTCATCAGCAATACGGTTTACGGTTTGAGCAGAGACGTGACAGCACCCCCAGGTGTTGCTGTGAAGATAGAGACACTGGATAGGGAAGAAAAGTGACAGGGCAGGCTGCCTGGCAAAGACTGTAATATAAAACAGAATTACAGGAAGGACGCATATCGGTAACAGAAAGGGAGGGGAAGAGAAATGACAAAAGCGGATAAGGTATTTAAGGAAAGGCTGGAAAGGCACCATGACGAACTGCGATGGCTCTACATGGAACTGTATGAAAACGCGGATATGTTTGGAGAACTGTGCTCTGAAATGTATCGATATTATAAGGAGCGGAAACAGCAGCTGAAAAAGAGGGATGAACAGCGGGAAAAGGAGCCTGACTGGTTCCGCAGAAACGATATTGTCGGAATGATGATGTATATTGACAATTTTGCAGGAAATCTGAAAGGTGTGCAGAGTCGGCTGGACTATCTGGAGCAGTGTAATATAAACTATATCCATCTGATGCCGTTTCTGGATACGACAGAGGGACGTTCTGACGGCGGGTATGCGGTGTCCGACTTCCGTAAAGTCCAGGAAAAACTCGGGACAATGGAGGATTTGGAAAGACTGTCCGATGCCTGCCATAAGAAGGGGATGAATCTCTGCATGGATTTTGTCATGAATCATACTTCGGAAGATCATGAGTGGGCCAGGAAGGCCCGGCAGGGACAGGGAGAATATATGAGCCGGTATTTTTTCTATGATAACGGTTTTATACCGGCGGAATATGAAAAAACAGTGCCCCAGGTATTTCCGACTACGGCGCCCGGCAATTTTACATGGCTGGACGATATCAAATATTATGTGATGACCTCCTTTTATCCTTACCAGTGGGATTTGAATTATAAAAACCCTAGAGTGTTCAATGAAATGATGTACAATTTTCTCTTCCTTGCCAACAGAGGAATTGACGTGATCAGAATCGATGCGGTTCCCTATATATGGAAGGAACTGCATACGCAGTGCAGGAATCTTCCGAGAGTCCATACGATCGTACGTATGATGCGTATCATTGGAGAGATCGTGTGTCCGGGCATTTTACTTCTGGGTGAAGTGGTGATGGAGCCGGAGAAGGTAGTGCCCTATTTCGGTACGGTGGAGAAACCGGAATGCCATATGCTCTACAATGTGACGACAATGGCTACCACATGGCATACGGTGGCAACGAAAAATACAGGACTTTTGCGGCTTCAGATGGACATTGTGAACAGTCTGCCAAAAGAATATCTGTTTCTGAATTATCTGCGCTGTCATGATGATATCGGATGGGGATTGGATTATCGCTGGCTCATGCAGTTCGGTATCGGAGAAGTGAGCCATAAGAAGTATCTGAACGACTATTTCACCGGGCAGTTTCCGGGCTCCACTGCAAGGGGGGAACTGTATAATTCCGACCCGGCTTCTGGAGATGCAAGGCTGTGCGGTACGACGGCATCTCTGTGCGGTGTGGAGAAGGGGGCTTTCGAACAGAATAAGGAAGCACTGTCCCTGGCTATGGCGCTGGATTTTATGCTTCATGCCTATATGTTTACCCAGTCGGGGATTCCCGTTATTTACAGCGGGGACGAGATCGGACAGGAAAATGACTATACTTACCATGAAGACCCTGCCAGAAGGGATGATTCCAGATATATCCACCGGGGAAAATTCAACTGGGAGCTGGCGGAGAAAAGGAAGGATGCGGGAAGCGTCCAGGAAGTGCTGTTTACCGGTCTTCGGAAGCTGGAGAAAATCCGAAAGGAACATCCGGTATTTTATTCCAAGGCGGATGTATGGACGATCGATACATGGGAAGATTCGGTTCTCGGACTGGTTCGTGTATATGAGGACGAAAAGCTGGTGGCGTTGTTCAATTTCAGCGAACAGGAAAAGACGGCCTGGATCAACGAAGAGGACGGAACCTATACGGATCTCATATCCGGGAAAGAAATGGAGGCAAAGGGAGTGACAATGCCGGGGTATGGGGTATATTGGCTGCTGAGGGAATAATGATGAAAAATGGTATAAAATAAAGGAATTATGAATGAAGAGGGTCTTGCCGAAATGTCTGGCGGCTCTCTTTAATTTTACAAGGCCTTATCCCTTCTGTTGATTTCAACTGTCTCTTTTGTTATGATGAATAAGATAAGAAAAAGGCAGGATATTAATAATGGAAAAAATAAGACTGAATAAATACCTGGCACAGTGTGGTGTCTGTTCCCGCCGGGATGCGGATAAGATCATCGGAGCGGGGCGGGTATCGGTAAACGGTGTGACAGCGGATATGGGAGTCAGAGTGGATGGGCATGACAGTGTCCTTCTCGATGGAAAGGAGCTCAGAGCAAAAGAAGAGAAAGTGGTATTGGCTTACTACAAGCCAAAGGGCGTTACCTGTACGGAAAAGGACAGATTTGCAGAGCGTATCGTAACAGAAGAGATCAATTATCCCGTGCGGGTCACTTATGCGGGCAGACTGGACAAGGATTCGGAAGGATTGCTCCTTCTCAGTAATGACGGGGACCTGATCCAGCATATGATGAAAGGGTCGGAAGGCCATGAAAAAGAATATGTGGTGAGGATAAAACAGGAAGTTACAAAAGAATTTATGGAGAAGATGTCGGCAGGGGTCTATCTGAAAGATTTGGGTGTGAAGACGCTTCCCTGCCGGATTGAGAAACGGGGAAGGTATCTGTTTTATATCGTATTGACCCAGGGGCTGAATCGGCAGATTCGCAGGATGTGCCGGGAGCTGTCCGTAAATGTATTTTCTCTGAAGAGAATCCGGGTGTTGAATATTACTCTGGATGGGCTGAGACCGGGAGAGTACCGGGAGATCACAGGGAAAGAGAAGGCTGACTTATACAGAGCGGCAGGAATGGGAAATGTGGGAAAGGGAATCGGATGAGCCAGAATGATACGGAGCAATTACAGTCAGAGATGAAATCCCTTGTATCCAGGCTAAATGAGGCGTCCAGAGCCTATTATGCCCAGGATCGTGAGATTATGAGCAATCTGGAATATGACAGACTCTATGAACGGCTGGAAGAGTTGGAAAATAGAACAGGAGTTATTCTTGCGGGCTCTCCGACAGCGCATGTCGGGTATGAAGCGGTGGAAGAGCTGCCAAAGGAGAGGCACGAGCGTCAAATGCTCTCGCTTGGAAAGACAAAGAGCAGAGAGGAGCTGAGAGACTTTCTGAAGGGCCATCGGGCGATGCTCAGTTGGAAGCTGGACGGACTCACCATAGTCCTGCACTATGGTGGAGGAGAGCTGAAAAAGGCAGTTACCCGGGGGAATGGTGAAATCGGAGAGATCGTAACGAACAATGCAAAAGTGTTTCAGAATATTCCTCTGAAAATTTCCTATCAAGGGGAACTGACACTGCGGGGAGAAGCCGTTATCAGTTATTCAGATTTTGAAAAGCTGAACAGGGAGATGGAAGATTCGGCCGTCAAATATAAAAATCCCAGGAACTTATGCAGTGGCTCTGTCAGACAGCTGAATAATGAGGTGACAGCGGGGAGAAAAGTGAATTTTTATGCCTTTTCTCTAGTGAGTACAGAAGGAATCGAATTTGAAAATTCCAGAGAAAAACAGCTTTTGTTTTTGAAGGAACAGGGGTTTGCGATCGTAGACTACCGAATGGTAACGGAAGATACTATATTATCTGCAGTGGAGGACTTTGAAAGAGAAATACAGACCTATGATATTCCTTCGGACGGTCTGGTTCTGAGTCTGGATGATCTGGAATACAGCCGGTCACTTGGGACGACAGCCAAGTTTCCCAGGGATTCCATCGCCTTTAAATGGGCCGATGAGCAGGCGGAGACTACTTTGCAGGAAGTGGAATGGAGTGCCAGTCGTACAGGCCTGATCAATCCGGTGGCTATTTTTGATCCGGTGGAACTGGAGGGAACGACAGTCAGCAGAGCTTCTGTACACAATGTGAGTATCGTCAAATCTCTTGCCCTCGGAATCGGCGACAGAATTACTGTATATAAGGCCAATATGATTATTCCCCAGATCGGAGAAAATCTGACGAGAAGCGGCAGCATCTCACCGCCGGCATGTTGTCCTGTATGCGGGGGGCCGACAAAAATACAGAAAAACAATGAAGTGGAATCGCTCTATTGTATCAATCCTGACTGTGATGCCAAGCGGGTCAAATCCTTCACGCTATTTGTCAGCAGAGATGCCATGAATATTGACGGACTCTCGGAAGCCAGTCTGGAAAAATTTATAAGCAGAGGATTTCTTCATCACTACAGCGACATTTTTCACCTGGATCGTTTCCATGAGGAGATTATTGAAATGGACGGGTTTGGGGAGAAATCTTTTCAGAACCTGATGGACAGTCTGGAGAAGGGAAGACATACGACACTGCCCAGGCTCATCTATGGACTGGGGATTGCCAATATCGGCCTAGCCAATGCAAAGATGATATGCAGGGAGTTTGACTATGATCTGGAAAAGATGATGGCGGCCAGCCCGGAGCAGCTTGCCGATATCGACGGTATCGGGGAAGTGATTGCTGCTGCTTTCTGTTCTCATTTCCGGGAGGAAAGGAACCAAAAAGAATTAGAACTGTTGCTCCCGGAGCTGCTGATCGAGAAGGAACAGGTACAGGAAGAAGCGCTGACCCTGACCGGAAAGACATTTGTCATAACGGGAAGCCTGCATCTGTACGACAATCGGAATGCATTAAAAGAAGAGATCGAGAGAAGAGGCGGAAAAGTGACAGGGTCTGTCACATCCAAAACGGATGTCCTGATTAACAATGACACATCTTCCGGCTCCTCCAAAAATAAAAAGGCAAAGGAGCTGGGTATCCCCATTCTCTCAGAAGACGCCTTTCAGGAACAGTATATGAAAAAATGAGGAGTATAATATTATGCCTATTAAAGTACAGAACGATCTCCCTGCCAAGGAGATACTAGAAAACGAAAATATATTTGTCATGGATGAATACAGATCGATGCACCAGGATATCCGGCCGTTGCAGATCTGTATCCTGAATCTGATGCCGGTGAAACAGGATACGGAGCTCCAGCTGCTGCGAGCCCTTTCCAATACTCCTTTGCAGATCAATATTACCTTTATGAAGATGAACAGTCATGTTTCTCTGAATACGTCAGTTACTCATCTGAATAAATTTTATCATACCTTCGATGAGCTGAAGCATCAGAAATTTGACGGTATGATTATCACCGGGGCGCCTGTGGAGCAGATCGCCTTTGAGGAGGTGGATTATTGGGAAGAACTGTGTGGGATTATGGACTGGACGAAAATCCATGTCACTTCCACATTTCATATATGCTGGGGGGCGCAGGCGGGATTGTACTATCATTTCCATATCCGCAAGCACCTTATGAAAGAAAAACTGTCGGGCTTGTTTGCACACCGGGTTATGAACCGGAAAGTGCCTCTTGTCCGGGGCTTTGACGATATATTTCTGGCGCCTCACAGCCGGTATACTTCGGTTTCCAATGAGGATATCCATAGTTGTGGTGATCTGACCGTCCTGGCGGAATCGGAGAGGGCGGGCGTGTATCTGTGCATGACGGCTCAGGGGCATCAGATCTTTGTCATGGGTCATCCCGAGTATGACCGGGTGACATTACATAATGAATATATGCGGGACAGGGAGAAAGGACTGGAAATTGCCATGCCGGAAAACTATTATACGGACAATGACTGTGGAATACGTCCCGGTCTCCAGTGGCGTGCCCATTGCAATACGCTCTATTCCAATTGGCTCAATTATTATGTATATCAGGAGACCGCCTATACATGGTGCTGAATGCCAGAAAAATCTAAGGACAACTATCGGTCAGGTGTATAGACTGTTGAATTATCAGAGCTTTCTCTCTTTTTGGTTTGGAAAAAATAAAGAAAAATAAAAAATACTCTTGATTTTCTTTCTCAAACAGGGTACAATATCAACGTTGCGAAACATGATGTAGCGGGGTGTGGCTCAGTTTGGTTAGAGCGCCGTCTTAGGGAGGCGGAGGCCGCTGGTTCGAATCCAGTCACTCCGATAAAAAACTGTCGTATTTCTACGGCAGTTTTTTTGTTCTCGTATAGGAAGTTTTTCCGTAATTACCTAGCGGTTTTCGTCCGGCTGCTGCCCATTGTGGGCTTCCCAGCAGCAATCGGTGAGCTGCATGTGAGAAAAAACGGCTTTGAAAGAAGAGTCTTCCGGGGAGCAGGCGTAGATGCCGAACTGTATTTTCCCATTCCCGTTGTGCATATGGCAGATACGCATTTGCCGGAAGGTGATACCATCCGGGGAACATTCAATACAATAGTCATCTTCTCTGCGGCTGAAACGATACCACATGGATTTTATCGAGGCATCGATTGTCATCGTCGCCCAGTCTGAATATCCATGATTGGTGACAACACTTCCCAGATTCTGATATTCTTCATTCTCATATTCGACACATCCTTTCAGCCAGTTTTCGCTGTCCAGGTACATGACGATGCCACACTGATCAAACCGGTGGTGGCTTTCATCAAATTCTGTTTTTACTACAAAACTGAAATATTTTTCTTCTGTTTCCATCTGTAAAACAGGAGCATTGTCGTTTCGAAAATGATAATAAGTTCTTTGCCACAGATCCGTGTGGGGATTTGTGACGATCTCAATACGATCCTGGCTTATTTCGTAGTGTTTCGGCTGTCTTGTCCATTTGCATGTTGTGAAATCCATATTCTTTTCCTCCATAACTGGTAAATTGGATAAATAAAGGTGCCCCATTTGCAGATTATACCATAGCGGTATATACCGGGACAAGGCAGATATGCATTTGTATTCTTGACTGGAACACGCTCTTGCACTATAATGAAAAAATAGCTACAATATGTCATCGGAGGGCATGTAATGTTCGGATAGGAGCTCGTTGCAGGTTTTCCGGTCCCCAATTAAGGTAAGTACGAAATGATAAAAAGTATGACAGGTTTCGGAAGATATGAAATCTCCGAAGGAGAGCGAAAGTTTACGGTTGAGATGAAGGCAGTCAACCACCGGTATCTGGATGTCAGCATTAAGATCCCCAAAAAGCTCAGTTTTTTTGAGTCAGCAGTAAGAAATATGCTCAAAAAATATATTGAGCGGGGGAAAGTGGATGTTTTTGTTACTTATGAGGAATATACGCAGAACAACGTTTGCATTAAGTACAACAAAGATATTGCAGAAGAGTATATGAAGTATTTGGACCAGATGGCCGGAGATTTTTCCCTGGAAAATGATATTCGGGTTTCCACTCTGTCCAGGTATCCGGAAGTGTTCACGATGGAAGAACAGACGATGGATGAGGAAGAGCTCTGGAGAGAGCTGGAGCAGGCCGTACAGGGAGCGGCAGAGAACTTCGTGGAGGCAAGGGAGGCAGAAGGCGAGAATCTGAAGGAAGATCTGATTGGCAAACTGGATGCCATGGCGGTCCATGTGGATTTTATTACTGATCGTTCCCCACATATTATTAAGGAATATAAAGAGAAATTGCGGGAAAAGATACAGGAGCTTCTGGAGGATACGCGGGTAGACGAATCCCGGCTTCTGACAGAGGTGACGATATTTGCGGACAGAGTGTGTGTGGATGAAGAGCTGGTAAGGCTGAGGAGCCATATAGCCCAGACGAAGGAGGCACTTTTAGCCGGAGGCAGTGTAGGACGTAAGCTGGATTTCATAGCCCAGGAAATGAATCGTGAAGCGAACACGATACTTTCCAAGACTACAGATATTGAAGTCTCAGGACATGCGATTGAACTGAAGACGGAGATTGAAAAGGTACGAGAACAGATACAGAATATTGAATAAGACGGTGAGAGATTGAATCAGTTAATTCATATCGGATTTGGCAATATTATTAATACAAATAAGATGATAGCGATTGTAACGCCGGACTCTGCTCCGGTGAAGCGGCTTGTGCAGAAAGCAAAAGAAACAGGAATGGCGATTGATGCCACCCAGGGCAGGAAGACAAAGGCGGTTCTTGTGATGGAGAATGGACAGGTGGTGTTGTCGGCCCTTTTGCCGGAGACAATTGCGGGCAGAGCACAGGCGGAAAAGGTAGAAGACGATGAGGCGTGAGGGAATACTCATAGTAGTGTCCGGGTTTTCCGGGACGGGTAAAGGGACACTGATGAAGCGGCTTGTGAAGACTTACGATTCGTATGCGCTTTCCGTTTCTATGACTACGAGAAAAGCCAGACCCGGAGAGAGGGACGGCAGAGAATACTTTTTTGTGTCCCATGAGGAGTTTGAAAAGGAACTTGCAAGAGGCGGGCTGATAGAATATGCCAGGTACTGTGATCACTATTATGGTACCCCCAGAGATTATGTGGAAAGGCAGCTGGCCTGCGGCAAGGACATAATACTGGAGATAGAAATACAGGGTGCTCTTAAAATAAAAGAGCAATATCCTACGGCGCTGCTTTTGTTTGTGATGCCGCCTGATATAAAGGAGCTCAGGCGGAGGCTGTCGGGCAGGGGAACAGAGACAGAAGAAGTGATAAAGGCGAGGCTTTCCCGGGCGAAAGAAGAGGCCGAAGGGATAGAGAATTATGACTATCTTGTCATTAACGATGATCTGGATCTGTGTGTGGAGCAGATGCACATGCTCATCCGGGGAGCGCACTGTGCGCCGAAGCGTAATCAGAACTTTATTCAAAATATCAGAGCTCAGCTTGATGCGCTGGCGAAAGGAGAAGATTAATGTTACATCCATCTTATGCGGATTTAATGAAAGTAGTAAACAGTGAAGTGGAGGAAGGAGAAGCACCGGTAGTCAACAGCAGGTATTCTATTGTGATGGCTGCTTCCAAACGGGCTCGCCAGATCATTGCCGGTGAGGATGCCTATGTGGAAGAGGATGGTAAAAAACCTCTTTCTGTTGCTGTAGATGAATTAAACAATTCCATGGTAAAAATATTAAATGAAGAAGCATGATACCGAGAGCAGGAAAATTTTTTTTGTTTCTCTCGGATGTGATAAAAATCTGGTAGATTCGGAAATTATGCTGGGGCTGCTTGCAAAAAGGGGATACCTGTTTACAGACGATGAGACAGAAGCAGAGATTGCCGTTGTCAATACGTGCTGTTTCGTCAATGATGCGAAGGAGGAGAGTATTCAGAGTCTGCTGGAGATGGCAGAGCTGAAAAAGACAGGCAGGCTGGTACTGCTTGTGGCAGCGGGGTGTCTTGCTCAGCGTTATCAGGAAGAGATCCGGGAAGAGATACCGGAAGTGGATATGATACTGGGAACGACAGCAATCGATAAAATCGCGGATGCTGTCGACAGTGCACTGTCAGGAAAATCGCAGAACTATTTTTCGGATATCAACGTACCGTTATCGGGGAACAGAAGCAAACGTATGATAACGACGGGAGGTCATTACGCCTATCTGAAGATAGCGGAAGGATGCGACAAACATTGCACATACTGTATTATTCCGAAAATCCGGGGAAATTACCGGAGTATCCCTGTGGAATCTCTTATACAGGAGGCAAGAGGTCTTGCGGAAGATGGCGTAAAGGAACTGATTCTTGTGGCCCAGGAGACGACACTGTATGGCGTCGACCTGTATGGGAAAAAGAGTCTGCCTTATCTTTTGCGGGAGCTGTGCAGAATAGATGGACTGAAATGGATTCGTATTCTCTATTGTTATCCCGAAGAGATTACGGATGAACTGATAGATGTCATAAAGTCAGAAGAGAAAATATGTCATTATCTGGATATACCTATCCAGCATGCCAGTGATCCGGTGCTGAAGCGGATGGGAAGGAGGACTTCCCAGGAGCAGCTGCGTGCGGTGATCGGAAAGCTGCGTCATCGGGTACCGGATATCTGCCTTCGGACAACGCTCATTACAGGCTTTCCGGGAGAGTCCGGGGAAGATTACGAGGAGCTGTATCGTTTTGTCAATGAAATGGAATTTGACCGGCTCGGTATTTTTACCTACTCTGCAGAGGAAGGGACACCTGCGGCAGACATGGAAGATCAGATAAGCGAAGAGATAAAGGAATTGCGCAGAGATGAGCTCATGGAGCTTCAGCAGGCAATTGCCTTTGAAAAAGCGGAAGATATGGCAAAGAGCAGGCCCGTGGTGGATGCATTTATAGAAGGCAGGCTGCCGGAGGAAGGGGTCTATATTGCCAGAACCTATAAAGATGCGCCTGGTGTAGACGGTCTGCTTTTTCTTCATGATGACAGGGAACTGATGAGTGGAGATTTTGTGAGAGCGAGGATAACGGGTTCTCATGAATATGATTTGACGGGAGTGATATGGGATGAATTTGCCGAATAAGCTGACAATGCTGCGAGTCATACTGATACCTTTTTTTGTAGTATTTATGTTGGGAAGCCTGCTGGGAGATGCGGATAAATGGATTGCCCTTGGTATCTTTATTGCCGCCAGCCTCACAGATTTACTGGACGGTAAGATTGCCCGGAAATATAATCTCGTGACGGATTTCGGCAAGCTGATGGATCCCCTGGCAGATAAGCTGCTTGTGAGCGCAGCGCTTATCTGTCTCTGTGAAATGGGGAGACTTGCCGCATGGATTGTCATAATCATTATCAGCAGGGAGTTTATTATAAGCGGTCTGCGTCAGATCGCGGCGGATAACGGAATTGTCATAGCGGCAAGCTACTGGGGGAAATATAAGACGACATTTCAGATGATAATGATCTGTCTTCTGATTGTAAATATTGATGTACTCAGTCTTATATCTGCCATCGTGACTTGGATTGCCGTAATACTGACAATAGTGTCGTTGATTGATTATATGGTGAAGAACAGACAGGTTTTCATGGAGGACAAATGAGATGACCGTAGAACTGATTTCGGTAGGGACGGAAATTCTATTGGGAAATATCGTAAATACAAATGCCGCATATCTGGCAGAGCAGTGTGCGGTTTTGGGACTTTCCTGTTTTTATCAAACTGTAGTCGGGGACAACGAGGCGAGACTGGCTCAGGTGCTGGAGACGGCACTGGGGCGGTCTGATATTATTATATTATCGGGAGGACTGGGGCCTACCAGGGATGATCTGACGAAAGAGACGGCGGCCAGAGTCATGGGCAAAGAATTGCACATGGATGAGCATTCCAGAAAAAGGATAGAAGACTTTTTTACAAAGAGGGGACTGGAGCTGACGGATAATAACTGGAAGCAGGCCATGGTGCCGGAAGGAGCTGTCGTGATTGACAACGATAACGGTACGGCGCCGGGAATTATCATAGAGTCGGAAGAAAAGAGAGTCATTCTTCTGCCGGGACCGCCGGGGGAACTGATTCCTATGTTTGAAAGTGCCATTTACCCGTATCTTTCCAAAGCGGAGCCGGGTGTTATCTATTCTCAGACTGTAAAGCTGTGCGGTATCGGTGAAAGTAAGGCAGAGACGATGGTGGCAGACTTGATTGCGGAGCAGGGAAATCCTACCATTGCCCCCTATGCCAAGATCGGAGAGGTACACCTGAGGATTACGGCAAAGGCATCTGCGGAAAAAGAGGCAAAGAAATTGATTAAGCCGGTAGTAAAGGAATTAAAGAACCGGTTTGGTATGAACGTATATACAACAGAAGAAAATGTGACGCTGGAGCAGGCGGTAGTGGATCTGCTTCTGGCAAATAAGCTGACGGTGACGACGGCGGAATCCTGTACGGGAGGGCTGCTGGCAGCCAAGCTTACCGGTGTGCCGGGGGTGTCCGAAGTATTTAAATCCGGGCAGGTCACATATTCCAATAAGGCAAAGCACCGACTGCTCGGTGTAAAAAAGCATTCTCTTGGGAAGCATGGCGCAGTCAGTGAGAATGTAGCCAAAGAAATGGCAAAAGGGGCGGCTGTCTCCTCCAGGGCGGATGTGGCAGTTGCGATTACAGGCATTGCCGGTCCTGACGGAGGCAGCCCGGAGAAACCGGTGGGACTTGTCTATATTGCGTGCAGTGTGTGTGGCAAAGTAAAAGTAAAAGAATACAATTTTACAGGCAATCGTAATAAAATTCGGGAAAGTAGTGTGATTGCGGCGCTCACATTGATGCGCCACTGTATTTTGGAGTATTACAGTGCACTGCTTTCTGCAAAATAATGAGGAAATCAATATGAATAATCAAACAGAGGAAAACTTCAGTTTTTGTCCGAAATGCGGCTCTCTGATGGAGAATGGCGTCTGCCCGGAATGTTCCAGAAAGGGGCAGCAGGGGGTATACTCTTCACGGAACTGGCCGGGAGAGGCGATTTTGCAGAGTCAGGATGAGGATGGAACCGGACAGGAAAACCGGGGACAATCAGAACAGAACTGGAATGACCTAAATCAGGGTCAGTGGAATCCAAATCAGTCCTGTCAGAATCAGGGCCAGCCATACCAGAACTGGGGCCAACAGGACCCGAATCAGCCATACCAGAACTGGAACGGGCAAAGTCCAAACCAGCCCTGTCAGAATCAGGGCCAGCAGGACCCGAATCAGCCATACCAGAACTGGAGCGGGCAAAATCCAAACCAGCCCTATCAGAACTGGGGCCAGCAGGACCCGAGTCAGTCTTGGCAAAACTGGAACGGCCAGAGCCAGGGACAATCCTATCAGAACTGGCAGGGAGGCCAGCAGAACCAGTATTATGGCCAGCAGCCGTACCAGGGACAAAATTATAACAATTACAATCCCTATATGAAACCGAAGAAAGACAATAAAGTATGGATTATCGTAGGAGTAACGATCGGTATCATATTTTTATTTCTCTTTGTTTTTGGCGGATTCTTTTACGGTTATACTATGACCCGGTTAATGAGTACGACTGATTATATGGGAGGGGAATATGGGGACTACAGGGACTATGGACGTGACAGTGATAACAGTGATGACAGATATACAGATGATGACGGAGATGTGAGTCCGGGGGAGGATGAGGATTATGTGCCTTCTCCCGAAGATGAGTATTATTACGGACCGTGTAATGCGATCGATGAGAGTGTAGGGTATTCTTTTGTAACAAAATCTTATACAAATGAAGATCCTGACAATGATATTGATATTATAGTCAATTATGTGGAACTGAAAGGGGACGATATTCCGAATATCGACAACCTGAACGAAGCGCTGGAATCGGTAGCCCTCTACTATGCCGTAGATTTTCCCCAGTATTATGGAGAATATGGAAACAGTTATGCGGTCTATAATACGGCCTATGTTACCTACAATGATGAAGATATTGTCAGCATCGTAATGGATGAATATGTCGTAATGGATGACGAATATCATGTGGATCTGTACGCCATCAATATTGATGTAAAAAATGGCGTAATTCTGGACAATGACAGCCTGTTGAAGATTGATGCGGAGTTTGCAGAAGAATTCCGGGAAAGAAATAATGAACAAAACGGAAATATTGATTATCTGGACTCCATTACAGATGAAGAACTGACATTGACACTTCAGGACAACACTTCCATGATTGCATATTATACACCTCTTGGAATGGAGGTAGGATTTAACTATGCAGATTATGGTTCTAGCGGATGGCTTACTGTGACATACAAAGATTACGCAAAATATCAGGATAAATTCTAAATCCTATAGAGGTACCCTCAATGGTCAGGGTCAGAGAGTCGGAAAGAAGTCAATTTTTGTCCCTGCGAGGCGCTTGATTGACGCGTACTGGACGTACGCGGAAGGAAAGCAACGGAACAGGGGCAAAAATTGGCTCTTCTCCGACCGTGTGTCCCTTTGTCCACTGAGGGTACCCCCGGTGAGCAAGTCATATTTTCAGGAAAAATGAGTCAGATACAGCTGTCTGAAAGATGTATCTGGTATATGCCGGGATATAAAGCAGTCAGCGGCTTGGTATCCCGGGAAAATCTAAGGTTGCTGTCTGTTTTAGGTACAGTAACAATCCGTTTCCTTTTCACAAATTTTCCCATAAAAGAATTGACAAAAACAAACAGATGTTTTATTCTATTAACAGAACTAATGTTCTGTACAAAAAATAAGGAGAATATCTATGGAAAAAGAAGATAAATTAAAAGCATTGGATGCGGCGCTGAGCCAGATCGAGCGACAGTATGGAAAAGGTGCCGTTATGAAGCTGGGTGATCCGGGCAGACAGATGAATGTGGAGACCATTCCCACAGGTTCTCTGAGCCTGGATATTGCACTGGGGCTTGGGGGGATTCCCAAAGGGAGGATTATAGAAATCTATGGACCGGAGTCCAGCGGTAAGACTACCGTCACGCTGCATATGATTGCGGAAGTACAGAAAAGAGGCGGTATTGCAGGGTTTATAGATGCGGAGCATGCATTGGACCCGGTATATGCAAAAAATATCGGTGTTGATATTGACAATCTGTACATATCCCAGCCGGACAACGGTGAACAGGCGATGGAGATCACAGAGACGATGGTACGTTCCGGGGCTATAGATATCGTCGTAGTGGACTCTGTTGCAGCGCTTGTGCCGAAGGCGGAGATAGACGGAGATATGGGAGACAGCCATGTGGGGCTGCAGGCAAGGCTGATGTCCCAGGCGCTCAGGAAGTTGACAGCAGTTATCAGTAAATCCAACTGCACGGTTATCTTTATCAATCAGCTCCGTGAAAAGATAGGGGTCATGTTTGGCAATCCAGAGACGACTACCGGTGGCCGGGCGCTGAAGTTTTATTCTTCTGTCCGGCTGGATGTAAGGCGAATTGAGGCTCTGAAGCAGAGCGGAGAAGTGATCGGCAATCGGACAAGGGCAAAAGTAGTAAAAAATAAAATAGCGCCGCCTTTTAAGGAAGCAGAGTTTGATATTATGTTTGGTAAGGGGATTTCCAAAGAGGGAGATATTCTGGATCTGGCAGCCGGATGCAACGTTATCAGTAAAAGTGGTTCCTGGTATGCCTACGAAGGCAGCAAGATTGGCCAGGGACGTGAGAATGCAAAACAATATTTAAAAGAAAACGCCGCTGTCTGCCTGGAAGTGGAAAATAAAGTCAGGGCGCATTATGGTCTTGGAGACAGGGCGGATGCCGGAACGGCAGATGTGGAAGAAACGACGACCAGTGAGAATGTTGAAAAGAAAAGTGCGGCAGGGAAAAAGGCTGCGGCAGAGAAGTAAAAGGCAATATGAGAGATGACAGTGACTGAGATAGAAGAGATATCCGGGAAGAGAAGCAGAGTTTTCCTGGATGGCTCCTTTGCCTTTGTGGTGTACAAAGGGGAGCTGCGCAAATATGAGATTGAAAAAGGGAAAGAACTGGAAGAAGAAGTTCTGGATGAGCTGCAAAATAAGGTACTTCCCAGACGGGCAAAGCTGCGTGCCATGAATCTTCTGAAGAACAGGCAATATACGGAGAAGCAGCTGACGGACAAGCTGTTGCTGGGAGGCTATAGCCAGGAGATTGCCAGAGTGGCAGTGGACTATGTGAAGTCGTACCGGTATGTAGATGACTACCAGTATGCTTATGATTATCTCGCCTGTTATATGGAAAGGCGCAGCAGAAAAGAGCTGGAACAGAAGCTGTTACAGAAGGGGATCAGCAGAGAGACGATAGACAGTGCCGCAGGTGATCTTGCCAGAGACGGCCGTGTTCCCGATGAGGAGGCTCTCCTCCTTGGGCTGCTGGAAAAAAAATATAATAAATATGACGGGAACGGGAAAATTTCTGACAGGGAAAAACAACGTATTTTCGCTTATTTCTACCGAAAAGGGTTTTCATCGGAGCTCATAAGGAAGGTTTTGAAAGACACTTTTGCTTGACATAACACTAAATTATGTATAGAATTAATGTGTTGTAGTTTTTGACAATTAGGATATGATTATCCTATATCAGATATTTGTACAATGAAAAATAAATAAGGAGGTGCTCCTGTACATGCTTGAAGTAGTAATAGCAGTAGTTGTTACGCTTCTGATTGCAGTCCCTGTGTCTGTTGCTGTGGCTACATCTTACCGGAAAAAGGTAGTGGAGACCAAGATCGGCAATGCAGAGGAAAAGGCAAGAGAGATCATTGATGAAGCTTTGAAGACTGCGGAGACGAAGAAAAGAGAAGGCCTGCTTGAGATCAAAGAAGAGTCCATTCGTACGAAGAATGAGCTTGACAAGGAAATCAAGGAACGTCGTGCTGAAGTACAGCGCTCTGAAAGAAGAGTCCAGCAGAAAGAAGAGAACATCGACAAAAAAGCGGATTCGATTGAGAAGAAAGAAGCGGTATTGACTGCCAGAGAAGAAGAGCTGGGAAAGATGAAAGTCGAGATTTCCAAGCTGAACGAACAAAGAGTACAGGAACTGGAACGAATCTCTGGATTAACCTCCGAACAGGCAAAAGATTATTTGTTAAAAACTGTTGAAGATGAAGTAAAACATGAAACAGCCATGATGATCAAGGAAATGGAAAGTCGGGCGAAGGAAGAAGCGGACAAGAGGGCAAAGGAGTATGTAGTAACTGCCATTCAGAAATGTGCCGCTGATCACGTATCCGAAACGACGATTTCCGTAGTGCAGCTTCCCAACGATGAAATGAAGGGAAGGATTATCGGTAGAGAGGGCAGGAATATCCGTACCCTTGAAACAATGACTGGTGTGGATCTGATCATTGACGACACGCCGGAAGCAGTTATTTTGTCCGGTTTTGATCCGATCCGCAGAGAGGTTGCCCGCATCGCTCTTGAAAAATTGATCGTGGATGGACGAATCCATCCGGCGAGAATCGAAGAGATGGTGGAGAAGGCACAAAAAGAAGTAGAAGTAATGATCAAGGAGGAAGGAGAGGCCGCTACACTGGAAGTAGGTGTGCATGGTATCCATCCCGAACTTGTAAGATTACTTGGCAAAATGAAGTTCCGAACAAGTTATGGTCAGAATGCATTAAAGCATTCCATTGAAGTTGCCCAGTTGTCGGGTCTGCTGGCGGCGGAGATGGGATTGGATGTCAGACTTGCAAAGCGCGCCGGGCTGCTCCATGATATTGGAAAGGCTGTGGATCATGAGATGGAAGGGTCTCATATTCAGTTGGGCGTAGAGCTCTGCAGGAAATACAGGGAAGGTGCTGTTGTGATTAACAGTGTAGAGTCGCATCACGGTGATGTAGAGCCCCAGTCCTTAATCGCATGTCTTGTTCAGGCTGCAGATACCATTTCCGCAGCGAGACCGGGTGCAAGAAGGGAAACCGTAGAAACATATACCAACAGGTTAAAACAGTTAGAAGAATTAACAAACAATTTCAAAGGTGTCGAAAAATCTTTTGCTATTCAGGCAGGTAGAGAGGTTCGTGTCATGGTAGTTCCAGAGCAGATTTCGGATTCAGACATGGTACTGATGGCACGGGATATTTCCAAACAGATAGAAGCTGAGCTGGAGTATCCTGGACAGATCAAGATCAATGTTATCCGCGAATCACGCGTAATTGACTATGCAAAATAGTATAGTGTAAAAAATAAGGTAAGAAAAGGGTTGAAAATAATATTTTCAACCCTTTCGCTATTTTTATACAATCGGCTTTTCTCTTATTTGCAAGACTTTTCTGTTTCATAAGTATCGTCTGGAACAGCAGTGTATATGATCGTATTGTTATCGACAACTCGATAAAAATATCTCATCCTGCTGTGATTCCCCTGAACCTTTAAATTATTTTCGTTTAATTCTTTAAAACCGCTTTTTAAAAACTGATCTTTCTTTACATCAACGGCAGAGTGAAAGACACATTTCATTCTGCCATTGCCCCATGCGCTCAATGTAACGTCAAATATTTTATCACTGTTATGAAATCTAATTTTCTGCATATTTATAAATCCTTTCTGGTATGTCAAAATGTATGGTAATTGCTATAGTTTCATACCGTTAAAATACACTTTGACGACGTCTTTTCCGTTATATTTCATTTTTTTTAACTTCTCCCCGTTAAAATATATTTTAGGGAAAGCGTATTCCGCAAAGGTTATGGTCACTTGTCCGTCGCCGTTTCTGACTCCGCTTGAAGTAGTATCTATTTTATTTGTGACAAAAGAAGAATCTATATCCGCTGTCAATGCCAGCCATTGTACGCCGGAGGCATTTGACAGAGTAGTAGTTCCTCCTCCGGCTCCTCCCTGGGCTGAGCCGGAACCGTCGTGTGCGACGTAGGAAGCGTCGCCGCCTTTCCCTCCGGCGGCAGATATGATGCGGACGCCGTTACATTGAATGTAGCTTCCGCCGCCTCCTCCACCAGACACGGCTTTCCCACTGTGATCCCATCCTTCATTATCGCACCAGGTTTCTTCTGTATTTCCGCTTGCGCCGCCGTTCCAGCCTCCGTAGGCGTTTCTTTTATTTTCTTCTCCGATCGCCCCGTTTTCTCCCTGGCCCCCTACACGAATGTTGAGAACAGTGCCTTCTGCTATGAACGCCGTACTTGCGCGAAGGGAACCGCCTGTTCCGCCGCTGCCTCCGCCTCCCTGGCCGTTTACGCCGGCGGCGCCCCATCCGGAGCCGCCTTTTGCTCCATAACAATAAATATTGTAAAAACCTTCGATGGGAGCCGTCCATGTGACATCTGATTTCGTAAGTCCGAAAGATACGCTGTCTCCGATTTGAGGGTTATCTGTTATAGCCATATGTATTATTTCCTCCCTATTGATTCCTAAAAAACCGTTATACAGAAACTAAGTACAATGTTTTCGTTTCTTCGTCATAGCGGTCTACCTTTACATTTAACCTGGCGTTGACGGATGCTGCGTCCGGCACCCATCCTTCTTCTGTGACCGTAGAGGAAGTGGTAATTCCTTTAATCGCCCCCACCTTTGTTTCTAAATTTTCACCGTCGTCCGCATCCACGGATCTGGCGGAAGTGACAAAATTGCACCTTTCCCAAACACGGCTTTTTTCATCTGTCAAAACTCTGTAAAGGACTCTTTCTTTTATATTTTCCGTTGCCATTTTTAAACTCTCCTTTTGCATTATAGTTTGCCTACTTGTTTCCATGTGTAATTGGATAATTCGTTCCAGGTATAATGGGAAGCGGCGCTCCATGTTCCTATATCGTGTGTATCCGCCTCTGTAGAAGTCCAATGCGTCCCGGCTGCCGCCGAAGCGGGCTCGCTGGACTGATGCGATACAAGGGGTTCTTTTGGGGGTAATTTCATTAAATAGGTTTCTAGGTTCGCCAAACGTTTTTCAAATAGATTTAAAATCCAAGCGCCATAAAAAAATGCCTCTGAATGGTTGAGAAATTCAGAGGCAGATGTATAATCGCTTTTATCCAGCAGCGAATTATAATGTTCCATAATTGGAACTTGATCTAAATGGATATCTTGAAAAAATATCCTGTCATCAATATTTTTCGGAAATTTTGTTTCAGTATCTCTCATGTTAAAATATCCTCTTTGCAGCCAATCCATACATCGGAAGTCGTCGCCCATTCCGGTTCGTCTTCCAGATAGTATATGCTTTGCTTTTTTGATATTGCAAATATCTGTACATTTCTGGTGGATTCGTCTATCTCGTTAATGAAATCTGCACCGTGACAATATTTTTGGAGCCGCTCTCTATTTTGCCGGATGATTTCATTCACTTTGTCGTATTTCCCTTGGGACTGCAATGTTTTAATTTGGTTTATTTCATTTGCGACACTATCGTCGACATCTTTGAAATTATGTAACGCCATAATTTCAAAGGGAAAGTTACTGTATTCATGTGTGTAATATGCCATCTATATTCTCCTTTTCAATTTGGTATAACATATACATTGATTTGATCACCGCCTTCTCCTGAGTCTTTTGCGATACCATCTGGGCAGTCGTGGTTTTCATAGGGTGTTATTGTATTTTTATATGTTCCGAGCTTTAAAGAATTATTTTCGAAACTACAGGTTAATGAGTAAGTGGGAGCAGTTAATGGGCTTATACTCGAAAATATTAATTTATTATCGTGTGTAAAAGTGGGTCTATATTGATCTATTCCTATGTTAGATATTTCAGAAATAACAGATTTTTGAAACTTCATAATGCCATCTGTACTATAATGCCAGGTTGTATATATGATTTTGTTTTCATTTTTTGATATAGATAGTATAATCCAGCTATTATCATCAATTTTAACGTTAGCATAATACTTGGTGTATGACATACTTGTATCAATTAGGCTATTTAAGAGTAAATATGTGTCAGATGGGAAAGGAGTTATAGATTGTATTATTTCTTCAGACAATGTATCATATAAATATAATGTACAGGATTTTTCTTCATTCGAGACAGATTCATAAATAATGTATCCTATATACTTTATATCGTTGTTTTCAAAAACCATACCTCCGTTACTACTTGTTTCTACAGCAGTGCTAAATATATTGTATGAAGTTCCATAAGATTTTATTATTTTAAATTCAACGACAGAAGAGTAGTCCTCATTTAACGTCACTACAATAAAATCAACACAATTATGAAAATAACTTTGATTTTGATTTGCACCAGCTTTTTTCTTATTTGTTGATATAAAATACAATTTTTGATTGTCATTTCCTATATATGATATAGTCCCGCTATAAAATGTATTACTTGAATAAATATGATACTCGATATACTTCTCATTGATATTATGTATATTATTATGATCTGATATATCAATGAATTCGAACCTAATAGAATATATACCAGTAAAATATGTCATGATTACATTGTTGGATAATCTATAAAAATTGTTTTCTGAGCGTACACTAAAATGTGTAATATTAATAATAGAATTGTTTTCTGTATCTACAGAAAAAGTAAATATACTTTTATTTGTAACTCTGGCAATAAATAGGTTATCTCTTATTTTTATAATATTTTGAATGGACTCTTCGGCATAACCATAAATAACATTAATAATTTCATCTGTATACGTAAATAAAACAATACGCCCTGTACCACTGGCTACAGTTCCTGTGCTAAAATCAACAGCAACATATAAATTACCTGAAATATGATTAACGCTACATAATCTATGCAATCCACCATCTAAATACACGTTTTCTGCTGGTATATGGATTCTACTTACAAAATCTCCGGCGTTGATTGAACTTCCTTTTTCAACTTGCATTTTCTTGATTTCTGTATTTATATCCATACTGCCTTTGGCAGTATGGATTATATTTGTCCTTCCTCTCATATAGCAGCACTCTCCTCCTCTGCAGATAGAATGTTTTTGGCAGGAACATATACATTTATCAGTTCTCCAGATTCTCCATCGTCTTTGGCGATACCAATGGGATTACTTCCATCCAAATATTCTTTTACAAAATTTTCTGCAGTGTTTTGTATTATAAATTCATTTGTTACTTCATCAAACAGATAAGTAATATATTTTCCATTCCATATGAAAACGATGTAATTTCTATTTTTAAAAAACGCTGGATTTGTAGTTATATAAGTATGAGTATTTAATGTTTTACTTTTTGAATAATATTCTATTCTATTTTCTACAGTATCGTACTTTATGAGATTATAACTGTTGGAACAGAGTATCGCCCATAAATTTTCTAATATATTTATACAATTCCCATTATTCCAGGATGTAACTCCATCGTTTTCTATTGTGGTTCCATCTGATTTTATTGTACGTACATTGATCAGTTCTTTTGTTTTTAAATTGTAAAAATATGTTTTTATTTCTATCAGTGTAGTTCCATTCTCCTGGTATTTTTGTATTGCAAAGGAGGATATTTTATTAGTATTATCCTCAAAAAAGATAATATTTTTATTGTTGTTTCTAAAATGATATGTGCTGTTATTACGTAATGGGTTTCCATAAGTCTTAATGACATTTTTTGTGAAAGTAGTAACATTTTCATTAAAAACAAATTCTATTAATTGGACATAATAAGAATATTCTTCTGTATTTTCAGTTTTCTGCTGTGAAAGAAAATAGAATTTATTCTCATAAAATCCTACAAAATAGTTTGTACACCAGTACATCTCTTCAAAATTATATTTTTTCTTGGAACCAGTATAACTATATTCATAAGGAAGTTCCGGATCTTCATTAAGGAAAATATCATAAAAATTAAAATCAATCCAGGCTTCTCTTCCTCCTATATTGCTATAATTTCTAATAGCAACTACTTTATTGTCTGATATTTTATATATTTCATAAAATTCATTCGGATCTTTTTGATTAAATAATGATTCTTTTATTTCAAACGTATGGGCTTCGGTATTGACAGTGAACAAAAATCCATAATCATCCATTCCATAATTTAAGAATAGTCCATCGTCATTTAATTTAATGATTTTACAAGAGTCTGTGTTATGCGTATAAACAATATCTATCGTTTTGTTTACATACTGAAATAAAACGATATGATTATCATCGTTTTTTATGCCCACATATAGATTTTCATTTACATTGATAATATTTTTTAATCCAATCCCATCAGGAAGTGTCTTTTCATTATTTTCTACAGTCAATAATTCTACAAAATCTCCAGAATTGATGGAGTTACTTTCAGCTACTTTATATGGTTTTATATCACCATTAATCATAAATGGTTCAGAGATGATATGAATTATACTGACTTTAATGGTTGCTTTTATAGTTCCTTCTGGAGTGTTTTCTGCAGTTAATTCCAGTTTGCCATCATAAGATTCCACGGATATATTTGCTTTATCTGCAAAAGATACTGTGTCGCTTGTGAAATATACGTCAGCAATACTGTTAGACTTTATTCTGTTGTCGTTTAATGTGCATATATTATTTGTATCAAATGTAAGTTTTTCCTGATCTATTAGTATAAAACTATTATCCCCCTGGGTTTGGTTTATATTATCTGAAATATTTTTCAAATTCCGATCAATGGTATCCATATTTTCATTGATCAGATTTATGTCTACTTTTTCATCGCCTTCCGGCTTATGCAATAAATAATTTTCTGTACTTAACAATATCCGGCCTCCTATCCTGTTTAAAAAAGTATATAGTTTATTGGTTATGGTTATCTTCCTGATACAGTGGATAAAATCTCATTAACTGCCAGGTAGTCGTGGCGCCGCTCAGATCGTGGCTGATGGATTTGACGATGTATTGGCCTACTGCGGTTTGATCGCTTCTGCAATAGCTCACCTTTATGTTTACGTCTGCGAATGGACAGAGCTTTGTGGTGATGGAAATGGAATCGGTCAGTCTGCTGTTTTTCCAGTTTTCGTATTCGGCGCGGGCGAGAGCGAGAGAGTCGGAAGTAATATTTTCATAGTCGCCCCCTGTTTTCACATCCAATATTTCTCCGAGCTCCTGGACACAAAAGGGGCTGTCCGGGACCGTGGTAAGCTCTATGCTTTGGCAATGGTATTTGTCCATAAAGTATTCTTTGGAAAATACTTTTACAGTCGTTTGCTCTGAAGTGGTATAGTCTGTATCCGCGACATTGCCGCTTGTGAGGATGTTGATTCCGTGTGCCTGCCACTGTCCGAGAAAATAAGCGTAGGTTACGGTATTTTTTTCGATTCGTTTGTTTTTGATTTTGAATACATAGATTTGCTCTTTTTCCAGGATGTCCTGTGCGAGCGGGTTCTCATCGTTCTCATGGATGATCTGGATTTCTTCCAGGCCGTTGATCTTTAATTTACTGCCTGCTGAATTTGCGGCGGGAATTTTTACGGCAATACAATCCCCGTTATGGTATTTCTCTTTGTAGCCTTCTACGCTGCAGGAGTAGCAGTTATTATGGTAGGTACAGTTTTCGGTATAATAGTCCGCGTCCAGTACCTGTCCCCATACGCTGCATATATTTTTTACCTGGGTGAGATCGATATTGGTATCTTCCGAAATGAGAATCTTTTGTAAGAAATCATTGTCAAAGGTGACATCATCGTGATAGCAGCTTGGAATCATTTTACAGATAAAAACGCCGTTTTCGTCAAAGTACATTTCATAATTGGGGTATAAATCCCGAAAGGCAGTGAGAATGGAAAGAACGCTGCACCCTGCCGAAAATTCCTGGTCGTAGGGGATTGCGTTCCATGTTTCCATATAGGTTCCGTCTTTCACTTGTACCTTTGAGCTTTCTCTGTACTCCAGATAATCGGCGTTGTAGTCCGGCATTCCCTTAAATTCGCCGATATCGTCTATTTCATATTCTGTCATTTTTCCAAGCTGAGTGAGAGTGGTAATGATGGCATCCCTGATGTAATGATATTTGATCACTTCTCCGGTCTCTTTGTCTTCTTCATATGCCGGGTATACGATCTGCAGATCCCCCAACTGGCCGTTTTTCGTACCGTCCAGTTTGGTCATCAGGTCGGAACAATTGATCGTGATCTGATTCGTCGTTCCATCATAGGAAACAGACGTATTTGACAGAATATAATCGCCCTGTTTGTACCAATACCACAGGTTTTGCACTCTGTCTAAGATAGCGATTTCCATTTTAAAAATCCTGTTCATCCACAGGATGCCATCCTTATCTACGATCAGGTATTTATTTTTTAACGGAATGGCAGTGATAGAACAGGTTCTTCTGATATCGGACTCCGCATTGATATTTTCTGTGCCGTTTATGACGCCGCATTCCAATTCTCCGATATAGTCGCCGTTTCTTTCATCATATATTTTTATTTTTAACCTTATGTCAATGATGTTCTGTTTGATTATTTTAAAATCCTGTGTGTTTATTTGTATCATCTGTTCCACCACTCCTCGGTAGCAGTAATGAATCCTGCGTCATACAGATCTTTTTCCGATTCCATAGAACCGACTTCCGTACAGGTAAAACTGAGCTTTCTGTTTTGATAATCATCGGTTGCGGTGTCCGTTGGGGGAGTCGTAACATAGATAAGCCATATATTGCCGTCCATGCTTTTTAGAATCTTTGTTTTTCCGTTACGCAGGAACCGTTTTGCTCCATTGTTATAATGGATTCGTTTCCGGTCATCGTCCGGTATGATTTCACAGCCGTCCTCGCCCGTCGGGAAGAACTGTGCGTTTACCGTGATTTCCTCATAGTTTGCTTCTGTGTTTCTTACGATTGTCGGATATGTGTCGTACATCGTAGTGATGGTCTGTTGGGGGACGACGGAGGTGTTATCGAGATAATTGTCCGTCAGATAGGTACTCCATACTTCGTCCTTATCTGCAAGCATCAGGGTATTCGTTTTCACCTCAACATTGCATACAAAATAAAAACCTTCCACACCGTTGATAATAGGTACGACAGCATACTGATACCCGCAATTCGGCGTGGCCGTCACATCGATATTTTTGATATTGAAATCCTTGATGGTTTCCACTTTCAACGCCTCTAAGGTAATCCATTTGAAATCCCCTGTTTTTTTCCGTTTGATGATGATGTGGGAGACGGTATCCAGATTCCAATTCACATTTCCCGCAGACAGATTTCCGTTGAATTTTGCATGTAAAATCGTATCAAAATCCCATTCCTGAGGTATGGTTACGCCCAGTTCTTCCGTGGTATTTTTGGTTACCCGGAGATCGTCAAATTCTCCGTTGGACAATTCTATTCTGGTTATGTTGTCGATAGCGGTAGGGGTACAGGTGACAGACATCATATCTGCACAGAGCATACTTCCCATAAATATCATGTCTGCTCGCCTCCAATCCATATATCGTATTTATTTTCCGCCAGGTATCCAGGTTCTTCGTTTCTGTAAAATACGGTGACGTCGTCTTTATCGATACGCACCACGCCAGGTTCTCCGTTATTTACCCATATGTCGTAGGATGCAAGATTGCTGTTTGTGGGCCTTTTGCTTCCGAACCACATATTATGTTTTTCTACATAGTCCGTGTCTATAAAACATGTCAGTTGATAGATGTGACCTACTCTTCGTATGTGTACGGTAACGATATCTCCCGGAACCGGCATGATGGGCTCTGTATATAAGATATAATTGCAGATGCCGTTGGGCACCGTCAGTTTATACCGCATCCATCGATCGTCATAGATGTAAGATGACAGCGTAAATCCGTAGGTATCGTCAGCGCATTTCAGGATGGTTGCGGTCCGATACATATTGATTCCACGTATGGACATTGTAAAATCGCCGTTGACGATAAAATCTTTATCGTATACGAGGGTTTTGTCGATCAGATTGATAAAGCTGTTATAAAATTCGTAATCGCCCTCGTTTCCCGAAACACTGTCTTTGCCTGGGTTGATAATAGTAAAATTGGTACGGTAGGTTACGACGCTGTTATGGTTATTGCATGTTGCATAGATATTGGAAAAATCCGAAGGGTTTTTATATTTTACATAAATTCTGATATATCCTGTATCTAAGACAATTCCGTTTATCGTCATTCCCACGGCTCTGATATGATAAAATTTCTCATTTTCGAAGCCCCGGAATGCGTAGTTCATGTTGTCGGTGGTATAGACAGGATTGCTTTCGAACAATAAATTTTTCACTTCGTCATATAATTGAAAACGAAACTCGGCGATGTCTTCCCATTCCGGCTGATCGTATATCAATTCGGCATACAGCGAGGCGGTGGGAATCGTGTCGCCGTCGTTTACATTGTCGAAATAAAAAGAGGGGACTGTAGCGGTCCAAAAATATGTTTTATCCGAAAGCGCACTTTCCACGCCCATAGAATCATATACCTGCGACTGTATCGCGTATTTATTGCCGTTTGTCAGGGTATTCGCCGGTATCATGTGCTCCAAAGAGATTCCTGCGTCGGAAATATGGTCATAGACAACGGACAGCGTTTTGGCGTTATAGATGATGATCCTGTTTTTGTAGGGTATGTTTCCGATATATGACATAGATACCGTGTAGTCATAAGAGGCGTCGAAAGGTATGATTTTATTGATAGTAGGTTTTGACATTGTAGCACCTCCTTTTCATCTGTTTTAACAAACGCCGCAGATATGTAACGCTCCGATATCGCCCATGGGTTCCTTGACCCATACGTTCTGTCCCGCTTTTAAGCTGACGCCGGGGATGCAGCACCGGACTGTGCGCTCGCATCCTGCGCTATCGACGATTACATATCCTTCTTTCACAATCTTTTTAACGACAGACCGGTAGGTATGGTCAACTTTGCGGTTGGAAACAGTCCTGTCAACCATGGTCTGTATCGATTTTAATATTTCATTTTTGTAATCCATCCTGTATGTCCTTTTTTAAATAAAAAGAGTTTTACCGCACCCATATTTCAGGGTGCGGCTGTCATTTCTTAAAATCGTGCAGAATTATCTCATTCTGCTGTGTTGTTCGGCATCGAGATGTAAACCATGAAACATGTGATTGAGCTCCACGCCCACCTGTCTGGCTACCTGCTGGCTTGTAACGCCGGGACAGGTAATATGGATATCGCCGGTGGTGACGCTTGGCCTGTGGCTGGCAGTGTTGTTCACAATGTTTGCGTTTGTGATCTGTTTTCCCATATTTTCCATCTGCCGGCTATGGGCGATTAGGGTATTGGCGGAGAGAATATCCATGCCTCCCGCTTTCTTTACAAAATCGTCGAACTGCTTCTGCATCCGCATGACGGGGTGGGCGTCAGAAAGGGCAGTCAGTATGTGCCCGCCGGGAGTGATAACGGTACCGGCGGCAAATGCGCCGATCAGCCTTCCACGTCCGCCGCCTGATTTCACACGGTTGTATTTCTTGATTTCCCGGGTCTGTTTATGGTTAAAAATCACGTCGCCTTTTTTCAGCGATATCTTTTGGGCGCCGCCCTGGATTTCATATAAAACGCCGTCTCGGACGAGCATTTCATTTCCCAGCTCGTTGACAAGGGATTCCTGGCTGTGGGTGATGGCGCCTCTGCCGGCAGCGGAAGAGGAGGTGCCGGAGGCATTGGAGGAGGTAATGGAATGAGGGGAATAGCTGCTGCTTACCTTGTCGATCTTATAAGCGCCTGTATTTTGGGCCGCAAGCTCTTTCAGCGCCTTTAACGCCGCGTTTACCATATCGATGATTTCGTTTGCCATGTCCGCTACCATGGAGCATACGCTCAGGCAGATTTCATCCACCCTCAGTGCAAAGCTTTCGATTCCGGGAATCCATGTCTCGTTAAAGCTCTGGGTTATGGCCGCTCCGCCGGCTTCGATGGTACCTATGATAGAACCGTCGCCGCTTTCTTTTTGGCCCCCGTCTTCCGGGCTTTTTGTCAGATTCCCGCCTTTTTGAGCGGAACCGGGGCCGCCGTCAGGAGAACCGCTTGAGCCGCTGTCTATTCCGATGATTTTCCCCAATTGTTCGTTGAAATTCGTCCATGACTTCTGATATTCCAGAAGTTTGCTATCAATCGCTGTTTTTGTGGAATCCATTGCACCGATGAGGGGCGAAAATAAAGAATCATTTTCGGCAGATTCGCCGGGAGCGCCGCCCTGTCCGTTCATAGACGCCATGGTATTATTCCATATGGAGGGAATGGATTCGCATATTTCCCGGAACTTTGCAACAAAAGCATTTAACTGTACAAATACGCCGGAGTTTTCATCCATGTTGAGAGAAGCCATGAATTGTTCCGTGTTAATGGGAGGAATTTCATAAGAGGACACCTGCAATGCGAGATTGTTCAGTTCCGTGATGACGCCATTGACACGGTCCTGCGTATTTTGCATGGTAATGCCGAGAGATTCCGCCCTGGCGGATAATTCGCCTACAGGCAGATCGGACAATTCTCTGGCATGTTCCATATCGATGGAAATGCCGGCAAGTTTTGCCCACTCCGCCGTAATGGCTCCCACGGTATTCATATTCACCAGATCGATGGCGGCCATGGTATCCGCGTATTCCTGGGCCCACGTGGTCAGAAGCTGAGTATTGCCGCTGAGAATCTGGGCAATGGCATCTTCGCCAAACATCGCTTTTAAATTCTCGATGGCTGCAGCCTGTTCTTCCAGGGCAAGGGAGTTTTTCCATTGATTTTGATAGTTCTGCAGGTTTTGGATTTTGCTGTCAAAATAAGCGTCCGATTCCTCTGCCAGTTCTTTTAGTTTCTCTTTCTGTATATCGAGCTCATCGATGCCGTCCTGAATCGAATCGATCTGCTTTTGCAGATTTGCAATGGCGATGTCCTTTTGTGCCTCACGGACGCTACTGTCGGCGTCTTTTAAGGCGGAATAGTCGATATCATAGGACATCTGTCCGTCTTTGTAGGTAAACTGCGTCTTTTGGTTAAATGCGCGCTGCTGGTCATACTGTGCTTTCTGAAGCCTTTGCTGACGGTCTATTTCTTCGTTTTCTTCCGTAAGAGCGTCTATCTGGTCCTGGATGACTTCGATCTCTTTTTGACGTTCTTCGATGACGAGGTCAATGCCCTCTATCTGCTTTTCATATTTTTCACGGGCGCTGTCTTTATCGGCTTCCAGGGCGTCGATTTCATTGTCCAACAGGGAAACGGCGGCATTCGCCACAGTTTCCAGATATGATTTCTCTTCCTGGAGATAATTTAGTTTTGCCTCTTTTGCCTGGCTGGCGAAAGCGGTCTGATCTGCATAATATTTCTCATATAAGACAAGGAGCTCATCCAGATATTCGCGCTCTGTCATCGTCTGATCGTCGCGCAGCCTTTCCAGTTCTTCCAGCTCCAGCTCGTAACCTTCCACGTGCTTCTCTTTGGCATCGTTGTGGAGGTCATCTATTTTATCCTGTGTGTCTTTTGCCTTTTTGTACCATTCCGTATAATCAGAGATGGCTTCCTTGAGGTTTTCGTCAGAGATCTCTTCGATATTGACAGCGCCGTTCTGGACAAGATTTTGATATGTGTCAGAGAGTCCGACAGCATCGGCTTTCGCCATATACTGCGCATACGCCTGCTGCTGGATGCCGATTTCTTCATTGATCTTTTCGATCTCATTACGTAGCGCCGCATTTTTTTCGGAGACAGAAGAGAAGCTGGAGTCTGCGATCTTGTCAAGGCGGGATATTTCATCCTCCACGTTTTCGATGGCTTTTTCTATCCAGTTAAATTCCTGGGCGGTTTCTTTTCTGGCGCCGGCGCCGGACCCTGATTTGCCTCCGGATGTGTTAGTAGACGCTTGGCCGATTTTTAATGTAGAAGTCTGCGCCGCTCTGTTGGCGCTGGCCATCATATCGGCGTATACAGATTCATAATCGCCATGACCCATGGCGACTCTGTCAGCGGCAACCTGTGCGATGGCAGCGGTGGCGGTATCCCCATATGCCAATGCCAGTTGTCCAAGTTTCGATATTTTATCCTGTACGTTGAGTCCTGTGCTGTTATAAGCAATCTCAGCGGCGGCAAGGGCATAGAGGGAGCCTTTGGTGACTTCACTTGCGTTTGCCTCGTCCAATAATGACCAGTATGCAGTATTTGTTGCATCGGAAAGGGTATAGCCGCTATCTGCCAGGATTCCGTATGCACTGGCAAGATCTTCCGTCAACAGTTCGGATGAACCGGTGATTCCCTGTAGTTCTAATTGACTGATGATCTGTTCCCGTGTGGATTCATTCAGGCCGTCAAGGGAAGAGATGACATACTGTGTTGCTAACGTATCAAAACTTTCCTGTAATTCTTCTGCGCTTGTGGCGGAGGAGGTAGCAAGTTTTTCGAAGTTTTCAAATTCTTCACAGGTAGCTCCGAATGCTTCCCGTAAGCTTTCTATTTCCGAAATATCAAATGTGAAATCCGTGCCATCTTTTACATGATTATAGAAGTCATTATAAAATGACTGTAAAGAGGACAGAGCTTCTATGTTCTCTGCGAAAGCTGCCGGGTCAAATGTGACAGGGGGACTCAGCAGGCCAGGGGACTTTAATGCTTTTTCATAGGCATCGATTGCATTCTGTGCGCCCTGAATTCCAGAGGTGGCTTTTGTCCATGCCTGTATTTGGGCTTCATTAAAATTTTTGGTATATTCCTGTAATTTTACTAATTCGCCAAGGTCAATTACCCCGGAACTGTTTTTCACAATGCCGTTTATGGAATCGCTTAAGTTTTGTTTTGCTTCCTGCTCGTTTGCAAGGATGGGAGTGAGATCAATCAACAGTTGATTGTCGTTTAACCATTTCTGCAATTCTTCCCCATAGGTCACCACATCAATGTCCCCGTCCTCGAAGGAAAGGAGCTTCTGTATTTTATTCCGAAACTCTGAAAGGAGCTGGGCGTCATCTATTTTTGACAATTGGGAAATAATATTGTCGTTGATCCACTGATAGGGCTTATCACTGTCCATCTGGCTTTCTATTTCAGAGGGAAGACTGCCTACCAGTGCATCCGCCAGCAGCTTGCTTGTGTCATCGAGACCCAGATAAGTGGCCTGGGACTGCATTGCTTTGACGAGGTTGCTGCGGAAATCGTTCCAGGATACGTCGAATTTGGACTGGGCCTCATTTAATTCTATCTCAAAATTTCCAACTTGATCGTTTAATGCGCCGCGGACACTTCCCAGTTCCTTATCTATTATTTTCTGTAATTCACCTTTTTGGCCTTCATCGAGAGAAGAGAGGTTAAAATGAATGGTAGAGATACCGGCGTCATTGGTCTCTACCATCTGGGTAAGATCAAAAAATTCTTTCTGCGCTGCAGGAAGCGTGTCTGTGAATTGCTGTACGGCGGAAGACAGCGCACTATAATAGGCAATGCCCGCTTGGCTGTTGTCTGTCTGCAGGGAGAATACATCATCGGAAGCAGTCATATCTAACTGTGCAAAGGTTTCCGCATATTTGGAAGCGGAGGCGGATAAGGCATCGTATTTCTGTTTTGCAGCCTCCAGTTCGTCGGCCTTTACAGAGACGCCTCCAAACAGATCGGGAAGCTCCTGGGAGATTTTGTAGTTGGCGATCTGCTGTTCTTCTGCAAGAAGTTCCCTGAGATTTTCGGCTGCGGATTTTGTTTTGTCGCTGAAGAGAAGGATAGCGTTTTCGTTTTCATCAACAGTAGTACGAAGTTGAGGAAAGGTTTCCGCCAGCTCATTGGTGATTCTCAGGTATTCGGCATACTCCTCGTCGGAGAGGGAGATGTTTTGATTCGTTGCCGTATCTACCCCCTGAGATAACTTATCATAGGAAGCCCCCAGCTCTTCCACAGTCTTTTTGTGGGATTTATAGTTCTCATTCAGGGCATTGATTCTGGAGTCTGCTTCTGCGGCCTTTTCCAGCAGTATTTCGTTTCTGTGGATATAGTTGTCAATGGCTGTGACCGTCGCCTGGAGGGCGACGGAAACAGCCAGGAAAATACCTGCATTCAGCGCTGTGTTGAGTAAGGCTGATTTGAGTGCTGCGGAACCGAATGACTGGCTGGCAGCATTTACATGGGCGGTCAAGCCTTCTATGGATGCAGCCTGGTTATTGATAATACCGTTGCCATCTTCCAGGGTTTTAAAGTAGGAGAGAGCGGTTTCGTCGCAGCCGTTGACTGCTTTGGTTATTGCATCCCAGTTTGCTTTGCCATTATCTAGTTTTAAGTTTGGATCTTCTAGATATAATCTCTTAAAGCCATCAATAACTTTATTATAGTTATCAGCATCAACTTTTAATCTGTTAAATATATTACCTAATCCAATATCGTTTTCTGTGACTTGTGCGAGCGCATCAGAAACAGTATAAGGATTCATCTAATAAATAACTTCCAATTATCCACTAAATGTAATAAGATAAAAATAGGCTAAATGTGGGAGGAAGTTTATTATGGCATTAGAAGCAAGAATATGTCCCAAGTGTGGTGGAAAGGGATTAGTCCCGGTAGGGTCAAAAAAGTGTTTTTGTGGCGGAGATATGGTACTGTTTAATGTAACGAAAGATGAATATGTTAAAATGTCAGATTATGAAATAGATCGGATGATAGAAGAGATGAATATCCATCCTCTTATCAGTAAAGATGATGCCCTTGCCATATACACTGTTACCCGTTCAACAGAGATTATTGATGCCATGATCGAACTCAAACAAAAGGATATCATAGAATACGGGCTTAAATTAGCCCAGTTTAAAACCCAGCTTGAACAGCAGAAGAGTGCCCGGGAAAAGGTAAAAACAGATAACCGTCTCAAATGCCCC
This sequence comes from uncultured Lachnospiraceae bacterium, assembly GCA_910587635.1. GTDB lineage: Bacteria > Bacillota > Clostridia > Lachnospirales > Lachnospiraceae > VSOB01. Next base: position 133,281 of record CAJUNB010000040.1, read on the forward strand.
ACCTGCGGCAGCACAAAGGTCATAAGGATACCTGGCTTATCCAAGGCAACTTGGATTGCGCTGCAGGGAGTGTACTCCATCGGAAAAATATCAAAAACTTTTCAATGTATGAATTGCGGTTATAAATGGTGATATTACCCTCAGTGAACAGGGGAATAGATAAACTTACTATTTTCAACGCGCCGCATAGCTGCGGTGAACTTTTTCACTGTCACACTC